>NZ_BAABCN010000023.1:0-1207 GCF_039538945.1 Glaciibacter kafniensis | reverse complement strand
ATTTCAAATTTCTAAGAGCAAACGGTGAATGCCTTGGCATGTAGAGCCGAAGAAGGACGTAGTAATCTGCGATAAGCCTCGGGGAGTTGATAAACGAACTTTGATCCGAGGATGTCCGAATGGGGAAACCCCGCCAGGCCCGCAAGGTGACCTGGTGACTCCCGCCTGAATATATAGGGCGGGTAGAGGGAACGTGGGGAAGTGAAACATCTCAGTACCCACAGGAAGAGAAAACAACAGTGATTCCGTTAGTAGTGGCGAGCGAACCCGGATGAGGCTAAACCGATCATGTGTGATAGCCGGCAGGCGTTGCATGGTCGGGGTTGCGGGACTTTTCTGCTGATTCTGCCGAACAGTGAGCGTTACAACGTTGTATAGACGAACAGGATTGAAAGCCTGGTCATAGAGGGTGCGAACCCCGTAGTCGAAATGCAGCAATGGCGCGAAGAGTATCCCAAGTAGCACGGGGCCCGAGAAATCCCGTGTGAATCTGTCAGGACCACCTGATAAGCCTAAATACTCCTACATGACCGATAGTGAACAAGTACCGTGAGGGAAAGGTGAAAAGTACCCCGGGAGGGGAGTGAAATAGTACCTGAAACCGTTTGCTTACAAACCGTTGGAGCAGCCTTGTAGCTGTGACAGCGTGCCTTTTGAAGAATGAGCCTGCGAGTTAGTGATATGTGGCGAGCTTAACCCGAGAGGGGAATGCGTAGCGAAAGCGAGTCTGAATAGGGCGATTCAGTCGCATGTCCTAGACCCGAAGCGAAGTGATCTATCCATGGCCAGGTTGAAGCGACGGTAAGACGTCGTGGAGGACCGAACCCACTTCAGTTGAAAATGGAGGGGATGAGCTGTGGATAGGGGTGAAAGGCCAATCAAACTTCGTGATAGCTGGTTCTCTCCGAAATGCATTTAGGTGCAGCGTTGCGTGTTTCTTGCCGGAGGTAGAGCTACTGGATAGCCGATGGGCCCTAAAAGGTTACTGACGTTAGCCAAACTCCGAATGCCGGTAAGTGAGAGCGCAGCAGTGAGACGGTGGGGGATAAGCTTCATCGTCGAGAGGGAAACAACCCAGACCACCATCTAAGGTCCCAAAGCGCGTGCTAAGTGGGAAAGGATGTGGAGTTGCACAGACAACCAGGAGGTTGGCTTAGAAGCAGCCACCCTTGAAAGAGTGCGTAATAGCTCACTGGTCAAGTGATTC
>NZ_BAABCN010000022.1:0-501 GCF_039538945.1 Glaciibacter kafniensis | reverse complement strand
AATACGTCCAAGCGCTCACCGGCCGGTTCACCGATCATCACGCTTTCATGGTCCAGATTCACCTCGACAACATCGATCACCTCGATGCGGCCATTCTCCGGATTGAAGAACGCACCGAGCAGGTGATGGCACCTTTTCAAGCAGCCCGGGAGGCGCTGACCACCATCCCCGGGATCGGGATCGTGGTCGCTAACGCCGTCATCGCCGAGGTCGGCCCCACCGTCGACGCGTTCCCGGACGCCGCCCACCTCGCCTCCTGGGCCGGGGTCTGCCCGGGCCAAAACGAGTCCGCGGGACGAGTGAAGAGCACCAAAACCAGACCCGGGAACCGGTATCTCAAAGCAAATCTCGGGATCGCGGCCCTCGCCATTTCCTGGTCGAAGGACAACCATCTCCATACGAAGTATTGGCGCATCGTTTCCCGGCAAGGGAAGCAGAAGGCCGTCGTCGCGATCGAACATGCCCTGCTCGTCATCGTCTGGAACCTGCTTCACGACGGCG
>NZ_BAABCN010000021.1:0-1648 GCF_039538945.1 Glaciibacter kafniensis | reverse complement strand
CAGGACGAACGCTGGCGGCGTGCTTAACACATGCAAGTCGAACGATGAAGAGGAGCTTGCTCCTTGGATTAGTGGCGAACGGGTGAGTAACACGTGAGCAATCTGCCCTTGACTCTGGGATAAGCGTTGGAAACGACGTCTAATACCGGATACGACCCTCGGAGGCATCTCCTGGGGGTGGAAAGAATTTTGGTCAAGGATGAGCTCGCGGCCTATCAGCTTGTTGGTGAGGTAATGGCTCACCAAGGCGACGACGGGTAGCCGGCCTGAGAGGGTGACCGGCCACACTGGGACTGAGACACGGCCCAGACTCCTACGGGAGGCAGCAGTGGGGAATATTGCACAATGGGCGAAAGCCTGATGCAGCAACGCCGCGTGAGGGACGACGGCCTTCGGGTTGTAAACCTCTTTTAGTAGGGAAGAAGCGAAAGTGACGGTACCTGCAGAAAAAGCACCGGCTAACTACGTGCCAGCAGCCGCGGTAATACGTAGGGTGCAAGCGTTGTCCGGAATTATTGGGCGTAAAGAGCTCGTAGGCGGTTTGTCGCGTCTGCTGTGAAAACCCGAGGCTCAACCTCGGGCCTGCAGTGGGTACGGGCAGACTAGAGTGCGGTAGGGGAGATTGGAATTCCTGGTGTAGCGGTGGAATGCGCAGATATCAGGAGGAACACCGATGGCGAAGGCAGATCTCTGGGCCGTAACTGACGCTGAGGAGCGAAAGCATGGGGAGCGAACAGGATTAGATACCCTGGTAGTCCATGCCGTAAACGTTGGGAACTAGATGTGGGGACCATTCCACGGTCTCCGTGTCGCAGCTAACGCATTAAGTTCCCCGCCTGGGGAGTACGGCCGCAAGGCTAAAACTCAAAGGAATTGACGGGGGCCCGCACAAGCGGCGGAGCATGCGGATTAATTCGATGCAACGCGAAGAACCTTACCAAGACTTGACATATACGAGAACGGGCCAGAAATGGTCAACTCTTTGGACACTCGTAAACAGGTGGTGCATGGTTGTCGTCAGCTCGTGTCGTGAGATGTTGGGTTAAGTCCCGCAACGAGCGCAACCCTCGTCCTATGTTGCCAGCACGTAATGGTGGGAACTCATGGGATACTGCCGGGGTCAACTCGGAGGAAGGTGGGGATGACGTCAAATCATCATGCCCCTTATGTCTTGGGCTTCACGCATGCTACAATGGCCGGTACAAAGGGCTGCAATACCGTAAGGTGGAGCGAATCCCAAAAAGCCGGTCTCAGTTCGGATTGAGGTCTGCAACTCGACCTCATGAAGTCGGAGTCGCTAGTAATCGCAGATCAGCAACGCTGCGGTGAATACGTTCCCGGGCCTTGTACACACCGCCCGTCAAGTCATGAAAGTCGGTAACACCCGAAGCCAGTGGCCTAACCCGCAAGGGGAGGAGCTGTCGAAGGTGGGATCGGTGATTAGGACTAAGTCGTAACAAGGTAGCCGTACCGGAAGGTGCGGCTGGATCACCTCCTTTCTAAGGAGCACGTGCACCTCTCCTCTGTATACAGGGAGATCAACGGTGCCAGTCATACTCAGACGAATGTTCTGGGATGGCGCTCATGGGTGGAACATTGACATTGATGCCGGATGAAGTTCATCTGATTCAGTACGCTCCTTCGGGGG
>NZ_BAABCN010000020.1:0-1594 GCF_039538945.1 Glaciibacter kafniensis | reverse complement strand
TGGAGGCTACACGAGTGAGAATGCAGGCATGAGTAGCGAAAGACGGGTGAGAAACCCGTCCTCCGAAAGATCAAGGGTTCCAGGGCCAGGTTAATCCGCCCTGGGTAAGTCGGGACCTAAGGCGAGGCCGACAGGCGTAGTCGATGGACAACGGGTTGATATTCCCGTACTGACGAAAAACCGCCCAAACTAACCCAGTAATGCTAAGTGTCTGAATCCCTGTGACCGATCCCTTCGGGGTGAGGCGTTGGGCCTAGCACACGACCCTATGCTGGTGCGGTTAGCGTATTAACAGGTGTGACGCAGGAAGGTAGCTGAGCCGGGCGATGGTTGTCCCGGTCTAAGGATGTAGGCCGAGAGATAGGCAAATCCGTCTCTCATATAAGGCTGAGACCCGATGGGTAGCCCGTAAGGGCGAAATCAGTGATCCTATGCTGCCAAGAAAAGCATCGACGCGAGGTTTTAGTCACCCGTACCCCAAACCGACTCAGGTGATCAGGTAGAGAATACTAAGGAGATCGAGAGAATCGTGGTTAAGGAACTCGGCAAAATGCCCCCGTAACTTCGGGAGAAGGGGGGCCTGAGGCGTGAAGGAATTTACTTCCGGAGCGTTTGAAGGCCGCAGAGACCAGTGGGAAGCGACTGTTTACTAAAAACACAGGTCCGTGCCAAGTCGCAAGACGATGTATACGGACTGACGCCTGCCCGGTGCTGGAAGGTTAAGAGGAACGGTTAGCCGCAAGGCGAAGCTGAGAATTTAAGCCCCAGTAAACGGCGGTGGTAACTATAACCATCCTAAGGTAGCGAAATTCCTTGTCGGGTAAGTTCCGACCTGCACGAATGGCGTAACGACTTCCCAGCTGTCTCAACCGCGAACTCGGCGAAATTGCACTACGAGTAAAGATGCTCGTTACGCGCAGCAGGACGGAAAGACCCCGTGACCTTTACTACAGCTTGGTATTGGTGTTCGGTGTGGCTTGTGTAGGATAGGTGGGAGACTTTGAAGCTTGGACGCTAGTTCAGGTGGAGTCATCGTTGAAATACCACTCTGGTCATATTGGATATCTAACTTCGAACCGTGATCCGGTTCAGGGACAGTGCCTGGTGGGTAGTTTAACTGGGGCGGTTGCCTCCTAAAAAGTAACGGAGGCGCCCAAAGGTTCCCTCAACCTGGTTGGCAATCAGGTGTCGAGTGTAAGTGCACAAGGGAGCTTGACTGTGAGACTGACAAGTCGAGCAGGGACGAAAGTCGGGACTAGTGATCCGGCAGTGGCTTGTGGAAGCGCTGTCGCTCAACGGATAAAAGGTACCTCGGGGATAACAGGCTGATCTTGCCCAAGAGTCCATATCGACGGCATGGTTTGGCACCTCGATGTCGGCTCGTCGCATCCTGGGGCTGGAGTAGGTCCCAAGGGTTGGGCTGTTCGCCCATTAAAGCGGTACGCGAGCTGGGTTTAGAACGTCGTGAGACAGTTCGGTCCCTATCCGCTGCGCGCGCAGGAAATTTGAGAAGATCTATCCCTAGTACGAGAGGACCGGGATGGACGAACCTCTGGTGTGTCAGTTGTTCCGCCAGGAGCACCGCTGATTAGCT
>NZ_BAABCN010000019.1:0-656 GCF_039538945.1 Glaciibacter kafniensis | reverse complement strand
ACGCCGACGACATCGGTGCGTCGTTTGATCTCCTTGTTGACGCGTTCCATTGGGTTCGTGGACCAGATTTGCCGCCAGTGTTTGACCGGGAATCCGGCGAAGGCGAGCACGTCGGCGCGGGCCTCGTCGAGCATCAGGGCGACCTTCGGGTGCGACTTGCCGAGCATCCGCACGACCTCGTCAAACTGGGCGTTCACGTGCTCGGCGTCGGGCTGCGCGAACGCGGTGCGGATGATCGAGGCGACCATCTCCTGAGACGCTTTGGGCACGATGGCGAGGACGTTGCGCATGAAATGCACCCGGCAACGCTGCCACGCGGCGCCCTGGAACGCGACGTTGATCGCCTTCTTCAGCCCGGTGTGAGCGTCGGAGATGACGAGTTTCACCCCGTTCAGGCCGCGGGCCTTCAACGAGCGCAGGAACGCGGTCCAGAACGCCTCGTTCTCGCTGTCACCGACGTCGAAACCGAGCACCTCCCGGCGGCCGTCGGCGGCGACGCCGAACGCGACGACGACGGCTTGGGACACGACCCGGTGGTTCACCCGGGCCTTGCAATACGTCGCGTCAAGGAACACGTACGGGTAGTCCAAGGCGGACAGGTCTCGGTCCCGGAACGCGCCGACCTCCTTGTCCAGGTCGGCGCAGATGCGGGATAC
>NZ_BAABCN010000018.1:4913-157528 GCF_039538945.1 Glaciibacter kafniensis | reverse complement strand
CATATTCGCAATCCAATCAGTAATAGCGGAGGACTACTGACCGGAATCCCTGGGTCGGCCCAGCCGGTTTGAGGCGACGTGTCGCAGAATCTCCTACTTTACGAACCTCGTGGCCGTCCATATCCTCTGGTGCGAAGGCATGTGCTCAGAGACGCATTGTGCGCTGGAGTCGGGCTGCGCGACGGATGCGCTGTCCCCATTCGACGGAGATTCGCGCGAAAACGTCGAATTTAGGCTGGAACCGGACCCCAACCGCGAAAATCTCCGTCGAATGGGGTGAACCCCGACCAGATCTTGGCCGAAACACACCGTGAAACGGTGGTCCAGCCTGTCGGGACCAAAAGCGAGACCCGAAAGCGGGGCCCGAAAGCGAGACCCGAAAGCGGGACCGAAAGCGAGACCCGAAAGCGGGACCCGAAAGCGAGACCCGAAAGCGAGTGGCTAGAGCGCCAGCTGCTCGCGCACGACAGCGGCGAGCTGGTGCGCCAGACGGTCGGCGGTCGGCTGGTCAGCAGCCTCGACCATGACCCGCACCATCGGCTCAGTGCCCGACGGACGCAGGAGCACCCGACCGGTGTCGCCGAGCTCGGTCTCGGCGGCGATCACGGCGTCGGCAATCGCCGTGTCGGAGCCCAGTCCGTGGTGGTTGATGTCGCGCACATTCACGAGAATCTGCGGGAAGACGGTCATGACCGAGGCGAGTTCGCCAAGCGTCTTGCCCGTGCGCGCCATCTCGGCGACCAGGTGCAAGCCGGTCAGAATCCCATCGCCGGTCGTGGCGTACTTAGTCATGATGACGTGACCCGACTGTTCTCCGCCGAGCGAGAGCCCGTCGATGTTAAGCTCTTCGAGCACGTACCGGTCGCCGACCCGCGTTTCGATCACGCGGATGTCGTGGGCGGCCATCGCCTTCTTCAGACCCAGGTTGCTCATCACCGTGGCAACCAGCGTGCGGTCCTTCAGCACACCGCGCTCGGCCATTGAGACGGCGAGGATTGCCATGATCTGGTCGCCGTCGACGATGTTTCCATCGCGATCCACGGCGAGGCAGCGGTCGGCGTCGCCGTCGTGAGCGATTCCGACATCGGCGCCATGCTTGAGCACGGCGCGAGCCAGGTTGTCGAGATGGGTCGAACCGACACCGTCATTGATGTTGAGGCCGTCGGGATCCGCACCGATCACCGTGACGCGAGCGCCGGCATCCGTGAAGACCTGCGGAGACACCCCGGCCGCCGCGCCGTGGGCGCAGTCGAGCACGACATGAATGCCGTCGAGACGGTGCGGGAGAGTGCTGAGCAGGTGCACGACGTAGCGGTCTTCTGCGTCGGCAAAACGACGGATGCGGCCAACGTCGCCACCGATCGGGGTGAGCATCTCGTCTTCAAGGTGCGCTTCGATGCGGTTCTCGACGTCGTCGGGAAGCTTCGTGCCGCCGAAGGCAAAGAACTTGATGCCGTTGTCGGGGGCCGGATTGTGTGAGGCGGAAATCATCACGCCAAAGTCTGCGCCGATATCGGCGATCAGGAATGCTGCTGCGGGGGTCGGAATGACGCCGGCATCGAGCACATCCACTCCAGAGCTGGCCAGCCCGGCGGCTACAGCGGCCGAGATGAACTCTCCGGAAATACGCGGGTCGCGTGCGAGCACGGCGACCGGGCGTCGACCCTGAGCGCGTCGTTCTTCTGCACGACGACCCTGGGTCAGTACTACTGCGCTTGCCTGAGCGAGGCCCAGGGCAAGGCCAGCCGTGAGATCACGGTTGGCCAAGCCCCGGACGCCGTCAGTGCCAAAAAGTCGAGGCATATGAGCCTTGAATCGACCTTCGACTTAACGCTTGGAGAACTGAGGAGCCTTGCGGGCCTTCTTGAGACCAGCCTTCTTACGCTCCTTGACGCGAGCGTCACGGCTGAGGAAGCCGGCCTTCTTGAGGATGGCGCGGTTGTTCTCTTCGTCGATCTGGTTGAGCGAACGAGCAATGCCGAGACGCAGGGCGCCGGCCTGGCCGGAGGGGCCGCCGCCGCTGATGCGAGCGATTACGTCGTAGCTGCCGATCAGGTCGAGCACCTTGAACGGGTCGTTGATCAGCTGCTGGTGCAGCTTGTTCGGGAAGTAGTCAGCGAACTCACGGCCGTTGACCGTGATGGTGCCGGAGCCGGGAACGATGCGCACGCGGGCGATGGCCTGCTTGCGACGGCCGACGGCTGCGCCGGGAACGGTGAGAATGGCGCGGGGCGCCTTGGTCACGGCTTCTACGGGAGTCTCTGTCGAGTAGCTCTCCGGAGCCGCGTCAATCTGGTCTGCGATCTTCGCCACGATGGTGTGAATCCTTTTTCTTAGAGTCGAGAAGTCTGGGGGCCGACGCTACTGCGCGACCTGGCCGAGGGTGTACGGCTTGGGCTGCTGCGCAGCGTGCGGGTGCTCCGGGCCGGCGTAGACCTTGAGCTTGGCGAGCTGAGCGCGACCGAGCGAGTTCTTCGGCAGCATGCCGCGAATCGCCTTCTCAACCGCACGCGTCGGGTGCTTCTCGAGCATCTCCGAGTAGTTCTGTGCCGACAGGCCGCCCGGGTAACCGGAGTGGCGGTAGGCGATCTTCAGGTCGAGCTTCTTGCCGGTCAGGGCAATCTTCTCGGCGTTGACGATGATGACGAAATCTCCCATATCCATGTGGGGAGAGAACACAGCCTTGTGCTTGCCGCGAAGGAGAACGGCTGCGTGGCTGGCGAGACGGCCAAGAACGATGTCGGTGGCGTCGATGACGACCCAATCGTGCTGGACTTCACTTGCCTTGGGGGTGTAGGTGCGCGTCACTATAGTGCTGCTTTCTTGTTCGAACGGAGGTGTTCGTGAATCCCGCTCCGGGTGTGTTCTTGAAGAAGAACACGATCGATGGAGGGCTCACGTTCGTGTGCCTGGCTGCAACGCACAGACACCAAGGGTCAATACTACTTCGCCGACACGGCATCGCGCAATTCGCGGCGGTTTCTGCACGATTCACCACGGCGACGGATGCCGTCGGCTACTCCTCGGGAAGCTCGCGACGCGACCGGGTTTCCACCGCACGTATCGCGAGTTCGGCGTCTTCCGGGTAACCCACCTCTGTCAGGGTGAGGCCCTGAGCCGGCATGACCTTGAACTCGCTGGTTCTGGCGCGTTCGACCCGCAGGTTCACCAAGCGGCTCCCATCCAGCTTGCCCTCCCCCACCGCGACACACGCGCCGACGAGCGCGCGCACCATGCTGTGGCAGAACGCGTCGGCCTTGAGGGAGGCGATCAGAACCCCATCGGAGTCCCGGCGCCACCGAAAGTCCTGCAGGGTGCGCACTGTCGTGGCCCCGGGCCGCGGCTTGCAGTAGGTGGCGAAGTCGTGAAGTCCGACGAGGGTCGCCGCCGCCGCATCCATCGCATCGAGATCCAGCTCAAAAGGGTGCCAGGTCGTGCGCATCCGTTGCATCGGGTCATGCCCGACCAAGCTGTCGGCGAGGCGGTATTCGTAGCGACGCCACAATGCAGAAAAGCGGGCGTCGAACCCGTCTGGTGCCCGGGTGACGTCTTTCAACACGATTTCTGGCTTCGTGACGAGGATGCCGCTGACCCGTCGGTAGATCTCGACCGGAAGCGGTGGCTTGGGCTTGTTGCCCGTGCCGCGGCGGGGCTGCACAAGTGCGTGCGCCTGCTCGGCGGTGAGATCGAAATGGGCGACCTGACCGCGCGCGTGCACTCCGGCATCCGTTCGCCCCGCAACGACGAGATCGGAAACCGGGCCGTGACGGCGCAGGATGGTCGCCAGCGCGTCTTCGATCTCGCCCTGCACCGTGCGCAACTCCGGCTGCTTCGCCCAGCCGGCGAACGTCGTTCCGTCGTAGGCGATGTCGAGCCGAATCCTCTGCACGGCTCCCGGATCAATGGGCACAGCAGCCTCGGTTGCAGGAAGATTCACGGGTCCAGTTTATTGTGCACGCAACCAGGACGGCCGTCGGCGCCGGTGCCACCGGTTCCTGAGAGTGGCCGAACTCGTGGCGTGAGTTATCGTTGAAGCCGGGTTCTGCCCGCCCTTGCTATGAAACGTCTTCCTTCCTCCTCCCCCAGCCTTGGCGACCGGACCACCGGCGTATCCGAAATCGGTCGCACCGCATCGGCATCGCCCCTGAGTGCGGCTGCGGCCCCGGTTTCCGCTTCCGCGTCGACCTCGGATTCCACTTCGCTCTCCCCGATCACCGGCCCGCTTCCGGCGCCGCGGTGGACCGGGCTTGATGGCCTGCGGGCGCTCGCGGTCATCGCCGTCATCGCCTATCACTTCTTTCCAACGGTTCTGCCCGGTGGCTACATCGGCGTTGACGTCTTCTTTGTCATCAGCGGCTTTCTGATCACCAGCTTGCTGCTGCGCGAACGTGCGCGCTCAGGTCGGATCTCCCTGGGACGCTTCTGGACCCGGAGGGTGCGCCGCCTGGTCCCTCCCCTCATTCCCGTGCTCCTCGTCTGCGCAACTGCGGCGTTACTGGTCGGCGGCGATGTACTCGTCGGACTCGGCCGACAGATCCTCGGCGCGCTCACCTTCAGCTACAACTGGGTGTCAATCGGCGCCAACGCGAGCTACTTCACCACCGACCAGCCCGAGTTGTTCCGCAATCTCTGGTCGCTCGCCGTCGAGGAACAGTTCTACCTGGTCTGGCCACTGGCAGTCGCTGCGCTGCTGTTCATTCCGCGGCCCCGACTGCGACTGCTGTTGGTGCTCGCCGTGGGCGCCGCATCCGCCCTCTGGATGGCGGTCATGTACACCCCGGATGCCGACCCCACGCGGGTCTATTTCGGTTCAGACACGCATAGCTTCGGTTTGGCCATCGGGGCCGCTCTTGCCCTCATCCTCTGGCAGCGCAGTATCAACCCGGGAGCAACGGCCGGTACTGATTTGTCCGGACGCATCGGCTCCTGGTTGCCTCGCCTGCGCCCCTGGATCGGGTTGGTCGCCCTCCTCGCGCTGGCCGCGTTCAGCCTCCTCATGCCCGCCGACAGCCCGGTTGCGTACCGGGGCGGCCTGATCGCCGTCTCGCTGGTGTCCGCCGTGGCCATCTGGGCTGGTATCGGCGCCGGACGATTCGGGCAACGCCTCGACTCTCGGCCGCTTCGCTATCTGGGCGCGCGCTCCTACGGCATCTACCTCTGGCACTGGCCGATCCTCGTACTGCTGCAGCTGGCCTGGCCGGCATCCACGGCGAACGCAGCGTCTCCTGCCCACGCCGCGCGCACGCTGTTGATCGGCGCGCTGGCCCTGGTGCTGACGCTGCTCGCCGCCGGCGCGTCATACCGCTGGCTCGAGCAGCCGATCCGACGGTTGGGTTTCGGTGGCAGCATCCGCCGGGTCAACGCCCGGCTGCGCGGCACGCGCGTGCAACGGCAGACGGTGCTCGCCGCCCTGGCCGCCGTACTGCTCCTCGGCGCCGGCACCACTGCCGCCCTCGCCGCCGCCCCCGCGCACACGAGCGCCGAGTCGGTCATCGAGCGCGGCAAACAGGCCATGGATGCCGCTACACCGGCCGACCATACGCCGGCCCCGACGGCATCGGGTACAGCGATGCCGACCCCCGCACCGCCCCCACCGATCGTGATCCCCCTGCGCGCAGAGGTGAGCGAGGCCGTTATTCCCGCCGGTGCACGGATCAGCGCCGTCGGCGACTCGGTCATGCTCGCGTCAGCCCCCGAGCTGCAGCAAGCCTTTCCCGGGATCGCCATCGACGCGGCGGTGTCCCGAGGGATGCAGGCGGCGCCCGACATCCTCAACACGCTGAAAACCACGGGTCAACTCCGGGAACTCGTGGTCATCGGTCTCGGCACGAACGGCCCGATCGATGATGCCGACCTCGAGCGCATCACGGTCGCAATCGGACCGAACAGGCAGCTCGTCATGGTCAATGCGTTCGCCGATCGTGACTGGACGGCGGGAGTCAACGCCACCCTGGCCGACTTCTCAGCGCACCATCGGCGGATCGAACTGGCCGACTGGTCCACCGCGATCGCACCGCACACCGACGTTCTGGCCGAAGATAATATTCATCCGGGCCCGACGGGCGGCCGGATCTACGCCGACACGGTTGGCTCAGCAGTCGCACGACTCGGCGATCTGCCGCCGGCCCAGCAGCCGGGACCGAACCGCCTGCTGCTTCTGCCCGACTAGGAGTTCTCCGGTTGCCCTGATGACCGGGCCGAACACCTGAACTCAGTACTCCAGGGTGTAGGCGTACTTGCGGTAGCGGGGGGTGAATTCCCACTTCCGGTAGAGGTCATACGCGCCAGTGGTGCTGTCGGCATCAACGTCGAGCGTGACTCGCTCCATCCCCTCCTCTCGACTGGCCTGAAGTTGTGCGCTCAGGACCGCTGACGCCACTCGCCGACCGCGCCAGCCCGGAACGACTCCCAGCATGTCGATGTGGCTGCCCCGAAAGCCCTGGTGCGGCCAATCAGCTTCGTTCGCGCTCCCCAAGCCGAAGCCGACCACGCTCGCGCCACCGGCTGACGCCGGCGCGAGCGCGACGAATGACAGTTCGGCACGAAATGAGCTTCCGCCGATAAAGTCGTCCCATGCCTCCGTGCTCATCGGCGCGCTCCCCCAATGGTCGGAGAACGCGGCGTCGCGCGCGAGGTGGATCCGGGATGAGAGACCCTCGCGGTAGTGTGCGATCCGCACAGTTCCGATCGGTTCCACTGGCGAGATCGGAGTGTCCAAACGGCGCTCGAGCGACACGAAGTGGCGGCGCAGCGAGAATCCTGCCCGCTGTAGCAAACGGCGCTTGCGCGGCGCGCGCTCGTCGGCGAATGCCAGCACCCATCCCGGCAGCTCTTCCCCCGACTCGGCCAGTTGCTGTTTGGCGCGTCCGACCTGCCACGCGAGCAACCGCTGCCCAATTCCGCGGCCACGTCGTTCCGGATCGACCCCTCCCACAATGGTTGAGCGCACGACGCTGCGCCGAAGCGACGGCAGAAGCACGAGTCCCGAGGCGACGACGCGCCCGGCCGAGTCGAAACCAAGAAGTGAGTCGTGTGCGGGCCGAAAGTACTGCCGAGCGAAGATCGCGGCCAGCCCGTCCCGCGTCGTCAGATGATTCGGGTGGTCGCTAGACGCGATGGCGCTGCTCAACCGCCAGATGCGGTCGAGGTCCTCGATACCCGCTGGCCGCCAGAGCGGCACGTCCGGATGAATCGGCAGTGCGAGTCGTTTCGGTGCGCCGACCCGCGCGGCCAGATCCTGCCCAGCCTCAGTCATGCCGCCACCGTACCCGGGGGTCACGTGGCGAGAAAGGCCCCTGCCGGACGCCGACCCGCGCGAATACGGGGCCGAGACACGAAAAAGGGGCCCGACCGAAGTCGGGCCCCTCTCACCGCTGAATCAACACTGCTGAATCAACACTGACGAATCAGCGCTGATCGCTCAGCCGGATGTTTCGAACTACTTGGCTTCCTCAGCGGATGCCTCGGCAGCGTCAGCTGCAACAGCTTCGGTCTCTACGACCTCGGCGTCGGCTTCAACAGCCTCAGCTTCGACAACGGTTTCCTCGACGACCTCAGCAGCAGGCTCCTCGGCGACGTGCTTTGCAGCCTTCGCCTTGGCCGGCTTGGCCTTCGGGGTGACGGGCTCGAGAACGAGCTCGATCTGCACCATCGAAGCGTTGTCGCCCTTACGGAAACCAAGCTTCGTGATGCGGGTGTAGCCGCCCTCACGCTCGGCAACCAGCGGCGCGATCTCGGTGAAGAGCTCGTGCACGACTGACTTGTCGCCGATCGTACGCAGCACGCGACGGCGTGCGTGCAGGTCGCCCTGCTTTGCGAACGTGACAAGGCGCTCAGCGACCGGACGCAGGCGCTTGGCCTTGGTCTCGGTCGTCTTGATCGACTTGTGCGTGAACAGGGCAGCTGCCAGGTTGGCAAGCATGAGGCGCTCGTGCGCCGGTCCTCCGCCGAGGCGGGGTCCCTTAGTGGGTGTAGGCATTTTCGTCTTTCTCTAGTATCAAAAAGTCACAGGTTGTCGAAAACGACAGCCTTAGACGGTTTCTTCGTCGTAACCGCTGTAGAAGTGAGCGCCGTCGAATCCGGGAACAGAGTCCTTGAGCGACAGGCCCAGCTCAACGAGCTTGTCCTTGACCTCATCCACAGACTTCTGACCGAAGTTGCGGATGTTCATGAGCTGCGTCTCCGAGAGGGCGACGAGTTCACTGACATTATTGATGCCCTCACGCTTGAGGCAGTTGTACGAACGCACCGACAAGTCGAGGTCTTCGATCGGAATCGAAAGCTCGCCAGGCAGTACGGCGTCAACCGGCGCCGGGCCGATCTCGATGCCTTCAGCAGCCGTGTTCAGCTCGCGTGCCAGACCGAACAGCTCGGTCAGGGTGCGGCCGGCGGATGCGATGGCGTCGCGAGGCGTGATCGCCGACTTCGTCTCCACGTCAACGACGAGGCGGTCGAAGTCAGTGCGCTCTCCGGCACGAGTTGCCTCGACACGGTAGGTCACCTTGAGCACGGGCGAGTAGATGGAGTCGACCGGAATCTGGCCGGCTTCCGCATACTCTGCACGGTTCTGGGTAGCCGACACGTAGCCACGGCCACGCTCGATGGTCAGTTCGAGTTCGAACTTGGCCTTGTCATTGAGGGTTGCGATAACCAGCTCGGGGTTGTGCACCTCGACACCGGCCGGAGCCGAAATGTCAGCGGCGGTAACCTGGCCGGAGCCCTGCTTGCGCAGGTACGCGGTGATCGGCTCGTCGTGCTCGCTCGAGACGACAAGTCCCTTGATGTTCAGGATGATCTCAGTGACATCTTCCTTGACACCGGGAACGGTGCTGAACTCGTGAAGCACTCCGTCAATGCGGATGCTGGTGACAGCAGCGCCGGGGATCGACGAGAGCAGAGTGCGGCGAAGCGAGTTACCGAGGGTGTATCCGAAGCCGGGTTCCAGAGGCTCGATCACGAACCGTGAACGGAACTCCGAAATGTTCTCTTCGGTGAGCGTTGGACGCTGTGCAATAAGCACTGTTGATTCCTTTCGGCCAAGTGTCCGCTATATGACACTTCTGTAGCGAGGTTTTAAGTTGTCTGTCCCGATCATCCGCTTCTCAATCTCTCGAGAGAACGAGCGAGACTCGTCGTGTCCCGACAGGCTCAATAACCGTGATGGTCATCGAGCCTGTCGGGATCCGAAAAGGAATTAAACGCGGCGACGCTTCGGCGGGCGGCAGCCGTTGTGTGCCTGAGGGGTGACGTCGTTGATGGAACCGACCTCGAGGCCAGCGGCCTGGAGTGAACGGATCGCGGTCTCGCGACCTGATCCCGGTCCCTTGACGAAGACGTCAACCTTCTTCATACCGTGCTCCTGCGCCTGGCGGGCGGCCGACTCGGCTGCCAGCTGTGCGGCGAACGGGGTCGACTTACGTGAACCCTTGAAGCCAACTCCACCTGACGATGCCCAAGCGATGACTGCACCGGTGGTGTCAGTGATCGAGACGATCGTGTTGTTGAAGGTGCTCTTGATGTGAGCCTGGCCCACAGCAATGTTCTTCTTATCTTTCTTACGCGGCTTCCGTACGGCCGACTTGGGTGCTGCCATGATTTCTCCTGAATCCTAAAGACGAACCAGCTAGGGCGAGGCCTAGCGGGCCTTCTTCTTGCCGGCTACGGTGCGCTTCGGGCCCTTGCGGGTACGAGCGTTGGTCTTGGTGCGCTGTCCACGAACGGGCAGGCCCTTGCGGTGACGAATACCTTCGTAGCTACCGATCTCGACCTTGCGGCGGATGTCAGCGGCAACCTCACGGCGGAGGTCACCCTCAACCTTGAAAGTTCCTTCGACGTAGTCGCGCAGTGCAACGAGCTGGTCGTCGGTCAAATCCTTGACGCGGATGTTTCCATCGATTTCAGTGTCGGCGAGGGTCTTAAGCGCCCTCGTGCGGCCAACACCATAGATGTAAGTCAGTGCAACTTCCACGCGCTTGTCGCGGGGAATGTCAACTCCTGCTAGACGTGCCATTGTGGCTTCTCCTGTGAGTGAGTGGAGGTCTGTAGCAGTTCCTGTGCATCGGCCTCCAACCGATGGTGTCTCCCCGAAGGAATCCCGGAACTGCTATTTCTGTACTCAGTTACGAGTACGAGTTATGAATAGTGCTGGTTCGATCAGACGACCACCGGAAACCGGTGGTCGAGCGTGTCGAAACCTAGCCCTGGCGCTGCTTGTGACGCGGGTTCTCGCAGATGACCATCACGTTGCCGTTACGGCGGATGACCTTGCACTTGTCACAGATCTTCTTGACGCTGGGGTTGACCTTCATGGTGATTCCTTGTGTTCGCTGTCTTCGTACCCTCGGGATGCCGAGGGCCGTTACTTACAGCAGCCGTTACTTGTAGCGGTAAACGATCCGGCCGCGGGTCAGATCGTATGGGCTCAGCTCAACGATCACGCGGTCCTCTGGGAGAATCCGGATGTAGTGCTGACGCATCTTGCCCGAGATGTGGGCAAGAACTTTGTGGCCGTTGGTCAACTCAACGCGAAACATCGCGTTGGGAAGAGCTTCGACTACTGCGCCCTCGATTTCGATGACACCGTCTTTTTTGGCCATAGCCTCACTGTCGCTCAATATATTGGTAGCTGGTCATGCGGGATTGTGGTGAAAATTGCACGACGCGAACGGCGATGCACGACACCAAGGATCCAGCTTATGTTATAGAGCTCGGTTAAGCCAACCCGCTTCAGTGAACGCTCAGCCGCGCCGCCGCCTCGGCGACTGCCGCGCGCGCCTCGGGCGCGCCGACGGCGTCCAGTGCGACCTCGGCCAGTGACCGAGCGGCATCCAAGGTGTAACCGGCCAAGCTGGCGCGCACGTCGGCGAGGGCCGACGCCGACATCGACAGGCTCGTCACGCCGAGCCCGACCAGCACGACGGCCAGCATCGGATCGGCTGCGGCCTCACCGCAGACTCCGACGGGCTTCCCGAGCGCCGCGCCGGCGGAGCCAACCTGGCGAATCAGGCTGAGCACGGCCGGGTGCCAGGGGTCCTGGTAGGCGGCGACACTCCCGAGCATGCGGTCGGCGGCCAAGGTGTATTGGGTGAGATCGTTGGTACCGATTGACGCGAAATCCGCCTGGGCGAGCACACGGTCGGCCAGCAGCGCCGCAGACGGGATTTCGATCATCACGCCAGCGGTCGTCAGACCCAGTTCGTGGGCGAGAGCCACGAAATAGGCCGTCTCTTCGACTGTCGCCACCATCGGCGCCATCACCCAGAGGTCAGCGTCGGTTGCCGCATCCGCTTGAGCGAGCGCGGTGAGCTGATCGCGCAGAATTCCTTCAGACGCCCGCAATGACCGCAGTCCACGAAGCCCGAGCGCCGGGTTCTCCTCGACGGCGTCGTTGAGAAAGGCCAACGGCTTGTCGGCGCCCGCATCGAGGGCGCGCACGACGACCTTCTTGCCGGCGAACTCACGCAGCATCAATTCGTACTTCTGCTGCTGCACCTCGACGCTCGGCGCCGTCGCCGAGTCGAGAAAGAGAAACTCGGTGCGAAACAGTCCGACACCTTCAGCACCGAGCGCGACGGCGTTCGCCGCGCCATCCGCATTGGCGAGATTCGCCAGCAACGGAATAGCGGTTCCGTCGGCGAGCATCCCCGGCGTGAGCGGGGCGTCGCGCCGAGCGAGCCGCTCGGCGATCCGCGTTGTCGCCTCGGCCTTCTGGGCATCCGTCGGGTCTGTGACGACCACGCCGCGAGCCGCATCGAGAATCACCTCGTCGCCATCAACCAGATCGGTCGCCTGGGCGGCGCCGACGATCGCGAGGATCGACTTCTCCCGTGCCAGGATCGCCGTGTGCGAGGTGGGTCCCCCACCGCTGGTGATCAGACCAAGCACCACGTCAAGATTGAGCAGAGCCGTGTCAGCCGGAGCAAGATCACGGGCAACGAGAATGAACGGATGTCCAGGGTCAGGCACCTCAGAGGGGGCCTGACCGGCGAGGTGGGCGCGCACCCGCTGCGACACGTCGTCGAGGTCGACCGCACGCTCGGCCATGTAACCCCCGAGCCCGGTCAGCATGTCGCGGAACGCTCCGAATGCCTCGAAGACCGCGCGTTCGGCCGTCGTCCCGCGTGCCAGACGCACGGCAATATCGTCGATCAACGCCGGGTCTTCGGCCATCAGGGCCTGCGCCTCGAGCACGTCGCGGGCGGCTCCGCCGGCATGGGCGCCGCGCTCGGTCAGGTTGGTGGCGACAAATCGGAGCGAGGCCGCTGCGCGAGCGATCTCCTCGTCAGCAGTCAGCTCACTCGGAAGGTCGGCCGGGTCTGGCAGCGGGTCCGACATGCGCACGACGCGGCCGACGACCACGCCCTGACCGATCCCAATTCCATGCAGGTCCATCAGGTTCCTTCCGAGTCGCGACTCTCTCCCGGTTTTCACCCTAGCCGGGTTTCGGGCCAACCCTCCAGGGGGTTACGCGATCGGAACGGGAGTCACGCCGAGCGGGGCGAGAGCTGCTGCGCCGCCGTCTTCGGCCGTGAGCACCCAGATGCCGTCTTTGTGCACGGCGATGCTGTGCTCCCAATGAGCAGCGGAGGCACCGTCGGTGGTGGCTACGGTCCAGTCATCGTCGCGCGTGTAGGTGTCGATGTCACCGAGTACGACCATCGGCTCGATGGCGACGACCAGGCCCGGCTTGACGTCAGGACCTTTCTGGCGCACGCGGTAGTTGAACACCGACGGCGCCTCGTGCATCGAGCGCCCGATTCCGTGTCCGACGTAATCGGTCAGGATGCCGTAGCTGCCCTGCGACTCGATGTAGTCCTCGATCGCTTCGCCGACCTCGTTGAGGTGGCGGGCCCTGGACAACTGGGCGATGCCGACCCAGAGGGACTGCTCGGTGACGTCCGACAGCTTCTGGCGTTCTGCCACGATCGCGGCATGTGCCGGATCGGGATCTGGAACGATAAAGCTGAATGCCGCGTCACCGTTCCAACCGGCGATGACGGCGCCGCTGTCGATCGAGACGATGTCGCCCGGCTGCAGCTCACGTGAGTTGGGGATGCCGTGCACGACGTCGTCGTTCACCGACGCACAGATCGTGTGCCGGTAGCCGGGCTCCAGCTTGAAATTCGATGCTCCGCCGAGTGCGACGATCGCAGCTTCGGCTGCGGCATCCAGTTCCAGTGTTGTCACACCGGGGCGGATGAGCGCACGCACCGCGTCGAGTGACGCCGCGGTCGCGAGACCGGGCGCCACCATCAGGCGCAACTGCGCCGGCGACTTATAAATCGACTTGCGAAGCATCGACATCGAAAATCAGCTCTCGGATCAGGCGGGGACGACGATGCCGCGGGCAGCCAGCGCCGCCAACACACGAGCGGCCACTTCATCGACGGTTCCGAGACCATCGACCTCGGCAACCAAACCACGCGCCGTGTATGCGGCGATCAGCGGCTCGGTCTGCTCAAGGTAAACATCTTGGCGGTGTCGGATGACATCTTCGGTGTCGTCGGCGCGTCCCTGCTCAGCAGCGCGCTTGAGCAGACGGGCGACAACCTCGTCTTTGTCAGCGACGAGCTGAACGACGGCGTCGAGCTGGGCGCCGGTCTCACCGAGGATACGGTCAAGTTCGATGACCTGATCCGCGGTGCGCGGGTAGCCGTCGAGCAGAAAACCGTCTGCGGCATCCGCCTGGTGCAGTCGGTCCTGCACGATGGCGTTGGTCAGCGAGTCGGGAACATACCCGCCCCCGGCAACAATCTCCTGCACCTGGAGGCCGAGCGGCGTTCCGGCCTTGATGTTGGCCCGAAAGATGTCGCCGGTCGAGATTGCCGGAATTCCGAACGTCGAAGCCAGAATCTCGGCCTGCGTTCCTTTTCCTGCTCCGGGCGGACCGACGATCAACAGTCGGGTCATCGCAGCAGCCCTTCGTAGTGACGCTGTTGCAGCTGCGAGTCGATCTGCTTGACGGTTTCGAGACCGACACCGACGATGATCAGGATGCTGGCGCCACCGAACGGGAAGTTCTGGTCGGCACCGATCACTGAGAACGCAACGAGCGGGATCAAGGCGATCAGACCCAAGTAGAGCGAACCGGGCAGCGTGACACGGGTCAGCACGAAGTCGAGGTACTCGGCCGTCGGGCGGCCGGCACGGATGCCGGGAATGAATCCGCCGTACTTCTTCATGTTGTCGGCAACTTCTTCAGGGTTGAAGGTGATCGCCACGTAGAAGTACGTGAATCCGATGATCAGCAGGAAGTAGAACGCCATGTACAACGGCTGGTCGCCACCGGTCAGGTTGTTCGTCACCCAGACGACCCACGCCTGCGGCTCCTGGCCTGCGGCAGGCTGGTTGAACTGAGCGATCAGCGCCGGCAGGTAGAGCAGCGAGGAGGCGAAGATGACCGGGATAACTCCGGCCATGTTGACCTTGATCGGGATGTAGGTGTTGTTGCCACCGTATGTGCGGCGACCCACCATCCGCTTGGCGTATTGCACCGGGATTCTTCGTTGCGATTGCTCGACGAAGACGACGGCGAAGACGATCAAGATACCGATGACGAGCACGATGGCCAGGGTGTCCCAGCCCTTCTGCTGGCCGATGGCACCGAGGGAGTTCGGGAAACGAGCGGCGATCGACGTGAAGATCAGCAATGACATTCCGTTGCCGATGCCGCGCTCGGTGATGAGCTCACCCATCCACATGATGACGCCGGTACCGGCGGTCATGGTGATCACCATCAGCATGATGGCGTACCAGGCATCGTTGGTGATCAGCTGCGTGCACTCAGTGCTGCCAGAGGTGCCGAACAGGGCGCCGCTGCGGGCCACTGTGATGAGTGTCGTCGACTGCAGGATGCCGAGGGCGATCGTGAGGTAACGCGTGTACTGGGTCAGCGTGCTCTGACCTGACGCACCCTCTTTATAGAGAGTGTCGAAGTGAGGGATAACCACACGCAACAGCTGGACGATGATCGATGCCGTGATGTACGGCATGATGCCCAGTGCGAAAACTGAGAGCTGCAGCAGTGCACCACCGCTGAACAGGTTCACCAGCTCGTAGAGGCCACTGGTCCCCTGGTTCGCTGCAAGACAGGCCTGCACGTTGCCGAAGTCCACGAACGGGGCGGGAATGAACGACCCCAAGCGGAACAGGGCAACAATACCCAGGGTGAAACCGATCTTCCGGCGAAGGTCGGGTGTGCGGAAAATCCGCGCAATGGCGCTGAACAAAAAGGCCTCCAGTTATTAAACGTAGGTCGAGCTTACCGAGATCACGCCATCGAAAAATTCGATAGGTGGTCCCGACAAGCTCGACCCAGCGTCTACGGACTTACTTGATTGAACCACCTGCGGCGACGATCTTCTGCTCTGCTGAGCTCGAGACCTTGTCGACTGCAACGTTCAGCTTAACCGCAATGTCCCCGTTGCCGAGAACCTTGACCTTTTCGTTGTCACGAACGGCGCCCTTGGCGACCAGATCGGCAATGGTTACATCGCCACCGGTCGGGTAGAGCTCGGCGAGGCGCTCCAGGTTTACAACCTGGTACTCGACGCGGAACGGGTTCTTGAATCCACGCAGTTTCGGGGTGCGCATGTGCAGAGGCATCTGCCCACCCTCGAAGCCAATGCGAACCTTGTAGCGGGCCTTGGTGCCCTTGGTGCCACGACCCGCGGTCTTACCCTTGGATCCTTCACCACGGCCAACACGCGTCTTAGCCTTCTTCGAACCGGGAGCGGGGCGAAGGTGGTGAACCTTCAGCACCTGCTCGCGCTTCTCAACGGTCTCAACAGCGGCCTTCTTGGGCGCAGCCTTGGCAGCTGCAGCCTTCTTGGGGGCTGCAGCCTTCTTCTCAGCGGCGGGCTTGTCAGCTGTCTTCGTGACAGCTTCCTTCTCGTCAGCCATTAGTCAATCTCCTCGACCTTCACCAGGTGAGCCACCGTCTTGACGTAGCCACGGTTCTGCGAGTTGTCCTCGCGGATCGTGACGGCGCCAATACGACGCAGGCCCAGGCTGCGAAGCGTGTCGCGCTGGTTCTGCTTCTCACTAATTTTGGACTTGATCTGCGTAATCTTCAGCTGAGCCATTAGGCACCTGCCTTTGCTGTCGCGGCGGCTGCAGCTGCATCCGCCTCGGCACGCAGGAAGCGGGCCGGGGCCACATCTTCATACGGCAGGCCACGACGAGCTGCGACGGCGCGCGGCTCCTCGAGCTGCTTGAGAGCAGTAACCGTTGCGTGCACGATGTTGATCGTGTTCGACGAACCGAGCGACTTGCTCAGCACGTCGTGGATGCCGGCGCACTCGAGTACGGCGCGAACCGGGCCACCGGCGATAACACCGGTACCGGCAGCGGCCGGACGCAGCAGAACAACGCCGGCTGCGGCCTCACCCTGCACGGGGTGCGGGATGGTCAGGCCAATGCGGGGAACGCGGAAGAAGTTCTTCTTCGCTTCCTCGACGCCCTTGGAGATAGCGGTCGGGACCTCGCGGGCCTTACCGTATCCAACGCCGACCAGACCGTTTCCATCGCCGACGACGACGAGGGCGGTGAAGCTGAAGCGACGACCACCCTTGACGACCTTCGACACGCGGTTGATGGTGACAACGCGCTCCAGGAACTGGCTCTTCTCCGCATCGCGGCTTCCGCGATCACGGTTGGGGTTGCGCTCACGACCGCCGCGACGAGCCTCACGAGGCTCGTTCTGCGGGGGTGCGGTCGACGCAGCAGTCTCGACGGGTGCCTCTGCAGCCACCTCTTGCTCCTTGCTTGCTGTGTTAGGGGTTTCAGTGCTCACAGGTCCAACCCACCCTCTCGCGCGCCTTCGGCGACAGCAGCGACGCGACCCGCGTACTTGCTTCCACCGCGGTCGAATACGACGGCTTCAATTCCGGCAGCCTTTGCGCGCTCGGCGACAAGTTCGCCGACCTTGCGGGCCTTGGCGGTCTTGTCACCATCGAAGGTGCGCAGACCGGTTTCGAGCGTGGACGCCGACGCAAGGGTGTGACCCTTGCTGTCGTCGATGACCTGCACGAATACGTGACGAGCCGAGCGGTTGACGATCAGGCGCGGACGAACCGCGGTGCCCTCGATCTTCTTGCGCAGACGGGTGTGCCTACGACCGCGGGCAGCTGACTTGCTCTTACCTCTAGTTCCGAGACCCATGGTTACTTACCACTCTTTCCGGCCTTGCGGCGAACAATCTCGCCGGCGTAACGCACACCCTTGCCCTTGTAAGGCTCAGGCTTACGAATCTTACGGATGTTGGCGGCGACCTCGCCGACGGCCTGCTTGTCGATACCGCTGACCATGAGCTTGGTGTTGCCCTCAACGGTCAGAACGATGCCGGCGGGCGGTTCGATGAGGACCGGGTGCGAGAAGCCCAGGGCGAACTCAACAGAGGTGCCCTTCTGGACGACACGGTAACCGGTACCGACGATCTCGAGTCCCTTGGAGTAACCCTGGGTGACACCGATGATCTGGTTGTGGATCAGGGTACGGGTCAGTCCGTGGAGCGAACGCGAAGCGCGCTCGTCGTCGGGACGCGTGACCAGAACCTGTGCGTCTTCGAGCTTGACCTCGATGGGCTTGGCGACGGTGAGCGTCAGCTCGCCCTTCGGGCCCTTCACCGAGACCAGCTGGCCGTCAACCGAAACGGTGACGCCGGCGGGAACCTCGATGGGCAGTCTTCCAATACGTGACATTGTCGGCTACCACACGTAGGCGAGAACTTCTCCGCCTACGCCCTTCTTCTCTGCCTGACGGTCAGTAAGCAGACCGCTGGAGGTGGACAGGATGGCAACGCCGAGGCCGCCGAGAACCGTGGGGATCTCAGTCGACTTTGCGTACACGCGCAGGCCGGGCTTGGAAACCCGCTTGATGCCGACGATCGAACGCTCACGGTTGGGGCCGAACTTGAGGCTCAGCGTGAGGGTCTTTCCGACCTCTGCATCCTTGACATCCCAGGCCGAGATGTATCCCTGGGCCTTGAGGATGTCTGCGATGTGCGCTTTGAGTTTGCTGTGCGGCATCGACACTGTGT
The DNA here is from genome assembly GCF_039538945.1 of Glaciibacter kafniensis. Lineage (NCBI taxonomy): Bacteria > Bacillati > Actinomycetota > Actinomycetes > Micrococcales > Microbacteriaceae > Glaciibacter > Glaciibacter kafniensis. Next base: position 139,491 of record NZ_BAABCN010000018.1, on the reverse strand, counting down.
CGTGGTACGCCGAGTTAGCGTTGCGCAGTCTGGTCAGCATATCTGCGACCGGATCTGTCATTGTCATTTTGTGGTGCCTTTCTCGCCCGGTTTCGTGCAGCCGTTACACGGCTGACGACCTTCGCGGTGGAGGGGCTGGACGGATGTCCAGCCCCCGAGGGTAAATCTTTGGTCAAGCAGGGTAAACCCAAGCAGAACTACGTAAGCCTACTTGTTTTTACTGACTACTTGTTTTCTGCGTTCTCCGCAGCCTTGAACGGGAAGCCCAAAGCCTTGAGCAGCGCACGGCCCGACTCGTCGTTCTTGGCGGTCGTCACAACAGTGATGTCCATGCCGCGAAGACGGTCGATCCGGTCCTGGTCGATTTCGTGGAACATAACCTGCTCGGTCAGACCGAAGGTGTAGTTTCCGTTGCCATCGAACTGCTTGTCGGAGAGTCCGCGGAAGTCGCGGATACGCGGAAGCGCCAGGCTGAGCAGACGGTCAAGGAACTCCCACATGCGGTCGCCACGCAGGGTGACGTGCGCGCCAATGGGCTGTCCTTCACGCAGTTTGAACTGCGCGATGGACTTGCGTGCCTTGTTGATCATCGGCTTCTGGCCCGTGATCTTGACGAGGTCGGCAACGGCGCCATCAATGATCTTGCCGTCGCGTGCTGCCTCGCCGACACCCATGTTCACAACGATCTTGGTGAGCGTCGGAATCTGGTGCGGGTTGGTGAAGCCGAGTGCCTTGCTGAGTTCAGCGGCGATCTCGTCCTTGTACTTCTGCTTCAAGCGAGGCTGGATGGCCGCAACAGGCGCGACGCCAGCTTCAACTGCAGTGTCAGTCATCAGAGGTCCTTACCTGACTTCTTGGCGTAACGAACGCGGACCGTCTTGGTGACGCCGTCCTTCGTTACCTCTTCGATACGCACGCCGACCTTGGTCGGCTTCTTGGTCTCCGGGTCAACGATCGCAACGTTGGACACGTGGATCGGGGCTTCGAACTTCTCGATGCCGCCGGTCTTGGTGCCGCGCTGGGTCTGGCCGACGCGAACGTGCTTGGTGACGAAGTTGATGCCCTCTACGAGAACACGGTTCTTCTCAACCTGCACTTCGAGCACGCGCCCCTGCTTGCCACGGTCTCCGCCGCGAGCCTGGGTGCGGCCGGTGATGACCTCAACGAGGTCACCCTTCTTGATTCTGGCCATGACTTAGATAACCTCCGGTGCCAACGAGATGATCTTCATGAACTTCTTGTCGCGAAGCTCGCGACCGACCGGTCCGAAGATACGGGTGCCGCGGGGGTCACCGTCGTTCTTCAAAATCACTGCGGCGTTCTCATCGAACTTAATGTACGAACCGTCGGGACGACGGGTGTTCTTCTTGACGCGAACGATGACAGCCTTGACGACGTCACCCTTCTTGACGTTGCCGCCGGGGATCGCGTCCTTGACGGTGGCGACGATGATGTCACCGATACCTGCGTAGCGACGGCCAGAGCCACCGAGAACGCGGATGGTCAAGAGTTCCTTGGCGCCCGTGTTGTCGGCAACTTTGAGTCGTGATTCTTGCTGAAGCACTTTCTAACTCCTTCTTTCAAGCAAGCGCGAGGCTTACTTGGCCTTCTCGAGAATCTCGACCAGGCGCCAGCGCTTTGAGGCGCTGAGCGGACGGGTCTCACTGATCAGGACCAGGTCGCCGATGCCGGCAGAGTTCGCCTCATCGTGAGCCTTCAGCTTGGACGTACGGCGGATGACCTTGCCGTACAGGGGGTGCTTCACGCGGTCTTCGACCTCGACGACGATGGTTTTGTCCATCTTGTCGCTGGTCACGTAACCACGCAGCGTCTTGCGGTAACCGCGTACGAGAGCCTCAGCCTCGGCAGCGACGACCTTCTCGTCAGACTTCGCCATGACTAGGCCTCCTTCGTCTCGACGGCCTCGGCTGCAGCATCCTCAGTGGAAGCTTCGGCCTTGGCCTTCTTTGTCTTCTTCTCAGCCTTGGCCGGAGCCTCAACCGGAGCCGCGACAGGCGTGGCACGAATGCCCAGCTCGCGCTCACGAATAATCGTGTAGATGCGAGCGATGTCGCGCTTGACCGCACGCAGGCGGCCGTGGCTCTCGAGCTGACCGGTGGCCGACTGGAAGCGCAGGTTGAACAGCTCTTCCTTGGCCTTCTTCAGCTCTTCGAGCAGTCGCTCATTGTCAAAAGTGTCGAGCTCGTCTGGGGCGAGCTCCTTGGATCCGATCGCCATTATGCGTCGCCCTCCTCGCGCTTGATGATGCGTGCCTTGAGGGGCAGCTTGTGAATTGCACGGGTCAGTGCTTCGCGAGCAACGGTCTCAGAGACACCGCTCAGCTCGAACAACACACGACCCGGCTTGACGTTCGCGACCCACCATTCAACAGAACCCTTACCGGAACCCATGCGGGTTTCGGCCGGCTTCTTGGTGAGCGGACGGTCGGGGTAGATGTTGATCCACACCTTTCCGCCACGCTTGATGTGACGCGTCATGGCGATACGAGCGGACTCGATCTGACGGTTGGTCACATAAGCGGGGGTCAACGCCTGGATGCCGTACTCACCGAACGAAACAGTGGTACCACCGGTTGCGTGGCCACTACGGCCCGGGTGGTGCTGCTTGCGGTGCTTTACCTTGCGTGGAATCAACATGGTTATGCCTCAACTCCTGCTGCAACCGGTGCCTGCTCTGCGCGGGGCGCACGGCGGGGACGGTCGTCACGACGCTCGGGGCGCGACGACTTTGCGTTCGCCTGCTCGCGAGCGAGTTCCTTGTTGGTGATGTCGCCCTTGTAGATCCAGACCTTCACGCCGATACGGCCGAAGGTGGTCTTGGCTTCGTAGAAGCCGTAGTCGATGTTAGCGCGCAGGGTGTGCAGCGGCACACGGCCTTCGCGGTAGAACTCCGAACGGCTCATCTCGGCGCCGCCGAGGCGGCCGGAGACCTGAATACGAACACCCTTGGCACCGGCGCGCTGTGCACCCTGCAGGCCCTTACGCATCGCGCGGCGGAAAGCCACACGAGCGGAGAGCTGCTCTGCGATGCCCTGAGCGACGAGCTGAGCGTCAGCCTCGGGGTTCTTGACCTCGAGGATGTTCAGCTGGATCTGCTTGGCCGTGAGCTTCTCGAGGTCGGCACGGATGCGCTCGGCCTCTGCACCACGACGACCGATCACAATGCCCGGACGGGCAGTGTGAATGTCAACGCGGACGCGGTCACGGGTGCGCTCGATTTCGATGCGGGAAACGCCCGCACGGTCGAGGCTGGTGCTCAGCAGGCTACGGATCTTGACGTCTTCAGCAACAAAGTCGCTGTAACGCTGACCCGGCTTCGTGCTGTCGGAGAACCAACGCGACACGTGGTCGGTGGTGATTCCCAGACGGAAGCCATAGGGGTTTACTTTCTGTCCCATTACTTCGTACCCTCCTCAGGAGTGGCGAGCACAACCGTGATGTGGCTCGTGCGCTTCAAAATCTGGAATGCGCGGCCCTGTGCACGCGGCTGGAAACGCTTGAGGGTGGTGCCCTCATCAACGAATGCGCTGCTGACGTACAGGTCCTGCTCGTCCAGAAAGCTGTTCGAGGCATCTGCCTTGACACGGGCGTTGGCCATGGCCGACTCCACCAGCTTGTACACCGGGTCGCTCGCACCCTGAGGGGCGAACTTCAGGATTGCCAGTGCTTCGATAGCCTGCTTGCCGCGGATCAGGTTGACAACGCGACGAGCCTTCTGGGGGGTAACGCGGATGTGACGCACACGTGCGATCGACTCCACCATTTCTTCTCCTCCTTTCGCCACCGCGTTAGCGGCGACGGCCCTTCTTGTCGTCCTTCACGTGGCCACGGAAGGTACGAGTCGGCGAGAATTCACCGAGCTTGTGACCAACCATGGTTTCGGTGATGAACACCGGGATGTGCTTGCGACCGTCGTGCACGGCGATGGTGTGTCCCAGCATGGCGGGGATGATCATCGACCGGCGTGACCAGGTCTTGATTACGTTCTTGCTCTTGGTTTCATTCGCCGTGACAACCTTGCGGAGCAGGTGGTCATCAACGAAGGGGCCCTTCTTGAGACTGCGTGGCATCGTCTACTCCTACTTACGCTTCTTGCCGACGGTACGGCGACGAACAATAAGCTTGTCGCTTTCCTTGTTGATGTGGCGGGTGCGCCCTTCCTTCTGGCCCCAAGGGGAGACAGGGTGACGTCCACCGGAAGTCTTACCTTCACCACCACCGTGCGGGTGGTCGACCGGGTTCATGGCGACACCACGTACGGTCGGGCGAACGCCCTTCCAACGCATACGGCCGGCCTTTCCCCAGTTGATGTTGGACTGCTCGGCGTTGCCGACCTCACCAATGGTTGCGCGGCAGCGAGCGTCGACGTTACGGATTTCTCCGGACGGCAAGCGCAGCTGAGCGTAGGGGCCATCCTTGGCCACGAGGCGAACCGACGCACCAGCGGAGCGGGCCATCTTGGCGCCACCACCCGGACGCAGCTCGATCATGTGGATGATCGTACCGGTGGGGATGTTCTTCAGCGGCAGGTTGTTACCGGGCTTGATGTCAGCGCCGGCTCCCGACTCGACGATGTCGCCCTGGTTCAGCTTGTTCGGAGCAACGATGTAACGCTTGGTGCCGTCAACGTAGTGCAGCAACGCGATGCGTGCCGTACGGTTCGGGTCGTACTCGATGTGAGCGACCTTGGCGTTGACGCCATCTTTGTCGTTGCGCTTGAAGTCGATCACGCGGTACTGGCGCTTGTGGCCACCACCGATGTGACGAGTAGTGATGCGACCCTGGTTGTTACGACCACCGGTCTTGGACAGCGGACGAAGCAGCGACTTCTCAGGCGTCGAACGGGTGATCTCTGCGAAGTCCGCAACAGATGAACCGCGACGACCTGGGGTCGTGGGCTTGTACTTACGAATAGCCATTTGTTATCCCTCTAATCCGTGCCGCGTTAGCCGACGGCCGTGAAGATGTCGATGGAACCGGACTTCAGCGTGACAATGGCACGCTTGGTGTCCTTGCGCTTGCCGATGCCGAACTTGGTACGGCGGGTCTTGCCGACACGGTTGAGCGTGTTGATCGACGCGACCTCGACCTTGAAGATCTTCTCGATAGCGAGCTTGATCTCGGTCTTGTTCGAGCGGGGGTCCACGATGAAGGTGTACTTGCCCTGATCGATCAGGCCGTAGCTCTTCTCAGAGACGACCGGAGCGATGATGACGTCGCGCGGGTCCTTGTTGATAGCGGTAGCCATTATGCGGACACCTCTTCCTTCTTGGTCTTTGCCGCCACGAACGCGTCAAACGCGCCCTTGGTGAAGACAATGTCGTCGCTGACGAGCACGTCGTAGGCGTTCAGCTGGTCCCACGAAAGAACGTGAACCGTCGGAACGTTACGGATGCTGCGCAAGGTCAGCTCGTCGGTGCGCTCGAGAACGACCAGCACGTGCTTGCTCGAAGCGATGCTGTTCAGCAGCTCCAGGGCAACCTTCGTGCTGGGGGTCTCGCCCGTGAAGAGTGCTTCAACGATGTGCAGGCGTCCACCGCGGGCGCGGTCGGACAGCGAGCCACGAAGAGCTGCAGCAATCATCTTCTTGGGGGTGCGCTGGTCGTAGCTGCGCGGGGTCGGTCCGTGGACGATGCCACCACCGGTCATCTGAGGGGCGCGGATCGAGCCCTGACGAGCGCGACCGGTTCCCTTCTGCTTGAACGGCTTGCGACCGGCGCCGGAAACCTCGCCGCGACCCTTGGTCTTGTGCGTTCCCTGACGTGCGGCAGCGAGCTGCGCGACGACGACCTGGTGGATCAGCGGGATGTTGGTCTGAACGTCGAAGAGTTCGGCGGGCAGCTCAGCGGAGCCGGCCTTCTTGCCCTTGGCGTCGACGATGTCGAGTGCGGTAGCCATTGACTACGCTCCCTTCACTGCGTTGCGAACGAATACGAGGCGGCCCTTGGCACCGGGAACGGCGCCCTTGACCAGCAGGAGGCCCTTCTCAGCGTCAACCGAGTGAACCTTGAGGTTCAGCACGGTAACGCGCTCTCCACCCATACGACCGGCCATGCGCATGCCCTTGAAGACACGGCTCGGGGTCGAGGAAGCACCGATAGAACCGGGCTTACGGTGGTTACGGTGTGAACCGTGCGAGGCGGAAACACCCTTGAAGTTGTGACGCTTCATGACACCGGCGAAGCCCTTACCCTTGCTCGTGCCCATGACGTCAACCTTGATTCCAGCAGCGAAGACACCGTCAACGGTGAGCTCCTGGCCGAGGTTGTAGTCAGCGGCATCCGCGGTACGGATTTCGGTGAGGTGGCGGCGCGGCGTGACGCCGGCCTTGTCGAAGTGACCTGCGGAGGGCTTGTTCACCTTGCGCGGGTCGATAGCGCCGGAAGCGATCTGCACGGCGTTGTAGCCGTCAACTGCAGTGCTGCGGATCTGGGTCACGACGTTCGGCGCGATTTCGATGACGGTCACGGGAACAAGCTTGTTGTTCTCGTCCCACACCTGGGTCATGCCGAGCTTCTTGCCGAGCAGGCCCTTGGCGGTCTTGGTATCTGCGTAAGACATCCGTGGCCCCCTTAGAGCTTGATCTCGATGTTGACGTCAGCCGGGAGGTCGAGACGCATAAGCGAGTCGACAGCCTTCGGCGTCGGGTCAATGATGTCGATCAGACGCTTGTGGGTGCGCATTTCAAAGTGCTCCCGGCTGTCCTTGTACTTGTGAGGCGAACGGATGACACACACCACGTTCTTCTCGGTCGGAAGCGGCACGGGGCCGACGACTGTTGCACCCGCACGGGTGACGGTGTCGACGATCTTGCGCGCCGAGGTGTCAATGACCTCGTGGTCATATGACTTAAGTCGAATGCGGATCTTTTGTCCCGCCATGTCGGACTCTCTCTCTGTCAAGGCGTCTTACCTCCCCCGAATGTGTCGGGGATGGCATTGGACGCCGTCGTAGCACTACTGCTGTGGCACCACTGTTCTTCTGTCAATTTCGGCTTGTACAAGGCCCAATGAACAAACACAGGCCCTGGTCAAGCCGACGCCAACGTTGCGTAGACATGGTTTACCCATGTCAGGGCTTGTTGGTTTTAGCTTCGTTCTGCTCCCCGCGGCCTAGCCCAGACTCCCAAAAGAGCGGCTATGCACTGCCTGGCAGTGATCTCGATGCTGCGCAGAGCGCTGCAGTCGAAAGTGTTGAACTAGAAGAGTCTGCCATAGAAATGGGTCTATTTGCAACCCGGGCGTGTCGCGCTCGGCGTGTCTGGTCTCCCCCGTCGTTCCGCGGGCTTCTCGCCCGTCGTTCCGCGAGAGTTGGGTTGCGCGTCGTCGGGCGGGTGGAGCGTCGCGGAGCGGGGCGGATGCCGTCGCACGGGTCGTGTGTCTGGCCAGCGGATGTCTCCGCGCGGTCGTGCGCCGCAGCGCGGGTCGGGCGCGCGGGCAACCTCGGGCAGAATCGCGTCGCGCGGGTCGGGCGCCGCTACGCTAGCCGGCGCCAACCCGCGCGTCGGCGCCCGACCCGCGCAGCAGCATCCGCGCACGGCAAGATCGGGCCGACGGCGCTGCGCGGGTCGAAAACCGCCGCGCCCATTGCGTTCAGCCGGCGTCACGGTTTTCAACGGGCGGGGCGCGGCGGCTTTCCTCGGTTGAAGAGCTCCCCGTTTACGAACACTCGTCTCGACACGGCGAGCGGATGCCGCCGCACGAGTCTGAGGATCGGCTCACTTGGTTTCGACAAGCTCAACCAACGACATCGCGCCGAGCCCGAGCGAGAGAAGACACGAAAGGGGGTGGATACCTTTCGGTATCCACCCCCTCCGTCATGATGCGATGACTTAGCTACGCATCGGTCCGTAGCTGCGGCGACGACGACGCTCGATCAGCAAGAGCCATCCACCCACACCGCCGAGCAACGTCATCAGCAGGATGCCGATACCGAGCACGTCGCTACCTGTGTGCGCCAGCTCCGCACGGGTTGGGTTCTCCAGCTGCAACGCGATCACCGTGTCGGTGCCAATGGTGATCGTCGCTCCGTTTTGCAGCACCGTTCCATCGGCGCGAACGAACACCGGCGTGCCCCACGACGCACCATCGACCAGGCCATCCTCCGGGAGAACCTCGGTGATGGTGACCACCGTTCCGCTCCTGATCGGCTCGGACGACGCAAACTCGCCCGCCTTGATCGAGAACTTCCCCGGGGTTTTCTGGCCGTCATAGCTGTACTTCATGGTGAACCGCGGGTCGCCCTTCAGCAACGATTCCCCCGCACCGGTGATCTTCTTGGTCACCTGGAACTGGCCGTTCTGAGGGTTCGTCGGATTGGTGAGCACCACCTTCACCGGTGTATCGGTGGAGCCGACTACGAACGAGGCCGGCGCACCCGCCAGGCCCGGCGTGATGCCGGTTCCCGAGAAGACCGGGGCGCCCCAGGAAACGCCCGGCACGGTGTCCGGAGTCGTCTCCCGAATCAACACCGTCGCGCCCAGCTTGATGTCGCCCGGGCCATTTACCGACGGCTTGCTCTTCGTCACGGCCGGCAGAGCCTTCCACGATGCGCCACCGTCGAGCGAGAACTCCGCCGTGAACTTCAGGTTGCCAGGCACCAACTTGGCAGCAGCACCCGTCACCTTCTTCGTCAGAGAGAACCCACCAAGCAACTCGGTGAAGCTGTTCTGCAGCGTCAACTTCAACTTCGGCTCACCGATTTCCGTGATGGTGAACGACGCCGTCTTCTTGTCGTTCGACACCGTGTAGCCATTGCCGTCGAGCCACGCGTAATCAGCCCACTGCACGTGCGCCGGGAGCCCCGAAACATCCGCCTCGGTCACAGCGATCTTCGTACCGATCGGGAACTCCTCGCCGGTCGCAGCTGCCCACTCGCCAGCCGCGTTCAACTCCAGCGAACCCTTCGCGCCATTGCTCGCGGTATACGGCACCGCAAAGGTCAAACCGGCAAGCTCCGGCGAGGTGAGAGCGAAATCGCCCGTCACAACCTTTTGCACGCTGAAACTGTTCGTCAACTCCGTGAACGTGTTCTTCAACGCGAGACGCACAACAGGCTCGTCGGCACTCACCGTGAATGACGCCATGTGGCCGTCCTTCGAGATGGTGACCCCGGCCGCCGACATCCAGCGGTGCTCATCCCAGGTGACGTTGGGCGCCAGCTTCGCCGGCGTCACCTCGGTCAACGTGACCGTCGTGCCCGCCGGAAGCTTGCCTGCCACAGCAGACCAGCCGTTCTTCGCGTTCAGATCAAGCGTTCCGCTCTTCCCAGTGCTGGTGCTGTACTCAACGGCGAAGGTCTGCGCCCGCAGCTCGCGGTCGGTCAGCTCGAAGTCGCCCTCGACCAGCTTCTGCACCGCAAACGAACCCTTCAACTCAGAGAACGAGTTGCGCACCGTGAGCGCCAGGTTCGTATCGTTGCCGATCACGACGGATGCCCGCTGGCCATCCTTGCTGACCGTGTAACCGCTGCCGGGCATCCAGGTATAACCGTCCCACTTCACGTGCGGCGACAGCGAACTCTGGGCGACCGCCACCTCGGTGAGAGTGACCTTCGTGCCGGTCGGGAACATCCGCCCCGCCGCGGCCTTCCAATCACCGGCATTGTTGAGCGCAAGCGAGCCGCTCACACCGGTGCTGGTCGTGTACTTCACCGTGAAAGTGAGCCCCTTCAGCTCCGCATCCGTCAGCTTGAACGCACCATCGACGATCTTCTCGACATTGAACGTGCCCTTCAACTCAGGGAACTCGTTAATCAGCACCAAATGCGCCGGGTCACCCGTCGCCACGGTCAGAGTTGCGGTCTTGCCGTTCGCCGACACCGTCACCCCCGGAACATCCTTCAGCCAGCTGTACCCGTCGAAGCGAACGTTCGCCGGCAGACCCGTCACCGCACCCTCCGTGAGCGTGATCACGGTTCCCACAGGGAACGGCGCACCACCCGGACCGTTCGTCCAGCCATTCGCCGCGTTCAAAGCGATCGAACCCGTACGCCCGCCGCCCGACCACTTCGCCGTGAAGGTACGCTTCGCCAGCTCGGGAGCTGTCAATGCGAAATCGCCCGTGACCCGCTTGGCCACATCAAATGTGCCGTTGAGAGGCAGCGACGGGTTGTTCAGCTTCACCTTGATCGCCGGCCCCACCGCATCCTTCGTGATGATGAGATGCGCGCTCGTGCCTTGGGATGCGCCGTCGACGAAGAACTCGGGGTCTTTCCACTCGAAGGCCACCCCATCGGTGGGCGCGACCTCACGCACCAGAACGGCGGTTCCTTCGATGAACTCAGGGCTCACAACGGTCAGGTGTGTCTTCGTGATCAGGTCAAGGGGCAACCAGGTGCCACCATCGTCGATGCTGTACTCCACCGTGAAGCTGGCGTCGTCGGGAATGCGATCTACCGCAGTGCCCGTGAGCACCTTGGTCAGCTCGAACGAGCCCTTCACCGGGGTTGCGGTGTTGTCCACGCTGAGTTCGACCAGATCCGTACCGTCAATCGTGAACGTCACAGGAGAGGCGACGGATGCACCGTTGAGCCTCCAGCCCGGTTTCTCGTTGAAGGAAATCCCCTGGATCTTCGGGAAGAGCACCTCCTCGATCGCGACGACCGTGCCATATTGCAGACCACCGATGAACTCGGATGCTGTGGCCGGCGTGGCCGTGACACGCTGGCGCGTGCCGCCATTCAGTGTGTATTCGAAGATGAACGGGGTGTCATCGGGCACGAGCGACGCACCGTCGCCGGTCACAGTCTTGGCGACCTGGAACTGGCCATAGAGCGTCGTGGCGGTGTTCTTGACCTCGAATGCGACCGGGGTGGTCGTGTCGGCGATCGTGAAGGTTACCCATCCGTCGGAATCAGGGGTCGCCTTCGCGCCATCGATCGTCCATGCCGAGGCCCACTCAACGCCCGAAACCGCATCGGGAGCCCTTTCGTGCACCTTCACAACCGTGCCGAGCGGCAGATCGCCGATGACCCTCGAGGTTGCCCCGGCGGCAAGCACGATTGGAGTCTGCGCTACGCCGTCGAGCTCGTAGTCGACGGTGTAGTCAGGCGGCACGACCGGGTTACCGGTCTTGACCAGCGTCTTCTTCACCGTGAACCTGCCGAGAAGACTCGGCGCGTTCGTCAACGTCAATTCGGCGCTCTGGGTGGCGTCGCCAATCGCGAATTCGACCCAGCCGGCGCCATCCTGCGTCAGAACATCGCCGGCACCGTTCGTCCACATCGGGTCACCCCACTCAATCCCGGTTACGGCCGGCGGTGTCAGCTCCCTGACCCTCACGATGGTTCCCTCGGGCAGTACAGCCGGATGCTCCCAGGCATCGCCGTTACCGGCGAGGTCAAAGCTCTGTACCGGGTCGGCACCGATCTCCACCTCGACCGGGTAACCACGGGCCGTGACCTTATCCACACCCGTGCCGACGAAGGCCTTCCGCAAGGTGAAACCGACGGTTTCCTCGACGTGGTTTGTCACCACGAGCGCCTGAACCCCCTCAGTAGCGAACGGCTTGATCGTGAATCGAGTCCAGCCATTGACGACGGTCGCAGGATCGCCATTGACCGTCCAGCTCGGCGTTTTCCACGAAATACCCGGCTTGTTGTCCAGCCGCGCCTCAAGAAGCTCGACGATGGTGCCGACGGGCAATTCCATCGGATCCAGCCCCAGCGCCGGCCAACGCTCGCCCGCACTCAGCTCAATCACGGTCGACGTACCAAACACCGGCGCTGTGCCATCGGTGGGTGGCGCGGTGCGGTACTTGAACAAATACTTCTTGTCTGCGACATCCGGGGTGCCGGTGATATCCATTTGCTTCTCAAATGTGAATTTTCCGTACCGCTGGATCCCCTGGTTCAAGGCCGTCAACACGAGTGGCGCCGCAGGCTTCGGATTGAACGTGAACGAGTACCAGCCGTCGGCATCCGGACCGGTGGCCCCGTCGGGCAATCCCGACCAGACCGGGGCAGCCCACTCCACAGTGCTGGAGTTGTTCGGTGCGATCTCTCGCACGAACACCGTTGATCCGCCGATAATCGTCAACGGAGTGCTCGCGGTTTGACCGGCCTTGATCGGGCCGAGCGCCACGGGCGTGCCGGCCACGTCGACCTTGTACTGAAAGCTGAACGTCTTGTTGGGCTCCGGCTCACCGGCCGCACGAGCCTTCAGAATGCTGAAGCCCCCCGTGACGGTCTTCGCGTCGTTATTGAGGCTCAACTCCAGATTGCGGTCTGCCGCGGTGAGGGTGAACGAGTACCAGCCGGCCGCGTCAGGCCCGGTGACGCCCGGTGCCGACGCCCAGGTCGGCGTTCCCCAGGTCACGCCCTGCACAACCGCAGGATCGGTCACGATCGGGTTCGACTCTTTGAGCTTCACCGTCGTGCCCAGCGCAAGATTGCCGAGCACAAATGGCGTGTTCTTCGACACCCAAGCAGTCTTCGCCGCTTTGCCATCGAGGGCGTATTCAATCTGGAACTTCGTGTCAGCGGGCACACGCGTTGACGCTGGGCCAGACACGGTTTTCTTGACCGTGAAACTGCCGAACTGGTTCGTCGCCGTGATGCGGGCGCTAGCCAGCGCACCGCGTTTCGGCGTGATCGTCACGGTGCCCTGGGCGGTGTTGCCCGCCACCGGCGCATTCCAAGTCACGCTTTCCGCCACCGCGTTCTTCTCTTGAAGCACGAGCTGGTAGCCGAGCGGCAGCGCAACCGTCGAGGTGCGCATCCAGTTCGGAGTGGTGAGTGTCATCTCCGTCTCGCTGACCTGGGGGTCACTCGGAACGCTGGGCCCGCCAGAGGCGAGACGATCCTCACCACGGAAGTTCTTCGCCCCAATGACGTTGAAGGTATAGCTGGTTCCTGCAGGGACCACAATGTTGCTCGGGTTGAAGCTCTTCGCCAACTCGTAGTTGTTCGCCGAAGACCAGCCGGCGTCGTACGTGTGGTTGTTCTGGCCTGGGTCGCCGACCGCGACTGCGGAGCGACCGGTCGCCACATTGGGGTTCGAGTCGTTCAGCTCGGTCGTGCCGCCGTTTGTTGCAGTCGCTGCGACGCGCACGTCGGCGGTGGTGCGCTGGAGGTCGTTCCAGGTGAGGCCCGCAAAGCCGGCGTTGCCCGCGTTGGGGCCGGCCAGGCTGACCTTGCCGCTGCCGGCCGGGAAGACCAAGACGTACGAGGCGTTGGCCACAAACGGATGCGCGTTGGTCGCCGCGGTGACATCGGGGTCATCCGTGCGGAAGTAGTAGGTTCCTGCCTGACCGTCGACCGTCGCGGTCGTGCGGGTGGCGATCTTGTCTGCGGGCTTCCCCTCGACATCCGCTGTCCACAATTCGACGACAGCGCCATTGATGGCCGGCTCGTCGGCGTCTTGGCGTCCGTTGAGGTCGGCGTCGAGCCAGACGCGGTTGCCGATCTCGACGGGCGCTGCCAGGGCGAGCAGCGCGGTACCACCCAGCCCGCCGGACTTTTGGAAGCTCGTTGATCCTCGAGTGGCGCCCTTGGCGACCAGATCGATGCCGCGTGTCGCGGCCCCGGTGCGTTCATCGAACCACATGATCCCGGTGCGGTAAGCCGTGCTCAGCGGGTCCATGGCGGTCGTGGCAACTTCTCGCGAACCCGGGTAGCTGGTGACCGAACCCAAAGCGTTCTCGTTGTGGTTCTCAATCTTGATTGCGGTATTCGTGGTGCCCGCCTCGGTGCCAAGCTCGCGCCTGTCATTGAAGAATTCTCCGCCGCCCGGCCCCTGGAGGTTGTTGAAGGTCGGAGTTTGACCAACCGGATTGGTGCTGGTGGGGGTGGTGGTGGTCGTGCGCACCGCACGATCGCCGACCTTGCCCGCGCACTCGAGCACATAGCGTTCGCCCGGCACCGTCGCGGGGCATCCCTGAGCGGCGGCCCCCGACAGCTCCACGGGCGCCGCGGCCAGCACGTCGCCGTTGCTGATAGTGGTCCACAAAGTCTTATCGGTGCCTGTTACTGCGCCATAGCTTCGGTTGCCAGACTGCACCGATGTGCGGTCGAGGAAGCCGAGGTTGAGATAGCCGTCAGCGTCGAACGCGATGCTGCTCAGGATGGCCTGAGGATAGGCGTGGAGATTGACATCTACAGTGTCACCCTCCATCGCCACGGCACCGGCAGTGGCGCCGCTACCCCAGCTCCACTCATCGGTCCAGCTGTTCCACTGCTTCAGCTGCGGGAACTTGGCTTCAAACTTCGGGGGGATCTTCGCGTCGCTCTGTGCCGCCCAGTTCGCGATATTCGAGCCCTTGGCGTAGCCGAGGTCGATGGTCAGCTCGGTCGTCCACCCCGGGGCGGCGCTCGGGGCGTTCAGGACGCCGGCGATCGGGGTGGATGCAACGTACGCCTTCATCCCCTTCGAGGCAGCAGACTTTCCCGGGTCGGTCGCGCGGGCGGCGGTGTCTCCCGTGTCGACGTAGCCGATGTAGAGCCGGTCCTTGTGCACCTCCACCGCCCAGATCGCCTGCGTCGCGCTCACCAGGGTCTCGATGCGGTAGGTGCTCGTGGGTGCGACCTGAGGGTTGGAAATGTCGACGGCGTAAACGTCGCCGTCGCGCAGGTTGGTGGCGAAGAGACGCGATCCATCAGGCGAGGTGGCGAGGGCGCCGATGCCGACACGGCCGGACTCCTTGAACACCGGGATTTCGCGGAGGGGGGTGATCGCGGTCGTGAGCTTCCGGTCTGCGGTCGTTGGAATGAGAGACTCGCCGATATCGAGCGGAACACCGCCGGCGTTGCTGACGGGAAGGCCAGACAAGTTGAGCCAACCCGTCGTTGTCGCCGTAGTGTTCGCCGATCCGTTCGCTGACAAGATGCCTGGCGTCCGATAGATTCCGCCCAGACCCAGCGGGCCGAGGTCCGACATGCGCTTCAGCGACGCGGCGACGAAGAGGTCATTCGATTGCGGAGCGTAGGCCATGCCCCAGATTGAGCCGGTCGCGCCAAACTTGGCCACTGTGGAGATCTTGCTGGGGGCCACATCTTCGCCTGACAACTGCCAAGGTTGGGCAACGACAGCGGGCAAGAGTTTAGAGGCGGCCAGCCCACCGGCGGACTGAACCGCCGTGGCGATCGGTGCATTCGCTTGGGCGACCTGATCGGGATCGATCAGCCCGAAGTCGACACCGGTCGCCGCGTTGGCGGCGTTCAGCGTGACGAACTGCACGCTGGTGTCGTTCGCGGCGGCTCCGGTCTGCGGGGAGGTGCCCTGGGCGGCGAATGCCGGCTCGAGTGGCTCCGACCAGCCGGAGAATTGCACCCGCAGGGCATCGGAGAACGCGTCGTCGACGGTCATCGTGTAGCGGCCGTCGGTGGCGCTCACGCCGGACCCGACGATGTCACCCTGCGCGTCGTAGGCCGTCGCCGTGACACCGGCGACCGGGAGCGAGTCCACAACACCGGTTTTGGCTGATGCCTTCCACCCGGAGCTGTCGAAATTTTGGAAGACGGTGCCGCTCACCGTGCCATCGGCGGCCCCCGCTGCGCTGGCGGGGTCAGCAGGGCCGGCCGTTGCGATGAACGTCGAGGCGATAAGTGCTGTCGAGACGATCGCGGCGGCCAAGGCCTTCATCCGTGCGTGCTGTCGGTGGCCTCGTGCGTGCAGTGTCGTCAATTTTGATCCAAAGCTTCAGGGTTGCAATATCGGGGCGCAATCGGGTCGCGCTATCACGTGCGGACTCGAGTTGCAAGAGTTCAGGTACTCTAAATTCACGGTAGCGTTTTGCCATTTGTGTACGCAACGCCCCAAAATTGGCGCATTATTTGCGGGTTTACGGTGTGGAACGTCCCCGCACAGAATCACGTCACGCGGGCCGGATGCCGCCACGCGGCACAGACTGAAGGGGTGGATACCAGACGGTATCCACCCCTTCAGTCATGCACCGATGACTCAGCTGCGCATCGGACCATATCGGCGACGGCGCCGCTCGATCAGCAGGAGCCACCCGCCCACACCGGCCAGCAACGTCATGAGCATGAGGCCCGCCCCAAGCACGTCGCTACCGGTCTCCGGCAGCTCCGGGCGCGTCGGATTCTCAAGCTGCAACGCGATCACGGTGTCGGCGCCGATCGTGATCGTCGCTCCGTTCTGCAGCACGGTTCCGTCTGGGCGAACGAACACCGGGGTGCCCCACGACGCGCCCTCGACTAGACCATCCTCAGGAAGCACCTCGGTGATAGTGACCACCGTTCCACTTCTGATCGGCTCGGACGACGCGAACTCGCCGGCCTTGATCGAGAACTCCCCCGGGGTTTTCTGGCCGTCATAGCTGAACTTCACGGTGAAGCTCGGGTTTTTCTTCAGCAACGACTCCCCTGCCCCGGTGATCTTCTTGGTCACCTGGAACTGGCCATTCTTCGGATTCGTCGGGTTGGTCAGAACCACCTTCACCGGTGTGGCGGTGGAGTCGACCACGAACGAGGCCGGCGCACCCGCCGCACCCGCCGCGCCCGGCGTGATGCCGGTCCCCGAGAAGACCGGGGCACCCCAGGTGACGTTTGGCACGGCGGCCGGAGTCGTCTCCCGAATCAGCACCGTCGTGCCCAGCTTGATGTCGCTCGGGCCCTTCACCAGCTTGCCCTTCGTCACGGCCGGCAGAGCCGCCCAGGATGCGCCGTTGTCGAGCGAGAACTCCGCCGTGAACGCCAGGTCGTTCGGCACCAGCTCGGCAGCAGCACCCGTCACCTTCTTCGTCAAGGAGAACCCACCGTGCATCTCGGTGAAGCTGTTCTGCAGCGTCAGCTTCGGCTGAACGAACTCGCCGAGTTCGTCGAGCTCGTCGAGTTCGTCGGTGATGCTGAACGACGCGGATTTCTTGTCCTTCGACACGGTGTAGCCCGAGCCGTCGAGCCACGCGTAATCAGCCCACTGCACATGCGCCGGCAACCCCGCAACCTCCGCCTCGGTCACAGTGATCTTCGTACCGATCGGGAACTCCTCGCCGGTCGCAGCTGCCCACTCGCCAGCCGCGTTCAACTCCAGCGAACCCTTCGCGCCATTGCTCGCGGTATACGGCACCGCAAACGTCAAACCGGCAAGCTCCGGCGAAGTGAGAGCGAAGTCACCCTCAACCACCTTCTGCACGCTGAAGCCGTTCTTCGGCTCGGTGAACGTGTTCTTCAGCTCGAGGCGCACAACAGGCTCATCGGCACTCACCGTCAGTGACGCCGTGTGGCCGTCCTTCGAGATGCTGACCCCCGCGGCCGGCATCCAGTGATGCTCGTCCCAGTTGACATTGGGTGCCAGCTTCGTCGGCGTCACCTCGGTCAACGTGACCGTCGTGCCCACCGGAAGCGTGCCAGCCACAGCGGACCAACCGTTCTTCGCATTCAGATCGAGCGTGCCGCTCTTTCCGTTGCTGGTGGTGTACGCCGCCACGAAGGTCTGCGCCCGCAGCTCACGGTCGGTCAGCTCGAAGTCGCCGTCGACGAACTTCTGCACCGCAAACGAACCCTTCAACTCAGGGAACGTATTGCGCAGCGTGAGCGCCACGTCGGTGTTGTCACCGATCACGACGGATGCCCGCTGGCCATCCTTGCTGACCGTGTAACCGCTGCCGGGCATCCAGGTATAACCGTCCCACTTCACATGCGGCGACAGCGTGCTCTGCTTGACCGCCACCTCGGTGAGCGTGACCTTCGTGCCGGTCGAGAACATCCGCCCCGCCGCGGCCTTCCAATCACCGGCATTGTTGAGCGCAAGCGACCCGCTCACACCGGTGCTGGTCGTGTACTTCACCGTGAAAGTGAGCCCCTTCAGCTCCGCATCCGTCAGCTTGAACGCACCATCGACGATCTTCTCGACATTGAACGTGCCCTTCAACTCAGGGAACTCGTTAATCAGCACCAAATGCGCCGGGTCACCCGTCGCCACGGTCAGGGTTGCGGTCTTGCCGTTTGCCGACACCGTCACCCCCGGAACATCCTTCAGCCAGCTGTACCCGTCGAAGCGAACGTTCGCCGGCAGACCCGTCACCGCACCCTCCGTGAGCGTGATCACGGTTCCCGCAGGGAACGGCGCACCGCCCGGGCCGTTCTTCCAGCCATTCGCCGCGTTCAAAGCAATCGAACCGGTACGCCCACCGCCCGACCACTTCGCCGTGAAGGTGCGCTTCGCCAGCTCGGGAGCAGTCAATGCGAAATCACCCGTGACCCGCTTGGCCACGTCAAATGTGCCGTTGAGAGGAAGCGCCGGGTTGTTCAGCGCCACCGTGATGGCCGGCCCCACCGCATCCTTCGTGATGATGAGATGCGCGCTCGCGCCCTGAGAAGCACCATCGACGAAGAACTCAGGGTCTCCCCATTCGAAGGCCACCCCATCGGTCGGCGCGACCTCACGCACCAAAACGGCAGTTCCCTCGTTGAACTCAGGGCTTACAACGGTCAGGCGTGTCTTCGTGATGGTGTCGAGGGCCAGCCAGGTGCCACCGCCATCGATGCTGTATTCCACCGTGAAGCTGGCATTCGCGGGAATGCGATTTGCCGCATCCCCGGTGATCGCCTTGGTGAGCTCGAACGAGCCCTTCACCAGTTTCGCGGTGTTCTCCACGCTGAGTTCGACCAGGTCCGTGCCGTTGATCGTGAACGTCACCGGAGAAGCAACGGAAGCACCGTTGAGCTTCCAGCCCGGGTTCGGGTTGAACGTGATCCCGGGGATCTCCGGGAAGAGCACCTCCGTGATCGTGACAGTCGTGCCAAACGGCAGGCCGGCGATGAACTCGGATGCCGCGGCCGGCGTCGCCGTGACCCGCTGGCGCGTGCCGCCATTCAGCGTGTATTCGAAGATGAACGGCGTGTCATCGGGAACGAGCGACGCACCGTCACCGGTCACGGTCTTGGCAACCTGAAAACGGCCATGCAGCTGCGTTGAGGTGTTCCTGGCCTCGATCGTGAACTGGGTCGTCGTCTTGGAGATCGTGAACTTCACCCAGCCATCGCCGGCGGGAGTCGTCTCAGCCCCGTTGATCTTCCACTCGGTCGTCCACGCGACATCCGCCCGTGGCGTTGGGGGCGCTTCGCGCACGCTGACCTCCGTGCCGATCGGCAGGTCGCCGATGACAGCCGAGAACTCCCCGGCAGCGAGAACGATCTTCTCTTCCGGGTCACTGCCGATCTTGTAGTAGAAGGTGTAGTTGGCGGGCACGGTGGGCTCACCGATCTTGGCAAGGGTCTTCTTCAGCTGGAACTCGCCGAGAAGAGTCGGCGTGTTCGTCAGCGTCAGTTCGGCGCTCTCGGAGGCGTCGCCGATCTCGAACTCAACCCACCCGTCGTCATCCTGCGTCAGAACAGTGCCTGTTCCGTTCGTCCAGATCGGGTCGCCCCACTCAATCCCGGTGACGTCGGGCGGCGACAGCTCCCTGACCCGCACGATCGTTCCCTCGAGCAGGTCCTCTCGCTGCCAGGCGGTACCGTCACCATCGAGGACGATATCCTCAACAGCTCCGCCGTCGATCTGCACCTGCACAGGAAATTCTTGAGTGGTGACCTTGTCCACACCCGTGCCGACGAAGGCCTTTCGCAGGGTGAAGCCCTCGAGTTCTTCGACGTGGTTTGTTGCCACGATCGCCTCGACCCCCTCGGTAGCGAACGGCTTGATCGTGAATCGAGTCCAGCCGTTGACGACGGTGGCCGGAGCGCCATTGACCGTCCAGGTCGGCGTCTTCCACGAGATACCCGGTGTGTTGTCGAGCCGCGCCTCAAAAAACTCGACGGTGGTGCCGACGGGCAGTTGAATCGGATCCAGCCCCAGCGCCGGCCAGCGCTCGCCGGCACTCAGCTCAATCACGGTCGACCCGCCGAACACCGGTGCAGTGCCATCGGTGGGTGGCGCGGTGCGGTACTTGAACAAAAACTTCTTGTCTGCGACATCCGGAGTGCCGGTGATATCTACTTGCTTCTCAAAGGTGAATTCTCCGTACTGCTGGCTCCCCTTATTACGGGCCGTCAACTCGAGTGGCGACGAAGCCTTCGGATTGAACGTGAAGGAGTACCAGCCATCGGCATCCGGGCCGGTGGCTCCGTCGGGCAATCCCGACCAGACCGGTGCGTCCCACTTCACAGCGTTGGAATCGCTCGGTGCGATCTCCCGCACGAACACCGTCGATCCACCGATGATTGTCGACGGGGTACTCACGGACTGGCCGGCCTTGATCGGGCCGAGAGTGACGGGTGTGCCGCCCGAGCCAACCTTGTACTGAAAGCCAAAGGCCTGGTCGGGCAACGGCTCACCGGCCTCACGATACTTCAGAATACTGAAGCCTCCCATGCTGGGTATTCCGACGTTGTTGAGTTCCAGGCTCAGGTTGCGGTTCGCCGCGGTGATGGTGAACGAGTACCAGCCGTCTGTGTCTGGCCCGCTGACGCTCGCCGGCTTGGTCCAGGTAGGCGTGCCCCACTCGACGCCCGGCACGATGGCGGGATCGGTCACAATCGGGTTCGACTCTTTGAGCTTCACCGTCGCGCCCAGTGGAACGTTGCCGAGCGAGAATGGTGTGTCCTTCGACACCCAGGCTGTCTGCGTCACTCCGCCATCGAGCGCGTATTCGAGCTGAAACTTCACGCTCGGGGCCACGCTCGATGCTGCGGCGCCAGACACGGTCTTCTTGACCGTGAAGCTGCCGAATTCGTTCGTGGCCGTGACTCGGGCGCTTGCTGCCGCACCGCGTTTCGGCGTGATCGTCACCGTGCCCTGGGCGGTGTTGCCCGTCACCGGCGCATTCCAGGTCACGCTCGTTGCGGTCGCGTTCTGCTCTTGGAGCACAAGCTGGTAGCCGAGCGGCAGTGCTTTCTGCGTCGTCAGCGCCCAGTTCGGCGACAAAAGCGTGAGCGCAGTTTCGGTGACCTGGGGGTCGGTCGGCACTCCAGGGCCCAGCGGCAGCGCCGGGCCTCCCGCAGCGAGCCGCTCCTCACCGCGGAAGTTCTTCGCCCCGACGACGGTGAAGGTGTAGCTGGCGTCGGCAGCGAGCGCAACGTTTGACGGGTTGAAAGCCTTCGTCACCTCATAGCTGTTCGCCGAATACCAGCCCGCGTCGTAGCTGTGGTTGTTCTCGCCAGGGCCGCCGACCGAGAGCGTGTAGCGACCGGTCGTCACGTCGGGGTTCGAGTCGTTCAGTTCGGTCGTGCCGCCGTTTGTTGCGGTCGGTGCGACGCTCACTTCGGCGGTGGTGCGCTGGAGGTCACTCCAATTGAGGCCCACGAAACCGGCGTTGCCGGCGTTCGGGCCGGCCAGGGCGACCGCGCCGCTGTTGGCCGGGAAGACCAAGACGTATGAGGCGTTGGCCACAAACGGATGCGTGTTGGTCGCCGCGGTGACATCGGCGTCGTCGGTGCGGAAAGAGTAGGTTCCGGGCTGGCCGTCGACCGTCTTGGTCGTGCGCGTGGCGACCTTGTCGACGGGATTCCCCTCGACATCCGCTGTCCACAGCTGCACCTCGGCGCCATTGATGGCGGGCTCGTCGGCGTCTTGACGGCCGTTGAGGTCGGCGTCGAGCCAGACCCGATTGCCGATCTCGACGGGCGCAGCCACGGCCAGGAGGGCGACGCCGCCCAGGCCGCCGGCCTTCTGGAACCGTGGCGCGCCATTCGCGCCGGTGCCTGCCATCAGATCAATACCGTGGTCCGCGATTCCGGTGTCCTGGTCGAACCACATGAGACCGGAGCGGTACGCGCCGCTCCGCGGATCGATCGCGGTTGTGGCAACGCCGTTACCCATTCCCGGGTAGGTGACGACCGCGCCCAACGCGTTCTCGTTGTGGCTTGTTCCGGTGCCGAGGTCGCGCCGGTCGTTGAAGAACTCACCGTTGACGGGGCCTTCTTTGTCGGTGTCGGTGCGGGCTTGGCCTGACTTCGTGGTCTTGCGCACCGCACGGTCGCCGACCTTGCCATTGCACTCGAGCACATAGTTTGTGGCGGGCTTCACCGTCGGGCACCCCGTCGTCCCGGCCGCCTGCCACTGTGCGCTAGGGGCCGCGACCAAGATGTCACCGTTGGAGACGGCCGACCAGCGTGCGGTGCCGTGATTGATGGTTGCGGAATAGTTGGTGTTGCCTGATTGTGTCGAGGTGCGGTCTGCGAACCCGAGGTTGAGGTAGCCGTCGCCATCGAACGCGATGCTGCTCAGAATGGCCTGCGGGTAGTGCTGCAGGTCAGCCTGGCCGGCGTAGGCCGGTAGCTGAACGGTGCCTTTGGTCGCGCCCGTCCATGTCCAGAGGTCTGTCCAACTGTTCCACTGTGAGATCTGCGGGTAGACAAGAGCCATATTGCTGTTGTTGGGCGTTTTCCACCCGACGATGTTTGTTCCCTTCGTGTACCCCAGGTCAACAGTCAGCTCGGTCGTCCAGCTCGCGGACGCATCCGAACCGTTCACGATGTCCGCGAGCGGGATGGATGCGACGTACGCTTTAATCCCCTTCGCCTTCGCAGAGTTGCCAGGGTCAGCGACACCGGCGGCGCTGTCGCCCGTGTCGACGTAGCCGATGTACAAACGGTCGTCGTGTGTGGTGACCGCCCAGATCGCCTGCGTTGCACTGACGGGGGTGCTGATGCGGTCGGTGCTCGTCGGGGCAACCGCAGGGTTGGCGACGTCGACGGCGTAGACCTGACCGTCGTAGAGGTTGGCTGCGAAGAGGCGAGATCCATCGGGCGAGGTCGCGATACCGCCCAGGCCGACGCGCGCGGACAACGCGAACATCTCGATGTCAGGGATGGGGTTGCCGGCGTTGCCCAGGCCGCGGGCGGCGTCAGTCGGAACGTGTTTGACCCCGGATTCGGCTTGGATGGCGAGCGGCGCACCTCCCGCGTTGGCGACGGGAAGGCCGTCGAAACTGAACCAGCCCGCTGGCGCCGCGTTCGGGTTCACCGACCCGTTGGGCAAGACCACGTTGCGCGTCTGATAAATCCCGCCCAGCCCCAGCGCGCCGAGTGCCGACATCCGCTTCAGTGACGCAGCAACGAGCAGGTCGTTTGACTGGCGGGCGTACGCCATTCCCCAGACCGAACCGACTTGGCTGTACGTCGCCACATTGTTCAGTTTGTCGAGGACATTGCTCGACGTGACGGTGGCCTCGCCCTGCAGCAGCCAGGGCTGGGCGACAATCGCGGTCAAATCGGCGGCGTTGCCCGAGGTCAACCCAGCGGACTGGATCGCCGTGGCGATCGGCGCGTTTGCTTGGACAACCTGCTCTGGCTCGACCAAGCCGAAGTCGACGCCGGTCGCGTTGTTGGCGGCGTTCAGCGTGAGGAACTGCACACTCGTGTCGTTCGCGGCGGCTCCGGTCTGCGGGGCGGCGCCCTGGGCGGCGAATGCCGGCTCGAGTGGCTCCGACCAGCCGGAGAACTCCACCCGCACGTCTCTGGAGAAGGCGCCGACGACGTTGATCGTGTAGTTGCCGTTGGCCGCACTCACGCCGGATCCGACGATGTCACCCTGGGCGTCGTAGGCCGTCGCTGTGACACCGGCGACCGGGAGCGAGTCCACAACACCGGTTTTGGCTGATGCCTTCCACCCCGAGCTGTCGAAGTTCTCGAAGACCGTGCCGCTCACCGTGCCAACGGATGCCCCCGCGGCGGCGGCAGGTGCGGCCGGTGCAGCCGTTACGATGAACATCGAGGCGATGAGGGCCGTCGAGACGAGCGCGGCCGCGAAGGCCTTCACACGTGGGTGCTGTCGGCGGGCTCGCACGCGTAGCGTATTCATTTTTATTTCAAAGCCTTCGGGTTGCAGCATCAGGGCGCATTCGGGTTGCAGCATCACAGCGGATTCGGGTTGCACGATCACCGGTATCCAGTCATAGCTTGTGCAATTTAGTTTGTGAACGCAACGTCCCCAAAATGGGCACGGTGTTCACTATCGGCAGTGCAGAGCGTGACGTAAGCTGACGGAGTGATGTTCCGACGCGTGTTGGCTGCAATCGCAGTTGCCGCGCTGACGATCGTGTTTGCCGCGTGCGCACGCGTCGACGAAACCAGTACTCCAGACGGCCAACGTCAGGTGATTCATGTGCCCGGCGATGCTCAAACCCTGGCAAAGGCTGCGAAACTCGTGCGCGCCGGCGGGGTCATTTCGATCGCGCCAGGCACCTACGACGAGCAACTCCTGATCGACACTCCCGACGTCACGGTGCGGGGCGAGAGTCGTAGCGAGACCATCATCAACGGTGGCGGTGTGCGCCCATACGGCGTCGTGGCCGTTGCCGACGGTGTGCGGGTCGAGAACCTGACCGTGACTGGTGCAACCTTTTACGGGGTTCTGTTCACCGGGCTGCACGACGAGAACGGCCCTTCGGCTCCGACCGCCGACGGCTACGAACACTGGGACCCCGAGCAGTTTCCGCCGCTGGAGCGGTTTCTCGTCGATCACGTCACCGCATACAACAACGGCCTCTACGGCATCTACGCCTTCAACTCGCGCCATGGCATCATCCGCGACTCGTATGCATCCGGTTCCGCCGACAGCGGCATCTACGTCGGGCAGTGCACCGCGTGCGACATCCTCGTCACCGGCAACGTCGCAGAGCGCAACGCGGCCGGCTTCGAGAATTCGAATGCCAGCGATTCGGTGGTCATCACCGGCAACCGGTTTTCGGGCAACCGGATCGGTATGACACTGCTGTCGAGCTATCAAGAAGCATTCACGCCGCAGCGGTCCAACCAGGTGATCGGCAATCTCGTGACGGATAACAACGAGCCGCTCGCGCCCGCCCAGGCCAACGGCGCCTTCGCGACCGGCATCGGGGTCAGCGGCGGCCAAGACAACGTCTTCGAGCGCAACCTCATTGCCGGTCACGAACGCGCTGGGATCATCTTCACGAATACCGAGGATCTCCCTGCGTCTGGGAATCACGTCAGCGGGAACGTGTTCGACGCCAACGGTGTCGACGTTGCGAACACCTCCGCCGCACGCACGCCTGCGACGGCAAACTGCGTCGCAGACGCCGCATCGACGGTACCGGCCGAACTGTTCGCGCAGCTGTCTGCAGCGTGCGCGGGAGACGCTGCCGCTGCCGCCGCCGCGCAGGCCTACACCGCCGAGCTCAACACTCCCCCCGCACCGCGCGGCACCAGCTTCAAGAAGGTCGCTCCACCGCGCGCCCAGTCGGATCTCCCTGCGGGGTCCAGCTACCCCGCGCTGCCGGCAACGGTCGCGATGCCCGACCTTGCACAATTCGGCGTGCCGGATGCGTCATTCCTCGTCGAACGGGCGGGCACCCGTTGAGCGGCAGGTCAAGTCGCACGTTGAGCTACCCGTTGAGCCGCAAGTCAAGTCGCACGTTGCGCTACCCGTTGAGCCGCAGGTTGACCGCGCTGACTGCGCTTCTCGCTGCGGTGCTCGCGCTCGCGCTCACGGCCTGCACTGCACCGCTGGACGAGCCTGCCACGGACGCGGCCCGGCCAGTGACCACCGAGGAAGCCCAGTTGCTCGCCATCGCACGGTTCAACAACTTCGACGCCGGCAGTCGGCCGTTCACCACCAACATCCAGGAGCGCGGGGTCGACCTCCGCATTCAGGGGTGGGTCGACTACGCATCGCAACTCGGCTACGCCGCAACGACGGGCGCATTCCCCGCGCAGGCCATGCTCTGGACGAGCTCAGCGGTCGGCATCATCGCGCAGGAGCCGGATGCCGCTGGCGACCCCGCTCTTCCCATCCCCAGCTTCACCGATCCGGCCGCGTCGCTCGATAACCTCGACCCCGCATCCTCTCGCTTGGACGCCCTTCTCGCCATCATCAGCGGGCTGGGCTCCGACCGCCCCGACAATCCGCTCCTCGTGCAGCAAGCGGGAGCGCTGTGGCTGCGCGCCGACGAGATCAACGGGTCGCCTGTCACCGTGTTCGCCTCTCCCCCGAGCGACAGTCCTCGTGATGCGTCATCGCCGCCACTGAATGCGGACACCTCGGCACTGCGCCTCTGGGTGGATGCGACGGGCGTGCTCAGGCGGGCGGAGGCGCGCATCGGGGACGACTGGACCACGATCGACTTTTCCGACGAACAAGGTCAGGCCCTCGCGCTGCCCGATGAGACGCAGCCGTGACCGGCTCGAACGGGGAGACCGCCGCTCGAAAGCGCACCGCCACCGGCCTCACCCGGCGCGCCTTGCTGCTCGGGACAGGCGCCGCGGCGGGAGCCCTCGGAACCACGGCAATCTGGTCGGCGGCCAGTCCTGCGCATCAGGCGGGGCCGCCCGCTGCAGCAGCGCCAGACGCCGCCGCCGTGCTGCACGGCGCTCCCGTCGCCGCCGTCGGAGCGCACCAGTCTGGAATCACGCGACCTTCCATCCCTCAAGGCCACTGCATCGTCGCCGTGGCCGAGCTGGACACGGATTCCCTAGAGTCGTCGCTCCGCGCGCTCGGCGAGCAGATTCTGCGGATCACCGACCCGGCGCACCCCGACCTGGCGCTGTTCCCCGACGGGCCGGGCGATCTCACGGTGGCCGTCGGCCTGGGGCCGCGCGCCCTCGCCGCCACGCGGCATCCGTCTCTGCAATCCGCCGTCGCCCTCCCTGTCTTCCGTGGGGACGAGGCGCTGCCCGCTGATCGGCTCGGTGGCGACATCTTTCTGAGCGTCAATGCGTCCGATCCCGCGGTGTTGGAGCCGGCCCTCGCGAGCCTGACCGGTGTCATCGCGGGCTACCACGCGCTCTGGAGCGATTTCGGCTTCCGCGCCGCGTCAGACGATGATGTCAGTCGCAACCCATTCGGTTATCACGACGGCATCATCGTGCCCCGTACGGCGGCCGATCTCGCGGAGAACGTCTGGATCTCCGACGGTGCGCTTGCCGGTGGAACGATCTGCGTCATCCGACGGTTCTCCCTAGACACCGTGGGCTTCCGGGCACTCCCCGCCGACCGGCGTGATGCCGTGATCGGGCGGCGCCAAGCGTCGGGAGTGCCTCTGTCGGGTGGAGAGCGCGGCGACGCTGTCAACCTGAGTGCCAAGGCCGATACCGGCGAGCTGTTGGTCCCCGCCCGTGCGCACTCACGTGCCGCGCATCCGTCGTTCACCGGGAGCGGGCTGATGCTGCGACGCAGCTACGCCTACCGTGCGTCGGATACCGATCACGGACTCGTGTTCATCGCGTTCCAGCGGGAGGCAGCCACCTTCTCGCGCACGCAACTCCGCCTCGACGAGGTCGATGATCTGATGGGCTTCGCCACCCCGACGGCGACTGGCGCATTCGCAATTCTCCCCGGCATGGATGCTGGATCGCCGATGGGGTTCTCGCTGTTCCAGTGAGCCGGGGCTGGGCGGCTCACTCGGGGTGCCTGGCCTGGTTCGCCTTGTGCGCCTGGCCTGGTTCGCCTCGTGCGCCTGACCTGGTTCGCCTCGTGCGCCTGACGCGCCGCGCGGGTCGAACGCCGACGCGCGGGTCGAACGTCCGGCCGATTCCGCACGAAATCCCGTCGCGCGGGTCCAAAACCGCCACGCCCACTGAGCTCAACCCTCGCCGTGGTTTTCGATCCTCGTTGCGCCACCGAGCAGCCTGCCCACGCACAGCCTGCCCGCCCGCACTCGCCCGCAGCATCCATCGCCACCAAATACGTCACGCGGGTCCAAAAACCGCCACGCCCACTGAGCTCAACCCTCGCCGTGGTTTTCGACCCTCGTTGCGCCGGGAAGGGGCCCAGCTTTCCGACGCCCGGGCCGCTTCAGGTCCGAAACTGCTTCAGCTGCAGCCGCGGACGACCGGGGACCAGCCCGATCTCCATTAAGCGCTCGCGCAGCCGGTATTGGCTCTGCCCCACGGCAAAGTCCCACCGGGTGAACTCGTGCACCTTTCGTCGAATCGCTCGTTCGCGGTTTCGTTCTGCCTTGAGCACTTGTTCGGGCGTTCTGTCGCCCAACATCGCCGGGTCAAAATACTTGATGTCGCCATCACTTTCACCCACACCGTCGATCTCCTCCCAGAAGAAGTCCGTGTGGTATTCCTTGCCATCAATCACGAACGTCCTCTGCAGAATCGGCGTCGGGAACCCGTTCAGTGCGATGTTCACGCGGCTGCTTGATTCCCCGGGCGAACCCGAATCCTCCGTTCCGAACTCGATGTATTCACGCGCCCTCACCGAGCCGCTGAATGGCAGCATCCGCTCCCAGGTGTCTCGAAGCTCCTGTTTTGTCGTCAGGGGAGGGCTGTTGTTAAACCGGTCGACGGCGAGGGCCCGGTCGATGACAGCGACGGCCGACTTCACGTCGAGGCAGGCTGCGAGGTCGACGACCGTGCGCGCGACCGTCGTAACGTGAACGCCGTCGAGCATCGTGACATCCCGAGCGTCGAAACCGACGGCGTGAATCCGGATGCCCGGATAGGATTGCCCACCCGGCTTCCGTTCACTGAGAAAATGCACGTCACTCGGCCACGTGCGCAGCATCGGCAGCCCCCACAACACCGCGGCCGAGTAATGGCTGAGCGGAGGCGGTGCGATGCGCGAATGCGCCGCCGCCAGCACTCGAGCGGCGTAGCGCTGGTCGGCGCCCATTGCCGCCCACTGGTGCGTGCGGATGTACTGGCCTCGAGTGAGGCACGTGAGCTCTCCCGATTTGACGAGCCGGCTCAGGCGCACGCCCGACCCAAACACGCTCGTCACATCGCGAGAGAAGATCAACGCTTCGACAGTCCGACGCGGATGCTCGGAGGCGGCCCTCAATCGAGGGCTTGCGAATTCACGAGGGGCGGCTCCCGTCGGATGCGCTCTGCTGGCGCCGGCGGCGGATGTCGCCCCGGAGGCGGATGCCGGCGCGGAGCCCTTCGTGATCGGGGCTCCGGGATCAGGGGTGTTCGAGCGGGAGACGAGTTCTTTGCCATATCGGTTCATCTCCCCACAATGCGCGGCGCTGTCACGACGCAGCCGGCGGGCTGCCACATCGGTGGGCCGATCGCTGATTCGCTGCTTGTGGAGGGGCGCTCGAATGACACCACGAGGGTCGAACACCGCGCCGCCGACTGGACTCAACCCGCGTCACGGTTTTCGACGGGCGCGGTTCCTGACGGGCGCTCGCGCTGCGGCGAAGCATCCGTTGGCTGCCCCGATACAGCCGCCGCCCGCGTGCCCGCCGCGCGAAGACAGCGAGCATGTTCCCCAGGCTCATGGGCGCTGCCGCCCGCTGGCACAACGAGGGCTCAAAACCGCCACGCCCGTTGAGCTCAACCCTCGCCACTGCTTCCGACGGGCGTGGCGCCCAAAGATGAACGGATGCGACCAGCCAGGCTCCCCGGGCACAGCACGGCCCGGCCCGGCAGACCTTGGCCGACGCCGACGCCGAACTTTACTTCTCGCAGGCGATTCCGTCCTTGTCCCTGTCGCTCTTCGTGTTCAGGTTGTACAGCGATGTCGAGAAGAATGGCGGGCCTTTGAGCGCCTTGTTGACACCACTCACTCGGTCATACTTTGTTCCAGCCTTGGCCACGCCATGCGGGTAAGCAGCCCTCAACGCATCACAATTCTTGTAGATGACACCGCTAACTACCCGCGTGGCGGCCGATTGCTTCGATACCGTCGTGTAGTTGGCCAATTTTGCCGTCACTGTGACGGTGAACGTGCGGTCAACATCCGTCGGCGAGACGAGATAGGTTCTGCCGGTGGCACCCGCGATCGTCGCGCCCGACCGCTTCCACTGGTAGCTCAGCGCCGCGGAACCGGGCGCCCATATACCGGGCGTGGCGGTGAGCTTCGCGCCGATAGCCGCGCTGCCCGAGATCGAGGGCACAGGAGTCGAGGTGAAATTCGCGAAAGCCTTGCCGGTCGGCGCCGATGTCATGACTGCCATCTGGTAGCCGGTCTTCTTGCCCGTCACCGTCACGGTCAGAGTCTTACCCATGTCGGCGGTGGCCACCTTGTAGGCCGGCTTGGTTGCGCCGGTGATGGTGGTTCCTGATCGCTTCCACTGGTAGCTCAGGGTCACCGTGGCCGGGGTCCAACTGCCTGCGGAAGCGGTGAGGGTGCTCCCGAGTTTCGCAGCGCCCGACAGCCGAGGCGTCGGCGTCGCGGTCAGCGTTTTGACGGCAGCGGATGTCATTCCCTGCGTCTGCGCCTGCGCGGGCGCCTCGGTCTTCGCCTGCGTCTGCGCGGGCGCCTCGGTCCGAACCTGCGCGGGCGCCTCCGTCACGGCCGGAACCTGCGCCTGCGCCTGCGTCTGCGCAGCCGCGATCTCGGGCGCGGGCTCGGGCTCGGTCTCGGTCTGCCTCTGGGTCTCGGGCCCGGGCCCGGCTGAAGCAACGGGCGTTTGCGCCCCGGTCGAGGAGCCGACGAATGTTGCCAGCGGATCCGTGACCTCTGTGGCCTGCGCCGACAGCGGAACCGTGAGCAGCGACGTTACAAGACCCGCGAAGGCGAGTGCAGCGAATGCTCGACGCCGTGAGTGCGCTCCGACGGAACCTGCTGCGCTCGTGATTGACACCATTGGGACTCTCCTGTCGACATCCTGAATCTGGATGCCGCCCCGCGGCTCCATGGTCGAATCGAGCCTCGCTCTGTTCGACCACTACGGAGACTACCAATCCGCGGAGGCTTCCCTCGGACGACGCACACAAGGCGTCCACCCGAGGACCGAACGCTCAGGCCGATTTCACCGCCGGAAATTTGCCGCCTGAACACGCCGCGCCCGTCGGAAACCGTCGCGCCGGCCGAACTCATGCCTCGCAGCGACATCCGACCCTCGCCGCGCCGCGCCCGGCGCCGCAACTCCACCAGCCGGACGCCGCCCCCGGATGCCGCGGCACCGGTTTCGAACCGTGCCGCGGCATCCATCTGGTCGGCTCCAGTCGAGCCCGCCCGCCCCTACCGGCCACCGATCGCTTCCCCTGTTGCGTGCCCAGCGGCCCTCCCCCGAACCCCCTCGGGAGCGTTCAGCGTCAGAGTTCGACGCGTCCTGCCACTGGAGAGACGCTCGAGGCGGCCGATTCTTACGCGATTCGTGCCACAAGTGTTGGCCAGGCAGACAAGCGCCACGAACACGCGGCGCCGCCACACACAGAAAAGCGGGGCCGCGCCTCGTGCGCGACCCCGCTGAGATGCCGACACGATGCCGGCCGAAAAGTGAAAAGTGCTATTCGTTGCCGACGGACTTGTCTGCCGCGTCACGGGCGCCATCGATTTGGTCAGCGAACTTGCCGCCGGTGACCTTGTTTGCGGCATCCGCGACACCATCGAGCAGCTTGTCGCTGACGCCCTCGGCCTGCTCGCTCTTGAGCGCGTCTTTCACTTTGTCGTCGCCCAGAAACTCCTGTGCCTTCTTGGTGATGTCGTCAATGCCCACGATGTCCTCCTCAAGCGGGCCGCCAGGTGCAGCCGTGGCCCCAACTTACGTCGGCCCCCTGCGAAAGCGCAAGAGAACGATCAGTACAAGCTAGACAGCGCCCTCCGGCGTTACGACGGCACGCACCGTGCGAAACAGAATGGTGATGTCAGTGGTCAGCGACCAGTTCTCCACGTAATAGAGGTCGAGACGGATGCTGTCATCCCAGCTCAGATTTGACCGCCCGCTCACCTGCCACAAACCGCTCATGCCCGGCTTCATGATCAACCGGCGGTGCGCTACGTCGTCGTAGAGCGCCACTTCGGCGGCACGCTGTGGCCTCGGACCGACCAGGCTCATCTCACCGAAGAATACGTTGAACAGCTGCGGAACCTCATCGAGCGAATACTTGCGGATGAACTTGCCAACTGGGGTGATGCGGGGATCGTTGGTGACCTTGAACAGTGGCGTGTCTGAGGTTCCCTGGGCATCGAGCAGGCTCTCCAGCTGATCGTCGGCATCCTGAACCATCGAGCGAAACTTGAGCATGCCGAACGATTTTCCGTGCCGTCCGATGCGCACCTGACGATAGAGGATGCCGCCAGGACCAGATCGCTTCACCGCGATAGCCACTGCAATCAGCACTGGTGAACCGACAATGATCATCAAGCTCGAACCCACGATGTCGAAGGTGCGTTTGTAGACGCGCTTGGCGCCCTCCAAGGTGGGGTAGCTGACGTGAATCAGCGGCAGGCCGGCCACCGGACGGGCATGGATGCGTGGGCCGGCGACGTCGGTTAGCGCTGGCGCCACAATCAGCTCGATGCCTCGGGCCTCCAACTCCCAACCGACCCGGCGCATGTCGTCGGGACCGATCTCGTCGGCTCCGGTGAGAATCACGGTGTCGGCCTGGGTCGCGTCGACCGCCTGAAGCAGGTCGTCGTAACCGCCTACGACGGGTACTCCGCAGACCGGGCCTTTATTGGCGGAGCCAAGTCGAGTGAGTGCACCCACCAAGTGCAAGCCGGTTCCGGGAGTGCGCTGAATGGTGGCCGCCACGTGTGCCGATTTCAATCGGTCACCCATCAGCACGGCCCGAGAAACGAAACGACCGGTAGCTTGCTGCTTGCGCAACCACTGCCGCCACATCCACCGGGAAAGGATGAGCAGCACCAATCCGATCGGCAATGCGGTCAAGAAGTAGCCGCGGGCCAGTTCGATCTTGAAAAGAAAAGCGACGATGGCGAAGGTGCCGAACAGACGGATAGTCGCGTCGGCGACCCGCTTATACTCGAGCGTGCCGCTCCCGATCACTTTGTGATCTCGGGTGGCAAAGATGTCGAGGATGATCATCCAGGCGATGACGAGGACAACCGAGACGGTGGTGTAGCCCAGCCGCAGGCCGGTAATCTCCCGTGCGGCGAGATCTACTGCCTGAAAGCCAAACCAGAAGAAGTGTGAGCCGAAAACGGCCACGACAATCACGACGGCGTCGGTGAGAAACAACCGCATCGCATATGCACGCTGCCAGGAGACTCGACGCAGAACACCCGCTGTGCGTTTGCTGTCCAACACCACGAAGTTCCCCCAAGTCTCTATTCGCCGTGCCATGTACCCCAGTAAGGTGACAGCGAGCAACAACCAATAATTTCACACTTCTCAGTCGATTCCCGACATTGTCACGGCGATTGGGCAGGTGATGAGCGGAATTGGATGTTTGGGGCATCGCCAGAGTGGCCTACGCCTACGATCGAACGCCTCGCTCCCACAGCGTTCGAGCAATCATCTTCTCATCGCGCTGGTGGACGACGGCGCGCAATACGACCGCGAAGAAGCCGCCGACTATGGCGCCAATCGAGTTCGCGATCACGTCAAGAACGGTGGCAAATCGAGCACTAAGAAATACGGCCTGGCTGAGCTCAATAGCCACGGACAGGGCAGGGCACACAATAAGGGCGAGCCACCATACCTTCGTCGGCAGGATCATCACCACGAGAAAGCCCAACGGAACGAACATCAGCACATTCGCCGAGAACTCTAGCTTGCTGTAGCCAAACCATTCGGGCACTCCGGTTCGGTGCAACACTTCGAGAAATTTTTGAATTGAGGCTTGGTAGCCCTGATCGAGCGGAGTAGGCCACATCGTTGCCAACAGCACGACAAGGACATAGGCAATCAACACGATGACTGCGGTCCATTCACGGACCCTGCTCTTCGATGGCGCTTCGTTCAAGACAGTTGCGCCCCCTTCAATAGCATCGCTCAATCCTACGTTGAGCTACTCACCCCC
The DNA here is from genome assembly GCF_039538945.1 of Glaciibacter kafniensis. NCBI lineage: Bacteria > Bacillati > Actinomycetota > Actinomycetes > Micrococcales > Microbacteriaceae > Glaciibacter > Glaciibacter kafniensis. The sequence goes on along the minus strand of NZ_BAABCN010000018.1, from coordinate 105,946 downwards.
TATCCGACACCCGTGTAATCATGTTCCCAAAAGTCGAGTGCGCCACCCCATTTCAGCCGACAGAGGAACACTTCGTCGCTACTTGGTTCGTCGACCCGCGGAACGCGAGTCGCAGCGAGCTTTCGAAAACAGACTGAGAGGATCGGCCATGCTTGAAGCTGCCAGGACCGTTGGCTTCACGGTTTGATTCATTACACCGATCGAGAAACCAATCGCGAGATACCAGAGAACCAGCGAGCCCTCCGACAACATGCCCCAACCGGTCATAGTCACGAGGGCAAGCCCGGGGAGAGTGACGAACGTCGCCACAGCCGCACCGTGAGCAAAGCCAGTCTTTGGCCACGAACGCACAGCTGATACGTACTGCCATGCCACCGGCACGAAGACCATCATTGCACCGATGGCACCAAGTTCCGCGACGGCCAGCAGAGCAGCATTGTGCACGGGGAAGCCCTCGGCCGCGAGTGAGTCCCCCACCCCAACAACAGCAGAATACGAGTTGGGGCCGATGCCGAACCAAGGAGCCGAGGCAATCTGTTTCAGGCCTGTCCCCAAGAGTTCCGCACGGTCACCGCCGCCGGGATCCGAGAGAAAGCGAGGAATCACAAGAAGCGCGAATGGCACCGCAGCGACGGCTGCAAGGGCCGCCGCAATCAGACGCCCTTTGATGGAACGACGGTTGTCGAACAACACCCAAAGCACGACGGCGACGAGCACTGCCGCAATGTTAGAACGTGCCTGAGTCAGAGTCGTTGCAACTATCCCGACCAGAATCACAGCCCAGGCAATGCGCGCGATCCACTTGCTCGAATCGCGGGTGAAGGGCAGAACCATAATAAGCAGCACAAGTACGGTCTTGCCGATTACACTCGGGTGATTGAACGATCCGATCGCGCGGAGCTCAGGGATGAAATGGTTAACCTCGTTGGTGAAGAGAGACACCGGAATTCCTGCCAGCTGAGCCACGCCCAGAAGCAGCTGCATGAGAAGGATCCCAAGTGCAGTGCTCACCCAGAGCAGCCTCAACTTCCGATCGGTCAGCATGGACCGTCCGATGGCGCCTCCCACCCCGACTGCAAGTAGAGCAGTGATCAGATGGACGTTACCCGACCATTGCGCGGCGGTATTTCCCCACAACATCACCGTCAAAATCGAAACGTAAACCAGGAATCCGGCCGCGAATACCAGGCTGAGCCGAACCGCGCGATCCCGAAGCGCTGCGACCACAATTGCGGCCAAGGCGATTGAGTAGGTCATCGGTATGAAGATGCCGTCGGTGATGCCATAGTGCACTTGCGGGAGACGCGTCGTCGTGAGCGGGTACGGAGCCAGCGCCAGTGCTGCAAGAAGGACGAGGCAGAGGGCCCGCCAGAGTCCGATCAGAGGAACGACAGCGGCAAAAACGAGCAGCCCAGCGCCAGCCGCGACCATGAGAAGAAGAATCATTTCGGAAGCTCCTGCACTGGCACGGTAGCGAACGTCTGGGAAAGGAACTGCGAACTAGTCTGCAACGTTGGCAATAGAGGCACTCGCCACCAAACGATTTTTGCGCCGCCAGACCAAGCCAGCTGGATAGCCAAGCATCTTCGACACATCACCCAGTACGACCACGAACGGCGCTAGCAGAATTGCCCCTGGCCACGCGGCGCCTACTGTGTTGCGGAAGAAAAGTACGCGCCGAAACGGCTGCGACATGTAGATGAAGAAGCCAGCTCCAAGTGCAATCCACCAGAAGGGGCTGGCGACAAGAGCGAGCACGACGAGCGCAAGTCCGCCGAGGTAGGCGCCGTAGCGGATTGCATGCCGACGTGCCCAGAGCTGTGCCTTGCCGTCTCCGCGAGCATAACGGTAGTACTGCTTGGCAAACGCGGTGAACGAGGGTCGCCCTTCCCACCGCACAATTGCATCGGGGACGAATCTAAACGTCACTCCAGCATCCCTCATCGCGATGTCAAAGATGAGATCTTCACAGTAGTCGAGCCACTCCGGATACTTGCCGCCACGTCTCCAGGCTTTTGTGCTGAAACCAATCGACCGACTGGAGGGAAGAAATTTCTCTGGGTCGATTTCGGTGATTGTCGGTGTGATGACCGCGGCGATGAGCGTGGAGAAAAAAGTTCCTGCCAACGGCTCGAAGAACCCGGAAGCAACCTCAGCGCTCTCGAGACCCGCGAGAATCTTCTCCACCCAATCGGAATTGACTTGGGTTCCCGCGTCGGTGACAAGGATCTTTTCGAAAGACGCGAGCTCGATGGCCCTATTGCGTCCCTGAGAAATACCAGCACCAGGGAGCTCCTCCAGCACGAGTGTAACGCCGGAGGGCGGCTGCCAAGCGCGCAGGATGCTCAACGTGGAATCGGTCGATCCTCCGTCGACGATCACGATCTCACTGGGCAGAACCGTCTGTGTTGTGAGGCTTTGCAGAAAGGTTTCGATCCCGCTTGCTTCATTGAGGAGGGTCATAATCAGCGTCGCGGACGCCGGTGCTTTGGGATTGGCGGCCGAAGAGCTCATGCTGCGCTCTCGTTTCGGTTCGAAATCGTACCTTCAAACTGCTCGCCGTTTGCGGCGCGGGTGGTGGGATTCGAGTACGGGTGGGCCCAACGCGCCATACGGATTGGCCCGAGTAATGCCGGGTACCGAGAGTAGAATTTCGCCATTGAGGTTAGCTCGCGCTTCCACGCGTCAACGTTGAAGGATGTGGTTTCCCTCGCCCAACCGTGGATCCATCGCACATCGCCCAGCACGTGAACTGGCACTCCATGCTTCCACGCGCGCATGCCTAAATCAGAATCTTCGTAGTAGACGAAGAAGTGATCGTCCCATGCCCCAAATTTGTCGAAGGTCTGACGTGTAGCAATCACTGCCGCCCCGATCAGCCAATCGACCGCGATCTGCTCGCCCGGTTCAGCGGTTCTTTGATACCCCGACGTGCCGGTCTCCGACTTGAGTCGGTTACGTATTTTGCTTGGCAACGTCGCAATTCCCCGCCCGTTGGGCTGCAGCGAGCCGTCGGGGTTGATGAGCTGCGGTCCGATTACACCACCGAGGCTCTGCACCACGCGTTCAAGTGCTGGCAATGTAGAGAAATCCACGGTGACATCGGGGTTCACGAATGCGATGAACTCTCCGCGGCTCTGATTCATGCCGATGTTGTTTGCCGCGCCGAATCCGAGATTAACTTCGAGGCGGATCACCCGCGCGCCGAGTGACTCTGCAATGCTCACCGTGGCATCGCTGGAGGAATTGTCGACAACGATCCATTCAGCCCCTGCCGGAATGGTGGCAGACCCCCAATAGGTCTTCAGGGCGTCAGCACTGTTATAGCTAACGGTGATGAAGCTCCACCTTGGAACCGCCGCTATGGCTTCGGATTCTTTACCATCTAGCTGCACTACGTGCCCTTCGGCTGCCTTGGGCAGCATGTGTTGCAAATGCCGCGATGAAACCGGCCGCGAGACCAAAAAACAGCCCCAACGCGATCGCAATCGGCATGCGCGGAGACACCGGCGACGAAGGTAATTGCGGCGGTGAAACAACCTCGACGAGTACCGGCCCCCGTTCCTTGGAATCCGGGTTGCGCTGTTCTTCGCCGATGACGCGAGCCGCTTCGTCGGTGACGGCGGAGCTCGCGTCGTAGGCGAGCTGCGGATCGCGCTGTGCCACAGTAATCCTAATAATTGAAGTTCCGGTGCGCGCATACGCTTCCGTCAACTGCTTGAGGTCAGCGGCCGAAAGCTTACCGTCGAGTCGCTTGGCTGCGCCATCGAGCACGTATGGAGTCGAAATGTATTGGGCGTATGAAAGCACTGAACGCCGAGCAAACGAAGCGGCGGCCTGCAGCTCTTCACCGCTCGCTTTAGCTGCAGTTCCAACGCTTACATAGATTTCGCTACTCACTTCATAGCGAGGGGGCACGATGAGAGCGACGGCGACGGCGACGCCAACACCTGAAACAGTTAGCACCAGAATGAGTGCCCAGTATCGCCGAAGCATGGACCAGTACTCTGGCAGTTCCAAAATTATTGCCCCCACGCTTCCAGCACTTCAGCAGCTAATGCTCGCAAGTAGTCTACTCTTGCATAGTTCTGCAGTTCGCCTCGCGAAGACGGTGATAGTGCGGGGGAAAGAAGTTCATGAGTTCACTAGGCCAAAAGGCCGTTCGCGGCGGAAGCATCACACTGCTGGGCCAGGGAATAAAGCTCATTCTGCAGCTCGGTGGACTCATCGTGCTCGGCAGAATTCTGCCGCCCGAACAGTTCGGGCTCGTGGCGATGGTCACTGCCATCAGCGGTTTGGCGGATGTACTCCGCGACATGGGTCTCTCATCTGCCGCAATTCAAGCAAAGACGTTGAGCCGCGGCCAACAGTCGAACTTGTTCTGGCTGAACTCGAGCCTGGGCCTCGCTCTGGGCTTCGCCGCACTCGTGCTCGCGGGTCCGATCGCAGATTTCTATGGCGATGACCGCCTCATCGGAATCACGATGGCACTCGCACCGATGTTTCTGTTCAACGGCGTGCAAACACAGTTTCAGGCAACGCTCGCCCGAAACTTGCAGTTTCGTGCACTCATGTTCACCGACATCCTTTCGCTCGCGGTGGGGCTAGCCGGCGCAATCGCTCTTGCTCTTATTGGCGCCGGCTACTGGGCGCTTGTGGGCCAGCTCGTCTTACAATCACTCACTCTTTTGTTAGGTCGTGTCGCTGTCGCGCGTTGGTTTCCGGGACTCCCCGATCGATCGGCGCCGACTAGACGCCTCCTCACGTTTGGCGCCAACCTGATGGCAACCCAGTTGCTGGTCTACGCAAGCAGCAGTATTCCCAGTGTGCTTGTCGGTGCACGTTCCGGGGCGCAAGCGCTGGGTTTCTACAGTCGAGCATCCCAGTTGGTCACATTCCCCATCAACCAACTCTTCACCCCTATCACAAACGTCGCGCTACCGGTGCTCTCGAGATCGCAGGATGACCGCGAGCGTTTCGACCGACACCTTCTCCGTTCTCAAATCGCCCTTGGCTACATCGTCGTGCTTACGTTCGCGGTCTGCATCGGCGTGGCCGATTCAATCATTCCGTTGGTGTTCGGGGAGGAGTGGGCTCCTTCCGCCCCGCTCTTCCAGATCCTCGCGATCGGTGGCGCCTTCCAAGCTGTCAGCTATCCTACCTATTGGGTGTTTTTGGCACGGGGCCTCACCGGCTCGCACCTTCGGTACTCGCTCATTTCTCGATCAATTGTCATTGTCTCAGTGCTCATCGGAAGCGTATCCGGAGTGTACGGAGTTGCACTTGGCTACGTCATTGGTGTGGCGATTGGCTGGCCACTTTCGTTGTTGTGGTTGCGTGGCCACGACGCCGGCCCCATCCGGGCGATGTTTGGAAATGGCCTCCGGGTTATCCTGGTGGGGTCGGTTGTCGCCCTCGCCGGTCTCGGAATTTCGCGCCTGACGGTGAACGACGCCGATATCCTCCGCGTCGTGTACGCGCTTCTAATCTGTGCAGGCACCACGGTTTTGCTAGCCTTCGTCGTTCCAGATGTCAGGCGCGACCGCGTCATCATCGTTCAGACCCTTGCCCACCTCAAACCGGGCTCATCTGCCGGGGGAAAATGATCGCGTACGCCTGCGCGAACCGCTTAAGCACACTTCTGGAGATTGCCCATGAAAACGACCAAGTTGTTCTGGTGGTCCCCTCGCCGCGCGCTGAGACTTGTACTGCCCGAGGTTCGGCACAATTCGGCAGCATGGCTGCACCTAGGGCGTGAGACAAAACGCCCACTCTTTAACTTCGGTGACGAGCTTTCGCCTCTCATTGTGCAAGCCATCAGCGGCCGCAAGGTTGAGTGGAGTGCAGCTCATTCTGCCGATATGGTGGCGGTCGGCTCGGTCTTCGAACTTGCTACCCGCACCGCCAGTTCCGCAGCAGTCTGGGGCACCGGCCTCCGCGCCAACACCGATGCCGAGGGCGCCGAGAGACTTCTCAACAACATCGGCCCCATCTTGGCTGTGCGCGGTCCAAACACACGCTCAGCTCTGCGCCTCACCGAGACAACGCCGTTGGGTGATCCCGGGCTCCTCGCTACTCGCCTAATCGATCGCGCACGTGATTGCTCGGACAGCACACTCGTGATTCCGCACTTCTCGGCATGGAACTCGAGACATGGGCGTCGACAAATCATGCAGCTCCGAACCCTCGGGTTTCAGATCGCCCAACCGTCGCTCGAACCGATGGACATGATCGGTCGCATTGCGAGAGCGCGTTTCGTTCTCTCATCGAGTCTGCACGGAGTTGTAATTGCCCACGCGCTCGGGGTGCCCACGCAGCTGCTCGTGAACAGCACCACCTCCGTGCGCGAACCGATGTGGAAATACCACGACTACTTCGCGTCCTTGGGTTCTGCAGTGAACACCTTGGAATTTGATTGCCTCGAGGACGCTAGGGCGGTTGATCAGGCATTCGTGGCACGTGAGTCCGACGCAGCTTCCTTGCAGGATGCCGCAGGAACCCTTGCCGCCGAGCTAGAGTCCGCTCTTCGGACGCACCTCGCCTAACGACGGTTGGCCAGACGAGGATCTCACACTTCAGAAATCTCAGTGACGCCCTCGATTCGCGATAGGCACAGCTTCCGGGCCGATCACGACGCGACCGCCAACACGGCCGGAGCCGCATCAATATCAACACCGAGCAGTTCGTCGTAGCGGGCCAGCGACGCCCTCTCGACAACGGCCAGAGCGGCGGACCGGCGGGCGCTTTGGGCTTGAAACTGGGCTCGGTGAGCTCGGCCGCGCGGGCAACGTGGCCGGAGTCGGTCATGGTCAGTTGCCGGGCCCACTTCCGGCGGTGCTGGACGATGTGGACCCCGTTGTGGTGAACGGCGGCGGTGTCCAGGCTCGCGGTCACGTCCACGGCGCGGTCGATCACGGTCGGGTCGGGGGAAACCGATCTTCCACAGCGACCGCGGCGCCCAATTCGCGTCGGCGCAGATCACCGATTTTGCCGCCGCGAACGGCATCACCCGGTCGATGGGATACACCGGAAATCTCCTGGGACAACGTCATGGCCGAGAGCTCCTTCGCGACCCTGAAAACAGAGTTCTGCTACCGCCGTATCTGGCCCACCCGAGCCCGCGCGATTCGTGACGTCGCGGCGTGCATCGAGGAGCGCTACAACCGCCGCCGCCGGCAATCCTCGATCGGGCACGTCACACCTGTGGACTTCGAGTTGCAATACTCGTCACAGGCCGCAGAGATCCAACTCGCCGCTTAACCCGTGTCCACTCTCCGGGGCCAAGGCCACATATTGACTAGTCCGCTCAAGCGTTTCAGATACTATCAACCAGCGCTCCTGGACCAGCCGGGAGGAGCTGCGGCTGGCGATCGTGCACTGGATCGAGGCGACGTATCACCAGCGTCGACGACAACGAAGCTCGGCACGCTCACACCCCTCGAGTTCGAGACCATAATGAAGAGTGCGGTCGCTCTGGCTCCATTAGGAACCGAGTCACCCAGATCTTCAGCAGTCCCGAACATCACCAAATTCGGACGAGGATCAAACGTGCGCAAGACTATGGCCAGGCCTCAGCGCACGATGCGCTGTTGGATACGGGGGATAGATGTCAGAAACGCGAACGAGCCTGCGGTCGGAACGATCGCAGGCGAAGAAGAGTTCGGCGACCCGGTTAGATATCCAAGGCCTCCGAGCGCTTGCTGTCGTCCTCGTCATCCTCAACCACGTGCTCCTCATCCCTACCGCGGGATTCATTGGTGTCGATGTGTTCTTCGTGATCAGCGGATTCATCATCACAGCGCTGCTCCTCCGCGAGTATGACAAGTCCAAGACGATCTCGTTCAAGGACTTCTACGCCCGCCGAATCAAGCGCATCCTCCCTGCATCGCTCCTTGTACTCGTGACGACGTTCGGTGCAGCGACACTGTTGCTTCCGACAGACCGCGCACAGAGCGTGGGTGGAGACACACTTTGGGCGACGCTGTTCGGAGCCAATTGGCGCATGATGGCGACTAACGTCGACTACTTCACGGAAGGTCTCACACCGTCACCGTTGCAGCACTACTGGTCCCTCTCGATCGAGGAACAGTTCTACTTCGTCTGGCCGTGGATCATGCTCGCCGCTCTTCTCCACGTCCGACGCAAGTATCGTGTCCCTGGGCTCGCGAAGAGGGTGCTTATCTGGGTCATCAGCGCGATCGTAGTGGTCTCGTTAGCATGGTCCGTGTTCGAGACCATTACCTCCCCTGCTAGCGCATACTTCTCATCGTTCACCAGATTCTGGGAACTCGGCGTGGGTGCTCTCGCGGCCGTCGTGATGAGCGTGTACGGGCGAGCCCTACCAGCCCGCATCGGGATGGCCACGTCGTGGCTCGGTCTTGGAATCATCATCGCCTCCGCGTTAGCCCTCAGCGAGGCGACACCATTCCCCGGATACGCGGCGCTTCTCCCGGTCGCCGGGGCCACACTGATCATGGTCGGCGGGTTCGGTGCTTCCCCCACGTATAGTCGCGTTCTTGCCCCTCTCACGAATCCTGTTGCGGTGTACATCGGGAACCTCTCGTACTCGCTCTACCTCTGGCATTTTCCATTGACGATCCTGCTCCTCTCCGTACTCCCAGTCGGGCCGACGTATTACGTCGCTGTCCTCGGCGGAACGCTTGCACTCTCAGTTCTCACCTACCACTTCGTCGAGAATCCGATCCGAAATGCCTCGTGGCCGAATCGGTACGGCGTCCCCGCAAAGCGCTGGCGAACCGCGGTGCTTGCGGTCGGCGCCGTCGCGGCGGTGATCCTGGTTCTCTCCAGTTCTCTCACCCTCCGGGAACAAGGAGCAGTCGAGGCGGCCGCGATCGCTGAGGAGCTTCGCTTGGATGGAGTGGCCAAGAAAGCCCTTGCGGAGGATAGCGCCGATCAAGAGGCCGCTCTCGCATTGGCCGCAGATCAAGAGTGCCGCGGTGCGGGATCGCTCGATCCGGCCAACACCGGATGCGATGTGAAGAGCCTCACGCTTCGCCCCACTGTCAGCGGACTTCAAAGTGACATCGGATCGGCCGCAGACCTCGCTTGCAGACGCGGAGAGAATGACGCGCCGGTGACCTGCACAATCGGGAGCGCCGAGCCTGATGCGTTGAAGGTCGCGCTGATTGGCGATAGTCACGCCGGCATGTATCTCCCCGCCATCCGCGAGATCGCCGATGAACAGAACTGGTCGGTCACGACGTACATTGGATGGGGCTGCCAATGGGGTGGACCGAGAGCGACCGATGGATGCGGTCCACAGATCGAACTCGCCAACACCGACTTCACCGATGGTTCCCCTTACGACGTCATCCTCAGTGCGGCGTCACGGAAGACCACCTCAAGTTGGAACGACGCCCAGGTCGAGCGCGCTGCGAGCATGATTCGCGCGGCTATCGATGCGGGCAATTCGGTCGTATACCTAGAAGATGTCCCAATTCCGTCTGACGAGTCGCTACTGTGCCTTCAGCGCCCCGGGCTGAACTCGCTGGTAAATGACTGCGCGACCTCGTACTCGAAGGGAACTGCCGCGGAAGACAAACTCGCTCGTGCGGTCGCGTCTGTCCGTGACGCGCACCTCGTGAGCCTCAACGACCGGATCTGCACGGGCGACATCTGTCCTGCGATCGTCGGGCAAACAATCACCTTCCGTGACACTGCCGGACATCTCTCCGTGACCTATGCGAAAAGCCTTAAGCCCTACCTCCAGCAACTGGTGCTGAACGCTCTCAACTAATCGAATGTGCACACACGCACGCAGAATGTGTGGGGTTAGCGGTCGGTGTTCGCGACCATGTGATGGCCACGTGGTGGAAGGAGTACCGGTAATGGTACGGAAAATCAAGGCGAAGCTGGTATTGCAGCTGCGCAATCAAAGCCTGTCGCGAAGAGCAATTGAGTCCGATCATGGGGGTCACGTCTCGCGGATCTCGAGCTGCTACAACTACTTCTTGAGGTCCGTGTAGAGCGCCCTGATTCGCGATCTGCACGTATCGCGGCATCAATATCTGTTAGCGGCCGTGCCAAACTGCCCATATGCGGCCACGGAACATCGCCTCCGGCGCCACCGGCGGGAGCCCGGGCATCGCAAGCCCGGGCGATGTTGACCAGGTCTCCAATTGATCACAACTGCTGTGACCGGCGCACTGGTCGGGGACACACATATTGGTTTCGTGGTTCGCAAGGCCCCGTGGGCCAGGAGCCCCGCGACATCCAACTGCGCTTTTCCGCCCGACCTGGTCAAGATGCCTCGGATGATCGAGCGGAATCCGGAACGTTCGCGGCCCGGCCAGCTGCAACCCGGCCCCTGAATACCACTGCGAGCCGACGGAATGGCGATCACGTCGAGCACCAAGCCGGCGCCCACATCGTCGAGGCTGACAACCCAACCGGATTCGGCGTCGAGCAACGTCACAATGTCGGGTACAGCCGCCGCGGCCGCACCGTCGGCGAGCACCAACAGGATCTCGTTCTGGAACTCCAGCCCGATGATGCGGCCCGAGCTTTCATTGACCAGGGTGAGGGTGAATGGTTGCGCCGGGAGGCCCGGATCGGTCGGGCCCGTGATCGTTGTCGCGGGGGCCTGGCGAAGGGCGCGGGCTACCAGGTCGGTCTGCGGTGGGCACAGACTCACGTGGATATTGTCGGGTGCATACGGCTTCAGGTTCGCTGTCCGTACCAGGCAGGCCGCTAAGCGAGGACTGACTTCCGCGAGAGCTTGCCGATTGGTTTGAGTCCTGTAACGCCCTCTTCGTCCGCCCATGGCGTTGTGGCGGCGGACGTGTAACCTACGACCATCATGAGCAAGAGCAGTATGTGCATGTACATAAGGCCCCACCCAGTCGCGGCAATTACCGCCAGCCCCGGAAGCGCTGAGACGAATGCGAGGGCAACGAGGCCACGTCGCCCTCCCTTTCGAATGGTCATGACCGCCCCAACGATCACCACAACCAGCGGGACGGCTACAAAGATCGAGCCGACAAACCCCAGCTCCGTGAAGGCCAGCAGCAGCGCCGAATGCACAGGCAGTCCGCCCGCCGCCAAGGCGCTAATCTCGCTCACGGTCGACAGATAACCGTTCGGGCCCACTCCGAACCAGAACGTTTTGCCAATCTGGATCAATGCGCTCTCAAGAAGCTGCGGCCGACTTCCACCACTAGGGTCTGACGAATTTCGCAGGACCAAGAGGATGATGACAGGCAGCGCCACGACAACCATGATGGCAGGCATGACGATGCGACGGATGAGCCCGGCGCCGGGACCGAAGACGAACCAGATCCCAAGCGCGCCGATGATCGCGAGTGTGTTGGCGCGGCTGAACGTTAGAGTCACCAGCACAAACGCCGTCGCGGTGCCGGCAAGGGACCAATTCCTCGCCGCTCGATTGCTCGACCGAGTCAGCGGGAGCAACATGACCACCAGGAGAATCAGGATCTTTCCGAGATTCCCCGAATGCCCGGCGAATCCACTCACTCGGGGGATGGTGAGCGCGCCGATCTCTATCGTGCTGACGCCGGAAAGCCCCACGATCTGCATGACCGCCCCGACTGCATGAGCCGCCACTGCGCCAGTGACTACCACAGCCAGGAATGTCTCGCTGATCTGCCCACGTCCTACTCCGCGCGACAGCGCCCACCCGAACCCCCAGGCCAAGGCAACGAAACCCCACTGGGCGACGCCCATCAGCACGTGCGGAGGGGTATTGGATTGCGCGACGACGACGACAAACAGAAGTGCAGGAAGGAACAGCAACGGCGGCGCAATGCCTTTGAGTACCATCCACCCGGGCACGATGAGTACCGCCAGAATTAGCGCTATCTGGTATGAGGCAAGGCTCCAGGTAGCTCCAGCGGTGGTCGTGTGGGTCGCGGATGCTTCCCCCCACGAGAAGACCTCTATTGGGAATACGGTCAACGAAGCGATCACCGCGACCGTGGCGGTTGCTAGACCGCCATGAGAAGTCCAGACAACCAGAAGTAACGAAACCAGTATCACTGCTGTCGCTATCAGCGTGAGCATGATTCCTCCTTCGCTGAGCTGGACGTCGTGCGAGTACCCCGCGCGCTCATCGCAATATTCCGCTTTCTCGAAGCACGCTCTCGTGGGGCATCGTAATCGATTCCACGACGCGTGACACTTCGGGGGCGCTGGCCGCCGCCGCGGCGCGCACAGCATCGTCGACGTCATCGAACGGGCTCCAGGTGGCCCCGATCGACTCGTAGTAGTCCCGATACTTCATGATCGGCTCTTCCGTGCGAGGAGTGACGACGATGCCCGGGCGTCCAAGAGCATGAGCCCAAATCACGCCATGCAGCGACGATGCGATGATGACTTCTGACTCGCAGATGGCGCGTCCGACGCTCTCCGGCTCCGCGTCAATATCGCAGATTGCGTAGTCCTCCGTTGAAGAGAACTGGTCGCGTTCGCGGTAGTGCGGGATAAACAACACACGACCCGGCGTTGGTCTGATGACATTCAGATGGGGGAAGATCTTGCCGATAAGCATCCCGGGGTCGCCCATGAACTCGAGCTTCGACACGTCCTGTCCGCTATCGGCCAGTGCCTTTGCCGTGAGAGGTCCGCGAACGCCGCGTACCGTCATCTGTCCCGAGTCCCGTGGGAGATCTGCCCGCTTCGCGCCGACCCCGTTGAGAAGATCTCCCGCTCCGGCGCGCTGGGCAATCGATCCCACGAGGAGCAAGCGGCCACCGACAGACTCCGAGTTTCTTATCTTCACTGGGCCGTAGGCCCACTCGATCAGGTCACGGTTGAAGAGGTCGCCCGCGTTGCCCACGCGAAAACGTCGGCGACGAAGAGGGTTGCGTAGCCCCGAATCGGGGTCCCAGTAGAACGTGCTCAGGGCCACAGGTCTTCCTTTCTGACATGCGCGAAGGAATAGCCCACATCGTTGATCCCGTACGAGAGATCGAATCCTTCAAGGCCGTATTGGAGGCCTGCGAAGTATGTTGCTGACAAGAGACCACGGTTGTGCCGCGGGAGACGGGGAAGCGTTGATGCGAGCGAGTGGACGAGCGGACGACCACCCACGTCCAGTTGAACGTCGTCGTTCACGGAAAACTGCACTCGCACGAGTCGCCCGAAATAGGCTCTCCTGCGGAGGACCCTTAGCTTTTGGTGGGCGACCAACCAAGCGACCCCATCACCGGAGAAGCTCAATTGCGTGCCGATTGTGAGAGCAGAGCACTCTTCAGCCGAAGTAGCCGGGCGACGCGCGAAGACGAGGGGCGAGCCCGAGCCCAGCTCGCCCTCGCGGAGTGCGATTGTCACGGTCGGGGTAAGCGAATAGATGGCTCCAAGCTCGCCCTTGCTATCGAGATAAAAAGCCCAGTTCTTCTCGATGATCTGCCGAGCGTCGACAACGCACTCTTGCGGCGCTTCGATCCGCGGCCACAGCTGCTGCAGGTAAAGGTGGTTGGGCTCACGTGAGCTGAAGCCGGTATTGAAGGTCACGTAAACACGCGCATCCAAAACGACGAGCTTGGGGTCGGCGACATTTCGGATGCCGTAATTAGACGCGATCTCTGTGAGGTCAGCAACCATCGATGGGCCGTTGCCATCACTGGTGGCATAGAAAGCACGGAAAGGTCGAGCGCCGGGCGTCGATTCGCCGCGGAAAGCGACGTGCGTGGTCCCGTCCAGGGCCGCAATGCTCGGATTGAAGACGTTCGAGAGCCCCGCGGAATCGGCTAGCCCCGCTAGTTCCGCATTGCGCTCTGCCCGCCCATATCGTTTCAGCGTCAACAGGCTCATTCCTCCACCGCCGACTTGGATCGGCCGAAGGATCGGCGGATCACGGAGTAGATCGCCTTGAGGTCGCGCCGCCCCAGAAGGAACACCAAACCACCATACACAGCGAGACAGATGAGCGCTGCCGGCAGCACAAACGTCACGATGGGCACCGGCGCATCAGCCCAGCCAGTAAGCCCGAGGCCCCACGCGACACCCACAAGTCCGACGGTGGCGACAGTAGGAGCAACAAACCTCGCAAGATAGCTGCCCGCTGACACGCCGCCGTAGCGACGCAGCGCGGCGATTCTCACGGGCCAGTATGCCACCTGCCTGATGGTGCGTCCCGCGGCTACCGTCGCTAGACCGAAGGGGACCGCAGCGAGCAGCACGACGGTTCCGAAGGCAAACTGACCGGACGCCACCGAAAGTGATGCCGCTCCGCGCCCCTTGGCCAGCAGCACGCTCCTGTCGAAGAAGGTCACAGAGGCGAGCATCGCGGAGGGTGCCATGAGCATCATGAGTGGCACGCTCGCATCCCAGCCGGAGCCGAAGAGGAAGGTCGTGATCTCGCTTCCGAACCCAATCAACAAGCCGAAGATTGGAAAAGCAATCACGGCACTTCCGAAGGTGAGCGTGTAGAAATACGACAGGAACCTCGACTGGTCATGCTGTAGTCGCGAAAGGGTCGGCAGTGAGATCTTCGCGAGTACCGAGGCGACGACTTCCATGACGATTGTGAGGATTCGCTGCGCCATGAAATAGAAGCCCAGTTCTGTCGCGCTGAAGAAGATCCCAACGATGAACTTGTCCACGTTCGACTGAAGTGCGTTCATGAGTTCGATGAGCACGACCTGCAGGCTGAAGGCCCACATTGACTTGAGAGAGGCAAGTGAATAGGTGAATCGCGGCACCCAGCGGGCGGCAGCCCACAGGATGACCGTGCCCACGAATGCCACGACGACAGGCTGAAACACGAGAGCCCAGATGCCGGCGCCCGTGAGAGCCAGAACAATAGCGACCGCCGCGCCTGTGAACGCACCACCGAGCTGGCGTATGGCGAGAGGTTTGAACTTCAGTTCACGCTCGAGCAGCGCGGCAGGAACACTTGCGAGGCCCGCGATAGGGAGTACAAGGCCCAGCACGGGGACGATGGATGACAGCTCCGGTTCGTCATAGACGGCGACGAGAACCGGGGTGAGGGCGAGCACTACTCCGTACAGCAACACCGACCCGACCACGCTAGTCCAGAAAGCAGTCCAGATGTCTGCCTTCGTCATCTCGCTGCGCTGAACGATCGACTGGGCTAGCCCATATTCGACGAAGACGCCGATGATGGTGGTGAGAGCAGTGGCAAGTGCGATGAGGCCGAATTCTGACGGGGGCAGAATCCTTCCCAGGATGACGAAGACGAGAAGCGTGAGGAGGCGACTGATCCATTTCTCCGCCGCGATCCATGGCAGTCCGCGCACGGCTCTGGTCGACAGGGTCTGTACATCACTCATTCTTACGCTCGTCGGATGGCAGAGCTACGGCACTATCATTCTGACCTTCTGGTGCAGGTCGGGCACTCGACGGACCTCGAGTCATCATTTGCTCGATTGATCGTCGCGAGAGAAGGCCGCCGAATCCAATAGCGATGTTCTCGGGGCTCGGAACACGTTTAGCGGCAATGATTCTCTTCAGGACTGCACGCACGCCCTCCCCCGATCTCGAAGCGATCGCGTATCGGAGCGTTTGAGCGGAGAGGAAGTCTACGTAGGTTCTGGGAACTTCCTTCAGCCGCGCGTCGGCCCAACCGAGCGAACCCACCCAGTCGGTGCTTGCGGAGATGGATGTTTCAGATCCCGTTTGGATGAGAGCGATTGCCTCCTCGACCTGAACAAACTCCGCATTGCCCAGACGCTCAAGCTGAATGAGCCAATCCCAGTCCTGGTGCCGACTGAGGAGCGCATTCCACTCAACTCGCAACGCGAGCTCCCTCGTACACAACAGCGTGGAGGTATACATCGAAGCGCGCCCCACGTGAGGCTTTCGCTCACGGAAAAGGTAGTCGGCGACCGGCTCGCCCTGGCGAATAAGGCGGTCTGGCACACTTCTCGATCGCGCGCCGCTGCGGGCGTCAACGTGAATGTGTCGACCACCGGCCACCGTATTCTGCGGAGCGTCCGACGACTCGATGAGGCGAATCTGCGCGCTCAATTTATCGGGAAGCCACATGTCGTCGTCGTCTAGGAACGCGACATAGGTTCCCCTCGCCGAGTGCACTCCCTGATTGCGAGCGAAGGAACCGCGTCGCTCACCCCCGGTGAAAAGGACCTGGTCTGCGAGGCTACTGACTGCGGGGTCGACAACCCAATCATTCGCGCGGTCGAAGACGACGATCACTTCGACGGTGAGCTCACCGTTCTGGGCGCGGACGCTTTCAATCGCGCGCGCCAGTTCCGGGCGGCTCACAGACGGGATTATTGCACTGACATCGAACTTCGCCGGAAGAGAGTGCCCTGAGGCAGCATCTGCGGTACGACCAGCGCCATCCGCGCTAGACAAGGGCGGCGGAATTCTGGTTCTGCGATGACACATGGTTGGCCACTTGAGCCAGCCGGACGGTGAGCTCAGCGAGTTGAACTCGGTTAGCGTCAATGCCGGCCGCAGTCACTTGAGCCAACTGCGTCAGATCCTCAGCGCTCAGGTCGGGAGCATCCTCGAACTTCTTGCCCTCGAACTTCCCCACAAACTCGAGTCCGGCCGCATCGAAATGAGCCGCGATCTTTCCCCTGGAGGCCTCAACCCAGCCGAGAGGGATGGCCCCTTCAGTGGCTCCGAGCACCAGGCCGTGAAGGCGATCCCCGATGACGATCAGACAGCGCTGATACAGCTCGCGGACGAGCTTCTCCTGCGCAGCGTGGGAAACTCCCGGATCCCAATTGAGAACCTCTCCCCCGAGATCGTTCGCGAGGCGCCGCGCAACATCCCTGTCGGCTTCAACCTGCACGACGGCGATCGGAAGCATACTGCGGGTTGCGATAAGTCTTCTGGCCCAACTCAGCCACTCGGCGCTGGGATAGTCACGGTCGCCTCGAACGACGAATGCGATGCTGGTTCGTGACGCCTCGCCTGCCCAGTCCGAACGGAGAGACCCGGTGGCGAAAGCCCAGTCTGGTGCGACCTCTCCAGGTACGATTCTCACGCTGGGACCAGCCTCGCGCCAGACCTGAAGCGCTGTGCGGCGAGCCACCCACCGGTACGGTGCCAGGAGCTCAGTGCGGTCGGAGGCGGGCACGGTTCCTCCTAGCCACACTGCTATTCCGCCACGCAGACGCACGAGAGAAACTCCGACACCTAATGCGAACATGAGGCCTGCGATAGCCGGGCGCACTCGAACCTCTCCTGCGTTAAGCGCGAGGACGGTTCGTCGAGACAGCGCGCTCTTCAGCAGTCGCGCGTACCAGCCCAAGAACGAATGGGTGACCCGAACGCCCGCGGGCACGTCGAGGCCTGTGAGAAAATCGGCGCTGGCGCGACGTACCCACAACTCTGTGGGCCCGATCTGGCTCAGTGCGGCGACGTAGGGGCGGCGCAGCAACGAGTCGCCGATGTTCGTGGTCTCTCCGGTTATCCACGCGAAGACGGGGGGCGGCTTCATCGGTCGGCTCTCCTCCCATTGCGCACCGCAGCTAGCGCTTCGTCAAATGCCGACCCATAGAGCCTCGCCACCCGTGGCCAGTCTCGATGCGTCATGTCTGGTCTCGACGACCGCCCCGCGCTCCGTAATGCTGCGAATGCTTCGAGCAATGAATCGGTCGTGAATTCGCCGTGAAAGAAGTGTACCCAGCCACTTCCGACCTCGGAGGCAAGTAGGCGCGTTGTAGGCGTATCAGGAACGAGGACCGGTCGATCGAGCGATAGCGCCACAAGGAGCATGCCTGAATTGTGGAGGTCTCTGTAAGGCAAGCAGACGAGTTCTGCTCGGGAGACCTCATCCACGAGGATGACATCAGGAACGAATTCCAGTAGTGCGGAGATTCGTGGATCGCGATTCACAGCTGATTCGACAACGTCTCGCAGCTCTGCAGTAGGACTTCCCACAATCCGAAGTCTCGCCTGAGCATCGGCAAGCCCCTCAAAGGTCACCAAGAGATCTTCGATGCCCTTGTAGGGGCGGATGAGCCCCGCGCTAAGGAGGCGCCCGCGCTCCGGGTTCGACCGGGGCATGTGAGCGAATCGGTCGCGGTAGTGGCCGTGTGGGATGTACTTCCCGACTCCTCGAGGAATCTCAGTTATCTCGTTTATCGTGACAAAGTAGTCAGTCTTCTTGTCAATGAAGCGCAGCACGGCACGATCAATGGACGATCCGGGCTCGTGCGGGCCCTGGTTATGCAAAGTCCTCACGATTGGCACGCGCTTCCACCCGAGTACCGTGAACACAGCAAGAATGGCCGCCGACTTGATCAACGAGGTGCGCTTGTTTCGCCCCCGAATCAACACCTCGGGCCAGTGGATGTGCAGCACGTCGTACTTGAATGAAAACAGTCGAGAGATCGACAGGTAGGAGAATTCGATCCGAGGGTCGGCATCCGTCACGATCTGATCGATGTAGCGGGTCGTGCCATCTGGGGCTTTGGTCGCCTCCAGGACCCGAATCCGCGAAGTGTTACTCAGCGCCATTCGCGCATGACTCACGGGCCTCTCCGCGCAACCGGGACCTCGGGACCGACCTGAATCTATTGTGCCGCGCATTACTGCTCGCGTTTAGCTAAGGCACGCCTGCTGAAAACATCACGAAGCACTGCGATTGCCAGACCCAATGCCAACCCACTGATTCCACCGAGCATGAGGTTCGTCTTGAGTCGGGGCCCCGATGCGGCGCTGGGAGGAGTTGCGTCCTGCACGGTCGTGACCCAGATGGATGATTCAGACTGATCCGGCCGATCTTCGAGCTTTTCAATGGCATCCGTCAGGCTGACCGCCACCGCGTTGGCCAGATCGGCAGCTGCCTGCGCGCCTGGCGCTCCTCCCGCGATGACAATCTGTGATGTTCCAGATGATGCAGATACCCAGACCCGGCCCGAGAGCTCCGCCACAGTCGTGTCGAGCCCAAGGCTTTCGATGACGGGTTCGAGTACGTCCGGTGTGCTTGCCAGCCCGGCATAGGTACGGACACGGGTGATGGCCGGGTCGTTCTTGATTTTCACGGGTACGTCGCTTGTCGGAACTACCGAGGAGACGACTATTTTCGCGACGGCACCATAAGTAGGCGTCTGAAGAGCTGTGTAGGTACCGCCCGCTGCAAGCCCGACTACGGCGCTGATAAGGACAATCAGCCAGCTAGTGCGAAGAACGCGGATGTAGTCACTGAGTTCCACGCTGCGCGGCGCCTCCAAAATTGATGATCTGATGCCTCTGACTATGAGGCGGACTGAATCATCCTGCCATAGTTTCGCCGATAGACAGACACTGGCGCCTTGGGTGAGCAGCGTGGCTATGGGCGATCGTTGTGCGCCGAGGCGACGATCGCTGCGTCCGTCTGGCCTTGACCCCCGTTGAGTGGACACCTCACAAAAGAGAATGTTCACGATGGCAAGAACACGTCGGGAGTTCGCTCCTGAGTACAAAGGCGAAGCGGTGACGCTGGCCATCACCACCGGTCGGGCGGGCGCGACCGTCGCCCGCGAGCTCGGAGTCAACGCGGCCACGCTGGGCCGCTGGGTGACCGCGTTCAAGGTCCGCAATGCGTCCGGACAGACCGAGGTGACGGAGCCTAAAGGGCCGAGCCGCTGCGGCTGCCGCAGATGTCCGTCAGGACTAGGCGTCATTTCTTCTCCGCTGATTATTCATCTCCATGGATTCAGCCGAACGCCACTCGTTCAGATGGGCGATCACAGCTGATGGGGATCCAGACTGCATACCATTGGTATTGTCAAGTACCGGTGAATTCGCTTTGCGCATCGTGGCCTGACAATAAAACGCTGCTTCGGTACACGCAGGTTTCATTCACGTCGAACGCCAACTAGAAGTGGGACTCCTTGACGCGACGTATGACCCTTCCAAACGCGAGTACGCCTGCTCGTCCGATGAACAGACACGTCCGACGCGGTCTCGGTGTCATTCTGCTCGTCGCCGCTATCGCCACGACCTCCGCCTGCACTACGCCCGCGACGCCCCAACCCACGTTCGCGCTCTCGCCGAGCATGCCGGTCGAAAGCGCTCCGACTTCGGGCACGGGGACATCGTCGCTTTCGGCCGCAATCGGGTCTGACAGAACGAGACTCGACGTCTCGGGTCTGTTGAATGCGTCCCAAGGCGGCTACGGACCGACGCGCAACTTGAATTGGTTGCCGGAGCAAGCAGCACAGATGTCCAGTATGGGCCTCAACGAAATTCGGATTGATCATGTCTTCGACGAAGACATCTATGGGGTCGTGCGCGCAGATGCGGCGGGCACGATCACTTATGACTTCGCGGCGCTGGACCAGGTGCTCCTGCCGCTGGTGGACAACGGGCTTCAGCCGTTCCTGTCGTTGTCGTACACTCCCCCCGCGCTCGGCCCCACCCTCTTCGGCCCGCCCACGTCAATGGCCGCATGGGGTGACGCCGTCACCGCGCTCGTCAGCCACTATCGCGATCTCGGGCACAGCGGCTGGGGATACGAGGTCTGGAACGAGCTCGACACCGATCACTGGACCGGCACCATCGCGCAGTACAACGAGATGTACACCGCGAGCGCCAACGCGGTACGAGCGGCCGATTCCACCGCGCTTGTCGGAGGTTCTGCTGCATCTGGAATGGATTCGGCCGGCAACTGGTCTGGGCAGTTCATCGACTATCTGGCAGAAAACCCCTCTGTGCCGGCCGACTTCTTCTCAGTTCACGCCTACCGGTCGGACGCTTGGAACGAGGGTCCTGCGGCACGCAAGCTATTGGACGCCGCCGGCCGACCGGGCCTGCCAATCTATCTGACCGAGTGGAACAATGTCTCGATCATGGAGCAGGGGGTCGGCAACGGTTCCGACACCAATGCGAGTGTTTCTGGGTCGAGCTATGTGGCGAAACGCCTCTATCGCGCGATTGGCTCAGAAGCGACAAAGTTCTTCTATTTCACACCGGTCGAAGGTCTGAGGTTCAACCTCCCCTACAACGGCGATCTAGGCCTTGTCACTGTCGACGGACATCGGAAGTCTGCGGGCAATGTATTCGAGATGTACTCAGAACTAGAGTCAACGGTGCTCCCCACCACGATCACCGGTGCGGGTTCGGAGAACGAGGATGTCTACGGCCTCGTCACGGCGAACACCAAAGGAACGTCGGTCACTGCTCTTCTTTGGAACAACACTGAGAACGATTCAAGGATGGCCGTGAATCTGAAGGGGCTTCCTTTCAAGGAAGCGAACTTCCGTGTTCAACAGAAGACGGTCAGCGGAATACTCGGCAACGGTTTTGCCGATGGCTCGACCGAGGTCGTTCCGGTGTATCCCAGCGCGAACGAAAACGCGCCGGTCACGAGCGACACGTCGCGGAAGCCGGCCACGGCCTATGAAGAGCAGATTGTCATTCCGGCGCATGGCGTCGTCAGCATCGAGATCAGCCCGACCGACGAACCGGTCGGGACGATCAGTCGCTCCGCCGAGCCGTCACTGACAAACATCGCTGCTGTGGCATCGGGTGCTTCTGTGACAGTCAGCAGCACAGTCGAGGACACCGTCAAGGGCTGGAGCGCTACCAAACTCACCGACGGGCGCCGTCACAGTTTTGAGTTCTCGAAAGCTCCGATCCGTGGTTGGAGTTCGGATCCTCACGCAGAGCCCACCGCCACCGAGTCGATTCAGGTAGATCTGGGCTCGGTCAGACCGATCGACACCGTGGTGTTGTGGCCGCGTGACTCCCAAACACTCCATGCCGCTGGGTTCCCCGACGACTTTACGATCCAGGGTTCCGTCGACGGAACCACCTGGGTGCCGGTGCACACGGCAACCGGCTACACGATCGAGAAGCCCGTCTCGGGCCCGCAGACTTTCGAGTTTGCCGCCGCCGAGTTCCAGTTTCTGAAGGTAGAAGCGACTGTGCTTACGGACGGCGCCCGGGACGGCACCCCCGCCTATGCTTTCCAGCTTAATGAGTTCGAGGCGTACCGAACCGGCGTCGTCAATGGCGGATTTGAGTTGGGGACGCTGGATGCGTGGGCGTCGACCGGCAAAGCCACGGTGCAATCGGTGTCGACTCGGAGCGGACAGTACGCGGTGGAACTCACCGGCAAGGGCGCATCCGTGTCGACACAGGTCACCGGCCTACTGCCAAACACGACCTACACGTTCGGTGGCCACGTGCGCCCTCAAACGAGCAAGGATGCCGCGACGATCATGGTTGGCGGATTCGGCGGCAGCGACGTCTCAACGAAGCTGTCTTCGCCCCGGTGGGCGGCAGGTTGGGTCACCTTTACCACTGGACCCACCTCGACCAGCGCCTCGTTCACGGTTTCGAAAGCCGGCAGTAAGGGCAGCGTCTGGGCAGACGACTTCGTTCTGACTCAAGGCCTGACCGACGCGGCGGCGGGCGTCTCACCGTCCTCTGAGCCGGAGCCGTCAACCAAAGACTGATCACGCAATCTCCGCACGCCCGCGATGAGTGGGACCGCGCGGATCCACGTCATGTTGCTCAGGCTGGCCCCTGTTCCTGTAGCCACCGAAGTCGCTGCTCCGGCTGCTGGCGCGATCAAGGTAGCGAGGGAGAAAGTTGGCGGCGTTGCGAAAGACGAACCGGTCCCTGTTCTGATCCTGCAGCGCTGTTGAAACGAGCGGGGTCGGTCTGATCGCCGAAAGCTCAGGAGAATCCAGGCGAACACTCCGGCGCCACTAACAATATTTGCGCCAACGAATAGATTCATCGCTGTGCCGCAAAGCATCGTGATCAGTATCAGACATACCGTGAGAAGACTGACGGAGCGCGCTAATACGCCGCACTAGTCGGCGGGCCTCCACGTCGGTCAGCCCGAATGATTACGGCGATCGCGAGGGAGCTGAGCTGCTTGCGCCCTACCGGTGCAGGAAGCGGGCATCGGACTATGTCAACGCCGCTCCTCCATCTTCTAGTGCGCCGCCGACGGGACTTTACCCGGTCAAAAACCAGGTCGATGTTCATCGTGGATCATGCCGACGCTAGCTGATTTGGTGGCGTTGCGCACCACACGCCTCCTCACAGTAGCCGTGGAAAATCTTGCCCCAGGGCGTTTCGAAGTCGTTCGGTACCCCCACTTGGGAGGAAATTGTGGCGAATCTGCCACCTTGAGGTTCTTCGCTGCGCCGTCGATCACCCGCTTCCCTGAAAAAGAAATTCAAAAACTTTTCAGAACTGGCGTAACCGTTCGGCGCATCCTGCGTCTCTTAGATGAAGGGCAACGCAAGCTGGCCCACAACACACGAGAGGGAGATCACAATGGGACGTCGCATTCGTACTGAAGAGGAAATGATGCGGGCATTCAGCGGACTGCGAGACGCAATCTCTGAAGAGATCATCGACAAGCTTCCTCCCGTGCTGAACATTCGCGACCTGCAGGCCGTGGCCGGAACCAGCGCCAGCTACCTGCGGAGCTCGCTGACGGCCGGCCGTTTGAGCGGAACCCAGGTTGGCAGCCAGTGGGAACTTCCCCGCGATGCGAACCGCACCTTCCTCAAGCGCCGCATCCTCAAGATGATGAACGAGAAGGCGAAGCCCGCTGAGCTGCGTACTGCGCCGGCGCCCGATCCCGTGTGCTTCGCCTGCGGTCACCACAAGCTCGAGGCCTGAGCGCGCATAGAGCGCGCGTCGAGCACGCTCGCGTCGAGCACGCTCGCGTCACGCTGGCGTGTGCACATCCCGCCCCGGCAGAATGGGAGCATGACAGCGTCATCACTCCCCCAGAGCCCGCACATCGCACCGGGCAGCGTCTCTGCGAGCCGTACCGGCCCGCGCACCTATCTCGGGCGCACTGAGCGCGGAGACACGGTTCTCATCGGGCCAGCGGATGTCCCCGGCCACATCACGCCAGGGGAACTGCTCAAGTTGGCCCTGGCCGGCTGTGCCGGCATGAGCTCCGACCGCGTTCTGGCACGTCGTCTCGGCGACGACTACGAGACGACGATCTGGGCTCACGGCCAGTCAGATGTGAAAGAAGAACGCTACTTCGCGATCGACGAAGAGATTCTGCTCGACCTTGACGGGTTGAACGACGACGAGTTGGCCAAGCTGCTCGCCGTTGTGCGGGCATCCATTGATCGCAGCTGCACGGTGGCTCGCAGTGTGAAAGACAGCATTGCGCTGACGAAGACGGTGAATGGGATCGCGCTGTAACCGCGCGCAGGTGCAGGGCGCCCGCGGAGGCTCCCCGTCAACGACGAGCATTCGACCCTCGCTGCGGTTGTGAACCCGCGTGGCGGCATCCGTTGTCGGTGCGATTGCCATGACGAGGGTCGATTACCGCAGCGCCCACTGAACTCAGTGGGCGCTGCGGTTTTCGACCCTCGCAGCGCCATCGACGAACCTGTGCAGAGGCACTCATTCATTTCTGAGACGGGTCGGCAGGCATTCCTGTCGGTACCGGCGCTCCCCCGCCCCCCATTCGGTGGTCATTTCCGGGGGTGTCCGAGACTTCCAGAAGAATTTTCCCGTACCCGCGTACAAATTTCGCCCATCCGACGTCTCCTCTGTGACGGACAGCGAATCCACGCCTGTCCCGGCACAGAGGAGAACGACATGGGGCGGCGCTTGAGGGCGGACGAAGCACGGATGCGGGCATTTGCCGCGCTGCAGGATGCCATCGCTGAGGATCTCATCGACAGCCTTCCGCCTGTGCTCACCATTCGTGAGATTCAGGCTGTCACCGGCACCAGCGCCAGCTATCTGCGCAGCTCGATCACCGCCGGCCGCTTGAACGGCCGACTGGTCGACGAGCGCTGGGAGCTCTCCCGCGACGACAACCGCAGCTACATCAAGAATCGGGTGCGCAAGCGGATGAACCGCAGGGCCGAGCAACTGCAGCGGATGTCCGCGGCGTACTAGGAATTCCCGGGCCCGAAGGGCCCGATTTCGATCTGTCGCGTGTGTATGGCCGTGTATCCGAGTCAGAGGGCGGCTCGCGTGATTTCGAGAATCTCGACCAACGGACTATCTGCCCGGCGCATCCGTCGGAACCAGGTTCGCTTGGGCGCCGCACGTGTCATTTTTCGAAGTCGCCTGCACACGAGCCCTTGAGTTTTCAAAGGTTGTGCAGGCGAGTGTGAACACTGGTTTTTCGTACTCCTCTGCACAACATCTCAACGTCCTCGATCAGAAGCGGTGGTCCACGCTGGAAGAACTACGCCTCACGCTTCGTGAGGCCACCCCGATAATCAGCCGGCGGCGGATGTCGACGCCTCGACCGCCCTTACTGCGACCGATGCGACGCTGGCCAATTGCTCAGCGCTTGCTCCTGCTCGATCCATGACGGCGAGGGCTTGATTCGTACTCACGACGAAGAGGGCCAACTCGGCAGCATCCGGAGTGAAGGCATCCAGCGCCGCTTGCACGCGCTGACGCTGATGCTCGAGGAGCGCGCTCACGCGGTCGCGGTTCCCGTCATCGAGCGTCGGTGCGGCCATCGCCGACAGGGCGATCAGGCAACCTCCCGGAAGCCTGGGGTCGGCGATGCGCGCCAACACGACATCGAAGAACGCCTGGATGGCAAGGGCGGGAGTGGGGCGGCCACTCAATGCTGCTTCGTACTGGCGGCCATAGGTGTCCGCGTAACGGTCGAGTGACCGACGGAACAGCTCGGCCTTGCCCCCGAACGTGCCGTAGAGCGAACCCTTGCCAAGACCCGTCGCAGAGACGATGTGCTCAAGGGAGGTCTCCGCATACCCGCGCTGCCAAAACAGAGTCATCACCTGATCGAGCGCCCTATCGACGTCGAACTGCTTCCGTCCTGCCATCACGACCTCCTGGATCCGAGTCTACCCAAGTTTGACCAATCAGTTCAACTATGTTGGACTGACTGGACCAACATGGATATTGGATCGAGGAAGGACACATGCATGACGAGTGGTCCACTCCGGGCGCAACGACGTCACGAGGCGGCGCGACGGTCGAGCCTCGGGTTTTGGCTGGTCGCCGTCACCTACGCGATCGTGATGATGGGCGGGACGCTACCGATCCCGCTCTACCGGTTCTGGTCAGAGACGATGCACTTCGCGGCGTTCGAAACGACAGCAATCTTCGCGGTCTATGCCTTTGGCGTGCTCGTGTCACTCCTTGTCTTTGCGTCGTTGTCTGATCAGCTCGGGCGCAGGCCTGTGCTCATTGGCGCCCTCGTCGTCCTCGGTATTAGCACCGCACTGTTCCTGGTAGCGAGCACGCTCACGGGACTTCTCATCACACGTTTCGTGTTTGGCCTTGCCGCCGGCGTGGTGACGGCTACCGCCAATGCCGCCCTGGCCGAGCTAGCCCGGCCCGATCGGTCGCAGGTCGCCCCTGCGATGTCAACGGTGGCGAACATGGGTGGCCTGGGGCTTGGAAGCGTCGCAGCAGGCGTCGTGGCCCGGTTCTGCGACGATCCCACTCACATGGTCTTCTGGTGGTACCTCATCGCTCTCGGAATCGCCGTCGTAGCTGTCCTCGTGGTACCAGAGACGGTGACCCGGCAGGCAGGGTTCCGGCTCCGGCTCGACCTGCGCCGGCCGTCGCTCCCGGGAGCCGATCGGCGGACGTTCCTCGGGATGCTCGGCCTGGTCTTCGCCGCTTTTGCCGTCAACGGCGTCTTCTCCTCGCTCGTGCCCGCGTTCGTGCGAGATCAACTGCACATCCACGACTCACTCGCATCGTCGGCGCTGGTCAGCGTCGTCTTCTTCGCAGCGCTCCTCGCCCAGGTCGCACCGCGACCGCAATGGTTATCCGGACCACTCGCAGGGCCGACCATTCTCATCGTCGGAGCCTTTATCTTCGAAGCAGGTCTGCTGGCTGGCTCATTGCTCGGGTTTGTTCTCGGCACGGCGGTCGCCGGCGCCGGTGTCGGTCTCGTGTTCAGCCGAGGAATTGGCGCCACGCAGCGCCTTGCAGACCCCGATCGCCGTGCCGATTTCGTCGCGACGTACTTCCTCGCGGCGTACATCGGCTCGACGATTCCCACCCTCGGGCTCGGCGTCCTCAATGAGACCCTCGGCACCGCGCCGTCAACCCTCATCCTGTTCGGCGTGATCGTGGTCGTCACCATCGTCAGCACCGCCCTTGTCGCACACCATCCCTCCCGCACCGACCCCGCCACGCACCCCGATCCGAAAGGTCATCATCATGACTCACTCCACCGTCATCAGCGGCCCGGGCAGCGTCACCGCCGTCCCACACCTCCCGGCTGGCTTCACTGACGATTTCACCAGCTCGCTGGTCGACACTGGACGAGTCCGGTTGCACGTCGTCAGCGGCGGCACCGGCCCGGCACTTCTCCTTCTCGCCGGGTGGCCGCAGACCTGGTACGCGTGGCGGCACGTCATGCCCGCCCTTGCCGAGCATTTCACCGTCGTTGCTGCCGAACCGCGCGGTGTCGGACTTTCCGACAAACCAGACGACGGCTATGACACCGGCAGCCTCGCCCGCGACATGGTGGGACTCATGGCGGCCCTCGGCCACACCCGATTTACCATGGTCGGACACGACATCGGCATGTGGACCGCCTACGCCATCGCGGCCGACCACCCCAACGTCCTTGAACGGATTATCGTCGCCGAAGCCGCAATCCCAGGGCTCACCCCCTCCGCCCCGATCTTCAGCAACGACCTCGTCAACTCCAAGCTCTGGAACTTCGGCTTCAACAGGCTCCCAGCACTCAACGAGACGCTGGTTCGTGGACACGAGTACGAGTTTTTCTCCGAACAGTTCCGCACCAAAGCAGGCACCCCGGACGCGCTGCCCGAACACGCGATCCGCGAATACGTCAACGCCATCACCCGCGACCCCGAAGGGCTCCACACCAGCTTCGAGTTCTACCGCGCTCTCGCAACCACCATGGAACAAAACATCGAACGGCAACTCTCACCCATCACCCTCCCCGTCCTGGCCATAGGCGGAGCCCTCGGGCTCGGCGAAGGTGTCGGAACCACGATGCGACTCGCCGGCACCGACGTCACGACCCTCCTCATCGATGGCGCCGGCCACTACCCAGCCGAAGAAAACCCCGAAGCGATGATCGAAGCGATCTTGACCTTCCAGTAGAAACGTCCGCCGCCGAACGGAGAAGTTAGTCACTGTCGGTCACCCTCACTTGGAGCCCGCCACCAACCAGCAACATAACGCCGCCACTGAACGCCAACAGAGCAGACAAGACCCCTCGTCAGGAATCACCGAACCGGTTGTGCAGGCGAGTAAGGAAATTTGTGCAGACGACTTCGGAAATCGACAGCACGCAAGGGAGGAGATTCTGCAACATGCCGTGTGAAACGGGCCGTTTCACGCCGTGTGTCGCAGGATCTCCTCCTTTGCGTCGCTGACCGATCTGACCGGCGAGGTCGGCAGACACCGCGAGGGTACAAAAAAGGGGCCGCACCCGAAGGTGCGGCCCCTTTTTGTGAAGAGTTACTACTTGATGATCTTCGTAACGGTTCCGGCGCCGACGGTGCGGCCACCTTCACGAATAGCGAAGCCGAGTCCATCTTCCATGGCGATCGGCTGGATCAGCGCGACGGTCATGTCGGTGGTGTCGCCAGGCATAACCATCTCGGTGCCCTCGGGCAGCGTGATGACGCCGGTGACGTCGGTGGTGCGGAAGTAGAACTGCGGACGGTAGTTCGCGTAGAACGGGTTGTGACGACCGCCCTCTTCCTTTGACAGGATGTACGCGGTGCCCTCGAAGTCGGTGTGCGGCGTAACCGAACCCGGCTTGACGATAACCTGACCGCGCTCAACGTCTTCGCGCTTGGTGCCACGAAGCAGCAGACCACAGTTCTCGCCGGCCCAAGCCTCGTCGAGCTGCTTGTGGAACATCTCGATACCAGTGACCGTGGTCTTGACGGTCGGGCGGATGCCGACGATCTCAACCTCGGAGTTGATCTTGAGGGTTCCACGCTCGGCGCGGCCGGTGACAACAGTTCCACGACCGGTGATCGTGAAGACGTCCTCAACGGGCATCAGGAAGGGCTTGTCCTTGTCGCGGACGGGCTCCGGGATGAAGTCATCAACGGCCTGCATGAGGTCGAGGATGCTCTGGGTCCACTTGGGGTCGCCCTCAAGTGCCTTGAGGCCGGAGACCTGAACGACGGGAGCGTTGTCGCCGTCGAAGCCCTGGCTGGAGAGGAGTTCGCGAACCTCGAGCTCAACGAGCTCCAGGATCTCGTCGTCGTCAACCATGTCGGACTTGTTCAGTGCGACGAGCAGGGACGGCACGCCGACCTGCTTCGCGAGCAGAACGTGCTCACGGGTCTGAGCCATCGGGCCGTCAGTAGCGGCAACCACGAGGATCGCGCCGTCCATCTGAGCAGCACCGGTGATCATGTTCTTGATGTAGTCAGCGTGGCCCGGGGCGTCAACGTGAGCGTAGTGACGCTTCGGGGTCTCGTACTCAACGTGCGAGATGTTGATCGTGATACCGCGCTGGCGCTCTTCGGGAGCGGAGTCGATCGACGCGAAGTCGCGCTGAACGTTGGTTGCGGACGGGTACGTGTCGGCAAGGACCTTGGAGATCGCTGCAGTCAGCGTGGTCTTTCCGTGGTCAACGTGACCGATTGTTCCGATGTTTACGTGCGGCTTGGTCCGCTCGAACTTGGCCTTGGCCACTGTGGGTCCTCCTCAGGACTCGGATGATCCACCGCTCGCTGTGAGGCGAGCGGCGGATCCGCTGGATTTGTACTTATGTTACTCGGGCCGGACGGCCTAAGCGATTTGGGCTCTGGAGCCCGAAGGGTTATTCGCCCTTGTTCTTCTGGATGATCTCGTCGGCAACAGCCTTCGGGACCTCCGCGTAGCTCTCGAAGGTCATCGAGTACACGGCACGACCAGAGGTCTTCGACCTCAGGTCACCGATGTATCCGAACATCTCCGACAGCGGAACGTGGGCGCGAATTACCTTCACACCGCTTGCGTCCTCCATGTCCTGGATCTGGCCACGGCGCGAGTTCAGGTCGCCGATAACGTCGCCCATGTATTCCATGGGGGTACGCACCTCAACGGCCATCAACGGCTCGAGCAGAACCGGGTGTGCTTTCCTGACGGCTTCCTTGAAACCCATCGATCCAGCAATTTTGAACGCCATTTCCGAAGAGTCAACGTCGTGGGCAGCGCCATCGAGCAAGAGTGCCCGAACGCCGACCATGGGGTAACCCGCCAGAACGCCGACGTGCAGCGCATCCTGGATACCAGCATCGACCGAGGGGATGTACTCCCGCGGGATACGGCCACCAGAAACCTTGTTTACGAACTCGTAGCTCTTGTCCGGGGTGATCTCGAGGGGCTCGATCGCAATCTGAATCTTTGCGAACTGACCCGATCCACCGGTCTGCTTCTTGTGCGTGTAGTCGTGACGCTCGACGGCCTTCTTGATCGTCTCGCGGTACGCAACCTGGGGCTTGCCCACGTTTGCTTCGACGTTGAATTCACGCTTCATGCGGTCGACCAGGATGTCGAGGTGAAGTTCACCCATTCCCTTGATGACCGTCTGACCAGTTTCCTGGTTCTGCTCGGTACGGAAAGTGGGGTCTTCTTCAGCAAGCTTCTGAATAGCAAGGCCCAGCTTTTCCTGGTCCTGCTTCGTCTTCGGCTCGATCGCGACCTCGATGACGGGCTCAGGGAACGTCATCGACTCAAGAACAACCTGCTGGGCCGGGTCGCACAGGGTGTCACCCGTGGTCGTGTCCTTCAGGCCGATAACCGCGTAGATGTGACCTGCGGTCACGAAATCCACGGGGTTTTCCTTGTTGGCGTGCATCTGGAAGATCTTGCCGATGCGCTCCTTCTTGCCCTTGGTCGAGTTGATGACCTGGGCACCGCTGTCGAGGCGACCGGAGTACACGCGCACGTAGGTCAGACGACCGAAGAACGGGTGAACGGCAACCTTGAACGCGAGAGCGGCGAACGGCTCGTCGGCCTTCGGGTGCAGCATGACGATCTTCTCTTCGTCGCGAGCGTCGTGCGCCTCAATGGCGGGAACGTCAAGCGGCGTCGGAAGGTAGTCGACGACTGCATCGAGCATCGGCTGAACGCCGCGGTTCTTGAAGGCTGAACCACAGAGAACCGGGTAGATCTCGCTGTTGACCGTGAGCTTGCGAATTGCAGCCTTGATCTCAGCAACGGTGAGCTCTTCGCCACCGAAGTACTTCTCCATGAGCTCGTCAGAGGTCTCGGCGACGGTCTCGAGAAGCAGCTTGCGGTACTCAGCAGCCTTCTCAACCAGGTCGGCGGGGATCTCTTCGATGGCGTACTTGGAGCCCATCTCGACGTCACCCTTGGAGTCTCCACGCCAGGTCAGTGCACGCATCTCGACGAGGTCAACGACCCCTTCGAAGCCCGACTCGAAGCCGATCGGCAGCTGGATGACCAGCGGCTTGGCGCCGAGGCGGTTGATGATGGTGTCGACGGTGTAGTAGAAGTCGGCGCCCAGCTTGTCCATCTTGTTGACGAAGCAAATGCGGGGAACGTCGTACTTGTCGGCCTGACGCCAGACGGTCTCGGACTGGGGCTCAACGCCCTCCTTGCCGTCGAACACGGCAACAGCACCGTCGAGAACGCGGAGCGAACGCTCCACCTCAACGGTGAAGTCAACGTGGCCGGGGGTGTCAATGATGTTGATCTGGTTAGCGCCCCAGAAACAGGTGGTCGCAGCAGACGTGATGGTAATTCCACGTTCCTGCTCCTGTGCCATCCAGTCCATCGTGGAGGCGCCGTCGTGCGTCTCACCGATCTTGTGGTTTACACCCGTGTAGAACAGGATGCGCTCAGTAGTGGTGGTCTTGCCGGCATCAATGTGGGCCATGATGCCGATGTTGCGGACCTTGCTCAGGTCGGTGAGCACGTCAAGTGCCACGGGTGTCCTCCGGAAAGTTTGTGTTGGCGGGGGTCGAACAGACTCAAGGAGCGTAACCGGCGAAAGCTGAGCTTTCGCCGGTTACGCTCCAGGCTTACTACCAGCGGTAGTGAGCGAAAGCCTTGTTCGCTTCGGCCATCTTGTGCGTGTCTTCGCGACGCTTCACTGCGGCACCGAGGCCGTTGGATGCGTCGAGGATCTCGTTGGTGAGACGCTCGGTCATGGTCTTCTCGCGACGCGCCTTGGCGTAGCTGGTCAACCAACGAAGCGCCAGGGTGTTGGCGCGGTGCGGCTTGACTTCAACCGGCACCTGGTAGGTGGAACCACCGACGCGGCGCGAACGCACCTCGAGAGTGGGGCGCACGTTGTCGAGTGCCTTCTTCAGCGTGACAACAGCATCCGCACCGTTCTTGGTGGAAACGCCTTCGAGTGCGTCGTAAACGATGCGCTCTGCAAGACCCTTCTTGCCATCGAGGAGGATCTTGTTGACGAGCTGGCTGACGATGGGAGCACCGTATACCGGGTCAGCGACAACGGGACGCTTGGGAGCTGGGCCTTTACGAGGCATTACTTCTTCTCCATCTTCGCGCCGTAGCGGCTGCGAGCCTGCTTGCGGTTCTTGACGGCCTGGGTGTCCAGTGCGCCGCGAACGATCTTGTAACGCACACCGGGGAGGTCCTTTACACGACCACCGCGGACGAGCACCATCGAGTGCTCCTGCAGGTTGTGTCCCTCACCGGGGATGTAGGCGGTGACCTCGGTACCGTTCGACAGCTTGACGCGGGCGACCTTGCGGAGGGCCGAGTTCGGCTTCTTCGGGGTGGTGGTGTACACGCGAGTGCACACGCCGCGCTGCTGCGGGTTGGCCTTCAGGGCGGGAGCCTTGGTCTTGGTGACCTTGGGGCTGCGGCCCTTCCTGACCAACTGCTGAATGGTTGGCACTAATAACTCCTTGTTTTTGCTGCACGGTGACAGCTCATTGATGGTTAGCATTCGAGCGATCCGGCCAGCTTGTTGCCAGGCTGTCGGGCTGCTCGAGTTCATCTGGACCCTTCAGCGATCGCAGAATGAATCCTGCGATTTTTTGGAGGGTATGCCGTGGGGGCTGCTCGGAGAGCAAACCCTGCATATGTGAGTGTCGGAGCGTTTTAGCCGCCCGTGCGAAATCTCGCCCGGGCATGCGTCACGCGCACGACAAAGCGCACACCGGAAAATACTAACCTGGCGGGGGGCTCGGGTCAAGGCAGAACCAGGCGTTGCGGCGCGTTCCCATCGATTGGTCAGGATGGCGGGAGGTCGTTGGTCGCCAGGCCGCCCGCGATCGGGTCGAGACCTCGCGAGTCGATGTTCGAACGCAACCCGAGTTCAAGGACTGGCTCGCGAGATCTCGAGACGCGGCCTCCTTCGTCGGCTGCTCCTCGATCAACGAATCTGACCATTTCGGTGGTCGAGGAGGCCGCCCGCGGCCGTCTCGAGACCTCGTGAGTCGATTTTCGAAGTCAACCCGAGTTCAAGGATTGGCTCGCAAGATCTCGAGACGCGTGCTCGCAAGCTCACGGGCTCCTCGACCAACGAGTTCAGTGCGGCCAGAGCGGCGAGTCGAGCGCCTTGTCGAGGTCGGCGAGCAGCGCCTGCACCTGCGGTTCGATGAACTCGGCGACCCCGGCCAGGATGCGCTCCTGCTCGGCCTCCAGCTCGGCGCAGATTTTTCGCCCTACGCGGGTGGAGTAGTTGTTGGCCCGCTCCAGTTCGGCGCGCACAGCATCGTCTGCGTCGTACAGCGCGTTGATTTCGGCCCGGGTGAGAACGCGGTCGGGGGCGGGGGCATCCGTTTCAAAACTTGCCGCGGACCACAGGGCGTCGTCAGCCGCTGCTTTCTCTTTCTCTTGCTTCTCGGCCAGCTCCTCCGCGGCGGCAAGCTCACCGAAGGTAAACAGGTAGGGCGCGCCGTCGACCGGGGCCGGGTCAAGGTCGAGGCCTTCGTACTCGGGGTCGAGGCCCTCCTCGGGCCGGAAGGGTTTCTGGGCCTTGCGCTCTTCGTTCTGCTTGATGTCGCGGAGAACCAGCGGGAGGTTGCGTTCGATGAAACCGTCGACCAGCTCCTCGATCAGCAACATCATCCGCATGTTAAGGGCGTGCTGCACGGCGTGCGGCACATCGCGGGCGAGGCCGGCGGACACCACGATCAACGAGCCGAAGCAGCGACGGCAGAGGCGGGAGCGACCGGGGTGGGTTCCGGGGGTCCAACGGGGCAGCCAACGCAGCCAAGCGTCAACCTCTTGGCTGACGCGCGACTCGATGGACCGTCCCATGGGTCCAGGGTAGTCGCTCAGGCGGGGTTGAGGCCGAGAATTGGGTGGCAGGTGCGGCGACATGCGGATGCTGCGGGCGGCAGGTATCGGGCAGCGCCTCCGAAGAGGCCGGCCACGGCCGCCGCAGAGCTCGGGACGTGTGTCGTCAGAAACCGCACATGTCATCAGATGCCGCACGATTTGAACGGTGCCTGGTGACCGAACGCGAATCCTTGCGGTTTCTGCGGCGGCAACTATGCGTGACAGGCAGTGGCCAATGCCCGCAAACAGGTAATGCCAGCGAACGGGCAATGCCAGCAAACAGGTAATGCCAGCAATGAATAGCGTGGGCTACTCGCCGCGCCGCTCCCACGGCCAGAGCGGGCGGCCGTGCTCGCCGACGCGAGCGGCGAGAATCCAGGAGTAGGCGAGCGTTACGATCAGGGCCAGGATGCCGGTGGCCCACGCGAACGGACTCGGCAGTTGGGCTGCGGCGAAGATGAGCAGCTGCACGAGCTCGCCGGTGCCGATCGCGTAGAGCGTCGCTCCCACCAGGATGAAGATCAGGTAGGCGCCGAGCCCGGTCAGAAACGCCCAGCCGACGGCGACCCGCTCGCGGGCGGCGGGGGTGCCGACCCCGAGGATCAGGAGCATGACGAAGACCAGGATGACGGCGGCGCCGGCCATGCTCGGACCGACCAGGGGCCCGGCATCCGTTTCGGGGATGACCTCTTGGTTGGTCGCCAGACTGATCAGACCGAGGGCCGCGACGACAAGCGCCAGGTAGAGCACCGCAGCGAACAGGGCGACGATTGTCGCGTATTTCTGATAGTCGCGCATTGGTGCCCTGCTCCCTCGGGGCGGCCCAGTTGTCTAGAAGGGGCTGGTGAGCTGGGGTCCCTCGTCGATGAGGCGATCGTACTCCTGGCGGGCCTCGATGTTGCGAGCGGTCACCTTGCGACCGCGGGCGGCGATCCAGGCGCCGAACCAGATCGGAACCTCGCGGGCAATGACCGCGGCGGCGATTGCTCCCGGGTTCAGCCACTGGGTGCCGATGAAGTGCGCGGCCTCGGTGGGGGTCATCGTCCAGGCCTGCACGGTGAGCAGCGCTCCGCCGATGTAGGAGAAGTAGACGATGACGGCGATGAGGAAGCTGAACAGCACATAGGCCCACCAGCCGCCCCGGTTCACGATGGCGATCAGGAGGGCGAATGCGATGAAGAAGAAGATCACCGGGATGAAGAAGACCGGGCGCACCACGAAATCGGAGAACGTGGTGACTGCCTGCTCGATCGTGACGCTGGTCAGACCCGAGATCACGAAAGCCGCGATGGCGAACAGCACCGCATAGGCGACCGTGGCAATCAGGGCGATCAGGATGCCGCCGGCCCGGTTGCCTGCCGGGCTGGGCGGGGTCGGGGCCTGCACGTAGATCGGGGTTGCGGCTGATGGTGCGGCATAGGCGGCGGCGGGAGCTGCGGTGGCCGCCGTGGCCGCCGTGGGAGCGCCCGGAACGTAGGCGGTGGGTGCATCGGATGCGGACAGAGTGGCGGCGCCGGCTGCGACACCGCCGACGACGGCTGCCGGAATATAGGTTTCGCGCTTCACACTGTCGGCGGCGACCGGCTCGGGCAGGTTGGCATCGGTGACTGCTGGGGCCGGGGTGGTAGCGGATGCCGCGGCGAACTCCGGTGCGGTTGCTGCGTCGCTGGCGGCGAGCGACTCGTGAGCCGACTCAACGACTTCAGTGGGTGCGCCAGCAGTGCCGGCCGCCGCAGGCTCGACGAGCGGGGCGGGTGCGGCGAATGGCTCGGATGCCCCGGCTGCCTCCGACGGCTCGGACTCAAATGTCGATGCGGCCGGTGCTACTGGTGCTTCGGGGCTCTCGAACGCAGCGGCGACGAGGGCAGACGTGTCATACGCCTTCGTTTCGTTCGCGGAGGAGTAGGCGGAGTCAGTGGATTCGGCGGAGTCTTCACGGGGTGAGGCGGCAGCGGGAGCGATCGGGTGCTCCTCGGTGGCGTACTCAACAGCGAAGGTCTCGACGGCGGCATCCTCGGCAGCAGGGCTCTCGGGTGCAGAGTGCTCAGGTGCAGAGTGCTCAGCGGCGCTCTCGGCAGCAGCGTTCTCGGCAGCGAGGTTCTCGGTGGCGAGGTTCTCGGTGGCGGTCTCTGGTGCAGTCGCCGTGGCATCCGCCTCGGGGGGCGTGACGCCGTCGGTGGGTTTGCTGTCGCTCATGCTGCACTCCTTGTGGCCTGGGCCGTGACTGATCAGTGCAACATTACCAACGGCCGTACCCGGATTGGGGGACATCGCCTGGCAAGTGGCGCGGGATGTCGCGACCCGAATTTGTGGCGGACATCTGTTGCCATTCCGTTCGTCGAGGAGCGAGCGCCAGCGCGTGTCTCTGAGGCCGATGGCCAGTGTGATTCCAGCTGGGACTTGACTGCGGGCCGAATGACCATTGACGTGCACCACCATGCCGCGCAGAGTCCCCATGGCTGAAGAACCCGTGTCCGAACTTCAGACGCAACCCGGGTTCAGAGATTGGCTCGCCCGTCTCAACAATCTCGACCAACTGTGGGTGGGTTTTCTCGAGATTCGTCGGGCGCTCCTCGATCAACGAAACGATCAGCCGGCAGCCGGGGCAGCGTCGGCCGAGACGAGGGAGTAGATCAGACCGGAGACCGTGGCCGTGACCTCACCGGGGGCATCCGTGACCGCCGCAGTCTTCAGTCCGGTCACCATGACGAGGCGCGCTCCGGATTGCAGACCGCTCACGAAATTCAGCACGTTGGCGTAGCTTCCCGACACGTCGATACTCACCGCGAGTGATGCAAAGTTCGAGGAGGTGATCTGGGCGTTAGTCACCGGCGGAACACCGGCGGCAATCGGGGCCGGCGCAGGAGCCGCTGCGGCCGGCTCAGCGGCTGCAGCCGAATCGGCGGCAGTCGCATCGGTAGCTGCCGCATCGGCCGGCACCACAGCGTCCGGAGCCTCTACCGGCACGTATGCCAGCGGGTCGTCCATGGTGAGGCCGAGCAGGGTGACCCCCTGCGCAATCGCCAACGCGTCGACCTGACTGACGAATGCGGGCGCCTCGGTGCCTGTCGGAACAGATGCCGACAACGGGGCCAGCTCCGCTTTGAGCGCGTCAATACTTTCGAAGTCTTTCTTGAGCTTGGCCAGAGCGGTTGCCTGCACCACATTCGTCTGTTCAACGGCGAGGCGGTCCACCGTGGCCTGGGCCGCAGCCGACAGCTGGGGCTGGATGCCGAGCACCCACCCGAGCGCGAGCACCGCGACGATGCCGAGCACTGACGCGATAATCCACAATCTGTTCTTGTCCATGATTACTTACCCTCAGTCTCGAAGCGCTTGGCGAACGCGGCATCGTTGACGTGCATCGTGATGTCTACCGTGTAGGTTCCGGTCGCGGCATCCAGGCCGACCGAGCCCGGCAGCGCATCGGCATAGCCGGGCAACGTCTTCAGTGCGGTGAGCCAGGTTGGCACGTCAGGAAGCACCGCGCTCTTCGCGGTGAACTTGACGGTGGCTACGCGAGGGCCCTGCAACGGAGCGGTCGGTTGCACGAAGAGGGCAATGGGTGAAGCAGAGTCGACCTCGACCGTGTCAATCACGACGCTCGCCGGAAGAATTGCCTGCACTGCCTCAAGGTAGGTCTTCCAGTTGATCTCGGTTGAGACGCCCACCTGCTGGGCAGCCTGCACGAGAGAAACCTCCTGCTGCACCGTTCGCACCTCGACGTACTGATTCTGCTCTTGCAGCAACTGGGTGGTGCGCGTCTGCTCATCGGAGAGGGCGACCTGCGCCTGCAGCGAGAGCGCCGTTGCTCCACCGGTGGCGGCAATGACAAGAACCAGCGCGCCGGCAACACTGAGCCCGAGGCGACGGCGCACAACTCGCGCTTTGCGCTCCTCGCGCACCTCGGGAGGAAGCAGGTCGACACGGGGCTCGCCGCCGACGATCAGGATGTCGGCTTTCGTTGTGCGGCTCATGCTGCGCTCCCCAATGCCAGGCCGAGCGCAACAGTGAGCGACGGGGCATTTCTTCGGAGGTGATCGGCATCAATCGATCGTGCGACGGCGACGGTGGCGAACGGGTCTCCTGCGCTCACCTTCACTCTGGTCATCTCAGCGAGTGCGGCGGGCAGGCCGGGAAGCATCGCTCCACCCCCGCTGAGCACGATCTGGCTGACCGATTCGCCCGGACGGGTGTTGCTGAAATAGTTGATCGTGTTTCGCAGGCTCGAGAGCTGCTCGCTGGACACCTGGTAGATGATCTCGACGGCCTTCTTCTCCTCTTGGGTGGCCACTTGGGTGGCGAGACCGAGGGAGCGCTTGATGCGTTCTGCTTGAACAGCATCCGTTTCAAGCCCGTTGCGGAGTGCCTGGGTGAGGTCGTCTCCGCCGGTGGGGATGATGCGCACGAACTGCGGCACTCCGTCTTTGGCGATGACCACGCTGGAGTTGTGCGCGCCGATATCGAGCAGCGCAACGACGCCCGACATGCGCGGCCGGGTGATGAGCACCCGGCTGAGGGCGAAGGGAATCAGGTCGACGTCAACCGTGGTGAGACCGGCCATCTGGACGGCCTTCACATTGCCGAGCACCGCCTCTTTGACTGCGGCGATGAGCAGCCCGCTCACGGTCGGCCCATGCTCTCCGATGCCTTCTGAAATCGGGTAGAAGTCGAGCAGCGCGTCGGCCACCGACACCGGAAGCATGTCCTGAACTTCGAACGGTAACGACTCACGGATGCGGGTCAGCGACATTTTCGGCACGGTGAGGTCGCGGGCCAGCACGCGCTGGTTACCCATGCCGAGCACGACATCTTTGCTCTTGAAACCGCCTTGCGACCAGAGTTCTCTGAGGGCACCGGCCACGGTGTTCGGCTCCATGACCTCGCCCCGACTGACGGCGCCCTCTGGCAGAGCCACCTCGCGGTAGCGCACCACCGTGGGCTTTGCCTTGGCCGGGTCAACCACTTCGACCGCGCGCAGGGCGAGGCTACCGATGTCTATGCCTACGACACTCGTTGCCATGTTTTACTCCTCTTTATTACAGAACTGAAACAGCTAGAGGTTCAGGAGCGACAGGTAGCCGCTCCACACCGCGTTGCCGAAAAAGATGCCGACCCAGGCGCCCAGCAGCATCCAGGGACCGAATGGGATACCGCTCTTTCGATTGGCGCGTTTGGCGATGACCAGCGCGATGGCGAAGATACCGCCGAGCAGAAAGGCCGAGAAGGCTCCGACGACGAGTTCGCCCCAGCCCAGATAGCCGAGGTAGAGCCCGAGCACACCGGCGAGCTTGACGTCGCCGTAGCCCATGCCGCCCGGGTAGGCCAGCGCCATGATCAGGTAGGCGACCCACAGAATTGCCAGCCCCAGGCATCCGCGCAGCAGCGATTCGAAGTCGCCGTTCAGGATGCTTGCCCCGCCCAGCAGCACGCCGGCAACCACATAGCTCGGCAGAACAATGACGTTGGGCAGTCGGTGCACATCGAGGTCGATGAGCGCGAGCGCAATGCTCACCGCGGTCAGGTAGAGGAACGCCACGAGGATGAGGAGGGAGGCGACGAAATCGCCGGTCGAGCCGCCTCCGTTGGTTGAGCCTGTCGAAACCAAGCCGACCAGATCGACTCCGCTGGTCGAAATCCACCACACTACGATGGCCACAAACATCAGCCCGGTGCCCGCTTCGACCAGCGGGTATCGGGTGGAGATCGGCGCACGGCAGGCACGGCATTTGCCCCGCAGAGCCACCCACGACAGCACGGGGATGTTGTCGTAGGCCTTGATCTGGTTGCCGCACGCCGGGCAGGCGCTCGGCGGCGACACGATCGAGAGGCCGTTCGGCACCCGGTAGACCACCACGTTCAAGAACGAGCCGATCAGCAGGCCGAAAACGGCGGGGAGCACCAGTAACGCGATCACGGGGCGACCTCGCGGTATCCGCCAAATGTCGCGTCAACGTAGGTGGGCGGGGCATTCCACTTCTGGGCCAGCGAGCCGTTGCAGTTTGCTACGCGCACTTTTGACCATTTTGAATCGTGCAGACTGCTCATATCAGCAGTGAGACATTTGCCCTCTGAATTGACGAAAAGATAGCTGCTCGAATAATCACCGGTGTTCTCAACGCGGGTCCACTTCTGGCGATCCAACGACGAGTTGCACAAGGTGAAGGTAACATCGACGTCCCCAACGGCCGGTGACGTGAGGCACTTTCGTACAGTGGTGCTGGTTTTGTTGTTGTCGATGTAGATCGGTTGTGGGCCCAGTGTCGTCGATCCTTCGGGGGGCTTTGTGTAGTACCACTTGTGGTTCCACTTGAGGTAGGTACCGAGCGCGGTCGGGTCCTGTTTGCACGGGTAGACGATCATGTATGCAGTGGTATCCTCCTCGGCCGTGACATCGGCGCAGCGCCCGAATTCCTGATAGTTGACGATCTGGTGCGTGTCGTACCCCGCCGCCCCTGCACCGACGGAGAGAGACGGGTTGAAGGTTCCCGTCGGCTGGTAGCTATAGTTCGGAAAGGTTCCGACCGCACAGGACTTTTTGACCTCGAGCCGCTTCGAACTCAAGTTAGAGCCGTCTGCGCTACTAGTCTGGAGGCAGTAAGTACCCGGGCCGTTTGCAATGATTTTCTGCTGCCCGGCCCAGGTGCCGCCGCCGACCCAGCTCCACAGCTGATTCCAGCGAGTGTCGTTCGTCTGGCAGGGCTGAAGCAGCGCTTTCTGTGTGGACTCAGTATCTGCAACCGGTCCTGTGATGCACATGCTCACGGAGCCCACCGCGACAGTGCTCGCCAGCTTGAGCTCATAGTCGGTAGCGTAAATCCACAGCTGGAGTGGGGTGGCCTGACATTGGGCAGCCGGCACGAACTTCATCTCTGACCCCGCGGTCTTTGCAACAGCTTCCATGCAGTAGGAACTGTTCGAGTTGTAGATCATGCCGCCGATGATATTGGCGTTGGTGGTCTTGAACTTGTAGATCGCCGACAGAGCGCGGTTGCCGACTGTCGCATTGGAGTTGCCGGGGATCGCCGCATCTTGCCCGCTCGATTCGACATAGGCATACTTCGGTACAGTCGCGACAGGACAGTCCATCTTGTTGCTCGCGCGCCAGGCAGCATCCCTACTGGTGGGGTCAGCAGTGAAGTACTGCAAGGTCACCAAATAGGAGGCCCCCTTCGTATCCGCCGTGACGTTTCCGGCTGCGCTGCACGGCAGCTCAGCCGGAACGCCGTAGACGTTTCCGGCAGCATCGGGGGCCGCGTCTGCGGAGCGGATGAGGGCAAGCGCGCTCTGCAGACCGGCTTGCGCCGCATAGACGGTGCGTGTGTTCTTTTGGGCCGTGTATGCCGGAACCGCCTGGCTGAGAATAGCGCTGAGGAGCACCAGGGAAAGCCCGGTGGCGAAGATCATGAACATCAGGGCGGTGAGCAGGGCGACTCCGCGGTCGTCGCCGCGCACCAGAAGTCGAGCCTCCAGGTTTGAGCGCCACCTGAC
Organism: Glaciibacter kafniensis; assembly: GCF_039538945.1. Taxonomy (NCBI): domain Bacteria; kingdom Bacillati; phylum Actinomycetota; class Actinomycetes; order Micrococcales; family Microbacteriaceae; genus Glaciibacter; species Glaciibacter kafniensis. The sequence continues at coordinate 64,345 of NZ_BAABCN010000018.1, read as the reverse complement.
ATGATTCACGGATTTCACTCCCTATATCCAGACGGCGCGCACACCAAGGCAGGTGATGCCGTTGAGCTGTTGCGCGCGACAAAGGTTGAACTCATCAAGGCGCCCGCATTCAATTTGGCGTTTCCGGAGTGAAGCGTGACTGTGAGCTGCTGCATCGTTACCGCGGAAGTAGCGAGCGTGAGCTTGAACGGATAATTTGCGCCGCCGTCATCGATGACGTTGGTCAACTTGGTGGTGAAGGGAGGCAAGGAGACTCCGACGATGTCTTTCCACGAGCGGGATTCGAGGCGACCGAGTGCCGGATTGAAGCGCCACTGCGTGCACGTTGTGAAGCCACTCGCTGAACTATTACCCGGCGTGCGGAACTCCATATATCGTTTTCCTGTTGGGCTAGTGCCCGGTGTATTGATCGCGTCGGCGTAACGCGCTTGGCGGTCAAATGACCCGAAGACCGTGAGCGAAGCATTCGATGCCTCCGCGGTCAACTGGGCTCGTGTCGCGCTCTGCGCAAGGGTCACGATGGTGGTGAGGACCATCGCGATGAAGATCATGAAGACGCCCATTGCAACGATGAGTTCGATGAGGGTCATGCCGTCATCATCAGCATCACGTGACCGGGTGAATGGCTGCGTCACGGCAGATCTAATCATGGGTGTTCCAGACGAGGTCGTCGTGAGCGTCGACGAGGCTGGACGTTTGGTAGGAGCATCCGCTCGCCGCGCATCCACTGCCCGCAGTCCAGCGCACCACCACGAGGACTCGACTCAGCGGGGTCTTTCCGGCTGGGATGGTGGCAGGAGGGATGGTTTCTCCAGGGGAATTCTTCGTGCAGTCTCCGCCGCCGGGCGTCGAGATGTAGCACGTGCCGATCAGGGTGTAGACCGAGTAGGTCGTGCCGCTGCGGCTGACAGTCTTCAAAATATCAAGGGCCATCGTCGACGTCGACGTCGCGCCGGGATCCCAACCCGGGTAGGTCGTGGCAAGACCACTCACTCCCGTATTGGCGTTCCATGCTGTTAGGACGTCTCCTTGCGTGCGCCCGGTGAGGAGATAGTTCAGCCCCGTCAGCGGTTCCGTCGCGCCCGACCGGGCATTTACCGCTTCCATGGCGTCGCTGGCGATTGTCACAGCGAGTTCCTTGCGCTGTTGAACCGAGGTGCCCTTTTGGCTGGTGATGCTGAGGCCGATCGCCGCCGTAGCGATGATGCCGATCAGGCTGATCGCGACGATCACCTCGATGAGGGTCATACCGGAGTCGTCGGTGCGTGCGCGTTGGCGCAGTCGTTGCACGACGGACTTCACGGGGTCTCCTTGCGGGGGTTGGAGGGTGATGCGGGTGATACGGGTGATACGAGTAATGCAGACAATGAGGGCAATGCGGGGCGCCGCTCCAGCGACGCCCCACAACACCGCGCTAAGAGCCTAGGAACCAGCCGGCAGTGCCGCGCCCCATTTCAGCAATCCGCCCTTGGCACTCGTGTAGTACTGAGTGTTGGCCGCACTCGCTGCGAAATTCGAGTTCGTGCCCGAGATCGTGTAACTCATACCGGAGGGGGAGCCGGTGATAGCTACGGTGATGGTGTTGCCGGCCGAAGACTTGATGTCCGCTGTTCCTGCAGGAGTAGCGGTCAGGAAGGTGGCGTACGACCCGTCGTGCGTCGTTCCCCAGGTCTCCACAACAATTGCAGCGTTCTTGAGGTCAGAAGCAACGGAGGCCTTCCACGCACTCTCGCGCTGGTTCAGGAACACGGGGATGGCGATGGCTGCCAGAATTCCGATGATGATGACGACAACGAGGAGTTCGATGAGCGTGAAGCCCACCTGGTTCTCCTCCGGGTTCTTGCGGCGACGTTCGAGCTTTGCGAGGCTTCGTGCGAGCACAGTGATTTCCATTCAGTAGGTGGAAGGGAGTCGGGCTAGGATCCCGATCGGTCTTTCAAGGTATTCGCCGCTCGTCCTCAGCACTGTCCCACCGGAGGGTGTCTTGAGGTAAGACGCGCCCCCGATCGCGGGGGCACACACTGCGACTCGAATCACACAATGGGATCTGTGCGGGCCACTGCTTTAAGCCGCGACCCGCACAGATAGAGCGCTCGGTCCTTACGGCAGAGTCGGCGTTGTGGCGGCCCACGTCTGGAGTCCACCGGTGGCGCTCAGGTAGAGCTGTCCGCCGTTGGTGATGTTTGAGTTCGTTCCCAAAATGGAGTAGCTGTTGAAGTCGCCAGCGATCTTCACGGTGATGGTGTTGCCGGCTGAAGCCTTGATTTCAGTTGCAGTGCCCGCCGCCGCAGCGAAGCTCTTGTACGAACCGTTGTTGTTGGTCCCATAGGTCTCCACCACGATGGCCGCGTTCTTGAGGTCGGATCCGACCGAGGCCTTCCAGGCGCTCTCACGCTGGTTCAGGAACACGGGGATGGCGATAGCGGCCAGGATGCCGATGATGATGACGACGACGAGGAGTTCGATGAGCGTGAAGCCCTTCTGGTTCTCGTCGGGGTTGTTGCGGCGGCGTTCGAGTTTCGCGAGGCTTTTTGCGAGCACAGTGGTGTCCATTCATTCGGGGGCAAGGAACCGGCCATCGGGCGCGATCGGCCTTCCAGCATATTTGCGGGCAGTTATCAGGATGACCCACTATTGAGGGTCAATTGGCCCAAATATGCCCCCAGTTCTGGGGTGCAGATGACTTCAAGAGGGCCCTGAGCCGGTTTTTTGGCCTCGGAGCCGGCCTCAGGCGGCTATTTCACGGCAGAGGCGATGCTGAAAATCGGCATGTACAGCGCGATAACCATGCCACCGATGATGACACCCAGAAAGGCGATCATCAGCGGCTCAATCGCCGCGGTGAGCTGCTCAGTCGATGCCTGCACTTCGTCGTCGTAGAAGTCAGCGATCTTGTTCAGCATGATCTCCAGCGACCCGGCGTCCTCACCCACTGCGATCATCTGTGTGACCATCGGAGGGAAGACCGGCTGCGCGAGCAGCGGACCGGAGATCGACTGCCCCTGCCGCACCGATTCAGCGACCTCGTTGAGGGCGTTCTCGATCACCCAGTTACCTGAGGTCTCCCCCACGATCTTGAGGGCCTGCAAGATGGGCACACCGGCGCCGATCATGTTGGAGAAGTTGCGAGCGAATCGGGCGACGGCCACCTTCTGCAAAAGCGGCCCGAACACCGGGAGCTTCAGCATGATCGGGTCTTTAACCTTGCGCACAGCGAGCGTGTGCTTGTTCTTGCTCCACCACACCGCGAAGGAGATACCCACCACCAGCAGAATGGGAACCACCCAGATCATTGATTCCGACAGCACGACCAGGAATTGAGTTGGCGCCGGCAGCTTGCTGCCGAGCCCCTCGAACATGTCTTTGAAGATCGGCACGATGAAGATGAGCATGACGAGCACTGCACACAGCGACATGATCAGCACAAGCACTGGGTAGGTCAGCGCCGACTTGATCGTGTTTCTCAGCTTCACTTCTTTTTCGAAGTTGGCGGCGATGGACTCCAGGGCACCGTCGAGGAACCCGCCGGTCTCACCGGCACGCACCATGTTGATCATGATCGGCGGAAACTCTTCGCTGTGCTTGCCGAAGGCATCCGAAATCGAGGTTCCGGTCTCGACGTCGTCACGCACCTTGGCCAGGATTTTGGCCAACGGCTTGCTCTCGGTCTGCCCGGCCAGGATGTTGAGCGTGCGCAGCAGCGACAGCCCCGACCCGATCATGGTCGCCATCTGACGGCTCATGATGGCGAGGTCCTTGAGGCCGACACCCTTGGTGAAGCCGGGGATGTTGATCTCCTTGTTGAGCCCCGTCCCCTCCGCCGCTTCGGTGATGGAGATGGGTGAGATGCCCATCGTCTGCAGGCGGCTGGCGACTGCGCCCTCGCTCGAGGCATCCACTCTGCCCTTGACGGCCTTGCCCTTGGCGTCGCGCCCGGTGTATGCGTAGGCCTGCGCGGAAGCCACTAGTGCGACACCTGCGAGTACGCGTCGCCGAAGTCGATGTCGCTGGCAGCAATGGCCCGAGCCGACGCATCGGTGGGTGACTCCACACGGTGGATCAGGCGAGTCAGCCCGGCCGGGTCATGCGCCTTCTCCTCGGCGGCCCTGCGGGTGATCTGCCCGCTGTTGACGAGGTCGGCCAGGTGCTGATCCATGGTGTGCATTCCGGAGTCGCGGCCGGCCTGCATCATCGAGGCGATCTGATAGGTCTTGCCCTCACGCACGAGGTTCGCGATGGCCGGAGTCATCGTGAGAATCTCAGTCGCGACGACACGGCCACGGCCGGATGCCTTCTTGACCAGCGTCTGACACACCACGCCCTGCAGGGTTGCCGCGAGCTGGGCGCGCACCTGGCCCTGCTGATGGGGTGGGAACACGTCGATGACACGGTCGATCGTCTGCGCGGCATCCTGCGTGTGCAGGGTGGCGAAGACCAGGTGGCCCGTCTCGGCTGCGGTCAGGGCCACCGAGATGGTCTCGAGGTCTCGAAGCTCACCGATCAGGATGACGTCGGGGTCTTGGCGCAGCACGTGCTTGAGCGCTGCGGCAAAGCTGTGGGTGTCGTGGCCGACCTCACGCTGGTTGACCAACGACTTCTGGTGATGGTGCAAGAACTCGATCGGGTCTTCCACGGTGACGATGTGGTCGGCCCTGGTGCGGTTGACGAGGTCGATCAGCGCGGCGAGTGTGGTCGACTTGCCCGAACCGGTCGGACCGGTGACGAGCACCAATCCACGCGGGAGGGTGCTGAACCGCCCCACTGTCTCCGGAACACCGAGGTCTTTCAGCTGCTTGATCTCGCGCGGGATCAGACGAAATGCCCCACCGACCGAGTTGCGCTGCAGGTAGTAGTTGACGCGGAAGCGGGCTCCGCCAGCCGCGAAGGCGAAGTCGAGTTCGTGCTCGCGCTCGAATTTCTCCTTCTGCTCCTCGGTGAGCAGGCTGTAGAGCGCACTCGTGACCTTGTCGACCATCCACGTGTTCGCTCCTTCGAGGGCACGCAGGCCACCGTCGACACGGATGCTGGGAGGCGCACCGACAGTCACGTGCAAGTCTGAGGCGTTCTGGTGAACGACCTCGTGCAACGCGGCGACGAGGTCGGGGTCTGCCTGCTGGCGTGCTGACGGCGCGGTGACAGCGAGCGCGGGTGCGACGACAGCGGGCTCGACGGCAGCGGGCGCGACAAAGGCCAGCGGAGTAGCCAGTGGGGTAGTGGCGAGAAGCGTGGTCTCAGGCACGATCTCGGCGATCTCGGCTGCCGCGTCAGCGTCGGCTTCGAGGGACAGTGCGGCACGGCGTCCGGTCGGAACGATGCGCGGCGCTGCCTGGTCGATACCGTCAATTGCCGACTGCGGCGGAAACTCGGCGGCCGCACTCGACTGCACGGCGAAAGCCGTGGTTTCAGTGGAAGGCTCGGCGAGCAGGGCCGGCGTCGGAATGGCGGCGGGGACATCCGCTTCAACAACCGCTACGTGCGGGAGCGGGATCAGGTAGGCGGCAGCGTTCGGCAGAAATGGCGGGTCGGCGGTGAGGTGAACTGGGGCATCGGACACGAGAGGCGCGGGAGGAGCAGGAGGAGAGGGAGGCGCGAGGTCGAACCGCGGGGAGAACGCCGTCGGCGGAACCGGGATGAGGTAGGGCGCAGAGTCGTCGAGCTCAATAACGGGGAATGCGGCGGTGGGGGCGTCCTCCGCTTTCGCGAACAGCGCGTCGATCGACTCGATCGAATCGTTGGCCTCTGCGGCTGCCGCATCGGCGGCCAACGCCTCGAGCGACCACGAGCTGGCGGGGGCCCCCGAGCCGACCGGCGTGGCTGCGGAGGGCAACGGCGCAGCTGATTGCTTGGTCAACTCGGCCAGGAGCGATTCGAAAGTCGGGCGTTCGGCGCCCAGGTCAGTTGCGGCCGCCTGTGCCGGCGCAGGCGCAGGCGCCCAGCCTTCGAGACCGTTGTAGTCATCGCCCGGAGGAGTCACCGGAATCTCAAAAATCGGCTTGTCCATGAAGGATTCCTTTCAGCGTGTTCAGCGTGCGGGCCGTCATTATGCGACAACTCGCAAAATCTCTTCCACCGAGGTCAGGCCCATTTTGGCCTTCTCCCAGCCGTCTTCTCGCAGCGTGAGCATTCCTTCGGAACGCGCCAGCCGGCCGATCTCAGCGCTCGATGCGCGAGCAACGGCGAGCCGCTCGATGTCCTCGGAGACGGTCATCACCTCATGGATCGCGAGGCGCCCGCGATAACCCGTCTTCGAGCAGCTTTGGCACCCGATGGGCTGCCAGAGTGCAGGCAACGGCAGCGACGGGTCGAACCCGAACTTGAGCTGAGAGAGCTGCTCGGCCGAATAGGCAGCCGGCTGCTTGCACCGGTCGCAGAGGCGACGGGCGAGGCGCTGGGCGACGATGCAGTCCAGGGCCGACCCGACCAGGAACGGTTCGATTCCCATCTCGGTGAGCCGGGTGATCGCGCTCGGCGCGTCGTTGGTGTGCAGGGTCGACAGAACGAGGTGGCCGGTCAACGAGGCTTCGATGGCGATCTGCGCGGTCTCGTGGTCGCGGATCTCACCGAGCAAGACGACATCCGGGTCGCTACGCAGAATCGAGCGCAAGGCGCTGGCGAACGTGAGGCCCGCCTTCGGGTTCACCTGCACCTGGTTGATGCCGGCCATGCGGTACTCGACCGGGTCTTCAACGGTGATGACGTTGATCTCGGGCTTCGCGACGGCATTGAGGGTCGTGTAGAGGGTCGTCGACTTGCCTGAACCAGTTGGGCCGGTGACGAGGATCATGCCGTATGGCTTGGAATACGACGCCTGGTAGGCCTGAAAGTTGCGCTCGAGCAGGCTCAGCGAACGCAGGCTCATGGTCGTGTTCGAGTTGTCGAGAATACGCATGACGACTTTTTCGCCCCACACGGTGGGGAGGGTGGCGACACGCAAGTCGATTTTGCGACCACCGTGACTGACCGACATCCGGCCGTCCTGAGGTTTGCGGCGCTCGGCGATGTCGATATCGCTCATGATCTTGAGGCGTGAGATGACGCCGTTCTGGATGCTCTTGGGCGCGGCCCGCATCTCGTGCAGCACTCCGTCGATGCGGTAGCGCACACGCAACTCGTGCTCGCCGGGCTCGATGTGAATATCGGAGGCCTTGTCTTGAATGGCCTGGCTGACCAGGAGATTCACGAAACGCACGATGGGGGCGTCGTCGTCGATCGAATCGGCCACGCCGAAAGTGCTGGCCTCGACGGCGGCACTCTCTTCTTGCATGGTGGTGGTGAGATTGGAGAGCTCGTCGTCGACGCGGTGAAAACGCCCGATGGCGGCGAGCAGGTCGGAACGTTCGGCGACGACGGGAATGACCTGCATGCCGGCAGCGGCGCGCACATCGTCGATGGCGAAGACGTTGCCGGGGTCGACCATGGCGAGCACGATGCGCCCGCCCTCGATCGTGATGGGCAGAATCTCGTGCCGCTGGCAGACCGACGCAGGAACGAGGGCAACGGCGAGTCGATCGACGGGGTAGTCGAGAAGCTCGACGAATGCGAGGCCGGCTTGGGCGGCACGGGCTTTCGCAAACTGGGCTTCGCTGATCACACCGCTCTCGACAAGCGCTCGCACCGCCGATTCGTCGGCCGGATCGCCGGCCATCAGCGAATCAAGATGTTCGATTGGAAGGATGCCGTGAAGAATAAGAATTTCGGTGAGAGTTGGCACGCGAACCTCCTCGGGTGAGGTGTTGTTGCGAACGCGGAAAAGTGAAGGCACGGGAGTCTCCAATCCGCTGGTGAAATTCGGGTAGCTCACCAGCGTAGCGTCATATAAAGCACAAGCAAGATACCCTCAAGTGGGGGTAGCCGCAGCGTTATACCCCGTCAACGCGGGGTACTGGGGGTGGTGCGTCGGGCGCCTCTGGCGCGTCGATGAGCGTGACGCGTGGTCTCGACAGGCTCGACCAACTGGACGGGCGAATGGGTGAAGCGACGTAGCGCGAGACGACAATGCTGTCATCTCGCGCTACGAGGCGTTGCCGCCCCTCAGACCGCTATGAGGCGTCGAGCTTCAGAGAGTGCAGCAGTGCGAGGGTGGTCGAGCTCAACGTGGCCAGAGCGGGGTTCGAACTTGTTGTCAGCCCTCCCCAGATCTGGCGGGCGTAGGTCCTCTTGGCCCACATCCCTGGCATGTCCAAGGGCGTGTGGTGGTTGAGGTCCAGGTAGGTCGACGTCGCACTCTTCAGGTGACCATCGCTCTCCCAGGTCCAGACCTGTGATTGGGTGGCCACCGCGCACTTCGTGAGCGTCGCCGGAGTCGCTGCGGCGAGGCAGAGGCCGGGCAGCGCCATGTTGTGAATGGCGCCCCGAGCATCCATCACCCAGCGCTGTTCCTCGACTGAGGCACACAATGCCTTCGTGGCGGTGGAGACGACGCTGTTCTGGCCGCCGATGTCATCAACCATGAGGCACCGACCGTTGTCGACAGTGAGCGCTGTTCCGGCCGGAAGTACCGCGGAGGCGCTTTCAGTCATGCCGTTCGCCGCCAACACCTCAACCAGCTGGGCCTTGGCCGCCGAATCACCTGCCGTCAGTGCCGTCTTGTTCTTCTTGACGAATGATTCAACCGCTGCCGCAGTAGCCTTCTGGGTCTGAATGCGTGAGACGACCTCGAGGGATGTTGCGCTCAAGCCGGTGAGATCTCCAGCCCAACTGGACAGCTGGGTTGCTGCAGTTGTGGACAAGACCGGAACAGCGACGCCGACCAGCTTCTGCAGCGACTTCTCGAGCTCGGCGATCTCGACGGTGCGCAGGGCGCTGTAGCCCTGCTCTTCGCCGACAACGACTGCCGGTGCCAGCGGTGCGAGGTCTGTGGCAATCGTGATTGCATCGCCCAGCTGAGTGGTCACGCCATCCTTGCTGCAGCGGATGCTGGCATCGGTCGGCTTGTCGGCGTCGGCAACGTTGATGTTGAACTGCTTCACACCGTCGGTGGCCAGCAGTGCCGTGTTCTCGACGTGAGCGTCGGCGAACGTGACGCTGATCCAGCACTGGCGGGCGGAGCTCACCTTGCTGGTGTCCACCGCGTCAGCTGCCGGAGTGAAAACGTTGCCGTAATTGCTGCGGAAGGCCGGGTACATCAGAGTCTGGGCTTCATTGGCCGGGTTGTAACCGCCGAGCAGCGAGAAGACGGCTACGCCGACCTTGCTGGGCTTCGGTGAAGTGAACTTCGAGTTCACAACCTTGGCGTCGACATACGACTGGGTCGTGGTATCCCAATCGCGGTATCCGCTCGGGTAGGCGAGGTCGGGTACTACGGTCTTGAGCCCCTTCTGGATGATGTTGGCGCTGTAGCCCGTGTAGTGGGTGTACTTCGACAGCGTGCTGGTGACCCAGCCGCCGGACATCGAGTCGCGGTTGTAGTTGTAAATGCCCAGGTAGTTCTGAAGGAAGGGATCAGTATTCACCGTGAACCCACCAGGAAGGAATGCATTACCGCCCGCAAGGTTGGATCGCATGCGATCGCGGTAGGCGATGTAGCCCCATCCGCTTTCACTGTTCTGGGTTGCGTTGATGACCTTGGCGTCACCGGTGGCGCTGTTGTCGGTTCCGGGGTAGTGGCCGAGGCCGTAGGAGTGACCGAGCTCGTGGCTGAGCTCATTGCCGACCGAGTCATACAGGGTGGCCATGCCGTTGCCGCCACTCAGACCGTGCTTCACGACACCGTTGGTGTACTTTCCGGCCGAGTGGTGAAGGATTCGCTCGTTAAACGTTCCGGGCTGCGACTGGCTCATCGTGGAACTCGACGTGCCGAAGTTCGCCAGGTTGATCCCCGTGCTCACCTGCGCCTTGCCCACATTTTCGCGCATGTCGCCGCTGTAAACGCCACCTTCAACTGCGCTGGCATCCGTGTAGATCGTGCCGCTGGCAACGATGACCTTGTCGAGCTTCACCGATTCGTACTTTGCGATGATCATCTTCGCGACGGGCACCGTCTGGAAGTAGTCAGCCCCTGCCTCTTCCGGCTGGTTCAGTAGGTAGTGGCCGGAGGACGTCGGCGCATCCGTGAGCATTCCCAACTCGATCGAGTTGATGATGAGCTCCTTGGGGGCAGCGAACTCGAATTTGTCTGCGGCCAGCACGCCGGTCTCGCCCGTGTTGGTCGTGAACTTCAGCGACAATCCGGTCTTCATGACGTCATACGGCAGCGTGGTCGTCCAGGCCTTGCGCGTGTAGACGACGTCTTCTCGGTTGCCGGTGATGACCATGTCGGAGAGCGGGATCTTGCTCGGATCGTCGAGCGCAATCGTGCTGACAACCACTCCGTTCATGCTGACTTCGACGGATACCGACTTCGCGATCTTCTCCGGAGAGAACAACAGCAGCGCCTCACGGCTGGTGACAAGGGACGGCATTTTCTTGGCCGTGTTTCCGCTCGCATTGATGGTGTGGCTCTGGGCGAACTGAACCTGGCCGCTCAGCGCACCGGACAGGTCGTTGCGCAGGGCACGCTCGGCGCCGGTGTCCGTGGTGTCGTAGAAACCCAGGGAAGGAAGGCTCGACAGGTCGTAGTCCTCAAGCGGCGGGAGGGTCGGGGTTGGCGTCGGCGTTGCGGTCGGCTCCGGCGTCGGCGTCACGGTCGGCTCCGGAGTCGGCGTTACGATCGGCTCCGGCGTCGGGGTTACGATCGGCTCCGGCGTCGGCGTCACGGGCGGCTCCGGAGTCGGGGTTACGATCGGCTCCGGGGTCGGCGTTGCAGTCGGCTCCGGCGTCGGGGTCGCGGTCGGCGATGCGCTCGGCGCAGCTGTCGCGCTGGGCGTCGCAGTCGGCTTTGGCTTTGTGGTCGGCTTCGGCTTTGTGGTCGGCTGCGGCTTCGTGGTCGGCTTCGGCTTCGTGGTCGGCTTTGGCTTCGTGGTCGGCTTTGGCTTCGTGGTCGGCTTCGTGGTCGGCTTCGCAGTCGGCTTCGCAGTCGGCTTCGCAGTCGGCTTCGGGGTCACCGTCGGCAACTCCACGTTGGCGACGGGCGCCTCGTCTTTCGCCTTGTAGTTTGATCCACCGCCGGGAGCGATTCCCGTGTCACTGGCCTTGGGTTCGGCAACGCCCTCTGGCGCGGCGACGCTCTTCGGCTCAGCGGCGCTCGGGGCGTGGGTGGCCTGAGCCCCATCATCCGTCGGCGACGCGATCGCCGACCGCTTGGCAGCCGCGGAGACGTGGGATGCGGCATCCACCGATGCGCTGATAGCGCTGCACGCGCTCATCCCCAGGAGGAGGGCACCGGCCCCGGCAATGGCGACCCAGCGCCACTTGAAACGGGAGTTACGGTTTGAATGGCGCATGTGTGCTTTCGTTCAGGGTCGGTTCCCCCAAACACGTAAACGCTGGCGGGTTAGTCATACCCGCCTTCACTGGCGTGCGAAGCCCAGTATGGCGTCGCTCAACAGAGCGAAACAAGCTGGCGCCCCGGATTGGGGGTAGGCCAGACGGCATCTGGCACGTACCCTGTGTGCCAGCGACTATGCCGGGTTGCGTGCCCGCAGAGCCTGCTGTACTCGCGGGTCGGGCGACTGAGCCAGCCACTGCACCAAGTCGGGGTAGGTGCTGGGGTTGGCCGCGAGATCCGGCCACGCCCCGGGATTCTCGGATGCGATGGCGAAGAGACGCTCGACGGATGTCGCCGGGTCGGCGGCTTCAGACAGCGCCACGCGCATCACAGGCGATGTCTGCGGGGCGAACGGGGCGACATCCGTTGCCGGAACCGGGGTGGGAACGACCAGCGCGGGCGCCACCTGCTCAGCAACGAATTGCGCCGACACGACCGGAGTGGGCACAAGCTGCGCGGGTGCGACCTGCCCCGGCACAGGAGCGGTGACACCGGATTGCATCGCAGCCGCCTGATACCCAGGCACCTGCAGCCCAGCCGCCTGATACCCCACCGGCGCCCCGGCCGTCGGCTGCCGCACGGGCGCGTACTGCCGGTAGTAGGCGCGCACGTCAGCCGGAATCGTCAGCGCGACGATTGCGAGCGTGGGAAGTCCGAAGGCGAGCACGAGGCTCCAGGTCGATTCCACGAAGAACATCGAGTAGGAGAAGAGCGAAACCCCCTGGAAAGCCCCGTTTGCGATAAGCATCCTGACCAAGTCTTCGCTGGTTCCCACCGACGGGATCACGTTGCGAATCACGATGTTGACGATGCCGAGCACCACGATCACTCCGAGGAGACCCAAGACCAACCATTGGCTCCCCGCCGGGTTCGAGCGCAGGAAGGCTCGAGCGATCGTCGCGATGACCATGACAGCGACCATCACAACGATGGTGCCGATCGAGAGGCCCGTCGTCGACGTGTTGGCGCCATACGCGAGCAGAGTGAAAACCGACAGAAACAGGGTGAATCCGGCAACCACGATGATGAGCACGAAACTCGTGGAGGCGACACCGAACCACCGTGTCAATGCCGAAAGCGGCTTCATGGTCGCCGTCAGTGCCGGCGAGGAGGCGAGGCCGAGCAGTCCGGTCGCCAGAACAATCAGATAGCCCCCGCCGCGCAGGCTCTCAATTCCGGCGAATGCCAGGGTGAACCCGGTGAATGCGTTGATGATCACCACGCCAACGGCCATCCCACCGACCGCCCGGGCGATCGTGAGCCAGATCGCCTTGCCACGGATGACGCCGATGAGAGGCACGAGAACGGCCGTAGCGCCAAAGAGCAGAGTAACGATCATCGAGAGGAGCATGAGGGGCGAGATCGAGCTGTCCACGGTCGACAACACGCCGAAGATCAGCGCGGCGAATGCGGTGAGGCCGCCGAAGACGGCGTAGCCGAGGGCAATGCGCTGCCAGAGCCGGGCAACCGGGTGGTCGGCCCCGATTCCCACGACCTCCGCCGCACGCGGCTGGGCCGCCAGAAAGGCGCCGGCCAGGCCGAGCGCTGCGGCGTAGCCGAGACCGGAGAGCGGTTCGGCGCGCACCGCGTCGATGACGATGTAGACGACGACGAGCAGAAAGTACGGGAGGTTCGCGAGCAGTCGAAAGAGCCAGATCTGCTGGGTTCCGACCGTGGGCCCAAAAACACCGGCGCGTGCCAGGTAGGTCAGGCTGAGCGAGAACACCGACAGCAGCGTGATCAGGATGACTTCGACGCGACCCGATGCCGCCACAAGCCGCACCGAATCGAGGTCGTCAGCGCGGATTGTCCACGGTAGCGCCAGCGAGATCAGCAACAGCAACAGTGCACCGCCGTCGCGCACCCAATCGGAGAGCGGAACGCCCACAAACGGATTGGGGCGCGGGGCGCGTGCAACGAACTGGGGCTGAGGCGCGCCGAACTGTTGGTCAGCAGCCTGCGGCTGTGAGTAAGCGGGCATGGGCACCTGGGCGTGGGGCTGAGCGGCGGTGGGGTCGAAAGTCATGATGTGTCCAATCTGGTCGAGGCGAGGATGCGGCGCCGCGCGAAACCGACGGGGCGAGCGGCGGTAACCGGCTCGGGTCAGTTGCTGGCGAGCAGATCCTCGAGTTCGCCCCTGTTACTCAGGGTCACCAGGTTGTCCATGACGATTGCCGCAGCATCCGACACGGTGCGCACCGGGCTGACAAACCAGCCGGAGCTTTGCTTCACCGCGATCAGTTGGAGGTCGACCGCGCCGAGCTTGTCGAGCAGCGGTACATCGTCGAGGCATGCGGGTGACGATCCGTTCGCCTGCGCGCAAACGCCGGAGACCTCGACCGACCAGGCGCGGTACCCGGACCCGCCAGAAATGGCGAGATTCTCGAGTTCGATGCGGGCGATGTCGCCCGCTTTCACGCTGCTGGCCGAGACGTCAGCGACCTCCAGCGACAGGCCCTGTCCGAGCCCCGCAGCCTCACCGTACAGGCTCAACAATCGGCGTTCGGCCAGGGGCAATGACCGGGCAAGAGCCGCTGGCTCTCCGGTATTCAGGTACTCGACGGCTCCCTGCGCGAACCCGTCGAGAGCTTCTTCCGGCGTCGCAAACGTCTCGGCTTTTGCGACGAGTGTGCCCCGTGGTTGGCCGGTGCCGCGTGACTGATACATCAGTTCTCCCATGGTCAGCAGCGGGCTGACGTACCAGGAGTTGCCTTCTTTGACCGCGATGATTGTGGGGTCATGCCCGATCTCCTCGCCGATCTCGCCCGCCGTCAACGAGTAGGGAAAGGTGTCGGCCAGGCCATCGACGGCGCTGCTACGTGCCTCGTCAACGACGTCTTCGATCTCTTCGTCCGAAAAACCCCACTCCGTGTACTGAGCGATCAGCTGAGGCTTCATCATCTCGAAGTAGGCATCCGCCAGCTTCTCGGGGTCGGCATCGACACGCAGTTCGCCGCCCGTCACCGCGACAGCGGCGATCTCATCGTCGATCTCCTCGACCTCAAAGCGCAGTCCGTCGAGCGAGACCTGGGTCAGCGACATCATCTCTTCGAGCTGCTTCTGGTAATTGACTTGTGCGCCGTCCGGGGCTTCGGTCGTGAGTTCGCCGAGCTTCTCAAACGAGGCTTGGAACGACTCCACCTCGGCCGGCGAGAGCGCACCGTAGACGCTCAATGGGTCGAGGTCGGCAGCCCCGTTCAGAAGCTTCTCCACCGCGGCCTGCGGCGTCGACGCGCCCCCGAGTTTCGAGGAGATTGCGGCGTAGGCCCACGTGCCGCCACCGACCAGCAGCACCACGAGGGCGATCGCACCGCCGATCAGGAGCGGCTTCTTGCCGAGAGCGGGCCTGGTCTTCACCGTCGTTGAACCGAACGGGTTCGGCTGCTCGACCGGCAGCTCTACGGGCTGCTGCGCGACAGCCTGCTGCTCCGCCACCGGCGCCAGCGTGCCGTGTTCACGCATCCAGGCCAGCAATCCCGGGTAGCAGGCCGGGTTCGAGGCGATCACCGGGTGCAGCTCGGGGTACGCGGCAGCGAGTTCGGCCAACCGTGCCTGTGGGGTGAGCGGATGCGCCGCCTCAGCGTAGAAGGGATGGTTCAGCACACTCATGAGGTGACGTCTTTCGTTTCACTAGGTTCTGGGTTGACGGGCTGCACCGTGAGTCACAGCCCCAAAATCACGATGGCGGCGACAATCGCAGCGCCGGCAACGATGGCGGTTGCGACCACGATCACACTGATGGCCACCACGCTGCGCCGGCGGGCACGGGTGCCGCTGACCTGCCTGATCTGTTCGGCGGTTGCCGGCAGCACGACCGGTGGATGGTCGGCGCCGAGCTCAAGGCGCTGAATCGGGGCGGAAGGCTCTGGCGCGCGCACGCCGTAGATCGCTGTCGACCCGATCGGGGCGTCGGGCGGATGCGAAAGGCCGGCAAGAACACCGGCCGCAACGCCAAGCGGAACGCCGGCTGGGTTCGCTCGTGAGGCAGACGCCGCTGGGGCCGCATTGTGCCGCGTCTGCCCGGTCGGCCGGGTGCTCAACTGCGTGCGATCGGGATCGATGTCGAAGGCAACTCCCGCTCCGCGGGCACGGAGTCGGGTCGACTCATCGCTGTCGGGAGCGATAGGCGCTCGAACGATCCGCGTCTCGTCGACCGAGTGCCGGTTGACGACCCTGGTCTGGTCGGTTTCAGGGTCGACCGAGCGGCGGTCGACGACCCTGGTCTGGTCGTCTTCCGGCTCAACCGAGTCGTCGTCAGGGTTGACATCTCGCCGCACGAAGCGAGTGTCGTCGTCAACAACATCCCGCCGAACCAGCCGTGTCTCGTCGTCGATATCGCGCCGCACGAGGCGCGTCTCGTCGTCGTCTGGAATCACGACACTCCCCTCATCGTCAGGTCGCACGGGGACGCCCTCGTCGTCCGGGGACTTCCTGCGTGTCACCCAACCGCACATCGACGGTCGCGTCATCGGTGCTGAGCAGCGACGCTGTCGACATTCCGCCGGATGCGGACTCCCCGCCGGCAACGACGTCGATCACGATCAGCGAGACGTTGTCACGCCCGCCTCGTTCGAGCGCCTGGGCGAGCAGAAGATCGGCCGTCTGTTGGGTGCCGCCGCCAAGAGTCAAGCCGGCACGAATCGTCTCATCGCTGAGCTCACCGCTCAGGCCGTCCGAGCAGAGCAGGAGTCGTTCGCCGGTGGTCACCGGATACAACCAATAGTCGGCGGGACTGTCGGGGGCGCCAACCGCCCGAGTGATGACATTGCGGCGGGCGAACCGTGCCACGTCTTCAGGTTTGAGGGTGCCGGCGGCCACCATCTCTTGGGCCAGCGAGTGGTCGACGGTGAGCTGGGCGAGCGAGTTGCCGACGAGCCGGTAGACGCGCGAGTCGCCGATGTTGAGCACCAACCAGCACGGGCGGCCGCTCTGCGTCACCAGCACCACGCCGGTCAGGGTGCTTCCGGCACCCCGCGTCGTTTCGGCGGCGATCACCCGCACCGCGGCATGGGTTCTCTCGACCGCGGTGGCGACCTCCTCGGCCGTGACATCGTTTCGACCGACCAACGGCAGAAACTGGGTGACCACTGCGTCGCTCGCGAGGTCGCCGGCTTCGTGACCGCCCATCCCATCGGCGACGATGAACACCGGAGCCAGGGCGAGCACCGAATCCTCATTGGTGGTGCGTTTGCGCCCCACGTCGGTGCGAGAGCCCGCGGAGAGACTCACCGTGGCTGCCATCGCTGTCGCCGAGATAACCACGTCTAGCCCTCCTGGTAGATCCGCGCCGGCAGTTCGCCCAGAAGAAACTCCTCGGTCAACACCCCGCTGGCGCCCGCGTCGAGCTCATCTTCGAGACCGCCGTCGCCCTTCAAGATCACGCCGTTCGTCGAGTGCAGATCGGTGATCGTCCACGCCCCGTCCACGAGTTCCAGTCGGGCGTGGGTCTTCGACACGGTCTTGCCGGCGTCGGTGACTGCGACCAATTGGGCATCCGGATGCGTGCGCCCACGCGACGGGTTGCGGCCCAGCAAGACCACCGGGTTCGTCAAGGTCACCTTCTGGCCCTCGTCGGTTTCAAACAGCCACGGCTGCACTCGACGAGCAGAAATCACTGTCGCGTCGAAGTCGTCGCCGTCTTCGTTCCGCTCGTCGACGATCACCGGCGGACGACCGGTGATGACGGTTTCACCGTTGGCCACTACGGAGTCCAGCTGAGCCGGCTCCAGACCGGGAACCGTGTTGATCGGAGGGGCCCAGGGACTCTCTTCGATCGGCGGGGCCAGCACGGCGGGCAGCTCAGGAGCAACCGGCGCCACCAGCACCGGAACCGCAGCGACGTAGGGCGCTGGGGCTTCGTTCCACACGGGCGGGGCGGGCTCAGCGGGAGGAGCCGGCTCAACCGGAGCGGCTGGCGGGGCCGCATGCCGGGCCTCGGTCATCGTGGGGTACATCGCAACCGGCACGGATGCGGGAGGTGCAGGAGGTGCGGGAGGCGCCGGCGGTGCAGGCGGTGCAGGCGGTGCAGGCGGCGCTGAGGCGAGGTCAAACGCGAACGCGGGCGGGGCGTGCGAGGTGAGAGGCGCCGGCGGTGCGGGCGGTGCCGGAGGAGCAGGAGGTGCCGACGGCGTGTTCAACCCGAACGGTGCCGGCGGAAGAGCCTGTCCGGCCGGAGTCGGCGAGACCGGCAGTTCAGAAGACGGAACAGGAGGACCCGCCCAGGTCACCGCGGGAAGGGACGGCACGAAAGCCGGCGCCTGAACCTTCTCAGTCGGGTCGACAACCCGCGCCTGCCCGAATCCGATCACGCTGGCCCAGAC
Source organism: Glaciibacter kafniensis (assembly GCF_039538945.1). Lineage (NCBI taxonomy): Bacteria > Bacillati > Actinomycetota > Actinomycetes > Micrococcales > Microbacteriaceae > Glaciibacter > Glaciibacter kafniensis. Next base: position 46,660 of record NZ_BAABCN010000018.1, on the reverse strand, counting down.
CGGCAGCAGCAGGTACGCGAGCGCGGTGAACCCACCGCCGTGCCCGAACCGACGGTTGATGCCCAGGAGGGCGAGAATCATGATCACGGCCGCCACGAAGTTGGCCACTGGCAAGAATTGCGCGATGACCCACAGCCCCGAATATCCCCCGAGCTGGTAAAGCGTGATTGAGTTCACGATCGGCACCCAGGCCTTCCACCGTGGTTCGCCGAGTTTTGCGAAGACCGCCGCGAGTGCGACCGCCATCCACACGTAGATCCCGATGCTGATCAGAAGTGAGACGACCATGGCCCCGACAATGATTCCCGTTGAATTATCCATTTAGTTGCGCGCCAGCCCTGTCGCCGACGCTCCCCCTCTTTCGCGCTCAGTGCGTCGCTGACGACGCGAAACCAACCCAAAGTAGTCATACCGACGAACCTGTCGTGTGCCCAAGACTCGAGCGAATGATCGAAGTGAGAGCGCCGCTCGCAGGCGTTTGCGCCGCGTTGCATCCTGGCCGAGGGCATCCCGCTCCGAGTCGACCAAGACCCAGAACGAGTCGCTGTCCGCCTGCACTGGAGCGATCGGGCCGAAGACCGCCTGATCGGCCAGCGTCGCGAGCACACCGCCGCCTTCGCTTCCGTGCAGCGCGGCCAGCTCGGTGCGGGTCAGGTTGTGCGGAGCAGGCAGCCCGTGATCGACGGCCGTATCGACGTACTCGTCCCAGCCGCCGGCGATTTGAGCGGCAGTGGTGGTGCCCCGCTTGCGCTCACGACGGCGTTGCATCTTCGCCCCGATGATGGCCAGGGCCGGGGTGAGCAGAATCAGCAGAACGAGGAGTGAGATGCCAACGATCTTGAGGATGCCGATCAACCAGCCCAGATCTGCGGCTTCGGGTTTCTCGGCCGTCGCCTTCTCTTCTCCACTCGTCGGGTTCGCCTCCGGCGGTGTCTGCTCGGCAGCCTCCGCTTGCAACACATCGGTGGGAATCTTCGGATCGCGCATCTGGTCGTCGCTCGGTGCCAGCGGGTGATCGTGTTGCGGAGTCACCGTCACCGGAGTCCAGCGTTCGTCGGCTCCCTGGACTTCGAGCCAAGCCGTGAGGTTCTTTCCTTCGCAGACGCCGTCGGTGCAGGCCGGGATCGCTTCAGCATCGCCGTCTGCAGCGGTCAGGGCGAATCCGAGCACGACACGTGCGGGGTATCCGAGGTACGCCGCGATCAGCGCAGAGGCGACCGCGAACTGCTCGTCGTCACCGACGGCGGCGACGAGCACCGCATTGTCGGTGGAGACTGTGGAGTTCTGTTTCTCCAGAAGCGACGTGAAAAGGCTGTCGATCCGGTCCACCGAATGCCCAGACAGCGACGGGGCGAAGTCGTAGCCCGCCAGGTCGTTGGCCCAGCCTCCCGCGGATGCCGGTGCGTCGAGCGCGTGAGACAGATAGCCGCGTTCCCGCAGACGGGTGATCAGCTCGGCCAGGCCCGCGCCATCCGCCCCGACCTTCTGTGCCTTGACCCAGTTGACCAGGCTCTCGGGAATCAGCGCAGGGTCGACCAGCTCGCCGCCCGCGGCCGGCTTCTTCAACTCGGCAATCGGGGTGACACTCTCGTCGATCCGAGTCTCAAAACGGTAGCTGTCCCCCGAGCTCAGCGTGCGCAGTTCCACTCCCGCATCGGTGCGGTCGCTGTAGTAAAAGGCATCGGTCAGGGCGTCGCGGCGCGGCCCGGTGAAATCGATGCGGGTGAGCGAGCCCGCGAGCGGAAGCCAGACGCCGTCGTATGACCCGGAGGTGACGGTGGCTGTGGCGGGCGTACCCGATTGCGCGGAGGAGTCCCGAATGTTCGGCACTCTGGCGAATGCCGTTGTCTGGTCTTTCTCGCCGCTCACCGGGTCGACGACACGAAAGACCTGTCCGTCGTAGTGGCTCAGCACCGCAAGCCGCAGGCGCGAGAGGTCGGCGCTCGCCCCGCTGACCGTGAACAACGGGGTGTCATAGAGATCGCCGGTCAAGAAACTGCGGTATTGGCTCAGCGGGCTGACATATTCGCGCAACGTCACGGCCGGGTCGATGCCCGTGCGCAGCACCTCGCGTTCGGCGGGGCGCACCGCGGATGCGACGAGCGGCACCGCGACAACCGTCGCGAGGAGCACTGTTCCCACGACGAGCGCACCGCGCCTGGCACGCGGAAGCCACCCCTGTGCGAGCTGGCGTACCCCGGTTGCTTGGGTGGTCTGACGTAGCGCTGACTGACGGGAATCTTGCGCGCGCCAGACGAGAAATGCAACGGCGAGCAGCAACACCGCGAGGCCGATGAGGCTCTCTCTCGGGGCGGGAACGGTCACGAATCCGAGCGTGAGCGGTGTGCTCACCCGGCTCGACCCGGCGACCAGGCCGAAGAGCTGAAGCAAAAACACGACAGGGATGGCCAGGGTGTGAAGTCGGGGCGCCCGCCAGACGAGCGACAGCGCGGCCGTCGTGACCCCGAGGGTCAGGATGAGGAGCGGCACGAGCATCGTCTGGTAGCTGCCGACCGGAATCGAGATCGTGACGAGCTCTTTCCAGCTGAACACGGTGGCGGTGATGAGATTCACAAAGCCGCTGCCGAACGCCGGCAGGCTGGTGAGCGCAGCCGGAACGGCCAACGGAACACCGAGCAGCAGGTAGACGCCGAACGTGACCAGCAGCAGGGTGAACCACGACCACGCGCGGCGCATCCCGACCCAGGCGATGACGGTGGCGGCGAGCACGGCCCCGCCGGCGGTGATGAAGAAATAGCCGCTCTGGTAGATCGGCCAGGCAGCCCAGAGCCCGACGGCGACCATGCCGAACACGAAAAGTGCGTTCGTCAGCAGAAAGCCGAACTGGGTGCTTCTGGCTTCGGGCAGTGAGTGGGCGCGCATCAGCCCGCCTTTCGCGCGAGCAATGAACGAAAGTCGTCGAGCACCGCGATGCTGAGCACGCCGGTGCCGGCGAGATCCCGATACCGCGGCTCTGCTGTCGGGTCGCACAGTACGGCGACGATCGACACCGAGGGCGCAAATTTGAGGGAGAGCGAGTGAATGCGGGATGCCGTCATCGTCGACCCGCAGATCACGAACGCGATCGAAATGTCGGGGATGACCTGCGACGCAAACTGACAGACATCCTCAATGCGCATCGCGGTCGGGCTTTGGGCGATGGCGCTGAGATCGTCGAGGAGGGTGCGCGTCGAGATCACGTTGAGGGTGCGGATCGAGCGCATCGAGCCGCGAGTGAACTCCGGAATCTCGTCACTGGAGAACGCCGCGACGTCTCTGCCGTCGCGGATGGCGCGAATACCCAGCGAACCGACCGCGCTCACGGCCATCTCGAACTCCTCCGGCGAGGCGTATTCGTCGGCACGCAGACTGAGCGCGACGGCGAGGCGCGAACGACGGCTCTCCTCGAACTGGCGCACCATCAGCTTTCCGGTCTTCGCCGTCGACTTCCAATGAATGTTGCGCTGACCGTCGCCCGGCGCATACTCGCGAATCGCATGAAACGACATATCGGAGTCGACGATGTCGCTCGTCGGGTTTCCCTCCAGATCGCGCACGAAACCCGCACTGGTGCTCGGGATTGGCACGGTCACGGGGTGCACGAAGAGACGGTGGATGTCTGCCCAGGCCACCTCACGCTTCAGCACCCCGAGCGGATCGGTACGCACCGTCGTCACCGGACCGACGTCGATCACTCCCCGGTGGTAGGCGGGAACGGCGACCAGCTCTTCATGCACCGCACCGGCCCGCATCAGAGGAACATGAACGTCGCTGAGGCCCTGCCCGATCGGAACGTCGATGCGTCCCGGCAGCTCCAGCGTCGACGAAATATTGGTCACCTTCAGCGTGCCGGTGACCTCGCCGCCGGCCACGACACGGTCGACCGGCAGGGCGAACTCGACAGCATAGGCCCGGCTGCCGAGCAGAAACGGAAGGGCGATGAGCAACAGTGCGACGCCGACGCTGCCGGCCACAATGAACTCGGCCCAGCCGAAGACGAGGCCGACCGGAAGCAGGGCGACGCTCGCGACGACGACCCAGCCTGCCGGCGTGACGGTCTCCCCCACCCAGCGCACCGCACCGACGGTGCGTGAGCGCACAGCTCGCCAGGCCCGCACCCACCAGACCACGGCTTCGATGAGAGTGTGTGACCGCGTGGTCGAATAGCGGGTGTGGGTCGACGTGTTGTCGCTGGGAGTCGTACGCGAGATCCGTGACTCGGTTTCGAAGCTCACATCAGGTCGCTTCGACTGGGCGGAACAATGTCGAGAAGAATCTGGCCGATCACCGCACTTGCGGTGACGCCGTCGAACTCGGCTTCCGGGTCGAGCACGATGCGGTGTGCGAGCACCTGCTCGGCGAGCCCCTTCACATCGTCTGGGGTGACAAACGTGCGTCCCCTGGCCGCGGCCCAGGTCTTTGACGCCTTCGTCAGCGCCCGAGCGCCGCGCACGCTCACTCCCATGCGCACCTGACGCGCGGTGCGGGTTGCTTCGACGATGCGCGCGATGTAGTCGAGCAGCAATGGGTGAACGAAGACCGACCGGGCCAAGTCGCTCATCCCGACCAAGACCTGCGGGGTGATCACCGGCGCGAGATCGTGATGTGCCTGGCTCGTGCCCTCGAGAATGCGGATGGTGCTGGCCAGGTCGGGATAACCGAGCGAGGTCTTCATCATGAACCGGTCGAGTTGGGCTTCGGGCAGGCGGTAGGTGCCCGCCTGCTCGATCGGGTTCTGGGTGGCGATGACGAGAAACGGGGAGCCGGTCGATCGGGTCACGCCGTCGACGGTGACCTTGCCTTCTTCCATCGCCTCCAGCAGCGCCGACTGAGTCTTCGGGCTTGCTCGGTTGATCTCGTCGGCCAGCACGACATTCGCGAAGATGGGGCCGCTGTGAAACTCGAACTCGCCCTTCTTCTGGTCGTAGACCGTGATGCCCGTCACGTCGCCGGGCAGCAGGTCGGGGGTGAACTGGATGCGTGAGCTCACGCCCTGCAGGCTCTGCGACATCGCGCGGGCCAGGGAGGTTTTGCCGGTGCCGGGAAAGTCCTCGAGAAGCAGGTGTCCTTCGGAGACCATCGCGGTGAATGCCAATTCGACGACGTGCCGCTTGCCGAGCACGACTCGTTCGACGTTGTCGACCATCGCCGAAAACGTGGAGGCGAACCAGGCTGATTGTTCTGGTGCGATTGTCATCGTCGTGTTGTCTCTCTCATTGTCTGTGTCGGCATCCGGTGTCTCATCGAGCGCCCGCTACCCGCACGCGAACGCGGATGCGGTCTTCGCGGCAATTCCGGTGTACACATCCGAGATTCCGGATGCAGGGTCAAAGGCGAAGCTCCAGGCAACATTGCGCACCTTGCTGGCGCCCGTCGGTACGGTGGCGTCGCCGGGGACCCATTCGTCGGTGTATTCGGCCGGTGGATACACGATGGGCGGGTTAGGCTGCCCGTTTTCGTCGACCCCCGGATCAACAGGCGGAAGTGGATTGCCGTTTTCGTCAAGTGGTGGACCGGTGCCCGGTACGAGCGTCTTCACCAGGTACTCCGCCGAAACCACCGTCGTCTGCGCGGAGTCGATTCCCCTGCCTGAGGCACTGAGTTCGAGCTGGCTTTCCGGAACACAGCTGTTCAGGCTGACGCCGTCAAACTTGCCCTGCCAGACCGGCGAGCCGGCTGCCGCACCGACGACGCTCGTCGGCCCACAGCGGTCGGTCTGATCCTTCAAGCAGTACTTCACTTCGATGTGAAGATCGGCGCCCCAGATGTCAGACGGAAAGTCCATCGTGTCGCCCGAGCCGTCGGTGAACAGCGCGGTGAATTCCTTGGCCGGCCCGGTCGGTGACGTGGGCTTCTGCAGTTCGAAGTTGCGGCTTCCACGCTCGGAGATCTCGAAGGTGTAGCCGGTCGGGGCCGCCGGGGCGTCCCAGGTGAAGCCGCTGCCGAGGGTGCCATCCACGAACCCGAATCCGTTCGAGTAGCACGCCTTGACGAAGTAGTCGCGGTTCGGAGTCAGGCCAGTGATCGTCGTCGAGGTCGTCGAGCCGGCCATCGCTAGGTTGCCGCCCGTCGCATCGACGGAGCAGGTCGGCTCAGCGCCGTCCAGGTAGGCCGCATACTTCACGGGGAGCGACGTGCCGCCGTTTGACTCGACCGACGGCGCCGTCACGGTCACCGAGTTCTTGGTTGGAGCGACGCCATCCACGACGGACATTGAGGGGGAACCGGCCACCTTCACCGAGGTTTGCGCTGACTTGTCGACCGGGCCGGTGCCGGTCGGTCGGGGCACTCCGCTGAGCGGCAGGATGGTGATGGGGTTCGAGCCAACCGCCAGTGTGAGCGTGACGACGGTGGTGCCGCTGCCGCGGCTCGACGCGTCATAGGTGGTTCCGTTGATCTGGTACTGGAGGGTGTTGGCATCCGTGTTCTCGATGCTCAGGTCGACCGCCCCCTGGCTCGCCGTCGTGCGCTTGGGGTCGAACACCGTCTTTGCCTTCACCGCGCCGATGCCGGGGATGCCGTATGACCAGGCGAGAACACCGACCGACGACAGCGAATCTCCCACGGCATTGCGAGCCCGCACCTCATAGGTCTGCTTGTTGCCGTTGGTCAGCCCGGTGATCGGGGCGCAACCGCCAGAGGCGTCGCAGGAACCGACCTCTGTGCCGTCGCGAAACAGGGTGAACCCTTGCAGCGCCGGGTAGGCACGCGCAGCGCTGCCGGGACTGACGGCGAGAGTGAGCGTGCCGTTGTCGTATGCCGTCTGGGTCACCGAGCTCGGTGCGAGCGGAAAACCCTGAAGGTCGATGGTGACCGAGCCGTTGCGGTCGCCGGCGCTCAGCCTCCCCTGGGCATCCGAAACCACAAAACTGGCCTGGCAGGTTCCCCCGGCTGTGTCGGTGGACCAGCTGGCCTTCACCTGACCGCCCTCGGCGCTGAAGCTCACTCCTGAACAGGTACTTGCCGCCGACGCCGACACCAGGGTGAGTGGGGTCGATGGGAACATATTGACCTCGCCGGCCCCACCAAGAACATCGATCAGACAGCTGGAACCGCTCGCCTGCGAGCACTCGCGGGAGACGGTTGCCCCCTTCGGCAGCTCGCTCGGGGCCTGACCGACCTTGAGCGAGAGCACCGCAGCGACGGTCTCCGGATGGCTCGAGAGCGTCACCGTGACGGAATTCTCACGCCCCGCCTGTGCGGTGTCTGCGGCCTGGATCGTGAGGCTTGCACCGTTCTGGGTCACCGTGAACTGGTCGTCGCTGAACGCCGTCTCGTAGACCAGCGAGGCCGGATCGTTCTTGCCCGGCCAGACGACCATTTGGCCGAGGTCATAGGTGAGTGCGGGAGCGCCAGGGCTCAGCGTGATCGAGGCTGCCCGCAGCTCGGGCTGAGCGTCAAGTGGTTCGACAGTGATCTGCACCGGCAGCTGGGTGTAGTCGTCTTGACCGGCGACCCGCACCGCAACGGTGCAGGAGTCGGTCCAGGGTGCACCCTTGCCGGCGTTGTAGGTGATGGTGGTGCCGGTGCCGACCTGGCAGCTTGCGTCGGCGCGCTGCCCGGATGCCTTCACTCCGGAGGAACCCACTTCGAGGGTCTGACCGGCGGGAACGGACACCAGGTTGGCCATGTTGAAGCTGACCGACTCGCCTTCCTTCACCTTCTGCGATGCCCCGCTCTGCTTCAGCGCCAGAATGATCGCCTTCTGAGGCGGAATGCGAACGAAACCGTAGGTGGTCACCTCGTCACCCGCGAAGTTCGGGCCCGTGAGCGAGAACGCCAGCAGCATTCCCTCATCGGGAACGGTGCCGCTGATCTTCCAGCCGGAGACGCTGGCGCCGTGGGTGTCACCCCAAAGGCTCAGTTTCAGTCCGCTCACGTCGCCAGACGCCCAGGAGACCTTGCCGGTGACGACGTCCAGGCCGTCGGCGAACGTGGCGCGGTCTTCGAGCGTAACCAGGGTGTCTGTGACGACCGGGTGATCGGCAACCGAGGTGCGTACGACGCGCATCACAATCAGGCCGAGTCCGATGTCGCCCTGCGCATTGCTCACCTCGTAGACGAAGCTCATCATGCCCGGCTCGTCGCCGGCGGTCAGCACCACCTGACTGTCGCTGATCGTGCCGATCCGTTTGAGGAGCGACTCGTGTTCGGCGCTGCCGAGCACCGCATCGGGCCGCACGTCTTTCAGCGTCAGCGTGCCGCCGGTCGGGTCGATGTCGTTGGCAGCCGGAGCGACGATCACCTGATTGCCCTCGCCGACCTGAACCTCGACGTAATCGCTGAATGTGATGGGGCTGGGATCGGACTGTCGATCGAGCACCCCGACGCGCACGAGCGCTTCACCGGTCTCTCCGCCGGAATCACGCACCCGATAGGTGAACTCGATGGAGCCCTTGAATCCCTTGACGCTGCTGTAGACGATGGCGTCTCCGGTCGCGGCGAGGGCGGCCGTGCCGCTCGTGGGCTGGGTGAGCACTCGATCGAGAACCACATCGTCGCCGTCTGGATCAATGCCGAACGCGGTGAAGGGGATGCGAATCGACTCACCAGAGAGCACCCGTGCCGTGAGCGTGTGCGGCAGCGGCGCGCGGTTCTCGCCGTCGGGCAGCACCTCGACGGTCACCGTGGCGGTGTCGACCAGCTCAGGTGATCCGGCGATTGAAATCGTGTAGCGCAGCTCATATTGCCCGGCCTCACGCGGGGCCAAGTAGCGCAGTGTGCTCCCCGAGGCAAAGGCGAGTCCCGCGCCAGACGCGTTCTGCACGGATTCGGGGTTCAGCACGAGCACGTTGCCGTCGGGAGCGACGTCATTGGCCAGCACCGGGATGTCGGTCTGCGCGCCGGCCCGCACCACAATGTGGTCGGCAACGGCGATCGGCGACTGCGGAACCGAAGCCGGAAGCAGGTAGACGGTGGCGGTGCCGCGCACGGTGTATGCCGGGTTGCCTGTGCCGTCGGAGACGGTGTAGCCCACCGTGCCCAGCTTGCCCGGTTGCTCGTCGGCTGTCGTTCCGCGCACCCGCAGCTGGCTTTGTCCGACCACCTCGACGTCGAGGGAAGCGCCGCCCGCCGGCTCGGGTAGAGCCTCGCTGAGCAGCAACACGCGGCGGGCAGGATTCGACACCGCGGCGAACACGTCGACGCTGGTGTCGGCGCGCGGCCGCACGAAAACGGTGACCGGTGAGGTGGCCAACGCCGCAGCATCCGCGGCCAGAACCTCCACGCGCACGAATGAAACGACCTCGCTGACGTCGTCTTCGACCGTGAAGTCGACACGATAGGTGCCCGGCGTCGACGCGGTGAAGTTGAACGTTGCGCTGCCGCTGTTCACACCGACCGTCACCCCTTCGGTGCTGGCCGGCGTCGTCGCAGAGACAATGCGATAGGCGCCGGCCGCGCCGGTGAGGTGAGGTGCCGGGTTGATTGTCAGCTGCTCGCCGACCGCAGACACTTCGGCAAACGGAGTGACAGTGAGGCGCGGGGTCGGGGTGACCTGAATGGTCATTACCTTGTCGGCCGTTGCGCCGAAGGTGTCGGACACGGTCACCAGAATGGCGACGGTGAGGCTTTCGGTTGCGCTCGGGTCGGGATGCCGGTACACCAGCGTTCCCGACGGCGTTGCGCTGACCGAACCGACACCGGTCTGATTGGTCACCGACGACACGAAGAGCGGGTCGCCCTCCGGATCAACCCAGCCAGGAAGCACCGCAACGCTGACGGTCCCGCCGGGGACGACCTCGGGAGACGGCCACTCCTGCAGACAACCGTCGACTCCGCACCACGCGGGTGCTGTGTTCGTCTCGGCATCCTTCACGGTCAAGGTGACCGTTGCGGGGTCAGAATTCAGTCCGTCTTGCCGGGTTCCGTCGGTGACGGCGTAGCTGAAGGTGGCGGTTCCGCTGGCGCCCGGCGCCAGCTGCACCGAAATGGTCTGTGTCTGATCGGTGAGACTCAGCGTTCCGAATTCGGCCGGCAGAGCGGTGACGGATGCGGGCACAATGGTGAGCACGTCGGTGTTCGCGTCGTGGTCGTTGAGCAACACCGGAAGCGTCACCAACCCGCCGGCACGCACGCCGAAACTATCGGCTTCGGCGATGGGGGCCTGCGGGTCAACGACTTCCGCGACCTGGTCGACGTTGTCGTCTTGCTGTTGTTGCTGCTCGGTGGCGATTCCCCAGTTCTGTGAGCTGGCCACGAGGGCACCGTCGGGGATCGTCCAGACCCAACCGCTGTTTGTGTCGTTGAGAATCATGCGCTGGCCGTTGCTCTGGAATACCGGCTCCGGGTCACCGCTCGGGGTCTGCCCGGCGAAGTCGAGGTCCGTCTCGCCGCTCGCGCTGCTCCACAGCGTTCCGGCTGTTCCCGTCGCCGGAATCCAGGCGGCAGAGAGCACGGACTCGAACGACGTCGGCACCGCGGGCGTGCCGAGCTGGGCTCCGTCAGTGCCAGCCTCGCGGGTCGCCGAACCGTCGGCGAGGTCGAAGGAAAACAGGCCGGAGTCGTCGGCGACGACGACAGCGTCGCCGGATGCCGTCGGGCGCTGCAGCAGGAAGCCCTCGGTGAGGGTGGTCTTAACCGACGAAGTGCCGGCGATCCACAGTGTGTCGCCCGTCTTGCTCGCCAGCACCCAGGTGTCGCCGACGACGGTGAGCTGGGTTCCGGCATCCGACGGCGCAGCCGAGACCGCATCCTCACCGAGTACCTTCTGCGAGGCGATTTCGTAGCGGAGCACCGTGCCGGTCTCGAGGGAGTAGCTGTAGAGCACACCATCGGTTGCGAGCGCGATCGCGTCGCTGCGGTAGCGCGGGGGTTCCTCCCCCTCTGCAGTCTCGACATCGGCGAACGGATCGACCTGAACCGGTACCGCGGCGGCGCCCTGGGCGATCGGTGCGACATACACGGTGCCGGTGCTGGTCAAGTAGCCGATCTCGGAGTCAGAGGTGACGACGTCAATGGTTCCGGCCGGAGTATTGCCATACTCTGACGCGTCATCGCCCAGATCGGCCGGCCGGGCGGGATCGACGTCGACGACTTTCTCATTGTTTTGGGCAAAGAGCAGTGTGGCGGTGTCTGACTGCACCAGTCCGCTGGGGCTGCGCACCGTCTTGATGGTGTCGAGTTCGCGAAGGTCGGTGTTGATGCGGGCGTACCGATTGCCCGATCCGCTTTGTACCGCCCAGATTGAGCTGGCGTTCACCGGGGTCTGCTTCACGTCGAAGCCGGCCGCGACGATCGCTGTTGTGGCGAAGAGTGCCGCCAACACGACCACGGCGGACAGCTTGAACCAGGTCGAGCGACGGCGTGGCTCGGTGTCTCTCGGTGCGCGGGCCACCTAGATCACACCGATCAGCATCAGGGCGCCCACGGTTGCGCCGGCACCCACCACGAGTGCGCCGACGATGAGAAGGGCGGCTGTGGTGCCCGATCGACCGCGTGGCCGCTCGGCCAGGGCGTGCCGAGTGCCGTCGTCGGTGACCGACCTCGCCACCGGGGTCGCCGGTTTGCGGGCGCGAGCCGAGGCGACGGGGACCTCGGATCTGACGACTCCGCGCAGGCTTTCATTGCTGAAATCGATCGGCGCCCCTGCCGCGGCCCACTCGTCGACGGCCACGTCGAGCACCGTCGGCTGGATTCCCATCGCATATTGCACGCGTTGCAGCTCTTCGGCGAACTGGAGCAGGCTCGACTGGCGCGCGGCCGAGTCTTTGCTCATCGACCGCGCGAGAAGCTGCTCAAGCTCGGCCGGGACATCCGCCCGCCCAATCGGAGTGTATTTGGCGCGCATGATGCGCTGGCGCAATTGCTGCCGGGAGCTGCGCTGACCGTCGGTCGTCTCAAAGGGCGACCGACCGGCGAGCAGCGAATAGATGGTGGCTCCGAGCGCCCAGACCTCGGTTTGCACGGTGCCGGTCGTTTCTTCGTGCACGACCTCTGGTGCACTCCACGGCACCGACATCGCGAAGAGTTGCTCCTGCTGTGAGGAGCCGAGCGACGTGGCGATGCCGAAGTCGGCGAGCACGGGCGTGCCGAACGACGTGGTCAGAATGTTTGACGGCTTGATGTCGCGGTGCAGCACGCCTGACCGGTGAGCGGTCTCCAGCGCGCAGGCGATCTTCACCGCAACGGTCAGCACGTCGGCGACCGGAAGCACCTCGCGCCGAAACCGGCCGGAGAGCGAACTCGGGCAAAACTCCATCACCAGGTAGGGGCGACCGTCTGCCGAGATGCTCGCGTTGTAGACCGTGAGAATCGACGGATGCGAGCTCAGCCGGGCCATGACATCCGCTTCGGCATTGAACATGCGCAGCACTTCGTTGTCGACGACGTCGTGAAGCAAGACCTTCACGGCGACTGAGCGCCGGGGCATGTTCTGTTCGAATAGAAAGACGTCGGCGAACCCGCCGGTTCCCAGTGGGCGAATGTAGGTGTAGCCGGGGATCACGGGTGGCGCAGAAGGCAAACGACTCGCCATCATCTCCCCCTCATCTGCTCGGCCCCCGCTCGCTACCCCCCTGGTTGCGACACATCCTCAGCTAGCCTACCGAGGTGGCAGCGGCGCGACACGCGTCGTCTCGTCTCCGACCCTGCCCGAGAGCCCCATTCGACGGAGATTTTCAGGATTCTGGCTGTTTTCGCGCCGATTTCTCAAGACTTGGGCAGAATCTCCGTCGAATGGGGCGGAACGGGAGTCGGACGTGGATCGCGGCGCTCATTCGTTCGGTGACCGCTGACAATTCTGCCCAAGATCGCACAGACGGGATGCCTGTGGTCGGCCGGCGCGGCATCCGTGGCCCTCTGCGTTATTCTCGATGCTGCTCTAAACATCAAGCTGCGCCCGACAGGCCCGACAGGCCCGACAGGCCCGACAGGCCCGACCGGCCCGACCGGCCCGACCAACGCGGCTCGGCCGCCGGAACGACGAAGGGCCCCGGCTGATGCCGGGGCCCTTCGTATCAAACGGTTACTGCTTAGTTGTACGTACCGGGCGTGAAGTCGTCCGAGCTGAAGCTGTCGAAGTCGACGAAGCTCAGGTCACCCTCGTTGAACGCTGCATCATCGGTGAAGATGCGGTTCGGGTAACGCTCAGCCTTGGCTTCTTCGGTTGCCTCGACGGTGACGTCGCGGTAACGCGGGAGACCGGTACCGGCCGGGATCAACTTACCGATGATCACGTTCTCCTTGAGGCCCATCAGCGGGTCGCTCTTGCCTTCCATGGCCGCCTGGGTCAGAACCCGGGTGGTCTCCTGGAAGGAAGCGGCCGACAGCCAGGACTCGGTCGCCAGCGAAGCCTTGGTGATACCCATGACTTCCTGACGGGCCGAAGCCGTCTTCTTGCCTTCGGTCAGCGCGGAGCGGTTGAGCTCGTTGTACTTCAGGCGGTCGACCAGCTCACCCGGCAGCAGGCCGGTGTCGCCGTGCTCGACGACGGTGACCTTGCGCAGCATCTGACGAACGATGACCTCGATGTGCTTGTCGTGAATCGGCACACCCTGCGAACGGTAGACATCCTGCACACCACCGACGAGGTGCTTCTGCACCTCACGCACACCCTTGACACGAAGAACTTCCTTCGGGTCGACGGCGCCGACGATGACCTGCTGGCCGAGCTCAACGTGCTGGCCGTCCTCAACGAGGAGGGTTGAACGCTTGAGCACCGGGTAGGCGATCGCTTCGTCGCCGTTGTCGGGCGTCAGGATCACCTTGCGGCTGCGGTCAGTGTCTTCGATCGTGATGCGACCGGCGGCCTCGACGATGGGCGATGCACCCTTGGGGGTACGCGCTTCGAAGAGCTCCTGCACCCGGGGAAGACCCTGGGTGATGTCATCGGCGGATGCCGATCCACCGGTGTGGAAGGTACGCATCGTGAGCTGGGTTCCCGGCTCACCGATCGACTGTGCGGCGATGATACCGACGGCCTCACCGATGTCGACGAGCAGACCGGTAGCAAGCGAGCGGCCGTAGCAGGCAGCACACACACCGACGGCCGACTCACAGGTCAGTACCGAACGAACCTTGATGTTCTCGACACCGGCTGCAACGAGCTGGCTGATGAGAACGTCTCCGACGTCGGCGCCGGCTTCAGCGACAACCTCGCCCTTGGCGTTGACCGCGGGGGCGGCCAGGCTGCGAGCGTAGACCGCGTTCTCGACGTTGGGGTGGCGAACCAGGGTCCCGGTCGAGTCAACGGTGGCGATGGGCAGTTCGAGACCCTTGGTCGTGCCGCAGTCGTCTTCACGGATGATGACATCCTGCGAGACGTCGACGAGACGACGCGTGAGGTAACCCGAGTCTGCGGTACGCAGAGCCGTGTCGGCCAGACCCTTACGAGCACCGTGAGTAGCAATGAAGTACTCGGCGACGGACAGGCCTTCGCGGTAGCTCGAGATGATCGGGCGAGGGATGATCTCACCCTTCGGGTTGTTCACCAGGCCTCGCATACCGGCGATGTTACGCACCTGCAGCCAGTTACCACGAGCACCAGAGGTGACCATGCGGTTGATGGTGTTGTCGGCCGGGAAGTTCGCCTGCATGGCCTCGGCAACGTCTTCGGTTGCCTTGGTCCAGATCTGGATGAGCTCCTGACGACGCTCGAGGTCGGTCGTGAGACCCTTCTCGAACTGCGACTGAACCTTGGCGGCCTGCTTCTCGTAGCCGGCAACGATCTGCGGCTTGTTCGGCGGGGTCAGGATGTCGCTGAGCGCCACGGTCACACCGGAACGGGTTGCCCAGTGGAAACCGGCGTCCTTGATGTTGTCGAGTGCTGCAGCAACCTCCACCTTGGGGTACCGCTCGGCGAGGTCGTTGACGATCGCCGAGAGGGTGCCCTTGTCGGCGACCTGCTCGAAGTACGGGTAGTCAGTCGGCAGCGTCTCGTTGAACAGGGCGCGGCCGAGCGTGGTGGTCACCAGCACGATTCCGACAGCCTGGCCGTTGACGAGCTCGACACCTTCGGGCTGCGTGCCCTCGGTGAAGTACTTGTCAGCGAGACGGATGCGCACCTTGGCGTTCAGGTCGAGCGACTTCTGGTCGAAAGCGAGAATCGCTTCTGAGACAGAGGAGAACGCACGGCCTTCGCCTTCGACGCCTTCCTTGAGCGTGGTCAGGTGGTGCAGACCGATGATCATGTCCTGGGTGGGCAGGGTCACCGGGCGGCCGTCTGACGGCTTGAGGATGTTGTTCGATGCGAGCATCAGGATGCGGGCCTCGGCCTGCGCCTCGACGGACAGCGGCAGGTGAACTGCCATCTGGTCACCGTCGAAGTCGGCGTTGAACGCAGCACAGACGAGCGGGTGCAGCTGAATGGCCTTACCTTCAACGAGCTGAGGCTCGAACGCCTGGATGCCCAGGCGGTGAAGGGTGGGTGCACGGTTCAGCAGCACGGGGCGCTCGCGGATGATCTCTTCGAGCACGTCCCAGACCTGCGGGCGTGAACGCTCGACCATGCGCTTGGCGGCCTTGATGTTCTGAGCGTGGCTCAGGTCGATCAGGCGCTTGATCACGAACGGCTTGAAGAGCTCCAAGGCCATCTGCTTGGGCAGACCACACTGGTGCAGCTTCAGCTGCGGGCCGACGATGATGACCGAACGGCCAGAGTAGTCAACGCGCTTACCGAGCAGGTTCTGACGGAAACGACCCTGCTTGCCCTTGAGCATGTCGCTCAGGGACTTGAGTGCGCGGTTTCCGGTACCCGTGACCGGGCGGCCACGACGACCGTTGTCGAAGAGTGCGTCGACGGCCTCCTGCAGCATCCGCTTCTCGTTGTTCACGATGATCTCGGGGGCACCGAGGTCAAGCAGACGACGCAGACGGTTGTTGCGGTTGATCACACGACGGTAGAGGTCGTTGAGGTCAGAGGTCGCGAAGCGGCCACCGTCGAGCTGCACCATCGGGCGCAGTTCCGGCGGGATGACCGGCACGACGTCGAGCACCATCGCGGCCGGCGAGTTGCCGGTCGTGATGAAGGCGTTGACGACGCGCAGACGCTTGATGGCGCGGATCTTCTTCTGGCCCTTGCCCTCGGCGATCTGCAGGTGCAGGTTTTCGCTTTCGGTGACCAGGTCGAAGGCCTCGAGGCGCTTCTTGATGGCTTCGGCGCCCATGAACGCTTCGAAGTACATGCCGAAGCGGTCCTGCAGCTCGTGGAAGACGGAGTCTTCGGGCTTGAGGTCGCCGACCTTGAGGGTGCGGAAGTCTTCCCAGACGCGCTCGAGGTGAGCGATCTGCTCGTCGATCGACTTACGGGTCTGGCTCATCTCCTTTTCAGCGGCGTCTTTGGTGCGCTTCTTCTGGTCGCTCTTCGCGCCTTCAGCCTCGAGGGCTGCAAGGTCGGTTTCGAGACGCTGCAGGCGGTCAGCGATACGGGTGTCGCGCTGGCCTTCCAGGGTCTTGATCTCGAGGCGAAGCTCGTTCTCCAGACCCGGCATGTCCTGGTGGCGTCCGTCGTCGTCCACGGTGATGACCATGTACGCGGCGAAGTAGATGACCTTCTCGAGGTCCTTCGGCGCCATGTCCAGCAGGTAGCCGAGACGCGAAGGAACACCCTTGAAGTACCAGATGTGGGTGACGGGGGCGGCGAGTTCGATGTGGCCCATGCGCTCACGGCGCACCGACGACTTCGTGACCTCTACGCCACAACGCTCACAAACGATGCCTTTGAAGCGCACACGCTTGTACTTGCCGCAGGAGCACTCCCAGTCGCGGGACGGTCCGAAGATCTGTTCACCGAACAGACCGTCTTTCTCCGGCTTGAGGGTGCGGTAGTTGATGGTTTCGGGCTTCTTGACCTCACCGTGCGACCAACGACGGATGTCGTCAGCGGTAGCCAGGCCAATGCGAAGCTCGTCAAAAGTTGTTACGTCGAGCAATTTCTCTCCTTGGAAAGTTTTCGAGTCTCTTCAGCGGCCAGGTTTAGATGTCGTCGATCGACGACGACTCGAACCGGGTGGAAATGTTGATGCCCAGCTCTTCCGCAGCACGGAAGACCTCGTCATCCGTGTCGCGCAGGCTCACTGCTGTTCCGTCGGCCGAGAGAACCTCGACGTTCAGGCAGAGCGACTGCATTTCCTTGATCAGAACCTTGAAGCTCTCAGGGATTCCGGGCTCCTGGATGTTCTCGCCCTTGACGATGGCTTCGTACACCTTGACGCGGCCGAGGATGTCATCCGACTTGATGGTCAGGAGTTCCTGCAGTGCGTAAGCGGCGCCATACGCTTCGAGCGCCCACACTTCCATCTCACCGAAACGCTGTCCACCGAACTGCGCCTTACCACCCAGCGGCTGCTGCGTGATCATGGAGTACGGGCCCGTCGAACGCGCGTGGATCTTGTCGTCAACGAGGTGGTGCAGCTTCAAGATGTACATGTAGCCGACCGAGATCGGACGCGGGTACGGCTCACCGGAGCGGCCATCGAACAGCTGCGTCTTTCCGGTGGAGTCGATCAGACGGTCGCCATCGCGAGTCGGGATCGTCGAGTCGAGCAGACCGGCGATTTCCTCCTCGAGAGCACCGTCGAACACGGGGGTCGCAACCTTGGTGTTCGGTGCGGCGCTGTGCGCGGCCTCGGGCAGACGGCCAGCCCACTTGGGCTTGCCTTCAACCTGCCAGCCCTGCTTGGCGATCCAGCCGAGGTGGGTCTCGAGAACCTGACCGAAGTTCATTCGACCCGGGATACCGAGCGGGTTCAGGATGATGTCGACCGGGGTTCCATCGGCGAGGAACGGCATGTCCTCGACCGGCAGAATCTTGGAGATGACACCCTTGTTACCGTGACGGCCGGCGAGCTTGTCGCCCTCGGTGATCTTGCGCTTCTGAGCGATGAAGACCACAACGCGCTGGTTGACGCCCGAGCCGAGCTCGTCGTCGCCATCCTGCGAGTCGAAGACCTTGACACCGATGATGGTGCCACGCTCACCGTGGGGAACCTTCAGTGAGGTGTCGCGAACTTCGCGGCTCTTCTCGTTGAAGATGGCGCGCAGCAGGCGCTCCTCAGCGGACAGCTCGGTCTCACCCTTGGGCGTGACCTTGCCGACGAGGATGTCGCCGGGGCGAACCTCTGCACCGATGCGGATGATGCCACGCTCGTCGAGGTCTGCAAGCAGATCCGGCGAAACGTTGGGCAGGTCGCGAGTGATCTCTTCCTTGCCCAGCTTGGTGTCGCGAGCGTCAACTTCGTACTCTTCGATGTGAATCGAGGAGAGAACGTCATCCTTCACCAGGTTCTGGCTCAGGATGATGGCGTCCTCGAAGTTGTGACCCTCCCACGGCATGAATGCCACGAGGAGGTTCTTTCCGAGTGCCAGCTCACCGTTGTCGGTGGCGGGGCCGTCGGCGATGACCTCGCCGGCTTCGATACGCTCACCGGCGTTGACGAGAACGCGGTGGTTGTAGCTGGTTCCCTGGTTCGAGCGGGCGAACTTGCGCAGGAAGTAATCCTGGGTTCCACCCTCATCGAGCTGGATGGTGACGACGTCAGCCGACACCTCCATGACCACACCGGACTTGTCGGCGGTGAGAACGTCGCCGGCGTCGATAGCCGCGAAGCCCTCCATACCGGTTCCGACCAACGGGCTGTCGCTGCGCAGAAGCGGAACGGCCTGACGCTGCATGTTGGCACCCATGAGTGCGCGGTTCGCATCGTCGTGCTCGAGGAAGGGGATGAGCGAGGTCGCGACCGACACCATCTGGCGCGGCGAGACATCCATGTAGCCGATCTCGTCGTGCGGGAAGAGGTCGACCTCTCCACCCTTCTTGCGGGCCAGAACGCGGTCTTCAGCGAAGCGTGCGTCCTTGGTCAGCGGGGCGTTGGCCTGCGCGACGATGTGCTCGTCTTCTTCGCTGGCCGTGAGGTAGTCGATGGTCGCCGTGACGACGCCATCCACCACGCGGCGGTACGGGGTCTCGATGAATCCGAACGCGTTGATGCGTGCGAACGAAGCGAGCGAACCGATCAGACCAATGTTGGGGCCTTCAGGGGTTTCAATGGGGCACATGCGGCCGTAGTGCGAGGGGTGAACGTCTCGCACCTCGACGCCTGCGCGGTCACGGGACAGACCACCCGGGCCCAGCGCGGAGAGACGACGCTTGTGCGTCAGACCCGCGAGGGGGTTGTTCTGGTCCATGAACTGCGACAGCTGCGAGGTACCGAAGAACTCCTTGATCGCGGCGACGACGGGGCGCACGTTGATCAGGGTCTGCGGGGTGATCGCTTCGATGTCCTGCGTGGTCATGCGCTCGCGAACGACGCGCTCCATGCGGGACAGACCGGTGCGAACCTGGTTCTGAATGAGCTCACCAACGGCGCGGATACGACGGTTACCGAAGTGGTCGATGTCATCGACGTCGATACGGATGTCGGTGGCCTTGCCTGCGCGGGTGCCGGCGATCGTGGTCTGGTTGTCGTGAAGAGCAACCAGGTACTTGATAGTGGCCAGGATGTCCTGGAGCGTGAGCACGGAGTCGGTCAGCGGCGCCTCGAGGCCCAGCTTCTGGTTGATCTTGTAGCGACCAACCTTGGCCAGGTCGTAGCGCTTGGAGTTGAAGAAGAAGTTGTCCAGCAAGGCGCGGGCAGCTTCAGCAGCAACCTGCTCTCCGGGGCGGAGCTTGCGGTAGATGTCCTTGAGGGCTTCTTCCTTGGTGAGGATGTTGTCCTTCTCAAGGGTGAGCTCGATGGACGCGAAGCCCTTGAACTCCTCGAGGATCTCTTCGCTGGTGAGGCCGAGGGCCTTCAGGAAGACCGTGACCGACTGCTTGCGCTTGCGGTCGATGCGCACGCCAACCTGGTCGCGCTTGTCGATCTCGAACTCAAGCCAGGCACCACGGCTCGGGATGACGCGAGCGGAGTAGATGTCTTTGTCAGACGTCTTCTCCTGCTGGCGGTCGAAGTACACACCCGGCGAACGCACGAGCTGCGACACGACGACACGCTCGGTGCCGTTGATCACGAAGGTGCCCTTGGGCGTCATCAGCGGGAAGTCACCCATGAACACGGTCTGGGTCTTGATCTCACCGGTGAGGTGGTTCATGAACTCAGCGTTCACATAGAGCGGTGCGGAGTAGGTCTTACCCTTTTCCTTGCACTCGTCAATGGTGTACTTCTCCGGCTCAAGCTCCGGATTGGTGAACGACAGCTGCATGGTTTCGCTGAGGTCTTCGATCGGGCTGATCTCTTCGAAGATCTCGTCGAGTCCGGTGCGGCTCGGCAGGTCTTGACGACCCTCGGCCTGTGCCTCGGCGACGCGCTGCTTCCAGGCGTCGTTACCGACGAGCCAGTCAAAGCTCTCGGTCTGCAAAGCGAGCAGATCCGGAACAGTGAGAGTATCGGTGATCTTTGCGAACGAAAGACGCCCAGCAGAGCGGCCGTTCTTGGGTGAATTGGTGGTTGCGTTGCGCGCAGCAGCCAAGGAAATAACCTCCGTGGACCCCGTCAGGTCTAGTTACTGTTAGTAATGGAGTACTCCACAGACCCTCGGAGATATTCACCGGTGTTTAATCGATGAAATCTCAATGAAGATGTGCCGCAAGGTGGCTTGAGCACGCAAAGCCGACCGCAATATGAAGGCAGAGGTATGTCTGGGAGCGCAAAGAACAACTATATGCTCTCGATTAGGCCATGTCTACTCTTTTCTTGACCTGATCGAAATTCTCGGGTATAACCCAGACTTCGTCGCCTTCTCTCGTTCTTTCCGGGGGAGGGCGCGGGCCAGGATGGCGCAGACTGGAGTGATGAGCAGAGGCGAGACGCAGCATCCGTCAGTCACATTGAAACTGAGCGGACACACGGCCATCGTCGAACCCGACCGGTTCACCCCTGGCAGCTACCAGCTGGTGGTGGATGGCACCCCGCAGTCGCATGTGAACCTCGACAACCCGAGTGAGCTGTTTTTCGAGTACATCCAGCGGATCGGGCACGTGATTGACCTGCTCGGTGACCCAGGCGAGCCGATCACCGCCGTGCACCTCGGCGCCGGCGCCCTGACCCTCCCCCGGTATGTCGAGGCGACCCGGCCCGGATCCCGCCAGCAGGTCGTCGAGCTGGAGAGCGACCTGATCGACTTCGTGCGGGCCGAGTTGCCCTGGGACAAGCGTGCCCAGCTGCGGGTGCGGCACGGCGATGCGCGCGAGGTGCTGGCGAAACTTCCGGCCGGGCTGCACGGCTCGGTCGACCTCGTCGTCGTCGACATTTTCTCGGGGGCCCGCACCCCTGCCCATGTGACGAGTCGAGAGTTCTACGAGCTCACCGCCCCGCTGCTTTCGCAGCGCGGGGTGCTCGCCGTCAACGTGGCCGACGGCCCCGGGCTGGCGTTCGCGCGCAGCCAGGCTGCCACCCTTTCAGCGGTGTTCGGTCACGTGATCGGCCTGGCCGAAACGCAGGTTCTCAAGGGGCGTCGGTTCGGCAACATCGTCTTCGTCGCGGCTCACACGCCGATCGACCTGGACTGGATTCCGCGTTTGCTGGCCGGCGGGCCGCATCCGGCGAAGGTGATCGAGGGCACGGAGCTGAAGCAGTTCATGGCCAGCGCGCAGGTCGTGACCGATGAGACGGCGACGCCGTCGCCGCTGCCCGGCCGCACCGTTTTTCAGATCGGGCGCTGAGCGCGCATCCGCTTTCTCCGTTCGTAGCATCCGCTTTCTCCGGTCGTCGCATCCGCTTTCTCCGGTCGTAGCATCGCGCCGAGATCTCCCATTCGACGGAGATTTTTCGTGACACGCCGTCTGTCCGTCGTATTTTGGGGCCAAAACTTCAGAATCTCCGTCGAATGGGAGGGCGACACCTCTGGCGTGCGTCGCCTATCCCCCATTCGCGGGTGATTTCGACAGGGTGGCGGGTTATCCTGAAGACAACCTGGCCTCCCGCGTGGCTCACCCTGCCGCCCTCAACAACGGACTCATCCTGAGCATCATCATCGGCTACGACGCAACGACATTGCGCGAGCAAGCAGACCCCCAGGCCGCCCTCGCGCGGCTTGACGAACTCGGCGAGCTGCGCAGCTTGTCGGCACTCGAAGAGAAGATCACCCTGCTGCGCCTGATCGATCGTCTCGACGAAGCGGCGCTGATCGCCAACGAGGCAGTACGCCTGTCGCGATTCACCGGTGACCGCAAGCAACTCGCGTCCAGTCGCATCCGTCGCGCCCAGGTGCAGCAGTACCAGGGCAAACTCGACGAGGCGCAGGCCGAACTCAGCCACTGTGTGCAGGAGGCCGAAGCTCACGAGTGGCTGGATGTTGCGGCGTCAGCCCGCGAAAATCGCGGCAAGGTGCACTTCGATCAGGGCAGCTATGAGGCCGCCGCCGCCGACTTCACCGCAGCAGTTTTCTTGCGGGAGCGCGCCGGAGCATCGCCTCAAGAAATCGAAAACTCGCTGCTCGCCGTCGCCGTGATCGAAAAGTTCATCGCCGCAGACGACGCATCACGCTAGTTCGTCGCGTTCTTCGCCTCTGCTACACCTCGCCTCGCTTCACGAGTTGCGCCATGCTTGATTCACGCAGCCCCGCCCTGCCCTCACAGTGAGGAAGAGAGTGACCATGCCCAGGCCGCCGTTTCGAGCCTCTCGCGCTTGTCGTGCATCGACAGTCGCGATCTGTGCGTGTGTCGCTCTGACGGTCTGTGGCTGCACCGTCGGAAGCCCGCGCGCGACACCGTCGACCGGGCAGCCGGCCACCGAGACTCCCCTGCGCGCCACCCCCACCCTGACTGCTTCGCCGTCGCCGGTGGCACTGCCGGTGCGTCCGGTGGGCGACCCCGTCGCGATCGCCTCACATCTGGACGCGCCGTGGTCGATCCTGCGTCTGCCCATGCCCGGCGGCGGAACTTTGATCAGCGAACGTGACACCGCGACGATTCGTGAGTTGCTGCCCGATGGCTCGCTCCGTGCGGCCGGGACGGTCGCCGAGTCGCATGCCGGCGGCGAGGGCGGGTTGCTCGGACTCGCGTTCCTGGCTGCATCAGCCGCGCCCATCGCATCCGCGACGCCCAGCGTCTCTCCCGGCGCATCAGCCGCGCCCACCGTCTCTCCCGGCGCATCCGCCGCTCCTAGCGTCTCTCCCGGCTTTTCTGCAGGACTTGCTCCCAGTGACTCCGGTTGGGTCTACGCGTACGTCACCGCTGCCGACGACAACCGAATCGTACGGATGCCACTGACCGGCTCGGCGGGAGGCTACGGTCTCGGCGCGTCTGAGCTCGTGCTCGCCGGC
This sequence comes from Glaciibacter kafniensis, assembly GCF_039538945.1. NCBI lineage: Bacteria > Bacillati > Actinomycetota > Actinomycetes > Micrococcales > Microbacteriaceae > Glaciibacter > Glaciibacter kafniensis. The sequence continues at coordinate 23,464 of NZ_BAABCN010000018.1, read as the reverse complement.
ATCCCGAAGGCGGCAAATCATGATGGCGGTCGGATCGCGTTCGGGCCGGATGGGCTGCTCTATGCGACGGCCGGTGATGCGGGAAACACGGCGAATGCGCAGGATCTCGGCTCGCTCGGCGGCAAGATTCTGCGCATGACGGCCACGGGTGAGGTGCCGGCGGGAAACCCGTTCGGCACGCTCGTCTACTCCTGGGGGCACCGCAACCCACAGGGCATCGCCTGGGATGTCCAGGGGCAGCTCTGGGCGAGCGAGTTCGGCCAGAACACCTGGGATGAACTCAACCGCATCGTCGCCGGCGGCAATTATGGCTGGCCGATCGTTGAGGGGATCGCTCCTGCCGGCGCAGCCGACCCCGCGTTGATCGACCCGGTGCATGAGTGGCCGACCGACGAGGCCAGCCCGAGCGGCATCGCGATCGTCGGCGACAGCCTGTTCATGGCGAGCCTCCGCGGGGAGCGTCTCTGGCGCATCCAGTTGTCCACAGGCGAGGTCGACGACTGGTTTGTGCACGACTTCGGGCGGCTGCGCGATGTGGTGTCTGGCCCGGATGGCACACTGTGGTTTATGAGCAACAACACGGATGGCCGGGGCGACCCCGCCGCGGGCGACGACCGTCTCTATCAGGTGCAGGTGTCGCGCTGATGGCCGACCTCGAGCGGGTGCGCGTCTGGGCGGATGCCCTCATCACCCTGCATCTCGACCGCGGCTGGTCATTCGGTTTCGACAATGCAAAGAAGCGCGCCGGGCTCTGCAACTTCACCGATCGGCACATCACTGTGTCGCGTTATCTCGCGGCGCGGTATGACGACGATGAGATCCACCAGATTCTGTTGCACGAGGTCGCGCATGCACTCGCCGGCCCGCGAGCCGGGCACGGGCCACGGTGGAAGGCCGTTGCGGCGAACATCGGCTACGACGGAAAACGCACGCACGACGGCGAGATCGCCGACGAACTGGCCCCCTGGGTCGGAACCTGCCCTGCCGGGCACACACACTATCGCTATCGTCAACCGACCCGTCCGCTGGCCTGTGGCCTCTGCGGGCGCGGCTTCAGCGCTGCCCATTTGATCACCTGGTCGCGGCGAGAGATCACCGCGGCGGCGCGGCGGCGGGCTGCGGCGGCAGCGGGAAATTGACTCTGTCGTAACCAGATACACTGGTTACATGACGCTTGTGAACAACGACACCGCTCGCCCCGGACAGACGGGCCAGTGGCTTATCTCAAGCGACGGGCAGCGTTGGTGGTTCGACTCCGGGTCGATCGCGCTCGACTTCGCCTACACCGGCGACCTCGGCGACAATCCGGCCGGGGAACTCCTGCACACCGCCGGCGACCTCGCCGACTGGCTCAATGAACGTTACTCCCCTCAGACCGTGGTCACCGACTCGGCGGAGTCGTCGGCTGAGTCACTGTCCGACTCCTCGGCGGCGGACTCCTCAGCGACCTCCTCGGCAACGGCCTCCGTGGCCGCGGCGCCGACCCCCCGCATCCAGACTCAGGAGCGCGATCTCGCCGACGCCCTCGCCCTGCGCGGTGCGATTGCCCGCCTCGCGACCGCAGCGGCCGATGGCCGGGATGCCGACGGCCAGGACATCGACATCGTCAATCTGTTCGCCGCCACCCCCGACATCCCGCCCGCCCTGACCGGTGGGTCGCGGCAGGCCGGCCGCACCTCGCCGCGCGCCGGGCAAGCCTTCTCGACTCTCGCGCGCACCGCGGTCGAGCTATTCGGGCCAGACACCGACGGGCGGATTCGCTATTGCTCGGCCGACGATTGCACGATTCTGTATCTCGACACCTCACGTTCGGCCAACCGCCGCTGGTGTTCAATGCAGCGCTGCGGCAATCGAGCGAAGGTGCGGGCGTTCCGGGAGCGCAACGCGGCCTCTGCCGCGACATCGGCACCCGCGACATCGGCAACCGAGTCGACGGCCGAGTCGACGGCCGACAGCGCTTCGGTCACCACGCTGTCGCGTCCGCGGGTCGCGCGTCATGCGCTTGAGGCGCCGACGCTGCCCTAGCGTCTCTGCCGAGATCGGTCAGTTCGGGTCGATCGGGTGATCGCCTGATCGCCTGATCGCCTGATCGCCTGATCGCCTGATCGCGCCAGCCGCTCAGGCCAGAAAGTGAAACTCGCCGGTGGCCACGACCTCGGTACTGGAATCCAGCTGGCTGGCGGCACGAATCTCGTCCTGACGCCCGAGTGCCCCCAACGCGAGACCCGTCTCCGACGCGCTGACCAGGTGGCGGATGGCCTGCTTCAACCCAACGAATCCGGCGGATGCCGCGGCGGCTTCCGGTGAACAATGATCGATGCCGAGGGTTGAGAGTGCGTCAATGACGGCGCCGGCCACGAAGAGATCCTCGACGGCGAACCGGAGGGTTCCGTCGGCGCGACGCTCACCGGCTGCGATGACCGCGACGGAGAACCGCGCACCCTTCTCGGCCTGACGGGCGAGCACCCAGTCGGCCACGGCGGAGCGATTGTTCAGGCTGGCCGAGATGACGTGCTGCGCCTGCCCGCGGTTCGTCGTGCCGGCCGCGCCCGCTGCGCCCGCGAAATGCGCGCCGTTTGTCGTGGTGGCCGGCAGCGCGTCGGCAATGACGACAACGTCGGCGCTGGCGGAGAGCGCCTGGAATCCGGCCGTTCCCCAGTCGAATCTGACCTGATATGCCTGCTGAGGCTGCGCTTCGTTCACGCATTCAGGCTACCCGGCGCCGTGCCCTCCGTGCGGGTTTCGTCGTCACGCAACGTCTCGTTTCGCGGATTCCGATCTCGCACCCGAGCTGGCCAGTGGCTAACTCCGGTAATCCTGGCGGCCGGCCGACATCCGTCGCACTGGTCCGCGGTCCGCGCCGGCGCTCCGGCCGGATTACCGGAGTTACCCTCACACGTCCTCGCTCTTCTCTTCTGTAAGCACACTGTGCAGCCGGTGGCTAACTCCTGCAATCCTGGCGGCCGGCCGACATCCGTCGCACTGGTCCGCACTGGTCCGCGCACTGGTCCGCGCACTGGTCCGCGGCTTGGGTCGGCACCCCCGCCGAATTGCCGGAGTTAGCCCCACACAAGTCGGCAGAGCGCCAGGCAGCTCGAGCGACGGCCGGGACTAATGAGCGTCGTAGCGCGCGAGGGCGTCGGCATCCGTCGCGAGGGTCATCGCCCGGCGGGCGGTGTCGAGGGCGGTGACGGGGTCGGCCTCCGCGTCGGCGAGAGCGAGTTGGCGCTCGGCCTCGGCCAGCCGGGTGCGGGCCGGCGCCCCGACTCGACCGGCCCTGGTCGTGATGTAGTCGCGGGTCACCGCGATCTGACTGCGCGCCGCGAGCAGGGCGCCGGTGAGCGCATCGCGGGCGTTCTCCAGGCGCAACTGTCGGTTGCGGGCCTCGGAGCGGGTGACGTCGAGGCCGTCCATCGCCTCACGAAGACGCACCAGATCTGCCGCGGGATCAGACAACCGCGCCGGATTGCGCAGTTCGACGATCACCCGGTCGGCCCGCGCGATCACCTCGTTGAGGGTGGCCCGCGCCTCGGTCTCTTCGTGGGTGTCGCGCAGCGCACGAGCTTCGGCCAGCTCCGCATCCGCTGCGGCGAGCGCATTGCCCAGGGTCGCGTAGCCGATGTGCAGCTGGTCCTCGCCGGTTTCGATGGCGTCGAGCAGCTGGGTCGCGCGAAACAGACCGTGCTCGGCGGCACGCATCTGGTCGCCGACGGGTTCCTGTGCTCCGCGGCCGATGCGAGCGGATGCCTCATCGACGGCCGCGCGGGCCTCGCCGAGTGAGGCGATGGCTCGGTCAAGATTCGCGCCGATAGCGGCGAGCGCCGGGGCAGCGTAGGTCAGGGCGAGGCGCTCCAAGGTGGACTTTCCGGCTTCGACGCGGTCTTCCGCCCGGAGGAGCCGGCGGTGGAGCTGGTCGAGCAGCGCCGGTGCTTCGCGTTCGACGCCACGGCGGGAGTCGAACGTGCGCGTTTGCGCGTCGATGCGCGCGGTGGCCTCTGTCGCGAGGGTGATGATCTGCTCGTTCCAGCGCCGGCGTTCCGCATCGGAGTCCGGCACCGCATCGTCGAGCTTCTGCTGGAGGGCGAACGCATCGCGCAGCTGCCGGCGCGAGGTGGTGAGCGCTGTCGCGAACTCACGCGTGGAGTTCTCGCCGAACTGCGCGAGGGCGAAGCTCAGCTCATCGGCGGCGGACTGCACGAGGTCGTCGGCGCGCACGAGGCTGATCGCCGCGGTGCGGGCAAGGTCGGCGGCAATCGCATTCTCAGCGTCGATGCGGGAGCGGGTGCGTCGGCGCAGCACGGAAACGAGCACCAGCACTCCCGCAGCAACGGCCGCGAGAACGATGAGCGAGGGTACCCACCAGAGTTCGCCAGCCATGGTTCGAGTCTAATGAAGCCGGGCGCGGAGGCGATGACGCCGGGCCGCGACTGCCTGCCACTCTGGGCGCAGGGTATCCCGCGGGGCGCGGAGGCTTGCGCGCGCCGAGCGGGATACCCCACGCCCAGATCTGCTCGCGGTCTCGGCAGGCTCGACCAACGCGGGGCACGCGGTCTCGAGCCGACCGACCTGCCGCGCGCAGCATCCGTCGACTTTGACCGTTGCGGTCGAGACACCCCGGTGCGCCGGTCAAACTCGACCGCAAGTGTCAAGCTCGGCGAAGAGAAGACCGGCGGGACAAGCGAGAGCGGCGATGCCGAGCGCCGCCGCTACCGGCGGCGGCGGTCGTCTGCCGACGGGCGCCGCATCTGCAGACGGATCTCCTCGAAGTCATGCTTCGTGATCTCAAGCAAGCCGCGGCGCAGTTGGTACCCCCAGTCGGGGTTGCCGCGGCTCAGATCGAGCACCGGCAGAAGCGGCCGGATTGAGGTGGCCACCGCGGCATGGTCGTAGTCGACGCGGCGGCGCCACGGGCGATAGTCGGAGTCGGTGGCCTGGAACACCTCGCTGTCGATGATGCGTCCGATGGCGGTGAAGTGCTTGAGCGGAGGGCCATCGACCTGCGTCCGAGGCGAGTAGTAGACGAGACCGTCAGACTCCCGCATCCGCTCCAGCAGACCGCGCGCGCCGTGGTTCGTCTGCGCGAAGCCCTGCGCGACTCCGCGCAGCACATTCTCGCGCTGCACGACGCCGAGCCAGTATCTGATTGCCACGCTTCAGTTGTACTGCATCGGGCATGCACGCAGACTGGGGGCATGCGCGTGCTGCTGAAAGAGATCCTCGATTGCGACCCGGATGCCGCCTGGCGCGCCCTCCGCAGCCCGGCAGTTTTGCAGGAGGTCAGTTCCCCCCTCATGGCGCTGCACTCCGAGGAGGCGACGGGTTTTCCGACGATCTGGGCCGCGGGTGCGCATCCGGTCGGCCTGCATGCGCTCGGTCTGATTCCATTCGGCCAACAACGCATCGACCTCGCGGTGTCGACCAGGCAGCACGGCAGCGTGCGTATTCTGCGCGATACCGGACGCGGCGTTTCGGGCCCGCTCGCGATCCTCACCCGGTGGGATCACACCATGGCGATCTCTGCCGACCCGGCCGGCAGCGGCAAGACTCTCTACCGTGACCAGCTGATCTTCGAGGCCGGCCCAGCCACGCTGGCCCTCTGGCCGAGCTTCTGGGCGTTCTGGCAATGGCGGATGCGGCAACTCAAGCGACTCGCCCCGAGCTGGCGGCTCGATCTCGGCGTCGACGATCCCGACTTCGTCAGCGGTTCCCCGGTACCTGGTTCAGGAGTGGATGGCGTGTCGCCTACCTTTTCGGCCCCTGACACGGGCGACTCGCCGCTCCCATCCTGAAGCCGGTCCCCGTTTCGCGGACAGAGCAACCGATTTGGGGCGCACCCTGCTGGTGATCCCGACTTCGTTGCTAGCCTGAACCCATGAGCTCATCCCTCGGAGCCTTGCAAATTGCCGATTGGCGCCGCCGCGTCTTCGGCCTCTATGCCGGCGTGCGCCAGCTGAGCGTGCGCAACCCGGCGGCCGGCCACGAGCTGTGGCGTTCGGGGCGTGACGAGCTGTTCGCCGGGCATCCGTCATCGCCGTTGCTGCCCGACGACCGGGCCGCGTTCACCGGCCTCCCCGTCACGGCCTACGACCCCGATTGGCGCTTCGAAGTCGAGGTGCACCGGGCAGAGGAACCGCTGCGCATCAGCGTCGAAACCGGCACCGACGGCACAGTTCCGTTCGATCTCGTCGGTTCGGTTCGCCTGCCGTACATCGGCTCGCTCGACGTCTGGCGACTCGCCAGCTACGCGGGCGGGCTGTTTCTACCCGTGAAAGATGCCCTCGCCGGCAAGCCGGGCGGAACCTATGGCGGCGGCCGTTACCTGCTCGACACGGTCAAGGGCGCCGATCTCGGCCCCGGCGCCGACGATGACACCCTCATTCTCGACTTCAACTTCGCCTACAACCCGTCGTGCGCCTACGACCCGATGTGGGCGTGCCCGCTTCCGCAGGCCGGAAACATCGTCGCGGTGGAGGTTCCCGTCGGCGAGCTGTATCACCCGATGCACTAGCGAGCGCGCGCCGAGACTCGGCAGCTGCGACTGCAGCCGCAACGGCACACTGCCGATGCCCACGGCCGGGAACGACCGGTACTCGCTCACTTCGATGGGCGGTGGATGTCAGTCGAAGTGAGCGAGTATGCCTTCAAGCTCATGAGCCGCTGCCTTTACCGCCACTGCGATCGCACCACGGTTCTCTTCTGACAGGCGGTACCCCGGAGCGACGACCGTCACTGCTCCGACGAGCCTGTCCCTGACTCGGATACCTGCAGCGCTGGCCCACACACCCTGATCGACCTCGGCCGCGCTCTCGGCGTATCCGGTGACGCCGATCGCGTCGAGGTCTCTCTCGAGGGTCTCGCGAGCCTGCTTCGATATCGCGGGCCCCACGCGCTGGAAGTACTGGGCAAGTTTCGCTGCGGAAAGGTCACTGAGCAGGACCTTGGCCGCCGCGCCACTATGCAACGGCATCAGATTTCCCGGGCGAAATGAGATCGAGATCGGATGATCGGACTCGGCGATCGCGAGGCAGACCGCTGAATCGTTGACCCGCCTCAGATAGAGCGAGGTCTCCCCCGTTGTCTCTGCCAACCGGTCAAGGATCGGCTGCGCCTTCGCGCGGTAGTCGAACGATGCCTCTGCCGCACGCGCCAGCCTCAGCACCTGCGGCGACAGCACGAATCGTCCTTTCTCCCTCTCCTCGATCAGGTCCATCTCGCGAAGCAGGGAGATGTAGCGATAGGCACTTGGCACGGATATATCGTGATCCTCGAGGAGATTCTCGACGGTCAACTCTGGTGTGTTCTCATTGAACTGAAGAAGAATCTGAAGCACTCGACGGGCGCTGTCGACGCCTTTGGTGCGCTGCGGCTGCGCGGGCACTGCGTCTCCGTCTGTGGCTGATCCGGTTTCCCGGTTCTCTGTCGGCTGATACGGTTCCATATCACCTACCTGTCTGTCTGTCTATCTACACTAAGGGCACGTCGCGGGCATGATCGAGTTCGGCTCACTTCCGTTGGGTGCTGAGCACCGCAAGAGCCGCCTCCAAACCTGCACCGATGTCGACCGGCATGCCCAGATCGGCGAGTGTGCGCCCGAGCGCGGCGAGTCCAACGACGGAGTAGAGACCTCCCGCTGTCGGCCCCATGTGGGACAAGCGAATGAGATTTCCCGCCCCCTGTCCGTGCGACAGCATCACGCCGTAGACCTCACGAGCGTGGTCGCGCACCACCGCGTTGTCGATAGTGTCAGGAAGCCGGATTGACGTGACGCACGCCGACGCGAACTCCTCGTTCTTCGCCCACAGCGTCAATCCCATCGCCAGAGCGCCGGCCCTTGTGACCTCCGCGGCCGCCTCGTGCCGGGCGACGACGGCGTCGATGCCCTCTTCGAGCGCCTGGTCGAGCGCGGCCTCGAGCCCGTTGATGTCGCTCACCGATGGCGTGTAGGGGAACCTGCCTTCACCGAGCCACTTCTCCTTCCAGTCGATGAGCGAGAGGTAGGAATCCCGTGGAGCAGCGGGGTTGGCGTACATCACGTCCCAGGCCTTCTGACTGACCGAGACAAGGGCGACGCCGGGAGGGCCGCCGAGGCACTTCTGGGCTCCCGCAACACAGAGGTCGAGTCCCCACGCATCGGTCTCCCACGGCATGCCCAGGACACCGGACACGGTGTCGACGTAGGTCAGGATGCCACGATCGCGGCACATCGGGCCGATGGCGGCGACGTCGGTGACGGTTCCCGACGGCGTCTCTGAGGCGACGAGACAGACCATCTGAATCTCAGGGTGTTGGTCGAGATATGCCTCGACCTGCGCAGGTGAGACGGCGTCGTCGTAGCCGACCTCGATCTCGTGCAGCTCTGCGCCGAAACCGGCGATCCAATAGCCCGTTCCCTTGCCGAACACGCCCTGAACGAGGTTGAGCACATGCATCCCCGGTGTGATGAGCGAGCGCAGCGCGCCCTCGAGCCCGACGATGGCCTCGCCCTGCATGAGCACGATGTCATTCGTGGTCTTGAACATCTGCGCGACCTTGTCTTGGGTGCGCTCGAACGTTGCCCTGAACTCGGGGTCGTAGTGGTACAGGATCGGCTTGCCGAGAGCAGCAAGCGTTCGGGCGGAGACCGTGACGGGACCGGCGGAGAGGGTGAAGTCGGGCAGTGCCATGTTGTAGTTCCTTAGCTCTGAGAATGGGGATCGGGATCAGCGGGCGCCGCGGGTGTATGCAGCGCCCAGGGCCGGCGGAACGACCGAGGTCCGCGCGAAGATGATCAGTGTGAGGATGACGACGATGAATGGAATCATCTTGATAACGTCAGCCGATACGTCATATCCGAGCACCTGCAGCGCCGGACCGATTGCCACGGTGAAGCCGTAGACCAGGGAGGTGACGGCCACCAGTATGACCCGGCCCCGAGAGAGCATCGTGATGACGATGGCGATGAAGCCGAGGCCATTCGTGATGAACGGGGTGAATGTGGACGTGGTGATCAAGGCCAGATAGGCACCGCCGAGGCCGACGAAGGCACCGCTGAGAATGACGGCATGCGAACGGATCTTCATGACGCTGCCGCCCGCCGCGTCCAGCGACGACGGCTTTTGACCCGCAGCCCTAATCGACAGGCCCCAGTTCGACTTGGAGAGGAAGAACCCGGCCACGATCACCAGGATGACCGAGACCCAGAAGATCGCGGACTGCTGGAAGAGGGCCGGCCCGATCACGGGGATGTCGGCCAGAACGGGGATCCCGAAGTCGGGAGGCGATCCGAGGCTCGTCACCGACTTGGCATTGTTCTGCAGGTACAGAACACTCGTGATGCCCTCGCCGATCAAGGTGACGGCGAGACCGATGACGATCTGGTTGAGCCCGAGCCACACATTGAGCACGAGCATCGCGAGGTTGGCGACGACTCCGCCGACGGCGCCGGCAAGCATGCCCAGCCAGAAGTCGCCGCTGGTGAGCGTCACGATGAATCCGGTGTAGGCGCCGATGAGCATCACACCCTCGATACCGAGGTTGAGCACACCGGCCTGCTCACCGATGTTTTCTCCGACGGCGGCAAGCATGAGGGGCATCGCCTGCGCGATGACCGTCGCGATGAACACCGTGACGAAGGCCGCTGACAGCATGTCGCTCATGAATCCTTCCTTCCGGCAACGCCCTGGAACGGTCGCAGCAGTGTGCGCTTCAGCCCGTGAGGCAAGTAGCTCTGTCCGAGCCGGCGCTTTTCGCCGACGTACTCGGTGATGGTCATGAAGATGAGGATGAGGCCAACGATGACGAGCAGGAAGTCGACGTTGAGTCCGGCCTGCTGCGCGGCGAGTGTGCCACCGGTGGCCAGCACCGCATAGAAGCCGACGAGAGGGATGGCCGCAATCGGGTTGAGTCGCGCCAAGAAGACAAAGGGCATCACCGCGTCGCCGTAGTGCGGATTCCAGTTGGCACGCTGATAGCTGTACTGTCCCAAGACATCGATCGCCCCGGCGAAGGCGATGAGGCCGCTCGAGAGCGCGAACAGCAGAATGACCATCCAGGTCGAGTTGATGCCCATGTGTCGTGCAGCCTTGGGGCTGGCACCGAAGATGTCCATTCGCATGCCGAAAGACGTGCGGCTGAACACGAACTGGGCGACACACGCCAGCACGAGCGCGAAGATCAGACCGATGTGAATGTTGGTGCCGGGGATATAGGCAAGCAGGTTTTCGTCGGCGATGACCGCCGTCTGCGGCTGCGGAGTGGTGGTGTCTTTAAATGGCCCCTTGATGAGGAGATTCGCGACTCCGACGCCGATGAACGACATGACGAGCGAGGTGATGATCTCATTCGTGCCATAGCGCGCCTTGAGAATCGCGGGAACGAGCGACCAGACTGCACCGACCGCGAGCGAACCGACGAAGATGACGAGCGTTGCAAGCCAGCCCGGCAACGCCTCGAACAGGTAGGGCCCGAATCCTGAGGCCACCACCGCACCGAGAAGGTATTGACCGTTGTAGCCCAGGTTCCACAGCTGACCGCGGAAGGCGATGATGAGTCCGACCGCAACGATGAGCAGCGGGGCCATGAGCACGAGGCTCCGCTGCCAGTTGAGGCCGGTGACGCCATAGGTCCAGACTCCGGCGAAGAAGTCGAGGGGGTTGCTCCCCATTGCAAGGATGATAAGGCCAGCCACGATCAACGCCAGGAGAACCGGCAGTACCGATCTCACCAACTCTTCGAGAAGCTTGCTGGCCCTGCTGTGATCCGAGCGCATCATTGTGCGCCCTCGATCGCTCCGGTCATGAAATGACCCACTTTCTCTGCTGTTCCGGGTCCGTCGTTGGTGACGCTGCCCACGATCCGGCCGCTGGAGATGATCTCGATGCGGTGGGAGAGCTCGACAAGCTCGTCTAAGTCCGTGGAGAGCAGGAGCACCGATCCGCCGTTCGCGGCGAAGTCGATAAGGATTTCACGCACCAGGCGCACGGTCTTGAGATCGAGCCCATAGGTCGGCTTGTTCACGACGACAAGTTGGGCGCCGTGCGCGAGTTCGCGTGCCAGAAGAATCTTCTGGATGTTTCCGCCAGACAGCGTGCCCGCCCGCGTCGCCGGTGACGGGGTTCGGATGCCGAACTTGTCGATTTGAGTTGCGGCTTCGGCATCGACGGCCTTGCGTTGAATCTGACCGAAGCGCCAAAACGGCCGCTGGCCGATGCGCTTGATGACGAGGTTGAGCGCCACAGACATCGAGCCGATGGTGCCTTCGTGCAGACGGTCATCCGTCACATAGCGGATGCCGAGCTGTTGCCGCCCCCGAACGCCCAACCGAGTCACGTCCTGACCCTCGAATCGCACGGTGCCGGTCGACACCGATCGCTGGCCGGCGACGAGCTCGGCGAGCGCCCCTTGGCCATGCCCGTCGATTCCGGCAATGCCGAGAATCTCACCTTCGCGCACCTGGATGGTCACATCAGTGGCCTCGACGTCACGCCCCAGGCCACGGCTCGAGACGCCGGTGAGTTCGAGACGTACCGCTTGAGTGGTCCGGTCGATTGCCTTGGTCTCCCTGGTCGCCGTGGTGGCGCCGGCAAGGTCGGCAGCGTCGGCGCCGACTGCGCTGATGTCCTCACCGAACATGGCACTGAGGATCGCGTCTTGCGCCTGCTGCTCATCGTAGGAGTGAAGCTCGTCGACCGAGATGTGGCCGACGTTGCGGCCGCCCCGAAGCACGGTGACGCAGTCCCCCATGGAGTACGCCTCGCGGAGCTTGTGGGTGATGAAGACCACCGCGAGTCCCTGGCTCTTCACCCGTTCGATGCTCTCAGCGAGGTGGTCGATCGCCTGCGGGGTGAGCATCGATGTCGGCTCGTCGAGGATGAGCAGCCGGCTGCCCTTCCAGATCGCCTTGGCGATCTCCACCTGCTGTTGCTGGCCGAGACCGAGGTCGGAGGCGAGCGCATCCGGATCGATCTGCGCACCCAGCAACTCCGCGAGCTCGCCGAGTCGCTCAATCGCCCGCTTCTTCTCGAGCAGCAGCCCGGTCTCGCCGAGCATGAGATTTTCCAGCACGGTGAACGCGGGCACCAACGTGGAGTGCTGGTGAACGACACCAATGCCGTAATCGACAGCGGCCTTCGGGGAGTTGATCGTCGCCGTGACGCCGTTGATGGCGATCGTGCCGGAGTCAGGCTGTTGCATGCCGGCGAGGATGCTGATCAGCGTCGACTTGCCGGCGCCGTTTTCTCCGAGCAGGCAATGCACCTGCCCGCTCACAATATCGAGCGAGATCCGGTCGTTTGCAACGACCCCGGGAAATGCCTTGGTGATCTCTCTGAGGGAGATCACGTCCGGTGCAATCGGTGTAGTCAAGAAATTCTCCTGGGCAAGAAGCAGGGGGCTGGATGCCGGCGGCCGCGATGGCCGCCGGCACCTCACATGGTGGTGGTGCAGCGAGCGGTGGGGATCAGGCGCCCTTGGCCGCGACTACTGCCTTGACTTCGTCGGCCGATTCTGCCGGGGTCGGCACGATCGATCCGTCGATGATTCCCGCCTTGGCGGTCTCGATGGCGGCCAGGATCTCAGCCGTCAGGTTATCGGTCTTCTGCAGCGTCAGGCCCTCGTTTTCGACGGTGAGCTCGTAGCCCTCCGCGCCAAATGTGCCGGCCTCGACATCCGTGATCGCCTGCACGTACGTGGGGCCGTAGTTCCAGAGCACCGAGGTGAGGAGCACACTCGGGTCGTTGAGGCCCGACGTCACGTCGCCGATGTCGGCGATGTACTTGACGCCCGGAGCTGCCTCGACGGCCTGGAGGTAACCGTGCGTTGCACCGTCGCCCATGCCGAAGATGACGTCAGATCCCGCGGCGATGAGCTGCTCTGTTGCGGTCTTGCCACCCGCAGCGTCGGCGTACTCCGCCGGACCGACGGAGGTGTAGAGCACCTGGATCGTCGGGTCAACGCTGTAGACCCCCTCTGCGAAGCCTGCGGCCATCTTGAACCAGTTGATGTCGTCGGCCGAGACCACGATGCCGATTGTCTTGCTCGTGGTCGTCATGGCTGCAGCGATGCCGGCGAGATAGCCGCCCTCCTGCGCCTCAGTCTTGGTCACTGCCACCTTTCCGGGAATGTTCTCGCCCGCATCCTGAATGAGGATCGGAACCCCCTTCGCCTTTGCGACGCTGGTGCCGGCGACGCCGTAACCGGAAGCATGGGCGACCACGAACTGGGCTCCGCTGTCGATGACCTGGCCGAGAACAGTCTCGGCGTTGTCCCACCCCGCGTCGGGCACCAGGGTCACTTCGATGCCGAGTTCTGTGGCTGCCGACTCTGCGCCGACGAGCCCGGCCTGATTCCAACCGAAGTCAGATTCGTTCTCAGGGGCGACGAGGGCAAACTTGGCGACGGTCGTGCCGGCCGACGAGGCCGGGTCGGTAGCCGGGGCGGCTCCGCCACGACCTCCCGCACAACCTGCAAGGCTGAGGGCGAGAGCGCCCGCCGTCGCGACGACGGCGACACGGGTGATGGTGCGACCTCGGGTGCCGCTTCTGAATGCAAACATTAATGGAAGTCCTCTCCAGGTGGGGTGCCCCATCTCCGTTGTGTTTTGCAGTGCTGTCTTCTCACAATGTGCGGGGTAGGCGCTACAGTATGAGAAGAATGGCCGCCACGTCAACGATGACTTGTAGGTTTTACTCCCCCGAAACACACGTCCCCCAAGATGCGAGGGTAAGGAGGTTCCCATGAACCGTCAGCACGCACTCGTTTTGCTCGCCGCCGCCGTGCTCGCACTCTGCGGCTGCTCCGCCTCCGTTCCACTCTCCGAGCCTGACTCTGCGGCCCTCGCAACCCTGGCCGAGGTGGCGGGCCCCAGCTCAGATGTGAACGCGGACCGCATCACATCCACCGAGTGCTGGCTCCCCTCCGCGCATGCCATCGAAGACCCGTCCGTCGACAGCGACACACTCTGGCGCGTGCTCTGCCGGGTGCACTACACGGATGACAGTGGCGAGCGCTACCAGGACGCGACCTGCATCGGGGACTTCGCCAGTGATCCCATGCTCGACCACTGCTACCGATGGGCTCACTACGACTTCGCACCCACCTTCGAGGACTTCCCCGCCGTCTCGGCCGACTGATCCCGTGTTGCCGACACGTTAATTCCTCGGGCAAGTCTTGACAGCGTGAATTAAGTTCTCATAACGTGAGCAGTCATTAACGCAATATGAGAATGAATGCGAAGCGAGGTCACGATGTCCGATCCCAAGGTCTACCTGCTTGATGGCGGAACGCTTGTCATCGACGAGTCAGACGTGCATTGGCACATCAACGCCGGCAACCCTGTGCGGTTCCCTGTCTACAGCGTGCTCATCGAGCACCCCGACGCGCTGATTCTCTTCGATACCGGGTTCGATCTGGACCACGTCAACAAGGTGCTGCCGTTTGAGCTTCCGGAGCAGACTCCGGAGCAAACCATCCCTGCCCAGCTCGCGAAGGCCGGCTTTGCACCCGAAGACGTGGACATCGTCGTCAACTCGCACTTTCACTTCGACCACGTGGGCGGAAACAAGTACCTCACCAACGCGAAGACGCTCGTGCACAAGGAGGAGCTGCGCCACGCGAAAGTTCCTGAGCCGTTCGAGCGTCTCGGCTACTCCGACCTCACGTTCGATCACGCCGGCGTCAGCTACACCCCCATCTCCGGTGACTACGAGATTGTGCCGGGCATCTGGCTCTTCGAAACGCCGGGCCACACCATCGGGCACTACTCGCTCTTGGTTCGTATGGAGCAGGAGAAGAGCATGCTCTTCTGCGGTGACGCGGCCTACACCCACACCACGCTCGAGAAGGAATGGATTGCCGGATTCCACCTCGACCCGACGAAGTCGGTTGAGGCCATTCGACGCCTCAACTACCTGGCCCGCACCGAAGACGCCGACGTGTACCCATCGCACGATCTCGAGCCGTTCCTGAATTGGAAACTCGCACCGGAGTATTACGGCGGCAAGTAGCCGCCGCAGCCGACACGAACAACGAAAGAAGAAAACAGAAACATGGCTAAGACAGAACAGCGCGTTGCCCTCGTGACCGGAGCCGCACAGGGAATCGGAGCCGCCATCGCGGAGGAATTGGCCGCAGAGGGCATGAAGGTCGTTGTCGCTGATATCAACGGCGCCGGAGCCCAGACGGTCTCCCAGCGCATCGGCGGCGTCGCGAAGACGCTCGACGTGAGCAACCCAGAGCAGGTGGCCACCGTCATCGGCGAGATCGTTGACGAGCTCGGCCGCATCGATGTGCTCGTGAACAACGCCGCGCTCGTACCTCTGACCCCGTGGGCTGACATCAGTTTTGAGGAGTGGCGTCGCGTGATGTCGGTGAACCTCGACGGCATCTACCTCGTCACGCACGCCGTCACGGCGATCATGGGCAAGGCCGGCTACGGTCGCATCGTCAACATCGCATCGAACACCTTTGTCGCTGGCACGCCGGACTGTGCACACTACGTCGCAACCAAGGGTGCCTCCATCGGGCTCGTTCGTGCGCTGGCCGGCGAGCTCGGCCCGCTCGGAATCACGATCAACGCGGTCGCTCCCGGCATCATCGCCAGCGAGGGCGTGCTCTCGGGCGCCCACCAAAACGGCTTCGACTACGTCGTGCCGATGCAGGCGATCAAGCGTCGCGGTGTTCCGAGTGACGTCGCCCCCGCCGTTGCGTTCCTGGTGTCGGAGAAGGCCGAGTGGATCACGGGCCAGACCCTCGTCGTCGACGCCGGACATACCCGCAACTAGATCGTGGCGCACATCGACGTCTTGATCATCGGGGCGGGTTCGGCCGGCAGCGTCTTGGCGAACCGCCTCAGCGCTGACCCGTCTCGCCACGTCACGGTGGTCGAGGCGGGCGAGCGGGTCACCGATCCCGAGATGCGCAAGCCTGAGCTCTGGCCCCTGATCCACGGCCGCTCCTACGATTGGAGCTACCGCACGACGCCGCAGCCCGGAATCGCCGGCCGCAGCCTCGACTGGGCACGGGGCAAGGGGCCCGGCGGGTCCAGCCTCGTGCACGCGATGGCTCATATGCGCGGATGCCGCGCCGACTTCGATCGATGGGTCGAGGCGACCGGCGACGAGCGCTGGTCATGGGACTCGCTGCTGCCCTTTTTCATCGGCTCTGAGACGTTCTCCGGTGGAGCGGATGCTGTGCACGGCGCTGACGGACCGCTCCCGGTGCTGCTTCCTGGCACCGAGCTGTCGAGTCCGCTTGTGCAGGATTATCTTGCGTCCTGGCACGCACTGGGCGTGCCGCGCATCGCCGACCACAACGGCGGCGAGATGCTCGGCGCGACTGTGAACTCACTCACGATCCGTGACGGAGAGCGGGTCACGGTGTGCGACGTCTACCTCGATCCGGTGCAGGGCCGCCCGAACCTCACGCTTCTCACTGGGGTGACAGTGCACCGGCTGGTCATCGTCGACGGCCGGGTCACGGGGGCGTTGGTCACCCGTGAAGGCGTGGACGAGGTCATCGAAGCCGACGAGGTGATTCTTGCGGGCGGCTCGATCGGCGATCCCCTGCTGCTCATGCGCTCCGGCGTCGGCGATCCGGAGGTGCTCAGAGCCGCGGGCGTTGAGGTCGTGCTCGAGTCGCCCGGCGTGGGAAAGAACCTGCATGACCACCTGCTCGGAGCCGGCAACCTCTACCGAGCACGTCAGACGGTTGCGCCCACCAAGCTGCAACTCTCCGAATCGATGACGTACCTATCGCTCAAGGGTCTCGGCGAGACATCCGGTGCGGCGGATATCGTCGTGGGCTGTGTCGTCGGGCTGAGCGCGTCGGAGTCGTTCGCCGACGGCGCCGTGGCCGAGCTGAACCCGGGCGAGGGCTACACGCTGCTCTTCGGGGTCACCAACCCGACTAGTCGCGGCTCACTCCGCATCAGCGGGCCCGATGTGGGCGATGAGCCAGTGATCGACCCGAACTACCTCGACACGGAGCACGACCGTGCGACGTTTCTGGCCGCACTCGAGCACGCCCGCCTCGTCGGTGCATCCGCCGGCATGTCGGGGTGGCGCGAGGAGGAGCTCCTGCCTGGCTCAGCGGTGACCACTCACGACGATCTCGAGGACTTCATCGCCCGTGCCGTGATCACGCATCACCACCCGGTCGGCACCCTCAGCATGGGCGCCTCCGCCGACGCACCAGTGACACCGGATCTCCGCTTCCGCGGCCTTGACGGGCTGTACGTCGTCGATGCCTCCGTCATCCCGTCGATCACGGCCGGGCCGATTCACGCCGCCGTGCTGGCGATAGCGGAATCGTTCGCCGCCTCGTATACCCGCTGACGGTTACAACCGCCGGCAACAAGCGTCGGATACCACCGGCATGGGTTCAACACGAAAACCTCCTGTCCCAGAACTGGGTCATTCTCAGACCCGCTCTGCGTCAGGAGGTTTTCGTCACCTCCGCTGCGACCGCGGACAGAACGCTAGACGTCGGCGCCCAAGAAGAGGCGCTGTGCCGTGCGGTTCATGACATCTTCGAGCGCGTCGCCTTCGAGTCCGCTGAGCTGCACCTTGAGTTGCTCGACCTTCGGTTCGTGCCACGGGCCGTCCGAGCCGTACATCACTCGGTTGGAGCCGACCTTCTGCACCGCCTCGAAGATTTTCACGCTCATCGGCATGCCGCTGGTTTCAAGCCAGACATTCGGATGACGCTCGGCCACCTTAATCGACGCGTCGATGTAGATGATGTTGCCGTGGCCCATGTGCCCGAGGATGATCTTCGCGTCCTCGTATCGTGAGATGAGCTCCTCGATGCTCCAGGGCAGCGAGAAGATCGGATGCCCGCAGTGGATGAGTGCGGGCAGGTCTCGCTCAATCAACAACTCGATGATCGGCCAGACCATGGGATCGTCAGGGTGAAAGCCGTCCATGAGCGGATGCAGTTTGACTCCCCGAAACTTCGGATCGTCGAGAAAGTCCCGTAGCTCTGGCAGTGGATCGCCGAGCTTGGGGTTCGCCCAGTACAGCCCGTATGCGCCGGGGATGTCTTGGATCACCCTCTGCACCATGGCGTTGTCCTGATGAAAGATCATCGCGGTGTCGATGTCGTTGCCGGCCAGGTAGTCGGCCAGGCTCGCCTCATCGAGGTTCACCCCAAAGGTCGGGAAGGCGCCAACGTGCATATGCGCGTCAGTGATGGCCATGGGAGCCCTCCTAGTCGCGGGAGAAGTGTCCGACATAGCGCGCCTGCTCGATGATCGAATCAGCGTACGTCGCGAGAAACTCCTCCCGCGCCGGGGTGCCTTCCACAGCCGCGCCCAGTGCGTACAGGGAGAAGTAGTAGTGGTGTTGGCCGTGACCGAACGGCGGCTGCGGGCCGGACCACCCGGCTTCGCCGAGCCCGTTCGGCCCCATCCGAACACCAGGTGCTTCGAGGTCGAGCGAGGTGGCGTCGGCGGGAATGCCGTAGACCACCCAGTGGGTGAAGCCGTGGGGAAGCGGCGCATCCGGGTCGTTCAGGATGAGAGCGAACTCGACGGTCCCCTCCGGCGCACCCGAGATGTCAAGTGCCGGCACGAGGTT
>NZ_BAABCN010000018.1:0-4858 GCF_039538945.1 Glaciibacter kafniensis | reverse complement strand
CGAGACGGCGAGTTTATCGATGAAAAGAGGCATTGCAAGTCCTTTCGGATTCAGGTACCGAGCACGCGATCGAGCTCGGCGGTGACAAGATCAGGAAATTCTTCGGGGATGTAGTGGTCGGCTCCGTCGACCACGACCCAGCGGTCGCCGGGCCGATCGTTGATTGCCGCCTGCCAGGCCGCCTCCGTCACGATGCGACTGTCGGCACCGCGGAGGTGCACCATCGGAGCCTGAACCGCACGAAACTCGTCGTCCCACGGCGTGCGAAAGCCGTCGATGAGCTGGCGCATGGCTTCGGGATCGGCGTACGGCACCAGGCTGCCATCGGCGAGCGCCCGGTACCCCCAGCGCGCCCGGCGCTCGACCGCTCCGGGCAGGATCGCGCGGTAGCGGCCGCGCAGGTAGCTCTCGATCTCACCCCGAGAGCCAAACGAGCGAAAGCCGCCCGCCACCCTCACGTCGAGCTCATCCAGCACCGCCGGCTCAATGTAGGGCGTGTAGTCGACGACGACAACACCCGTCACGCGATCCGGATGCAATGCGCCCACGAGCCAGGCATTGCGTCCGCCCAAAGAATGGCCGGCCACAACTGCCTGGTCGATCCCGAGTGCGTCGAGCACTGTCACGACATCGTCGGCGAAATCGCGCCCCGTGTACCCGGTCGGCGGCTTGTCGCTCCGACCGTGCCCGCGCTGATCGAGGGCGATCACGGTCGCGTGGTCGTGCAGCCCGTCGCCGACCGGTTCCCAGACGGCGTGGTTCGCCGAGGTCCCGTGCAGCAGCACGACGGCGGGCCCTGAACCACGCACCCGGAAGGCGATGTCGACATCCGCCCCCCTGGTGCGCTGCAGGCCGTCGTCGATCTGTTCGATCCCGACCGCGGGGAGCATCACACGTTCGGGATGGAGGAGAGCGTCTTGCGCGCCGCAATGAGCCCGGTGATGATCTCCTTGCGCTTCGCGTCGACGTCGCCTTCGCCGTACTCGTACATTCCGCCGCCTGTCTTGAAGCCGAGCTGGCCAGCGGCGATCTTGTCCTTGATGAACTGCGGGGTGTCGGTACTCACGTCGAGTTCCTTGTTCAGGTAGCCCGAAACCGCCTGGTAGATGTCCAGGCCGGCCATGTCGAGCAGACGGGTCGGGCCGACCACAGAGAGCTTGTAGCCGATTCCCCACTTCACGCAGGCGTCGAGGCCCTCTGGCGTGACGATGCCTTCCTCCAGCAGCGCCATGCACTCGCGGAGGATCGCGTAGAGCACGCGGTTCTCGACAAAGCCCGGGATCTCCTTCTCGATCACGGGAACGTAATTGAACGACTTCACGATCTCGGCGAGCTTGTCGACGAGCGCCAGGTCGGTCGCCTTGCCGGGGATGATCTCGATCATGGGGATGAGGTGGGGCGGGTTCGACCAGTGCATGCCGATCAGGCGTCCGGGCAGCGTCATGCTCTCTGCCATCGTCGTGATCGGGATGCCGGAGGTGTTCGTGGCGATGATGACGTCGTCGCCGACGCGTGCCTCGATGTCGGCGAAAACCTTCTGCTTGAGTTCGAGCTTCTCTGGCACGGCTTCAATGATGAGACCGGTGCCGGCGAGAGCCTCATCGAGATCGGTGCCGAAGCTGACTGAACCGCCGGGAACCATCGGAGACCCGACGGCCTCGAGAACACCGGTGACGACGCCGTAGGCGGCTTCAGCGCGCGCGATTGCCTCGTCGGAGATGTCGTAAAGCCGCACTGTCGCGCCGGCCCTGGCCAAGGTCGCGGCAATGCCGGGGCCCATGGTGCCTGATCCGATGACGGTGGCGATGTTGGGAAGACTGCTCATCTGTGTACTCTTTCTCGCGTTGTGTGGATCAGACTGCCGGCGGAAGGCCGATGGGAGAGATGCCGATGCCGTAGGCGGCCTCGACGCGCTCCAGACGTCGGTTGAAGTAGGTCCAGAAGTTGTGCTGGGCCTTGGAGGGGTAAATGCGGTCGAACTTCTCCTTGGTCTCCTCGGCGTCCGGCTCGATCGGTGCGAAGCCAGACGACTTGAGGTCGACCTGGAAGCGGGCGGCTTTCTCCAGGAAGATGCCGGTGAGCGTCACTTCGGCGACCGTGCTGCCGACGAAAGCAACGCCGTGGTTGGCGAGCAGGAGGGCCTGCGCGTTGCCGAGTTTCTGGGCGGCGGCGACGCCGAGCGGCACGGTGGTGATGATGTGACTCGTCTCCGAGAAGCGCGGCACCCCCTCGTAGGCGAACCAGACTCCGTGGTTGTTGTACGGCTTCAGGTTCTCTTCTGAGGCGCCGAGAACGGTGGCGAAGTGCGAGTGAGAGTGACCGACGAAGTTCACGTCGGGGCGCGCTTTCATGATTTCGGCGTGCAGCGGCCACTCCAGGTGGCGCAGGCCGGTGCCTTCGCGCACGTTGCCGTCGAAGTCGATGAGGATGAAGTCATCCCCCTCGACCTCGCTCAGCGCAAGGTTGCCGCGCTTGAGCCACAGTCCGCGGCCGAACGGGTCCCGGAATGAGAGGTGCCCCATCGACATGTCGCCGTGGCCCTCCAGCTCCAGGATGCGGTGAGCGCGGGCCACGTCGGCCAGGATGCTCGCGATGGACTGGTCCTCGTAGTACTGCGTGTGCGAATAGGTCACGCTGGCTCCTTAGTGATTCAGTTCTGACGGGCGAGAACGTCGGCGACGGTGATGCCGCCCACGCGGGCGTTCACCCGG
This sequence comes from Glaciibacter kafniensis, assembly GCF_039538945.1. Lineage (NCBI taxonomy): Bacteria > Bacillati > Actinomycetota > Actinomycetes > Micrococcales > Microbacteriaceae > Glaciibacter > Glaciibacter kafniensis. The sequence continues at coordinate 2,147 of NZ_BAABCN010000018.1, read as the reverse complement.
CCTCCGGTGGCGACCGCCGCGAAGATCACGAGTTCATCGGGGCGCGGGGCATCCGCAAGCGTCACGGTGATCGCGTCGTAGTGCGACCGCACGTACACCTCATCTTTGTACGCGAGCGGGATGTCGATCGTGGTGCCGGCCGAGGCCTGCTTCGTCGCCGACGAAATCCACGCGTCGCCGCCGCCGATGGCGTCGCGCAGGGCGTTGCCGAACACCGTGGTGACGCACGCCACGACATGCTCCTGCTCGCCGGCGAGCCCTGCGATACCGCCCTTGCCGTAGCTCTCCGCCGGGCGACCTCCGAGGAGGGCCAGTGCACGGCGGCCGAGTTCGGTGCCGAGGCTCGCGCTGGGGTTCGTCAACGGAGAGAGATCCTCAACCCACTGGCCGGCGAACGGGTTCTGGATCACGACCGCAACTGCCGCTTTGACCAGCGGCTGCTCCGGTGCGGGCCCGAGATCGTGGACGGTTTCCTGAACGAAGGAGTGCCAGGCGCGAACCTTGTAGAACGGGTCAATACTCATAGTGCGTGTACCTCATGACGGTTGGGATCGGTGGGGTTGTAGCAGGCTGTCTCAACACTTTCTCCGACGAATTGTCCGCCTTTCGACATCTCGCGGGTGTCCGCGTACCACTGCGAACGGTCCTGGGCACGATCAGTGTATGGGCGCTCAAGACGCTCCCATTCCGTCAGCGCGGCAGGCAACTCACCGGATCCGGCGGCGGTTGCCGCCTCGGCCAGCGTCCAGGCATTCTGCATCGCCGTACCGGCACCCTGGGCGAGCGCAGGGCACATCGCGTGCGCCGCGTCGCCGATCAGGGCAATCTTGCCGTGGGTCCAGCTCTGCAGTCGGGTGGTCTGGTATCCGTAGTACTTGCCTGGCGTCTTCGCGGCATCCGCGAGTACCGGTGCGAGTTGCGGAAAGACGGATGTCCAGAGGTCGAGGTCGATTGGCACGCGCGACCCGTCGGCATCCGCGGCCGGCGACATGAGCGCGATGTACAACTCGTCCTTGTTGGCCGGGGTGTAGAGCACTCTGAGCACCCGGGGTTCGAGATTCCAGAAGTCGATCACGTTGTCCCACTCGGTCTCCGGCTCGAGCTCCTGGAGTTCGGCCTTCCGGCGAGGAACAAGGAACCGCGTGATGCCATCGCCGGATCGCTGTCGCTCGAGCGGCACCCCGAGTGAATCCCGCACAGCCGAGCCGACGCCGTCGGCTCCCACGATGAGGTCGGCTTCGGCAGAGTCACCGTTGGCAAAGGTGATGCGCCCTTCTGGGGTCGCCGAGACGACCTCAGACCCCGCGACCACCTCGGCACCGGCCTCGCGTGCGGCGAACAGGAGCGTCTGGTGCAGGTGCGAGCGCGTCAGCGTGCGCCAGCGGATGCCGTCGAGCGTCTCCTGCGACTGGATCACATTGTTCATGCGCGTCTCGTAGGCGGGCGGGGTCATGGAGCGCGACATGAGGTCGTGCGTGCCACCCAATTTGTCGATCACCTGAAGGCTGTTGTTCCACAGCACGATGCCGGCACCCTCAGTGCGGAGGTCGGCGGCTCGTTCATGAACCCGCACACTCCAACCCATCCGTGCCAGCGCAGCGGCTGCCGTGAGTCCCGCAAAACCTCCACCGGAGATCTCGGCGTGGCGTTGGCCAGTGGCCATGTGTAATTCCCCTCGCTCAGCGGCTCTTCCCGAGCCAATCGCTTTGCAAATTCTCACATTCTGAGGATCCGTTATCGCAATAGTAGAGATTGTGGCATTGAGCTTGCTCGGGGCGCAAGAGATTTCACTCGATTGCGTCAACGATTTACACGGCCGTAACATCTCGCAGCGGTGATGGCGGTACGGCTCGGTTGCGTCACGAACCACCTCAGTCGCGCGCCACAGAATTCGGCGGAAATGGGGCGCGGATGGGGTTTCACCTGCGTTTTCGTTGGTCGAGGAACGAGCGCCAGCGAGTGTCTATGAGGTATATGGGCCATTTCGTTGATCGAGGAGCGCGCGAGCTTGCGAGCACGCGTCTCGAGATCTCGCGAGCAAATCCTTGAACTCGGGTTGCGTTCAAACATTGGCTCAGGTCACGTCCCGCTGAGTGGTGGAGTTTCTCAACACCGTGCGGGTCAGTGTTTTGATTATGCCGCAGCGA
>NZ_BAABCN010000017.1:0-374628 GCF_039538945.1 Glaciibacter kafniensis | reverse complement strand
TCCGTGCCATATTCGCAATCCAATCAGTAATAGCGGAGGACTACTGACCGGAATCCCTGGGTCGGCCCAGACGGTTTACCTCGGCGAGTCGCAATTTCTCCTCCCTTACGTGCACGGCCGGATCGAGCGACCCCGGCTTCTCGACACCGCCAGGCCGTGCACGGCCGGCCGAGCTACGCCCCGGCGAAGAACGCCTCGATCGCCGCCGACAGCGCGAACGGGTCATTGACGTGGCAGAGCTCCCTCGCCGAGTGCATCGAGAGCAGCGGCACACCGACATCGAGCGTGCGGATGCCGAGACGGGTCGCCGTGAGCGGACCGATGGTGCTGCCACACGGCACGGTGTTGTTCGACACGAATTCCTGCGCAACGACGCCCGCCCGCTCGCAAGCGCGTGCCCACAGGGCGGCACCGACGGCATCCGTCGCATAGCGCTGATTCGCGTTGATCTTCAGCAGCGGTCCTCCCCCGGCGACGGGCCGGTTGGTGGGGTCGTGACGCTCCGAATAGTTCGGGTGCACCGAGTGCCCGGCGTCCGCCGAGAGACACCAGGAGGCGGCGTAGGCCTGCAGCTGTTCCGACGGGGTCGCCCCGAGGTTGCCGCTGATGCGGGTGAGAATGTCGGACAGCAGCGGCCCGCTGGCTCCCGACCGTGACTCGGAGCCGAGCTCCTCATGGTCGAAGGCGGCGAGCACACTGATGTGCCTGCTCTCCGGGGTGCCGCCCGCTGCCGCATCACCAGACACAGCATCGTTCGGCGCGGCGCTCGTCGTGTCGGCCAGCAGCGCCAGCAGACCGGCGTGCACGCTCGTCAGGTTGTCCATGCGCCCGGCGGCGAACAGCGCACCGTTCTGGCCGAAGCGCGTCGGCGGAGCGGTATCGGCAGTCAGGATGTCGTAGCCGGCGACATCCGCTGCGGCGACCCCGGCGAGCGCGGCCAGGTGGCCGACGAGATCGGCCTCGGAGCTGTCACCGACCCCGAACACGGGCTGGAGGTGTCGCTGCCGGTCCAGCTTCAGACCGTCATTGACCTCACGGTCGAGATGGATGGCCAGCTGCGGGATGCGCAGATACGGCCCGGTGCGCACCAGATGCGTTTCGCCGTCGCGGGTGACGAGTCGCCCGGCGAGTTCGAGCTCGCGGTCAAGCCAGGAGTTGAGCAGCGGACCGCCGTAGACCTCGACGCCGGCCTGCAGCCAGCCGTGACTTTCGATGGTCGGCTTCGGCTTGAGCTTGAAGCCGGGCGAGTCGGTGTGCGCCCCCAGGATGCGAAAGGGTGTCGTCGGCGTGCACCCGGCCGGCTGGATCCAGGCGATGACGGCGCCGTCGCGCACGACATAGCGGCGGCCGGCGCCGGTTGGCCAGGCTTCGGCCTCATCGAGGCGGGTGAAGCCGGCGGCGTCGAGGCGTCGGGCGACCTCTTCTGCTGCGTGGTACGACGACGGGGACGCCGTGATGAATGCAGCGAAGTCGTCGATGTAGCCATCCACCGGTCGGGCAGCGAGATCAACGGTGCGGTCAACAGGGCGGTCGGTCGTGGCATTCATGCCTTCAATCCAACCACTCGGCGCGGATGCGGGCGTGCAGGTGGGGTCGCGCGCCCGGTCAGTAGGTGGGCGCGGCGGGCAATCCGAAGAACTCCTCGAGGGTCGACACCCCGGTGGAGTGGAGCTCCGCAGCCAGGTCGGTTCCGATGTAGCGAAAGTGCCACGGCTCGAATTCGTATCCGGTCACGCTCACCTTGTCGGCCGGGTAGCGCAGCAGGAATCCAAAGCGCCAGGCGTTCTCGGCCAGCCAGTGCCCCTCGGCGGAGTCGGCGAAACACACGTTGAGCCGGCAGATTCCGCTTTCTGCACCGATGTCGATCGTCAAACCGGTCTGGTGTTCACTCGTTCCGGGCCGTGCGGTGCTCTGGTCGGCGGAGGTGCGTCCCTTCGACGTCACTTCCTCGGTGTACACCTCGACCTGAGAGGCGTACGACCGGTACGCGCTGTTCGACTCCAGGCTGAGTCCCGCTTCACTGGTTGCCGCAGCGAACATTGTCTCGACCGCGACAGCTGCCTCCTGACGCAGGAGCGGCTTCCATGTGTGAGCGACTTTCACCTCGACGAGATCGGGCGGAGTGAAATCGACCGGAACTATCGGGCGCTGCTTGTTGACGATCACCCACGGGCTGGCCGGGTCGTCGAGAGAAAAGGCGGCGCGGTTGAATTCTCCGGCCGGATGCGCCGCAACTGTAGGTTTTGCCTCCGCACCGTGGCCTGCGTCCAGGAGGTTTCCGACGACCACGCCCAGCAGCACGACGACGACCAGGGCGAGCGAGGCTCCGGCAATAATGCGGTTGCGGCGCACTCGCGGCGAGAGTGTCGATTCAGCAGTCGGGGCGCCAGGTACCCTCGCGCTGACGCGTTCAGCCTCCGCGATCGCAGCGGGAACAGGTTCGGCGAGCGCTGGCTCCGCGAGAACCGGCTCGCCGAGAACAGGTTCGGCAGGAACCGGCTCGACAGGAGCAGCTTCGGCGAGCGCCGGCTCGGCACGGACAGGCGCGCCGGCATCAGGCTCAGCAGCCACCGGCTCAGTTGGCGAAGACTCAGCAGGGACGAGCTCAATGGGCAAAGCCTCAGCGGCAACCGGCTCAGCCAGCACAGACTCGGGCGGCCCGGCCACCGGGTCGGCGATCCCCGGTTTCTCAAAGCGAGAAATCCCCATGCGGGGAATCTCGGGGCGAGTCGGCGAAGTCATTTCTTTGAGCCTAGCGACGCTCCTCTCCGAACCCGGCTTTGATTCGACCACCCCCTTGGGTGTCGCGATATTCGACCCTACGATGAGTGCATGTCAACGATGATCTTCGTCAACCTGCCGGTGCAGAGTCTCCAGCGCTCGACTGATTTCTGGAGCGCCCTTGGCTTTTCGTTCAACCCCCAGTTCACCGACGAGAATGCCACCTGCCTTGTCATCGACGAGGACCACATCTACGCGATGCTTCTCGTGCCCGACTTCTTTCAGACGTTCACCAGCCGTCAGATTGCCGACACGGCCACGACGATCGAGTCGATGATCGCGCTGAGCGCCGAGAGCCGCGAGGCCGTGGACACGATGGCGGATGCCGCGCTCGCGAACGGCGGAAGCCCGGCCGGCGATGCCCAGGACTTCGGCTACATGTACGGCCGCAGCTTTCTCGACCCCGACGGTCACCACTGGGATGTCACCTGGATGGATTTGAACGCGGCTCCCGCCGGCTGACGCCTACGGTCGGCCGGCTACAGTTCAGCTGGTCGTGGTCAAAAATCCGTCCGGGCCGGACGAAGAGATCACGGCGTTCCGCGATCGCGATCTGGCAGCGCTCGATCACCCGAATATGTTCCTCGATGCCGCCTACTGCAAAGCGAGGGTGAAGCACAGAATGGCGCCCCGGCGTTCGTCGCTGCCGTCGGTATCACCATCGACGGGCGCCGAGAAGCGCCCGGTTTTGATGTCGGCCGTGAATGAGGCCTCGAAAGCCAGCTTCGTCCGGGTCGACTGGTCACTCACGCAACCGCTCGACCCGGACGGATCCCCCCCGGTGCAGGTTGGCGCGATCAGACAGGTGTCGGGCCTCGACGACTGTTCGTGAGTTCCTGGAATCGCCCGAACGCTTCCGTCTTTCGCCGCTCGAGGACCCGGTCGGCGCCGCGGTGCAGGTCGATGAGCCCCATGTGGATGAACCACTCGTCGGGGGTGGTGAGATCGTTTCGCCAGAGCCAGTCGACGAGGGTGAAGAATGGGAACCACGTGTAACCGACCAGGGGCATCCCTTCCGCGCGTAGGGCATCGATCTCGGCGACGGACTCACCCAGCCAGTCCACGCGGGACTGCACGGATCCGCCGCGGGAGGTCTCCGTCACTGCGAGCGGTAGCTGGTAACGCTCCGAGTACAGGGTGAGTAAATCTCGGAGGCCGATCGTTCCTGCCTCGACCGGAACGGTCACGCCGTCGACATATCGGACAGTCGTGAAGCCCGGGTAGTAATTGACTCCCACCACGTCTGGCTTTACGGCGTTGGTTTGGAACCAGCCGAAATCCGCGTCAGTGACACCGTGTTCCACGAGGTATTCGCGGAGGGGATGATTTTCGTCCACACGGCCCATGGTCAGGTCGAGGGAAAGAAAACGGCGTTCGAGGAGGATCTCGAGGGGCAGAGGAGTCTCGTCGCCCTCCCACCGGAATCCGGCGTCGACGGAAACGATCCGGGCTGCCGGGTTCGCTTCAAGGATCCTCTGTTGAGTGCGCACCATCCCCCGCGAAAGTGCGATCATCAGCTTCACGAATCCGTCTTGGCCCGAAAGATAGGGAGGCCAGGTTGCGGTCTCGCCGCAATACTGCGCATTAATGACGGGCTCGTTCAGGGGAGTGAAGTCATCCCAGACGCCTTTGTACCGGGCGGCGACGTGATGAGCGTATGAGGCGATGCGTTCGGGGTACGACGCGTTGAGGAATTGGTTCTCGAGCCACATCGGTGTCCCGTAGTGCATGAGGTCAACGACTACGCGCAGGCCGATCTCCTGCGTGTATGCGGCCACCTCGTCGAGCCAGCGCCAGTCGAACTCCCCCGGTCGCGGTTCGACCAGGAACCACGGGATTCCCCACCGCAGGAACTGCGCGCCTGCTTCCGCGGCGAGTCCGAGGTCTTCTCGCCAGTGCTCATAGTGCTGGGTCAGTTCGTATTCATCTAGGCGTCGTTGGCCGATGCGTTCCTGTGGAACGAATGTGTCTTCGATCCCTACACCGAAGTGCAGCGAGCCGTCATTCATCCAATGCTGTGCGGACACGGCATCCTTTCTTGTGGTGTCGGCGCTCATTTGAGGCCTGTTGTGGCGATTCCGGCGACGAAGCTGCGCTGGATGAGAAGGAAGAAGACGATGACGGGCAGCAGGGCGAGCAGGGAGCCCGCCATGAGCAGTCCGTACTCCACTACGTGCTGCCCCATGAACAGCGAGAGGCCCGCAGGGAGAGTGGCCGATTGGACATCGGCGGACATGATCAGCGGCCACAGCAAGTCGTTCCAGTTGTACTGGAAGTGGAACAATCCCAGTGTCAGCAGCGCGGGCTTTGCCAAAGGCATGATGATGCGGGAGTAGATGCGCCACTCGCTGGCACCGTCAACACGGGCGGCCTCTTCGAGGTCCTTCGGGAGAGACAGGAAGAACTGCCGGAGGAAGAAGATTCCGAAGGCGTTGGTCATCCTCGGGATGATCATTCCGGGGAGGGTGTTTGTGAGGCCGATGCTATTGAGCAGGTCGTAAAGCGGGATAAGGGTCACCTGGAACGGGAGCATCAGCAGGATGAGAATCACGACGAGTACGACGCCGCTTCCCCGGAACTGCAGCCGAGCCAGTGCGTAGGCGGCCATAGAGTCGAAGAACAAGGAGATGACCGTTACCGAGCCGGCGAAGATGATTGTGTTCAGATACAGCCGGGCGAACGGGATTCGCTCCCATACCTGTACGAAGTGCTCCAGTGTGAGTTCGCGAGGCCACAGCGTTGGCGGGTAGCTGACGATGTCGGACTCGGGTTTGAACGCTGTGAACGCCATCCACACTATTGGTAGCAACACAGCGAGTGCGATAATTATCCCCGCGATGGCCGTGATCCATTTGGCGATCGTTCGGGTGCTCAGGTATGAGCGATTCTTGGCCGTGGTCATCAGTACTTCACCTCCCGGCGCTGAAAGAATACGTATTGGATCATCGAAAGCAGGAACACGAACACGAGCAGGACCCAGGAGATCGCGGCCCCGTATCCGAAGCGCAGTTCTTGGAACCCCTCCCGGTAGATCAGCATCACGAGAGTCTCGGTGCGGAAGAAGGGGCCACCGTGCGTCATGACGTAGATCTGGTCGAACGCCTGCAGCGTCGCGATGAGGGCTAGGACGGAGACCAACATGGTCTGGTTGGAGAGCAGTGGGAGCGTCACGTTGCGAAAGCGCTGCCACGCGTTTGCCCCGTCTAGGCGCGCGGCCTCGCGGAGCTCCCCCGGGATGGATTGAAGGCCCGCGAGGAAGATGACCATGTAGAAGCCGACGTTCTTCCACACGCCCACGAACATGACGGCGGGCATCGCCCATCGCGGGTCACTGAGGATGCCTTGCTCGGCGACGAAGCCGATCTGGCCGAGCCAGTAGGAGAGCAGGCCGATGTTGGGATCGAGGAGGAAAGTCCATGCAATTGCGATGATTCCGAGCGACACGATGAACGGTAGGAAAATCGACGTTCGGACGAAGGCCCGTCCGACGAACTGCCGGTCGAGGAAGACGGCCAAAACCAGGGCGAGGATGACCGTCACGGGCGTCACCACGGCTGCATAGAGAATTGTGTTCCAGAATGCGTTCCAGAATGCCGGGTCGCCAAAGAGTTCGGTGTAGTTGTCGAGCCCCACCCATTCCGCAGCGCGGATGAGATTGTAGTCGGTGAGCGACAGGTAGCCTGCCTGGATCATTGGATAGAGGGTGAAAGCGGTCAGGATGATGAGCGAGGGGGCAAGGAACAGCCAGGCCGTCATCGCTTTGCGTGACGGGCCTCGCCGCACCGCTCTGGGAACAGTCGTCATGGATTCATTTCCGTAGGGCTGGTGGGGCCGCGCCGGGCGCATCCCCACCAGCGAGTGGTGGCGCGACTATTTTTTGTCGAGCTCCGCCTGGACCTGTTTCGACGCCTCGGTGAACAGGTCATCGACGGTTCCTTCGCCGTTCAGTGCCTTCTGCAACGCCGGCTCAAAGATGGTCGTCGTGATCGTTCCGCCAGCGGCGACACCGGCAAGTAACACCTTGGAGTTGTCGATGATCTCAGGAGCTCCGAAGATGGACGGGTAGGGGTTTTCCGTGATCTCGCTCGCGATGTCCGAACGGGTCGGAGGGAAGCCGGAACCTTCTGCCCAGGTCTTCTGGCCTTCTTGGGAGTTCCAGTAGGCAAAGAACTCGTAGGCGGCCTGCTTCGTCGTCTCGTCCGCTGAGGTTGGAATGGACATGGAGACCACATCGGCCAACGTGATCGCGTCGGTCGGTCCGGCGAATGCCCGAGCGAGGCCGAAATTCAATCCGGCATCATTGAATCCGGCTGTCATCCATGGGCCGACGATCTCGATGGCGGCCTTGCCAGTCGTGAACAGCTTGTCGGCATCAGCACCCGCGAGCCCAATGGGCGAAGCTTTCTGCTCCCTCACCAGGTCCACCCAGAAGTTGAGCGCGTCGAGAGAGCCTTCGGAGCCAAGTTCGGATGTCTTCCCGTCGTCGGAGACGACACCGCCACCGGCATTCCAGAGGAAGGGCTGATACATCGGAACCGTCTCATGGTCCGCGAGGGCAATCGCGTACTGTTCCGGCTTGCCGTCACCGTTCTCGTCGACGGTGAGCTTCGGCACCATCTCGGCGAATTCGTCCCAGGTAGTCGGGGGCTTCTCGGGGTCGAGCCCCGCAGCGGTGAAGAGGTCCTTGTTGTAGTACATCAGCATCGTGGCGATGTTAACCGGGACCCCGTAGTTCTTGCCGTCGTACATTGACGCGTCAACTGCTGCCGTCGCGAGCGCCTCCGAATCGAAATCAGCGTTGTCGTAGTAGTCGTCGAGTGGCTGATACAGGCCCTCGTCGATGTACTGGGGTAGTCGCGACGCGGACATGGCCACGATGTCGGGTCCGTCCTTGCCCGCCGCGGCGGTCAGCACCTTCTGGTACAGCGTGTCCCAGGGCATGATATTCGTCTTGACGGTGACCCGATCCTGCGATGTGTTGAAGTCGTCGACGACTTTCTGGAGGGCGGGGCCGTCGGGGCCCGTGAAGCCATTCCAGAAGTCGAGCGTTACTTTCGCGTCCGGATCGTTCGCACCCTTCGATTGAGTGCCTCCACCCGTGCATCCGCTCATCGTGAGCGCCATGGTTGCCGCGATGCTTACGCCGGCGACGAGCACCGACCGCCTCCGCTTGCGCGGACTGAGGTATCTCTTCATCTGTTTCTCCTTTGAATTTCCGTTCAACGTTGAACGGAATGAATGCCTCCATTTATACCGTGTTCGGTAATCGTTGGACAAGTCCTTTTTTTTCTGACATGGTAATCGTTGAATGGAGGCGGGCGACCGGTCCCCTCGGCATAAGAGGAGCAAAGTGGGAAAGATAACTCTGAGGGACGTTGGTGAACACGTCGGCGTTTCGGCAAAGACTGTTTCTAATGTGGTGAACGGTACCGGCTGGGTCAAGGACGACCTCAAACTCCGGGTCCGCGCTGCCATAGTCGAACTTGGCTATCGCCCGAATGCTGCGGCGAGACAATTACGAAGCGGGCGCAGCGGGATGATCGCACTGGCCCTTCCCGATCTGGCCCAGCCGTATTTCGCCGAGCTCGCCTCCGCGATGGTGCGTGCTGCAGAGGAACGTTCGATCACCGTCCTGATTAGCCAGACAAACGGGCAAGCGGATGCGGAACGACGCATCAGCGATGGTGTTGGCATCCCGGTCATGGACGGCTTGATTTTGAGCGCCCTCGCCTTGAGTGTCGATGACCTGACGACTCGTCTCGACTCGACCCCGATCGTCCTGCTCGGAGAGCACATCGGCGTGAGCCCCTTCCCCCACGTGACCGTGGACAACGCTGCGGCCGCACGCGCAGCGACAGAGCACCTTCTCGCAATCGGTTGTCGCCGAATAGCCGCGATCGGCGCGCAGTCCGTGGCTCCGAAAGAAACTGCCGACCTTCGACTCGCCGGCTATCGCGCCGCACTGGCGGCAGCGGGCATCCCCTCGGACGACAGATTGGTGTGCATCGTGGACAAGTTCCAGCGGGCGGACGGAGCAGCTGCCGCAGACGCTCTCATCGCCAGCGGAGTCGAATTCGATGCGGTGTTTGCCTTCAATGACCTGCTCGCGTTGGGCGCGATGCACGCTCTGGCCGAGCACGGCATTCGGGTGCCCGAAGACGTGGCTGTTGTCGGCTTCGATGACATTGACGAGGGACGGTTCGCGTCTCCGTCACTTACGACAGTTTCGCCGGACAAAGACGCGATCGCTCGCGCCGCACTTGACTTGCTCCTCGAAGCCGACGGCCTCGACGGTGAAGCAAACCCGTCGGCAACCGCCGTTCCCACAACAACAATCCCGTTCCAGATCGTGAAGCGAGCCAGCGCATGACAAATCCACCCACCCCCACCGCGTCAGCTCAGGACGGCACTTACCCGCGCCCGCAACTCATGCGACCGAATTGGCGCGAATTGGATGGGCAGTGGGACTTCGGATTCGGTACAGACCCGATTCAAACGCACACCTCCGCCATATTCGACAAGTCCATTCTGGTTCCGTTCCCTCCCGAGTCGCCCGCCTCCGGGATCGGCGACACCGGGTACCATCTCGTCGCCTGGTACCGGCGTACATTCTCGGCACTCGATCTCAAAGAAGCCGGTCAGCGAGAGGGCCACGATCGGGTGCTCCTGCATTTTGGAGCCGTGGACTGGGCCGCTGATGTTTGGCTGAACGACGAATTCCTCGGCCGTCATGAGGGCGGCCAGTCTCCGTTCTCATTCGACATCTCTGACTCGATCGCCACCGCGGGCAGCAATACGCTCGTGGTGCGAGCGGTCGATGACCCGCACGACGTGTCCGTCCCCCGCGGAAAGCAAGACTGGAAGGAAGCTCCGCATTCCATCTGGTATCACCGCACGACCGGCATCTGGCAACCGGTGTGGCTAGAGGCCGTCCCGCCGATCCGCGTCGCCGAGCTGACTTGGGAGACTTCCATTCCCACGGCGAGTGTCGATCTGGAACTGAGCCTGAATCAGTACCCGGAGAGCGACACGTGGGCAAAGGTGACGCTCGCCTTCGACGGAGAGGTACTCGGAGAGGCTCGATTCCACCTGCTCGAGCGCACCTCACAACTCCGTCTCAGCATCGGCCGGCAACGCAACGGCCAGCAGTATGAGGAGCTCCTCTGGAGCCCTGAACACCCCCGGCTCATCGACGCCAACGTGACCATCGAACGATCTGAGGCGATCCTCGACTCTGTATCGAGTTACCTCGGGCTGAGATCGGTCGCCACTTCACACCGTCAATTCTTGCTGAATGACCGCCCGTATTACATGCGTTCCGTACTCTCGCAGAACTACTGGCCCGAATCGCATCTGGCAGCACCCGACGCCGGCGCTCTACGGCGGGAAGTGGAGCTAATCAAGGAGCTCGGTTTCAACGCCGCCCGAGTACATCAGAAGGCAGAAGATCCGCGATTCCTATACTGGGCCGACAAGTTGGGCTTGCTCGTGTGGGGTGAGACAGCCAGCGCTTACGAATTCAACGCCCGCGCGATCGGCGCCCTCACGACCGAATGGATGGAGCTCGTCAAACGGGATCGTTCACATCCCTCAATCGTCGCGTGGGTACCACTCAACGAAAGTTGGGGCGTTCAGCACATCTCTCACGACACGCAGCAGCAGGCATTCAGTCGTGCGATAAGCGACCTCACCCGCGCTCTCGATTCGACACGGCCCGTCATATCCAACGATGGCTGGGAGCACACGGCGTCCGACATCTGGACGATCCATGACTACGACACGGATCCCGATTCGCTCGCCACGCGTTACGGGTCCGCCGATACACTGGCCAATCTCCTTGACGGGTACGGGACAGCAGGAAGACGAATCTCAATAACCCAAGAAGACTCCGGCCAACCGATCATGCTGACCGAGTTCGGTGGCGTGAGCTACGTCGACGGTGAGGTCGAAGGTTCCTGGGGCTACAGCTCGGCAAATGATCTCACTGAATTTGAAATGCAGATCAGGTCCCAGCTTCAGGCGGTCTATTCTTCCCCCATCCTCGCGGGGTTCTGCTATACACAGCTCACTGACACCGGGCAAGAAACGAATGGACTGCTGTGGGCCGACCGCACAGCGAAACTACCCATCGAACGGTTGCGCCGCGCAATTCTTGGAGAAGAATAGCTATCGTCGGCGCACTAGAGCACAGTCAGATTCATCGGCCCAGGCGACCAGGTTCTACCGCCGGGCACCGTCGGGCGAAGAAGTAGAGATCCTGCCCGGGCAGGGCAGGGCACACATCGAGTGAACGCTCGACGATAGCCCGTACGGCGTCGGGACTCAGGAAGACCCAGGCTGACTGTCACCGGCACCTGCCAAGCTAGTGAGATGACCGACACACGCGCATCCGCCCTCGCCGTCTTGCGCACATTGGTCGGGCGTTCCGATGCCGACTTTCACGAGGGTCAGTTCGAGGCCATCGAGACCCTGGTCGATCAGCGGCGCCGTGCCCTCGTCGTGCAGCGCACCGGCTGGGGAAAGTCGGCGGTGTACTTCGTCGCCACCCTGCTACTGCGCCAGCGCGGCGCCGGCCCGACGATTCTGGTGTCTCCGCTGCTCGCACTGATGCGAGATCAGGTGGCCGCCGCCGCCCGTGCCGGCGTGCGCGCCGTGTCGATCAACTCGTCGAACGCCCACGAGTGGGGCGAGGTACTGCAGGCACTGGCCAACGATGAGGTCGACGTGCTGTTGGTCTCCCCCGAGCGCCTGAACAACCCGAGTTTTCGCGACAACCAGCTCCCCGCCTTGATCAGTCGGGTCGGCCTGTTGGTCGTCGACGAGGCCCACTGCATCTCGGATTGGGGCCACGACTTTCGCCCGGACTACCGCCGCCTGCGCGATCTCATCGCCGAGATGCCGGCCGGAGTGCCGGTGCTGGCCACGACGGCGACCGCCAACAGCCGGGTGGTGCAGGATGTCGCCGAACAACTCGACAGCGCCGCCCACGACAGCGCCGCCCACGCCAGCGCCACGCACGCCACGAAGCAGCCCGGCACTCAGACGTCCGGAACCGAGCAGCCCAACACCGCAGTCGTGACAATTCGCGGTCCGCTCGCCCGGGCTTCCCTGCGCCTGGGCGTCTTGCGGCTTCCTGACGCGAAGGCACGCCTGGCCTGGCTGCTCACCCACCTCAGCGAGCTTCCGGGCAGCGGCATCATCTACACCCTCACTGTCTCGGCGGCCGAAGACACTGCTCGGCTGCTGCGGGACGCCGGGCATGCCGTGCGCGCCTACACCGGGCAGACCGACACCGCAGAGCGCGAGCAATCCGAGCAGATGCTCAAAAACAACGAGGTGAAAGCCCTCGTCGCCACCAGCGCGCTCGGGATGGGCTTCGACAAGCCAGACCTCGGCTTCGTGCTGCACCTCGGTGCCCCCTCGTCGCCGGTCGCCTACTACCAACAGGTCGGCCGTGCCGGTCGTGCCACCGACAACGCCGATGTGCTGTTGCTGCCTGGCCCAGAAGACGAGGCGATCTGGCAGTACTTCGCCACCGCGTCGATGCCCAACCAGGTGAAGGCTGAGGCCGTGATCGACGCCCTCCTCGCGAACGGCGACGCTCCACTGTCCACCCCGGCGCTCGAGGCCAGAGTCGATCTGCGGCGCACCCCGCTTGAACTGCTGCTCAAGGTGCTCGATGTCGACGGGGCTGTGCGCCGCGTGACCGGCGGCTGGGTTGCCACCGGCACACCGTGGGTCTACGACCGCGATCGGTATGAGCGCATCAGCGCAGCACGAGTGGCCGAACAACGTTCGATGATCGACTACGAACAGACGTCCGGATGCCGGATGGAATTCTTGCAACGTGCCCTCGACGACGAGACCGCCGTGGCCTGTGGCCGCTGCGACAATTGCGCAGCGCCCTGGTACCCCGCTGGTCTCAGCGCCGAGGCCGCTGCCGCAGCGGCCCAGTCGCTCGATCGGGTCGGTGTGCAGATCGAACCGCGCGCCCAATGGCCGACCGGAGTCGCCAGCCTCGGCGTGAATGTGCGCGGCAACATTCCACCAGCTGAGCGATTGGCCCCCGGGCGCGCGCTGGCCCGGCTGACCGACCTCGGCTGGGGTGGTGCACTGCGTGATCTGTTCAGCCCGCCGGCAACCGGAGAGAGTGCTGCACCTGTGGGCCAGAGCCCGACGGATGCCCCGGCGAGTCCGGCCATGCTTGCCGCGTGCATTCGCGTGCTCGCCGACTGGAACTGGGACGAACGCCCTGCCGCGATCGTCACGGTGCCGAGTCGTCGGCATCCACTGCTGATCGAGTCGGTGGCGCGCACGTTTTCAGAGGCAGGGCGTCTGCCCTGGCTCGGTGCGCTCGAGCACGCGGGCGGCGGACCCACCGGAACATCGGGCGGCAATAGCGCCTACCGGCTCTCGAATGTCTGGGACCGTTTCGTCGTCGGATCGGAGTTGGCCGCGGCGCTGGAGGCCTACGCCGGGCGCCCGATTTTGCTCGTCGATGACATTGCCGACAGCCGCTGGACGCTCACCGTCACCGGGCGCGCGCTTCGCCGGGGCGGGGCATCCGCTGTGCTGCCATTCACTCTCGCGGTGCGTTCGTGATCCCGTCGTCGCGAGTGTTCTGAGCGGGAGCGATCTGAGCGACGGGAAGAGGATTTCCGTCGGTGTGCCGCGGGAGCGTCTTTCCGCGAAAGTAGTCGGAATTCACCGCCCACCAGACGAGCATCACGACGACGCCGATCACCATGGCGCCGATTCCGACGACCGCGACGGCGCCGATTCCGAAGATCGTGACGTTGTCGCCGTTCTCGTCGACCAGCCAGTCCGGCAACGCATATTGCTGCAACCCATAGATAAAGACGGCGGTGAGCATGAGTCCGCCGAGCAGTGGGAAGAGCCCGCGCATGATCACGTTCCTGAACGACGACCACATCGTTTTTCGGTAGTACCAAGCGCATGCGAAGCCAGTCAGACCGTAGTAGAACGCAATCATCAGACCGATCGAGCCGATCAGCGCCCCGAGCAGCTGAATGCTGATCAGGGTGAAGAGCACGTAGAAACCAATCGAAGCAATCCCCATCGCGATCGTCGACCACGTTGGGGTGAGAAACTTCGGGTGGATACGCGCGAACTTCTCGGGGAGCGCCCGGAACACGGCCATCGACAAGGTGGTGCGTGCCGTCGGCAGAATCGTGGTCTGGGTCGACGCGGCCGCCGACGTCAGGATCGACAGCGCGAGCAGCAACGCAGCGGCATGGCCGAGCGCGCTGCTTCCGAAGAGCGCCGGACCGATCGCCGAGAAGACGTCGGCGGCGTTGGTCTCATTGCCGAGCCCGATTCCGCCCGTGCCGACACCGGCGAACGCGACAGCTGCGACAGTGACGAGGGCATAGGTGCCGAGAAGCAGCAGCGTGCTGATCACCGCCGCACGACCCGGCGTTTTGGTGGGATTCTCGGTCTCCTCATTGATCGAGACCGCGGTGTCCCACCCCCAGTAGATGAAGATCGCGGTCAGCACCGCTGGTGCGATCACACTGCCGAAGTCGAGCGTGAATGGGTTGAACCAGTCGAGGCTCGGAACGAGCGAATACGATTCAGCGGTGCCCGTGTAGACCCGCACGAGAGCGAAGAGTGAGAACAGCACGAGGACGATCACCTCAACGCTGAGCAGCACATATTGGATGCGCGCCGAGAGTTCGATACCGCGATAACAGATGTAGGTCATCACAGCGATCCAGATCACCCCGGCGACCGTCGACCACAGCGGGTCGTTGGCCAGGTCGGCGACCCCGGTGAGCCCGAGATCGCCGGCGAAGATGAACGAGTACGAACCGGCCACCTGGGCCAGGTTCGCCATGACGATCACATCGGCGGCGACGATGCCCCAGCCACCCAGCCAGCCGGTGATCGGGCCGAACGCGCGGGTTCCCCAGGTAAACGTGGTTCCGCAGTCGGGCTCTGCCTTGTTGAGTTCCTGATAGGCGACTGCGATCAGATACATCGGGATGAACGCGAGAATCACAATTCCGGGCGCTTTGACACCGGCGAGCAGGGCGCCGCCGCTGGCCACGATGAATCCCAGGCTTGCGGCCAGGCTGTAGGCCGGTGCCGTGGAGGCGACGCCGATGACCACGCTGGAGAGCAGGCTGAGGGCGCCGCCCTTCAACCCTTTGCTGTCGACCTGTTCAGGTTGAGGAACGGTGGCTGTCATCGGGAACTCCCAACGCCGGCGGCGGCTAGAGGCCGTGAACCTACGCCAAAACGGTCGTTCGGGTGAGCGATCTGGCTAAATACCGGTTTACCCCTGTTTCAGCCGGTGCGCACCTGCGGCAACTCACGAGCTCAGCTCGCTGCAAACAGTGCTGCAGCGACCATCCCGACCCAGTAGAGAGCCGCCGACAGTGCGAGAGTCGCTGCCACAGCAATTCCCGCCTTGTGCCATGCTGTCGTGCGAGTACGCAGGCGGCGACCCAAGGCTCCAACCATGTGCCCCTCCTCAGTTCCTTGCCCGCTGGCGGTGATCTGTGCCCTCCGAAACGGGTCGTTCAACGTCTCATCTGACCGACGCATATCGCGATAGCTGCGGGTTTGCCGGTCAAACTTCTCGTGAAGATACCGCACCAGGTCGGGCAGGTCGGCGAGTTGCCCCGGCTTCGAATAGGCGTGCGCCGGGGCATAGATCAGAACACGGTTGTCAACGATCTCCAGGTCGCAGCCATCGGCGGCATCCATGAGTCGACCCAGAACGTCAGGGGAAAACACGTAGAGCGCATCAACTTCATACCCGGCGGGGCAGTAGAGAGTGAACCGGCTCTGAAAGTCGCCTTCCACCGCGAGTCGTTGGCTTTCCTTCACTGCGATGCCCAGATTCTTCAGCACGTTCCCGGTGGTGCTGAGGAGAACCATGTTCGGAATGGGGCGCGGCAGCGGAAGCATGATGAGTTTCATGCCCCGCAGCCGCCGCCCACGCGCTGAGACTCTGGAGTAGAGAAAGGGGACATCGGCAGCGAGCGCGTCAATGACGTCCCGCATCACCACATTTCTCGTACTCCGAAAGAGCAACCCGGAAACCGGCGGGTTGAGGACACTGTCCCGAAAAACGTACCCTCGCTCAGCGCAAAACGCCGCCGCCTGCCGAGACAGGGCTGTGCGGGCGGAGGATCTCCTCACTAAGCCTTTCCACCGAGGCGGCGGATGACCTCCACCAGTCTCTCGTTGTCTTCATACTGAACTTCCTTGGCCTGCTGGTCACCGAGCCCGCCCTCGATCGAGCGCTCGTACGACAGCATCACCTTGTACTTGGTACCGCCCACGATCAACTGAGGCATGGGAACCATGGAGTACATGAGTCCCTTTTTGAGTTGCACCGAGGCCAAGGGCGCGCTGTCGATCAGGTCCCCGTTCTCCCGAAACAAACCAAGGTGGCCTTCAGAAATGACCACCCTGCCGCGCTTGGCGTGAATCTTCATACCGGACGAGATGGTCGCCCACGGCCCGCTGTCAAACTCCGGCGTGGTTGAGTTCAAGGGATCCCCCATAAGTTTCTGCTTTCTTCTTCGACGTTGCAGTAGAACGCCGTACCAATAAAATGCCAGCGGAGGGATGCCTCCATCGGCGAGGCCTGAGCATACCCGACCGATGCGGAACGACGTTTCCTCACCTCAGCCGAGTGTCAGCAACATCCTGACCCACGACAACTAGACGACGATACTGCTGTCGCCACGCTCACTGACGACGATCGCAAGCTTCGCCGGGATCTGTTCCTTCATCGAGTCGACATGGCTGATCAGACCGATCGTGCGCCCGCGGGTGCGGAGGCTGTCGAGGGTGCTCATCGCCGTCTCCAGGGTCTCCGCATCGAGCGAACCGAACCCCTCGTCGACGAAAAGCGTGTCCAGAGCAATGCCGCCCGCCTGCTGCGACACCACCTCGGCCAGCCCGAGCGCCAGCGCGAGCGAGGCCAAGAACGTTTCGCCACCCGACAAGGAGTGCGTGGGCCTGGCCCGACCGGTGTGCGCATCGCGGATGGCCAGGCCGAGCCCGGACTGGGCGCCCCGAAACTGCAGCGAGTCGTCATGCTCGAGCAGGTAGCGGCCGCCGGTCATCGTGCGCAGGCGCTGGTTGGCCGCCGCAATGATCTCCTCCAGCTGAGCGGCCAGCACATACGTTTCGAGCCGCATCCGTTTGGTGTTGGGCTCGTCGCCGTGCACGACTGCAGCGAGTTCGCGCACCTGGGTCTGGGTGTGAAGCAGGGTGTCGGATGCATCGAACTGGGCAATCGCATCGGCAACCAGGGCCCCGATCTGACGCGCTCGCTCGAGGAGAGTGCTCGCGATGGAGCGAGCCTTGTCGCGTTCGACGGCTGCCGCGTTGGCAGCGCCGCGTGCCGCCTCCACGTCGACCAGAGTCGTCGCAAGCTCGGCGATGCCCGGCTCCTGCAGAATCGACTTCACGACCGCGAGCTCGTCGTCGTATCGACGCAGAATGTCGTGCTGCTCGGCGATGTCATCGTCGGACACCCGGGCGGCACGCACTGCCTCCTGGTCGGCGAACCCTTCGAGATGAAGCTGCGCGTTCAACTCCGAGACCGCGAGCTCGTGCGCGACCTGGCGTTGATCGCAGAGTGTGTCGGCGTCAAGGATTCGACGCGCTGCATCGAGCTCGCTCTGCAACCGCGCCACTCGCTTGGTGACGGTTTCGAACTCGCCCCGGTGGTCGGCCACACGTGCAACGATCGTCGCGCGCTGGCTGCGCAGCGTGGTGACGAGCGCGGATGCCGCATCGCGGGTTGCCTGCACGTCGACAAGCTCGGTGTGGGCGAGCGCGAGCTCGGCACGCAGGGTGACGAGCCGACGTTCGAGACGCGCGACGTCGTCACGCGCGGCCAGAGCCTGTTCGAGCGTGGCCAGAGCGCCCTCATGCTCGGCGTTCCATTGCTCTGGCGTCTTATCGTTAGCGCGGGTGCGCGCTTCGGCCAACGCCAACGCCGTGGATTGAACGACCTCATGGGCCGCATCGAGCGCGGACTGGGCGTCGACCTGGGCGGCGCGCGCGAGCTCAATGTCTTGCTCGCCAACCGGCAGAGCAGTTCTGGTCGCGGGGGCCGGGTGCGCCGTCGATCCGCACACTGCACAGCCCTGACCGTCGACCAGATCGGCGGCCAATTCTGCGGCATGGCCGGCAAGACGCCGATCGAGCAGATCGTCGTATGCCGTGGCAGCGGCACGATTTGCCGCACTCGCGGTTTTTTCGCTCTGCTGGGCCCGTTCGAGAACAGGTTCGAGGCGCCGCACCGTGTCGGCGGCGACTCCCTCCCGGTCGAGCCGTGCGAGTTCGGCCCGCGCTTCAGCTTCCCGGGCGGCCGCAAGCGCTGCCTCCGCACGCTGCGCTGTCGCGGTGTCGACGCGCCCCGGAAGCTCGGCGAGAGCAGTTTGCACCCGGGCCAGCGCCTCAGAATGCTCAGCCAGTCGAGTTTCGGCGACGTCGACATCGTGATCAAGCGCGGGCACGAGCTTCTCGGCAGCCAGGACATCGTGCAGTGAACCTTGGAGCCCCACAATCTCGTCGATGGTGCTCTGCAGGCCGGCAGGACTCACTCGTTCGGGCGACTCGCCGAGTTGAAGCCAGAGCTCTCGCGCTGCGGCCTCGTTGGCCAGGGCCCGCGCCCGAGCGCTTTCGGCCTCGGCCAAGGCACGAATCTGCGGCATGACCCGCGCCGCACGCTGGGCGTCGGCCGATCTCGCCCGAAGATCATCGATCTCGGCCCGGCGACTCTCGAGAGATTCATGCGTGAGCCGGGCGGCATCCCTGCGCTCCTGTCGGCTGCGCAGAATGGTGCGCAGCTGAAGGTCGTCGGACGCCGTCGCGAACGCCGCATCTGCTGCGACAGCTGTGGCTGTTGCCACGACGCACTCGGCGGCAAGCTCAGCTTCAACTGTCTCGAACCATTCACGTGTCGGTGAGTCCGGTGGGCTCTCGTGCTCAAGCTGGTGAGCGATGGTGGAGGCGAACCCGCCGATCTGCTGCTGAAGGGTGCTGATCTGCTCGCCCAGCACTTTGCGCCTGGCGAGCAACTCAGATTCAAAGCGTTCGAAACGTGCGGTGCCGAACAACGTGCGCAGCACGGCACGGCGGTCGTCGGTCTTGGCGAGGAGAAACTTTTGGAACCGGTTCTGAGCGAGCAGGATCACCTGCAAAAACTGATCTTGCTTCAGCGGAAGAATGCGGCTGAGCTCGAGACCGACGTCGACGGGGCGCGCTGCGATGCCGCGCCATCCGTCACCGTGCGCTGTAGCGCTGGGCGCTGCGTGCGACGCAGCGGGCGACGTAGCGGGTGACGCGGCGCTGTCGTCGCGCACGTCGAGTCGCGCGTCAGGCTGTGACGTCGTCGTTCCGCCGCCTCGCTTCTTTGCCCGGTCGTAGCGTGGCGTGCGATAGATGCGATAGTCGGTCTCCCCCATCGCGAACTCGAGTTCGACGAAAGTGGGGTCATCTGGTTCGCAGTGGTCGCTGCGCAGCTGCGACTCGGTGCCGTCGTACCGCGGCACGCTGGCGTAGAGCGCAAAACAGATGGCGTCGAGAATGCTGCTCTTGCCTGCACCGGTCTTGCCGGTGATCAAGAAGATGCCGTCGTCGTCGAAGCGTTCGAAGTCGATCAGTTGCTCGTCTTTGTACGGCCCGAACCCGGCGATGCGCAGTCTCTTGATTTTCATTCGACGCCCTCGTCGGTCGGAGTATGCACCGTGGCGAGAACCTCGGCCACCAGCCTGCGTTCGAACTCGCTCGGGCCGACACCGTTGCGCACCAGCTCGAGAAAGCTGGCGACGATGTCGGGGTCGGTCTGAGCCTTGATGCGCTCGGCATAGCTGATCGACCGCTCGTCGACGACGATGGCCGGGCGATGGTCGAGAGCGACACAGTAGGGAAAGCGCGCCTGCAGCTTGCGCATCGCGTCGAGGGGGCGCACCTGGTCGGTCAGGATGGCCGACACCCAGTTGCCTTCGACGCCGGCATGGGCGTCGTCGGTGAGCAGCTGGTCAAGCTCGCCGATGATCACCGACAGCGGGCGCGGGATCGGCAGGTCGATCCAGTTGACGCCGGCCAGTCCGTCGGCGTCGAGCTCCACCAGCCAGCCTCCTCGGGGTTTGCCGGCTTCGGAAAAGGAGTAGTGCAGCGGCGCCCCCGAATAGCGCACCCGTTCGCTGAGGGTGGAACGCCCATGAATATGCCCCAGCGCCACATAATCGGGCCCATCGAACACGCTCGCGGGCACGAGATCGAGCCCGCCGGCGCTGATGTCCCGTTCGACATCGCTGGCGTTGACTCCCGCGGCAAAACAGTGCGAAAGAACGACCGAACGGCCGCCGTACGCGGCAATGTCGTCTCTGACCTGCTGCATCGCGAAGCCGAGTACCTGTTCGTGCGTGCGCAGTTCGACGTCGGGATGGTGGTGGCGAATCAACGCGGGCTCGAGATAAGGGATGCCATAGAACCGCACCGGGCCATGCGCATCCGTCACGACGATCGGCTCACGGTACTGATCGTGACGGGTGACCACGTGGATGCCGGCGAGCCCGGCCCACTCAGACTGAAAACCGAGTCGAGCGGCCGAGTCATGGTTTCCGCTGGTCATCACCACTGTCGCTCCGGCGTCGCGCAGTGCCCGTAACGCGCCAGACAGCACCGTGTAGCTCTCGGCCGACGGCACGGCGGAATCGAAGACGTCGCCGGCCACCGCGACAACGTCGATCTGGTGGCTGCGCACCACGTCGACAAGCCCGTCGAGCACCAGGCGCAGGTGACCGACGGTCGAGTGCGTGTGGAAGGTGCGACCGATGTGCCAGTCAGACGTGTGAAGGATCTTCATGCTTCTCACGCTAGCGCCGACCCCTGACAGACTGTCGCCGACAGGCGGGCCTCCGGCGGCGTGCGGGATCGAAGACGCGCAAAGCGCGTTACTTGCGCGTCGTCTTCTCGATGCTCATCACCAGGATGACGCGATCGGCTTTGTCAGCCGGC
Source organism: Glaciibacter kafniensis (assembly GCF_039538945.1). Taxonomy (NCBI): domain Bacteria; kingdom Bacillati; phylum Actinomycetota; class Actinomycetes; order Micrococcales; family Microbacteriaceae; genus Glaciibacter; species Glaciibacter kafniensis. The sequence goes on along the minus strand of NZ_BAABCN010000017.1, from coordinate 353,829 downwards.
GCTGGGGTGTGCGGGTTGCCGTAGCGCTGGCCGAGGTGCACGTAGAAGTCACCCTCCGGGTCGGCGATCACATCGATCAAGCGGCCGCGCACCTCGAGGAAGCGCATAGGGTCGGCCGGATCGAGAACCAGCACCGTCATCGCCGGGTTGAGCTGCAGGTTGCGAAATTTCACCCGCTGTGTGGTGTGAGTGAATCTGATTGTCTCGCCGTCGAATTCAAACCACATCGGGTTCACCTGCACCGCGCCATCCGGCCGGATCGAGCCGAGACTGGCGAAATGCGGCTCGGTGAGCAGGTCGAGCAGGTCAGTGGGGATTGTCTTCGTCATACTCAGATACAACCAGCATCTGACGATTTTCTTCCACGGCCCACCTGTCGATCACATACTGGTCCCCGTAGACGGCCGCATCCACCGAGCCAGGCGATCATCAGCCGAGCACGTCTTCAAGCGTGCGCGGTTCGTGACCGGTCAGACGGCGCACGTCGTCGGTGATGCGGGCGAGCTCCCCGTCTGCGATTGCCGTGTAGGTGCTCACCCAGGCCTCCACCTGCCAGGCCGGAGCGCCGTAGTGCGCCCGCGACGCGTATGCCTCGTCCTGGGTCTCATTGATGAACGTGAACTGACGGCCGGTGGCGGCGGATGCCCGGCGCGCGACATCGCCGAGGCTCAGCGCTTCGCCCCCGGTCAGTTCGTAGATCGTGTCGCTGTGCTGCTCGGGGTGTTCGAGCACGGCCACCGCAGCATCCGCGACGTCGGCCCTGGCCACGGCAGCAGTCACGCCGTCCCCGGAGGGTCCCCGAATGACGCCGTTCTCGTCGGCGAAGTGCGGCAGCAGATCGAGGTAGAAGTTGTCGCGGAGAAACGTGTAGCCGAGGCCCGAATCGCGAATGGCGTCTTCGGTCGCGCCATGGTCCCGTGCGAGCGTGAAGCCGGCGGCGTGACCGGCGCCGACGAACGAGGTGTAGACGATGTGCCGCACGCCGGCTCGAGTCGCTGCCGCAACGAAGGTCAGGTGCTCGTTGACCCGATCGGCCGACTCGTGGGCGGACACCATGAACACCACGTCGACTCCGGCGAGCGCTTTCTCGACGGCCTCGCCGTCGCCATACGTGGCGATGGCGACCTGGGCATCCGCGATCCGGGGAGCACGCGCGGTATCGCGCACAATCAGGCGCAGCCGATGCCCCTGACGCGCCAGTTCGGATGCAACCCGCCCGCCGATGTGTCCCGTCGATCCCGTTACCGCGATTGTTGTCATGCTGCCGTCTCCTTCGTCCCGAAATCATCTCGCAGCTGGGTCGGTCTATGTGAGGACGCTACACCCCCACAATGGGGTTGGTGCCACAGCGCGATGTCGGCCACTCTCGGAGTATCGGCAGCACGACAGGGGAACACAGATGACAGCTCAACCCGGATACGTCGCGCCAGCCGGCTGGTACATCGATCCGACGACATCTCTTCACTTGCGCTGGTGGAGCGGTCTCGCCTGGACAGAGCACGTCGCTCCGATCCCCGATGTCGCGGCCGCTCCTGATGAGTACTCGGCGGATGCCGCGGCGCTCCCCCACAGTTCGGCCGGAGGCATCGAGGCTGCGACTGCGGCTGCGGCTGCCACTGCCACTGCCACTGCCGTCGACGGTGCCCTCCCGCCTCCGCCGGTTCCTCGGTTTGCGCCGGTTTCGTCGTACGGCTGGGAGCGTGAGGAGAGCAAGTCAGAGGTGGCCCCGCGCTGGACCCTTCCGGTCGGACACGGGCCCGAGTTCACTGCGCTCCCGAGCAAGTGGGGCAGCGTCTCGGTCTGGGTGATCTCGTTCTCCCCATGGCTGTCAGTTGTGGGGTTCTTCGCCCTGGCCACACTTGAGGGAGTGCGCGCGCCGCTCTGGCTCCAGTGGACCGCTTTCGCGCTGCCCTGGCTGATCACACTGGCTGCGGCTCAGCGCGACGTGAAACGGCTCCGCATCTGGGGCCACCGCAACATCGCCTCCTGGGCATGGGCGCTGCTCGGCGCGCCCGCGTACCTCATCGCCCGCACCGTCGTGCTTCGGCGCAATACCGGAATCGGTTCTGCCCCTCTCTGGGTGTGGATCGCCAACTTTCTTCTGGTGGTCGGGCTGGTTCTCTTTCTCGTCGTGGTCTTCGCAGCGGTGTTCGCGTCGCTGTACGGAACCGGGTTCGACGGCACGCAGTTTTGACCTCAGCCTGCCGTCGATGATTCTCGGTGAGGCCCTCGTTTAGCCGGTGGTCGCTGCATTCAGACTCGCTGAAGTCGGTGCCGCTATCTTGGAAGCCACCAACTGAAGGAGCGACACCATGGGCTGGCTCGATCGAATCCTCGGACGCGAGGAAACACCTGCGCACGCCGGGCGCCAGACAGCGCGTGGTCCTGCGCGCTCCGACGATGACATTGCCATCGAACGGTACCGATACCTGCTGCGCACAGCACCGCCTGAAACGATCGAGGAAGTGCACCTCGAAGCATTCTCACAGCTGACGCCTGCCCAGCGGGATCTTCTGTTCGAGCAGCTCAGAGCGGATGCGTCGGCCAGTGAGCGCCCGACGACGAGCGACCCGGCGAGCCTCGCGCAGGCGGCGACTCGCTCCGAGCTGCGTAACCCCGGTTCGATGGAGCGCACGCTCGGCGCGGCCGGCCAGCGGGGCGGCGGAATGGGCTTCGGCGGCACCTTCGCGAGCTCGCTCCTCGGCACCGTGACCGGGTTCGTCATCGGCTCCGCAATCGCCTCGGCCTTGATGCCCGATGCGAGTGACTCAGCCGACGCCGACGCCGGCAGCGGCGACGGAGGCGACGGAGACACGTCCGGCGACGCCAACGCCGATGGTGGCGGCTACGGCGATTCCGGTGGTGGAGACGTTGGTGGCGGCGACTTTGGTGGCGGCGACTTCGGCGGCGGAGACTTCGGCGGCGGCGACTTCGGCGGCGGAGGCGACTTCGGCTTCTAGTCGCTCCTGCGGCCGGGCGGGCCGACCCGTCCGTTCGAGCGCACTACTGGTCAGCCGACAAGACCTCATAGCTGGCCTGAGTGAAGCCGGCACCGAGCTCGCGGGTTGCCAGGAGACGCAGATGAATCCGCTCATCGAGCGGACCGAACAGTGGCGTGCCACGACCGAGCAACACCGGAGCGCGCGTCAGAGTCATCTCACTGATCAACCCTCGCGCCAGGAACGCCCGAATCGTCTGCCCACCGTCGACATAGACCCGCTTCACGCCCTCTCGTTCCAGCGTCGCCACCACACCGTCGAGATCGGCGTGCACTGTCGTGTTGGGCGCGACCGGAGTGCCAGCGGCGCCAGGGCCGCCGTCAGCTCCGAGCGTGCGGCTGAGCACCAGAACCCGTTTTCCGGCATAGGGCCACTCGCCGAACCCCAGCACCGTTTCGAACGTCTTGCGTCCGATCACGAGCGCATCGACCGACGCGAAAAACTCGTCATAGCCCGTCTCACCGAGGGTGTCGTTCTCATCGGTGAGCCAGTCAAGCTCGCCATTCTCGCCGGCGATGAAACCGTCAAGACTCGTTGCGATGAAAACGGATGCCACAAAGTTCGCTGTCATGACACACACGCTACCTGGCCCCTCCGACACGCTCCGAAATCCTGCTGCGCCTGCTCGACGGCGGCTAGTCCCAGAAACCGAGGTGCGGTGCTGCTGCTTCCTCGTGCAGCGCCGGTCCGACAACAATCGTGTCGCGCTGCCCGGCCGCAAAGACCGTGCGGCACGGCAGGCTCATCGTCGGGTTCTCGGGGTTCGAGCCGGTCATCGCCATCAGTTCGTGCTCCCCCAGCGCATAGACAACCCGGCCAACGCCGGCCCAGTACATCGCGCCAGAACACATCGCGCAGGGTTCACAGCTCGTATAGAGAGTGAAATCGCGCAGTTCAGCCGGCGTGTAGCGGTGCGACGCCAAACGGATGAGCGCGGTCTCCGCGTGTGCCGTGCAATCGCCATCCGTGGTGACCGAGTTCTCGGCCTCCAACACGATTCTGCCATCGGCATCCGTCAGAACCGCCCCGAAAGGGTGGTTGCCGTGCGCCACCGCGCGGGTGGCCACTGCGATCGCCTCGCGCAGCCGTTCGAGGTCGAGCTCGGTCGGCTGCGACGAGGACAGGGACGACGCCGACGCGGCTGCGGACGAGGCGGCGGACGAGGCTGCGGCGCTCACGCGTGTGCTGCGCCGGTCTCGACCGGACGACCCTCGGCCTGCCAGGCCGAGATTCCGCCGTCGACGTTGATCGCGTCGAATCCCTGCTGCTCGAGGTAGGCGGTGACCTTGGCGCTTCGTCCCCCGGCGTGGCAGAGCACGTACAGGGTGTCCTCGCGCGGCACCTCGGCCAGTCGGTTGGCGAACTCGCTCATCGGAATATGTGTCGACCCGGCCAGGTGCGCCTCGGCATACTCGCCGTCTTCGCGCACATCGAGCACGAGTGCGGCGCTGCCGAGCGCCGCGAGTTCCGAGGCTGTGATTTCCTGCATGGTCGAGCCTTTCTCCAAGCTATTGAGGGAGCGAACCGGCGCCCCTCTCGATGCTAGCTGGCCAGGCTCACGGTTGGCTTGAGGTTGGGCGGTGACGCTGGCCGAACCGACGGATAGGCTGAAGACCCACTCTTGGGAGGAAAAACCATGGCACTCACCAGCGAAGCAACAACGGTCTGGAACGGACCGCTTGCGACAGGTTCCGGAATCGTCACACTCGACTCGTCACACGCCGCCGAGTTTCCCGTCAACTGGAAGGCGCGCTCAGAAGGAGCACCGAACACCACCAATCCAGAGGAACTCCTCGGCGCAGCCCACTCCGCGTGCTTCTCGATGGCGCTGTCACTGGCACTCAGTGAGGCCGGCCACACGCCGGAGTCCATTCAGACCACCGCAGCGGTCACCTTCACGCCCGGCATCGGCGTCGTCGGCAGCCACCTGCTCGTCAACGCCCGCGTCCCCGGCCTGACTGCTGAGGAGTTCGAGGTCATCGCCGAAGGCGCGAAGGAGAACTGCCCGATCTCGAAGGCGCTGGCCGGCATCCCGATCACCCTCGAAGCAGAACTCGCCTAACCGACACCCTTTCGGAGCCCGACATGCGTGTACTCGTCAGCGGGTCGTCTGGCCTCATCGGCACCGCGTTCTCCCGGGCGGCCACGACAGCCGGACACTCAGTGTTTCGGCTCGTTCGTCGGCCGCCCGGCGCCCGCAATGAAATCTCCTGGGATCCCCAGATTCTCTCCCTCGACGCTGCCGCACTCGACAACTTCGACGCCGTCGTGAACTTTTCGGGGGCATCGTTGGCCCGCCTCCCCTGGACGCCCGGCTACCGCACCGAAATATTGCGTTCACGCGTTCAGGCCACGCGCACCCTCACCGACGCGATGCGCCGTGCCGCCCGGCCGCCGGGCCTGCTGCTCAACGCGTCGGCAATCGGCATCTACGGCGATCGACCCGGTGAGGTTCTGACCGAGGATGCCGCGCCGGCCGACGATTTTCTGGCCAGCGTCGTCGCCACCTGGGAAGGCGAAGCCCACCGCGCCCCTGAACCGACACGGGTCGTCACTTTTCGCACCGGACTGGTACTCGCCCGACACGGTGCACTGGCCCCGCTGATTCCGCTGACCCGTCTCGGGCTTGCCGGCCCGCTCGGGCGTGGCACCCAGCAGTGGTCATGGATCAGCCTTCACGACGAAGCAGCCGCCCTGGTTCACCTGCTCGATTCGGAACTCTCCGGTCCCGTCAACCTCGTCGCGCCGCATCCGGCCAGCGCCAACGACGTCATGCGGGCCTTGGCGCACGCGTTGCATCGCCCGTTCCTGCTCCCCGTACCCGAAAAGGTGCTCACTCTCGCGCTACAGGATGCGGCTCGGCAGTTGCTACTGGCCGATCAACGAGTCAGCAGTCAGAAGCTGCAGGACGACGGTTTTCAGTTCACGCATCGCACGCCGACCGCGGCGATCGAGTGGATGCTGCAGCGGAGCTAGCCTGCGACACCGACGCGCTCAGGCTGCCGTGCGTTCCGCGTGCTCGAGGCCGATTGCCGTGCGGATCGCGCGGCGCGCCCGACGGCGGTCCCCCGACGCGTCGTAGGCGAGTCCGAGTCGAAACCAGGCCTGCCAGCTCTCAGGCGCGGCATCGACCTCGGCCTGAAACGTCGGGAACTCGGCATCCGCTGCATCGCGCACCGGGCGCCCGCTCGCGCGGATCGGCAGTTGTTCAATCGGGAGCGCCCCCTGCTCGTCGAGCAATTTCACGAGTCGCTCCGACCGCGCGCCGAACTGCAGTTCGCGCACCAACGCCCAGATTCCGATCAGCGGAAGCACGAGAAGCGCGATGCCGATCACAATGCCGACAGGGGTCCCACTGCCGAGAAACAGCACGGCACGCCAGCCGATGACGGCGATGTAGAAGACCAGCAGTGCCGACATGACGAGGGCGGCGATCCGGCCCTTCATGCGCCGAGCCCCGCCGATTCGGGTCCCAGGTCGAGAAGCGCATCGAGCCCAACGGCCACGCCGCGCGCCGACCGGGTGGCGGCCAGCGCGAGCAGGATCCCCCGTTCATAGGACGCGCTGGAAAGAGTGTTGTGGCTGATGGTCAAGGTCTCGCCCGTTCCACCGAGCAGCACCTCCTGGCGGGCGAGCAGCCCGTCCATCCGGATGCTGTGCACCGGAACACTGGCGACCTGCTGACCACGTGCCCGCTGGTCGGTGTGCGGAGCGGAGACCGGTCCGAGGGCCGCACGTGCGCGCCCGATCAGCTCAGCGGTGCGCACGGCAGTTCCAGACGGGGAATCCACCTTGCCGGCGTGGTGAGCTTCGACGATTTCGATGGAGTCAAAGAATCGGGCGGCCTGAGCCGCGAATCCGGTGGCGAGCACGGATCCAATCGAGAAATTGGGGATGATGATCACGCCGGTCTCGTCACGGCCAGCGATACGGCCGGCCAGCGCGTTGATGCGGTCTTCAGACCAGCCGGATGTCCCCACCAAGACGCGGAGGCCGTTGGTTGTGGCGAAGTCGACGACGCTCTGGCTGACGCCAGGGACAGTGAGATCGACCGCGACATCCGCACCGAGCATGTCGGACAGCGGGCTCTGCGAGTTCAGCTCGGCGACAAGTTCGTAGTCTTCGGCATTCTCAACAAGTTGGCAGACCAGGCGGCCCATTTTTCCTGTTGCGCCGATGACGGCCACCCGTGTAGTCATAGCTCTAATCTACCGTCCGCGAGTGATCGAGCCCGTCGCCGATCCAGCCCCATCGCGGGAGCGGCTCGGGTACTCCCTAGAACATCAGCGGGTCAGGCAACCCGGTGCGCAACTCGACAGGCAGGTGGCCGAGATCGTTGTGGGTGACGAGGGTCCAGGGACGGCCCGGCTTCTGCTGCAACACGGTGAGACCGCAGTTGGCCTGGTTGATGCTGAGCCAACGCCAATCGGGTGCCCCGAGCACTTCGCGCACGAACCAGGCGATCACGAAGTTGTGCGTGATCAGCAGATCGTGGCGTTCGCCCGGACGCGACTGCAAGAATTCGGCTGCCGCATCCTCCATCTGAGCCCGACCCGCCTCAATCTCGGCTTCGGTCACTGCTCCGAAGAACGGATCGTAGACCGACGGCATCTCGGGCGCTTTGCCAGACGGGATGCAGTCGAACAGCAGCGGCGACGGCTCAGAGACCAGCGAGGGCAGGCGTTCGGCAATGATCTCGGCCGTTGCCGCCGCGCGTTGCAACGGCGAGTGCCAGGCTCCGGTGAACGGAACCCCGCCCAGGCGTTCGGCGATCAGATGCGCCTGCCGACGCCCCCGCGCCGAGAGCGGACCATCGGGAAGACCGTGCTCGGCATCTTGCTGCTCGCCGTGACGGACCAAGTAGATGTAGTGGGGCATCGTTGTCCCTTTCGTTGTACTGCTTGTGTTACTGCGTGGGCAGTGCACGAGCGTGCACGCCGGAGGCGAAGGAGCGCCGGAGCCACCCGAATCGGGGCAGCGGCCGGCGACTAGGGTCGAAGGCTCGCGGGAATGACAGCGTCGAAGATGTTGTCATCGAGGGCGCCGACGGCTGCAATCGACACGGGGCCGGAGACCAGCTCTGCGGCCAGGCTCTGCACATCGTCGGCGGTCACGCGGTCGAGTCGGCGCAGCGCTTCGTCGAGGTCGGCGAACTCGCCGAGTGTGATCTCCGAACGGCCGAGACGCGACATCCGGGTGTCTGAGTCTTCCAGTGCCAGAGCGGATGCGCCGGCGAGTTGGCCCGCCGCGCGCTTCATCTCATTGGCCGTGACGCCGTGGTCGGCGAGACGGTGAAGTTCGCTCATCAGGATGTCGGCGACTTGGCCGGCCTTGGCCGGGGTGCAGCCGGCGTACATGCCGAAGAGGCCCGCATCGGAGTAACCGGGCGCGAACGAATACACCGAGTAGGCCAGGCCGCGCTTCTCGCGCACTTCCTGGAACAAACGTGACGACATTCCTCCGCCGAAGATCGAGTTGAGCACGCTCATCGTGACGCGGCGGTTGTCGGAGGCGACGAGGCCCGGCATGCCGATGAGCAGGTTCGCCTGCTCCAGCGGACGTCTCACGATGGTGACAGGGTCACCCTGACTGATGACCGCCGGGTGGTCGGTGCGGCGGCCGACCGGAGTCGCGGCGACTCCGAGGTCCCAGCCGGCACGCACCAGCCCGGCGGTGACGAGGGAGACAAGAAGATCGTGGTCGACCGCGCCGGCAACGGTGACAACGAGGTCTTGCGGCCGGTAGTTCGCGAGATAGTGCTCGTGCACCGCGTCGCGGGTCGCGGCAAGGATCGTCTCAGGGCTGCCGCCGATGGGGCGGCCGAGGGGGTGCTTGCCCAGCACGGCTTCGAAGAAACGTTCGTTGGCGACATCCGCAGGATCGTCGTCGGCCATGGCCAGCTCTTCGAGAATGACGCCGCGCTCGTTCTCAAACTCCACTGGATCAAGCAGTGACGAGGTCAGCATGTCGGTGAGCACTTCGACCGCCATGGTCAGGTCGCGGTCTTGCACCTTGGCGTAGTAGCAGGTGTATTCCTTGGCGGTCATCGCATTGTGCTCGCCTCCGACCGAGTCGAACGCAACAGCAATGTCAAGGGCCGAGCGCGTCTTCGTTCCCTTGAAGAGCAAGTGCTCGAGAAAGTGGGTCGAGCCGAAGTGACCTGGCTTCTCGTCGCGTGAGCCGACGGCGACCCAGAGGCCGATGGTCAGGCTGCGGCTGCCCGGAACCTGCTCGCTCAGGATGCGCACGCCGCTCGGCAGGACGCTGCGTCGAACACGCGACTCACCCGCCGCCTGAAAAGAGAGTTCGGGCAGGTCAAGGGGAAAGTCAACTGCACCGTTCATGTCCCCCCACCTTACGACACCACCCCGACAAGCGGGCCGCCACACCGGCACTGCAACCCTAGACTGGTCTGTCTTCACCTGTGCTAGTGTCTGGTTGTTGAAAACCGACGACCTCCCCAAAACGTCGGTGTTCGCGTGAGTTTCACTGGTCTCCTGCACAGCGAGGCTCGGCTGTCGAATTGACGGTTTCCACCAATCCGGGTGCCCTAGCACTCGCACAACACCGCAGGGACGCTGTTCCAGCAAAGGAGTCGGACGGATGGCCGAGTTGACTGATTCGGCCGTCCGGCCGACGACCCACGCGAAGGTGCGCATTCTTGCCACCGCCGACACGCTCTTCTACAGCGAGGGCGTGCACACCGTCGGTGTCGACCGGATCATCAGCGAGTCCCGCGTGACGAAGGCGACCTTCTACAAGTACTTCCGTTCCAAAGACGGCCTGATCGTCGCCTATATTGAGGGCCGTGACAAGCGCGCTCGAGCGGCGTTGCAGGATGTCGAACGGCGCCACGACACTCCGGAGCGCCGTCTTCACGACGTCGCAAGCATGATCGCTACCGAGGTGCGCACCGACAGTTTTCACGGCTGCCCGTTCATCAATGCGGCTGCGCAGTTCGCGGATCCGATGCACCCGGTTCGCCAAGCGGTCAGCATCCACCGCGAATGGTACGTCTCGACGATCGAGGATCTCTTTCGGGGAATGGGTCACCCGCGGCCGGGCGACGCGGCAGACGACTTCTTTCTCGCCAGAGACGGCGCCTTCTCGGGCGCGAATCTCGGCGACCCGATCGCGGCGCAGACCGCTTTGCTGCGCGCCGTTCATCGCATGATCGAGGACTCGGCCGGCTAGATCGGGAAATTCGAAGATTCAGGGCAGTTCGTTCAGCTTCGCCGATGCCCGGTCGAGCTCATGCATCTCGCTGCGAAACAGTCGAATATCGGCGGCAGCCATGATCGCGTCGAGTTGTTCCGGTGCGCTGACGCTGGCGACAGGCGCGAACATTCCTCTGGCCGACAGCCAGGCCAGGGCGATGGTGGCGGGGTCAACCCCGCGCGCATCGGCAATACGCTGCACAGCGGCCAGCGCACGCAGCGAGGCGCGGTTGAGGTAGGGCGCGATCAGGTGACCGCGAGCGTCGTGGGCGACATCCGCTCTGACGCGGTACTTTCCAGTGAGAAAACCGTGGGCGAGCGCGAAGTAGGGCATCACCGCGAGACCCTGCGCGCGCGTGACAACCGACAGGGTCGATTCGAACTCAGCCCGGTGCACCAGGTTGTAGTGAGTCTGCAGGGCGACAAAACGAGGGAGACCGTTGGCCGCGAGCACTCGGGCTTCCATCAGGCGTTCCGCGCTGAAGTTCGAGGCCGCGAGATTGCGCACCAATCCGGCACGCATGAGCGCGTCGATCGTGCCGAGACTCTCTTCGAGGGGCACCGTCTTGTCGTCGACGTGGAGAAAGAGAAGGTCGATGAAGTCGGTGCCGAGGCGTTCGAGCGAGGCATGCACTGCACCGACGATGCTGTGCGGGCTGAGCCCGGGAAAATCACGGTTGCGCCCGATTTTCGTTGCGACGACGGTGGTGTCTCTGGCGCGGCGACTCCGCATCCAGGTTCCGAGCAGCACCTCGCTGCGCCCGGAGGCGTAGCTGTCGGCGGTGTCGAGAAAGTTGCCGCCCAGGGCGCGATGACGATCCAGGATGCGCATGCTGGTGTCGCCGTCGGCCGTCCAGCCGAACACACTGCAACCCAGAGCAAACGGGTACACCGAGAGATCGGTGTCTGGCAGTCGGCGCCTGAGCGCCGGAATTGACACCCCTGCTCCCTCGGGAGTTGTAATCGGACCAGTGTGCTGCACCTCGATCGGGGCAGACACCGTCTCAAGCATCGCATTGTGAACCTTCACGTCGACGGGACCGATTCCCGAAGCGACGGCGGCCGATGCGACCGGATGCCCGTTGGGCTGCACGTTGGGCTGCACGTTGGGCTGTTCGACTGGCAGAGAGTTCGGGCCGCGCTGATCGCTGAGCACTGAAATCTCGGCAGAAATCGGAGATGCACCTGCGGCTGCAGAACGCTGGGCTCTGAGGCCGGCTGTGACAGTGTCAACGAAGCGGCTCATCCGCTCTCCTCCCTTTCAAACCCGACACTAGCCCCGGCCTCCGACGAAGCTGGGAAGCGTGCGCGAACCGTTACCGAATATTCATCGCCAGCAAACTCCTGAGTAAACCGTTGGTCAACGTGCAGACAAAATCTTCACAAGCGAGCTAGCCTGATGCAATGTCAGAATCTGCCTTGTACGACATTCCCCTCACCCTCATCGACGGAACAGAAACCACGTTCGGCCAGTTCGCCGGAAAGACTGTTCTCGTCGTCAATGTGGCGTCGAAGTGCGGATTCACTCCGCAGTATGCGGGCTTGGAATCGCTCTACACGAAGTTCGCCGATGACGGCCTCGTGGTTCTGGGACTGCCCTGCAACCAGTTCATGGGTCAAGAACCCGGAACAGAGCAAGACATTGCCGAGTTCTGCGACCTCAACTTCGGCGTGACGTTTCCGTTGACTGCGAAGGTCGATGTGCGAGGCAAGCACCAGCATCCGCTCTACGCCGAATTGACGCAGTTCAAGCACGGCATGCTCCCCGGCTTGATCAAGTGGAATTTCGAGAAGTTTCTGATCAATGCCAACGGCGAGGTGATTGACCGTTTCGGCTCGGCCGTCGAACCGGAATCCGACGCCATCGTGAATGCCGTTGAAGCAGCACTCGCCGCTGAACGCGCTGCCTAACGCCGGTCACACGCATTCAGCTGTGAGCTGCTGACTCGTCAGATCCCTGCTCTCCGCAAGACGGCTTCGGCGTGACGCAAGAGTGGTGCGTCGATCATCTGGGAGTGGTGTTGAAAGACTCCCGGTTGGCTCTTCGCAGCCTGCAGGATGTCGGTGGCCGCGGTGATCTCCGCGTCGCTCGGTCGGTAGGCGCGTCGGATCGGCTCGACATGACTCGGGTGGATGCAGGCCGTTGCGGCATACCCGCTCGCCGCGGCATCCTCTGCTTCAGCGGAGACGCCGACCAGATCGGCGATGTCGAGGTGCACCGTGTCGATCGCCGCTTTGCCGTGTGCCCCCGCTGCCAGCAACACCTGCGCCCTGGCGTACCGCGCAACATCGCGATAGGCGCCGTCTGCTCGCCGACTTGACGTTCCGCCGAGGGAGGCGATCAGGTCTTCCGCGCCCCACATCAGGGCGACGACGGTGTCGACGGCGGCAATCTCAGCGGCGGCGATCACCCCGGCCGCACTCTCGCAGAGTGCCACGACTGCAAAGCCGTCCAGCCCGGCGAGAGCGGTGGCGCTCTCGGCTTTGGGCACCATGATCGTGCGGTAGCTCGTCTCGGCAAGCGCCGCCAGGTCGAGCGCATGGTCGGGCGAGGAGAGGGGGTTCACCCGTACGATGGTGCGCGCCGGGTCCTGCGGATGCGCAATGAGCGCTTCTCGTGCCGCCACCCGATTCGCCGGGGTCACCGCGTCTTCGAGGTCGATGATCGCGGCGTCGGCCCGGTCGAGTGCTCGCCCGTAGCGGTCGGGACGATCGGCCGGGCAGAACAACAACGCGGGGCCGAGGGTGAACGGCGCCGCGTTCAGCGGCGGGCCGTTCATTCCGCCGCCGGCCGTGGCGCGGCATCCTGACACCAGACGAGTGTGGTGCGCGTGGCCGTGGCCACTACCTCGCCGTGCTGGTTGCGGCCGGTGTGAACGAGCGTGATGATTCCCTGGCCGGGGCGCGATGCCGACAGTCGTTTGTCGGTCACAATCGACTCGGAGTAGAGCGTATCCCCGTGGTACAGCGGATGCGGAAACGTCACCTCGGAGAAACCGAGGTTCGCCACGATCGTGCCCTGGGTCAGCTGGGCGACCGAGCTTCCGACCAGGGTCGACAGTGTGAACATCGAATTCACGAGGCGCTGACCGAACGGTTGAGTGGCTGCCCACGCCGCGTCGAGGTGCAGCGACTGGGTGTTCATCGTCAGCGTCGTGAACAGCACGTTGTCGGCCTCGGTGACGGTGCGGCCAGGTCGGTGCAGGTAGCGCACCGACAGATCGAACTCTTCGTAGTACAGGCCGCGTTGCACGAGGTCGGTTCGGTCGGTGCCGCTTGGCTCAGCGCTCGCGCGGTCGGTGTCGCTCACGGGCGCGCTCCCTGCGGTTGTTGCGTTGTCTCATCGATGTGCAGTTCGGCACCAGTGGCGGCGATGACCTCCTCGAGGCTGACCCCAGGAGCTCGTTCGCGAAGCACGAAACCGTCGGGCGTGACGTCGATCACCGCCAGATCAGTGATGATCCGGTCAACACAGCCGCGTCCGGTCAGTGGCAACGAGCACCGTTTCACCAGCTTCGGATTGCCGTCACGATCGGTGTGCTCCATCATCACGATGAGCCGGCGCGCGCCGAAGACGAGGTCCATGGCTCCGCCCATCCCCTTGACCATCTTTCCGGGAATCATCCAGTTGGCCAGGTCGCCGTTCTCTGCGACCTCCATGGCGCCGAGCACGGCGACGTCGACGTGACCGCCGCGCACCATGCCGAAGGATGTCGCCGAGTCGAAGAAGGCCGCCCCCTGATTCACAGTCACGGTTTCCTTGCCCGCGTTGATCAGATCGGGGTCGAGTTGTGCCTCGGTCGGGTAGGGTCCAACGCCCAATATTCCGTTCTCGGAATGCAGAACGACTTCGATGTCGGCACGGATGTAGTTCGGAATGAGCGTCGGCATTCCAATGCCGAGATTGACATATTGGCCGTTCTCCAGCTCCTCGGCCACGCGGGCGGCGAGTTCGGTGCGGGTGAGACTCATGCGCGTGACTCCTTCTGCTCTGGTGCGGTTGGGGCCGGCTGCGCTGCCGACTCCGCTGCCGACTCCGCTGCCGACTCCGGCGCGGTGACGGTGCGCCGCTCAATCCGTTTCGCGACCTGCCCCACCACGACGACCCGCTGCACGTAGATGCCGGGCGTGTGAATCTGTTCGGGGTCGAGGTCTCCCGGTTCGACCAACTCTTCAACCTGGGCGATCGTGATACGCCCGGCCATGGCGGCCAGCGGGTTGAAGTTTGCGGCTGCCGCGTGAAAAACGAGGTTGCCGTAGCGGTCGCCCTTCTGCGCATGCACGAGAGCGAAGTCGGGCGTGACCGAATGTTCGAGCACGTAGTCGCGGCCGTCGAACCGGCGCACCTCCTTGGGTTCAGACGCCACAGCGACACTGCCGTCAGAGTTGTAGCGCTGCGGCAGACCGCCCTCGCTGACCTGCGTTCCGACGCCGGCCGGCGTATAGAAGGCGGGGATCCCGGCCCCGCCGGCGCGCATCTTCTCGGCCAGGGTTCCCTGCGGGGTCAGCTCGACTTCGAGTTCACCGGCCAGAAACTGTCGGGCGAATTCCTTGTTCTCGCCCACGTAGGAGCTGACCGTGCGCCGGATTCGGTGATCGGCGAGCAGAATGCCGAGCCCCCAATCGTCGACTCCGCAATTGTTGCTGATCGTCTCGAGCCCGCTCGTCCCCCGGTCATGCAACGCCTGGATCAGCGCCGAGGGGATTCCGCACAGACCAAACCCGCCGACCGCGAGAGAAGCGCCATCCGGGATATCAGCAACGGCCTCTGCCGCGCTGCCGACAACTTTGTTGATCATGTGGTGCTCCTCACAACGTGTCGAACCCCAGTTCGCGCGAGATGATCATCAGCTGCACCTCACTCGTTCCTTCGCCGATCTCGAGAATCTTCGAATCACGGTAGTGCCGTGCCACCGGGTTTTCGTTCATGAATCCGTAGCCGCCGAAGATCTGGGTTGCATCGCGAGCGTTGTCCATGGCGGCTTCGCTCCCGACCAGTTTCGCAAGACTCGCCTCCATTTTGAAAGGGCGACCGGCGACGAGTTTGCGCGCGGCGTCGTAGTAGGCGAGCCGCGACGCATGAACGCGAGCCTGCATCCGTGCGATTTTGAAAGCGATGTGCTGGTTCGACCCGATGTTGCGTCCGAAGACGTTGCGGCTTTTCGCATATCTGATCGACTCTTCGAGACAGCCCTGCGCGGCCCCGGTGCAGAGCGCGGCAAAGGCGACGCGGCCTTCGTCGAGGGTCTGGATGAAGTTGGCGAAGCCGCGGCCACGCTCCCCCAAGATGTTGGCCGCGGGTACCCGCACATCGGTCAGGGTGAGCGGATGCGTGTCTGAGGTGTGCCAGCCCACCTTGTCGTAGCTCGGTTCCACCACGAAACCTGGCGTCTTGCTCGGCACCAGAATCGCGGTGAGCTCTTTCTTAATCGAGCCGTCGGCGCGCGTCGATTCGCCGGTCACCGCGGTGATGGTGACGAGCTTGGTGATCTGCGTGCCGGAGTTGGTGATGAATTGTTTGGTGCCATTGATCACCCAGTGGCCGTCGACGAGTTCCGCCGTGGTTTTCGTGCCGGCGGCGTCAGATCCGGCGTCCGCCTCGGTCAGCCCGAATCCGGCGAGAGCCTCCCCGCGTGCCAACATCGGCAGCCATTCCTGTTTCTGGGCCTCGGTTCCGCTTCGATAAATCGGCATCGCGCCGAGGCCGACTCCGGCCTCGAGGGTTACGCCGATGCTCTGGTCGACGCGACCCAGTTGCTCGACGGCTAGGCAGAGCGAGAAGTAGTCCTTGCCCTGGCCGCCGTACTCGACGGGGAAGGGGAGCCCGAACAGGCCCATCTCCCCCATCGACCGAATGATGCCGTATGGCAGCTCCCTCTTGGTGTCGTACTCGTAGGCGGCGGGAGCGACGACGGTGTCGGCGAACTCCCGCACCTCGTTGCTCAGCCGGAGTTCGGCGTCGCTCAGCTCGGAGTCGCCGTAGGTCGAGGTGGTGTTGTGCTGCGCGTTCATGCTGAACCTTCCGAGAGTGCGGGGCTGGGTGAGCCCTCTGGTGATGAGGCCGGGTCTGGCCGTTGAATCGTGGCCACGATCTGGCCCAGACTGACGAGGTCGCCGACCGCGACGGCGACGGTGGCGATTCCGCCGAGTGCTGCGGCGAGACGATGCTCCATCTTCATCGCCTCGACGACGAGCAGGGTGTCCCCCGCCTCGACGGATGAACCGTCGGCAACGTTCACTGAAATCACCGTGCCGGGCATGGGCGAGCGCACCGCAGGGTCGGCGACTCCCGCTGACGGCTCCGCCGCGGCGAGACGGGCGGCGAGCTGATCCTGGCGGCTGAGCACCCGCAGACGGAAAGTGGCCCCGTCGGTGCCCAGCCACACGTCATTGCCCGCAGCAACGATGTCGACGGTGCTGACGCTGCCGTCGAACTCGACGCTGTAACCGTGTGGTCGCCCCGGTATCCTCTGCAGGCTGGCCGACACCAAGTTGCAGTCACCCACCGTGACGCGAGAAGCATCCGTCGTGTCATCGACGTGAATCGTCACCGGCGATGCGGTGCCGACCTGCAGCGTGTAGGGCGTCGGCTGATGCTCGCCGATTCGCCATCCAGAGCGGGAAGTCCAGGGTGAGGTCGCAGACGCTTCGCCACCGACTAAGGGCAACGCCTCCGCGTGCGCGCGCAAAAATAACGCGGCAGCGGCCAGCAGCCGGTCGTCGATCGCTCGAAAGATGAGGCTGGGAAGCGTGCGCTCGATCAGTTCGGTGTCGAGGTGACCCGCGCGCACCGCGGGGGTATGAAGCAGCAGTCGCAGGTACTCGATGTTTGTCGGCACGCCCAACACCACGGTCTCAGAGAGTGCCCGGTCGAGCCGGGCGAGCGCCTGCCCCCGGTCGACTCCCCAGGCGATCACCTTGGCGAGAAGCGGGTCGTAGTCGGCACCGAGCACGAGGCCGGGGGTCAACGAACTGTCGACACGGATGCCGTCGCCGTGGGCCTCGTCCAGGGCCAGCACGCTTCCCGTGGCCGGCAGAAACCCGGCGGCCGGGCTTTCGGCGTAGACGCGTGCTTCGATCGAGTGCCCGGTGAGCCGCACGTCATCCTGTGCGAGCGCGAGCCGCTCGCCCGCCGCGATGCGCACCTGCCATTCCACCAGGTCGAGTCCGGTGACGAGTTCGGTGACCGGATGCTCAACCTGCAGCCGGGTGTTCATCTCCATGAAGTAGAACGCATCGGGTTCGGCGTCTGACACCAAGAATTCGACGGTTCCCGCCCCGCGGTAGTCGACGCTGCGGGCGGCGGCGCAGGCCGCGGCGCCGATGCGGCGCCGGGACGGTTCGTCGAGCAGCGGCGACGGGGCCTCTTCGATCACCTTCTGGTGCCGACGTTGCAGCGAGCATTCACGTTCGCCGAGATGGATGATGTTGCCGTAGTTGTCGGCGAGCACCTGCACCTCGATGTGACGCGGGCTCGGAATGAGTCGCTCGAGAAAGAGTGTGTCGTCACCGAACGCACGCGCGGCGACGCGGCGAGCAGCATCGAGGGCGGCTGCCAACTCGGAGGCCGCTTCGACGACATACATTCCTTTGCCGCCGCCGCCCGCCGACGGCTTGATCAACAGCGGGTAGCCGACATCGGCGGCGGCCGCTGCGAGGGCGGCATTGTCGAGTCCCGGCAGAGCGATGCCAGGGGTCGTCGGAACCCCGCTCTCTGCGACGTGGTTCTTGGCGCGGATCTTGTCGCCCATGACCCGCAAGGCGTGAACGCTCGGACCGATGAACGTGAGCCCGGCCTCGGCCGTCGCCCGGGCGAATTCCTCGTTCTCACTCAGGAATCCGTAGCCCGGGTGGATTGCCTGGGCGCCGGTCTCGGCGGCGGCGCGCAGGATCGCTTCGATGTTGAGGTAGCTTTCCCGTGCCTCGGCGGGTCCGATCCGCACCGCGACATCTGCCAGAGCGACATGCCGGGCGTTCCGGTCGGCGTCGCTGAACACGGCGACCGAACGGATGCCGAGACGCCGGAGCGTTGTGATGACGCGGCAGGCAATCTCTCCGCGGTTGGCAACGAGCACGGTGGCGAACACATCGGTGGTGAACATCGCGGTGTCAGAGATCTGCGGGATCATCGTCGTCGTCACATCCGGAAGAGACCGAAGGAGGTCTCGGGAAGGGGAGTTCGTGAACAGACGTCGAGAGCGAGTCCGAGCACCGTGCGGGTGTCGGCGGGGTCGATGATCCCGTCATCCCAGAGGCGCGCCGTCGAGTAATACGGGCTGCCTTGCCGCTCGTATTGTTCGGTGATCGGTGTGGTGAATTCCGCCTCGTCGGCGGAAGACCATTCGTCGCCGCGCCCTTCGATCTGGTCGCGTTTCACGGTGGCGAGCACCGACGACGCTTGGGTTCCGCCCATCACCGAGATGCGGCTGGCCGGCCACATCCAGAGAAACCGGGGCGAGTAGGCCCTGCCGCACATCGAGTAGTTGCCGGCCCCGAATGAGCCGCCGATCACGACGGTCAGTTTCGGCACGCGGGCGGTTGCGACCGCGGTGACCATTTTTGCCCCATGCTTGGCGATGCCTCCGGCTTCGGCGTCGCGGCCGACCATGAATCCCGAGATGTTCTGCAAAAAGAGCAGCGGAATCCCGCGTTGGTCGCACAGCTCGATGAAATGTGCTCCCTTCTCGGCCGACTCGGAGAACAGCACGCCGTTGTTGGCGATGATGCCGATCGGATGCCCGTGCAGGTGAGCGAACCCGGTGACCAGCGTGGTGCCGTACTCGCGTTTGAACTCGTGGAACTCGCTGCCGTCGACGAGGCGTGCGATCACCTCGTGCACGTCGTAGTGGCCGTGCACGTCGATCGGCACCGCGCCGTAGAGCTCGCCCTCCGCGACCACAGGGGCAACGCTCTGGCGCACCTCCCACGCGGGTGCGGCCGGCGCCGGCAGCGTCGCAACGATGTCACGCACGATCTGCAGGGCGTGACTGTCGTTCTCGGCGAGGTGATCGGTGACCCCAGAGGTGCGGGAGTGCAACTCACCGCCGCCGAGTTCTTCCGCCGAGACGATCTCGCCGATTGCGGCCTTCACCAGAGGCGGGCCACCGAGAAAAATGGTGCCCTGGCCGCGCACGATCACCGTCTCGTCACTCATCGCTGGAACGTAGGCTCCACCGGCGGTGCACGAACCCATCACCGACGCGATCTGTGCAATCTTGGCCGCGGACATCCGTGCCTGGTTGAAGAAGATGCGACCGAAGTGGTCGCGGTCCGGAAAGACTTCGTCTTGCAGCGGGAGAAAGGCACCGCCCGAGTCGACGAGGTAGATGCAGGGCAGCCGGTTCTCGAGGGCGATCTCCTGCGCACGCAGGTGCTTCTTGACCGTCAACGGGTAGTAGGTGCCGCCCTTGACCGTTGCATCGTTCGAGATCACGAGCACGTGGCGGCCGTGCACCAGGCCGATTCCGGCGATCAAACCGGCGCCGGGGCTGTCGTCGTTGTACAGGCCGAAGGCGGCGAGCGGGGCGATCTCGAGAAAGGGGCTGCCCGGGTCGAGCAACTCGTCGATGCGCTCGCGGGGCAGCAGCTTGCCGCGCCCCCGGTGTCGCTCACGCGACGCTTTCGGGCCACCGAGCGCCGCGACAGCCAAACGGCTGCGCAGTGTCGTGACGAGTGCGCGCTGGGCGGCATCGTTCTCGGCAAACGCCGGGTCGGTGCGGTCGAGCTGTGAGGTGAGCGTCTGCATTGACAACTTCCGGTTGGTCAGGGCATAGATTGTGTGAGAAGATTCGGTTAATAACCACTAACTGAAATTCAGAGTAGCCACTCTCCCTCCGGATGTCTAGAGGGCCGCGTTCCGTTGGCCGGGTCTCGAGCGGACCTTGAGCGGACCCTGAGCAGAAGAGGATCACACGATGACAGGTGCCCCCACGCTTCGCAGCCAGGCGAAGGCCGACCGGCGCACGGCTCTGCTCGATGCCGCGGCGGCGCTCTTCGCGCGCTCGGGCTTCAACGGTGTCGCCATCGAGGATCTCGGTGCGGCGGTCGGCATCAGCGGGCCGGCGGTCTACCGGCATTTCAGCGGCAAGCAGGCGGTGCTCTCCGCGTTGCTCGTCGGGGTGAGTGAGGGACTCGCCTCCGGCGGGCAGATGGTGGTGGATGCTGCCGCCGACGACCGGGCGGCGTTGCTGGCGCTGGTGCGCTTTCACGTGGACTTCGCGCTCACGCATCCCGACGTCATCCGGGTGCAAGACCGCGACCTCGACACCCTGACCGAGCCGGGTCGACACCAGGTGCGTGCGCTGCAGCGCAGCTACGTCGAACTCTGGGTCGCGGTGCTTGGTCGGCTGAATCCAACGGTGCCGGCGCCGCTCCTGCGGGTACGCGCCCAGGCGACCTTCGGTTTGATCAACTCGACTCCGCACAGCGTGCCGACCGTCTCGTCGGCGTTGGTGAGGCCGTTGCTTGAGGAGATGGCACTGGCGGCGTTGACCCCGGCCCCCACACCGAACAGCACCAGCGGCTCTCAGTAGTCGTCGACCTCTCCGCGTAGCCACTCGATATACCGGGCGAGCGAACGGCGCACCACCTCGCGGGCGTCCGAGGGGATGACCTGCCCAAAAGATCCATAGGCCCGGTCGTAGACAAGCGGTTCCAGCCGATCGAGGATCTGACCGACAGCACCCTCCGGCAACGGCAACAAGTTCGGGTACGACCGCATCGCACTCACCGTGCGGCCGCTCGGCCCGATGAAGATGGTGTCGCCGGTGAAGATCACTCCCCTACCGTCTGCACCGTCAGCCCAGTGCAGCACGCTGCTTCCGGCAAAGTGGCCGCCGCACTGCACCAAGCGGATGCCCGGCAACGGGTTCGCTTCGCCACTCCAGTGCACGATGGCCGAGTCAGGCCGCCGCGTCCACGCCCGATCGGCGGCGGCAATGTAGATCGGGGCGCCGCCGAACGCCTGACTCCAACTCACCATCGCCCCCATCAGGTGCGGATGACTGCCGGAGATCGCCGCCACCCCGCCGAGTGCGCGCACCGTCTGCGCTGCGGCGTCGCTGATGAATCCTGGCGGTTCCCAGAGCAGGTTGCCGGTGCTGGTCTGCACGAGCAACGCCTGCTGGCCGATCCCGACCCGCGGCGCGACGCTCAACCGGTGAAGGCCCGTTTCGATGGGTGCAGTGTGCAGCAGGGTGCCCTGTGATTCGAGTTGCTTCGCGGTGATCCAGGCTTGACCCGTGAGCGGCACAAATTGGCGTTCGTCGGTACAGACCTCACATCGCTCCGGCGGCGCAGCCGAATCCTCGTGCTCCAACCCGCAGGCCGTGCAGATCCAGAGCGCCATCAGAACGCCACCCTAGTTGTCGGTCGTGCAGACGCACATTTCGTTGCCCTCGGCATCCGCCAGCACCCACCAATCGGGCGCGTGCTCGTCGGTGAGCAGCACACCGCCCGCCTCGATCACCGCCTTCACCCGCGTCTTGGCGCTGGTGGTGGGCACATACACATCAAGGTGGATGCGGTTGCGCTGGGTGCGCGCGATCTCCATGTGCTGAAACCAGACCCGCGGTCCCTGGCCGCGCGGGTCGACAAGCTCGGTGCCGTCTTCGCCGACCACCTCGCGGTAGTCAAGGCCGACCTTCCAGAACTGAAGGATGGCATCCACGTCGGTGCAGTCGATCGCAATGTCATACCGAGTCGGCCCGAGGCCTCCGACGGTCGCGCCCGCCAGATCTGCGAGCTCCTGGATGCGGAGCGCCAACCGCATGTCCCGTTCGGTCACCCCACCGACGTCGTGGGAGCTCAGGTGAAACGTCGCCGAGCCCCACCCCAGCAACACGTGGGGATGATGATTCAGCTCCTCGGCCACCGCACCGACCCCGTTCACCAGGGCCAAGGCCGAGGCGAAATCACTGGTGCGATAGTTCGCGTGAAGGCCGCCGTCGAGGTGCACAAACGCGGTTCTGCGCAGGCGGTGTGCCGTGTCGGCCTGGCTGAGAAATGCGGGCGCTTTCATAGCCCCACTCTGCTCTGCCCCGCAGGCCGGGTCAACCCTGCTTTCCTGGTCAACAACCCGCGTTCAGCCCGGAGTCAACACGCGCGCAGCACGCGTCACACCATTGTCAATGCGATGCCCGGATTCGCGAGAATCGCCCCGATATCGGTCAGAAAGCGTGCGCCCTGTTCCCCATCGACAAGGCGGTGGTCGAACGAGAGGGCAAGCGTCATCACCTGACGCAGCGCGATCTCCCCGCGGTGCTCCCACGGCTGACGTCGGATGGCACCCATCGCGAGGATCGCAGCCTCCCCCGGATTCAGGATCGGGGTGCCGGCATCCACGCCGAAGACACCGATGTTGGTGATGGTGATGGTTCCGCCGCGGAGATCGGCCGGAGACGTCGTTCCGCCCCGAGCCGCGTCGGCGAGTGAAGCGATCTCGTCCGCGAGTTCGGGAAGGGTGCGCTGATCCGCATCGGCGAGGTTCGGCACGACGAGACCGCGCGGCGTCGCGACGGCGATGCCGAGGTTCACATAATGAAATTGAACGATCTCCCCTGCTGCGTCATCCCACCGCGTGTTCACCGCGGGTTGACGGTCGACTGCGATGCAGAGAGCTTTCGCGACAACGGCGAGTATCCCGATGCGCGCCTGCCCCGGGTCTCTTCGCTGGTTGAGCGTCTCGATCAGGTCCAGGGTCGGCGTCACGTCAATGCTGAGAAACTCGGTCACGTGCGGCGCGGTGAATGCGCTCTGCACCATCGCCGCTGCCGTCAGTTTGCGCAGGCTCCTGATCGGGCTGCGGGTCTCCCGTTCGACTCGTCCCGCATGCGACGCCACGGATGCACCGGGGCGGCTTGCCTTCACACCTCCCGCCGTGTCCCGCTCACTTTCCGCTTGCGCAGTCACGTCATCGCGGGTGATCAGGCCGTGGGCGCCGGTGCCGCTCACCGAGAGCAGGTCGACGCCGAGCTCCCTGGCGAGGGCGCGCACGGGAGGACTAGAGCGTGGGCGTTCGCCGGGATGCACCGGTTGTCGGGGCTCGCCAGGCTCGACGGGCTCCACGGGCGCGACGCGCTCGTCAGGCTCGACAACCGGTCGAGACACAACCGGCGGTGAGGTCGTGCGCGGTTTCCGAACCGGATGCCCGGCGCGCTCGGTCACGGCGCCGTAGCCGACGAGCACCGCTGTGCGTCCCTCGGGCGCGGTCACTGCCGACGCCGCTGACGCCGCTGCTGGCACTGCTGGCACTGCTGGCGCAGCTGCTGCCGGTTCTGGTGCTTCAGCGCGGGGCCCGCCCACGTCCGCGGCACCCGCATCCGGAGCACCCGCATCCGCAGCTTCGGTCTCCGCCACCTCGAACGACAGCAATGGATCCCCCACCTGAATCACCACGCCCGGCTGCTGATGCAGCGCGGTCACGGTGCCGGCGAAGGGTGACGGCAGCTCGACGACTGCTTTCGCCGTCTCGACATCGGCGATGTGCTGGTTCAGCGCGACGATATCCCCTGGCACCACATGCCAGGCCACAACCTCAGACTCGGTCAATCCCTCTCCGAGATCGGGCAGCGAGAAGACTTTGATCATGAGCGGCGTCCCATCACTCGGTCGATTCCATCGAGCATCCGGTCGAGGTCTGGCAGATGATGACTCTCCAGTTTTGCCACCGGATAGGGGATGTCGAACCCGGTCACCCGCACCGGCGCAGCCTCCAGAAACTCAAAGCAGCGCTCGGTGATCGTCGCGATGATCTCGCCGCCCAACCCGCCAGAACGAATCGCCTCGTGGCTGACCACCAGGCGCCCGGTCTTTCTGATCGACGTCTCAATCGTCGGGTAGTCGACAGGGGCGAGCGAACGCAGGTCGATCACCTCAACCGACAGCCCCTCGTCGGCCGCGGCGAGAGCCGCATCCCTCGCCGTTGTCACGAGCGCCCCGTAGGTGACGAGGGTGACGTCAGTGCCCTCAGCGACGATCGTGGCTCGCTCCATCTCCGTGCCGAGCACCTCATCGACCTCACCCTTCACGTGATAGCGCCGCTTGGGCTCGAAGTAGAGCACCGGGTCGTCTGAGGCGATCGCCTGGCGCAACAGAGAGTAGGAATCCTGCGGGTTCGACACGGCGATCACCCGCAGCCCGGCCGTGTGCGCGAAGTAGGCCTCCGGCGACTCGGAGTGGTGTTCGACCGAGCCGATTCCGCCGCCGAACGGCACCCGAATCGTGATCGGCATTCGCACAAGACCGTTGGTTCGGTAGTGCATCTTGGCGACCTGGGCGACGATTTGGTCGAAACTCGGGTA
Source organism: Glaciibacter kafniensis (assembly GCF_039538945.1). Lineage (NCBI taxonomy): Bacteria > Bacillati > Actinomycetota > Actinomycetes > Micrococcales > Microbacteriaceae > Glaciibacter > Glaciibacter kafniensis. The sequence continues at coordinate 329,313 of NZ_BAABCN010000017.1, read as the reverse complement.
GATGAAGCCGTCGAACTGAATCTCGCAGACCGGCCGGTAGCCACGGTAGGCCAGCCCGACCGCTGTGCCGATGATGCCAGACTCCGCGAGTGGAGTATCGATCACCCGGCGGTTCCCGAACTCGGCGAGTAGTCCGTCGGTCACGCGAAAGACGCCGCCGAGAGGGCCGATGTCTTCGCCGAGCAAAACGACCTTGTCGTCGTCCTGCATCGCCCGCCGCAGGCCCGAGTTGATTGCTTTGCCGAGGGTCATCGTTGTCATGAGTTCTCCCCCGCTCCGGATGTCAGGTCAAAACTGTCGAGGTAAGCCGCATAGTCATCGCGTTGACGTTGCAACGTCGCCTGCGGCGTCACGTAGACGTTGTCGAACAGCGCCAGCGGCTTCGGATCCGGCATGGCCACACACCCGGCGCGAAGCTCGGCGGCCACCCGATCGGCGGTCGATGCCACTTGCCGCTCGAACTCGGGAGTGAAGGCGCCGGCTGCGTCGAGCATCCGTTGCACCCGCAGAATCGGGTCCCGATCAGCCCATTCGGCCAATTCGACCGCGTCGCGGTAGCGGGTCGGATCGTCTGCCGTGGTGTGCGGGCCCATCCGGTACGTGACTGCTTCAATGAAGGTCGGGCCTCCGCCCTTCCGCGCCCGATCGAGGGCGATGCGGGTTGCCGCCGTAACCGCGAGCACGTCGTTGCCGTCGACGCGCAGACTCGGAATCCCGAACCCGGGCGCGCGGTCGGCGAGATTCCCCGCGGATTGCAGTCCGACGGGTTCGGAGATCGCCCAGTGGTTGTTCTGGCAGAAGAAGACCACCGGCGCCTTGAAACTTACCGCGAAGACCATCGCCTCATTGACGTCGCCCTCGCTCGTGGCCCCGTCGCCGAAATAGGCGATGGTCGCCGAGTCGACGCCGTCGAAGGCGCAGCCCACGGCGTATCCCGTGGCGTGCAACGTCTGGGCGCCGATGATGATCGCAGGGGTCGCCATTCCGACCTCAAACGGGTTCCATCCCGATTGAGTGTTTCCGCGCCAGACCCGCAGAAGGTCAGTGAGGCCCACGCCGCGACAGTAGGCGACCCCGTTCTCGCGGTAACTCGAGAAAACGAAATCGTCACTGCGCAGGGTGCGGGCCGATCCGATCTGGGCGGCTTCTTGCCCGAGCAGCGGAGCCCAGAGGCCAAGCTGCCCCTGGCGCTGCAGGGCAGTGGCCTCGGTGTCGATGCGGCGCACCACGACCATGTCTTCATAGAGCGCGCCGAGTTCGGCGAGGCCGATGTCGGCGACCCAGTCATCGAATTCTGGCGCCGCCACGCGCACACCGTCTGGCGTGAGAAGTTGCACGAAGGCTGCATCCGTGTCGTTCATTCGTCGCTCCCCCGCGTCATTGCTGAAGTTAAGACCGTGCTGAAGTTAAGACCGTGCTGAAGTTAAGACCGTGCTGAAGTTAAGACCGTGCTGAAGTTAAGACCGTGCTGAAACTGCATTTCTGAAGTCACCGCGAGCGTACGACTATGCGACAGAGAGCACAATCCTTAGCCAATTCCTTGAGCAGAGTGCACTGTTTTCTGCCGAATCAGGGTGCTACTCTCGGCATCATGTACACCGTCGATCGCACCGACTCGCAGCTCCTTCTGGCACTCATCGCCGACCCGCGCGGCACCTTTGTAGCCCTCGCTTCTCGGCTCGGGCTGTCGCGCAACACGGTGCAGGCGCGCATGACTCGTCTCGAGGAATCCCAGGCCTTCCTGCCGTTCGACCGCTGCATCAGCCCGGCAGCGCTCGGCTACCCGCTCACCGCCTTCATCGAGGTGCACGTGCAACAGAAACAGCTGGCGCAGATCGTGGCTGAGCTGGCCCTGATTCCCGAGATCGTTCAGGCGCATGGCATGAGCGGATCGACCGACCTTCTGGTGCGGGTCGTCTGCACGGATGCCGATGATCTGTTTCGCATCGACGGCACGATTCTGGCCGTCGAGGGTGTGGAGCGCACGGCGACATCGCTCTCGATGGGCGAGCTGATCCCGTACCGGGTGGCGCCGCTCTTGGAGCGAACTTCCGCCCGCGTCTGAGCGGCCGCCGCGCCCAAGCAGCCCTTGCGCAAGCAGCCCCCGCGCCCAATGCACACCGCTGCGCCGGAGCGCCCGCCCGAGCCGGAGGAGCCCCCATTCGACGGAGATTCACGCCAAAATCGCGCCTTTTCGCCAAATCGGGGCCATTTGCGGCAAAATCTCCGTCGAATGGGTGGAACCGCACGAAACTGCGCGGCGAGAATGCCCAGCGAGTGCGACGGGTAGCGGCGATTGCGACGGGTCGGCACGATTGCCACCGCCACGGTTAAAGCGAAAGGGCCCGTCTGCCGAAGCAGAACGGGCCCTCCGTCTCACCGGCAGCCTGGCGAGAGGCGAACCGGGAGATCTATCTGACTAGCCTTCGGCCGGAGCCTCAGCGTGCTCAGCGGCGGCGCCACGACCTTCCGTGTCACCGCCCTCTTCGAGCACCGGGGCGAGCGAAAGCTTGCCACGGTCATCAATCTTGGTGATCTCAACGAGAACCTTCTGGCCGACGCCGAGCACGTCTTCGACGTTCTCAACGCGCTTGCCACCGGCAAGCTTGCGCACCTCAGAGATGTGCAGCAGGCCGTCCTTGCCCGGGAGCAGCGAGACGAAGGCGCCGAATGCGGCGATCTTCACGACAGTTCCGAGGAACTGCTCGCCGACCTCAGGGTTGGTCGGGTTCGCGATGGCGTTGACCTGCGCACGCGCAGCCTCAGCCGACGGTCCGTCAACGGCGCCGATGTACACGGTGCCGTCTTCTTCGATCGAGATGTCTGCGCCGGTCTCGTCCTGAATGGCGTTGATCGTCTTGCCCTTCGGGCCGATCAGCTCGCCAATCTTGTCGACGGGGATCTGGACGCTGATCACGCGGGGCGCGGTCGGTGCCATCTCGTCAGGAGCGTCGATTGCAGCGTTGAGCACGGCGAGGATCGTCGTGCGGGCATCCTTCGCCTGGTTCAGCGCGCCGGCCAAAACCGAGGCGGGGATGCCGTCGAGCTTAGTGTCGAGCTGAATCGCAGTAACGAATTCGCTGGTACCGGCAACCTTGAAGTCCATGTCGCCGAGTGCGTCTTCAGCACCGAGGATGTCGGTCAGAGCCGCGTAGCGGGTCTTGCCGTCAACGGTGTCGGAGATGAGGCCCATGGCGATACCGGCGACGGGTGCCTTCAACGGCACACCGGCGTTCAGCAGCGACAGAGTCGAAGCGCAGACGGAACCCATCGAGGTCGAGCCGTTGGAGCTGAGAGCCTCAGACACCTGACGGATCGCGTAGGGGAACTCCTCGCGCGTCGGCAGCACGGGAACCAGGGCACGCTCAGCGAGCGCTCCGTGGCCGATCTCGCGGCGCTTCGGCGTTCCCACACGGCCGGTCTCACCGGTCGAGTAGGGCGGGAAGTTGTAGTTGTGCATGTAACGCTTCTTGGTGACCGGGTTCAGCGAGTCGATCGTCTGCTCAAGCTTGAGCATGTTCAGCGTGGTGACACCCAGGATCTGGGTCTCGCCGCGCTGGAAGATCGCGGAACCGTGCACGCGCGGGATGACAGCAACCTCGGCGTCGAGCGGGCGGATGTCGGCCAGGCCGCGTCCGTCCATGCGAATGCCTTCGTTGAGCACGCGGGTGCGCACAACCTTCTTGGTGACCGACTTGTACGCGGCACCAACCTGGTTGAGGGCGGAAGCGGGAAGCGTTCCGGCCTCGACCTGAGCGGCAATGGCTTCCTTGACGCGCGCCTTGAGGGCGTCGTCAGCATCCTGACGCTCGACCTTGGCGGCGATCTGGTAGATGCCCTTGAGCTCGGCCTCGGCGAGAGCTGCGACTGCGTCGTAGGTCTCCTGCTCGTAGGGCGGGAAGAGCTTGAACTCAGCGGTCGGCTTGGCTGCGGAGGCAGCGACCTTCTGCTGAGCCTCGATGAGCTGCTTGATGAAGGGCTTCGACGCTTCGATACCCTGCGCGATGACCGCTTCGTTCGGCTTGACGGCGCCGGCCTGAATCAGGTTCCAGGCGTTGTCGGTAGCCTCAGCTTCGATCATCATGATCGCGACGTCGTTGCCGTCATCGATCAGACGACCGGCAACAACCATGCTGAACACAGCGTCGGTGAGCTGCGAGTGCTTCGGGAAGGCAACCCACTGGCCTGAACCCTTGTCGTCGGGCATGAGGGCGACGCGAACGCCACCGATCGGGCCGGAGAAGGGCAGGCCGGCAAGCTGCGTCGACATGGATGCGGCGTTGATCGCGAGCACGTCGTACAGCTCGTCGGGCGCGATGGCCAGAACGGTGACGACAACCTGGATCTCGTTGCGGAGACCGTCGACGAACGACGGACGCAGCGGCCGGTCGATCAGACGGCAGGTGAGGATGGCTTCGGTCGAGGGACGGCCCTCGCGACGGAAGAAGCTGCCCGGGATGCGACCCGCGGCGTACATACGCTCTTCAACGTCGATGGTCAGCGGAAAGAAGTCGAAGTTGTCCTTCGGCTGCTTGCTCGCGCTGGTGGCGGAGAGAAGCATGGTCTCTTCGTCGATGTAAGCGGCAGCAGAACCCTGCGCCTGCTGAGCAAGACGCCCAGTTTCGAAACGGATGGTGCGCTTGCCGTACGTGCCGTTATCGATAACGGTTTCGGCGAACGTGATTTCTGGACCTTCCAAGAGGTCTATCTCCTTTGTTTAGACTCGTTTGCCCGTATGGCGCGCGAGTGGAACAACGAAGCAGAACCACAGAATCTGTGTCGCGGCAGATTTTCTCACCGCGCTCATGCTGGCCACCAGTAGAAATTCACCACCTCGCCTACGCATCCTTCTGCGTACCAGGTGGGAAACCACCACCGAAGACCAGCGCCTGTCAGCCTGCTTCGTACGATGTTTCATTACATCGTGCTCGGCCAACTCGAAAGTTAACCGTCGCAAGTCTAACAGAGGCACCCCTCTGAGCCCCTCATGCCGGCACGATGTTCTGGTTGCCTTGGAACACCGCCATTCGTAGAGGGGGCAATCTCTCGGCGAAAGTCCCGCGTCCACGCGATCGCCCGGTCGGTGCCGGTCGACCCCTCCCCGGTTGCGAACGGATGCGTCACCCAGCGCGAGGAACGCAGGGCGAGCGGGGTGCTTTCCTGGCCCACCGCTCCCACCTGCCCACCCCACGGTGCAATCAGCAGCTGCGACTGAAGGCGCCGATGCTACGCCGACAGGGGCTCACCGAAAAGCGCCTCCCGCGCCCAATCGGGCGTGAAAGGCGCTGTTCGCACACGTGACCTAGCTGGCCTGAAAACCACCCGTCGGGTTGAACGACGGGTCGAGCGTGAACGGGTCGCGCACGAGGCTCGAACGGTCGGAGCGCAGCACGAGTGCCGCCAGTTCGCCTGCCGCGCGATCGATGCGGTTGGGCAGCGTCTTCACCGTGTCGGCGCCGCTCCCCCAGTCTTCAGAGGCCGCGAACACCGAGGTCGGTGCCACGACGGCGTGCAGGTAGGTGAACATCGGGCGGATGGCGTAGTCGAGAGCCAGGGAGTGACGCGCGGTTCCGGCCGTCGCTCCGATCAACACCGGCATGTCGGTGAGCGAGGTGTTGTCCAACACATCGAAGAACGTCTTGAACAGACCGCTGTAGCTCGTGGTGAAGATCGGCGTGACGGCGATCAGGCCGTCGGCCCCCGTGACCGATTCGATCACCGCGTCGAGCCGCGGGCTCGGAAAACCGGTCAGCATGTTGTTCATCACGTCGGTGGCCACGTCGCGGAGTTCGACGGTGACGATCTTTACTTCGACACCGTCTTCGGCCAGCCGCGCCGCTGTCGCGGCGGCCAGCTTGTCAGCCAGCATCCGTGTCGACGACGGCTGGCTGAGGCCGGCCGAGACGACGGCGAGTGTGCGTGTCGTCATCTTAGGCTCCTGCCTTGGTCGTGCTGCCGAGTCCGAATGCGGCGCCGCCGGCCGACTTCACCTGGGCGAACTCGGCGGTGGAGGCCTTCTCGGCCGCGGCCTTGAGCGACGCGTGGGTCGGTGCGTCAGGCACCGACGCCGGACGGTTGGTCGCGAACTCCTTGCGGAGCACCGGCACAACTTCTTCGCCGAGAATGTCGAGCTGCTCGAGCACGACCTTCAGCGGCAGACCGGCGTGGTCCATCAAGAACAGCTGGCGCTGGTAGTCGCCGTAGTAGTCGCGCATCTTGGCGTAGCGGTCGATGATCTCCTGTGGGCTGCCCACCGCGAGGGGGGTCTGCTCCGAGAACTCCTCGAGGCTCGGACCGTGGCCGTAGACCGGGGCGTTGTCAAAGTACGGGCGGAACTCGTTGATGGCATCCTGCGAGTTCTTGCGCATGAAGACCTGGCCGCCGAGGCCGACGATCGCCTGCTCTGCGGTGCCGTGGCCATAGTGCTCGAAGCGCTGGCGGTAGTAGCTGATGAGCTTCATGTAGTGCTCCTTGGGCCAGAAGATGTTGTTGGCGAAGAAGCCGTCACCGTAGTAGGCGGCCTGCTCGGCGATTTCGGGGCTGCGGATCGAGCCGTGCCAGACAAAGGGCGGCACATCGTCGAGTGGGCGCGGCGTCGACTGGAATCCTTGCAGCGGCGTGCGGAACTCGCCCTGCCAGTCAACGAACTCCTCACGCCAGAGGCGGCGCAGCAATGCGTAGTTCTCGAGGGCCAGCGGGATGCCCTGGCGGATGTCCTTACCGAACCACGGGTAGACCGGGCCGGTGTTTCCGCGCCCCAGGGTCAGATCGACGCGGCCGTCGGAGACGTGCTGGAGCATCGCGAAGTCTTCGGCGATCTTCACCGGGTCATTGGTGGTGATCAAGGTGGTCGCGGTGGACAGGATCAGCTTCTCGGTCTTGGCCGCGATGTAGCCGAGCATGGTCGTCGGGCTCGAGGGCACGAACGGCGGGTTGTGGTGCTCGCCGGTCGCGAAGACGTCCATTCCCACTTCTTCGACCTTCTGAGCGATCGTGAGCATGGCTTTGATGCGCTCGTTCTCGGTCGGCGTCTGGCCGGTGGTGGGGTCGGTGGTCAAGTCGCCGACGGTGAAGATTCCGAACTGCATGTCGCCCTCTCAAATTTCAATGCGTTTGCATGGATATTGGGTCCAACCGTACACCCTGCGTTCCTATTCCCGCCCGGTGGAACCGGATTGTCGCCCGCGCTCCTCGGCGAGGGCCTTCTCCTTCTGGCCGAGCACCGAATGGCGGCGACTGTACCCGAAGTAGACGATCAGCCCGATGACCAGCCACACCAGAAACCGCACCCAGGTGAGCGTGGTGAGGTTGAGCATCAGCCACACGCAGAGCGCGGCGGAGAGAATCGGAATCATCGGCGACCACGGCACGCTGAACGCACGCGGCAGATCCGGCCGCTTCTTGCGCAAGACGACCACGGCGATGCTCACCAGCACAAAGGCCGAGAGCGTGCCGATGTTGATCATCTCCTCGAGGATGCCGACATCCGTCAGCCCGGCGATCAGCGCCACGACGACGCCGACCAGGATTTGCACGTGCGCCGGCGTGTGCCGGGTGTCGGAGGTACGGCTCATCCAGCGCGGCAGCAAACCATCGCGACTCATCGCGAACAGCACCCGGGCGAGGCCGAGCAGCAACACCATGATCACAGTGGTCAGGCCGGCGAGAATGCCGATCGAGATCACCTGTGCCGCCCAGCTGGCCCCGACCGCGATGAATGCCGTCGCGAGGCTCGGATCCTTCGCGTCGGCCAACACCGTGTACGGGACCATGCCGGTGAGCACCAGACTCACGCCGATGTAGAGCACACTCACGATGGCGAGGCCGGCGAAGATTCCGCGCGGAAGCGTGCGTTGCGGATTCCTCACCTCCTCGGCCGAGGTGGCGACGACATCGAAACCGATGAACGCGAAGAAGACGAGCGATGCGCCGGCCAGCAGTCCGAACACCCCGTATTGCGCGGGCGCCGCACCGGTCATGAACGAGAAGAGGGATTGCGTCCAGACGTCACCCGCGCCCGGAGCGGCGGGCTGGCTGGGCGGGATGAACGGCGTGTAGTTGGCCGGGTTGATGAAGAATGCGCCGACCACGATCACGAACAGCACGATGGCCACCTTGATGATGGTGAACACGGCGCCGACCCGGCTGGAGAGCTTGGTGCCGAGCACCAGCAGCGTGGTGAAGATCGCGACGATCAAAAACGGGCCCCAGCTCACCTCAAGGCCGAGAACATTGACGGTGGCCGGCACATCCCAGCCCCACAGCTCGAACACGCTGCTGAGGTAGATACCCCAGTACTTGGCAATCACCGCGCCGGCGGTGAGCATCTCGAGGATGAGGTCCCAGCCGATGATCCAGGCCAGCAGCTCCCCCAGCGTGGCATAGGTATAGGTGTAGGCCGAGCCGGCGACGGGGATCGTGGAGGCGAACTCGGCGTAACACATGATCGCCAGGGCGCAGGTGACGGCGGCCAGCACGAATGCGAGGGTGACCGATGGCCCGGCGTAGCTACCTGCTGCCTTTGCGCCCACCGAGAAGATCCCGGCGCCCACGGCGACGGCGACCCCCATGACCATGAGGTCGAAGGTGCCGAGCGACCGCGTCAGACTGCGATGCTCGAGGTGCGAATCGGCCAGTGAATCTTCAATGCTTTTGGTGCGCCACAGGCTCATCGTTTCGCCTTCCGTCGGTGCGGTTCGGCGCCGTTCGGTGGCTCTCACCACCGTGCGGTGCAGGATGCCTAGCTGCTTGTTCGATTGCGTGTTCGTTTGCCTCGAGCCAGCACTGAACGAGGTACTTCATGCTATGACCGAGTGGCCCACTCCGTCTGGAAATTGCGTTGAAAAATTGCCGTTCGACGGAGCACCCCGTCTGAAGCTGCAGGGCGCTGAACGGTGCTCCTCGCGCAGAAAGTGCGCGCCGGAGCTACTCAGCCGCGAGCAGTTGCTCGGCGAGCAGCTCCAGCGTGCGCAGTCGCGCCGGCGACGCGTCGATGCTCGCGCCGGCATGCGCGGAGCCGACCGGCTGCAGCATCACTTCGTCGACGCCGAATTCGGCGGCGAGAGAGCGGATGCGGGCGGCCGCGTTGACGGGCTCGTCGACGATCCAGTTGGCAGACATCCGCTCGATCATCTCGGACTGCGCCGGCGTCATCACGGTTGCCGCTGCCTCTTCGACGGTCGCCACCGGGCCGAGCGGCTGGCCGCTGCGGAGCCGGGCCATCAGCTGCATCTGCGGGAGCGCGAGCGCCGTCGCCTCTTCTTTCGTGTCGGCCACCGACGCGTTGAGGGTGAGGAAGGTGCGTGGTGCGGCCAAATTCTCCGACGGGGTGAACTCGCGGCGGTACACGTTGAGCGCATGCGTGGTGCTGTCGCCGGAGAAGTGGTTGGCAAAAACGTAGGGAAGCCCCTGTGCTGCAGCGAGGTGCGCGGAGAATTCGCTCGACCCGAGCAGCCAGACCTCTGGAATGCCCGTGGCGGCCGGGGTCGCGCGCAACTCGTAGTTTCCGGAGGTCAGTTTCACCGTCGCCCCATCGGGGTGCAGCAGCGCGGTGATGTCGCCGATGTTGCGCGGGAACGCGTCGACGTCGCTGACCGCGCCGCTCGATCGCAGAAGCGAGGTGATGACCGGGTCGCTGCCGGGCGCGCGACCGAGACCGAGGTCGATGCGGCCGGGGAATGCCGCTTCAAGGAGTCCGAACTGCTCGGCGATGACCAGCGGGGCGTGGTTCGGCAGCATGACTCCGCCCGAGCCGACGCGGATGCGCTGCGTGTTCGCGGCGAGGATGCCGATCAGCACCGGCGGGTTCGTCGACGCCACCGACGGCATGTTGTGGTGCTCCGCAACCCAGTAGCGCTCGAAGCCGAGGGCGTCGGCGAGCTGTGCGAGGGCGATCGAAGCGGTGAGCGCTTGGCTCGTGCTCTGGTTCTGGCGAACGGGAATGAGGTCGAGCACGGAGAGGCGCAGTGGAGTAGTCATCTCTAGGGCGAACGGCGGCCGCGCCCGGGGTATTCCCTGGCCGCACGCCCGACCTCGGACGCATCAGAAACAGCACGCAACACCGGATACACAAAACGGGCCGCCACCCGAAGGTGACGGCCCGTTTCGAAGAAGTTCGCGGTATCTTCGACCCTTCGACAAGCTCAGGGACCGAGTACGTTACGAAAGAACTAGCGACGCAGTCCGAGACGCTCGATCAGCGAGCGGTAGCGGCTAATGTCGACATCCGACAGGTAACCGAGCAGACGACGACGCTGACCAACCAGCAGGAGCAGGCCACGACGCGAGTGGTGGTCGTGCTTGTGCTCTTTGAGGTGCTCCGTCAGGTCTTTGATGCGCTGCGTGAGCATTGCGATCTGGACCTCGGGGGAACCGGTGTCACCTGGGTGGGTAGCGTACTCTTCGATGATCGCCTTCTTAGCATTAGCTTCGAGTGCCATAGATGGGATCCCCTTTCTCTCACCAGCAGAGCTGGCCGGTCGGGCATCGTTTCTTGCAAAATTGCGTGGCCCCTCCGATCAGCCAAGAAGCTGCGCCTTCATACTGATGAAGTGATCTTTGATCGGTTGAACAAGAGCTGGCCTTCGGGAGAGAATGCTTTCCGCCTCATCCCAGTGTTTCTCAACGTCCGCGATGACTTGCCTTGCTATCCCTCCGAAGTCAAGGTCCCTCGCCCCTATTCGCTCCCCAACTCGCTCAAACGATGCGATTCGAACTGAATCATATTGTTTCTTGCCCATCAGCTTCAGACCAAGGTCCTGGACCACTTCCGGATAGGCCTTCACCGACACGATGTCGTACGCCGGAGAAATAGTGGGCTTTCGACCGTCTCGGTAAATTAGCGACCAGTTCTTTAGGTGTGCGTCCCCGTTCCCGATGAGCACGCTGTAAGCCAACCGTCGGACAAATTCGGATACTGATTTGGTGTCATATGTTCGATAGAACAGGTTCGCAACCGATTCGAAGGTTCCTGTGTACTTCTCTTCTGGGTAATATCCTCTGACCTGCGCCATGTCCTCAATGTGGATGGGTCCTGACTGACCTCGATCAAACCGTCTAATTGCGTAAGCGTCGTGTTCTGAATTCCACGCATACTCGGGGACTCCAACGATGTGATCTCGATGCACCATTCGGATCTCTGGGACCTCGATTCCGACGCGAGAGGCAAGCGTCATTGTCGCGAATTCGTTAACCGGGAGGTCCTTGAAATTGGCATCTGGTAATTTCACTATCCAGTCGCCGCCAGTTCCTGTGGCTGGCGCCGTAAACCTCTCACCGGCACGCAGCATCGAGAACTTTAGGCCAACGCCAGCGATTGAAAAGCGAAAGAGCTGATCGTCGTAATCGTGATCGTCCTGTTGAATGATTGAAACATCTTCAGGTTCAAGTCGATCTTCAAAAACGATGGAATCGGCGTTTCCAATAGCACGCACAGTGACCGCTCCGGGCAAATCACTGCCCAGTTGCGCAAGCAGATCCAAGTCTGGTACCGCAGGCGTTTCGTGGTCTCGAACCTGAGCACGCATCATCTCCCCGAGGCGCCCTTCGGGGAGCAAATTCGAGAACCAAGTCGGAAGCTTCCTCTGCCCAGTGGAAAGACGTCGAATATCTTCCTCGAATCGGAGCCCCAGTACCTTCCTGTCTGGATCGTTGATGTACTGCTCGAAGAAATAGAAGCGGACAGACGGCCCTCTCGCCTGGATCACTCCCGCTGGCCGGCCGTGTAGAAGTACTTCAAGCGCAACTACATCATGCGCCATTCGAATAACTCCAGAGTGGGTCATCACGCTCGTCGAGTACTTCGTACTCGTCCAGATTCAATGAGTCGAGCGAAGGAGTGTCTTCGAACTGCCATTCGGTTTGCTTTCCGAGGAAGACCTCAAGATGCTTGACCAGATCAATTTGCCGCGCATGAATGAACTCTACATCCGCGCCGTGGCTCAACATTTCGGCCGATCGGATTGAGACTCCATGTGAATCAAGCACCGCAATTGCACTATCGTCGCCCTCGATAGCTCGTCTGCTTACAAGACGAAGTACGTCCACGGCCGAGTCTGGCAGCCCCCCACCAACGTCGGGCAACAACACTCGATTCGCTGCCAGCGCCCGATCTGCAGGATCCAAGTCGCCCGTTCGATACAACGGAACGGAGATCTCAACAGCGGTGTTTCCCTCACCCAGAGCTGCAAGCAGCTGTTCTTGACTAAATGATTCCCCTGCACCCATCAGACTGAGGCGACGAGGGCTAAGGTCCCACATTGCGGCAACCATCAGACGTGTGGCTGCATAGTTTGTCTTGAAAATCTTGACGTCGGGCACGTTGGCTGGGCCGTTCCCGACTAGCCTGAGTAGCCCTTCAATCGATTCGGCCTCATTGCCAGGCTTAATACGGCTGCACAACGAACGGGTGGCATAGGTGATGTTTCCCTTTGTAAGTTCTGGGCCGAGACTAGCGGCCCGCCAGAACCATCGCCTTAGGTTGCGACGCACTGCAGGATCAGGATTCGGAAAGTGAGCGAAGAATCGCGTCAGCACGACGAGGAGATAGCGATAGGGAAGAAACGCGAAATGTGGTGCGCCAGCGTCAACCTGAAGAAAACTAATTGCGGACTGAAGCGCTTTCGTGGCATTTTCTCGAGCATCCACCGGGGATTCGTACGGGAAATCGAGTGGGGCACGAGTACTGCTTGACACAGATGCCGAACTTGAGAACTCTCGTCGAATGTCTCGCGAGACGTCCGCCCCCCTGCGCGCCAGCATCGCCAGAAGAATTGTGTCGTCGTCTACAAGGCCGTATCCGGTCGCAGCGTGCACCTCAGCTGAGATCGAACTTAGATCTCCAAGCCCACCTTCCGCTCTTTTCTCCCCGCTACCACTCTCATGCAGCGCCGAGAAGACCTCAGCTCTTGTCAGTTGCTTGCCGTAATTGTTCATTCGATCGAAAATATCCCGGAGTACGTCGGGGTCTGATCGGTCGACAATGTAGACAGGGACCCTGAACTCTCTGATCGACTTCGCAACTCTATTCGCGCGGTCGACATACGAAGGGTCGTCCGTTAGCTCGGAATGATCTCTATACCAATTGAGCAGCCGACTTAGGTCGAAAATAACGGGAAGTGGAATTTCATAGACCGATCTCCCGACCGACTGCACAAATTGTTCCTTAGACACGTCGTACGCAAGCGCGAACCGCGGATCGTTGTGCCCCCCGTCAGTGAGGGCGTTTGACAACGACGTGAGCCGCTGCTGTCCATCGACGACGAAGAGCGCCTGCTCCATCGCCGGAGCGTCGATGTTGAGCGCACCAATCTTCAGGTCCGCAGCAGCTTCTGCGTTCTTGCGCCAGAGAAGAAGGTTTCCAATTGGGTACCCACGCACGATCGAATCAAAAAGCTTGATTACGTCTGAGCGTTGCCATCGCAAACCACGCTGAAATGATGGGATACGTATCTGCCCAGCTTGCACCATCTCCACAAGATCATCAACAGGAAGGGCTTGCGTTTGAAGCCTTGTAACTGATATTTCGGACAATTTCGGGTCTCCCACTCATTTCCTGGTTGAAGCCGCGAGCACGGATCCATACATGAGCACTTCCACTACCCTCCCATAACAAAACGGGCCGCCACCCGAAGGTGACGGCCCGTTTCGAAGAAGTTCGCGGTATCTTCGACCCTTCGACAAGCTCAGGGACCGAGTACGTTACGAAAGAACTAGCGACGCAGTCCGAGACGCTCGATCAGCGAGCGGTAGCGGCTAATGTCGACATCCGACAGGTAACCGAGCAGACGACGACGCTGACCAACCAGCAGGAGCAGGCCACGACGCGAGTGGTGGTCGTGCTTGTGCTCTTTGAGGTGCTCCGTCAGGTCTTTGATGCGCTGCGTGAGCATTGCGATCTGGACCTCGGGGGAACCGGTGTCACCTGGGTGGGTAGCGTACTCTTCGATGATCGCCTTCTTAGCATTAGCTTCGAGTGCCATAGATGGGATCCCCTTTCTCTCACTGCGCGGTGCCCGGGGCAGAATGCCTGGGCTCTCTTTATCCGCGGCCGATTAGACGGCAACCTGAAGAGTTTAGCAGAGATGCGGATGCCCGTGCTCCCGCATCACAGGAAGCAACTCAGGCAGCAACTCAGGAAGCAACTCAGGCAGCTCAGGCCTTCGAACTCTCCCGCGCGAGTTGTGCGACCTCGCGCCGCAGCTGGCGCATCCGTTTGTCACGACGATTCCAGTAGTCGGCATCGGCGTCGGTGAGGGTGAAGGCCTGCAGCTCGCGATCCAAGCGAGCCGTGATCGCCTGTCCGATATCACCCCAGGCGTCGTCTCGCGCGCGCGCCACCAGGCGGGCGACGTAGTCGTCGTCGTCACGCAGGGCCGCCAAGCGATCGGCAACCGCCAGGTTCACATCCTCACGACGACGCAGATTCGCCGTGTCTCCCGCACGGTAGTCGTGCTGATGTTCGCCGACGCCGCCGCGGCCGGCAGCCACCTCGCGCTTGTGTTCGGCCAGCTGGGCCGACCCTTCCGACTCGCGAATCACCTCGGTGAGCACAGCCCGCGCCGACTCGGCATAGTACTCGGGGTCATACGACAGCGATTCGGCCAGCGCACCGATCACGATCTGATTCTTCAAAGCCATTCGGGCGGCGAACTCCGCGAGCATCACGCCTTCGGAAACCATGTCCTCCAGTGCCGGGGTTTCCGGAATCGGAAGTGTCGAGAAATCAAAAGGCTTCGCCCGCACACGGTGTTTGCGACGAAACCACATCTGACGCTCGAGTCCCCTCGTTCCGGAGCCACTGGATCAGCAGCGATCAGTTCACAGCTTATCGCGGCAGAGCCTCCCGCCACCGGGAGGCTCCGCCGTTTGAGCGTGAATCATCAGTGAACTGCTGCTGCCTCCAACAGGTCGTCGAGACGCTCGAAGCCCTCGGTCATGCCGCGCTCCATGCCGCTGGCCACCATTCCGTCGCGGTCCTCTTGCGATTGGTACACCGAGTGAACCTCGATGCGGGTGCGCCCGCCCAGGTCGACAAAGGTCACGGATTCCAGGCTGATGTGCCCTGGATAGCCGTCGAACTCGAAGGTCTGCACGATGCGATCGGGTGCGACACTGTGAAAGACACCGCTAAAGCCGTAGGGCGTTCCCGCCGGGTCGGTGTGGGTGTAGGCCCACTTTCCGCCGGCACGCACGTCATATTCTTGGATGTCCATGGCGAGGTCGCGCGGACCGAGCCACTGAGCGACGAGCTCGGGTTCCGTGTAGGCGCGATAGACATCCGCGACGGGCGCTTCGAACTCACGCACGATATCGACGTAGGGAACGCCGGGCGAAGCCGTGACGGTAACGGGGTGATGGGTAGTCATTTCTCTCCTGCTTTCATGTGTTCGATATGCAGAGCGTCACGCTGCTGAGCGTCGATCTATTGAGTGTCACTCTGCATCGTTGTGAGCACGGCGTCGAGGCGGCGGAACTGCCGTTCGGCGACGAGCCGGTAGGTGTCGATCCATGCCGTGAGTGCTTCGAGTGCTGCAGGGTCGAGGTGACAGGGCCGACGTTGACCCTCCCGCGTGCGGGTGATCAGACCCGCTGCCTCGAGCACCTGAATGTGTTTGGAAACTCCTTGCTTGGTCATGGCGAAGGGATCGGCGAGTTCGTTGACGGTCGCAGGACCCCGGGAGAGCCGTGCGATCAGCGATCGTCGCACCGGATCGGCCAAGGCCAGAAAAGCCCGGTCAAGCTGAGCTTCTCGGTCGCCAGCACCTGAGTCACTGTCGGGCATTTATCAACCTTCTTGTTGATCAACCAACTGGTTGATAATCCGAGAATAGGAGCGGCGGCTGACGTTGTCAAGGGGGCAGATGAGGTGTGGACTGAATGTCGAATGAGGAGAAAACGATGCAACCCAGCACACTGCGCGAAGTGCAAGAGCCGATCAAACAGCGCTACCGCGATGATCCAGATGCAGCACTGGTGACACTGGCAGCTGACGGCACCCTTGGCATGGGACAGAGCTGCTCAGTACAGACCGGTCAGGCACTCGTCAGAGCCGGCCTGCATCCGGCAACCGGAGGCGACGGGCTTCTCGTCTGCTCAGGAGACATGCTGCTGCAGGCACTTGTCGCCTGCGCCGGCGTCACTCTCGGCGCCGTCGCATCCGCGCTCGGCCTCGTCGTCTCGGGCACCGTACGTGCTGAGGGAGACCTCGATTTTCGCGGGACGTTGGCGGTCGAGAAAACAGCGCCAGTCGGATTTCGCGAGATCAGGCTCACTTTTGCATTGGAGTCCGAGGCCGATGACGACAAACTGGCCACCCTGATGCGCTTGACCGAGCGTTACTGCGTGGTGTTTCAAACGCTGGCGGTGCGGCCGGCCCTGTCTGTCACCCACGCGCGATCCAACGCGTGAACAACGAGACGTCCGGTCACGATTCCTCTCGTTGACGCGGGACCGGGTTCAGGCGTGGAGGGCGTGTCGCGGATGCGATGGCCCGCCATTCTGCGGGCGGGCCGCGCCCGACACACCTCCACTCCTGATTTCGGTACCCCACCGGAAGGGTGGCGTTTCGCGCCGTTCGCATGTTTGACTGGCCGTGTGACCACTGACGGGCAGCGCGAGAGCACGATCGGGTCGCCCTTCACGCGAGCGGATGCCGACACAGCGGCCCGCCTTCTCGACCGGCACTGGGGCATCCATGCCCAATCGCTCAGCCGACTCGACACCGAGAACGACGACACATTCCGGGTGCGCATCGTTCCGAAGGCGGATGCCCGGAGTGACGACCCGACCAGCTTCATCCTGAAACTGGCCAACCCGGCCGACGACCCTGCCGAGATCGAGTTGCAGACCAGCGCGCTGCTTCACGCGAGACGGCGCGACCCGACCCTGCCGCTGCAACGCAACATCCCCTCGAAAACCGGCGAGCTACTCCCCCGCCTCACCCTGGCGAACGGCGACGTGCGCATCGGTCGTGTGCTGACGTATCTTCCCGGTTCGCTGCTGCACGATACCCCGTGCACCCTCGCACAGCTGCGTGCCGCCGGGCGCATGATGGCAAAACTCGCCGTTGCGCTCCGTGACTTCGAGCACCAGGCAGCACGGCGTTCACTCCCGTGGGATCTGCAGCAACTCGCCGCCCTTCAGCCGAAACTCGTCGCCGTCGCCGACGCCGGCGTGCGCGCTGAGATGGCGACGGTGCTGACCGGCCTCATCGACGAGACGCTGCCGCGTCTGCGTGAGACGCGCCGGCAGGTGATCCACAACGACTTTCACGGCGGGAATGTGATCGTCGACCCAGACGATCCCACGTTCGTCGCCGGCATCCTCGATTTCGGCGACACCGTCGACAGCTTCTTGGTGGCCGATCTTGCGGTCGCCATGTCGTATGCCGGCGGGTATCCGCGTGCGCGTGCCGGCGAACCGCACCGAGAAGCAGACTCAGGCGAGGCGACCCCAGGCCGAGAGGCCACACCGTGGGCTGCCGCCGATGCGCTGCGCGACGGCTACTGCGAGATCACTCCCCTGACGCCGCGCGAGCGTGAGCTGCTGCATCCGCTCGCCATCGGCCGCCTCGTGCAGCGCTACATTCTCGGCAGCTGGCTCGCCAGCACAGACCCGGCGAACGCCGACTACACGGCCAAGAATCTTCGACTCACACTCGACCAGTTCAACCGACTGAGCAGGTCAACAGACTGATTAGGTCAACCGCGTGAGCAGTTCACCAGCATGAGAGGAACCCCCGTTGTGGCAGGTCCGAGCAGCTATTTTCGCCCTGAGAACATCGACGAGCTACCCGCGGCCGAGCGCGATCTTGTCGCCCGGCGCGAGCGCCTGCTCGGGCAGGCCTACCGTCTGTTCTATGAGCGGCCGATCGAGATCGTGCGCGGCGAGGGCACCAGGCTGTACGACGCCGACGGCGCTGAATACCTCGATGTCTACAACAATGTGCCTTCTGTCGGTCATTCGCATCCGCGCGTCGTCGAGGCGATCGCACGCCAGGCCGCGACGCTCAACACGCATACCCGCTATCTCAGCCGCGGGATTCTCGACTACTCCGACGACCTTCTCGCCACTCTGCCGCCCGGCATCGACAACGCGATGTTCACCTGCACCGGTTCTGAGGCCAACGACCTCGCCCTGCGCCTGGCCAAAGGTGTCACCGGAAATCAGGGAGTGATCGTCACCCGCAACGCCTATCACGGGGTCACCACCGAAGTCGCGGCCATCTCTCCGTCGCTCGGCGGCGAGAACACCGTCGCGCCCTGGGTGCGCATCGTCGATGCGCCGACCGGTGACGGCAGTGAGTTCGTTCGGCAGGTCGTCGCCGCGACGGATGCGCTTCGCCAGTCAGCGCACGGCCTCGCCGCGGTCATCGTCGACACGGTGTTCGCCAGCGACGGTGTCGTTCCTGGCCGCCACCTCCCTGGTTCACCCGGGTTTCTCGCCCCGGTCGTTGCCGCGACTCGCGCCGCCGGCGGGCTCTTCATCGCCGACGAGGTGCAGCCGGGATTCGGTCGGCTCGGCTCGTGGCCGAGTGCCGCCAGGACCAGTACCGGTACCGGCACCGGGACCGACACGGGCACGGGCACGGGCAGCGGCACGGGCCGCGCTGCGCACGACACCGACTTCACCGCCCCCGAATCGGGCCTCTGGGGATTCGCCCGCCACACCATCGTTCCCGACATCGTCACCCTGGGCAAGCCGATGGGCAACGGAATGCCGATCGCCGCGATGCTGGCCCGCCGCGACCTCGTCGACGCCTTCGGCGCCGAAATGCGCTACTTCAACACCTTCGGCGGCAATCCGGTGTCCATCGCCGCAGCACAGGCCACCCTCGACGTCGTGCGCGACGAGCATCTGCCCCAGAACGCCACGGCCGTCGGCCGCTACCTGGTCTCACAGCTGACCGCTCTGGCGGGCACGGCCGCCGAGATCGGCGATATCCGCGGGGCCGGGCTCTTCATCGGTGTCGACATCGTCGACGCTCACGGGCAGCCCGACGAAGCGCGCACCGTCGCGCTGCTCAACGAGCTGAGGCGGCGGCACGTGTTGATCGGGGCATCCGGCCTTGCCAACAACACACTCAAGGTGCGCCCTCCACTGCCGTTCAGCATCAGCGACGCCGACCGGTTTCTCACCGAACTCGAGGGAGCGCTGACGACGCTGCGTCACCAGCGGCGCTCAAGGCCATCGGCGTGACGGTGATCATTTCCGAGTTGAGTGACGCCCGCAAAGAGCAGGCCCGTTCCACGGGCGTGGCCGACCACGTCGTCGATCCAAGCAGCGAAAACCTCATCGACCGGGCAGTCAAAATCATCGTGCACCCGTAGTCGAAACGAACGCATCACCGGCACATCACCGGCACATCACCGGCGATTGAGCCTGTCGAAGTCGCGGGAGTGAACCGTCTGCGCCGACCGCCGCGACCGCCGCGACCACCGCGGCGGAAGTTGAAGCAGCACGGCGAGCGCCAGCAAGACAGTCCCGACGACGGCGATGGCGAAGTTGAGGCCGAACACCACGACGGTGAACGGCGGAAGAATCACAAGCGAGGCCGAGACACTGACGCTCCAGTCGTGCACCCGCTTGTCGTTGCTGCGGGGAATGATCGGTTGTTCGAACCGTCGCAGAGCGATCGTGATACCGGTCAGCAGCAGAATAGCGATCAGCAAGATGACGGGCCGCGTCAGCCACCAGCCGACGGTCCCTGGCTCCGGCGACGGAACCGGAGAGAGCAGCAGCAGTCCGACGATGAGCGCGATCACCGGCAAGTGCCACAGATAGATGGTCATCAGCCGGCTGCCCACCGCGGCGACGATCCGCCTGATCGCCGTGACGTGCATCATCCGATCGAGAAGCGGGTGGAGCAGCATCAGCAATGACAATTGGGCGATGCCCTGCAGGCAGAGCGCGACGGTCGGCGGATTCAAGTTGTCCAGCATGTTCGCCGGGTACGCACCGAGCTCGGTGAGGAGTGCGAGAGTGGCGAAACTTGCGACGACGAGCAGTGACAGGCTCCACCGCGACCGCGCCGCGAACCATCCGTCTGCCGCCCACACGCCCAGCTGCTGGATGAACAACCAGACGAAGATCATGTTGAACAGACCCAGCTCCGAAATCCCGGATGCCCACCGCGTCACGTCCAGTGCGATCGCCGCCACGGCCAGACCGACCAGGGTACGCACGGGCGCACGCTCGTGCAGGGCCACCATCCCCGGCACGAACGCCTGGCTGAACGTATACGCAGCAAGAAACCACAGCGGCGAGGCGACCCCGCTCGTGATGCGTCCGACGGTGTCGGAGTCGAGTCCGCTCAGTAGCATGGCGAGAATGGCGATCGCCAGAAAAGCGAAGAATGGCACGGCCGGACGCGCCAGGCGCAGCACGCGTCCTCGGATGAACTCGGCCGCGGTTCCGCCGCGCGCGTCGATTCTGCGCCAGGCTTGCGCGCCGACGAAACCGCCGATCGCGAAGAACAGCGGCATGATCTGGGTGACCCAGGTGACGGGGGTGAACCACGCCTGAAGCTCCAATGGGCGCACCAAAACCAGATCGTGGCGGGCGGTGACGGAGGCGCCGAGCAGCAGCAAATGGCCGAGCACGACACACACGAGGCATCCGACCCGCGCGATGTCCATCACGGGGTCCCGCCCACTCACTCCACTCCGCACAGCAGCGGAGCGGGGCTCTTTCACCCGTTTCACACCTGACCTCCGCACGGGCTGAAGTTCTCTGTTTTCAGTGTGGCACCGATCTGGGTACTCGAGACAGGCCCACGGAAAGGCGGATGGCGCACCCGAGCGCGCCATCCGCTGAAGCGCCGCGCCTAGAAGATGCGGATCGCAACTTCCGCCGGCGCCGCGAGCAACGCCTCAATCTCATCGTCGAGCTTGACCAGGGTGAGCGAAGCACCGGCCATGTCCAGCGAGGTGCAGTACTCGCCGACATAGCTGCGGCCGACGGTGATGCCGCGCTCGGCCAACTGGGCGTGAGCACGTCCGTACAGTATGTAGAGCTCACTGATCGGGGTGCCTCCGAGGCCGTTGATCATCAGAGCGACCCGGTCACCTGACTCGAACGGAAGATCGCTGACCACGGCTTCGAGAAGCTCGTCGACGATCTCATTCGCGCTGGCGAGTTTGGCTCGCCGACGACCCGGCTCCCCGTGGATGCCGACGCCCATTTCCATCTCGTCCTCACCGAGTTCGAACAGCGGAGAGCCCTTCGCGGGCGGAGTGCAGGAGGTCAGCGCCATACCCATCGTGCGGGTGACGCTATTCACCTTCTCGCCGATCCTGATGAGTTCGTCGAGGTCTGCGCCGTTCTCAGCGGCAGCCCCCACCGCCTTCATCACAAAGAAGTTGCCGGCGACTCCGCGCCGCCCGACCGTGTAAGTGGAGTCCTTCACCGACACGTCATCGTCGATGAACAGCGTCTTCACCAGGATTCCGTCGGCCGCGCTCATCTCCTCTGCCATCTCGAAGGCCATCTTGTCGCCGGTGTAATTGTTCACCAGCAGCAGCACGCCCTTCGGCGAGGCAACGAGCTTCGTCGTTTCGTAGACGTAGTCCATGGGCGGGGCAGCGAAAACGTCACCAGGACAGGCCGCATCGAGCATTCCCTTGCCGACCACCATCACGTGCGCTGGTTCGTGGCCAGAGCCAGAGCCTTGAACAATCGACACCTTGTTCGGATTCGGCGCATCGGAGCGCATGATCAAGTTGTAGTCGGGCACATACGTCAGGGTGTCTGGGTTCGCCAGCGCGATTCCGGTCAGCATTTCGGCGACGTACTTCTGGGGATCATTGACGAATTTCTTCATGGCGTGCACTCCAGGTCGTGTTCGGGTTGACCCGTGCCGCCCCGGCACGGGAGCATCATGCGTTCGTCGGCGGCTACCGGTGCGCCCACTCGTCACTGAGGCGTTCCAGCATGACGGCCACCGCGACGGCGCCCGGATCGGGCGAACCGATGCTGCGCTCGCCGGTGTAGCTGGCGCGTCCGCGCTTGGCGAGCATGCTCGTGGTCGCATCGGCGGTGGACCGTGCGACGGCCGCCATCCGTGCGACGGATGCCGCGGCGTCAGTTCCCGCCGCGACTTCTGCCTCGAGCGCGTCGGTCGCCGGCACGAGGGAGTCGAGCAGTGTCTTGTCGCCGAGGTCCGAGTTTCCGCGGGCTTTGATTCCCTCAACCGCCGAACGCAGCATCGCGACCACGTCGCCGCCCGTCAGCTCGTCTTTGCCCCGCACAGCTCCCGAAGCCCGCAGAAATGCGGTTCCCCAGAGCGGACCTGAGGTGCCGCCGACGCGACCGGCGATCACCATGGCGACTTTCTGGAGGAACGCGGCGGGGTTGCTCCGGTCGAAGTCGTTCCAGTCGGCGAGCACGATCTCAAAGCCGCGAGCCAGGGAGTAGCCGAAGTCGCCGTCTCCGACCACCGCATCGAGGTCCCCGAATTCCCGCTCGTTGTCCACGGCGGTCTGGGCCATGCTGCGCACCACGAATTCGGTGTCGGCGAGGCTGGAACCGGGTGCCGGATCAGGCGCGGAATCGGTGGTGGAATCGGTCATCATTTCTCCCCTTCCTTGCCCTTCTTCTCCTCATCGACGAGTCGGAGAAGCGCGCTCAGATCTGCCAACTCCACCCACTGCCCTGGATGGAGCCCGAGCGGGTCGTCGAGCACGACGGCGGCGGGGCCGCTGGGGTCGCCGAGCGAACTCACCACGAGGGCTGCACCGTCGAAGTTCTCCTCCGCGGTGTAGCCGCTGACGGTGACGACGGTGAGGAGCCCAGCGGCGAGCGCCGCGCGCAGGCCGTTCTCGCTGTCTTCAATCACGAGGGCGTCGTCGGCGTCGACACCGAGCTCGTGCAGTGCGAGCAGGTAGATGTCGGGGGCCGGCTTCTTCGCCGTCACGCGATCACCCGCGAAGACCCGGAACCTGCTCGCGAGGTTCTCGCCGACACTGTGGCTGAGCACGGCGCGCACCGAAGCCTCGGCCGACGTCGACGCCACGGCGAGCGTCCACCCTGCGCCCGCGGCTTCCTGCACGATTCGACGGATGCCGGGCCGCGCCGGCAGTACCCCGGCGGCCACCATCTCGGTGTAGATCTCGGTCTTGCGGCGGTGCCAGGTTGCGATCGTGTCTGCCCACGACGACGGATCGTCGCCGAGTCCGAGCTCAGCCGCCAGTTCTGGCGTGAGGATGCTATTCATGCGCTCTTTGCCCCCGCCGATCTTCACCTTCTCGGCATAGTCGGCATCGCTCCAGTGCACCGGAACGGCGAACTCGCGAAACGTCTGATTGAACGCGGGCAGGTGTCCGTCTCGTTCGGTGTCGGCCAGCACCCCATCACAGTCAAAGATCAAGGTCGGCATCGCTCAGGCCTTGCCCGCGCTGCCGAACTGCTGGGCGAGGTCGCGAGTCATCGCCACGATGTCGGCCCGAACGTGAGCGAAGAGCGACGGAGGATCCCACTTGTCGATGGCCTCCGCCTCCTTCAGAAAACTCAGGTTCGACTTCATGTAGGTGATCTTCAACGCGGTGGAAATATTGACCTTCGCGCAGCCCCGCGCGATCAGATCATGAAACTGGGCGTCGGTGAGTCCGCTTCCGCCGTGCAAAGCGATGGGAACCGGATGCGCTTCGACCAGGTCGGTGACCCGCTGAAAGTCGAGCACCGGCTCGCGTTTGTACACGCCGTGCGCATTGCCGATCGCCGGCGCGAAGACATCCACCCCGGTCGCCTCGAGAAACCTCAGCGACACCTCGAGGGTCTGACGGTTGGATTCCGCGTCGGAGCCGAGACCGTCTTCGACCCCGCGGATCGACTCGATCTCCCCTTCGACATGCGCGCCATACTGGCGTGCCTCGGCGACGACCTCGATCGTCTGCCGCTGGTTCTCTTCGACGGGGAGCGTCGACGCGTCGAAGAGCACCGAGTTCCAGCCGCGTTGCAGACATTCGGTGATCACCGCCCGGTCGGGACAATGGTCGAGGTGCAGGGCCACCGGAACATCGATTCCGGCCGTCATCGACTCCCACATCGCGAACAGCACGGCCGAGCCGATCGACTTGACCGTCTTCACCGATGTCTGCAGAATCACCGGCGAGCGCGCTTCGACCGCTCCGGCCAGCACGGCTTCCATGGTGAGGTCATTGACAATGTTGATCGCCGGCACCCCATAGCGTTCGGCGAACGCCCGATCGACGATGTCTTTCAATGTCGAAACAGCCACCTGGTGCCTCCTTGCCCCTGTGCGGCACATGGTAAGCCGGAACCTCGTGGCCGACAATCCCACTATTTCTAGCGCTCGAACACCAACAGAGTCGAGGTGGCACTCGCGTACACGCGACCCGACGCATCCACCAGCTTGGCCTCGGCGAACGCCACGCGGCGACCGAACGAGATCAGCGTTGCCTCGGCCCGCATCGGTCCGGTGTCGGTGGTGATGGCCTTGTGGTACGACACCTTGAGCTCGAGCGTGGTGTAGCCCTGCGTTGCGCTGAGCCGTGAATGCGCGGCGCAGCCGCAGGCGCTGTCGAGCAGGGATGCCGCGTAACCGCCGTGCACCGAGCCGATCGGGTTGTAGGCGTGCGGGCCGGGCGTTCCGGCGAACACGGCACTCCCCTCGCCGACCTCGACCAGGTCGAAATCAAGCGACTCGGCGATTCCGGGGCGGCGACCTGACGCAATCAACGCACGCAACTGTTCAATGCCCGACAGGCCGGGGCCCATTTCTTCCATAAGCGTCTCTGACATCAGCTGCGCCATTCGTCGAATGTGCCGACGACCTCGTCGAGAACGGCTTCGGAGCCGGCATAGATACCGTCGGCTCGCGGCCAGTGGCTGATCACGTCGGTGAAGCCGAGTTCTGCAGCCCGGCCGACGGCATCCTGAAAGGCACCAACGCTCTGCAAAGAGTAGGAGCCACCGCTGTCGAGCGAGAGGTAGCGGTCGATGGTTTGCGGGTCGCGGCCGGCGGCATGCGCTGCCATCTCCAACCGGCCGACCATCTGGCGCACGCCGGCCCACCACTCGTCGCCATCGACGCCGTCCGCGCCGGTGGTCACCCAGCCGGCTCCAAATTGCGCGACAAGCCCCAGACCGCGTGGCCCGTTTGCGGCGATCACGAAGGGAACGCGCGGGTGTTGTGCCGGGCGCCCGACCATGCGCGCGTCAACGGCGGTGAACCAGTCACCCCGAAAGCTCACCCCGCCGGAGCCTGGCTCCTCATGCCGCAACAGCAGGTCGAGGCTTGTCACGAACTCGGCGAATCGGCCATGCCGCTCAGCCGGAGTGTACTCGGCCTGTCCCAGAACGAAGGCGTCGAAGCCCGTGCCGCCCGAACCGATCCCGAGTAGAAATCGTCCGTCGGAGATGTCGTCGATCGTCGCGACCTCCTTGGCAAACGTCACCGGATGCCGAAAATTCGGCGAGGCAACGAAGGTGCCGAGCTTGATTTCGCTGGTCACCGCCGCTGCGGCCGCGAGGGTCGGCACCGTCGCCTGCCAGGGCTGATCGGCGAGGGTGCGCCAGGAAAGGTGGTCGTAGGTCCAGGCATGGTCGAACCCGAAATCTTCGGCCGCCTGCCACTTGCGGCGTGCGTGACGCCAGGAGTCTTGCGGGAGAATCACAATTCCAAATCGCATGGTGCGAGTCTACGGACGCACCGGCCAGCGGGAGTAGCGACACCGGCCAGCGGGAACAGCGACACCGGCCAGCGGGAGCAGCGAACCACGACTGGCAATTCCACAACTCCACTCGTGATCTCAGCGCGACTGTTTGTGCTGTCAGTCGCGGGTGGCAGACTCAGCTCATGACCGGTACGCCGCACAACGTCGAGCAGCACTGGCCCGCGCGCTGCACCATTGTGCCGCCGTACCTCTTGGTGCGGCTCGCCCGGCTCACCGATCCGCGCTACGCCGGCGCGGCAGAGGCGGCACGCCAGTCCTTGCTGCGGGATCTCCCGCTCCGTGAGCTCCGCATTCCGGCACAACCGCCCACTCCGCTTTCTGGTGCGCCGCGAACGGCAGCTGCCACGCGACCGGGGCACCGACCGGGATCGATCGACCGTACGGTGGCGGATGCCGGCGGCCGGGAGTTGCTGCCAGGTCGGATCGTGCGCCGCGAGGGTCAGCCGCCCGTCGCCGACCTCGCGGTGAATGAGGCCTACGACGGACTCGGATCAACCCACGTGATGTTTTGGACTCAGTTTCAGCGCGACTCAATCGACGGCGCCGGGCTGCCCCTCGATGCGTCGGTGCACTACGGCGATCACTACGACAACGCGTTCTGGAACGGCGAACGCATGGTCTTCGGCGACGGAGACGGACAGGTGTTCAATCGGTTCACGCTCTCGCTCACCGTGATCGGGCATGAGCTCACCCACGGCGTCGTGCAGCACACCGCGAACCTCGACTATCGCGGGCAGTCCGGGGCACTGAATGAGTCGATCGCCGACGTCTTCGGGTCGTTGGTCGAGCAATTCGCGTTCGGCCAGAGCACGACGCAGGCGAGCTGGCTGGTCGGTGAGGGCCTGTTCACCGATCAGGTCGAAGGCACGGCGCTCCGTTCGCTGAAAGCTCCGGGCACCGCTTACAACGATGACGTGCTCGGCAAAGACCCGCAGCCGTCAGAGATGGCGGGCTACGTCGACACCGATGCCGACAACGGCGGTGTCCATCTGAATTCCGGCATCCCGAATCGGGCGTTCTATCTGGTGGCGGATGCCCTCGGCGGCAACGCGTGGGAGGCTCCTGGTCAGATTTGGTACGACGCTCTGACCGGCCGCACACCCACTGGCAGCACGCTGGCCCCAAATGCTGACTTCGCTGACTTCGCTCGGGCGACCGAGACGGCCGCTGCCACCCGGTTCGGAGTGGATTCAGCTGAGCAGCACGCGGTGACGACCGCCTGGCATACCGTCGGCGTCAGCACACTCGGTGCGAGGTAGGTGCCTCATGAAAGTCATCGTGTCGAGAAGCGGCGGGATTGCGGGCATCCGTCTCACCTGGGAGGTTCAGGTCGAGGATCAGCCCGACTCCTCCGATTGGCTGGCTCTCATCTCAACCCTGCCGTGGAGAGACTCACCGAGAACCGCCCCGCAACCCGACCGGTTCGTCTATCGCATCCGTTGCAACGCCCACGATGTCGAACTGGCCGAACCCGACTTGGCCGGGCCATGGCGGGAGCTCGTCGAACGAGTGCAGCGGGCGCACCGGCCTCCTCCCACGGAGTAGTCACGGTGAGCGCACCGATCGTCATCGCGCTGCCCTTCACTAGTCTCTGGCTCGTGCAGAACAGTCCGGCCCGCCGAGTGCCCAGCCACGGAACCGATCTGTGGGGCGAGCGGTACGCCATCGATTTCATCGGAGTCGACGCCCGGCGGCGCACTGCGGCTCAGCGTGACTGGCGCACCGTCTTCGCCACGGAACCGGCGGAGCGATTCTTCGCTTTCGGCCGTGCGATTCTTTCGCCGGTCGACGGCATCGTCGTCGAGGTGCACGACGGTGAAATCGATCACGTGGCTCGGAGGTCTCAACTCGCGCTGGTGCCCTACGCGCTCGGCCAGAGCGCTCGGGTGCGTCGGGGCGTTGAAGCGATCGCTGGCAACTTTCTGACCGTCAAGTTAGACGGCCGTGAGGCATTTGTCGTGCTTGTTCATCTGCGCGCCGGCTCCATTCGTGTGTCGCCCGGCGAGAAGGTGACGACCGGTCAACCGATCGGAGAATGCGGAAACTCCGGCAACTCGACTCAGCCCCATCTGCATCTGCAGGTCATGGACAGCCCCGACCTCTCCCGCGCCAGCGGCCTGCCGATGCAGTTTCGCCGCTATCGCGAATCGGCGCGCGGCACCACTCATTTTCAGATCAGGGAGTCCGGGGTTCCGGCCGAGGGTGCGGTCGTTGAACCGCTGCATGTCGGTGTGGCGGAAAGTGGCCGGTGACCGTCCCGTCGGGGTAGACGGCCACCCCGACGAAGTACACACTTCCCGGTAGGAAACCTCTCAAAGGAGGAAGAAATGGACAACGAGACGATGGCACGAAGCGCCTACGACCATCTGAACGCCGGAGATATCGACAAATTCGGTGACCTTCTGGCCGACGATTTCATTGAGTACGAACTGACACCGGGTTTTGAACCGACGAAATCAGGAGTGAAGGATTTCTTCCGAATGCAAAAGGCAGCATTCCCTGACATGAAGATTGATGTTCAAGATGTCGTGGTGAGCGGCGAGAAAGTGGTCGTGCGGGCGAGATTCACCGGAACCAACCAGGGAGACTTCATGGGCATGGCGGCCTCGGGAAAGAGCGTCAACGTGCAGCTGATCGACATTTTTCGCGTCGGCAGCGACGGTCTCGTGCATGAGCATTGGGGGGTATATGACGCCCTGGGGATGATGCAGCAGATCGGTGCCGTTCCGGCGGGGCCTCCCGCAGAGTGACGTCGCTCAGTCGACAACCGCGGCGACGGCCTCGCGGCGTACATCTAGTCTGAAACAGATGAGCGACGACACAGAGACGACCCGGTCACCCGGCGAGGCGGCGGCGACGGGCCCCCACGGCCCGCTGAGCGTGACCGCGATTGACTATCGCGCCCTCACCGATCCGGTCGATCGGGCGGCGATGCGTGAGTACCGCCGCACGTCCCGGCTGAATGGCGCTGCCTGGGCGAAGGGAACCGTCGCGCGCTTCCTGGCTCTCGCCCTGATGGTGGTCATCGGCCTCGTCATTCTCGCCGTCGCCGCGGTCGCCCTCAGCGTGGCCACCGCGTTCTGGTCAGCGCAGCGGCTCTCGGCTGATTCCTCTGATTTCTCGGGAGGCTGGATGATCGGTCCTTTCATCGCGATTCCGCTGTTCATCGGGCTGGTGGCTGTGCTCATCGTCGTCAAGACGGTGCGCTCAGGGCCGCCGCTCGGAGACTGGGCGCGCTGGTATCGACTTGACCGTTTCGCCGTGGCGAACGGCTTGGTCGCCGAACCGCTCTCCCCCGGACTCTCGTACCCGGGGGCGATCTTTCGTCCGGGCAGCGATCGTGCCGGCTATGACCGCATCCACTCGAACGGTGGCCGCGTGCTCGACCTCGGCAACTACCGATTCACGACCCGGTCAGGTGACGATCGCACCATCCACAGCTGGGGTTATTTGGCGTTGCAACTCGATCGGCAGCTGCCTCATATGCTGCTCGACTCCCGTTCGAACAACGGACTGTTCGGTGCCATGAATCTGCCGATCAGCGTCGCGCGCAACCAAAAACTCCGTCTCGAAGGCGACTTCAACTCGCATTTCACGCTCTACTGCCCACACGAGTATGAGCCAGACGCACTGTATGTCTTCACGCCAGACCTGATGGCGCTGCTGATCGACAATGCCGGCAGCTTCGACGTCGAGATCATCGACGACTGGATGTTCATCTACTCCGCGAAACCCTTCGCGATGACGGATCCGCGCGTGCTTCACCGCCTGTTCAGCATCGTCAGCACGGTGGGCGCGAAGACACTCAAACAAACCGAACGCTACCGCGACGAACGGATGACTCGGGCCCATCTGAACACCCCTTGCGTCTCCGTTTCGGGGGATGAAAAGGTTGCGCCAGAGGGGCGGCGGTTGAAATACCGCTCGGGCTGGCTCGGCGCCGCATTCTTCGTCGCCTTCGCGCTGGTCTGGGCATGGGCGTTGATCAGCCGGAATTGATCAGCCGGCACTGATCGGGCAGCGTTGATCGGGCAGCGGAACGCCCCTCGCGCAACCGCGGCGTCGGTGAGACGATGACGCATGAGCACTTCATCCCCCACCCCGAATGTCGTTCTGATCACCGGCACTTCATCCGGCATCGGCCTGCACACTGCCCTCGTCGCCGCGCAAGCCGGTCACACCGTGGTGGCCACCATGCGCAACCTCGATCGTTCCGACACCCTGCGCGACGCCGCTTCGGCGCTCGGCGTGCGCCTCGACATCCGTCGTCTCGATGTGACAGAGCCGCAGTGGGTGACGGATGTCGTCGGTGATGTCGTCGGCGACCACGGCCGACTCGACGCCCTCGTCAACAACGCAGGGGCCGGCCATATCGGCACCATCGAGCACGAGAGCGGTGCCGATGTGCGCGAGGTGATGGAACTGAATTTCTTCGGCGCCGTCACCATGACGAGGGCCGCGCTCCCCCACCTCCGCGCCGCGCACGGGCGTCTGCTCTCGGTGACGAGCGTCGGTGGAATCGTCGGCCAGCCGTTCAACGAGGCCTACTGCGCCGCGAAGTTCGCTGTCGAAGGCTTCATGGAGAGCCTCGCCCCAGTGGCGGCAACGGCCGGCGTCTCGGTGACCGTCGTCGAACCGGCGGCCGTCGCCTCTGCCTTCGTCGAAAACGTGGGCTTCGACCGGGAGCGAACCCACCCGGCCGATGACCCGTATGCCGACGCCCTGCGGGCCTATGTCGCGCGCACGGAAACTGCGTTTGACAACGCACAGTCGGCTGAGGATGCCGGTCGATTCATCGCCGGGCTGCTCAGCGGAGACAGGCCACCGTTCCGAGTGCAGACCTCCGATGCCGCGCGCGCCTTCGTCGGGGTCAAGCTCGCCGACCTCGACGGTGGGGGCGTGCAGCGAATGACCGGGGCGTGGGTCAGCTGATCACGCTCCGTGCGCCACGTTCCCGTCGCACTGCTCAGTCACCGTTTGCCGCCCTCTCGTCCTCGCTCGGCAGCCCTGCCAGCACCGCGAGAATGGCCAGGCTGTAGGCATCTGCCGGGTCTGACCTGATGCAGTCGACCTGGACACCGCCGATGTCGATCTCCACGCGATACTGGTCATCGGCCAACCGCTCCAACGAGTGGAATCGGGGGCCGAGAAACTCGCGCAGCTGATCTTCACGGGGCAACCAGAGGGCATCCTCGAGCGCCAACGAATCGAGCGCCCATTCGGTGGTTCCGTTGAACCCGAGAATCGTTCCGGTATCGAACTCGTGTGACTCGATCGCCATGTCGCTGACCGTGAAGACGTCGGTCTCGAACTCGGGGCGCTCGATGCGAAAGAAGTCGCCGGATGCCGGTTGCCACGCCAATCCCGCGTGACGCAGGGACCTGGCCAGGTCGGAGGAGATCATGGCTCATTATCTGCGCGTGACGCCCGGCGCGAAAGAGCAGGTGTGCATTTTGCCGTCGAACTGGAGCAACGCCCCACTCAGGGCAGCGCCGCAACGCACGACGGCGTGGCCCCGGCTGCCCACTGGCAACGCGGTGACCACGCCGGTGTGAGGGGTGCTGCGGGTTAGCTGACGCCCAGCAGGTCGATCACGAAGATCAGGGTCTTGCCACCGAGGTGGTGACCCGAACCGGCGGGACCGTAGGCCAGGTGCGGAGGAACGACGAGCTTGCGGCGTCCGCCGACCTTCATTCCGGGGATACCCTGCTGCCAGCCGGCGATAAGCGAGCCGAGCGGAAAGTTGACCGACTGGCCGCGACCCCACGACGAGTCGAACTCGTCGCCGGTGTCGAACTCGACACCGAGGTAGTGCACGTCAACCTTGGCGCCGGGCGTCGCCTCTGCGCCGTCGCCCACCACGATGTCAACAATTTCGAGGGCCTCGGGCGCGGGACCCTCGGGGAAGTCAAGTTCAGGTTTTGAATTCAAATCAGTCATTGCACCATCCAAGCGGATTTCGTGACTTGACGCACATTGAAAAAGAAGTGCTTGCTTAATCGACCCCGGCGGGTGCACCCTTAAGTAAGACAAACCCGCCGCCCCGGATCGCTAGTCGGCAGTGCCACTCGACCGGACGGCGGGTTTTCTATTCCCTGGACACCAGCTCGGAATGAGCGGTTCCCACCGCTATTTCGCGGCGGCGAACATGACTCCCGGGTTGAGAATGCCCTGTGGGTCGAACACCGCTTTCAGCTGTCGCTGAAGCCCGAAGCTTGTCTCGCCGAGTTCGTCGATCAGCCAACGCTGTTTGAGAACACCGACACCGTGCTCGCCGGTCAGAGTACCGCCGAGTGCGAGAGCGGCCCTGAACAGTTCGTCGGCAGCCGCCCAGATGTGCTCGGGCACCAGCGGGGCATCCGCTGCCTTGTCAGGGTCGAAGGGAATCACAAAGTTAGGATGCAGATTTCCGTCGCCGGCATGAGCGACAGTCGGAATTGTCACGCCGGTTCGTTCACTGATCCGAGCGATCTCTTCGAACATCTCAGCCATCCGCGACCGCGGTACCGAGACATCCTCGATCAGAACCTCGCCCTGCGCGGCCAAGGCCGGGTGCATGGCGCGACGAATCGCGAGCAATTGCTCGCCCGATTCCCGATCGGTCGACAGTTCTGCGTCACCTCCGGCCTCACGCAGAATTCTCAGTGCGGCTTCGGCCTCGACGCGGGCCAGCGGGCCATCGGTCTGCAGCAACAGAAAAGCGCCGTGGCCGAGCGGCAAGCCCGCCATATTGTCAGGGCCGAGATAGCCGGCAATCGCCCGAAGCGCCGACGGGTCGAGCAGTTCCATCACAGCCGGACGCAGACGTGCGGCCGTGATCGAAGCGGATGCCGCGGCAGCGGAGGCAACGTCGGCAAACACCGCCCCAATTGTCGAGACCGCTCCGGTCGGACGTGCCGGGGTGCGCACCGTCGCGCCCACGATCACGCCGAGGGTTCCTTCTGAACCGGTGAACAGCGCGGTGAGGTCGTAGCCGGTGACGCCTTTCACACTGCGGTGCCCCATCTCAAGGAGGCTGCCGTCGGCCAGCACCACCGTCAGCGCCAGAACCGCTTCACGGGTCACGCCGTACTTGGCACAGAGCAGCCCGCCGGCGTTGGTGGCAATGTTTCCGCCGATCGTGGAGATGGCTTTGCTTGCCGGGTCTGGCGCAAACCACAGGCCGTGCGGGGCAAGCGCGTCATTCAAGTCTTGGTTGATGACCCCGGGCTCGACGACGGCGAGTTCGTCTTGTGGCCGGATCTCAAGGATGCGATTCATGCCGGCCAGACTGAGCACGATCGAGCCGTCGGTTCCGCACGCGCCTCCGGCCAGGCCGGTTCCCGCCCCCCGGGTGACGACCGGAACGCCGAACTCGCTGGCGATGCGCAGCGTGGTCTGCACCTGCAGGGCCGAGGTCGCTGCGACCAGGGCCAACGGCATCCCGAAGGCCTGCCAGCCCGACTTGTCGATGCGGGCGGCGGCGAGGTCGCCGGGATCGACACTGACGATAGCGCCGAGTTCGGCCTGCAGACGGTGAAGTGCGGTCATGCCATCATTCTTTCGGAAAACCCGGTGATCGAGGAGCGCCCGACGGAGTCGGCCGCGTCTCGATCACCGATATTTCGAGATCGGCTAGATCACGCCCTGCGCGAGCATGGCGTCTGCGACGCGGGTGAAGCCCGAGATGTTGGCGCCCAGCACGTAGTTGCCCGGCTCGCCATACTCCTCAGCCGTCGTCGCGCAGCTTTCGTGAATGCCGCGCATGATCTCGGCGAGGCGCTCCTCGGTGTGCTCGAAGGTCCAGGAGTCGCGCGATGCGTTCTGCTGCATTTCGAGAGCCGAGGTGGCGACACCACCGGCATTCGCGGCTTTGCCCGGTGCGAAGAGCACCGAAGCCTCGGTGAAGACACGCACGGCATCCGGCGTACAGGGCATGTTCGCGCCCTCGGCCACGGCGCGCACGCCGTTGGCGGCAAGAACGCGGGCGTCTTCTTCGTGCAGTTCGTTCTGGGTCGCGCACGGAAGCGCGACATCGATGCGTGTTTCAGCGGCGAGCGACCAGATGTTTCCACCGGCGCGGTACTCGGAGGCCGAGCCGCGAAGCGCCGCGTAGTCAGAGAGGCGACCGCGCTGGTTCTCTTTGACCTCCCGGAGCAGGTCGAGGTCGAGGCCATCCTTGTCGTAGACGACACCGGCCGAGTCGGAGCAGGCCACGACGACGCCGCCGAGCTGGTGCACCTTTTCGATGGCGTAGATCGCGACGTTTCCGGAACCGGAGACGAGCACCCGAGCGCCGTCGAAGCTTTCACCGCGGGTGGCGAGCATCTGCTCTGTGAAGAACACCGCACCGTAGCCGGTGGCCTCGGTGCGCGCACGGGATCCGCCCCAGCCGACACCCTTGCCGGTGAGCACACCGGACTCGTAGCGGTTGGTGATGCGCTTGTACTGGCCGAAGAGGTAGCCGATCTCGCGTCCGCCGACGCCGATGTCGCCGGCAGGGACATCCGTGTACTCGCCGATGTGGCGGTAGAGCTCAGTCATGAACGACTGGCAGAAGCGCATGATTTCGAGCTCTGACTTGCCCTTGGGGTCGAAGTCGCTGCCGCCCTTGCCGCCGCCGATGGGCATGCCGGTGAGCGCGTTCTTGAAGATCTGCTCGAAACCGAGGAATTTGACGGTGCCGAGAGTCACAGAGGGGTGAAAGCGCAGGCCGCCCTTGTACGGGCCGAGCGCCGAGTTGAACTCAACACGGAAGCCACGGTTGATCTGCACGCGGTTCGAGTCGTCGATCCACGGCACACGAAAAATGATCTGGCGTTCGGGCTCGCAGATGCGCTGCAGAATCGACGCATCGGCATACTGCGGGTGTCTGAGCACAACGCGTCCGAGGGATTCGAAGACCTCTCGTGTTGCCTGGTGAAATTCAACCTCACCGGCGTTACGCAGAAGTACTTCATCAAAGACGTGCTGGATTGCTGGATCAATCGTGCTCATATTTTGCATCTTTCTCGCAGTTTCAGAATTCCAGAGTACCGGCTACGCTCGCGCGCGATTGACTGCGGGTGCGCTCCGACGCCGCAGCTGATCTTGTACCTATGACACCAAGGGTTCGCCCGGTCTTTGCTCCTATTCCATAGGTTTAGCCTCAGCAGGTGCTCTAGCCTGGATAGGTGAAGTTTGCACATTTGAGAATCGAAGGCCAGTCTGTTCCCCGCCTTGCGGTCACCCAGGGCGACGGGGCCCTCTTTCTCGACGAGGTGCTTGATGACGCACCGCGCGATCTGCAGGACCTGCTCGACAAGGGTCCTGAAGAGTTCGACCGGGTGCGCGCGCTTGTCGCCAATGCGCTCGCGCACGGCACCAGCCTCACCCCGATTGAGGAGCTGAGGCACTCCTCAGCCGTTCTGCGCCCGCCGCAGATCATCGCGATCGGTGCCAACTACGCGGCCCACTCCTCCGAGCTGAAGCTGCGCTCCGAGACCGCCGCCACAATCTTCTCGCTCTGGCCGAACTCGCTCACCGGGCACGAATCAACCATCAGCTGGCCGGCTGACATCACCCAGGAGGTCGACTACGAGGCCGAGCTCGGTGTCATCATCGGTCGCCCGGCCCGCAACGTGTCGGTGGCCGACGCGCTCGACTATGTCTTCGGCTACACGGTCGTCAACGACATCACCGCGCGCAACCTTCAGTTCTCCGAAGCGCAGTGGTCACGCTGCAAGTCCTTCGATGGTTTCACCCCCACCGGCCCCGTCGTCGTCACCGCCGATGAGATCGGTGACCCGCAGGATGTCTGGCTGACCACCCACGTTGACGGGCGCATCCTGCAGGATGCCTCGAGCGGCGACATGGTGCGCACCGTCGCCGAGATCATCTCCTACCTCTCGAAGACCGCAACCTTGCTGCCCGGCACCCTCATCTCCACCGGCAGCCCGGGCGGAGCCGGCTACAGCCGCAAGCCGCAGGTGTTCTTGCGCGACGGCTCCACCGTCACGATCACCATCGACAAGATCGGCATGCTCACCACTCACTGCCGCGAGATCTAAGCCGCGCTTCTCCGGCGAGCTTGACACTTCGGGTCGAGTTTGCCTGGTGCGCCTGGGCAGGTCGACCGCAACGGTCAAGCTCGGCGGATCACAGCCGGCGTAGGATCGCCTCAACGCCGGCGACAGGCGGGAGTGGAGGCGGCGGGCGATGGTCAGCATCACGGTCGTGATCCCCTGCTTCAACGATGCGCCTTTTCTCGAGAGAGCTCTCGCCGCACTCGCCGTTCAAACGCGTCTGGCCGATGAAGTGATCGTTGTCGACAATGGGTCGACGGATGCCTCGGCGAGCGTTGCCCGCGCGGCAGGCGCTCGGCTGGTGAGCGAGCCGGTGCACGGCATCTGGCCGGCCGCTGCGGCTGGCTATGACGCGGCATCCGGTGACCTGATCGCCCGGATCGACGCGGATTCGGTTGTTCCAGGCGACTGGCTTGCCCAGATTGAGGCCGAGTTTCTGCGCTCTCCCGAGATCGACGTGCTGACCGGGCCCGGCCGGTTCTATGACTGCAGCCCGGTTGTCGCAGCTCTCGGTGAACATCTGTACATCGGCGGCTACTTCTGGTTCATGAGCTGGTGGCTCACCCAGCCGCCGATTTTCGGCTCCAATTTTGCGATGCGCAGGCAACTGTGGCGTGGTGTGCGCGAGCAGGTTCACCGCACGATACCGAATGTGCATGACGACCTCGACCTCAGCTACCACCTCGACCCGTCGGCAGTTGTGGTCTATCGATCGTCGCTTCGGGTTGGCATTTCGGCACGGCCGTTCAACAGCTTCTCTGGCTTTTTTCGGCGCATCGGTTGGGCGTTTCGCACCATGCAACTGCATTGGTCTGACGAATCGCCGCTCCGTCGTCGGCAGGCTCGGCGCGCTATGCGGGCAGGGCAGACCGGGCACATTGGGCAGGCCGGCCAGACCGCGCAAACTGGGCAGGCGGGGCTGGCCGGGACTGAGGCCGACGAACCGCCGCGCTCGCTCTCGTGAGGCAGTCGTCTGACGCGGCGCCTTCACTCAGCCTGCCTTCACTCAATCTGGGGACGCTCGACGATAGAGAGCGACGAGGTCGCGCGCGAGCTGGTGCGGAGTTGTCTCGCACGGGCTGTGCCCCGTCGAGTACTCCCGATAGTCAGCGCGGATCAGCGCGGCGAATTCCCGTTGCAGGCGGGTCGGCCAGAGATCGTGACTTCCCACCGCGACCAGCAGGGGCAGGCCGCTGACCGCCAACTCGACGCGCAGATCGGGGGCGTGCTTCATCAGACCGATGATGTCGTCGATGCTGCAACGCACCGTGTCGTCGAAACGCTCGCGCACGAGTGGCACTCGGCCGGGCGACGCGTGGTTGAGATTGCCCCTGACTCCCCAGATCAGCAGTCCGGCAATCGTGTGCGCCGGGATGACATAGCTCAGCGGCCCAATCCAACTCACCCCGCGAAAACTCTGCCCTGGCTGCGGCGGCATGCCGAGAAAGGCCAGCGACAGAAACAGCTCAGGCTGCGCCAGGTACGCCAGCTGAGCCACGAACCCGGCGAACGAGTAGCCGAGCACGTGCGCCGGCGCCTCGCCCGCGTTCAAGAAGGCCAGGAGGTCGCCCACGAAGAGGTCGTAGTCGTACGACAGACTCGGCTCAGGTCCGGCCCCCGCCGACTCGTATTGTCCGGCCAGGTCGTAGCTCTCGACGTAGTAGCCTGCCGCGACAAGCAGGGGTGCGACCAGCGTGAAATCTTCCTTCGAGCCCGTCGCGCCAGGCACGAGAACAACGCGCTCGTTGGCCGGGTCCCCGAAGGAGACAGCGGCAAGTGAGCCGCTCGGGGCCGCAAATCGAAAGCGGTGTGCTCCGGGAGGGAGCATCCGCCAATCGATGTCGGGCTGGGCACTGTCGAGGACCGCAGCCGACTCACTCTCGCCGTTCGTCGTCCGGCGAAAGCGTCGTCGCTCCCAGGTAGTCACGGATTCAGGCTACGCCTGCCTCTCTGTTCGCGCTTCGGCGCGGACAGAGAGGCACTGCACTGCGAGAAAGGAGCTGCGGGGCGACGAAGTCATCGGTTCGTCGCCCCGCCCGCTCGGCATGACGTGACGTGCTGATCGCTATTCGATGATCGGGATGGCGCTGGTCCCGGTGTCGGTGACCATGCCGGAGAGGCGGGCCGGCTCAAGCTCCCGCATCACGTCTTCGCGGGTCATCAGCTTCGACTCGACGACCAGGTCGGCCACGTTGCGGCCGGTGAGCAGCGCCGTCTTCGCCAGCGCCGCGGCAGCCGAGTAGCCGATGTGCGGGATCAGCGCGGTGATCACACCGACACTCGAGCCGACCATGGCCTGCAAGCGGTCTTCGTTGGCGGTGATTCCGTCGATGCAGTTCACCCGCAGGGTCCACATGGCCTGTGTCATCCAGGCCAGGCTCTGCAGCAGCGAGTGTGCAATCACCGGCTCGAAGGCGTTCAGCTGCAGCTGGCCGCCCTCTGCGGCCATCGTCACCGTGACATCCGCTCCGGCGACGGCGAACGCCACCTGGTTGACGACCTCGGGAATGACCGGGTTGACCTTGCCAGGCATGATGCTCGAACCGGCCTGCTTGGGCGGCAGGTTGATCTCCCCGAACCCGGCCTGCGGGCCAGACGAGAGCAGACGCAGGTCGTTGCAGATCTTCGACAGCTTGATCGCGCTGCGCTTGAGGTTGGCGCTGAACGACATGAAGCCGCCGGCATCGCTCGTCGACTCGATCAGGTCGGGTGCGGTGACGAGGTCGAGGCCGGTGATGGTGTTGAGGTGACGGATGGCGGCGGCCGCGTACCCAGGGTCGGCGGTGATGCCGGTGCCGATTGCCGTCGCGCCGAGGTTGATTTCGGCCAACAGCCAAATCGTCTCGGTGAGGCGGTCGTAGTCTTCGCCGAGCGTCGTCGCGTAGCCGTGGAATTCCTGGCCGAGCGTCATCGGCACGGCATCCTGCATCTGGGTGCGGCCGACCTTCAGAATGTGGTTGAACTCGACGGCTTTGGCCGAGAACGAGCCCTGCAGCAACTTGAGTTCACGCAGCAGGTGCTGCAGCGAGAAATTGAGCGCGATCTTGATCGCGGTCGGGTACGTGTCGTTGGTCGACTGGCTGCGGTTGACATGGTCGATCGGGCTGAGGATGTCGTAACGCCCCTTGGCGTACCCGGCGCGTTCGAGCGCGAGGTTGCAGATGACCTCGTTGGCGTTCATGTTCGTCGAGGTTCCGGCACCACCCTGGATGACGCCGACGACGAATTCGTCGTGGTACTTGCCCTCGATGATGTCTTGGCAGGCCGCGTCGATCCAGCCGGCCTTCTCCGGGCTCAGAGCGCCGATCTCCTTGTTCGCGCGGGCACAGGCCTGCTTGACCGAGGCGAGGGCGACGATGAAGTCGGGGTAGACCGAGATCGGCCGCTTGGCGATCGGAAAGTTGTCCATCGCGCGCTTGGTGTGCACGCCCCAATAGGCGTTCTCGGGAACCTCGAGAGCGCCGAGTGAATCCCGTTCGAGCCGAAACCCGGGTCGGGCCACCTCGGCATCGACTGCCGGTGTGGGAGTTGGATCGATGATTTCCGACTGCGCTGACGGATTTTCGGACACGCGAGTTGACACTATGGCTCCATTGCCGAGGGGGGTGAGCTTGTGGCTCCTGACCCTTCAACCTTATCGCGGGCACCTGAACGTTGCCGAGGCCGCAGCGTGCTGTGGCGCACCGTTGGCGCGCGAAAACGCCGCCAGACGCAC
This sequence comes from Glaciibacter kafniensis, assembly GCF_039538945.1. Taxonomy (NCBI): domain Bacteria; kingdom Bacillati; phylum Actinomycetota; class Actinomycetes; order Micrococcales; family Microbacteriaceae; genus Glaciibacter; species Glaciibacter kafniensis. Next base: position 289,861 of record NZ_BAABCN010000017.1, on the reverse strand, counting down.
AGATCGTGCGCGGCTGGCGGCGTTGTCCGACAGAATGACCTCCGGAGCGCGAGTGCCGGCGTTGCCGTGACCGGCGAACGCGAGCGCTCCAGAACGAACTCGAGTGTTACAAGACGAACGCAAACGGTGCGAGAGCCAGACCGAGCCCGACAATCAGCAATCCGATCAGCACCCACCCTGCGATCATCACGGAGTTCAGCACAATGCCCCAGATGGCCATTGTGCGGTTGGCCGGCTCCCGGCTGAGCGCCATGATTCCGGTGACCAACCCGGCGACGGGGGCGAAGAAGGTCCAGCCGGCGAAGATCGACACGAGGCCGAGCACGAGGCTCGAGAGGCCGAGTGCGCGTCCCTCTGTCAGGGGCGCGGCAGCGGGGCGGGGAGTCTGGCTCCAGGCCGGGCCCGGAGTCTGCCCCGGAGCCTGACCTGACTCCGGTGCATATCCCTGCCCGGATTCCGGTGCGGGTGCCTGCGCGGGAGCGGGGTAGGCGGCTGTGGGTGACATGAGAGTGTTCTCCTGAATCGTCTGAATCGTTGAGGGAGCTGCGAGTGCAACGTGCTCACAACATTACGGATGCGTGTGCGACCCCGGCATGGGGCTAGCCCCCGGATCCGTGGTCGGCTTCTCCCCCGCATCCGCCTTAACGACTCGCGCGTGCGCTCAAATTGTCGCCTGCCCTGGGCAGAGCCGACGATCTGAGCGCACGCGCTGAGAAACGTGACGGCTAGAAGCCGAGCGTCGCCTCGATCGGACCACGCACGAAGTAGATCAGGAAGCCGACGGCGACCACCCAGAGCAGCGGGCTGATCTCCTTGGCCTTGCCCGAGAGCGAGCGCACGAGCACGTAGCTGATGAAGCCGGCCCCGATGCCGTTCGCGATCGAGTAGGTGAGCGGCATCACGGTGATCGTGAGGAACACCGGCAGCACGATTGAGAACTCGCTGAAGTCGATGAAGCGAATCTGCGACACCATCAACGCACCGACGATGACCAGTGCCGCGCTGGCCACTTCGAGCGGAACGATCTGGGTGAGCGGCGTGAAGAACATCGCAGCGAGAAACAGCAATCCGGTGACGATGTTCGCAAACCCGGTGCGAGCACCTTCGCCGATGCCGGCTCCGGACTCCACGAAGACGGTGTTCGACGAAGCGGATGCCGCGCCACCGGCGACAGCGCCGATGCCTTCCACGATCAGCGCCGACTTCAGGCGAGGGAAATTGCCCTTCTTGTCGGCGAGCCCTGACTCGTTGGCGAGACCGGTCATGGTGCCCATGGCGTCGAAGAAGTTCGTGAAGACCAGGGTGAAGATGAGCATGACGGCCGCGAGCACGCCGATTCGTTCGAACGCACCGAAGCTGAACTGGCCGACCAGGCTGAGGTCAGGCACCGAGACGATGCTCGTCGGCAGAACGGGAGCGTTGAGGTTCCAGCCTGCCGGGTTGGTTCCCAGCGACGGCCCGACCTTGAAGATGGCTTCGAGGATAATCGCGATGATCGTCGTTGCGACGATGCCGACCAGCAGAGCGGCCTTCACCTTGCGAGCGATCAGCACGCCGATGATGATGAGCCCGATCACGAAGGTGGCTGTCGGAAGCGTGGCGACCGAACCGTGGTCACCGAGCTGCACCGGGGGCGATGCAACTCCGCTGGAGCGCACGAACCCGGAGTTGACCAGTCCGATGAAGGCGATGAACATGCCGATACCGACGGTGATGGCAATCTTCAACTGCTGGGGTACGGCGTTGAAGATCAGCGAGCGGAGCCCGGTCGAGGCCAGCAGAACGATGATCAGACCGTTGATGATGACGAGGCCCATGGCTTCGGGCCAGGTGACCTGCCCGACGACGCTGACGGCCAGGAAGGAGTTGATGCCGAGCCCGGCCGCAAAGCCGAACGGCAGACGAGCGACGAGACCGAAGAGGATGGTCATGACGCCGGCGGTCAGGGCGGTGACAGCCGCGACCTGAGCGTTCGGCAACCAGTCGCCGTTGACGTCGAGCGGCGCCTGGTCGGCGCTGAAGCCACCGAGGATCAACGGGTTGAGGATAACGATGTAGGCCATGGTGACGAAGGTCACCAGACCGCCGCGCACCTCCTTGCCCCAGGTTGACCCGCGTGAGCTGATCTCGAAGTAGTTGTCGATCCGGGCCTTCATGCCCGATTTCGGCGCTGCCGGGGACGTTGGGGTTTGTGTACTGGAAATGATTTTCTCCTGGGCCAGTTCGGCGGATTCTCAGGGAATAAGTCTAAAGGCTCTGGCGCGTCTCACTCGCCAAGGTGTATGCGCGGCACGGCGCCCGCTCTCGCGGCTACTACGATCGGCAAGGATCTAAATCGAATTGGAACGAGGAACTATGGCGCTGCCCTGGAAACTGCACGGCGACGGTAAGACTGTCGGAGTATCGGATGTTGTCGCACCCGACGAAAGAATGACCTGGCCGCGCACCATCGGAATCGGCGCTCAGCACGTCGTCGCGATGTTCGGCGCCACCTTTCTCGTGCCGATTCTCACCGACTTCCCCCCGTCGACGACGCTGCTGTTCTCCGGTATCGGCACCCTGCTCTTTCTGCTGATCACGCGCAACAAGCTGCCCAGCTACCTGGGCTCCTCATTCGCGTTCATCGCGCCGATCACCGCGGCCACCGCGACGGCCGGCATGGGAAGCGCCCTGTTCGGCATCGTCGTCGTCGGCGCACTGCTGGCCATCGTCGGTGTGATCGTGCAACTCACCGGCACCGGCTGGATCGACGCGCTGATGCCTCCCGTCGTCGCCGGCGCGATCGTGGCCCTGATCGGGTTCAACCTGGCTCCCGCGGCCAAGGACAACTTCGACAAGGCGCCGCTCACCGCGCTGATCACGCTTCTCGCCGTCATCCTGTGCACCGTCATTTTCCGCGGCATCCTGGGTCGACTATCGATCTTCCTCGGCGTGATCGTCGGCTACATTGCCGCAGTGATGTTCGGCGAAGTCGACTTCAGCAGCATCGCGGATGCCGCGTGGTTCGGATTCCCCGAGTTCAATTCACCAGACAACCCGTTTGTGAACCCCGCAGTTCTCGGTGTTCTCCCGGCGTTCCTTCCCGTTGTGCTCGTGCTGATTGCCGAGAACGTCGGTCACATCAAGGGCGTCGCCCAGATGACCGACCCGAGCGTCAACAAGCAGACCGGACGCGCTCTGATGGCCGACGGCCTGGCCACAGTGCTCGCCGGTTTCGGCGGAGGTTCGGCCACGACGACCTACGGCGAGAACATCGGCGTGATGGCGGCCACGCGCATCTACTCGACGGCTGCCTACTGGGTGGCCGGTATCGTCGCAATCGCCCTGGGCCTCTCGCCCAAGGTCGGCGCGGTCATCAACACGATTCCGCCGGGAGTGCTCGGCGGCGTCACGACCGCCCTGTACGGCCTGATCGGCATCATCGGTGTGAAGATCTGGCTCGACAACAAAGTCGATTTCTCGCGCCCGGTGAACCAGTTCACCGCTGCAACGGCATTGATCATCGGTATCGCGAACTTCACGTTCAACATCGGAACGCTGACCTTCAACGGCATCGCACTCGGCACGATCGCGGCCATCGTGATCTACCACCTGATGAATTGGGTCGGCCGCCTGCGCGGAACGCTATAGCGTCTCTCGCGCATCGCAATCGGCCCGCTCACCCTTCGCAGGTGGGCGGGCCGTTGTGCGTTCTGCAGCGGATGCCCACGTCCGCGTCACGCGGGTCGGGTGCCATTACGCCGGTTGGCGCCAACCCGCGCGGCGGCACTCGACCAGCGCGACGCCATTTGGTTGATCGAGGAGGCCGCCCGCGATCGGGTCGAGACCTCGCGAGCCGATGTTCGAACTCAACCCGAGTTCAAGGATTGGCTCGCGAGATCTCGAGACGCGTGCTCGCACGCTCGCGCGCTCCTCGATCAACGAAATGGCCCACATGCCTCATAGATCAACGAGACGGCCGCGCCGATAGACGACAACGGCCCGCACACCCTGTTCAGGGGCGTGCGGGCCGTATGCGTCGAGCAACCTAGCCGTGCAGGGCCGGCACGATCAAGTAGATGCCGTAGAGCACCGCGGCACCGCAGACCGCGAAGCAGAGGTACGCGCCCAACGAGGCGAGGCGCTTCTGCATGTCGCTGAGCGGGTTGGCCGCCCTCGCCTTGCGCGCACGCTTGGCCTCCTTCGCGGCACGAGCCGGGGAGAGAATCGTGATGGCACCGGTGAATTCAGCCGGCTCCACCATGGGAATGCGACCGGCCGTCGTGAGCAATCGCAGACCGAGCGAGAAGAAGAACACGATCACGCAGGCGGAAACCAACGTGACTACTGCCACCAGGAGGAAGGCGATCACCTCGTTCATGATGCAACCTTCTTCCGGTCGCTGCGCGACGGCTTGCGGGGCGTTTTCCTGATCTTCACAACCCGGCCGGCGTCATCGATGTCGTTGACGTTCACCGCATTGTTGTGTGAGACCCGCTCCTTGCGCGACCAGAGGAAGATTCCCACGATCACGATGGTGCCGAGCACGGCGTCGAGAATGATTCCGATCGTGCCGAATGAGGCCAGACCCGCGGCGAACGCGCCCATGATGGCTGATGCCGGAAGAGTGAGCACCCAGCCGAGAGCGATCTTGCCGGCCATTCCCCAGCGCACGGTCGAACCGCGACGGCCGAGGCCGGAGCCGATCACCGATCCGGAGGCGACCTGCGTGGTCGAGAGGGCGAATCCGAGGTGGCTTGACGCGAGAATCGCGGCGGCCGTGCTGGTCTCCGCAGCGAAGCCCTGGGCCGGCTTGACCTCGGTCAGGCCGCTTCCCATCGTGCGGATGATGCGCCATCCGCCCGAGTACGTTCCGATCGCGATCGCGAGCGCACAGGAGGCGATGACCCAGAACTGAACGGGCGAACCCACAGCCTGGAAACCACCGGCGATCAGGGTGAGAGTGATCACACCCATCGTCTTCTGCGCATCGTTGGTGCCGTGCGCCAGGGCGACGAGCGACGACGAGAAGATCTGCGCGTAGCGGAAGCCGCCGCGACCGTCTGGCTTGCCGATGTCACGCCGGGTGACCGCGTAGGCGATCTTCGTGGCAGCGAAGGCGGCGAGACCGGCGATGACCGGTGCGATCAGCGCCGGCAGGATGACCTTGGTCACGACGACATCGAAGTTCACCGCCCCGATTCCGACACCGATGATTGCCGCGCCGATCAGTCCACCGAACAAGGCGTGGCTGGAGCTTGACGGCAGGCCACGCAGCCAGGTGATCAGGTTCCAGACAATCGCGCCGATCAGACCCGCGAAGATGAGCTCCGGGGTGATACTGACCCCGCCCTCGCCCTCGTTGATCAGCCCGTTCGAGATGGTCGTTGCGACCGCTGTCGAGAGGAAAGCACCAACCAGGTTGAGGATTGCTGCGACGGTAACTGCAACCTTCGGTCGCATGGCGCCGGTGGCGATGGGCGTTGCCATCGCATTCGCGGTGTCATGAAATCCGTTGGTGAAGTCAAATACAAGTGCCAGTACGATGACCAGCACGACGATGAGGGTGAAGTCCACCGGCGTCTTTCTCTGCGTTTATGAACCGTTGTGATCGACTACGAGAGCCGGAGATTCAGACGTAATACGGGAGCCGCGAATCGGACCCGTATGATCCTGACACTCACGGCCAGGCTGGTCAACTTGAGCGGAGTGTTCTACGACAGTTGCCAGGTCCGCTCCGAACGTGAAATCGGCAAATATCGGTTTTCCCGCAAGGACTCCAGGGAGCCACTGCTTCGCGTCGTCCCACATTTCTGCGAGCGGAAGCGCGCCCTGATCAAACCACTCCGGGTTCAACTCGTCGGATTCCTTCGGAGTTCCCGACCAGATCGAGCAGACGAAAACGCTCGATTCCTGACTCCACGCGGGACGGTGCGGAAACCAGTAGCGCAGTCGGCCCATCGGCACGAGATCTGACGCACGCACGCTGAGACCTGATTCCTCGTGAATCTCTCGCACCGCGGCATCCACCGGGGTCTCCCCCGGTTCGAGCTTGCCGCCGAGGCCGACAAAGTTTCCGAGCCCGAGGCCCTTCTTCTTACGTCCCAGCATGACCTGGGTGCGTCCGTCGTCGGTTCGGCGCAGAATGTAGCTCACGCAAACCTGAGGCAACGTCATGCATTCAGCGTAGCGGGCGACTGCCAGGTGAACCTGGCTGCAAGCAGTGTGCGTGCCACAGGAAGGGCGTAGGCACGGCGCAGGCAGGGCGCAAACGGGGCGCCACACCCGCGTACAGAAAGCTGCCATTCGCACTCGGTTAGGCTCTGCACATGGACTTTGTGCCCGAATCAGGAACCATCACCATGTTCACCACGACCTGGTGCGGCTATTGCAGTCGCTTGAAGACCCAGCTCGACAAGGTCGGCATCGGCTACAGCGAGGTCAACATCGAAGAGGTCGACGGCACCGCCGAACTCGTGATGAGCCTGAACAGCGGTAACCGCACGGTGCCGACGGTGCTCTTTCCCGATGGTTCGGCGGCGACGAATCCGTCGCTCGCGCAGGTTCAGGCCAAACTCGCCTAAACCCGCGCGTCGCGATTTCGGTTATCCGAAGAGAACTGCAGCCTCGTCATAGCGATCCTGCGGAACCGTCTTCAGGCCGCCGGTGGCTTCCTTGATGCTGACGATCTCGATCTCGGTGCCCTTCAGCGAGACCATCGAGCCCCACTGCTCGGCCTGGATCGCGTCGATCGCCGCCATGCCGAGGCGGGTCGCGAGCACCCGGTCATAGGCCGACGGAGCGCCGCCACGCTGGGTGTGACCGAGCACTGTCGCGCGGGATTCGATGCCGGTGCGCTCCTCGATCATGGGGGCGATCAGTTCGCCGATGCCGCCGAGACGCGGGCGGTTGAACGCGTCGAGACCCTTGTGCGAGTGGGCCTCTTCCATTCCGGCGAGCAAGAAGCCCTCCGAAACGACGATGACCGGCGCACGACCGCGGTCGCGCACGTGCTCGACCCATTCGCAGATCTGCTCGATCGTCTGCGGCTGCTCGGGAATCAGGATGGCGTGAGCGCCACCGGCCATGCCGGAGTGCAGCGCGATCCAGCCCACGTGGCGACCCATGACCTCGATGACCATGCACCGACCGTGCGATTCCGCGGTGGTGCGGAGCCGGTCGATGGCCTCGGTCGCGATCTCGACGGCCGTGTCGAATCCGAATGAGTAGTCGGTGGCAGCGAGGTCGTTGTCGATGGTCTTCGGCACGCCGACGATCTTGATGCCGGCATCCGTCAGACGCTGCGCGGCGGCGAGGGTTCCTTCGCCGCCGATCGCGATGATCGCGTCGATGCCCTGAGCGTCGAGACGCTTCTGAATGTTTTCGGGCCCGCCGTGCTCGCCCTCAAACGGGTTGGTGCGGGAGCTGCCCAGAATGGTGCCGCCCTGCTTCGACAGGCCGCGCACACTGTGACGGTCGAGGGCCATAAAGTCGCCGTCGACGAGGCCGCGCCAGCCGTTGCGGATTCCGACGAACTCGTCGTCGTGAATGCGCACGCCCTTCAAGACGGCGCCGCGAATAACAGCGTTCAAGCCGGGGCAGTCTCCACCGCTGGTGAGGATACCGATTTTCATAGTGGCCGCTCTTTCATGCAACAGGACGAGATCAGAAACGGCGCCATTACCGTCTACACATCATGGGGTGCCGAGCCCCCCGCGATCAAATCGCACGGGGGCTCGACCGGGCTCGGGTGGCTACAACGTTCCGTCGAGCGCCTGCGTGAGCAGGTAGATCAGGGCGCTGGCCTGGATCGAGTCAGACGACGTGTCTGCTTCTTCTGAGCCGTCGAGCGCACGGGCCGCGAGACCCTGCTTGCTGCCGATGAGATCGGCAATGCGGGCGTCGATGGTGTGCGCCGCGATGATCCGCCAGGCGGTCACCGGCTCGTCCTGGCCGATCCGGTGCACCCGGTCGATCGCCTGAGTCTGTTCGGCGGCGGTCCAGCTGAGTTCGGCCAGTACGACGTTCGAGGATGCCTGCAGGTTGACGCCGACGCCGGCTGCGCTGAGCGAGCAGACCGCGACAGCAACCTCCGGGTCGTTGTTGAAGGCGTCGATGGCGGCCTGGCGGGCCAGTGCAGTCTGGTCGCCACGGAGCGATACCGTGCGCAGGCCCCGCTTGGCGAAGGTGTCTTCTGCAGCATCCATCACGTCGATGTGCTTGGCGAAGAAGACGACCTTGCCCACCGAGCGCGCGAGCTGGGCGGCGTAGTCTGCGGCCAGCCCGGCCTTCGCCTGACCGATCTTGCGCACCATCGTGAAGACGTTCTCGCCGGTCGTGGCGCCCTTCGACTCTTCGAGTTCGGCATGGGCGACCGCGCGGATGAACTGCTCACGCTGCTCGGCGTCTGGCACGAGCTTCTTCTTGCCGGTGCTGCGGGCGGTCACCAGGGCGTTGTAGCGCGTGACCAGTCGGGCGCCGAGCTCGCGCTCCGCCTGTCTGATCGAACGGCCCAGGTCGTCGTCGAGCTCGACCGGCAGGTCGGCAATGCGCTTGGCCGGCAGATCGGCGGCGACGTCGACCTTGCGACGGCGCACGATACCCATGTCAATCACGGCAGCACGCGCCTCGGCGTAGAAGCCGACATCCGCCGGGGTCAAACCGGTCGCCTCGAGCTTCGCCATCAGGGCGGGTGCCGGCTTGTCGCCGTCGATCCAGCCGAGGAACTGCCAGATCGCACGGAAGTCATCGACATCGTTGATCAGCGGGGTGCCGGTGAGGGCCATCAGCAGCGGGTTTCCGCCGGGCGTGCGACGCCGAATCTGGTCGGCGAGAGAAAGCACATGCTTGGACCGCTGCGACTGCTGGTTTTTGATGAAGTGCGCCTCGTCGACGACCATGCCCTTGAACCCGAGGGTTCCCAGCCAGGCCAGGTGACGGTCGAGCACGTCATAGTTCACGACGACCACGTCGGCGAAGGCGTCGAGGGTGTCGCCGTCACCGTGAATGACGGTGGCGCGACGGTTCGGCGTCCACAGCTCAACCTCGCGTGCCCAGTTCATCTTGACGACGTTCGGCACGATGGCCAGCAGCGGGTAGGCGTTGGCGACGGATGCGGCGAGCAAGCTCTGTGCCGTCTTGCCGAGGCCCGGCTCGTCGGCCAACAGGTAGCTCCGGTGCCCGAGGCGCGCGCTTTCGATGAAGCGGGCCTGGTGTCGCATCAGCTCCATGCCAGGAGGAGAAAGCCGGTCGAGGGTGGGAGCTTCGGGGAGGCTCATCGTGGCGGCCTGGCCGCCGGAGCCGTATTCGAACGATTTGAACAGCGGGCCGAGGAGTTCCCAGTTGGCCAGGCGGCGTGCGGAAACGACGGGCTTGGCCTGCGCGGCGCTGAAGTCAGGGGCCAGGAACGGGTTGGCCAGCTGACGGGCCTTCACCGATTGCGGGATGACCTGGTTCTCTGGCAGTTCGGGCTTGGCCTCCGGCTCGCGCGTGATGATGAGCTCGTCTGGGCTGAGCTCGGCGCCGGACTCCAGCAGCCAATCGCGACGGAATCGCTGGGCGACGGTCGACACCGACGCGTCGGGCTCGAGCAGGGTGATCAGGCTGGTGTCGCGTGCGGCGGTCTTCGCGAGAATCTGAGCGATGCCGTCGAGGCGCTTGAGCAACTCGGCGCGGTTCGCATCCGTCGTCTCCTGGTCTGCTTTGACTCTGGCGCGTTCTTCGCGCATCAGCAGTGCGATGACCTGGTACTTAATGCGGTTCGTCGGGCCAAGCTTTCCGCCGGTTTGCGCCTTCGCCTCGACCTCGCGCACCTTGCGGGCGAGGATCGGGATGATGGGCGCGTCGTCGTCTCGGGAGCGCGCACGCTGCCGACTGCGGCTGCTGTCGGCGCGGGGTCCGCGGCTGCTAGAGCCTGACGACTGCTGGCGGGTGTATGGCATTCTTCTCCACTTCACGGATGCCGGTTCGGACGCTGCACCCGAGTGGCGCGGCTTCCGACAGGCTCCACAAGAAACCGATCTCAAAGGCGTCGACATCCGCGATGTCGGCTCGTTCGAGACGCCGAACCCTGAATCGAGCATCGCGTTGGTTGCTGGTCAGGTCGTGCTTGTCAGTTCTGCTGTGTCAGCGTGACTGACCTGCAATCGCACGGTCGAGACGGTGACCGGGTTCTCAGGCGCAAGACCCAGTGTACGCCCGCAGATTACTCGTGGCGCGCAGGAACCTTGGTTCTGACACCGACGAGGATGAAGACGATCGCGGCGATGAACTGGGCTGAGACCCAGCCCTGCCCATGAAGCTCGATCACGAAGACCGGATTCCAGAGGATGGCGATGGGCACGAGCCCGATCAGCCACCACCACGACTTGGCCTGGATCACGAACACGCAGATGATGATCGCGAGGATGCTCACGATGTAGCGGATGATGATGAAGCCATCGGAGTCGAGCAGAGCCAGGCCGGCAAGCAGCGCAATCGCGCCGAGCAGGCCAGGGGCGAGCGCCGATCGGGAAAACGTCGGTTCGGCGGGTGTTCCCAGGGGACGTCGGTCTGCGCGCATCCCTCAAGACTATCGAGCGAGAGCGTGCGGGATGACCGCGCCGGAGCGGTTACACCCCACCGCCACCGCCGCCTCCCCCACCGCCGCCGACCGAGGCGCCGCCGCTGAACCCTGAGCCCCCTGAGCTCGACGCGGTGCCCGCCCACGACGTGGCGGTCGACGCAGAGAACGACGCGATCGCCGCACCGAAATAGGCCGCGTTGAACGCGCTGGAACCGAGGTACCAGTCGGGCTCGGCGCCGCTTCTGGCGTAATAATCGCCGAGCACCGCCGACCATTCCTTCTCGAGGCCGAACAGCGCGGCGTAGGGCAGCAGCCGCTCCGACAGCCTGAGCACTTCAAGCTGCTGCGCCGGATCGACTGACGGATCGGCCGACGGATCGAAAGTCGCCTCGGTTGCGGCATCGGGCCGATACGGCGAACGCAGCGCGCCTTGTGGACTCTGCAGCACGCGCATTCGGTCGGCCTCGGCCAGCTTGATGTAGAGCCTCAACCCGGCCAGGTAGTCGCGGAGTTCTGCACCGGCAGCGGTCAAGGGGCGCACGACGGATGCCAGCACCAGCGCACCGATGGCGGCCACGATCCCGACGATCAGGGTGAGCACCGGCCAGACACCGCCGATCTGATCGGAAAGCGCGATGACGCTGCCGAAGAAGCTCAGCGGCAGGGCGACGATGCCGAGGATGATCGCCCAGCGGCGCAGAGGCCCACCGATTTTCAGGCGCAACCCGTCGGCGACGGCCCGCTGAGGCACGGCGGCCAGTTTCTTCTGCAGCGCGGCGGCGAGCTTGGCGTCTTTCTTCGCGAGCTTGCGCAGTGTGCCGGGCTGCAGGCCGGGGAACAGGTCGGCGAGGATGGCATGCTCTGACGGTTCGAGGCCGTCGGCGTGCACCAACTCGAGAGTGTATTTTTTCTTGCCGTTCTCGGCGAGTACCCGCAGATTGCCGCGCACGGCGAAGCTCAAGATCAGCGCAGGGATGAGCTTGGTCGCAGTTGCGCTGACGTTGGCGGAGCTCAGGAGGCTGACGCCCTTCGGCGGCAGGTACTCCGCGATGATCGTCGGCCGCCCTCGCGCGTTGCGCCAGGGACCAGCACGACCGATCCAGCCCAGGGCGAGACCGGCGAGCGCGATCAGAGCACCGGCAAGCCCGATGCTCGGAGCGGGGCTGGCCAGAAAGGAGTCGTCACGGGGCACGAAGGTCGCTGGCTCGAAACCGACCACCAGCGCGAGACCCTGGTGTGCGGCCAGCGGACCGGTCGCCGCCTCGATGCGCCAGCCATCGCCATCCGCTTCGCTGGTCAGGCTGGCGCAGTCTGAACCCGAGTCGGCAGCGCCCTGCAGGCACCGCACTTGGCCGGTGAGTTTTCCCGCGATCGCCGGATCAATGAGCAGGGTTGCCGACACGTCGCCGAACGGTTGGTCCCAACCGGTGCCGTTCACCTCCCAGAAAAACTGATCGTCGTTCGAACCCGACGGGATAAATGTCACGTTGCTCTGCCGGTAGGTGATTCGGTAGGTGTTCGCACCGTGCACGAAGTCGTCGGCGGCGATGGTGAGTTCAAGAAAATCGCCTGAATCATCGGACGTCGACTCGGTGTCGTAGCTGCGAGGCACGCCGTTTTCGTCGGTGACGCTCTCAATTTCGAGGCCAGTCGGATGCCCGCGATAGTCGGTGGGGATGGCGCGTCGGATCCCGTGATTCTGGTCGAAGTCGGGAAACCGGGCGACGATCGTCTCGGTGGTGAGGAGCTCGGAGTGCCCGTCGGCGGTCAGCCCGAGTCGGAGGTCGGAGTGCCAGGAATCGAACGTGAAGTCGCTCGTGTCGGTGGCAACGATCATCGGCGCCTGGCTGGGTGCGGCGGTGGCCGGAGCCGCGACGGCGAATGCGGCGAGCGCGAGCGCAGCGCAGGAGGTGGTGACAACAAGACGGAGCAATCGGCGCATCTGGCCAGCCTATCGAGACTCGATCGGGGCCTTTGCAGGTCGAGCTGTCGGCATCCGTTGGCCGATCTCGAGCACGCGGTGCTCCCGTCGTCGAGAAGGCCACACCCTTGACGCATACCCCTAGGGGGTATACCGTTGACGCATGACCGAGCCACAGAACTCGCACGATCACCACGCAATCGACCACAGCACGATGGAGCACAGCACTCACAGCGGGATGGATCACGGCGCCACAGACCACAGCACCATGGATCACGGCGCCACAGACCACAGCACGATGGACCATGGCGGCCATGGCGGACACGGCGACCACGTCGGCCAGTTCCGCCGCCTGTTCTGGATCATGCTCGTGCTCGCGATTCCCGTCGTGTTGTTCAGCAGCATGTTCGCGTCGATCATCGGCTATTCGCTGCCCGACTCTGCCTTCTTCACCTGGATCTCCCCCGTGCTCGGCACCGTCATGTATGTCTGGGGCGGCAAGCCATTCCTCACCGGAGCGGTCTCCGAACTCAAGGCGCTCAAACCGGGAATGATGCTGCTGATCGCCCTCGCGATCACCGTCGCGTTCCTCGCCTCCTGGGGCGCGAGCCTCGGCATCCTCGACCACGAACTCGACTTCTGGTGGGAGCTCGCGCTGCTGATCGTGATCATGTTGCTCGGGCACTGGATCGAGATGCGCTCGCTGGCGCAGACTTCCACCGCACTGGAATCTCTGGCTGCGTTGCTGCCCGATGAGGCCGAGCGCGTGGAGGGCGACAGTGTTGTTGTCGTGTCGCCGACGTCACTCGAGCTCGGCGACGTCGTGATCGTGCGCCCCGGTGCACGGGTTCCCGCCGATGGCGAGGTGATCGAGGGCACAGCGGATGTCGACGAGTCGATGATCACCGGAGAGTCGCGCCCCGTGCAGCGTGGCCCCGGTTCGCGCGTCGTGGCCGGAACCGTCGCCACCGACACCGCCATCCGGGTGCGGATCACCGCGGTCGGCGATGACACGGCGCTGGCCGGTATCGCTCGCCTCGTGGCCGAGGCGCAGAACTCGTCCTCGCGCGCCCAACGCATCGCCGACACGGCGGCCGGCTGGCTCTTCTGGTTCGCCCTCGGTTCCGGCGTGCTCACCGCCATCGTCTGGACGATGCTCGGCTACCCAGACGACGCGGTGATTCGCACCATCACCGTCTTGGTGATCGCCTGCCCGCATGCCCTGGGCCTGGCTATTCCCCTCGTCGTCTCGATCGCCACGGAGCGCGCGGCGAAGGCTGGAGTGCTGATCAAGGACCGCCTCGCGCTGGAGAGTATGCGCACCGTCACCACTGTGCTGTTCGACAAGACCGGCACCCTGACCAAGGGCGAGCCGGCGTTGACTCACCTGTCGGTCGCGGCCGGGCACACCGATGACGAGGTTCTCGCACTGGCGGCATCGGTCGAAGCCGACAGCGAGCATCCGTTGGCGAAGGCGATCGTGCAGGCGGCAAGCCTGCGCGGTCTCACGGTTGTGAAGGCCACCGATTTCGTGGCGCAGGCCGCGGTCGGTGTGACGGGCACCATCGACGGGCGCCAGGTCAGCGTCGGTGGACCGCACCTACTCACCAGTCATGGCGTCACTCCCCTCGCGGCCAGCGAACCCTGGACGAGGGAGGGCACAATCATCCTGCACGTGCTGCAGGACGGAGTGCCGATCGGCGCGATCGGTCTGGCCGATGAGGTGCGGGAGGAGTCGAGGCACGCCGTCGATGCGCTGCGTGCGCGGGGCATCCAGGTCGTCATGATCACGGGCGATGCGCAGGCTGTCGCCGAATCTGTGGCCGCCGAACTCGGCATCGACCGGGTGTTCGCCGGGGTCAAACCCGAAGACAAAGCGGCAAAGGTGGCCGAGTTGCAGAGCGAGGGACGCACCGTCGCCATGGTCGGCGATGGAGTGAACGATGCCCCTGCATTGGCCCAGGCGGATGTCGGCATCGCGATCGGCGCCGGAACCGACGTGGCCATCGCCTCGGCCGGCGTCATCCTCGCGAGCGATGACCCCCGCTCGGTGCTCTCCGTGATCGATCTCTCGACGGCGACCTATCGCAAGATGAAGCAGAACCTGTGGTGGGCAGCCGGGTACAACCTGATCTCGGTTCCGCTCGCGGCCGGCGTTCTGGCACCGATCGGTTTCGTACTGCCGATGGCGGTCGGTGCGATCCTGATGTCGGTCTCGACGATCGTCGTGGCACTGAACGCGCAGCTGTTGCGTCGCCTCGATTTGCGGCCGGAGGTCAGTGCGCGCTGAGTCGTGGTTGACAGTGAGATCTGAGGCGAGGACTTACGTCGTGATTGAAGCGATGGTGGCTTCGGCGTCCGCAGTCAGGAGATACATGACGCGAGCACTATGCGGCACCCGCACGAAACCGAATTTAGTGTAGAAGTTTTCTGCCGCCTCCGTGAGAGCGTGGACGAGGAGCGCGCGTGCTCCAACGAGCCGAGCCGCCTCCACACTTTTCAGGACCGCATCCTGAAGGAGAGAAGCCCCGAGCCCGTGACCGGCGAAGCGACCATCCACTGCCAGTCGGCCAATCAGAATGACGGGTAAGGGGTTGGGCATGTTCCGCTTGAGAGCTCCCGGTGCGTCTTCGCTCCGCAGCGAGCTGGCCGAGAGGCAGTAGTAGCCCGCGATGATCTGCGAATTCCTGTCGACTGAGACGAAGGTGCGAGATGCGCCGCCACGCTCGTTGGCAACCGCCCGATTGCGCAGCCATTCGTTGAGTGATGGCTCCCCGCAATCGAAGTCAACGAAAGAGTCTTTCGAGGTGATAGCCCGAGGCCGAAGAAGCGGACTCAATCGTCGAAGACGGTCGGGCGCTTGAGTAGGCTCGCCAGCATTTCGACTGGCCGTGCTGGTCGATCGAGAACCCTATTGAAGGCTTCCCATGCTTCCAACGACATCGCAAGATCACGTTCGCGACGGATCACCTCGGCAGCTTCCTTGACGAGCACCGAGACAGAGAAATCGGTGACTGATCGCCCCGACAAAGCTGCTGCTTGCTCAATTTCCTGCTTGTGTTGCTTAGTGAGCCGCAAGTCGAGCCGGTCGCTCTTGGTAACGTTTCCCATGAGATGAGTGTACGGTAAATTTCCGTACAGTTCAACGGTAGATATAGACGATCTGGGCCGCGTGTGAAGGACAGATGTCGCTGGTGCCTGCTGGCCCAAACCATCGATGGGCGAACGCCCGGATACGGAAATGCCGAGTGCGACGAAGCAGGACTTCAACGGCGTAACCGGTGTCGGCCAGCGGTGATGCCTTCGAGTACGACCGTCCCTGCCACCCCCTGCGGTGCTGCACCGATAGTCTCTTCGCAGTTTGGACCGACGTCAGCGCTAACCAGAGGACATCAATTTGGATACCTCGTCCTGGGCTTCGGCAGTGCCCAGTACCGAGAAATTTGGCGCGACCTGGATTGAGTGGGCTCAGCGCCCAGTTTGAGCGTGAGCCGAGCGGCGGCACGGTGGATGCTTCGGCCGGCGCCGATACCCTTGAGGGGTATCAGGACTGAGCAGTACGCTTGAGCAATGATCGAAGACATCAAGCGACGCGCTCTGCACCGCACCCGCATCATGGAAGGCCAGATGCGTGGTCTCGAGAAGATGATCGAGAACGAGGATTACTGCGTCGACATCATCACCCAGTCGCTGGCCATCCAGAAGTCGCTGGGCTCACTCAACAAGCTTCTCGTTGAGAACCATCTGCAGACTCACGTCAGCCACATGTTCGACGCCGGCGGCCAAGAGCGTCAAGACGCCATCGCCGAACTTCTGCGTGTCTTCGAGCTCAACAACAACCGGTGAGCGACTCGGTGGCCGTGGGGGCCAGCCACCCGGAGGAAAGTAACTCGGCGACCGACGCAGTATCGCGCCTTCAGGAGCTCATCCGCATCCCGACGATGTCGCGGCTCGACGAAACCGAGACGGTCTGGGCGGATTTCGATCGTTTCGTTGCGACGCTCCCCTCGCTCTATCCGGCCCTCCACGCGACACTCAGCCGTGAGGTCGTGGCCGGGCATTCGCTGCTCTACCGCTGGCCGGGTGCCGCAGCGGGCGACGCGACGGTTTTAATGGCCCACTACGACGTCGTGCCGGCCACGTCTGACGGCTGGACGCATCCGCCCTTTGACGCCACCCTTGTCGGCGAGGGAGCGAGCCAGTCCGTCTGGGGCCGCGGCACACTCGACGACAAAGGCGCCCTTGTGGCCATCCTTGAAGCGGTCGAAGCCCAGGTCGGTGTCGGATTCCAACCGGCCAACGATATCTATCTCAGCTTCGGGCACAACGAAGAGACCACGGGAGCGGGTGCGTCGGCGATCGTCGATCTGCTGGCGAGCCGAGGCATCCGCCCAGCGCTGGTCATCGACGAGGGTGGCGCGGTGGTCGAGAACATTTTTCCCGGCGTGACCAAACCCATCGCCGTGGTCGGCGTAAGCGAAAAGGGAATCACGAGCGTCACACTGACCGTGAACCAGTCGGGCGGGCACGCCTCGACTCCCCCACGGATGACTGCGACGGTGCGTTTGGCCCGCGCCATCACCCGTCTGAACGCACGACGTTTTGCGGCCCACCTCACCGAGACGAACTTCGAGATGATTGAAACGCTCGGCGCTCACACGAGCGGCCCGCTGCGTTTCGTCTTCGAACGCGCCCGCCTGTTCAACCGACCGCTTGCCGCCCTGCTCGGACGACTGGGCGATGAGACGAGTGCCATGGTGCGCACCACGGCGGCCGTCACCCAGCTTTCGGGTGCGCAGGCCGCGAACGCTTTGCCGGAGCAAGCCCGGGCCGTGGTCAACGTGCGCATCGCCCAAGGCTCCAGCGTCGCCGCCATGCTTCGACACGTGCGCCGAGCCATCCGCGACCCCCTGGTCGTGATCGACGCAGAGCTTCCGAACGAGCCGTCAGCCGTGTCACCGACGACCGGGGCGGCCTGGCAGCTCGTTGTCGACAGCATCGAAGCCACCTATCCCGGCACGATCGTGACGCCCTACGTGATGTTGGGAGCGAGCGACAGCCGCCACTTCACCCGGGTCAGTGATTTTGTCTACCGGTTCAGTCCGTTTCGGATGAGCAGCGACGAACGAGCAACCCTGCATGCCGTGAACGAGCGCGTCACCGTGTCGACGTTTCTGGCGGGCATAGAGTTTTATCGCAGGGTGATCGCGGCCCGCTAGGTGGTGCGAAGCCGTCGAGATCGGCCGAGCCGACTGGATGGGCAGGGTCCTGGTTCAGGAACGGAGTGCGTGTCATGGATGCAGCGCCCCGTCGTTCCGCGGGCTCGCGTCGTTCGACACACCTCCGCCCCTGAACGCGGTCCCGAGCTCCCGCCGTTGATCGAGGAGCAGCCGACGAAGGAGGCCGCGTCTCGAGATCGCGCGAGCCAATGTTTGAACGCAACTCGAGTTCAAGGATTGGCTCGCGAGATCTCGAGACGCGTGCTCGCAAGCTCGCGCGCTCCTCGATCAACGAAATGGTCCATATACCTCACAGATGCGCGCTCCTTCGTCGCGTGCTCCTCGACCAACGAAATGGCCCATATGCCTGATAGATACTCGCTGCGCTCGTTCCTCGACCACCGCAATGTTCAGATAGCTCGCGGTGGGTGCGAACCCGCGTGGCGGCATCCGTGGGTGGCCCGTTTCGCACCATGAGGGTCGAATGGCGCGACGCCTCTTGAGTTCGGTCGGCGCGGCGGTTTTCGACTGGCTCGACCACCGAGGAGGTTCAGAGCCGAGACCAGCTGATCAACGGCGGATGGCGCGCGGCGTCAGGCGTGCTGCACCGGAATCGCCGAGCTTGAGGGCGGCAGCTCGAACAGGGTCTCGAGCGCGGGGATCAGCTCGGACACCCACGCTTCGTAGCCCTCTTTCGTGAGGTGCAAGCGGTCTTCGGTGTACGACGGGTTCAGCTCGCCGTCGGCCTCGGCCAGTGTCGGCCAGAGATCGAGGTATTGGGAGTGAATCGTCGGAGCGAACTGCCAGAGGTGACGGTTGACCGATCTGATGAGGTCGGCGAACTCCCGCTCCCGGGGCGGCACTGAATGAATCAGGATGCGCGTTTCGGGGAGCCGCCTTCGAAGTGTGACAAGAATCGACTCGACATTGCGCACGACATACTCGTCTGAGCGACGCCAGCCAAGGTCGTTGGTGCCGATGCCGAGCACCACAGCGTCGGGAGCGTGTTCGACAAGCACGTCAAGCCCGCCCAGCACATCGTCGCTGGTCGCACCCCCGATTGCGAGGTTCGTCACCTCGTAGGCGGGAAGCCATTCGTTCCAACGCCCACCCGCAATCAGGCCGTCACCCATGAACACAACCGTCGCTGGCATTGTTGCCTCCCCTGTCAATCATGCCTCCGGCGCGGCGCGCTGGCTAGAGTATTGGCGAGAGCGCTGGCAGGTTCTCAGGTTCCGCCGCTCGTCGCCGCGAGCCAGGAATCCAGGTCGCTCGGGGTGTCGGTGATGATTCCGTCGACACCGAGCTGACGCACCTCAGCCCAGGTGTCTTCGGTATTGAGCGTGTAGCAAATTATGCCGAACCCTGCCTCATGCAGGCGAGTGACGGCATCCGGTTGGGCGGCCACCGCCTTCGCCGTCGTCGCGAGGGCGATGACGCCGAAGCGCTCGGCCATGGGCACCGGATTCGCCGGCAGCTCGCGCACGAGCATGATGCGCGGGAACTGCGGCGACACCCGCTGCAGGTTCAGCAGCGTCTCGATGCTGAAACTCTGCAGCACGACGCGCGAACTCAGCCCGTGTTGGCCGATCAGGTCGATCACGTTGCGCAGGTCGTCGTCGCTCCAGCTGAACTTCAGCTCGACGAGAGCCTTCTTGTCGGAGTCGACGAGCCGGGTGAAGAACTCGTCGAGGGTTGGGATGCGCGTTCCGGCATACTCGCGGGCGTACCAGCG
This sequence comes from Glaciibacter kafniensis, assembly GCF_039538945.1. Lineage (NCBI taxonomy): Bacteria > Bacillati > Actinomycetota > Actinomycetes > Micrococcales > Microbacteriaceae > Glaciibacter > Glaciibacter kafniensis. The sequence continues at coordinate 270,443 of NZ_BAABCN010000017.1, read as the reverse complement.
GCCGGCGTCGAGCTTCTTGATCTGCGCGCTGGTCTTGTCGGAGACCTTTCCGCGACCATTCGTGGTGCGCTCGAGCGTCACGTCGTGAAAGAGCACCGGAACGTGGTCGCTCGTGAGCTGCACATCGGTTTCGACGAAGTCCATGTCGCTCGCAAGGGCGAGTTCGAAGGCGGGCATGGTGTTCTCTGGTGCGGCAGACCTGTCGCCCCGGTGACCGGCGATGAACGCTCCTTCGCCGGGGGTGCGCAGGGCGCCGAAGACATCGGTGGCGTAAACCTGCCCCGGTGCGGCTCCCAGAATCAGGATGGCGGCGAGAACTGCCGTGGTGCAGCTGGCGAACAGCACTGAAAGAAGTCGTCGTGTTGACGGTCGTCTCACCGCGGTGCCCCTCCCCGCCGCCGCGACGGTGCGGTGGGCGTGAAGCAACACTACCCGAGTCGTTACCGTTTTGTTACCTTTCGAGTGCTCCCCCAACCAGGGCACAGGCATCCGTCTGGGAGCCGGTGCACGTGAGCGTGAGAATGGCCGCTTCCCCTGACGGGAAGCGGCCATTCACTCACGTGCGCTGGCGAAGCACGCAGGTGCGGGCGACGCAGGTGCGGACGACGCAGGCGCGAAGCACGGGCGCCCTAGATCAGAGCCTTCGTGTGCCAGACCGTCTTCGTCTCAGTGAACGCCAGGATGCGCTCCAACGACGGCGTGGCGGCATCCTCACCGTTCTCAGGAGGAAGCACCCGCTTGAGGGTGTCGGCGGCAGCGATCTGCAGGTCGACCCAGTCAAGCGCACCGGCACCGAGAAGGTCGATCGCGTTGACATCGGCGTGACTGGCCAGCCACGGCGCGATCTCGGCCGGTGAGCCGGTGAGAATGTTGACGACGCCACCCGGCACGTCGCTGGTGGCGAGCACCTCAGACAGGCTGATCGCCGACAGGGGCGCCGACTGGTTCGCCACCACGACGACGGTGTTGCCCGCGACAAGTGCCGGCGCGATCGCGCTGACGATTCCGAGCAGGGAGCCGCCGGACTGCGGCGCGACGATCGCGACGATTCCGGTGGGCTCCGGCACCGAGATGTTGAAGAACGGACCGGAGACCGGGTTGGCGTTTCCGGCAACCTGCACGTACTTATCTGCCCAGCCGGCGTACCAGACCCAGCGGTCGATGGCTTCGTCGACCTGAGCGGATGCGACGGCTGTCGTCACACCCTCTGACTGCATGATCTCGTCAACGAACTGCGCACGGCGGCCCTCGAGCAACTCGGCGATGCGGTAGAGCACCTGGCCGCGGTTGTAGGGCGTTGCGCCGGCCCAGCCACCGAGCGAGCCACGGGCGACGACGACGGCATCCCTGGCATCCTTGCGGGAGGCCTGCGCGGCATTGGCGAGAAACTCACCGGAGTGCGAACGGATCTCGTAGACCCGGCCAGACTCGCTGCGCGGAAACTTTCCGCCGATGTAGAGCTTGTAGGTCTTGGGAACGGCGAGGCGGGTCATTTTGCGGCCTTCTTTCCTGCGGCAGGCTTCGGTGCGGGAGCGGTGGCGTTGGCGGTCGGGGATGCGGCAGGGGCGCCGGCAGGCTCGACCACCGATGCGGTCTCGATCGCCGGAGCCGGGGCGGCTGCAGTCAGAACGGGTCGACTGTTTGCCGGCTTGAGGTAGGCGGCGAGACCGTGGCGCCCGCCTTCGCGGCCGTAGCCGGACTCCTTGTAGCCACCGAACGGGCTGGCCGGGTCGAATCGGTTGAACGTGTTCGCCCAGATCACTCCAGCGCGCAGCTTGTCGGCCACCGCGAGGATGCGGCTGCCCTTGTCGCTCCAGATGCCCGCCGACAATCCATACGGCGTGTTGTTCGCCTTGGCGATCGCTTCAGCCGGGGTACGGAAGCTGAGCACCGACAGCACCGGGCCGAAGATCTCGTCACGGGCGATGCGGTGGCTGGTCGACACATTCGTGAAGATGGTCGGCGCGAACCAGAAGCCGTTCTCGGGGATGGCGCAGTCTGCAGTCCAGCGCTCCGCGCCTTCCTGCTCGCCGATGTCGGAGAGCGTGCGAATTCGCTCCAGCTGGGCGGCCGAGTTGATGGCGCCGATGTCGGTGTTCTTGTCGAGCGGATCGCCGAGACGCAGGGTCGACAGACGCTGCTTGAGTCGGTCGACGACATCGTCGTGGATCGATTCCTGCACCAGCAAGCGACTTCCGGCGCAGCAGACCTGCCCCTGGTTGAAGAAGATCCCGTTGACGATTCCCTCGATGGCCTGGTCGATCGGTGCGTCGTCGAAGACGATGTTCGCCGCCTTGCCGCCGAGCTCCAGGGTGAGCTTCTTATCGGTTCCGGCAACCGAACGAGCGATGGCCCTGCCGACATTGGTGGAGCCGGTGAACGCGACCTTGTTGACATCCGGGTGATTCACCAGCAGTGAGCCGGTGTCTCCGGCGCCCGTGATGATGTTCACGACGCCGGCGGGCAGGTCGGCCTGCTGCAGAATCTCGGCGAAGAGCAGCGCCGTCAGCGAGGTCGTCTCGGCGGGCTTCAGCACAACCGTGTTGCCGGCGGCGAGGGCCGGGGCGATCTTCCATGCCAACATGAGCAACGGGAAGTTCCACGGGATGACCTGGGCTGCGACACCGAGCGACGACGGGTTGGGTCCGGCACCGGCATGGTCGAGCTTGTCAGCCCAGCCGGCGTAGTAGAAGAACCAGGCCGCGACGAGGGGAACGTCGACGTCGCGGCTCTCCTTGATCGGCTTGCCATTGTCGAGGCTCTCGGCGACGGCGAGCTCACGGGCGCGCTCCTGCACCAGTCGAGCAATGCGGAAGAGGTACTTTCCGCGGTCGCTGCCGGAGAGGCGAGACCAGACGCCGTCGTAGGCGCGACGTGCTGCGGCAACTGCAGCATCGACATCCGCTGCATTGGCGTGAGCGATCATTGCGATTTGCTTCTCGGTGGCTGGGTTGATCGTGGAGAACGGCGTGCCGCGGCCGGCGACGAACTCGCCGTCGATGAAGAGCCCGTAGTCGCTCTGCAGATTGAGGATTGCCTGCGACTCTGGCGCCGGGGCGTAGTCAAGAAAGTTCATAAGAGGGGTAACCCTTCAGTATTCAAAAAATGTCAGGCATGAGTAAATCGGTCCCTGAGGAGGCCCGCCAGGGCCGTCTCGAAGGGTTAGTCAATCGTCACGTAGTCGGGGCCTGAGTAGTGGCCGGTCGTCATCTTCTGACGCTGCAACAGCACGTCGTTGAGCAGGCTTGACGCACCGAAGCGGAACAGGTGCGGCTGCAGCCACTCCTCCCCCACCGTTTCGGCGACGGTCACGAGGTACTTGATTGCATCTTTTGAGGTGCGGATGCCGCCGGCCGGCTTCACGCCGATCTTCTCGCCGGTCAGGCGGTGCCAGTCGCGCACGACCTCGAGCATCGACAGGGTGACGGGGAGCGTCGCAGCGGGAGCAACCTTGCCTGTCGAGGTCTTGATGAAGTCTCCTCCGGCAAGAATTGCCAACCAAGAGGCGCGGCGAACGTTGTCATAGGTGTTGAGTTCGCCGGTCTCGAGGATCACCTTGAGGTGCGCGTAGGTTCCGTTTTCACGCTTGCAGGCTTCCCGTACCGCGACGATCTCATCGAAGACCTGACCGTAGCGGCCCGAGAGGAAAGCGCCGCGGTCGATGACCATGTCGATCTCGTCGGCTCCGGCGGCCACGGCATCAGAGGTGTCTGACAACTTCACCGCGAGTGAGGCACGCCCGCTCGGAAAGGCAGTCGCGACGGCTGCCACGTTGATGCCCGAATCGGTGCCATTCGAGTGGGCGGCGCCGAGGGCTGCAACCGCGTCTGGCACCATGTCGCCGTAGACGCAGACCGCGGCGACGCGGGGCGTGCTCGGGTGGCTCGGGTCGGGGTTCATCGCCTTGGCGACGAGGGACCGCACCTTGCCTGGCGTATCGGCGCCCTCAAGCGTGGTGAGGTCGATCAGTCGAATGATGGTGTCGATCGCCCACTTCTTTGATGTGGTCTTGATCGAGCGGGTGCCGAGCCCCGCGGCGCGCTGTTCGAGGCCAACGGCGTCGATTCCGGGGATGCCGTGCAGGTAGCGCCGAAGATTGGTGTCGGTGGCTTCACCGCCGAGCACAGCCAGGGTGCGTTCCCGGGTGGCGAGTTGAGTACTGGTCATGACGTGTCCTTGGTTCGGGTCGGTCGTGGTTCTGGTCGGTCGTAATTGTCTGGTATTTGGGGTGAATGGTCGTCGACGTCGGTCGAGGCTACGAGGAGTGAGGTTCGCTGTCGGGAGTGTCGCCGAGCACCGCGAGGGCCGTTGCCTCATCGGTGACAAGCACGGTGCAGAGGCCGCTCGACACAACGGCGCGCGCGATGGCGTGCTTCTGCCGACCGGCGATCACGGCAATGGCCAATGGCGCGCGACGCAGATGGGTGAGCGAGATGCCCAAGGTGCGCTCGTCGAGTTCCGGATCGACGATGGAGCCGCTGCTGTCGATGTAGCGGCCGACGATGTCACCGACGGCGCCCCGCTGAACGAGCTCGTCGATCTGCGCGGCGGTCAGATAGCCGCTGTCGACAAGGGCGGAGCTGGCATCCGCTTGACCGGCGCTGTAGAGATAGGCCGATGCGCCGATTCCGAGATTGAGCACTGCCGCGACGGCCCGATCGGACTCGATGGCGCGCTTGGTCTCGAGTCGCTCAAGAATGGCGGGACTGGGCAACAGCGTGGCCGACCCAGATGCCTTCTCTGCGATCATGACGGCGGTGGTTGCCGCGGTTCCGGTGCGCTTGCTCAGACTGACGCCGCCGTTGATCTGCACGACGTTCACGCCAGGAGCCCAGCCCTGCTTGAGGTGAAGCGAGACATCGTGCAGGGTGCGACCCCAGCTCAGGCCGAGCGTGCGCGGGATCGGACGCAGGCTGGTGAGGTAGTCGGCCGCCGCCTGGGCAGTGCGCGACTGAAGTTCTTCATCATCGGAAACCCCAGCGGAAGAGACAACGATGGCAGCCTTCAGTCCCATCGCTTCGCGGAGCCGCCGTTCCAGCGGCAGACGCCGGGCGCGCGGATGCACGATCTCAATCCGAATGAATCCGCTCGCCTTCGCCTGAGCGAGCAAGCGACCGACCTTCCACCGGGTGAGACGCAGGATCGACCCGATTTCGTCTTGGGTCTTGTTCTCTTCGTAGTACAGCTCTGCGGCGCGAATCGAAAGCAGCTCGTCAGTATCAATCACTCGGCGCACTCCTCTCGTGGCGTGTTCTGTCAGACCTGGTGGGACTGTGTGGCTCGTGGCCCTCTTCAACCAGCGTAGGTCGCCGGGCTGCGCAATTCAACACTCGTTGGCAACCTTGCTCATATGAGCAGATGGCGGGGGTCGATCCCCACAGTTGTTGCCGCCGGTGGGGGAACGGCGGGGCATGGTCCAGTGCGAGGCGCAGTGCACCGGTCCCCGAAACGGCGAAAATCCCCGGTGCGGCATGAGTGTTCGCACTCACGCCGCACCGGGGACACCGGCCAACCAGATCGCCCTCGCGTTGCTGTTTCAGAGGCGATCGGCAACCGTTCGCTGACGAACTATTTGGTCACTGTCAACGTCTTCGACGCCGAGGTTTTGCCCAGGAAGTTCGAGTCGCCTGAGTAGGAGACCTTGACGCTGACGGCTCCCGTCTTGCTCGGTGCCGTGAACGAGGTTTTCACAATCCCCTTCTTCGCGGCCGAGATGCTGACCGTCTTGACGACCTTCGTCCCGTTGTAGATCTTGATGGTTCCGGTCGGGTAGAACCCGGCCGTCGCCCCCGTGATCGTTGCGGTCACCGTGACCGTCTTCTTTGCCTTCGGCTTCGAGGTGTCCAGCGAGAACGAGACCGAGGTCACCGCCTTCGACACGACGTAGCCTGAACTCGCAACCGAGCTCGCCAACGCCTCATCCGTTCCGAGGAACTTTGCGGTGACCTTGTAGCTGCCGGCCTTCAGCGTGGCCGGCAGAGTGATCGACGCGACGCCATTCACAACGGTGGCGTTCACCGTCTTCGTGCCGTAGGTGAAGGCAACCGAGCCTGTCGCCGAGCCGCTCACGGTAGTCGTAGCCTTCGTCGTCTTGCCGAGCGACTGCGTGGCGGTGGCCAGTTTGAGCGCGACCGTCGTCTTGCCCTTCACTACCGCAAAGCCGGCACTCGCAACCGAACTTGCCGACGCCTCCTCGGTTTCGAGGAACGTCGCCGTGACCGTGTAGCTGCCGACCTTCAGCGTGGCCGGCAGAGTGATCGAGGCGACGCCCTCCACGACGTCAGCCGACACAGTCTTCGTACCGTACGTGAAGGCAACCGAGCCCGTCGCCGAACCGCCGACTGTCGCTGTGACCTTCGTTGTCGCTCCGAACGTCTGCGTGGCGGTGGCCAGCTTGAGCGCGACCGTGGTCTTGCCCTTGACGAGGGCGAACGATGTCGTTTCCGACTGTGACGCCGAGGCGGTCGCCGTTGCGGCAAACGTTGCGGAGAGTGCGTGGGCACCCGCCGTGAACCCGGCGGTCACCTCCAGGGTCGCGATCCCGTCGACTGTTGCAGCTGTGCCGAGAACCGTGTCGCCGTCGGTGAAGGTCACCGAACCGTCTCTGCTGGCACCCGACACCGTTGCGGTCAGCGTCGTTGACTTCTTGATCGCAGGGAGCGACGGTGACACGGCCAGGGTGGTCGAGGTCGGCGCGAGCACCGACACCGTTGCGGTGGAGCGGTACGAGAACCCGGACCCGAGAGCTGTGAGCACCGTCGACCCGAGTGCCGCGTCGCTCGGAACAGTCAGCTCACGCACGGCAGAGCCGGACTTGTCGGCGATGACGCGGCCGAGGTCAGTCTCGCCGTAGGTGAACGCAATGCTCTCCCCCGGACGGTAGCCGCTGGCCGTGACAGTCAGCGGAGCCTCCGGCGCAACGTCTTTCGCCGACACCGCCAGCGACCCCTCTGACTGTGACGCGGCCAACTCGGCGCACACATCGCCCTGAGCACCGACGGCCGATGCCTCGACCGCTGAACCGGTCACTCCATCGTCTTCACGCACGGTCAGGTTGTTGAAGGCGCTCGCACCCATCACCGCATTCTGCGTGTTGGTCGCCGACACCTTGAATGCGGTGGTTGCCGCACTCGAGGCAGTCTTGTCGCCGAGCGTCGAGACGGTGATCGCCTTGCAGGTTTCGCCGGGTGCAAAAACGACCTTCTCCATTCCGAGGCCGACCTTGCCCGTCGCACTGCCGATCACGCTGACGTATGCGGTGACCGTCTTGTCGTCGGCACGACTCAGGTAAACCGGCACATCGGCGGTTCCCGGCCCGTTGCCTTCTTCGACACTCGTCGCACCGACGTTGACCGTCGTGCGGGTTGCGATGACGGGCGTGCCGACGCCCGGGGTGTCGAATGCGAGGTCGGAGAGATACACCCCGCCGGTGCCGGTCGTGTCGGCACCGATCGCGGCCGTGAACCGGATCTCACGGACATCCGCCAGGTTGATGCCGGTCAGGCTCGAGGTCGGAATCGTCAGCTGCTGGAGCACGACCTTGTTCAGAGTCGTGTGGGATCCTCCCGGCATGCGGTTGATCGCCGACGGGTTGATCGCCGACGCGAGCACCGAGGATGTCGCACCGTCGCCGTCGACAACGGTGACGGTGAAGTCGGTGCCGGTGGGCACTGACTCGTCTGGCGCAGTCTTCACGGTGAGCTGGGAGTACTGCGAGGCGTCGCGCTGTGCCTTCGGTACTGTCACACGCAGCTCTCCCGTGCTGGCCACAGTCGGATCCGATGCCGATGCCCCTGTCCAGAGGAACTTGGTGACGGGGAATTCGGGAACGTTCGGAGCGAACGAGCCTGGCGTCCAGTGTGGAACCTGCGCGGAGAGCTTCGATGTCGCACAGAATGGCAGCGCCTGCGGCAGAGTGCGACCGGTCAGGTTGGTGCAGACCGGTGCGGTGGCCGCTCCGTAGGTGCGGATCAGCGAATTCTGCGACGTGAAGTCGGCGATCGTTGACGTGTTCTGCTGCGGCTGGCTGGCCATCACCCGCACGTCGGCGAAACTTGTCGAGGAGGTGTTCGGCTTCACCGAACCGTCGAACAGCGACTGGAACTGCGTCTCGCCGCCCATCGTGAGCCGGAAGAAGCCGGCCATGTACGACACGCCGACCTGGTACTGCTGGTCGGCGGTGAGGCGGGTCGAGTCGGTCGTGGAACAGGTCGAGGTCTTGTCATTCACGCTCCAGTCGTCACCGGTTGCGGCCGGGTACTTGCCCGGAGTCCAGACGGTGTTGAAGAAGTTGTGGTTCGCGCCCATGACCCACACGGCTGAGCGGAGCACGTTGTCGTCAAACGCGTTGCGTGAGTCGTCGATGAAGTGCTGCCCCTGCTGGTTCGACACATCGCCGTCACAGTACGGGAGGAAGACGGCGGTGGGCAGATCGGGAAGAGTCATGCGCCCGAAGTCGACCGGCGCAAGCGGGAGAACCGCTTCGATACCGAACGGCGTCGCGAGGCCCTGGTTGAGAGTCGCCGCAGAGACGACGCCCTCCCCACCGCGCGAGTGACCCATGATTCCGACGTGGGCGAGGTCGAACCGGCCGACGAGCGAAGCCGCGGTGACGCCGGAGGCGGCAGCCGGCTGGTCGGTACGCGTGGTTGCTCGCAGCAACGCGTCATCGAGTGTGCGCGTGGTCGTCGTGCTTGGCACGGTCGCGGTGGCGGTCGTGATGTCGTCGTAGCTGACCGCTGTTCCCGCTGACGCGTTCTGCAGCATCGTCAGTGTGTCGAGAACTTCCTGGCCTCTGGCCTGTGCGCCGTAGTCGAGCGCAAGCTGGTTGTCGTTCGAGTTGACGGCGTTGACGGCGATCGAGAGCACGTTGTATCCGTTGCTCGCGAGAGCACGCGCGGTGCCCTCATATCCGAGGTAGCTGCGGATGTTCATCTGGGTCGGACCACACGGCCAACGCAGCGGGTTGGCCCCGCTGCCGGAGCACGAGGTGTGGCGACCGTGCATCAGAACGACGGTCGGACGCGCGCCTTCCGCATTTGTCAGGTACATCTTTCCGGTGAGCTCGCCGCGGAGTCCGCCGATTGCGGCGAGGGGAACGGCCTGGTCGCCGAAGTCGTATTCGGCTTCGGTCACGGTGTACGCACCAAGCGTTGCTGGGTCGGCCGCCGGGGTGTCCTCGGCGAGGGGCAGCGACTTCAGCTGCTTGAGGAGCGCTTTGTTCTCAGGTACGGCCGGGGTGACGGGCGTCTCTGTCGCTTCTGCTGCTTTGTCATCCTCGCCGCTCGACCAGCCCTTCGTCACAGTGGTGGCGTTGACGACGGCCGGATCGCTCGTCACGACGGCCAGCGAGAGTCCGTCCGCCGATTCGACGGCAAGCCCGATGTCTGTGCCATCGATGAGAAGGGTCGGGGCGTCATTGACGATGGGGAGCGGCTCACTCAGGGCGAGCGTGACCAGGTAGGCACCTGCGAGCTGGGTGATCGACCAGCCGTCTCCCGATGCGACCTCACTTGCAGAGTTGTTGCTGGCGATCGGCGTTGCGAACGCTGCGGGGGCAGTCGTCAGGGCCATCACCGGCACCAGGCAGAGAGCGGCCGCGAACACCGCTCTTCGTGCTGTGGACATGCGTTTAGACACAGTTCTCCTCGCTGAAAATGATCGGATGGGCTCAGACACCGCAGTTTGTGGGCGCGCGCGTAGGAGCTTCAGTGCAGGGGGCTGCACTGCGAACAGGAGGATTCCGTTGTCCTCCGGGACGAGACTAGGGCGCGCGGAGAAGCCATTCCGGCCGGGAAATGAAGTCGTAACACAAGCTTCATATCGGCTGCGTCTGGCGACCGAACTCGACCAGCTCGTGGGCCCAATAGAATCTGACAATGTCTACTGCGCCAGCTCACGGTTCCTTTGCACTCGGCCTCGATTTCGGCGGCACCAAAGTGGAAGCCGCTCTGATCGACGCTACGGGCACTCTGTTCGCGCCGAGCCGCTTTCGCGCACCGACTGGCCCCAGCTCGTCAAGCGCCGAGTTGGAGGCGAGCGTCACCGCGGTCGTCACGCAGGCCGTCGCAGCGCTGCCGAACGATGCGCCGCTGGCCGGAGTCGGAATCGGTACCGCTGGTCCGATCACCGTCGCATCCGGTGTCATCTCTCCGTTGAATGTGCCGGCCTGGCGCGACTACCCGCTGGCCGATCTGGTGCGTTCGCTGGTGCCCAATGTGCCGGTGCGACTTCGACTGGACGGACTCTGCATCACGCTTGCCGAGCACTGGGTGGGAGCCGGCCAGGGCGTTGACAACCTGATGGGCATGATCGTGTCGACCGGCGTCGGCGGCGGGCTGATTCTCGGCGGGCGCACAATCACCGGCCCCAGCGGCAATGCCGGACACATCGGGCACGTTGAGGTCAGCGGATACGACGACCCGTGCGCGTGCGGCGGCCGCGGCTGCCTCGAAGCCATCGCCTCCGGCCCCAAAACAGTGGCATGGGCGCGCCGACAGGGGTGGACCGGAACGACGGGCGAGGAGCTCGCCGCCGCTCATGCCGCAGGAGATGACATCGCCGTGCGTGCCGTTCAGCGCAGCGGTGAAGCTCTCGGCCACGCGATCGCCTCAGCGACGAACCTGGTCGACCTCGACCTCGTCGCGATCGGAGGCGGCTTCTCGCACGTGTCCCCCGCGCTGTTCGACGCCGCCCGCCGCACCATCGCCGAACGCACGGGCTTCGAGTTCGCGACACGGGTGCGCCTCGCTCACTCCGCGCTCTCGGGCGAAGGCCCGTTGATCGGGGCGGCTGCGCTGATTCACCGTGCGTCGATGGTGCCGTAGCAAGAACTGCCGGAGTGCTCGGGCCGAGCCCGCCTACCGGCGTCTGGCGAGGTCATCCTCAAGCAGGTGGGGCCGACCGATGACGGTGCCCGCGACGACGGCGACGAGAGCCGTTGCCATCAGAAACAGCAGCGGCCACAGCCATCCGTCTGTCGCATCGTGAAGCACCCCGACGACCAGCGGCCCGAAAGCGCCGATGACGTAGCCGACACTCTGAATGAACCCGCTCAAGGCGACGGACCCGGCATGCGTGCGCGTGCGGAGATTGATCAGCACGAGCGCGAGCGGGAAGAGCAGCGGGCCGAGACCGGCCACCGCTACCCAGAACCAGGTTCCCGTGGTGGGAAACAGAACCAGGCCGCCATAGCCGACGAGAAAGCTTGCAACGCCCAGATAGACGAGCAGCGCGACGTTCTTCATCCGGGCGGCGAGCACCGGAATGAGGATCGCGGCGGGAATGCCCATTGCGGCGTAGAGCGACAGCATCGTGCCGGCCTCCGCGGCACTCGCGCCGGCGCTCTGGATCAGCAACTGCGGCAGCCACGCGAACATCGCATAGGCGTTCAGCGCCGAAACAGCGAAGACGATCGTGATGGCCCAGGCGATCGACGACCCCCAGATCTTGCCGAGCAGTGCGGGCTCCGCCTCGTCGATGACCGGTGTCGCCTGGGCCGACGTGCGGTGACGCACCAGCATGGTGATCCACGGCACCATGGCGAACAAGGCGAGAACCGCCCACATTCCCAGCGAGGTGCGCCATCCCGCCGTGTCGGCGACCGGAACGGCCAGCAGCGGCGGTACCAGCGTGCTGACCGAGAGCATGGTGGCGTAGAGCGAGGTGACGAGCCCGATCCGGTCGGGAAAGTATTTCTTCACCAACGGCGGCAGCAGAACATTGCCGGAGCCGAGTCCGGCGAACGTGATCACGCTGCCGAGCAGGAGAACGGCGACCGATCCGGAGAATCCGCGCAGCAGGCTTCCGACCACGATTGCGCCGAGCGAGAGCAGCAGCACGTTTTCGAGGCCGATGCGCCGGGTGAGCACGGGGGTGAGAATGCCGAACACGGCGAAGCAGATGGGAGGAAGCATCCCGAGCACGCCGATGGTCACGGGGTTCAGCGGAAGGTCAACGCTGATCTGAGTCACGATCGGGGACAACGCGGTGACCGCGGTGCGGAGGTTCGCGGCGACGAGAATAATCCCGATGAGAGCGAGCGTTCGGCCCGCCCAGAGTCGGGGGGCCGGCGCGTCAGTCATCGGACAAGTCTAAGCTCGGAGCATGGCCGACTTCGCCAAACACCTTCCGCTCAGCATGCGCCCGACGATTGACGAATCCGGCGCCAACTCTCGCTGGGGCGGGCATCTCGCGGCAACGCTCCGTGCGACGGCCGATGTTCTCGACACGCTCACTCCCGAGCAGTGGGAGACCCAGAGCCTCTGCGGCCTCTGGCGGATTCGGGATGTCGCCGGACACCTGGTCTGGCGGGTCGGCAGCAGCAACCGGGTTCTCGTCGGCACCGCGTCCCGCGCCTACTTCGGCCACTTCGTCAATCCGAATCGGGCGATCGACGCGCTCAGCCGTGCAGCCGCCGAGGCTCCCGTCGCCGACCTGGTGGCACGCATCCGTGAGATCGCCGACGAGAAAGCCGCCGGCCACGGGCGCACCGGCGTGGGCGAGCTGACCGAGGCCGTCGTGCATGGGTATGACATCGCCCGACCGCTCGGAATCTCGTTGCCGATCGCTCCGTCGGCGTCCGGCGCGGTAGCCGTGCGAGGCAGCCTGCTGGCGCCGACCGAGATCAAGGCGGTTCTCCGCACCCGCACCTTGGTGGCGACGGATGCGGTGTGGCGGGTGGGACACGGCCGCGAGCTGCTCGGCACGGCCGAGACGCTTGTGCCCTTCATCTACGGTCGCGGAGGGCTTCCGGTCGAGAGCCGCTGAGCGAACGCCCGTTGGTCGAGGAGCGAGCACCAGCGAGCGTCTCGAGACCTCGCGAGCAGATATTCACACGCAACCCGAGTTCAAGGATTGGCTCGCGAGATCTCGAGACGCGTGCTCGCAAGCTCGCGCGCTCCTCGATCAACGAAATGGCCCACATACTTCAAAGACGCGGCCGACTCCGTCGCGCGCTCCTCGATCAACGAAATGGCCAGCCGGCTAGGTCAGGATCGCGCGCACCCGGGTGACATCGTCTGCGATCTGTTCGATCAGCGGGTCGATTCCGGTGAAGGCCACCATGCCCCTGATCCGTTCGACGAAGGACACGTCGACAATGTGCCCGTACAGATCGATGTCTTCGTCGAGCACATACGCCTCGACCTGCTTCTGCGGAACTCCCTCAAAAGTGGGATTGTTGCCCACTGAAATCGCTGCGGGGTAGCGAGTTCCGGCATCCGTCAGCCAGCCGGCGTACACGCCATCGGCCGGAATCAGTCCCTCGGATTGCGGCGAGAGGTTGGCCGTCGGATAGCCGAGTTCTCGGCCGCGGGCTGCTCCGTGCACGACAACACCGCGCACCGTCGGAATGTGACCGAGCAGCGCCGCCGCCGCCGGGATGTCCCCGTCGGACAGCAGCTCGCGAATCCAGGTCGACGACACTCTGTGCTCGTTGTCTGGCATCACGTCGTCGATGACGTGCACCTCGAAACCATGGGTCTCGCCGAGCCGCTGCAGCAAGGCGACATCGCCGGCACCACGGGCACCGTAGTGAAAGTCACGGCCAACCAGCACCTGCCGCGCGTGCAGCGCGTCAACGAGAATGCCGCGAATGAAATCTTCGGGCGGCAACGACGACAACGCCTCGTTGAACTCCAGCACGAGTGTCGCATCGACACCGGTCTCGGCCAGCAACTCAAGCTTCTGATCGACGCTGACGAGAGCATTCGGGCAGTGAGACGGCGAGAGCAGGGCAAGCGGATGCCGGTCAAACGTCACGACGACGGCCGCGAGTCCGTCGCGCTGCGCGAGCGATTTGAGTTCGCTGATGACGGCTCGGTGACCGGCGTGCACCCCGTCGAATTTGCCGATACTGATCGCGGAGGCCGGCCAGTTGGAGGGAACGGCGTCGACCCCGTTCAACGTTCTCACGAGGCGTGTCCCGGCGTTGCGGCGCTGTTGACGGCCTGCGGAGCTTTCGCGCGTGCACGCGGACGATGACGCGCCAGCCACCACATCCCGAGAATCGGCAGTACGAGAGGGATAAACAGATAGCCGTAGCCGTAGACCGACCAGACGGTGTGGTGCTGGAAGAGATCGGGAACAAGAAGGCTCAGGGTTCCAATGGTGAGTACGCCGACCAACTCGAAGGTGATCGTCGCCCAGGCGATGCGATACCAGACCGGGCCGCGCGCGATCAGTGCGATCGTGGCGACAATATAGACGACGGCGGCGAGCGCCGACAACGAGTATGCCAGCGGCGCCTCGTCGAACCGAGAGATGAGCTGCGAGACGGAACGGCCGGTGGCGGCGAGCGCCAACACACCGTAGACGGCAATGAGCAGTCGTCCGACACCGGTCACGCGGCTGGGGGTTCCGGCAGCGGTGCGCGTGTCGGCCTGAGTTTTTTCTTCGATCATGGCTTGGCAATTATCGCAGCATCCGCAAGGCACTTCGTGCCAGCGCCTAGACGGCCGCGGCCGTCCAGATCTGCAACATCCGGTAGACCATCACCCCCACTGAGAGGCAGACCACCCCCAGAATGACAGTGCTCCAGCGGCTGCGCTCGATCAGCGCCCAAAATGCGGCGACGATCGGCAGCAGCAACGCACTGATCAAATAGATGTAGAACTCGAGCAGGCTTCCGGTCGGCTCGTTGCCCACCGCCGGCGCGACGAGAGCCACAACGAGTTGAACGATCAGCAACAGCTCGACCAGGGCGACGGCGCCGAGCGTGAGGTCGTTCGGTTTGCGTCCGGCCAGGCCAAGGGCGAGGCAGAGCAGCCCGCCGAGCACCGCAACCGCCAGTTGCAGCCAGGTGAACCACTCGATCATGAGGTGGCGTCCGAGGCGGATGCCACGGTGCCGGCAGACACGGACGGCGCGTCGGGTGCCTGCTTGTCGGGTTCATCAGGCCCGGTGGGCACATCGGGCTCGTCGGGCGGAAAGTTCACCAGCGTCTTGCCCTGGCTCCCCCGACGCGTGACCAGGCCGACGAGCCGGCCGCCCGGCGCAACGGCGGCAATTGGGGAGTCCGCGGCGATCTCACTCACCGACGTGCCGGTCAAGTCGATGCGCTTGCCGTGGCCGAGGTCGACCGCTTGCTCGGCGGTGAGGTCCAGGCGCGGAAAAAGCAGTGTCGCCGCATCCGTGGGGCCGATCAAGACCGAGGCGATATCGAGTTCTTCGAGCGTCTGGGCCGCATCGATGCCGAACGGGCCGATGCGCGTGCGGCGCAGGCTGGTGAGGTGTCCGCCGACGCCCAGCGCCTCCCCCAGGTCGCGGGCGAGGGCACGAATGTAGGTGCCCGAGGAGCACACGACGCGCACCTCAAGGTCGAGAAAGCCGTCGACGAACGTGCTCGAGAGCAGTTCGAACTCGCTGACCGTGACGGGGCGCTTCGGCAACACCACGTCTTCTCCGGCCCGCACGCGAGCGTAGGCTCGCTTGCCGTCGACCTTGATGGCGCTGACCGAGCTGGGCGCCTGTTCGATGGCCCCTGTCAGGTCGCTGATGCCGGCCGTGACCGCATCCGCTTCGATCGCGGCAACCGTTGCTGCATCCGCGGCGACCAGGATGTCGCCCTCGGCGTCGTCGGTCGTCGTCGACGCCCCCAGACGAATCGTGGCGAGGTACTCCTTGTCGAGGCCGACCACGTAGGTGAGCAGTCGGGTCGAGCTGTTGATGCCGAGGATGAGCAGGCCGGTTGCCATCGGGTCGAGAGTGCCGGCATGGCCGACCTTGCGTGTGCCGGCGAGCCGGCGCGTGCGGGCGACGGCGTCGTGGCTGGTCCAACCCGGGGTCTTGTCGATCAGAACCAGGCCGCTCTTGGTGGCGCTCATGCGTCTTCTTTCTGTGCTGCGGTGACGTCGATCACCAAATCAAGTTTGCTCTGAAACGCGCAGGCCAAGATCTCTCTGGTCGCCGGATCGTCGTCGATCGCATCGGGCAACTGCAGGGCGAGCAATGTGTTCATCAACATGCCGTCGGCCAGAAAGCCCCGTACATACTCGGGCGAGAACCCCGCCTCGTCGCGAAGAATTCGGTAGGTGGCCAGAAACCCCACCCGGGCGCGCGGCCCGATGACGGGGTCATGTCCGCTGATGAAGCCCTGCATGAGCGAGAGCAGGATGCCGCGATCCTCGATCAGGTCGACATAGGCGGCACCGAGACGCGCGCCCACTCCCTCGGGCGGCACACCGTCGACGGGTGGAAACTCGGCGATCACCGCGCGGAACGCGACGGCCAGTTTGATCTGTGCTCGATCGAGCACTTCGAGAAAGAGATTCTCCTTAGTGCCGAACATCCGCACGACGTAGGGCTGGGAAATGCCAGCCGCGCGGGCGATCTGGTCGGTCGTTGCACCGGCATAGCCCCGCTCACCGAACACGCGGCTGGCTGCGGCGAGAATCTGTTCCCGGCGCTCAGCGGCCGGAATTCGCTCAGTTGTCGTCTCACTCACACTTGACATGTTATCAGTCGATTACTAACGTGTCCCTTTGTAATCATTCAATTACCACGAAAGGTGTTCCCGTGGCTTCCACCCCCGCCCGCCGCGTTCCTGTCTGGCTCGCGATCATCGCGGCCGCACTGCCGATGTTCATGGCGACACTTGACAACCTCGTCGTCACCGGCGCTCTGCCCGTGATCAACCGCGACCTCTCCGCATCCATCGAAGAATTGCAGTGGGTTGTCAACGCCTACTCGCTCAGCTTCGCCACCTTCATGCTGATGGCCGTCGCACTCGGCGACCGATTCGGCCGGCGCACCGTCTTTCTTGTCGGCATCACCGTTTTCACCGCCGCGTCAGTTCTTGCGGCGCTCAGCCACGAGACCTGGATGCTCATCGCCTCCCGCGCACTGCAGGGCGTCGGCGCTGCGGCGCTCATGCCGCTCTCGCTCACCCTGCTGGTCGGCTCGGTCAGCACCAAGCTCAGGCCAGCCGCGATCGGCATCTGGGGCGGCATCGCCGGTCTCGGTGTCGCACTCGGCCCGCTGATCGGCGGTGCGGTGATCGAGGGCTGGAACTGGCAGGCCATTTTCTGGCTCAACGTGCCGGTGGGCATCTTGTCGGTCCCGCTCGTTCTTCTCGCCCTGCCGAACAGCTTCGGCGCGAAGCTGCGCGCCGATATCGTCGGCCTCATTCTGGCCGGCCTGGGCGTGTTCGGCCTGGTCTACGGAATCGTGCGCGGCAACGATGCGGGCTGGAGTAGCGCCGAAGTAGTCGGCACGCTCGGCGGCGGCGCCATCCTGCTCGTGCTCTTCGTTCTCTGGGAGATGAGGGCAGCGGCTCCACTCCTTCCCCTGCGACTGTTTCGCGATCGCAGTTTCACCGTCGCCAACCTGGTGGGTCTCACCTTCAGCTTTGGGATCTTCGGCTCGATCTTCATCCTGATTCAGTTCTTGCAGATCGTTCAGGGGCACACCCCGCTCGAAGCCGGCCTGATGACCATGCCGTGGACGCTCGCGCCAATGGTCGTCGCGCCACTCACCGGGATGCTCAGCCCGCGCACCGGAACGCGTCTGCCGATCGTCGTCGGCCTCGCCTTCTTGTCGGTGGCAATGTTCTCTCTGGCGGCGACCATGTCGCCCACCGTGGCATACGGCGCACTGATTCCGGCGTTCCTGCTCGCCGGAGTCGGAATGGGCTTCGTCTTCGCGCCGAGCTCCACCGCGGTGCTCGCCAATATGGCGCCGGTGGACCACGCAAAGGCGTCGGGAACGAACTCGACGCTGCGCGAGATCGGTGTCGCGCTCGGCATCGCCGTCTTGACCGCTGTCTTCACCGGCGCCGGCGGCCAGCTCACCCCGACCGGCTATGTGGATGCCGCTATTCCGGCGATCACGGTCGGCGCCGGCGTACTCGCGATTGCCGCGGTGATCGCACTCGCGCTACCGTCGAAGCGCAATGCGATGGCGGCTGCGGCGTCGTTAGCGGCCGCGGCGTTGGGCGCTCGGTCCGGCGCTCAGCCGGAGGAGTCGGCCGACGCCGACGCTCGCGAGACCCGTGACCCGGTGCACTCGGCGCTGTAGCGGCTCCGGTTGAGGAGCCGTCGCGTCAAGCCAGGCGGACTCCTCAATCTAGGCTGGTGCAATGCGAATCGCAGTCATCGGTGCCGGTGCCCTCGGCGGAACATTCACCGCTCTCCTCGCCCGGGCCGGGCATGACGTCACCGTGACCGCGCGCGGCGCGGGGCTGGCCGCGATCAGGGCCGACGGCATCCGCCTGAGTGGTGGTTTCGGCGATGTTCACGCGCGGCCAACCGCGCTCGAGCAGCTGACCGAGTCACCAGAGCTGACGCTGGTCTGCACCAAGGCGCAAGATGCCGAGGCCGCGATCGCGCAGAACGCCGCGGTCATCGATGGCGGGGCCGTCATCGTCGTGCAGAACGGCCTCGACGGGGTGAAGACGGCCGGGCGGCTGCTCCCCCGATCCGACTCCTTCGGAGCGCTCTCGATCATCGCCGCCAACTACACCGAGCCAGGAGCCGTGCGGGTGACCACGGCGGCGCCGACCTATCTCGGCCGCGGCTCCGGCCCGGTCGATGCCGAGACTCGGCGCTGGCAGTCCGTTCTGAACGACGCGGTGCCGACCGTCGCCCAGCCCAATTTCGTGGGCGCACAATGGACGAAACTTGTCGTGAATATGCTCAATGCCCTCCCCGCGATCACCGGGCTGAGCGTGCAGACCGTCGTCGACGATGGGGGCTTGCGCCGCGTGATGACCGCGAGCATGCGTGAGGCCGTGCAGGTCGGAGTGGGCCGCGGGGTGCGTTTCGGTGCGTTTCAGGCGCTCGGAGATGCCCGGCTGCGCGCCTTTCGCCACCTGCCTCTCACGCTCGGACAGGTTCTCCCCCTTCAGATGCGCCGACGGATGGGATCGGTGCCGAACCTCGGCTCGACTCTGCAGAGCGTCACCCGCGGTCAGCTGACCGAGATCGACTTTCTGAACGGCGCGGTCGTGCGCGAGGGGCGCCTTGCAGGAGTGCCAACGCCGGTGAATGCGCTACTCACCGCGCTCGTGCATGAGGTCGAGGCGTCCGGAGCCTTCGTGGCGCCGGCCGAGGTGCTGAATCGGTACGCCGCCCTCTAGTCTTCGCGACCGACCTCATCCCGCCGAGTTTGACACGTGCGGTCGAGTTTCCCTGGTGTGCCGGTCAAACTCGACCGAAACGGTCAAGCTCGGCGAGGGGGCACGACGCCGTCAGCAGCTGTCGAGCAACAGACGCCGCGGCAGCAACGGGTTCGAGTTGTCGATCAACGCCGAGACGACACTGCGCGGATTCGCCTCCTCGAGGTAGAGACGGTCGGCCTCGTTCTCCGGCTCGCTGTCGATGCGGATACTGTAGGCCCAGAGTCCGTGCAACTCACGCCGGTTGATGAACTCGCCGTCGATGATCAGCACGGCGTCGACGGGAGAGGTCAACCAGGTCGGCTCGATCCAGGTGTCGCGATCCGGATCCCACTGGGCGGTCACAAACCCCGTCGCGACCCCCATCCGGAACGGGTCGATCAGCACACGGCGCAGCGTGGGGTAGTCGTAGGCGTGCCGATAGTGGCGTTCCGGCGACGGCGGTCCGAAGGCATCCTGGGCAGCACGCGACCTCTGAAAGTAGCGCAGCGACGCCCGAAAGACCGGATGCTCGCGCTCGTCGAAGACGGCGGCCAGGTCGTCGGCGAACGCGGTGCGCCCCGATGATTCGTTGCCACCGACCGCGACGATCTGTCGTCCACGCCCGTAGTTGTGCAAAATCTCGGTGGTGAGCGAGCGCAGGAACTCGATCCGAGGCGTGGAGACTAGCTTCATAAATCGAGCCTAGGTTAGATGTGATGAACGAGACACTCCCCGCACCTGATCTTGCGCCTGTGATCACCGCGTGGTTTCACGAGAATGCTCGGGATCTTCCGTGGCGGCGCGACGGTTTCACCGCCTGGGGAACCCTCGTCAGCGAGTTCATGCTTCAGCAGACGCCAGTCGCCCGGGTGATTCCCCGCCTTGAGGAGTGGCTCACCCGCTGGCCAACTCCCGCCGCTCTCGCCGCGGTTCCGGCCAGCGAGGCGGTGCGTGCCTGGGCGTCGCTTGGCTACCCGCGCCGCGCCCTCTGGCTACATGCCGCGGCGGTGCAGATCACCGAGCGGCACGGCGGGGAGGTACCAGACGACGTCGACGAGCTGTTGGCTCTGACCGGGATCGGCGACTACACCGCGCGCGCGGTAGCCGCCTTCGCCTATGGCCACCGGCATCCGGTCGTCGACACGAACACGCGCCGGGTGATCGCGCGCGCCGTCGCGGGCCAGGGCGAGCCCGCCCCGCCCAGTCGCACCCGCGATCTGGAGGCAATGACCGCGCTGCTGCCGCATGACCGGCGCGAGGCTGCGGCGTTCAACGCCGCGATCATGGAGCTCGGGGCCATCGTTTGCACGGCGAAGAGTCCGCGTTGCGACGTCTGCCCGATCAGGGATGCCTGCGCCTGGCGGGCAGCCGGCTACCCGGTCTACGACGGGCCGAAGAAGGCCGTGCAGAAGAAGTATGAGGGAAGCGACAGGCAGGTGCGCGGCCTGATCATGGCGGAGCTCCGCTCGACCCACCGTCCGGTCACCAACGCGGAGATCGAGACTCTCTGGCCGAATGCCGCCCAGCGCGACCGCGCACTGGCCGGCCTACTCTCCGATGGTCTCGCCGTCGCCTCGCCCACCGGTGGCTACCTGCTGCCCGACTGACTTCTCGTCCCTCGAGAACCACTCGTCCCTGTCGTCACTCTCGTCACTCACCGCGAGCCTGCAGTTGTCGGAGCCTCACGACGCGGGAAGCTCCGACAATTGCACTCTCGCGGGGGAAGCAAGCAACAATCTAGGCTGAGGCCATGCCGAAGCCCGTGCTGCATGTTCACGCGAAGACTGCTACCGACGAGTTGGCGCTGGCCTTGGCCGCGCTGCCTGAACGATTCGGGTTGGTGCGCGAGTTTGCGGATGCCGCCACCGCCGAGGCGCTGCACGCCATCGCCGCACTCCAGCTCCCGTCGATCGATCTCACCCACCTGCCGTTCCTGACGATTGATCCGGCCGGCTCAACCGACCTCGATCAGGCCATGCACATTGAGACGCACGGCAGCGGATATCGAGTCTTCTATGCGATCGCGGATGTCCCCGCCTTCGTCGTTCCCGGCGGCGCGCTTGATGCAGAGGCCCGCCACCGCGGCCAGACCATCTACGCTCCTGACGGGCGCATCCCCCTGCATCCCGCCGTTATCAGTGAGGGAGCCGCCTCACTGCTGGCCGGGCAGGAGCGCAGTGCATTCGTCTGGGAGATCGCTCTCGATGCCGAGGGTGAGATCACCTCGACGACCGTCACGCGGGCGCGCATCCGCAGCCGTCAGCAACTCAGCTACGAACAAGCCCAGTCGGCACTCGACACGGCGCAGCCCAGCGAAACCCTGCGGTTGTTGAAGGTCGTCGGAACCGCGCGCATCGAATTGGAGCGGCAGCGCGGCGGCGCGAGCCTCAACCTCCCGAGCGTCGAGATTGAAGAAGTGGGAAATGCTGAGTCCGGCGGTGGCTACCGTCTCGTGCGACGCAGCCCGCTGCCGATTGAAGACTGGAACGCCCAGATCTCGTTGATGACCGGGATGGCTGCGGCTCAGCTGATGCTCGGCGCACGCATCGGGCTGTTGCGCACGATGCCGCAGCCGGAACCGGCCACCATCACCAGCTTCCGCCATCAAACCCACGCACTCGGGCATCCATGGCCTGAAGATATGCCCTATGGAGAATATCTCCGCACGCTCGACCTGCAGGATCCCCGTGAGCTCGCCATCATGCACGCGGCAGGCTCCCTCTTTCGCGGCGCCGGCTACACGGCATTCGACGGCACGGCACCCGCCAACACCATGCAGGCCGCCGTCGCCGCGCCATACGCTCACGTCACCGCACCGCTGCGACGCCTCGTCGACAGGTTCACTCTGGTGCTCTGTGCGGCAATCTGCGCAAACGAACCAGTGCCTCAATGGGTGAGTGATGCGCTCACCGAGCTGCCGGGCCTGATGACATCGTCGGATCAGAAGGAGGGCGCACTCAGCCGCGCCGCAATCGATGCCGTGGAGGCCGCCGTGCTCAGCCGACGGGTCGGCGAGGTCTTCACCGCGACGGTCATTTCAGCCGGCACCGGTTCGTCTGGCTCTGCAACAGCCGGAAACGGCGCAGCGAACGGCAGGGGTCGCATCCAGCTGACTGATCCGGCCGTCACCGCGCGCTGCACCGGAAATCTGACTGCCGGCACGGTGATTTCGGTGCGACTCGTCGAAGCCACCATCGAGACGGGAATCGTGTCATTCGAGGCGGTGTCGACGAGTCAGCACGAACTCATCGCCAACTAGGCAGGAACCACCGAGTCGGAGCCGACGACAGGAAGCCAGATCCTCATCGTCGATGGTCCGCGATTCGCCCAGGAGTAGTACGGTCGCAACGCCGCCCGGGTGACCGGCGCGTCATCGCCCGCCACCGCACCTGTGCCGTATGGCCATCCACTGTCAGCGACCGTGACCTCCCGCAGGGCAACAGTCACGCCCTCGCCCTCATCGGTGCGGTCGAGCAGCTCAGTCAGAATACGCGCTTCGTTCACGCTCGTGATGCCGGGCGCATCCGTCGATTCAAGGCACAGCACCAGCGGTCCGCGTTCGACGGCAAGCTGGCCGCGCAACGCATCGATACGAGGGTCGGGAGCGCTCCACCGCGCCGCCATCGGCAGCGACAGCTCGATGACCTCGCCGACGGCGAATTCGCGACGGATGCTCACCGCACCGGGTTCGACGGCGCGCGTCTCACCGTTCTCGGTCAGGGTGGCGCCGACGCTCGCCCAACCGGGAACGCGGAGCGTGAGCTCCCACTCCCCCTCGACGGTATCGGTGACCTCGACACGCACGAGGCCCTGCACGGGGTACTCGGTCGAGACCGTGACGCCGACGGTACCGCCGGCCACCGGCGCCGTGATCGCCCCGCCGGCGTACTGGTGGATCTGCAGGCCATCGGCCGACGACGTGGCGAGATAGGCCCCGAGGGAAGCCAGAGTTCTGGCGACGTTGGTCGGGCAGCAGGACACGTCAAACCACGGTGCGCGCAGGCTCGACGACGCACGGGGGCTCGCCTCGTCGCCTGACGGAACACTTCCCGGCTCGCGCTGGTGCAGCGTGTTCGTGTAGAAGAATGAGCGCCCATCGGCCGCCGGCGATGCCGCGACCACATTGAACAGAGTGCGTTCGATCACGTCTGCGTATGCGGAATCACCCGTCGCAAGCAGAAGCCGGTAGTTGAGCATGATCGAGCCGACGCCGGCGCAGGTCTCCGAGTATGCACGGTCAGACGGCAGTTCGAAGTCGGCACCGAACGACTCCCCCTCGTGGTGAGCGCCCATTCCCCCGGTGATGTAGGTGCGTTTGGCCAGTGTCTCGGACAGCTGGCCGATGATGGCGCTGACGAGGTCTTCGTCATCCGTCTCGACCGCCACGTCGATCGCGCCGGCGGCCAGATACATGGCACGCACCGAGTGTCCGGCCATCACCGTTGCATCACGAACGGGAACGTCGTCCTGGTAGTAGCTTCGGCCGAACTCAATGTCGCCGAGCACACCGTGCCCGCGGCGCTCCACGAAGAGGCGCGCCTGCTCGAGATAGCGCGGGTCGCCGGTGTATCGGCTGAATTCGACCAGCGCCGTCTCGATCTCGGGGTGCCCACAGACCGATTCGATGCCGCCGACGCCGAACACCTCACAGACGTGGTCTGCGGCGCGGCGCGCGATCTGCACCAGCTGGTCGTCCCCGACCGTGCGACCGCGGGCGACCGCGGCTTGAAGCAGGTGGCCGTAGCAATAGAGCTCGTGCCCCCACTGCAGGTCGGAGTACTTGGCCGCCTGGCCGGGACGACCGAAGTGGGTGTTGAGGTAGCCGTCCTCCTCCTGTACCGGGGCGATCCGCGCCACGAGCGCCCGGAGCCTGGCGTCCATTGCCGAATCGTTCGTGCGACCGATCTCCCAGGCCATAGCTTCAATCAACTTGTAGACATCCGAGTCAGCGAACTCGCGTCCGGTGCGGTCGGCCGGCAGACGGCCCTCGACCGCCGCATCGAAGTTGTCGACCCAGCCCATCTTGTCGACCCAGTGTTCACAGTGCTCGATGATGGCGCCGGCGTTCAGCTCCTGCCGCTCACCCCAGAAGCCGCCCTCGATGCGCACCTCGCGCAGACCGAGCGGGTTCAGCCGGCCGTGGCTCGGTTCGACGGGGCGACCGGCAGCAGCTGCCAAGTTCTGTGCACGGTCGATCAGTTCAGCGGTAGAAGACATGGTTACCCCAGTTCACGGTGAAGAAGTTGAAAAATGCAGCTCAGTCGAGCGAAGAATGACGAAGAAAGATGGCGAAGTCGCCGAAGGATGGCGATGCAGAGCGAAAACGCGCTACTTCACGGCGCCCATGGTGAGCCCCTCGCGCAGGAGTTTGAAGGTGAATACGAACAGGATCAGAATCGGAACCGATGTGATCACGGCAAGCGCCATGAGTCCCGGCCAGTTGATGCCGAAGGCCGACACCTGCTGCGCCAGCAACGCGCTCAGCGGGTAGTTGCCCGGCGAGAGAAAGAAGTTGACGGCATAGAGAAACTCGCCCCACGACATCAGAAAAACGAGCGTTCCCGTCGTCGCGACGCCATTTCTGGCGATCGGCAGCATGACAGAGAAGAAAGTGCGCATGGTCGACGCGCCGTCGATCGACGCGGCCTCTTCGAGCGCTTCAGGCACGGCCCGAAAGAACGGTCGCAGCAGCAGCACGGCGAAGGGGATGAGCATCGCTGAGTCCGCGATGATCACACCGAGATTCTGATCGAGCAGACCCCAAGATCCGAAGATCTGAAAGAGCGGAATCACATTCGCGGTCTGCGGCACCATCTGCAGCACGATCAGCAGTCCGAGGCCGATCGTGGTGATCCGCCCATCGACCCGAGCCAGACCGTATCCGGCGGGGATGGCGACCAGAAGTGTCACGAGTGTCGTTCCGGCTGCGATGACGAGTGATTGACCGAGTGCGATGAACAGTCCGCTCTGGCCCAGCGCCGCGGAATAGGCGTCGAGCGTCGGCGCGAAAATGACGGATGCCTGCGACGAGATGACATCGGACGGGCTCTTCAACGAGGTGAGTACGATCCACAAAATCGGGATGCCGTACGCCAACAGCAGGATGAATCGCAGCGGTGAGGCGATCGGTTCGAACCGCTTGGGACGGCGGCGACGTGCCGGGTTCGTTGACGGGTTCGTCGACCGGGCGGTCAGCACCGCCGGAGCTTCTGGTGACGTGACGCTCACGAGTTGGCCTCTTCCTTGCGCACGCTGCGGGCGTAGATGAATGCGAGTACGAGCACAAGCAGAACCGAGATCACGGCGGTCGCAGCGCCGAGGCCGAAGTCATATCTGACGAACGCCTGCAAGTAGCTGAGGAACGGCAGCGTGTTCGTCGACGTGCCGGGGCCGCCGTAGGTCATCACATAGATGAAGTCGAACGAGCGGAACGCGTAGACGATGGTCAACACGACGAGAACGAG
Organism: Glaciibacter kafniensis; assembly: GCF_039538945.1. Lineage (NCBI taxonomy): Bacteria > Bacillati > Actinomycetota > Actinomycetes > Micrococcales > Microbacteriaceae > Glaciibacter > Glaciibacter kafniensis. The sequence goes on along the minus strand of NZ_BAABCN010000017.1, from coordinate 244,883 downwards.
GGTGGTCGGGCGCACGGCGGGAACGATCATGTGCCAAATCTCCTGCCAGCGGTTTGCGCCGTCGATGCGAGCTGCCTCGAAGGTCTCGGCGGGAATGCCCAAGATCGCCGCACGAAAGACCAGTGCGTTGAACGGGATCACCGCCCAGGAGTTCACGACCGCGACCGACATCAGCGCGAAGTGCTGGTCGTACAGAAAGGGCACGGCCGACTCGGTGAGGCCGAGGCCGGTGAGCACCGAGTTGAACAGGCCGGCGTCGCCGAGGAGAAATTTCCACACGCTGCCGTTGACAACGGGTGGAAGCGCCCAGATGAAGACCATCAGGCCGAGAATGAACGCGGCTCCCTTGGTGGACTTGCTCAATAGGATGGCCGCGACCAAGCCGCCGACCAGCCCGATGATCGTGACCACGAGAACAAACAGGGTGGTGTTGCCGAATGCGGTGCCCAGGTCGCCTTGCTCGGCGCCGGCCACGAAGTTGTCGAGTCCGACGAACTGCCAGGGCTGGTTGAGCGTCGACGAGGTGACGTCGGAGACGCTCATCCTGAACAGCTGCAGCATCGGGTAGAACGAGAAGATCGCCAGGAAGACCGCGGCGGGGATGATGAATGCCAGCTGCTTGCGCTTATTCGACGGCATCCGTTTGCGGGTGCGGGGAGCAGCTGCGCCGGCGGGCCGCTGAGCGGCCCGCCGAGTCATCTGCTTCGATGACGTTTCAACGGTCATGATGTGCCTCACTGGTCAATTCCACAGTCATCGTCATCGGAGTCGTGCTGTTACTTCGTGAGCAACGGGGTGAGCTGCCCCATGAGCTTCTCGGCAGCAGCAGCCGGTGTTGCCGAACCGCCGATCACCGAGCTCCAGGCCTGGCCGACGACCAGCTGCTGGTCGGCGACGTTGGCCGGCGGCACAGCGGCGGAGGGGTAGTTTGCACCGTTCGTGGCGATGGATGTCGCAAAGGCCGACAGCAGCGGGTCATCCGTCACAGCCTTGTCGGCTGCAGCGTCGAGGCGGCTCGGGATGCTTCCGACGTCGGCGAGTGCAATCGCCTGGCCTTCTGCGCTGTAGTAGGTCTCTTGCAGGTACTTCCAGGCCAGGTCGGGGTGCGTGCTGAATGCCCCGATGCCCTCGGCTTCGCCGCCGAGATAGACCTGGCCCGAGTCGCCAACGGGCAGCGGCACGACGCCGTAATTGAAGTCGGCCGAGCTCGCAGCCGTGCCGATCTGCCAATTGCCGTTCGCCGCGAATGCGACGTTTCCGGCAGCAAAGGTCTGGAACGGAACGGTCTGATCCCAGGTCACGGCCTCGCGGGTGAGTGCGCCGGTGTCCGTCCAGTCCTGCACCATGGTGAATGCGTCGGTGAGAGCGGCGGCATCCGGCTTGTCGTAGTTGAAGCCGAAGCTGCTCAACCAGGGGTACGCCTGCCATTCGCCCTGTGACTGCGGCAGGCCGGAGAGGGTGATTCCGCCCTTGCCTGCTGCGACGACCTTGGCCAATGCCGCGTTCAGCTCATCCATGGTCGTGGGCGGCGTCACACCGACCTCGTCGAGGATGTCCTGGTTGTACCAGAGTCCGAGAAGGTTGACGTAGCCCTGCACACCGTAGGTGGCATCGTCGAGGCGGTGCACGACAGAATCCGGAAACTGGTCCTTGTCTGCGAAGGAATCCCACTGGTCCTGGATCGGGGCGAGCGCCCCGCCGAGGGCGAGCGTGCTGGCATCCGCTCCGTTGAAGACGACCACATCGGGGCCGGTCTTCGCGCCGACTGCGGAGATGAGCTTCGAGTTGATCTGGTCGTAGGGCACGTACACATTGTCGACGGTGACGCCGTCATTGTTGGTCTCGAAGAGGTCCTTGTAGTCGGTCATGACCTTGACCTGATTCTCGTCGCTGAAGTAGTGCCAGACCGTGATCGTGGTCGCGTCGCTCGCTGCGCCGCTGGACGTCGGCGTGCATCCGCTGAGGGCGAGGGCGCCCACGGCAAAGATCGCGCCGGTGGCCAGCGCAACCGCCCGCCGTTCGCGTCGCCCGCTCGAGTGACTTTCACCAGTGAACTTCATTCGTTGTCCTGTCTCTAATCGTCGTTGATTGCAGTGCACGGTGGGTGGGATGTCAGCGTGCCTCGCCTTTGCGAAACTTTCCGAAAAGGTTTTCGCCACCCTAACATCAAACAATTTCAGGCGTCAAACCTCTATGCTTGGGCAAACACGAAACACGATGGGAGTGGTGGTGGAACTCAACGACGGTGCTGTCCGGGTCAAGAACCCCACCCTGCGCGATGTGGCCCAGTTGGCCGGCGTCTCAATCGCCACGGCGTCGAAGGCCTTGAACGGCCGCGACCATGTGCATCCGGAGACCCGAACTCGAGTGCACGAAGCCGCCCGCCTGATTTCGTTCACTCCGAACGCGCTCGCGCAGGGTCTCATCGCCGGCCAGACCGGCACCGTCGGGCTGATCACCGGAGATCTTGATGGGCGCTTCAGCATCCCCATCCTGATGGGCGCGGAAGACGCGTTCGGAACCGGCAAGATGTCGGTGTTTCTCTGCGATGCCCGGGGCGACGCCATCCGGGAGCAGTACCATCTCCAGGCGCTGCTGAGTCGACGTGTCGACGGGTTGATCGTCGTCGGCAGCACCACGAACCCGCGGCCGTCATTGGGTTCGGATCTGCCCATTCCCGTGGTCTACGCGTATGCCCCGTCGCTCGATGCGTCAGACATTTCGCTTGTCGCCGACAACGAACAAGCCGGTTCGGATGCCGCCGCGCACCTGGTCAAACGCGGGCGCATCCGCATCGCACATATCACCGGTGATGCCGGCTACCTTGCGGCGACCGATCGTGCGACCGGGGTCGAGATCGAACTCGCCCGTTCGGGTCTCACGCTCGTGGGCGGTGAGGCCCGCTATGGCAGTTGGACCGAGGATTGGGGGCGGCGCGCAACACAGCAGCTCCTTGCCGAACATCCCGACGTCGACGCGATCCTCTGCGGAAGCGACCAGATCGCTCGTGGCGCCCTCGATATCCTGCGCGAGGCAGGAAAGATCGTGCCGGATGAGATCGCTGTCATGGGCTTCGACAACTGGGAGATTTTCACGTCTGGCGCCAGGCCGGCCCTCACCAGTGTCGACATGAACCTCGAAACCCTCGGCCGAGCCGCCGCCCGCCGGCTCTTCGCCGCGATCGATGGCGACCACTCCGGTGGCATCCAGAAGCTGCCCTGCCGCGTGGTGGTGCGCGAGACAACCTGATCGGTGGGGCCGCCGCCTACTCCGGACGTTTCTGCTTTGCCGGCCAAGCTGGCTCGTTCGGGCCGTTCCAAATGGTGACGATTCCCCAGGCCACTGCGGCGATCGGCACCGACAGAACCGCGCCGACGATGCCGCCGACGATCGTTCCGATGGTCAAGGCGAGCAGAATCACCAGGGCGTGGAGCTTGAGCGAGCGGGCCATCACGACGGGTTGCAAGAAGTTGCCCTCAAGCTGGTTGACCGCGACCACAACGATGATCACAATCAGCGCAACGCCCGGACCGTTCGCCACAAGGGCGACGAGGGCGGCCAGGATGCCGGCCACTGTCGCCCCGACCAGAGGAATGAACGAGCTCAGAAAGACGATGACGGCCAGGGGAAGAGCCAACGGAACCTGCAAGATTGCCAGCGCCACGCCGATTCCGATGGCATCGACGGCTGCCACGGTCGCTGTGCCGCGTACATAACCGCCCAGGGTCGTCACTGTCTTGTCGCCGATGCGGCGGGCACGGGCGTAATGCTCCCCCTCAAAGGGCCGGAGCAAGAACTCCCAGATGCGCGGTCCATCCTTCAAGAAGAAGAAGAGCACAACGATCATCAACACCAGGCCGGTGACGAAACCCGTTGCCGCCGAGACGCCGGCGAGGGCGCCGCTGCCGAACTGGCTACTGGTGAGAAATGTGGTGATGGCCTTCTGCATGCCCTCGAACTGCTCGGTGCTGAGCGCAAACGGAAGGTGAGCAAGCTCATCCTGCAACTGCAGAATTCCGTCTTGCGCCGAGGAAATCAGGTCACCCCACTGGTTGCGCACCGCATTGACGATGAGCCAGCCGATCCCGCCCAGTACAACAATGAGTGAGAGCAACGCCAGCCACGTGGCCAGGATGTCGGGAACCCGGCGCGAACGCATCCAGCGCATCAACGGGTTGATGGCGGCTGCCAGAATCAATGCGAGCACGACGGGGATGACCACCAAGCTCAGCTGAGTCATCCCGAAAACCAGCACTCCAACGACGATGAGCACCGCGATGATCTGGATGCTGCGGGTCGCGATGCGACCGAAGCCGTCGTTCCACTGGGTCCTGCGCGCGGGCGCATCCTTCTGCGGTGCGGACGGCTCGCGGTGAACCACAATCTGTCGGCGGTCAAACAATCCCATGAGAGCCCCTCGTCGTGTCGACAGACGTCGATGCGTCTAGCCAAGCTCAGTTCGGTGCATCTGAGTGTTCTCCACGCCGACACTCAGAATTTCATCAGGTGAGGCCGTCTCAAGTGATCTCCTGTGAGGCGATTCGTTTTCGTCGTGGTGCAGTAAGCCTCACGAGTGTCGAGCTACGCAGGCTGGCCGCAATCGTGTTCTCCACTTCGGAGATTTCTTCCCACGAGTCGTGAATCGGCCCATTTTCACACCGAGTGGTCAAAATCTCCGAAGTTAGGAACAGCGCTGAACATGGCGCGCCGCCGCCCCCGCGCGCGACGAGCTGAAGGCCCCGTTCAGGACGCTTGTTGCCGTCGAGAGTGGGGGCAGCCAAATGACGCTTGTGCAGCTGGCCCGGTGTGCATCGGCGGCCTGCGTCCAGAAGAGTGACGCGCTCATCCGTGTCGGTCACACCGGCGATGTCTCGGCCGTTGACGACTAAATAACGCGGGCGGCACGCTTCGCGGAATCGTGTTCGCGCCGCTGGAATTCAGCGGCCAGCTCGACCAGTCGCTCGTGCTCGTCGCGGCCGATGGATGCCCGATTGGCCCGATTGCGCGCCCACGAGAGCATCGGGAGCATCAGCTTGACGACGAGATGGTTGAGCAACCGTGGTTGAGTGCGAGTGGCTGCTGCGGTCATCGTTGTCACCGCATCTCCGCGGAGGCCACGCTGTTGGCCGTCCACTCTTCAGCTAGCAGATCGGTGCGCGGGCGTCCAGCATCGGGTGGAGACGCCGATGCCGTTCCAGAGATTGATCACGACGATCAGGCTGATCAGTGCGGCGACCTCGTCCTCGCTGAACTCGATCAGGGCTCCGGTGATGACGTTCTCAGGAACGTGAGTTTCTGAGAGTCGGGTGATTGCTTCGGTGAGCTCGAGGGCGGCACGTTCCGCAGCGGTGAAGAAGGAGGAGTCGCGCCAAATGGCGACCGCGTGCAAGCGCTGTTCGGTGTCTCCGGCGTCGCGGGCAGCTTTGCTGTGAAGATCGACGCAGTAGGCGCATCCATTGAGCTGCGAGGCGCGGAGACGGATGATCTCGCGGAGGCTGTGCGGGATGCCGGCGCGGTCGAGCTCTGCGGTCGCAGCGTCGTCGAGGTCGCTCACCGCGCGGGAGAACGTCGGAACGATGGCGTCGAAGTCGAGGCGCGAGCGAACCGGGATGCAGGTTGTTGTTGTCGTCATGGCTTCGACGCTAGATGACGGGCGGCCCTCTGCTACAGTCCAATTTCATGAAGAATCAATGGGCCAATTTCGGGCTCGATCTACACCTCGGCGTCGCGCCAACTCGACGAACCAAGTCTTTGGAAGAGGCGTTGCGCTCGGCCATTCGCAGCGGCCGGCTCGGAGCCGGGACTCGCCTGCCTGCTTCCCGCGTGCTGGCCGCCGATCTCGGGATGGCCCGCAACAGCGTTGCCGAGGTCTACGGTCAGCTCGTCGCAGAGGGATGGCTGCTCGCGCGTGCCGGCTCCGGAACCTGGGTGAGCGGTCTACCGGCCGGCGCGGCCGGAAGCGCGCTGACGCCGCCGACTGCCAGACTCGCGCTGGACCTGCGTGGAGGGATTCCGGATGCCTCGACATTTCCACGCTCCGAGTGGTCGTCGGCGGCCCGCCGAGCGATCAACGCCGCATCCGCCGACAGCTTCGGTTACCAGGCCGCGCAAGGCGTGGACCGGTTGCGAGACATCCTGGCAGAGTATCTGGCCCGCACGCGCGGTGTCTTCGCCACCCCTGACGACGTGTTCATTGCCCATGGCTTCGGCGACCTCCTCGCCGTCGTTTGCCGTGCCCTTCGCGCATCCGGAGCACGCCGGGTGGCAGTCGAGGAGTACGGACACGCAGCACATCGCGCGATCATCGCCGCGGCGGGCCTGACCGTCATCCCCATCGCAGTGGATGACGATGGTGCGGTCGTCACCGAACTCGATGCCGGAGGAGCAGATGCCGTGCTCCTGACTGCAGCGCACCAATTCCCTACCGGCGTCCCCCTCTCCGCTTCGCGACGGATTGAGCTGATCCAGTGGGCGGAGCGCACCGATGGCCTCGTCATCGAGGATGACTACGACGGCGAGTTCCGCTACGACCGTCGAAGCATCGGCGCGCTCCAAGCGCTTGCACCGCAACACGTGATCTACGCCGGCACCGCCAGCAAGAGCCTTGCACCGGCGGTCGGCCTCGCCTGGGGAGTCATCCCGGATCGACTCATGCCCGGTCTGGTCGAGCAACGTACATTGCTGGGCAGCACCGCCGATGTTCTCGCCCAAATCACTCTGGCCGAATTCATGCGGGGCCATCAGTACGACCGACACCTCCGGCAGCAACGGGCACGCTACCGGAACCGTCGCGAGGAGTTGGAGAGGACATTCACAGCGCTGGTGCCAGGCACCCGGATCAGCGGATTGTCCGCCGGACTGCACTGCCTCGTCGAACTCCCCCCTGGTGTCCTCGAAGCCGACGTCACCGTGGAGGCTGCCCAGCACGGTCTTAGCTTTGAGGGACTCAGCACCTACCTTCCCGAAGGTCGCCTCGCCTCTCGTGCACCGGCAATGGTCGTCGGCTATGGAGCGCCACAGCAGCGTTACTATCCTGCGGCGCTGCGGGCCGCGGTGAGCGCGATCATGCGCGCTGTGTAATACCTACACGGGCACGTCAAAGCTTAATTCCGCTCGCCTCGACGCGCTGCTCGAGCTGCCCGCAGGCCGAACCGCATGCGGGACGATCGTCGAGGGCATTGTTAGCTTTGGGCCCTCTGATTGGTATCGGCGCTTGCGATCGCGCTGGCAGTTCGACAGCGCCCATTTACTTTTCGTATTTCCAGAATCGACCCTTGCCGCCGGCGATCCATTCCAGGGCTTCATCTATTCGCCGTTGTCGTGTGGTATCGGTCTTTGCACTATCAAGCCACACGATATAGTTCTTGCGAAATGACGCCGATTGGTTTTCGAAAACTTGTTTGGCAACGGAGTTTGTCGATAGTGCTTCTAGGAGATATGCCGGAGTTTCCACCGGTTCGCTGTTCGGTGCAGCTTTGGCTGTCTTGTCGAGTTTTACGCCTCTGTCATTTAAATCAATCGCTTGTTTGATAAAGCCTGCGAGCTCTTCATCTGATGGCAGCTCGGACATACTCGTGATTCTGCTCATAAATCGCTGGCCCGGCTTTACCTTTTTGCCGCCAGCAAACCGGGGATCGTCCATGAATTCAGACTTTATGAATGTGAGCGAACAGTGGTTTTTAGCTGAAGCCAGGACGCACATAAAATCGTCTTTGTAGTCAAAATGCGGGATAGCCCACTTAACCGACTCCACTACATCGGGGCAGTTCTTATGTATCTGCTCTCTCAGATGATTGAGGATTGGTCTGGCAAAGTCCTCAGAGTTTTCGATGTACTGTGTGACTTTTGGGTCAGCATTCTTGAGTGACATTTATATATTCTCCTTCCGGGACATCGTTCAATTGTTAGATGTAGCAACGCTCAGCGGGACGACTGTCGAAAACCTTGCGCTCGAGCGCCGCGCGTTCGACGGCGTACCCGCACAGCTTAAGCGAGTGCCTCCTGGGCGAGATCGATCAGAGCTGCCCGGTCTGCTCGCGCCAGGCGCGCTCCTTCTGGATCCAGGCGTTGTCCTGGGGGAATTCATCGATTGACGGCACGCGACGGATCTCGGTCTTGCTTCCCGCGGTCATCGGCGCGCGCTTGGCCCATTCGACTGCCTCCTGAATCGACGCGACGTCGAGGATGTAGTAGCCGTTGAACAGTTCCTTGGTCTCTCCGTAGGGACCGTCAGTCACGACCGGCGTCTCTCCCGTGAAGTCGACCACGACCCCGTTGTTCGGGTCGTCGAGGCCTTCGGCCGCGAGCAATACGCCAGCCCGGATCAGCTCGTCGTTGAACTTGCCCATCGCGTCGAGGATCTCGGTGAAGTCGACGCTCGTGAAGTTCGCGAACGACTCGTCGGTCGCGCGCATGATCAGCATGTACTTGGCCATCTCGTACTCCTTGATTCTGGAAGGTCGCCCTTCGACCTTCTCACCCATAGGTCGAACGGCGCGACCCCAGATCGACACTCGCAAAAGAATTCTTGGATAGTTTTCGAGCGGGACAATTCGCCACCGCACGACCGCGGGCCAGCCGGATCAACATTGACTGTACTGCCCAGGGCGCGACGTCTTCAGTCAAGCCGCCCGCAAGCCGGACGCCCATCGGGCGGCCTTTCAGGTTGCCGTGAAGTTGCACTCGAGGCCGCGTTTCGATCCAAACCGAGAGAAGGCGTCCACGCCAGAAGTCATCACCCGCCTGTTCGTCGAGCGTTCCAACGCCGGCGATGCCGAGGGCGTCGCCGCGCTCTACGAGGAGGACGCCGTGATGGCCTATCCGGCCGGCGCACAGACGGTGGGGCGAGCCGCGATCCAGAAACTATGGGCTTCAGTCCTCGCGCACAGGCCGCACTTTGAACCGGAAGAGCCTCTCCCGACTCTTGTCAGCGGCGACCTCGCACTCACCTCGACCCCACCGAAGGAGGGCACTGGAGCCCGCGCCCAGGTCGTGCGCCGCCAGGCCGACGGCAGCTCTCGTGGATGAACCGCAAGGCAGCGGTCGTCCGCCGATGCGACAAGGCGTCCCTGCTCGTTGCCGAGCAGATGGCCGCATACAGGATCTCCGAGCCCGCCTCGCCCGCATGGTCGACCCGACGGTCTACGCTTTCAACGGGGGCGCCGTGCCCATCAGGATCGGCCGGGCCCTGGTTGGCGTCGCGGTCGCGTCGGGTGTGAACGACGATGTCGAGCACGACCTCATCGTCGAGGCGTTCCGGGCCCACCTCGCCCGCTAGCAGCACTTGACGACGTCCGCCTCTACCCACGACCCCAGACAGGAGATCCCATGATCCGACACACCGTCAGCTTCGCTCTCGTGCACTCCCCCGGCTCCGCCGCCGAGGCCGAATTCCTCGGCACGGGACGGCGCACGCTCACCGCGATCCCCGGCGTGCATGACTTCACCGTTAGCCGTCAGGTCAGCCCGAAGAGCGATCACACGTTCCAGTTCTCGATGCGCTTCGCCGACCAGGCCGACTACGATGCCTACGACGCGCACCCTGACCACCAGGCGTTCGTATCGTCCCGCTGGCAGACCGAGGTCACTTCGTACCAAGAACTCGATCTCGTTCCGGTCGACTAGACACGGCGCAAACACCGCCACTCACGATCAACGGTCACATCCGATGTTCCGCCCGCATCACAAAGGTGCGGCCTTCCGCGGTGTCGCCGGAGAAGAGGCATCAGTCTCGTGCTGCTTGCGGGGCGGGAGGCCCGTTCTCCCGTTCCTGGCTGCGTCTTTCACTCGTCGGCGAGGAAGTCGACCGTCAACGGTGTCGCCCGGCAGACGGCGAGGAGCCGCAAAGCGTCAGCGTCAGCTTCATGGGACAACTGGTTTGTTATCTGACAAGGACTCCGCTTGTTCTGTTGGTATTTCCGTTTGGCCGACCGCGTAGGCAGCAGTTAGTGCAGCTTGAGATGGTGCCGCTGCTATTGTGGCGCAACCGGAACGCTCTGCGGGCACATCCGCCCTGCTATCGCGTCGGCTGCGCTCGTTTACCTGAATGGCTGGTTCTGACCGCTGGGGTGAGGCTGATCCCACTATCGGACGCGAGGAGCCGCACCTCAGTATCGTCGGGAGAATAAAGTACGGGAGATGTCGATTTGTGGACGCCCCGTTCGACGGCCCTATGAAGACACCGAACGGGTGTCCCAGCACGGAAGCGGAACCATGACACGCGAATTGATCTACACCGGATTCATTGCTCTCGACGGCGCGATCGACTCTCCCGGTGGCACGGCCGAGGGGCACCCAGGCGGCGGCTGGGTATTCGACACCGAGTTCGTCTCCGATGCGTTCTCGCTGAAGGCGGAAGAGCTCGAGGAGACGACGGCTCTGCTGTTCGGCCGCCGCAGCTACGAGGCGTTTTCGAACTTCTGGCCGACGTCTCCCGACCACGCGGCCTACCACGACCTGCCGAAGTACGTCGCATCCACGACCCTCGGCGACGACGATCTGGTCGATGGCTGGGGTCCTACGACAATCTTGCGCACCACAGAGGACATCGCCGACCTGAAGCAGACCGAAGGCGGCGCGATCTTCATCCACGGCAGCGCCGACCTCGCCCTGCGCCTGGGCGAAGCAGGCCTCATCGACCGCTACAACCTGCTGATGTTCCCCTACCTCTTGCCCGGCGGCAAAACGATCTTCAGTGCAAGTGGCGCAGACCGCCGCGGCCTAGCGCTGCGCGACTCCGCAACCTACGCCAACGGAGTAGTGAAACTCGTCTACGACGTGCGACGCTGACGACGCGCTCGACAGCATCGATCCGGAGACGTTTTCGGTGCCGTCGGTGTGAATCGCGTTGGAACCTCCAGCGGAACGCCTTGCCTTTGCGCTAGTCGATTTTCGAAAGCAAAGCCACTGCCGGACACAAACGGTGTGCGGGTGATGGACGGAATGCGCCCAGCACCATTTTGTGGTTTTTGCCGTTATTACCGGCCTATCAGCTTCTCGTATTTAGTATCCGAAGTGGGGTACCAGCGATAAATGCCGTGATGTCTTCAAGAGCCTGGCTGAAGTAGGTGTTCAGATTGTCCTTCGTGACGTACCCCAGGTGCGGAGTCAGAAGAGTACGCGGCGCGTTTCGGATCGGATCGTCTTGAGGCACCGGCTCTTGGTCAAAAACATCGAGTCCAGCGCCAGCGATCGTCCCGTTATATAGGCTTTCCAGAAGCGGCTGCCGTTGAATTATTCCAGCCCTTGAGGTGTTCACCAGAAGTGCCGAGGGTTTCATTAGCCCAAGTTCACGAGCCCCAATAAGCCCGTTGCTCCTCACGCTCAGCTTGAGATGGATGGTGGCTACATCACTGTTAGACAGCAAGTTGTCCAAGGAGCCTGCATAGACCACCCCGGCTTCCTCGCATTGTTCCTCGGTGAGGTTGCTACTCCAAGCGATCACTTCCATCCCGAACGCTAAACCGACTTTCGCGACCGCTGTGCCGATTCTTCCAAGACCAATGACACCAAGTGTGTGCCCGTGAAGATCCGAGCCGACAGTCGTTTGCCAGCCACCTGCGCGAACAATGGCGTCTTCGACCACGAGATTTCGAGTCAGTCCAAGGATGAGCGCCCAGGTGAGCTCTGTCGGCGGGGTCAGGCTGCTCGCCGTGCCACTGACCACCACACCATGCTCACGGGCCGCAGCCATGTCGATGGCCGAATTGCGCATACCAGTCGCTACCAGAAGCCGCAGCTTCGGTAGGCGCTCGAACACACTGCGAGGGAAATCAACACGCTCTCGCAGCGTCACCACAATCTCGGCATCGCCAAGGAGTCCGATCAGCTCGTCTTCTGACCCCGGATGTTCAGTAACGCTGATTACTTCCACTGTTTCTTCTAGCGGCGACCAGTCAGCACTGCTAGTTGCTACCCCCTGGAAGTCATCAAGCACGACGCATCGCAGGCGTACTGTCATGGCGTACTCCCCACTTTCCTGTGCCTAGTTTTTACCAATCGACGTCCGCTGCCCGCATGCACCGCTTCGGGATGAATCGGTACGTACCGAACCCCCGCATCGCTATCTGTCATGTCGGGGAACAGTTTACGTCGGGGTTGCTACACGAGTAGTAGGTATCTGATCCGGCTTTCCGGACGGGTCGGCCTGACCATCTTGTGACTGTGCCCGCAAGCCGGACGCCCATCGGGTGATCCCCCGAAAACTCGCGGGTCTGACCGTGCCGAAATGTCACGGTGACCGTTTGACTGTCCCGAGATTAAGCCCGATGGCCGTGCGTCATACGCAACTGCCCTTGGCCGCACATTCCGTTCCCACTCACGCGCAGACAGGTTCTGAAAGTGACACGATCTTCACTCTGCCTCACGTTCGATGCGACGAGAACGAACGCCGCCTACAAAAAACCGGCGTGCAGACCCTGAGGTCCACACGCCGGCTGAAGCCGAAGCTATTTCGCGGCGTTCTCGTCAGACGGAGTGGCGGCGCCAGGCGCCGCACCGTCGAAGTCGTCCTCGTCGTCGCTCTCTTCATCGAAGTCGCGCGGCTTCGCGTACGGGTCGGCATCGCCGGCGTACGTGGCGGTCTCAGCAAGCTGGCCCACCTCGGTGTCGCGCTCGTGCGCGGTGCGCAGCAGGTCTTCGATGAGCTTCGCGTTCTCGGGGATGCCGTCGGCGATGAACTCGATCGACGGAGTGAGCCGAGCGGTGATGTTCTTGCCCACCTCGCTACGCATCATTCCGGTGGCGGCCTTCAACGCCAGGGCGCTGTCGGCACGTTCCTCGTCGGAGCCGTAGACCGTGTAGAAGATCGACGCGTGCTGCAAGTCGCCGGTCACCTTGACATCCGTGATTGTCACAAAGCCGAGGCGCGGGTCGCGGATGCCGCGCTCGAGGCGCTTGGCCACGATGACCTTGATGCGGTCTGCCATTTTTCTGGCGCGTGCCGGATCTGTCATTGCTCTTCTCCTTCTCTAAGCCAACCAAGCCCGTCGAGGCCGTCTCCCCGGCTAGCAGGGAGGGGCCTCGACGGGCGAGGTCAACAGGGTGCTGAGGTCAACGGATGCCGACCTCGGCATGCGTGGTTAGACGCGGGGCTTCTCTTTGAGCTCGATGGTCTCGATCTCGTCGCCGATCTGGATGTCGTTGAACTTGCCGAGGCCGATACCAGCCTCGAAGTCCGTACGAACTTCAGTGACGTCATCCTTGAATCGACGCAGCGACTCGATGGCCAGGTTGTCGCCCACGACGATGCCGTCGCGGATGACGCGTGCCTTGGCGTTTCGGGTGATCGTGCCTGAGCGAACGATAACACCGGCGACGTTTCCGAACTTGGAGGAGCTGAAGACCTCGCGGATCTCGGCGACACCACTCTGAACCTCTTCGTACTCGGGCTTGAGCATTCCCTTGAGGGAGTTCTCAATGTCCTCGAGTGCCGAGTAAATGACGGAGTAGAAGCGCACGTCGACGCCTTCACGAGCCGCACGTTCGCGCGCCTTCGTGTCGGGACGCACGTTGAAGCCGATGATGATGGCGTTGTCGACGGTGGCGAGGTTGACGTCGCTCTCCGTGACAGCACCGACACCACGGTGGATGATGCGCAGCTGAACCGAGTCATCGACCTCGATCTTGAGCAGCGACTCTTCCAGGGCCTCAACGGCACCGGAAACGTCACCCTTGATGATGAGGTTGAGCGACTCGACCTTGCCCTCTTCGAGTGCACGGGTGAAGTCTTCGAGGCTGATGCGCTTGCGAGTGCGGGCCAGCAGGGCGTTGCGCTCTGCAGCTTCGCGCTTCTCAGCGATCTGACGGGCGGTGCGGTCTTCCTCGATGACGAGGAAGGTGTCACCGGCGCGGGGAACGCTGGAGAGACCCTGAACCTGAACCGGACGTGACGGCGTGGCTTCAAGAACCGCAACACCGTTCTCGTCGGCCATGGCACGAACGCGGCCGTAAGCCGTTCCCGCAACGATGGCGTCTCCGACGCGCAGTGTTCCCGACTGGATGAGCACGGTAGCAACAGCACCGCGACCCTTGTCGAGCTTGGCCTCGATGGCCACACCGCGAGCATCCTTATCCGGGTTGGCCCGCATGTCGAGGCCGGCGTCTGCGGTGAGCAGAACAGCGTCGAGGAGCTCCTGGATACCAATGTTGTTGCGTGCAGACACGTCGACGAACATGACGTCTCCACCGTATTCTTCGGCGACGAGGCCGAACTCGGTGAGCTGCTGACGCACCTTCTGCGGGTTGGCGTCTGCCTTGTCAATCTTGTTGACCGCGACAACGATCGGCACGTTTGCAGCCTGAGCGTGGTTCAACGCTTCAATGGTCTGCGGCATGATGCCGTCGTCAGCTGCGACAACGAGGATCGCGATGTCAGTCACCTGAGCACCACGTGCACGCATGGCGGTGAACGCCTCGTGGCCAGGGGTGTCAATGAAGGTGATCGGACGTTCGATGCCCTCGTGCTCGGCCACAACCTGGTACGCACCGATGTGCTGCGTGATGCCGCCGGCTTCGCCTTCGACAACCTTCGAGTTGCGGATGGCGTCCAGCAGGCGAGTCTTACCGTGGTCGACGTGACCCATGACGGTGACGACGGGCGGGCGGGGCTTGAGCTCGTCATCGGTTTCTTCGGCGAGTTCTTCGTCGATGTCGATGCCGAACGTGAGCAGCAGCTCGCGGTCTTCGTCTTCAGGCGAAACCATCTGGATCTTGTAACCCAGTTCTTCACCCAGGATGTCGAAGGTCGCCTCGTCGAGGGACTCCGTCGCCGTTGCCATCTCACCGAGGTGGAACAGCACGGTGACGAGGTTTCCGGGGCTCGCGTCAATCTTGTCAGCGAAGTCGGTGATCGAGGCGCCGCGGCGCAGACGAACAACGGTTCCACCGTCGCCGCGGGGTACGCTCACGCCACCCAGCGACGGAGCTTCGCGCAGTTCGAATTCTGCTCTCTTCGTACGCTTCGACTTGCGTGCCTTGCTCTTGCCGCCACCGCGACCGAATGCACCAGCGGTTCCACCGCCGGGACCACGGCCACGACCGCCGCCGCCGCCTGCTCCACCAGCCGGGCGCGGCGGGCCGAAGCCCGGTGCGCCGGCGGGTGCGCCGGGACGTGTGAAGCCGGGGCGTGCGGCGCCACCGGCACCGGGAGCGCCGCCGGGACGCTGGAAGCCACCGGGGCGCTGACCGAAACCGGTCGGGCGCTGACCCTGGCCGGGTCCGCCCGGACGGGGTGCGCCGGGGCGCGGAGCAGCCGGACGCGGAATGTTGCTGGGGGTCGGAACCGGGCTCGTCGGACGCTGACCCATGCCCTGCGCGCTGGCGAACGGGTTGTTACCCGGACGCGGAGCGGCGGGACGCTGGCCCATGCCCTGGTTGCTGGCGAACGGGTTGTTACCCGGACGAGCAGACGGCGGCTTCGGGATGCTTCCGCCCGGCTTCGCAGCGGATGCCGCGGCGCCATCGGTCGGAGCAGCAGAAACAGCAGCTTCGGCGGCCGGAGCGTCGGCAGCAGCAGCCTTCTCAGCTGCAGCGGCCTTCTCGGCAGCGGCAGCCTTCTCGGCGGCCTGCGTCTGGCGCTCTGCAACGGTCAGCGGCGCGGCGGGAACCGGTGCTGCATCCGCTGCGGGAGCCGCAACAGCTGCTTCAACCGGAGCAGCCGGAGCTGCAGGTGCAGCCGGGCCGGGGGTCGGGCGTGAGGCACCCGGCTTGGCCGGGGTGCCGGGGCGCGGCGCAGCGGCCGCGGCAGTCGGGGTGGCGCTGGGGGCAGCCGCGGCGGGCGCGGAACCGATCAGGCCATCAGCCTCGAGGGCGGCGCGCAGGCGCCGTGCAACGGGGGGTTCAACACTGGAGGACGGTCCCTTGACGAACTCGCCCATTTCCTTCAATTTTGCAAGGGCAATCTTGCTGTCGACACCGAGTTCGCTTGCGATCTCGTGTACGCGTGGTTTTGCAGCCACAATTCTCCTGTTCCGGGCCTGCACCCGGAAAGGGGCAGACCGTTAGTAACGGACGGGTCTCATTTCGAGCCGCTCATTAGTTATCCATTAGCCAATTCAGCCTGTTCTCTAGTTGTGTCGCGTCCAGGGGGCGCGATACGCGAAGGGCACGTCCGAAAGCGTTGCGCCTGACCGCAGCCTGGAAGCACGCGATCGTCGGATGCAGCCACGCACCTCTCCCAGGAAGTGTGGCGGGTTCATCCACCACGAGTTCTGAATCCCGGGCCACAACCCTCAGTAGTGAGGACCGCGGGGCACGTGAACGGCAGCCGATGCACGTTCTAACGGAGTCCATCGTACCCCCTATTCGGCATCCTCCAGAATGCTGTCAGGCTGGATGTCAATTTTCGCTCCGGTCAACTTGGCTGCGAGGCGGGCATTCTGGCCTTCCTTGCCGATCGCCAGCGAAAGCTGGTAATCCGGCACGAGTGCCCGAACTGCCTTGATCGATTCGTCGATGACATAGGCGCTCGTCACCTTGGCCGGCGACAGTGCGCTGGCCACGAAGGTCGCCAGGTCGGCCGAGAAGTCGACGATGTCGATCTTCTCGTTGTTGAGCTCAGCGGTGACGGCGCGTACGCGCTGTCCGAGCTCACCGATGCAGGCACCCTTGGCGTTGACGCCTGGCTCGGTTGCGCGCACGGCGATCTTGGTGCGGTGGCCTGCTTCGCGGGCGAGCGACACAATCTCGACGACTCCGCTGGCGATTTCCGGCACTTCGAGTGCGAAAAGCTTGCGCACGAGCGACGGGTGGGTGCGCGAGACCGTGATCTGCGGACCCTTCATGCCCTTGGCGACGCTGGTCACGAAAACGCGGATGCGCTTGCCATGCTCGTAGCTCTCGCCGGGAACCTGCTCTTCGGGGGGAAGGATGGCCTCAATGGTGCCGAGGTCGACGTGAATCATCCGCGGGTTCGGGCCCTGCTGGATGACGCCGGCGATGATGTCGCCTTCGCGACCCTTGAACTCGCCGAGCACAGCGTCATCGGCCAGGTCGCGCAGACGCTGGTTGATGACCTGCTTGGCCGCGAATGCAGCGATCCGCCCGAAGTCGCTCGGGTTGTCGACGGCCTCGCCGATGACGTTTCCTTCTTCATCGTGCTCTGGCACGAAAATGTCCACATGGCCGGTCTTGCGGTCGAGTACGACGCGCGCTCCGGACTCTTCTTCTGCCGCCTGCTTCGTGTGCTCATCCGGGTGGATGTGCTTGAGGTAGGCAGTCATAATGGCTTGTTCAATAATGTGCACGAGTTCCTCGAAGGGAATCTCTTTCTCGCGCTCCAGCTGACGCAGCAGACTGAGGTCGATATCCATGGCCGGCCTCCTCTATTCAAATTGTGCCGCCGCGAAACTGCGCAGCGGGCTCACCTCTAACGGTACCTGACTCTGCGGGCTCTCGTCACACGTTCGCCGCCCTGCGACATCACCCCGGCGGCGTGTTGCGTCAGATCATCCCGAACCAATAAAGTGATATCACTTTACTTGACGATGAGCGGAGCACGATGAGCATTCAGAGCAACACCCCCACGGTCGAAGCAGTCCCTGTCGGCCACGACGGAGTTCGAGTGGAGATCGAGGAACGGACCGCTGCGTCGATGCCAGGCGGACTCGGCCTACTCACCGCTGTCGTCGCACTCGCTCTCGGGATCGGAATCATCGTTGTCGGCTCTGCGATACCCCTCCTCGTGGTGTTGGGGCTCGTTTTCATCGCGGTGTTCGTGGTGCTGCTGTCGTCTCTGGTCATTGTGCAACCGGGGCAGACCAAGGTTGTTCAGTTCTTCGGGCGCTACGTCGGAACCGTGCGCCGGCCAGGGATGTCGCTGGTGATGCCGTTCTCAACCCGCCACAGTGTCAGCGTTCGGGTGCGCAACTTCGAGACGAATCGTCTCAAGGTCAACGATGCCGACGGCAGCCCCGTCGAGATCGCGGCGATCGTGGTCTGGCAGGTGGCCGACACGTCGAAAGCCACCTACGCCGTCGACAACTACGTTGACTTCGTTTCGGTGCAGGCCGAGTCCGCCCTGCGACACACCGCGACCACGCACCCGTACGACGGGTCAGAAAGCGGCGGCACCTCGCTCCGCGGTTCGACTGACCAGGTCGCCAATGAACTTGCCCATGAGGTCGCAGAGCGGATCTCCCTCGCCGGCGTCGAGATCGTCGAGGTGCGCATCAGCCACCTCGCGTACGCTGCCGAAGTCGCCCAGGCGATGCTGCGCCGGCAGCAGGCGAACGCCGTCGTTGCTGCGCGCACCCGCATCGTGGAGGGCGCCGTCGGCATGGTCGAACTGGCACTCACCAAGCTGAGCGAGGGAAACATCGTCGAACTCGACGACGAACGAAAGGCCGCGATGGTGAGCAATCTCATGGTCGTGCTCTGCAGCGACCAGCCGGCCTCCCCCATCGTGAACACCGGCACCTTGTACTCGTGACCCGCGAGCGTAAGCAAGTACTGCTACGCATCGACCCGGCACTCCACGACGCGCTGGCCCGATGGGCAGCCGACGACCTCCACAGCGTCAACGCGCAGATCGAAATGATCTTGCGGCAGGCGGTCGTGAAGGCGGGCCGTGCGCCCGCCAACCTCAGCCCGCCGAACCCGCGGGGTCGTCCGAAGAAGGAGCCGTCTGAGGCTCAGTCGGACTGACCGCCCTCTGGGGCCGCACCGTTGGTCCAGCCTGTCGAGCCCCCGTCGGCCGATCCTTGAACGCACGTCACAATCCGGCTCCGGCGGGGTACCGAAACGAGGAGTGGAGGTGTGTCGGCCGAGGTTCGACCACGGAGCAGTCTGAGCTCAGCCGCAGCGACACACCTCCGGTCCTCATTTCGGTCCCGCTCGATGATTGAGTCCGTCGAGCGATGCGCTGAGATTGTCGACGGATGCGCTCACTCGGGTGCCAGGCTCGTCCGAACGTTGCTACGGCACAGAACCACCGCTCGGCCGGGATAGCCTTGGCAAGTGAAATCGGGGCGTGGATCGGCCAAAGCGGCAACGAAGGCCGCTGCCCGTCGGGTCGAACAACGACGGCCCATGAGAATCCTGACGCGGTCTGGCATCGCGGCCATCGGCATCCTGCACATCATGATCGGTGCAATCGCGCTCGGCATTGCGACGGGCACGAGCAGCGGAGAGGCCGATCAGTCGGGGGCGCTCCATCAGATTTCGGCCATTCCCGGGGGCACCGTACTGCTCTGGATTGTGCTGATCGGCATGCTGGCACTCTGCGGCTGGCAAATTATCACCGCTCTGCTGGCCAACAATCCCGCGCCCCTCCGCCGGTGGTCTTTTCGCGTCGTCGAGCTTGGAAAGGGCGTCGGCTATGTGGTCATTGCCGCGACGGCCTTCACGTTCGCGCGAGGATCATCGACGAGTACCGCCGAAATCACCAGACGAGCGACCGTGCGATTGCTCGAGCTTCCCGGTGGCGGAATCATCATCGTCATTGTCGGTCTCGTTGTGCTCGCTGTCGGCATCTCGTTCGCGTTCAGCGGGCTCACCGCACGATTCAGCTCGGCGATTCGAGTGCCGAACGGCGCCGGAGGAGTCGCGACCATCGTGCTCGGTATTCTCGGCTATACGACCAAGGGCCTCGCGCTCTGCCTCGTTGGTCTGGTCTTCGTCTTCGCGCCGTTCACCGTCGATCGGGATCGCTTGAGTGGCATGGATGGCGCACTCAAAGGCCTGATGGAACTGCCATACGGAGACGTGACTCTCACCGTCATCGGCGCCGGCCTGGTCGCATACGGCGTCTTCTTCATCCTGCGCGCCAGGCTCGTGCGGCTCTAGCCACCGAGAACGAACCGGATGGCATGCGGCTTACCCAGGAGATCCTGGATACCGCGCAGCGCCGCGGAGATCGAATTCTGTGATGGAACGCAAAAACCGCAGTCGTTGTCGCCCCTCTCTCGAAGAACGACAACCACTGCGGTTTCGGTGGTGCGGTGGGGCCTGACGCTAGCCGAGACGCGCCGCGACGTCGGCGATGGCGACCTGCTCGCGCTCGCCCGTCTTGCGGTCCCAGAACTCGACGATGCCGTCTGCAGCACCGCGTCCGACGATCACCAGGTTCGGGATGCCGATGAGCTCGGCGTCGCCGAATTTCACACCAGGCGAGACCTTGCGACGGTCGTCGTAGAGCACGTCGCGGCCGGTGGCCTCGATTGCTGCGACGACGGTTTCCGAGGTCTCGAAGACGATCTCGTCACGGCCGGTCGCGATGACCTGCACATCGAACGGTGACACCGACTCGGGCCAGATCAGGCCCTTCGCGTCGTTATTCAGCTCGGCGATGATCGCGAGGATGCGGGTCACGCCGATGCCGTAGGAGCCCATCGTGACGGTGACGAGCTTGCCGTTTTCGTCGAGCACCTTGAGGCCGAGCGCTTCTGCATACTTGCGTCCGAGCTGGAAGACGTGACCGATCTCCATGCCGCGGGCCAACTCGACCGGACCTGAGCCGTCGGGAGCAGGGTCACCGGCACGCACCTCGGCGGCTTCAACAGTGCCATCCGCCTGAAAGTCACGCCCGGCAACGAGGCCGAAGACGTGCTTGCCGTGCACATTGGCGCCGGTGATCCAACCGGTGCCGTCGACCACGCGCGGGTCAACGAGAAAACGGATGCCGGTGGTCGACTTCTCGCCCAGCACGGCGCCTTCTGCAGTCCACGGGCCGATGTAGCCCTTGACCAGGCCCGGGTTCTTGGCGAAGTCAGCCTCGTTGGCGGGCTCGACCTCGGCTGGAGCGAAGGCAACCTCGACGCGCTTGAGGTCGACTTCACGGTCGCCGGGGATGCCGACGACAACGAGCTCACGGGTGCCATCGGGCTGCGTCAGGGCGAGCACGACGTTCTTCAGGGTGTCGGCTGCGGTCCATGCGCGACCGTCCGGGCGCGGGTGGGCGCTGTTGGCACGTTCGACGAGCGCGTCGATGGTGGGGGTGTCCGGGGTGTCGAGCACCTCGGCCGGAGTCAGCTTCTCCCAGCTGCGCGACGGCGGAACAACAGTGGTGAACGCCTCGACGTTGGCCGTATAGCCACCGGCCGAACGCACGAATGTGTCTTCGCCGACCGGAGTCGGGTGCAGGAATTCTTCGCTCTTCGAGCCGCCCATCGCACCGGCATCCGCCTTCACGATCACGTATTCGAGGCCGAGACGGGTGAAGATGCGCTCGTACGCGTCGCGCTGCGCCTGGTAGCTGACGTCGAGACCGGCATCGGTGTAGTCGAACGAGTACGCGTCTTTCATCGTGAACTCGCGGCCGCGCAGCAGGCCGGCACGGGGACGCGCCTCGTCGCGGTACTTGTCCTGGATCTGGTAGATCGACAGGGGAAGGTCCTTGTAGCTGTTGTAGAGGTCCTTCACCAGCAAGGTGAAGACTTCTTCGTGCGTCGGAGCGAGCAGCAGGTCGGAACCCTTGCGGTCCTGCAGACGGAACAGCCCGTCGCCGTACTCGTCCCAGCGACCGGTGACCTCGTAAGGTTCACGCGGCAGCAGTGCAGGGAAGTGCACTTCGTGAGCGCCGGCGTTCGCCATCTCCTCGCGCACGATCGCTTCGATCTTGCCCTTCACGCGCAGGCCGAGCGGCAGCCAGGCGAAGATGCCAGGGGCCTGGCGACGGATGTAGCCGGCGCGCACGAGCAGGCGGTGGCTGGTCACCTCGGCGTCGGAGGGGTCTTCTCGAAGAGTACGGAGGAAATAGTTAGACAGGCGTGTAGGCACGGGTTCTACTTTAGCCCCGGGTCAGCGGTGCGTCCGGTGGGCGAGTTTTCAGGAGATCTGATTCGTCACGCAACCCATTCGACGGAGATTTTCGCGGATCTGCCCGATTTCAGGCCGATCTCGAGGTTCTCGGGCGAAATCTCCGTCGAATGGGGACAAGCACTACTAATGGGGACAAGCAATACGGGTCAGGCCGACCACTGGTGAACCGACCTGACCCGTGTTCACTCAGCGAACCAGGTTGCTCCCCCAGTAGTTCAGGTCGTCAACCGAAATCTGCGGAGTCGGAGCCATCCGGCTGCCGTCTTCGAAGAATCCTGTCCGGGTGAGCGCCAGCGTCATCACGGCATGAGCCGCCGCATCGCCGAGCTCGTTCAACGCCGCGGTGCTCAGGTTGTTCATGCTGTCGCAGGCCTGGTGATAGCACGCGTCATACGGTGCGTCGGCGGTTCCGCCGTACACTGCTGCTTCCTCGGCCGTCTTGAGTTCTTCTGCTCCGCTGAAGAGTCCACCTGCCGGAATACCGGCAGCGATGAACGGCCCGTAGTCGGAACGGCCATCGAACGCGGTCGGGGCTGTCGCGAGTCCGGCTGCGGCGAAGTAGTCAGTGAAGATCGATTCGATCTGCGCCGATCCGGGAGGACCGGAGAGTCCGTCGGGATCCGCTGAACCATCGCCGTCGTAGACGAAGCGCACATAATTGGGCGATCCCAGCATGTCGAAATTCAGGTTCGCATAGATGGCAGCCAATCCGTCATCGCTCAGGCTTTCCACGTAGTGCGTTGAGCCGAGCAGACCCGATTCCTCAGCTCCCCAGAAGGCGTACCGCACCTGCTGCTGCGGCTTGATCTTCAGTTTTGACTGTTGGATGGCGGTTTCCAAGATCACGCTGGTGCCGCTGCCGTTGTCGTTGATTCCCGGGCCCTCGAGAACCGAATCCAGGTGGGCACCGACGACGACGACCTTGTCGCGGTTGCCCTTCGGGGAGTCGGCCAGGATGTTGGTCGTGGTACGTGTTTCCGCGATGACCTCCGCGGTGACTTCGACGCTGACCGGCCCCGCCTGTGTGGCGTCGTAGAGGGCGACGCCATCCGCATAGCTGAGTCCGGCGACCGGGATGGCAACCGGTGCTCCGAGCGTCACCCCGGTGAGGAGCTCAGTCCGGCCCGGGTTTCCTTCGTTGAAGACCAGAGCGGCGTCGTATCCGGCCTCAGTCGCTGCGGCGATCTTTTCTGCAAACGTGCACGTTCCGCGCTGGATGAGCGCCACTTGCGGAGAGGTTGTCGATGCGGGCGCATAGTCGGTGACCAGACATCCTGACGCCGAGCTGGGTGTTTCTGTTGCGGGAATCACGACGTTGGTTGTGGGCACGAGATCGCCGATCACGTCACCGCTTCCGGAGTATTGCAGCGTTGAGGTTTCGTAGCTCGTCGGCGTCGGCGACAGCTGGCTCACCGTGGCGGGAGTGACCTCTTGGTAGAACGGGAACTCGAAAGTCTGCTCGGTGACCTTGTAGCCGGCCTTAGACAGTTCCTTCTTGACGTACGCCGCGGAGGCGGCGAACCCTGGAGTACCGGACGCCCGTGTGCCCCCATTGGCGTTTGCGATGCGTTGCAGCGCCCGTTCGTGTTGCAGGATGCCGTTGACGCTTACCGCTTTGCGAATCTTCGTGGTGTCGACCGCATCGACGGCCAACGCCGTCGTTGCCGGCACAAGGATGGCCGCGACAACCAGTCCGGTGAGCAGGGTTCTTCTACCTCGCACGATGTGCTCCGATCAGCCCCTGGTGGGGGCCTCGTCTCATACGACACCCCGGTTGGGGCGCCCGTCACTGAGGAGGGTGCCCTGACAAGTCAGACTTGGTGGGAGTCGTTACTCGATCGTTATCGGAACAGGCGGGGTCTCGACGGACCGGAAGGCGCAGCCGGAAGGCGGACTACTTCGCGCCGACCGTCACGACCGGTGACCCCACGCTCGTGTCGCTGGCCGGCATTTCGGCAGCCAAACGGTTTGCTTCTTCGATCAAGGTCGCCACGATTTCCGATTCAGGAACCGTCTTGATGACCTCGCCCTTGACGAAGATCTGCCCCTTGCCGTTGCCGGATGCCACGCCCAGGTCTGCCTCGCGGGCCTCACCCGGGCCGTTCACCACGCAACCCATCACGGCAACGCGCAGCGGAACACTCATGCCCTCGAGGCCGTCGGTGACGTCGTTGGCGAGCTTGTAAACATCCACCTGGGCCCGCCCACAGCTCGGGCAAGAGACGATTTCGAGCTTGCGCTCACGCAGGTTCAGCGACTGCAGGATCTGCAGGCCGACCTTGATCTCCTCGACCGGCGGGGCCGACAACGAGACGCGGATGGTGTCGCCGATGCCCTCAGAGAGCAGAATGCCGAACGCCGTGGCGCTCTTGATCGTGCCCTGGAACGACGGGCCGGCCTCGGTCACACCGAGGTGCAGCGGCCAGTCGCCGCGTTCGGCGAGAAGCCGGTAGGCCTTGACCATGACGATGGGGTCGTTGTGCTTGACCGAAATCTTGAAGTCGTGAAAGTCGTGCTCCTCGAACAGGCTCGCCTCCCAGACCGCGCTCTCGACGAGAGCCTCTGCGGTGGCTTTGCCGTACTTCTGCAGGATGCTCGGCTCGAGCGATCCGGCGTTGACACCGATGCGGATCGACACGTCTGCAGCCTTCGCAGCGGCAGCAATCTTGGCGACCTGATCGTCGAACTTGCGGATGTTGCCGGGATTGACGCGCACAGCGGCGCAGCCGGCGTCGATGGCCGCGTAGACGTAGTTCGGCTGGAAGTGAATGTCGGCGATCACCGGGATCTGACTCTTCTTGGCGATGATCGGTAGCGCCTCGGCATCGTCGCGGCTCGGCACGGCGACGCGCACGATGTCGCATCCGGATGCCGTGAGCTCTGCGATCTGCTGCAGAGTCGCGTTGATGTTCGGTGTTGGAGTCGTCGTCATCGATTGCACGCTGATTTGAGCGCCACCGCCGACGAGTACCTTGCCGACTTTGATCTGACGAGTCTTACGTCTGGGAGCGAGTACCTCAGGTACTTTAGGCATCCCCAAGTTGATTGCAGCCACAAACACAGCTTACGCGTGTGCGGTCGGCGCATCCTGAACGCCGGTGCCGCACCCGCCCCGATTCAGGAAGCCCCCTGTTCAGGAGCCCGGAGGACGAGCCGATTCAGGAGGCACTGCGCAGATGACCGGCGAGCGCCGCCGCGAACTGCGTCGGGTGTTCGAGGTGCGGCGAGTGCCCGCACTCCTCAAACGTGACCTCCGTCGCGACTCCCCCCGCCTGCCGATAGGCGTCCAGGACGGCACGGGTCTGGGCGATCATCGGCTGTGGCGGCGCCACCTCGGCACCGGGCCAGCCGGGAATCACGCCGAGCTGGCCGAGAAAGTTGATATCGAAGAACGAGGTGTCTGACACGATCGCGTCATCGGCACCGTGCACCCAGAGGATCGGTGGCTTGGTGTCGAGATCGACGATTCCACTGACGTTGAAGTAGCGTGGCGCCATGGTGTTCAGCACGCCGAGCTCCCCCGGGGCGAATCCCGGCCAGTTGTCGGATGCCAGCGCCGTACCCGGATAGTTTCCGTCGCCTGTCGCGGTGGTGAGCATCGACGCCACCCAGACATCGTCAAGGTCGGAGGAGAACGGCGGCTTCACATAGGCGGTCTGATAGACGCTGCGCGGCGAGGTTTGCTCATCGGCAGTCTCATCGCCGTCGGCCAAGCGCGCCACGAAGTCGGGGTTCGCGCCGCCCGCCCCCGTACCGGCATCGTCGTGGGTGAGGCGGCGGCCTTCGGCACCCGCCGTGCCGCCGAAGCCATAGGGCGAAACCGGCGACACGAGTGTGACGCTCGCGACGAGATCCGGGTGATCGAGCAGCAACTGCAGAACGACTCCGGCGCCCATGCTCCAGCCGACGAGGTGAGCGCGGGTCACTCCGAGTTGCTCGAGTGCTGCCGCCACATCGTCTGAATAGTCGCGGAGGCCTCTGGTGGCATCCACGGGCAGCGTGTCGGAGTTGCCGAAGCCGCGCAGGTCGAGGGCGAGCGCCCGCACGCTGTCGGGAAGGCTGCGCATCGTCGGCTGCCAGAAAAGTGCCGACGACACGTTGCCGTGCACGAAAACCGCTGTCGGCCCGGCACCGTCATCGTCGCCGCTGCGGTGACCGTGTCCGGTGCTCGGGCGTTCAAGCACCCCGGTGCGCAGGCGGTGACTGTCGATGGTGCCGGCAACGATGCCGTCCAGAATGAGCTGGGTCATGCGTGGTCCTCTCTCAGGCGGTGGCGCACGATGGCGGCGACCTCGGCCGCTCCGCGCTCAGACATGATGATGGTGTAGTGGTTGACGTTGTCGACCTGATGCACGGTGAGATTCGGCATGCGCGAGGCGTACTCCGAGACCACGGCCTGTCCGTAGAGCGCGATCGGCTCGTTCAGCAGACCGCGCGGCGCCCGCACGAAGTCGATCGGGAGCGTCAAGCCGGTCAACGCCTCCGCATAACCGCCTGACCCGTCGAGCTCCCTCACGTTTTCAGCCATCGCCTCGAACCGGGTCGATGCGCGCAGGAGCGGTTCCTCTCCCTCGAGGTCGTAGTCGACATACTCGGCCACATCGATCGTCCAGGCGTCGGTGAATGCCGGATGCGCCCGCCAGAATTCCTGATACCCGGCGCGTGAGGCAAAGGTGCGAGAGAGCCGTTCGGCGGCCGGGCCGAGCATCGCCTCCGGTTCCACGCCGGCGGGCCGCTCGATCGGCAGGCCGCCGTCGACCATCACCACAGATTCGACCCGGTCGGGATGCTGGTGGGCCAGGCAGACGGCGACAAAGGCTCCCATCGAATGGCCGAGAAGCGGCGCCCGTTCGATTTCGAGGGCATCCATCATCGCCGCCACATCGTCGGCGAGACGGCGGAGCCCCCAGGGGCCGGGGAGCGAGTTGCTGCGACCGCGGCCACGCAGGTCGGGGGCTACGACACGGATGCCGTCGAGTTGGCGGGCGACGACGGGCCAGCTCCGATGCGATGCGGTTATGCCGTGGATGGCGACGAGTGTCGGGGTGCCGGCGCGGTCCCAGCTGCCTCCGCTGAGCATCCCGCCGACCACCGGAACCGAAAAAGCCTGGTTGCTCATCTCGCTGTCCATCCTCCGTCGATCACATGGCTGGCGCCGGTGATCATTCCTGCGCTGGGGCCAGCCAGCCACAGCGCCATCGCCGCAACTTCTTCGGGTTCAACCAGCCGTTTGATCACACTCTCTGCCAGCATGACGTCACGCACAACATCCGTTTCGCTGATGCCGTGAAGCCGCGCCTGGTCGGGCAGTTGGGCCTCGACCAGGGCGGTGCGCACATAGGTGGGGTTGATGCAATTGCTGGTCACCCCGTGTTCGCCGCCTTCGAGAGCGGTGACTTTGGAGAGCCCCTCGAGCCCGTGCTTCGCTGCGACGTAGGCCGATTTGAATGGCGAGGCGCGCAGACCATGAACGCTTGAAATGTTGATGATGCGCCCGAACTCGCGCTCGTACATTGCGGGCAGTGCCGCCCGAATGAGCAGGAACGGCGCTTCGAGCATGAGGCGAAGCATCAACGCGAATCTGTCTGGATCGAAGGTCTCGATCGGGCTGACGTGTTGAATGCCGGCGTTGTTGACCAGGATGTCGCAGTCGAGTGTCACCCCGGCGAGTGCTTTCGTGTCGGCCAGGTCGACGGGCCAGGCGGTTCCGCCGAGCTCGGCGGCGAGCCGGGCAGCGGCGTCGGCGTTCAGATCGGCGATCGTCACCTCGGCGCCCGCGGCGGCGAACGCCCGAGCACAGGCTTCTCCGATCCCGTTCGCTCCCCCGGTGACGACGGCATGTCGCCCGCGCAGATCAGTCATCCGCCCGCCCCTCATTGTGTGCTGCGTGAAACCTATGATGGAAGAAACCGGGCCGTCAAGGGCGGTCACCGACAAAGGAGTCATCATGAACGCCACCGACGTCGTCATCCTCGGCGGTTCACGCACCCCGCAGGGGCGCATCAACGGCCAGCTCGCCTCGTTCACCGCCGTGCAGCTCGGTGCCGCGGCGATCACCGGAGCCCTTGCGCGCACCGGCGTCGCGCCGGAGCAGGTCGACGCGGTACTGATGGGGCAGGTGTTGCAGGCGGGATGTGGCCAGAACCCGGCCAGGCAGAGCGCGATCGCGGCCGGCATCCCCTGGAGCGTTCCGTCGATGACGCTGAACAAGGTGTGCCTCTCGGGGCTCGCGGCGATCATCGACGCGGCCAGGCTCATCCGTTTGGGCGAGGCAAATGTCGTCGTCGCCGGTGGCCAGGAGTCGATGACGCGTGCTCCGCACCTGCTCCCCGGATCCCGCCAGGGTTGGGCGTACGGCACCGTCGCTGCGCTCGATCACGCCGCGCACGACGGTTTGACGGATGCCTTCGACGGGTTGTCGATGGGGCTGTCGACCGAGCAGATCAACGGGTCACTGGGCATCCAGCGGCCCGAACAGGATGCCGTCGCCGCGGCCTCCCATCAGCGTGCGGCAGCCGCGGCTGCTGCGGGTCTCTTCGCCGACGAGATCACGCCGATCAGCGTGCCTCAACGTCGCGGGGAGCCACTGCTGCTCACCGCAGATGAAGGAGTGCGCGGCGACAGCACCGCCCTGACGCTCGGCGGATTGCGCCCGGCGTTCTCCCCAGACGGCACCATCACCGCCGGCAACTCGTCTCCGCTCTCGGATGGCGCGTCAGCAGTGGTGCTCACGAGCCGAGCCTGGGCCGAAGAACACGGCCTGACCTGGCTGGCTGTCGTCGGCGCATCAGGTCAGGTGGCCGGGCCAGACAACTCGCTGCACTCGCAGCCCTCGAACGCGATCGCCCAGGCACTCGGCAAGGCCGGCTGGGTCGCCGGCGAGCTGGATCTAGTTGAGATCAATGAGGCCTTCGCCGCCGTGTCGGTGCAGTCGACGAAGGATCTGGGGCTCTCGAGCGACCGGGTGAACATCCACGGTGGTGCGATTGCGATCGGCCACCCGATCGGGGCATCCGGTGCCCGCCTCGCGTTGCACGCCGCCCTCGAACTCGCACGGCGCGGATCGGGCAAGGCCGCGGTCTCGCTCTGCGGCGGCGGCGGTCAGGGTGAGGCGTTGTTGCTCTCGCGGTAGCTACTGCTCTCTCGCCCTCCACACCGACTTTGACCGTTGCGGTCGAGTTTCCCTGGTGTGCCGGGGAAACTCGACCGCAAGTGTCAAACTCGGCGCTCGACGCGAACGCGGGCGGGCGGGCGGGCGAGCGAGAAGGTCTTACTGCTGCGGCGGCACCGGGCCGGGGCCAGCGGGCCGGTTGGCGCGCAGCACCTCGAGTCGGGCCCGATACTCCACCTCGTCGATGTCCCCCTGCGCGAACCGCTCAGCGAGGGTCTTCTCTGCGCTTGAGGAGTCAGATGCCTGGCCCCAGTACGGATGCCCATAGCCACCGTCGTAACCGGCGCCCGGCCCCATTTGCCGCATACCGCGACGCCAGCGACGCCCGAAAACCGAGAAGATGACGATGAGAACGATGATCCAGAATAGGGGAAAGAGCAGAAAGAACCAGCCGGGTCCCCATCCCCAGCCGCAACCGAAGCCCGGATGGGCGAGCAACGCGGGAACTGTTGTCAGAAGTGCGGTCGACATGATGTGTCCAATCGTGGGAGCGGCCTCGTCGAGCCGATACCTTCAGAATCGTCGCTCGACGACCGGCGCGAATCTGCCGCTCGGCGTCACTTCGACTACTCCTCCGGGAGCAGCCGAAACCGGACACGATCGCTCAGGATGCAGCGCGCACCGGAACACGGCCGCCCAGAATGCAGCGCGCGAGTCAGAGCCCCGGGCTGACCAGTCCGGCTTCGAATGCGATGATGACCAGCTGCACCCTGTCGCGTGCACCGAGCTTCGTCATGATCCGCGACACATGCGTCTTCGCAGTCAACGGACTGAGAACGAGTCGCACTCCGATTTCCGCATTGGTCAGCCCGCGACCGACGAGGCCGAGCACCTCGCGCTCCCGTTCAGTGAGCACCTCGAGCGACGCGGCGTCACGGCTGTCGACCAGGTTCGCCGCCATCCGCTCCAGCAGACGCCGCGTGACGCCCGGCGAGAGCAGCCCGTCGCCGGCGGCCACCACGTGCACCGCCCGGATCAGCTCGGTCGGCTCGGTGTCTTTGACCAGAAAACCGCTGGCCCCGGCCCGGATCGCGTGAGCGACGTACTCGTCGAGCTCAAACGTCGTCACGATAACGATGTGCGTGGCCGACAGCGCGGCATCCTTCACGATCTGCTCGGTGGCCCAGAGACCGTCGCCGTCTGGCATCCGGATGTCCATGAGCACGACGTCGGGACGATGCTGGCTGACCTGCGCCACGGCCTGCCTTCCGGTCGCGGCCTCGGCGACGACCTCGATGTCCGCAACGGATTCCAGAAGTGCCCGAAACCCTGCCCTGATCAGCTGCTGGTCGTCGGCGATCACGACACGGATCTGCGCGTTTTTCATGCCGTCGGAGCCGTCGGATCCGGCGCCGACTGGCGCTCCGCCGCTTGAACCGGACTCCGTCTGAGGCACGTCTCTGCTGTCCGCGCTCACCGGCTGCCTCGCAGCGGGATGCGCGCCTCGATCTGAAATCCGCCGTTGGACCCTGCTCCGTAGCGCAGGCTGCCGCCGAGCAGCTCGGCCCGCTCACGCATGCCCAGCAGCCCGCCGCCCGGAATGATCGCACCGTGCAAAGCTGGCCCGTCGTCGGTGACACTGACGAGGTATCCGCTCTGATCAACGCCGATGAACACGGATGCCGCGCTCGACTCGGCGTGACGCAACACGTTGGTGAGAGCCTCCTGGCAGATCCGGTAGAGCGCCAGCTGCGTGGCAGCAGGCGCGGCCGACTCCGCATCGAGGGCGTTCACATAGGTCACGTCCATCCCTTGATCGCGGAACGTGTCGAACAGGGCAGGAAGTCCGGCGAGGTCCGGCTCGGGCGACAGCGGCGCGGCGCTCTCGCCCGCGGCGTCGGAGCGCAGGATTCCGAGCACCATGCGCACCTCGTCGAGAGCGTTCTTGCTCGTCGCCTTAATGCTGGCCAGCGCCTCGGCCGCTTTCTCCGGCTGCGAGTCGATCAGGTGCAAGCCGACGCTGGCCTGCACGTTGATCTGAGAGAGCGAGTGGCCGAGCACATCGTGAAGTTCACGGGCGATCCTCACTCGTTCACGCTGTTCGGCGTCGATGCGTCGGTTCTGCGCCGAGCGGCGCATCGACTGAAAATGTTCACGCCGCATCCTGATGATTTCGCCGATTCCCATCGCGAGGGCGAGCGCGAGCGTCGTGAAGGCGATCCGCAAAGGATGCAGGTTCGACCCGATCAGGGTGGCCACAGCGATGGTCGATACCCAGACGAGGGCGACGGATGTGTACACCCAGATGCGGGCGCCCCTCACGATGCCGAGCACGATCGCAAACGCGAGCGCGATGTTCGGGGTGCCGATGTCGGGGCGCAGAAGCACCAGCCCGGCGGCAGCGAGCGCGGCGACCAGGGCCACCGGGCCGGGAAAGCGACGCGCACCGATCAGGGCGAGGGGTCCGAGCAGAGCGCAGGCGATGGCCGCAATGACGTTGCCTGGGCCGGAGAAATTCACAGTCAAGAAGATGACGGCCGGAACTTGGATCAGAAACGAGACGACGACGGGGAGCCAGAGGCGCACCGCAGCCGGCATCCCGCCGCCGGGCCAGTTGCCCGGTCCACCGGCGCCGTCGCGCCCTCCGGGGGCGCGCTGCTGCCAGGCAGCGTCGGGAGCCCAGGGCGGTGGCATGTACCGATGGTACGTCTCGGGGCCGGGTTCGACATCCACCCCTGGGCGTCGCCCGACTACTCCAGGGGAGGTATGCCCGGATAGTGAGGGAAGCGGGTAGTGAGGGAAGCGGGTTGCGAGGGAGGCGCTAGCCGAACAGGTTGATCGGTTTGACGATGTCCGCGTAGATGAGCAGCAGGCTCATACCGCCGAGCACGATCACGACAGCGAAGGTGAGCGGCATCAGCTTGGCCATGTCGACGGGGGCGGGCTTCGCACGGCCGAAGAGCTTCGCGAAGGTGCGGCGGATCCCATCCCAGAGTGCTCCGGCGATGTGACCGCCGTCGAGGGGCATCAGCGGAATCAGGTTGAACACGAACAGCGCGATGTTCAGCGAAGCGAGCAAGCCGAGCATGCTCGCGATTTTGCTGGCCACCGGAATGGTGTCGATGCTGGCGATCTCACCGGCGACCCGGCCAACGCCGACCACGCTGATCGGGCCGTTCGGGTCGCGCTCGCCTGGCCCGAATGCCGCAGTGGCAACCTGCACCATGCGGTCGGGCAGGTTCGCAATCATGTGCACGACGGCCCCGATGTTGCTGCCGACCTGCGGAAGCACGGCGGAAGCGGGTTGCTGCACCAGTTCGCTCGCGGCGCCGATTCCGACGAAGCCGACATCCGTCAGCACGGGCTTTCCGTCGGCGCCAACCACGGCGGCGCCTGACTCATCGAGCGTGTAGCGCTCGGTCAGTTTGGGGGTGATGGTCAGCGTCCGCTGCTTTCCGTCACGCTCGACCACCACGGCGAGGGGGGTGCCTGGAGAGTCGCGAATGATCTCGGTGGACTGGTTCCAGCTCGTGATCGGGGTGCCATCGATGCTGATCAGTGTGTCGCCTGGCTTCAGTCCGGCGGCGGCTCCCGGTGCCTTTTCAGCGTCGGCTGCGCAGGTCTGTGATGTGCTCGTGGCGGGCAGCACGCAGGCAGAAACGCTGCCGACCGTGGTGCTGGCCTGAGCGGTGCCGAACCCCATCAACAGCACGGCGAACAGAACGACGGCAATCACCAGGTTCATGAACGGGCCGCCGAACATGATGACAATGCGCTTCCAGACCGGCAGCTGGTAGAACGCGCGGTGGTCTTCGCCCTCACCGATTGTGTCGGCGCTGGCCTGACGAGCGTCGTCGACCATCGTCACGATGGCATTCTTCTTGGGCTCGCCCTCTTGAATGAGCGTGTTGAAGATGCCGGTCGTCGCGTTGCGCGCGGCTCCCCCGTTTTTGTTCGGTGGGAACATGCCGATCATTGAGATGTATCCGCCGAGCGGAATGGCTTTGATGCCGTACTCGGTCTCACCCTTGCGCTTCGACCAGAGCGTCGGACCGAAGCCGATCATGTACTGCGTGACCTTGACCCCGAAGAGTTTGGCGGGCAACAGATGCCCGATTTCGTGGAGGCCGATTGAGACGGCCAAGCCGACGACGATGACGGCAACGCCCAAGATAAACAGCAATACGGTATCCACAGGCTCAGATTAGCGGCCCTAAGCTGCATGTCGCCTGGTTATTGGCTCTGTGCCACCTTGGCAGGGATACTGACCGAATAACGGCCTCGGGGCTGTCGTGAACGACCCGTCTGCACTTAGAGTGCTCGCTGAACCCGCGCGTGCATGTGCACGTCTATCTGAATGTTGGAGAGGACCCGTCGTGAGCCATCACCTCGTTGTCGGAGCCGGTCTGATCGGCCGCCCGGTTGCCGAACGTCTCGCCGCCCGCGGAGACGCCGTGACGATTGCGACCCGCTCGGGGTCGCCCGCCGCCGGCGTGACGGCGCGTGCACTCGACGCCAGCGATCCGGATGCGTTCAGTCACGCCGCCGCCGGGATGTCGACGATCTTCCTGTGCACCAACCCGAAGTACACCACCTGGGCCACCGACTGGCCGCCGATTTTTGACGCCGCCATCGCCGCGGCATCCGCTTCAGGCGCCAACCTCGTCGTCATGGGAAATCTGTATCCCTATGGCTCACCGACCGCACCGATGACCGAGCATTCGCTCCCTCTGACGACCGAGAAGAAGGGTCTCATTCGTCAAGCCGGCTGGGCGAAGGTGCGTGCCGCCCACGAGCGCGGCGACATCCGTGCCGTCGAGGTGCGGGCGAGCGACTACTTCGGGCCGGGTTCAGGGGGCACAGCGCACCTGGGCGAAGCGTTCTTCACCGCGATCCTCCGCTCGAAGACGGCGCACATCGTCGGTATCCCGTCGGTGAACCACAGCTGGAGCTATCTGCCGGACATCGCAACGACCCTGATTGCGGCGGCCGACTACGCGGGCGACTGGGGCCGCATCTGGCATGTTCCCAGCGGGTCTTACAACCGTGACGAGATTGCCCGGCAGCTCAACGTGCAGTACGGAACAGGGGGCAAGGTCTCCGGCTACCCGCAGTGGATGTTGAAGAGCCTCGGCGCTCTCAACCCGATGATGAAAGAAGTCTCGGCGTCGAGCTACCAGTTTGTCGTGCCCTACATCATCGATTCGACCGAGACCGAACGCGAGCTCGGCGTGAGTGCGACCGATTGGGACGAGGCCCTCTTCACGACGGCGTCAAGCTATCGGCGCAACAGCTCGGCCTGAGCGCTGAACGCGTGAACTGAGCGCGGGAGCGCCGTCGGGCCTCAGCCCGCAATCAGCCTGTCGGCAGCCGCCCGCGCCCACGTCTCCGCCGCAGCGAGCGATTCCAAACTCAGCTGGCCGTCGAGCTCGTGAGATTCAACCACTCGCTGCACGGTGTCGACGATGTCCAAGAAACCGATCCGGCCGGCATGGAACGCAGCAACCGCCTGCTCGTTTGCGGCGTTGAACACCGCAGGGTAGGTGCCGCCCGCACGCCCGACGAGCTTCGCGAGCTGCACGGCCGGAAAGGCTCCTTCGTCGAGCGGCTCGAACGTCCAGGACTGCGCGGTGGTCCAGTCAAGCGGCTTTCCGACGGCACCGACCCGGTGCGGCCAATCGAGACCGAGCGAGATTGGAAGCCGCATGTCGGGCGGCGATGCCTGCGCGATCGTCGATCCGTCGATGAACTCAACCATCGAGTGCACGATCGACTGCGGGTGAACCACCACATCGATCCGGTCATACTCGACGTCGAACAGCAGGTGCGCCTCGATCACTTCGAGTCCCTTGTTGACGAGAGTCGCCGAGTTCGTCGTGACGACCATGCCCATGGCCCAGGTCGGGTGCGCGAGCGCCTCGGCCGGCGTCACCTGGGTGAGCTGGTCGCGACTCCGCCCGCGAAAGGGGCCACCGGATGCCGTCAGCACGAGGCGACGCACCTCGGCTTGCGTTCCGGAGCGTAGGGCTTGCGCGATGGCCGAGTGCTCGGAGTCAACGGGCACAATCTGTCCGGGTGCCGCGAGCGACTTCACCAGGTCGCCGCCGACAATGAGGGATTCCTTGTTCGCCAACGCGAGCGTGCGCCCGGCCTTGAGCGCAGCGAGAGTGGGGCCGAGCCCCACCGATCCCGTGATGCCGTTCAGAACGACGTCGGCGTCGACATCCCGAACCAGCTGCTCGGCTTCGTCGGCGCCGAGTGCGGTGTTCTCAACCTGAAACTCTGCTGCCTGCTCATCGAGCAGATCGCGGTTGCGCCCCGCCGAGAGTCCGACCACGTCGAAGCGGGTCGGATTCGCTTTGATCACGTCGAGGGCTTGGGTGCCGATGGAGCCGGTCGATCCGAGGATGATTACTCTCTGCATCTTCACAATGGTAGGCCGTGGCGACGAACCGTTCATTGAGCCTGTCGAAATCCCGCGATGCAACCTCGAGATCGACTCATGCCAACGAGTGCATACAACGCGGGGTAGTGTCGATGCGTGACAAATGACGCCGAAGCAGCCGAGACGCCCGAAGAAGCCGGCGAAGCCAAACGGCCGGGACTCGTCTATTTTCTCGGCTACGGAATCATGGCTCCGATCGCCCGATTCGTCTTTCGCCCGACGATCACAGGTCGCGAGAACATTCCGAAAACCGGACGCGTAATTCTCGCGAGCAACCACCTCTCGTTCATCGACAGTTTGGTCATTCCGCTCACCGCACCCCGACGCGTGCAGTTTCTCGCCAAGAGCACCTACTTCACCGGCACTGGCCTGAAGGGCTGGATCTCGCGCACATTCTTCACCTCGATCGGCGCTGTCGGCGTTGAACGAGGTGCCGGCCAGGCCGCCCAAGACGCTCTGGATGCCGGTCGTCGCATCCTCGAATCCGACAGCGCGTTCGCGATCTATCCAGAAGGCACCCGATCACTCGACGGTCGCCTCTATAAGGGTCGCACGGGCGTTGCCTGGCTGGCCTTGACCACCGGCGCCGTCGTCGTACCCGTCGGGTTGATCGGAACGCAGGAGATCCAGCCCGTCGGAACCAAGGGCATCCGTATTCGCAAAGTCACGGTCAAGTTCGGCACTCCGATTGACGTAAGCACGCACGGCTCGGCGGAGTCCGGCAAGGCAAGGCGCCTCGCCACCGACGAGATCATGGCCGCGATCCACGAGCTGTCCGGCCAAGAACTCGCCGGTGTCTACAACGAATCTCCGCCGGCCGGCACTCTGCACAAGATCGCAGACAAGGTCTTTCCGCGCGAACGGCGCTGACCTCCCCCATCGCCACCCGAACCTCGCCATCGCACGAGAAGGGCCCCCGAAGTAGGGCCAGCAACGGGTCAGGCAGCATCACGAGGCCCGGTAGTCTCGGGGAATGACTGACGACGCTTCGAAGACGGCAGTTCCGATTGCCCGTCACCAGAAGCGCCTCTCCGTGTGGCGCTCACGTGTTCGCCCCCTGATTCAGGCGACGGCGATAACCCTGGCTGTGTTGCTCGTCAGCGGCGCCTCTGTCGCATCGATCGCATTCGCCAAGCTCAGCACCGCCGTCTCGAATAATGCAGTCGACATCTCAAACGGCACTGAAGAACCCGTGCCGCCGGCGGCGACCCTCGGTGCCTTCGAGGGCGGCTTCGCCATCCTCGCCGTCGGCGCCGACAATGCGGAGGGGCAGTTCGATGCCGACGAACGTCACGGCGGCACCCTCAACGACGTCAACATCCTCTTTCATGTGTCAGCCGACCATCAGAGCGCAGTCGCCCTCAGCCTGCCCCGGGATCTGGTCATCCCTCAGCCCGACTGCGTCGATCCGGTCACCGGCGAAGAGTTCGGGGCAGTGTCGGCACAGCCACTGAACGAGGCATACGGAAGAGGCGGCCTCGGCTGCGTCAAGAGCACCATCGAAGAGCTCACGGGTCTGTCGATTCCGTACGCCGCGGTCTTCACTTTTGCCGGAACTATCGCGATGAGTGACGCGGTCGGGGGCGTTCCGATTTGTCTCGACGAGGCAATCACCGATCCGGAATCAGGACTCGACCTTCCTGCGGGAACGAGCGTGGTGTCCGGGCAGCAGGCGCTCTCCTATCTGCGCGCACGCAAGAACGTCGGCGATGGCAGCGATCTCTCACGAATCTCGTCCCAGCAGGCCTATATGTCGTCACTCATGCGGGTGATGAAGAGTAGCGAGACTCTCACCAACGTGCCCAAGTTGCTGAACCTGGCCACGGCCGCGGCCGAAAACGTGAGTCTTTCTGAGTCACTAGCCCACCTCAACACCATGGCCAGCATGGCGCTCACCCTGAAAGACCTCGATCTGGACAAGCTCGTTTTCGCTCAGTTCCCCGTCGTCGAAGATCCCGACAATCACAACAAGGTGGTTCCTGACGAAGAACTCTCCGCGCTGCTCATGGCAAAGATTGCCGCTGACGAGCCATTCACCCTGAGCGTCGATTCGCTGAGCACCGCTGTCACACTCGATCCCGCCGTTCCGGTGACGACGCCGACCGCGCCAGAGGATGGCTCCACCGATGCAGCAACGACAGACCCCACGACGGATGCTGCCGCCACGACCGCGCCGACGCCCGGTCCTGAAATCATCAACGGCTTAAAGGGGCAGCTCGGCAGTCAGCAGACCTGCTCCGTGGCCAACTAGTTCGAAACGACGCCGCTCATTCGACGTTCACTGCGCTGGTGTTCGCGACACTGGTGTGTGGTTCGTGCAGCACCGGAAAATTGACGGATGATGCGATGAAGCACTGCCGAGCAGCCTCGGCATGCAACGACTGGGCCAGCTCCACCTGGGCCGGGTCGGCCACCGTGACCTGCGGCCGCAGCCGGGCCTCGGTGAAATGTCCTCCGCCGTCGCTGGTCTGCACCATGGTGCCGGTGGCGGCATCCGTGTAGGCAACAACCGTCACGCCGGCCCGCACGGCCGCATGCAGGTAGGACAGCATGTGGCACTCGCTCAGCGCAGTGAGCAAGAACTCTTCGGGGTTCCACCGGTCGGCGTTGCCGTGAAAGGTGCGGTCGGCGGATGCCGCGATGTCCGGCTTGCCGGCGGCAGAGACCGTGTGCTCACGGCCGTAGTCGCGGTAGCTGCTCGTTCCGGTTCCGCGGTTTCCCTCCCAGACCACCTGCACGGCATAGCTGTGCACTCCATTCAGAACTCCAGCCATGGTCTCTCCTTGCTCAGTGCAACGCACAGCGCCAACCCTCAGCGCAACGTTCAGCGCAACCCGCTCACATCGTGCAGCCAATTGTCGCAGGATCACCCCGGCCTTCCTGGTTCAAGTTGGTAAACTCGACCATCATGACTGACACCTTCGCCTCCGCCGCCTCCGCCAGCCCGTCCGCCGCGTATACGGTGCCGCAGGAACGAAGGGTCGTCACCGCCATCCCCGGCCCGAAGTCAGTCGAGATGCACAAGCGCCGTCTGGAAAGCGTCTCGACCGGCGTCTCGTCGACGCTCCCCGTCTACATCAAGAAGGCCAACGGCGCGATCCTCGTCGACCTCGACGACAACCACTTCATCGACCTGGGCGCCGGCATCGGTGTGACCACCGTCGGCCACACCGAGGCCAACGTTGTCGAGGCAGCCACGAACCAGGTGCAGGAGTTCATCCACACCCTCTTCACCATCACTCCCTACGAGGAGTACATCCGCGTCGCCGAGCTGCTCGCCGCGCACACCCCCGGTGATTTCAAGAAGAAGTCGGTGCTGATCAACTCGGGTGCAGAGGCTGTGGAGAACGGCGTCAAGATCGCCCGCAAGTACACCGGCCGCCGCGCCGTCGCAGTGCTCGACCACGCTTACCACGGCCGCACCGTGCTGACGATGGCCATGAATTACAAGGCAATGCCCTACGCGACAGGCTTCGGCCCACTCGCCAGCGATGTCTACCACGCACCGAGCTCTTACCCCTACCACGATGGTTTGAACGGGGCGGATGCCGCGGTACGCACCATCACCTACCTCGAGAAGGTCATCGGCGCCAGCGACCTGGCCTGCCTCGTTGTCGAGCCCATCCAGGGCGAGGGCGGCTTCATGGTCCCCGCCGACGGCTACCTCCCTCTGCTGCAGGAATGGTGCACCGCCAACGGCGTCGTGATGATCGCCGATGAAATCCAGAGCGGCATGGCCCGCACCGGCGCCTACTACGCCAGCGAGCACTTCGGCTGGGTTCCCGACCTCGTTCTGACCGCTAAGGGCATCGCCGGCGGGCTGCCGCTGGCCGCTGTCACCGGTCGCGCCGAAATCATGGATGCCTCGCAGCCCGGCGGACTCGGCGGAACCTTCGGCGGCAACCCCGTCGCCTGCGCCGCAGCAATTGCCGTCTTCGAATCGATCGAGCGCAACGACCTGCTGGCCGAGGGCGCCCGTATCGAGAAGGCGCTGCTTGCCGGTCTCGAGAAGTTGAAGAGCAAGTACGACATCATCGGCGACATCCGTGGCCGTGGCGCGATGATCGCCATCGAACTCGTGCAGCCGGGCACCGGCGACACCACCAAGCTGCCGTACGCCGCAGCCGTCTCGTCGATCGCCGCCTTCGCCGCACAGCACGGCGTGCTGCTGCTCACCGCCGGTACCTACGGAAACGTTCTGCGATTCCTGCCGAGCCTGGCCGTCACCGATGCCTTGATTGCAGACGCTCTCACGGTCATCGACCACGCCATCGCTGCACTCTAAGCGGCGTGGGGGAACACCAGGTGCAGACCTTCTCAGTCACCGACGCTGTCGAACTCGCCGTCGTCGAGCGCAACGGCTTCATTGAATCACGGCATGCGGGCTCCGCTGTCGTCTTGAACGGCGACGGCGAAGTGCTGCGCTCGCTCGGCGATGCCACGGCGCTGGTGTTCCCGCGTTCGGCCATGAAGCCGTTCCAGGCAGTGGCTGTGATGGCCAGCGGCGTCGCATTGCGCGGCACCGATGCCGCCGTCGCCACCGCCAGCCACAGCGGAACCACCAAGCATGTCGACCTGGTGAAGGGGCTGCTTGCCAGGGCCGGCATCGACGAGTCAGCACTCGGCTGCCCGTCCGCCTGGCCGGAAGACCAGGCGGCGCGCGACGCTCTCGTGCGACTCGGCGCCACCAAGGCTCCCGTTTACATGACCTGCTCCGGCAAGCATGCGGCGATGCTCGTGGCCTGCGTGCAGAACGACTGGCCGCTTGAGGGCTATCTCGCCCCCACGCATCCGCTGCAGAAGCGCATTCTCGATGTGGTCGAACGCTTCACCGGCGAACGCCCCGCCACGTCGGGCATCGACGGATGCGGCGCCCCGGTTCACGCCCTCACGCTGACCGGTCTGGCCCGTGGCATCGCCCGCATCGCCACCTCCCGGTCGAACTCACCGTTCGCCATCTACCGCGAGGCCGGCTTTCTTGCCGAGGCAGTGCGCGAGAACGGCTGGGTCGTCGCTGGCCCCGGCCAGGCGGACACCGTGTTGATCGAACGCCTCGGCCTGTTCGCGAAGTTCGGCGCGGAGGGCATCATGGTCGTCTCGGCCCCCGATGGTACGACCGTCGCGCTCAAGACACTTGACGGCAGCTTGCGGGTCGGTCCGATCGTCGCGCTCAGTCTGCTGGTGGATGCCGGTGCACTCGACGCCGCTGCCGTCGACGCGGTGCGAGCCGAGTTGCACCTCGATGTGCTGGCGGCCGGTCATCCGGTCGGAGAGATCCGCGCGAGCTACGTTTAGGCCTGGCTCGCTCGGGTTGGCGCTCACGGGCGCATCCCGTTGGCCAGGCCGCCCGCGGCCGTCTCGAGACCTCCGGCGGCCAATCTTCAGACGCAACCCAAGTCCGCAAGATCGGCCCGCCGGGTCTCGACCCGATCGCGGGCGGCCTCCTCGACCAACGAAAATGGCCACACACCTCCTCGATCAGGTGAGCCGACCTCGAGACCGGGCGACATGATTTCGACAAACTCAATCGCCGCGCACGGGCGTGCCGGAGTAAGGATTCTCAGCCTATTGTGGCGTTGACGCGGTGTACTGAACCTCCCGCGTCAGTTTCGACCTCCT
Source organism: Glaciibacter kafniensis (assembly GCF_039538945.1). NCBI lineage: Bacteria > Bacillati > Actinomycetota > Actinomycetes > Micrococcales > Microbacteriaceae > Glaciibacter > Glaciibacter kafniensis. Next base: position 203,952 of record NZ_BAABCN010000017.1, on the reverse strand, counting down.
CGGAAACGGGGCACAATGGCATCCGACCGCACCGCATCTGCGCCAGACACCTCGCCAGCGTCAGACGCAGGCTCTGAGTCCCGCACGCCAATTCCGGCAGTCGGGTCGGCGCCCTCCGCACTCGCCGTGCGCCCTCGCATCGGCCTCCTCGCTCTCGCGCTCGGCCTCGCCGCCACCCTCATCGCGCTGACCGGGTCCTGGATCCCCTCGCTCTGGGGCGACGAGGCAGCGAGCCTGATGGCGTCCACGCGCCCGCTCCCCAGCCTGTTCACCATGCTTGGACACGTGGATGCCGTGCACGGCACCTACTACCTCGGCTTGCATGTCTGGATCGATATGTTCGGAACGTCGCCGTTTTCGATTCGGCTTCCGAGCGCTCTTGCTGTCGGGGCGACGGTCTGCGCGGTGGTGCTGATCGCCGACCGGTTGAGTACCCCCACCGTCGCCGTCGTCGCCGGCGTCGTCTGCTGTGTGCTCCCCCGGGTGACCTACATGGGTGAGGAGGCACGTTCCTTCGCGTTCAGTGCCGCCATCGCCGCGTGGCTCACCCTGATCCTGATTGAGTTGCTCCGCCGGCAGCGCCCGCCCCTTGCTCTCTGGATCGCGTATGGCCTGCTTCTCGTGCTCGGCATCTACGTCTTTCTGTACCTGGCCCTCTTTGTGCTTGTGCACGCGCTCATTCTCGCTCGGGCGCATCCCCCGCGCCCGATGGTCTGGGCCTGGTTGGCGACGAGCGCCGGCGCGTTGCTTCTCGCCGGCCCCCTCTTCGTGCTCGCATTCTTTGAGCGAGCGCAGATCTCCTATCTGAGCACCGACTCGGAGGTCGGCTTCACCACCCTCACCGTCGGCCTCTGGTTCGGCGAAGCCTGGTTTGCCGTTGTCGCTTGGCTTCTCATCGGGGTGGCACTCGGGGTGCGGATGCGTCAGGGCTGGCTGCTGAGGCACAGCCGGCTGAGCACGCGGAGCCGGCCGACGGGAGGCGGTGGGCCACCTCGACGCCAAGCCGACGAGGGCACCGACTCGCTCGAGAACCCCCAGCTACCCAGCCTGGAGTTCGTCGCCGCCAGTTGGCTTTTTGTTCCGACTGCATTCCTCGTGCTGATGAACCTGGTCTTCGCCGGGTTCACCGGGCGTTACAGCTCCTACAGCGCGCCGGCCGCCGCCCTGCTGATGGCCTCGGGTCTTGTCTGGCTCGGGCGCAACCGGCGCTGGCGCATCCTGGTCGGAACGCTGCTGATTATTGCGCTGGCGGTGCCGATCTATTGGGAGCAGCGGGGTCCGCATGCGAAGAACGACAGCGATTGGGCCGCCGTCAGTGCCGTCGTTGAGACGCACGCGATGACCGGTGATGCCGTGGTTTTCGACGAGACTGTTCGTCCTTCCCGGCGCCCTCGACTGGCTATGCACGCCTACCCCGCCGGGTTCGTTGGATTGCGTGATGTCGCGCTCGACATACCCGCTGTCGACAACAACACCTGGTATGACCGGGCCTATCCGATCGAGACGGCGATTGGGCTCGGCAGGCTCGAGGGGATGGATCGGGTCTGGCTGATCAACTACTCCGACCCTGGCCACACCGACGTCTACGCGGTCAGCGCGCTTACCGCGCTCGGCCTCACCGCGACAGACCACTTTCGCACTCATCGCAGCGTAATCACCCTGTATGTGCTGCCGTCCGGCTGACCCTCGCCGCGCCTTGCCTTGCACTGGCCGGCTCATCCTCGTTGGTCGAGCGTGTCGAGACCGGGCGACCGAGTCTGCGGGGCTTGTCCGGTTCGTTGATCGAGCGTGTCGAGACCTCGCAAGCCGTCTTCTAGTCCTGTCCATCTCGTCCATCCCGTTGGTCGACCATTACAGAGACCTCGTGCGCCGATCTCGACACCGGTGTTCACCCCGTCAGGTTCCCAGCACCGTCCTCCACAGTCGTCCGTTCGAGAAGTTGCTCACGGATGCGTGCAATCTCGGGTTTGCGTCTTCCCCGTTTTCTAGTCTTGAAGTATGCACACCCTCACCGATCAGCTCCGGCAGGCCGCCCTCGCGTCCGCCGACATCGGTGACGGCGCGGCCGGCTATGCGGCCCTCAACGAGCCGGACTTGCTCGACTCCCAGAAACAAATCGCACGGATCCGACGCAACTACGACACCCATGCGGCGTGGGTGGCCGGGGAGATCGCCCGGCGTTCCTCCCGGGAGCTGGGCTTTGCCGGTCTTGCCCAACGCCACGGCTTCCTCACCCCGGAAGCGTTGATTCAATCGGAGACCGGGGGCACCCGGGCGGAGGCGGCGAAACTCGTCGCGGTCGGCACTCTGATGACCGACACCGAGGCTGCCGAAGAACTACAGCAAGCCGACCCGGGTTCCCCGTTCGCCACGGTGCCCTGGCTCGCCGTCGTCGCCGGCGCGGTCCGTGCCGGCACCCTGTCGATCGATGCGGCGGAGGCGATCCGCAAGGGCCTGGGTGACATCGACCCGGGCGTCCCGGCCGAGAAGCTCGCCGCCGCCGCACAGTTCCTGCTCGAAGAGGCCGCCACGATGAATGCGGACCAGTTGCACCGCCGGGCCCGCCGGCTGCGCGACGAGCTCGACGCGGACGGCATCGCCCGGCGGGAGAAGACCCAGCGCGACGCCCGCAGCTTCCGGATCTGGCGTCAGGACGACGGGATGTACCGGGTGTCGGCGCTGCTGCCGCCGGAGGACGGCCGCCTCGTCGAGTTGATCGTCGATGGGGCGACCTCGCCGCGGCGCGGCGGCCCCCGGTTCGTGGACCCGGCGACGCAGGCCCGCGCCGACGCGTTGCGCGATGACGAACGCAGCACCGAGCAGATCGCCGCCGATGCGATCCTGGCGCTCTTGCAACTCGGTGCGGAGGCGGACCCGAACACGGTGTTCTTCGGCCGCCGGCCCACCGTGCGGATCCTCGTCACCGAACACGACCTCGCGCACACCATCCCGAACCCGACTGTTCCCAACGCGGTCAGCCCGTCATCGGCCGGGTCGCCGCTGAGCGGCACATCCCCACCCGGCCCTGCACGAGTCGAATTGACCGGGTCATCGCTGGCCGAGTCTTCACATCCCGGAGCGTCACCGACCGGATCAACGGCCCTGGCCACGCTTCCAGGGTTGCCGCAGCCCGAATCGTCAACGGCCGAGTCGTCACCCACTGGATCACCAGCGAACGGATCGACACCGGCCGAACCACTGGCCGGATCACCACCGACCGGATCACTACCGGCCGGACTGACCGGAGTGCCTCTCACTGGATCACCGCTGATCCCCTCGTCACCACCCAGATCGTCGCTGGCGGGTTCACTACCGACCAAATCGACACCGACTGAGCCGACCCCGACCTGCGCGGCCCCGCCCGGGCACGGTCAGATCGAGGGACACCCCGACCCGGTCTCGATGGACACCGTGAAACGACTGCTCTGCTCCGGCTACACCGGCATCGAGTTCGACGACGACGGCCAATGCATCAACGTCGGACGCGACCAACGCCTCTTCACCGCCCGGCAACGCACCGGTCTCGCCGCCCGGGACGGGGGCTGCCGCTGGCCCGGCTGCGACCGGCCCGCGTCCTGGTGCGAAGCACACCACATCGAACATTGGAAAGCCGACCACGGCAACACCGATATCGCCGACGGGATCCTGCTCTGCAAAGCCCACCACTTGCTGCTGCACGACAACCACTGGCATGTGTTCCGCACCGGCGCCGACTACTGGCTCCTCCCACCCCTGGCGGTCGACGCCGACCAGACACCGATCCCGATGCCGAGCAAGAGCCCGCTGATGCTCGAACGGTTCCCGCCGCAACACCCGACGGAGCACCCGACGAAACTGACCGGCTGAACCTTCGGTGGTCGAACCCGTCGAGACCCCCGCCGACCGGCTTTCGGACACAACCATCGGTGTGGAGATCGGCCCACCCGGTCTCGACAAGCCCGACCACCGGAATGGAGATCGCCCCACCCGGTCTCGACAAGCCCGACCACCGGAATGGAGATCGCGCCACACGGTCTCGACAGGCTGGACCGCCGGCCCCGCCGAGACCGTGTCACCTCGCCTCAGGAGTATCAGCTAGCGGCCTCTCGGTTGACGCCCGACGCAATGCACCCCACTCGCGCCAGATCAACCAGATGATCAACAGATCAAGCACCATGAGTAGCGCGAGACCGACACTCGGCGAGCGCACCAGTGCGAAGAGCTGATAGAGCGCGAACAGCCCCAATACGCCCAACGCATACGGGTAGACCCAGCGATACTCCTTGAGCAGACAGTAAACGAGCACAAGTTTGACGACCCCATGCGACAGCAGAAAAAAGATGACAAAGACCGGCGGCCCCTGAGCCAGATCGCTGTCGAACCGTCCGGCAACGTGAGCCACGAAAACACGCACCGAGCGATCGTCGGCGTCGACCTGCTCCAGTGGAGCCAGCAGCGAACGCAGCATCCCGGGCGCGAACCAGAGCAGCAATCCGGCGACAACTTCAAGGAGGCCGTCGACACCTTTGAGAACGAGCCCGATCCGATAGACAAGTTCAAGACGGCGATTGCGCGCCGTGCGACGGGAGGTGGATGCGGCATCCATTCGCTCATCAAACCATGGCAGCCTCGCGTCCAACCAGGAAATCCGCAGGCTTCGCCAAAAGCGCTGGGTGTAGGTTGGCGCGCACATGAAACCTGGTCACCGTGACCAGCTGCGTGGCCGGGGGTTGTGAGCCGACGGCACACGGCGACTGAGTCTGAGAGAGGTCAGAATGATACGGATCCTGAAGCAGCTGCGCCGGCGAGTTCGCCAACTGCTCCGTGCCGTTCCGGCCGAGAAATACGCGTTCTGGCGCCGCCGTCCGGTGCGGGCCCGCACCGTGCTCTACGAGTCATTCGCGGGCAACGGAATGCTGTGCAACCCGGAAGCGCTGTTCCGCGCGCTGCTCTCCGCGCCGGATCAGGCCGATCTCCTGCACATTTGGGTTCTCGACTCCCCCCGCCGACACCCGGCAATCACGGCGGAATTCGCTACACACCCCCGGGTTCGGTTCGTGCGCTATCGCTCGTCCGCCTACTTTCGGGCACTCGCCACCAGTGGATACCTGATCAACAATGCGACTTTCCCTGCCGAGTTCAGCAAACGCCCTGGCCAGACTTACCTGAACACCTGGCACGGAACCCCCTTGAAACAGATGGGCTACGACATGCCAGGCGGCGCCATCGAGGCCGCCAACACCCTGCGCAACTTCGTTGCAGCCGACTTTCTTCTCGCCGCAAACGCGTTCATGGCTGAACAGATGTATGAGAAGGCGTACAGATTGCGCGGTGCCTATCGGGGGCTGATCGTCGAGGAAGGCTACCCCCGGATCGACCGCCAGTTTCTGACCGAGGATCAACAGAGGCGCGGTCGCGAGCAACTAGCGGCGAGTGGCATTGAACTCGGCGACCTCGACACCGGCGGGCGCGAAATCGTGCTCTACGCCCCGACGTGGAAGGGCGATTCCTTCTCTACCCCCGACGACGACGTTCTTCAGCTCGTCGAAGCAGTGAGCGAGATGCAGTCACTGCTCGGCGAACGGTACGTTGTGCTCCTGAAAACGCATCAGATTGTGCATCGCTTTGCCGCGCACAATGCCGAGCTGCGGCGCATCCTGGTGTCGAATGAGATACCGAGCAATGTCGTGCTCGGGCTTAGCGCAGTGCTGATCACCGACTATTCGTCGATCTTTATCGACTACCTCCCTCTCAGCCGCCCGATCGTGTTTCTCGCCCCCGACCTTGACGACTACACGCGCACACGCGGCCTCTACTTTGAGCCAGAAGAGTGGCCGGGTGCGGTGTGCACGACTCCTGCCGAGGTGACCGCCGCGATTCTCGCCCCGCTGGATATGCCCGAGTCGGTCGCCGTCACCGCACGGGCTAGCACCTGGCGTGATCGTCTCGCCGCTCACGAAACAGGATCAAGCGCCCGCCGCGTCATCGACGTCGTCTTTCGCGGGCAGCGAAGCGGCTATCGGGTACGACCCAGCTCCCCCGACGCGCGACCGTCGGTTCTGCTCTTCATCGGTGGGATGCTACCGAACGGCATCACTGCGTCGGCGGTCAACCTGCTGAACTCGATCGATCACACCGCGCTCGATGTTTCGGTGCAGTTCGCCTATCCGCGCGGGGCCGCCCAACTGGCGAATCAGGCACTCATCAATCCTGCTGTGCGCCAGTTCATGCGTGTCGGCGGAATGAACGGCAGCAAGCTCACCCATCTGCGGCGCAAGCTCGCCGCGCGACGGGGGGATGCCGACATCCATCGCACCAATCGTGCACAGTCTGCACTCTGGGATGACGAGTGGACTCGCTGTTTCGGTGACGTGCGCTTCGACGCCGTCATCGATTTCAGCGGCTATGGCCCGTTCTGGTCGACTTTGCTGCTGCACTCCCCGCCGGCGGTGCGCTCGATCTGGCTGCACAATGACATGGCCGCCGAGGTGCACCGGCGCGTCAACGGCCGAGAGAGCATGAAGCTCACGCTGCCAGAGGTCTTCGCGCTCTACCCGGAGTTCGACCGGATCGTCTCAGTCTCGCCGGGACTCACTGAGCTCAACCGCCGGGAACTCTCCTCGTACTGCACGGCGCGACCGGAGCAGTTCGTCACGGCCCCGAATCTGATTGACGCGCGCCGCGTCGCCGCGTCGGCGGCCGTCAGTCTTCGTTCGCTGAACGAGTACCGGACGGAGATCGACAGCACCGCCGACGGCACCATTGACAGCACGGTTGACAACACGGCGACCGGCGAACCCGAATGGGTGACGCAGCTGCTCGCCGACAACGACACGGTCTGGTTTGTCACGGTCGGGAGGTTCTCGCCAGAGAAGAATCAGGCCCGACTCCTGCGCGCCTTCGCACAGGTGCACGCACGGATGCCCCAGGCCCGGTTGACAATCGTCGGCTACGGCCCGCTGCGCGCCGACCTTGAGCAGCTCGTCGATACCCTCGGAGTGCGGGGTGCCGCCTTTATCGTCGGCCCATTCGCGAATCCGTTTCCGATTCTTGCCGCGAGCGATTGTTTCGTACTGTCGAGCGACTACGAAGGGCAGCCGATGGTGATCCTTGAGGCGGCAACACTCGGACTGCCGATCGTCACCGTCGACTTCCGCTCGGTCCACGACGCGCTGCCGAACCACGCCCTGCACATCGTCGCCCAGGATGACGACGCACTGGCCCAGGGAATGCTTGAATTCATGACCGGCTCTGTCCCAGCTGGCACCCTCGACACCACTGGCTACAACGCCGCTGCACTGGCCGGGTTTCTGCGGGCCACCAGCCTCGCCACCGGCGAGATGACACGAAACAGTTGACGTGCCGGCGAGGTTGCGGATGCGCCGCTGGTCAGGTTTCACCGCCGTCACGATCCTGATCGTCGGTTCGCTGGCCTCTTGGCTCCGACTTTCCGTTGCCGCCCGCGACACCCTCTGGGCCGAAGACGCCCGCGATTTTCTCGGGGACGCCGTGCGAGACGGCCCGATTGCGGCACTGTTCACCCCATACGCCGGCTATCTGCACACGGTCCCTCGAATCATCGCCGGCGTGACCGAACAGGTCGCTCCCGTCGATGCCTGGGCGATGGCCATGGCCGGTGCGTCATGTGTCGTGGTCGGCGGTGTCGCCGCCCTGGTCTTCATTTGTGCCAGAGACAGCGTTCCCTGGGGTCCGGCCCGAGTCATCCTGGCCAGTATCACGGTGTTGATTCCGCACGCACCGCACGAGGTGCTCGGCAACACCGCGAACCTTCATTGGTACTTTCTGTGGCTGATGCCCTGGCTGCTTCTCTACCGCCCACGCAGTCGCGTCGGCGCGTGGCTACTCGGCTGCGTCACACTTCTGGCGGCACTCACAGAAATTCAAATGGTGCTCTTTCTTCCGTTGCTGCTCTGGAAGTGGCGTGATCGCCGACGGCTGCCGGTGCGCATCCTGTACCTCGTGGGCATCGGGATCCAGATCGCAACCACGCTGATCGCACCCCGCGGTGCGTCGCAGGGCGCGCCCATCGGGTTTGTCTCCCTTGTCGACGGCTATCTGATCAACGCGGTGATGACCGTGTGGTTTTCGAGCGCGCCGGCCATCGGACATCTGCTCACGACCTTCGGCTCGCTCAGCGGCGTCGTTCTGCTTCTGCCATTTTTCGCCGCGGCCGCCTGGGGCTGGTGGCGGGGCTCACCCGTGCAACGTGTGACCATCCTCACGCTGCTTCTCGGCAGCGCCGTGCTCTACGCAACAGCGGTCGAAGTCAGTCCCGGAACGTTCTACGACTATGCGTCTCTGCCGCTGAGCGACCGCGCAGACCCTTGGTTGGCTCGTTACGGCGTTGTGCCGTCGATGTTTCTGCTCGCCCTCGTTCCGCTCGCCGTCGGGGCGAGCCGCCGACGTCATCGCAGTGGCGTGGCATTCAGAGCTGTTCCTGGTGCGGCTGTGGGCTCGACTCCAACTCCGGCCACGGCTCAGACACCGACACCAACACCAACACCAACACGACGACGACGACGCGTCATCGTCTCCAGCGTTGTGCTCCTCGCATTGCTCGTGCTGATGCTCGTTCAGTTCAGCCCCCGCTCGACTCGGCGCGACGACGGGCCGCTCTGGCAGCCCCAGGTGGTTGCCGCACGCACAGTCTGCGCGAGCGAGCCGCCGACGCATGTCGTCGCCCTCGCCGGCGCCCCCGCATCCGAGTGGAAGGTCGACCTGCCCTGCAGCCGGCTCGACGCCCCACCGGGCCGCTGAGAGATCAGCCTCGGCGGTGACCGGTCACGAGCACCGGTTCTCAGCTCTGTCTGGCCAACCGTTTCTCGCGGGCAGCCTTCGAGACCTGTGTCGTCACCACGATCACCAGCGCGAAGATGAAGACCGCGGATGCGATCACGTTGGCCTCAGCCGGAATGCCTCGAGCCGCCGAGATGTAGATGTACTTCGGAAACGTCGTCACCGAGCCCGAGTTGAAGTTGGTGATGATGAAGTCGTCGAAACTCAAGGCGAACGACAGCAGTGCCGCCGCGAGAATGCCCGGCAGTAGCAACGGGAAGGTGACCCGCATGAACACCTGTGTCGGTGAGCCGTAGAGGTCTCGGCCGGCTTCCTCGAGGGCCGGGTCCAGGCTGGAGACACGCGCCTTGACCGTGACCACGACAAAGCTGATGCAGAACATCGTGTGGGCGAGAATGATCGTCAGCATCGACTTCGGCACGCCGATGGCCAGAAACTGAGCGGCCAGTCCGGCACCGAGTACGACCTCAGGCGTGGCCATCGGCAGAAACAGCAGCAGGCTCGTCTGCGACCGAAACTTGAACCGATATCGCACAATCGCAATGGCGATCATCGTGCCGAGCACGGTCGCGAACACGGTGGCGATCGCGCCGATCAACAGGCTGTTTCCGAATGCCTGGCAGACTGCGCCGTTTTGAACGGCACACACGTTCAGCCACTTGTCGAGCGTAAATCCGCGCCAGGCGATGTTCGACTTCAGCGAATCGTTGAACGAGAAGATGAAGGTGTAGACGATCGGCACCATCAAGAAGATCAGGGCGAGCGCCGAGTAGAGCGGCAGCAGCCATTTGCCCAGGGAAAATTTCACAGGAGTTCCTCCGTGCCGGCCCGCTTCACGTAGACGGTGACGATGACGAGGATGACGCTCATCAGGATGATCGACAGCGCCGCGGCCGCCGGATAGTTCAGCAACACCAGAAAGTTCGCCTCAATCACGTTTCCGACCATTTGAGTGTCTGGGCCGCCCAAGAAGTCTCGGCTGGCGTTGATGTAGTCGCCGGCGGCGGGGATGAAGGTGAGCAGGGTTCCGGCGACGATGCCCGGCATGGAGAGTGGGATCGTGACCTTGCGAAAGACCTGGAACGGGCTGGCGTAGAGGTCGTTTCCCGCCTCAAGGTAGCGCACGTCAAGCCGTTCAAGGGTTGAGTAGAGCGGCAACGTCATGAAGGGGATGAAGTTGTAGGTGAGACCGAAGATCACGGCGGCGGGGGTGCCGGTGAAGTGAGCATCCGGTGCCATCAACGACAGCGCTTTCAACGAGGTGATCACGAACGACTCATCGGAGAGCAGCTGCTTCCAGGCCAGGGTGCGCAGCAGAAAGCTGATGAAGAACGGCGCGATGACCATCACGAGCATCAGGCTCTGCAGCAACGGCCACCGTCGCGCCTTGACCCCGATGAAGTAGGCCAACGGGTAGCTGAACGCAAGCGCGAACACCGTTGCGGCGAGGGCGTAGCCGAACGAACGCAGAATGTGTGGCCAATAGGCGGTGACGACCTGAACGTAGTTTTCCCATTGGAACGCATAGCTGAACTGTCCGACGTCACCATTGACCATGGGGGTCTGAAATGAGGTCAGCAGCAACGACACGAGCGGGGTGAGAAAGAACAGAACCAGGTACAGGATGCCGGGAAGCAACAGAAAGAGCGCAATCGGACTCTTGCGTCTCTGCGCCGGTTCGACGGGCGCCGCGTTGGTCGTAAATGCCGCGAAGGCCACTTCTAGACCTCTTCCAACTCCGTGCGCAGCGCTTCACGGCGGTCCGCCGCGATGCTCTTGGTGTCGGTATCAGGCTCGAACCGCGGGGTCTCGGCCGGATCGTCATCGAGGCCGAAGCCGTGATCGATGTTCCAGCTGACCCAGACCTCAGCACCCTCATGCGCGACGGGGCCGAACGCCATGTTCTGCGCGAAGACGATCACGGAGCCAACCCCGGCCACCTCGACGAGGTACTGGGTGCTCACTCCGCTGAATGAGACGTCGACAACGCGTCCAGGCCCGAGCAGATTGCGACCCGAATCGATGACCGGGGCCTCCGTGTGCAGGCTGAGTTTCTCCGGACGCACACCGACGGTGATTTCTCCGGCGTGACGATGGGCCCGCGCCGTCGGAACCACAATGCGGGTTCCGGCGACGTCGACGGCAATCGAGGTGCTCGTGTTGCCGACAACCGGGCCAACGAACAAATTGGACTGGCCGAGAAAGTTCGCCACAAAAGTCGTCTTCGGAAGCTCGTAGAGCTGCTCTGGTGCGCCCATCTGTTCGATCTGGCCCTTGTTCATGACCGCGACGGTGTCGGCCATAGTCATGGCCTCCTCCTGGTCGTGGGTCACGTGCAAGAAGGTGAGGCCGACTTCTTCCTGAATGGTCTTCAGCTCAAGCTGCATCTGACGACGCAGCTTGAGGTCGAGGGCGCCCAACGGCTCGTCGAGCAACAAGAGGGCCGGCCGGTTCACGAGAGCCCGCGCGAGCGCAACCCGCTGCTGCTGTCCGCCCGAGAGCTGAACCGGTCTGCGGCTGGCGAGGTGGTCGAGTTCGACCAGACGCAGCGCCTCGTGAGCTTTAGCGACAGGGTCGCCGATCTTGCGGCGGCGCAGTCCGAACGCCACGTTCTCAAGAACCGTCATGTGCGGAAAGAGCGCGTAACTCTGAAACACCGTGTTCACCGGACGCTGATACGGCTTCTGACCGGTGACATCCTTGCCACCGATCAGGATGCGTCCGGCGCTCGGGTCTTCGAGACCGGCGACCAAGCGCAGCGTCGTCGTCTTGCCGCAGCCAGACGGGCCGAGGAGGGCGAAGAATGACCCGGCCGGAATCGTCAGATCGAGGTGTTCAATGGCGGTGAAGCCGGGAAACCGTTTCTGGATTCCGACCAGCTCGAGGTCGGCCCCACTCTCGGCAAATGTACCGCTCGCCACCGGTCAGGCCCCCAGCAGGATCTGCTGGAACGCAGCGTCGTACTTCTGCTCCTCGACCGGGGTGAGGTTGCGAAAGACGTGAGCGTTGGACAGCGTGTTCGTATCAGGGAAGATGAGCTGGTTGTTGGCCAGCTCAGGGTCGATGGCCATTGCTGCTTCTTTGGCACCGACGACCGGCGTGATGTAGTTCACGTACGCCGCCACCTCGGCCGCGACCTCTGGCTGGTAGTAGTAGTTGATCAGGGCCTCGGCGTTGGCCTTGCGCGGGGATCCGATCGGAACGAGAAAGTTGTCGTTCCAGAGCGTGCCGCCGGTTTCAGGGATGATGAACTCCCACTTGTCACCGTTCTCGGCGTTCAACTGGGTGATGTCCCCCGACCAGACGATGGCGGCCAAGGTGTCGCCGTTGACCAGGTCTTCTTTGTAGGAGTTGCCCTTGATATTGCGGATCTGACCATCGGTGACCTGCTTCTGCAGAATGTCGATGGCGGCGTTGTATTCGTCGTCGCCCCATTTGCCCGAGATATCGACGCCGTTGGCCTGCATGAGAACGCCCATGGTGTCGCGCATCTCGGAGAGGGTTCCGACCCGACCCTTGAGATCGGGGGCCCACAGTTCTTCGACCGAGTGCACGCCATCGGGAAGCTTCTCTTTGTTCCAGCAGATCCCGGCAAACCCGCCCTGCCAGGGCACCGACATCTTGCGGCCCGGGTCGAAGTCGACGTCGACGAGCGACGGCGTGAGATTGGCCAGGTTCGGGATGTTTGCGTGGTCCAGCTCCTGCGTGTACCCCATCCGGATCATGCGGGCGACCATCCAGTCGGTCAGACACACGGTGTCTGCACCGATGTCCTGGCCGAGTGCCAGCTGATCCTTGACCTTGCCGTAGTACGTGTTGTTGTCATCGACGGCCTCGGTATAGGCGACCTTGATGCCGGTCTCCTGGGTGAAGGCTTCCAGCGTCGGGTAGTTGCCGTCGTCATCGATATCGATGTAGAGGGCCCAGTTGTCCCAGCGGAGCGTCTTGTCAGAGGCGGATTTGTCGACCGCTGCGGTGGGCTTCGCGGCGGGAGTTCCGGTTGAGCAGGCCGCGAGCGCGAGCGCCGCCGCACCGGCTCCGGCACCGGCGAGAAGAGTGCGCCGGCCCATCCGGGAACTCTGCGCCATGCGCACAAGCTGAGCGATCATCGGATCGGCGGGCATCGGCTTCGGGCTCATGGACAGGTCTCCTCGGGGTAACGACGGGTACGATCTGTTTTCTCGCATCAGTGCAAGTGGATTGATCCTGGCACAGTCAGGGCTCTCGACAACAGAAAAACGACCAAATCGTTAACTTTCGAGACCAGAAATCGCGATATCGGCATCCAGATGCACATATTCATTCGAAATCACGCGAGGCCGGGCGTAGGCTGACTCCACGCCCAGGCAGCGTGCTGAACAGGGTCGTTTCAGAGCCGAAGGATTGATATGAAAATCGCAGTCCCCTCCGAAGTCAAGAACAACGAGTTCCGCGTCGCGATCACCCCGGCGGGCGTACATGAACTCGTCTCGCACGGACACGATGTGCTCATCGAGACCGGGGCCGGTCTCGGCTCCTCCATCCCCGATGCGAGCTATCAGGCCGCCGGCGCCACGATCCTTCCTGACGCGGCATCCACCTGGGCCGCAGCGGATGTGCTGCTCAAGGTCAAGGAGCCAGTCGCCTCCGAGTACGGCTACTTTCGCCCCGATCTCGTGCTCTTCACCTACTTGCACCTGGCGGCGGAGCCTGAGCTGACCGCAGCGCTGCTCGCCAGCGGTGTCACGGCGATTGCCTACGAGACGGTGCAGCTCCCCTCGCGCGCGCTCCCCCTGCTCGCACCGATGAGCGAGGTTGCCGGGCGCCTCGCGCCGATTGTCGGCGCCAATGTCATGCTCAAGCCCAATGGCGGGCCCGGTCTTCTCGTTCCCGGGGTTCCCGGCACCCATCCGGCCAAAATCACCGTGCTCGGTGGTGGGGTTGCCGGAACCGCGGCAATGCAAGTCGCTCTCGGACTCGGCGCTGAGGTGACCGTGCTCGATACCAATCTGTTTCGGCTGCGTGAACTCGATGCCCTGCATTTCGGCCGGGTCAAGACGATCGCGTCGAACAGCTTCGAGATCGACAAAGCCGTCGTCGATTCCGATATGGTCATCGGCTCCGTGCTGATTCCCGGCGCCAAGGCGCCCAAGTTGGTCAGCAATGAGCTGGTCTCGCGCATGAGGCCCGGCAGCGTTCTTGTCGACATTGCCGTCGACCAGGGCGGATGCTTCGCCGACTCGCATCCCACCACTCATGCCGACCCCACCTTCACCGTTCACCAGTCGCTGTTCTACTGCGTCGCGAACATGCCGGGGGCCGTGCCTCACACGTCGACCTATGCGTTGACGAACGCGACGCTGCCCTATGTGCGGGCGCTGGCCAATCGGGGCTGGAAAGATGCGCTGCGGGCCGATGCGGCGTTGGCGTTGGGACTCAACACCTTCGGCGGTGTCGTGACCAATTCCGGGGTCGCCGCGGCCAACGGGATCGACAACACAGATCTCGCACTGGTTCTCGCTTAGCCGGAAGAAATCACGTCGAGGTGTGCTGCTGGGTCGACTGGTCCTCCGGCACGTGCCCCTTCGCAGCGGGAGGCACTGGTCGCGGTTTTTCCTTGCGACGTCGGGTCAACAGCACTGCCGCAATGGCCATACCGACAATCGCGAGTGCCCACCACGGCAAGCCCGGGTCGGTGGTGTCGCTCGGTTGCGTCGTTGTTGTGGCGTCGGTTTGGGCCGGCGCTTCGATGCGCTCGCCACGCACGAGGAGTCGGTGGGTGTTCACGCCGGTCGGGGTGCAGGTGATGAGGGTGACGTAGTCATTGCCGTCAACCCGGCGGAGCGCCTCGGTTTCATCGGGCAGCACCGTGAGAATCTGGTCGACCTCGTAGTAGATGGTTTCGTTCACGACGGTGATGCTGAAGACGTCGCCCGTCTTCATCGTCTTGAGGTCGTCGAAGAGGGTCGCGGTCACAAACCCGGAATGCGCGGTCAGAACACTGTGGGTGCTTTCGCCTCCGACGGGGAGGGCCGACCCGAAGAGGTTGCCGACTCCCTTCGCGAGGGTCTCTTCACTGGTTCCGTGAAAAATGGGGAGGTGAACGTCGATGGTGGGGATGTCGATCCGGCCCATCACGCCGTCGGAGTCCAGGTTGAGTGCGGCCTCGTAGGCATCCGCCCCTGAACCGATATCCGATTGTTCGCCAGCGCTGTTGAGTGTGAACGGGTCACGGATCGGGCCAGACGGGAGTGCCGCGTTGAACGCGTGCGCGTCATCGAGCAATTTCTGTTGGTCGGCCGGTCGAAGGTTTTCAACCTGGGCCACATACCCACTGACCTCTGTCGCATGGATGCGGTCAGAGAACCACGCCGCGGCTGTCGGATACAACAGCACCGAAACTCCCACAACCGCTGTCAGCACCGTCAGCACGCGGGAGAGCGGCCAACGCCGAGCGCGACGTCGGCGCGGCCTCTTCATCTCGTCACTCTGCATCAGGTTCCTCGTTTGTCGTGGAATGGGACATGCATGGTGAGGGAGAGAACACGAATCCCACTTTCTCTCCCCCACCGTTACTCAGGGTTGTTCTGGTTCAGCTAGTTCGTTGCACGGCGTGAGCGAACGAAGAACACGACTGCTCCGGCCAAGAGCAGGCCGCCGCCGATGTACAGCGCGAGCGTTCCGGGGCCACCGGTGAAGGGCAGCTCGAAACCGGAGTTGGACGGAACGTTCACAACGTTGAGGTCGACGCCGACAGCCGTCGTCGCAGCGGTCACGAGAAAGCTGATCGGCTCGGCGAGCAGTTCGTAGCCGACGGGAGCTTTGGTCTCGACGAGGTAGTAGGTGCGGTACGCCGGGTCGTTGGTTGCCAGCGTCTTGCCGTCAGCCCAGTCCGAGTAGCGCAGCCCCGAAATTGTCAGCTCACCGTTTGCAGCAGTGACCGGGAAGACGGTCTTCCCGCCGAGGGAGACGGCGTTCGTGCCGGCCTTCGCGTTCGCCAGGCTGGTGTACACGGAGAACTCGGCACCGGTCAGCGCGGTTCCTGCCCCGTTGACCTTCTTCAGCGTGATCTCGCCCCACTTGGTGACAACTGGCGGAGTGACAACCGGGATACCGGTCGTGATGCTCGACTGGTTCGGGTAGAGGGCGGCAGTGTTCTCGATCTCACCGATCGTGTTCACTGTGGCCGACAGCACAACCTTGACGGTGCTGGTGTTGTTGGCAGCGAGAATCGCGCGGCCGGCGGTGGTGAACTCGATGCTGACCGTGTTGGTGCCGGGGGCGACGATGCCGTCGTGAACGACGGTGTAGTCCGTGCCCGCTGCGAGCGCTGGGCCGGCAGTGCCATCGCTCTTGACGAGCGTGACGACAGTCTTGTTGGCGTAGGTGAGCTTCGGGTCGAGCGTGTCAGTGATCTTGTAGCCGGTGATGGTTTCGACGCCCGCGACAACGGTGTTGTCGGGAATATCGCCTTGGATCGTGAACGTGATCTCATCGCCGAGTTTGACCCCTGCGGCATCCTGCACCGTCTTTGTCACACCCGCCTTCGAGTTTTTCGGGTATACGTGCACGTTGTAGAGCCAGTTGTCCTTGTTCGTCGGGTCCGTCAACGGAACGGAGACGAGGAACGGGGCCGCCGCCGTCACGCCGGCAGGGACACCGGTTTCGGTGACGAGGTACAGGCCGACCGGCAAGTTGCCAAACAACGCGGTGCCGCTGGCATCGGTGATCTGCGACGCTCCGGCGGCCAGGGTGAAACCGGCCGCGTTGATCGTGCCGACAGAGTCCGCCGCCTTGAACGTCGTGCTCAAGGTGTTGGCTTTCTTCCAACCGGCATTGGTGGTGAGGTCGATGGTGTTGACCTGCTGGGCCAAAAACGTGACGCCCGGAATGGCGGTCAGGCCTGTGGTGTCCACCTGGGTGCCGTTGTGGGCGAGCCCCGTCGACGTCTTCGGCTGTTCGAACTTGTGGACCGCGATGGAACCCTTCTGGGTTGCGTCGACCAGGGGTGCGGCGGATGCCGGAGCAGCGAACGTCATTGCCAGCACCGCCCCAGCGAGCACGGCTGCGGCAGCGCGCCACAGGTTCTTTTTCTTCGGGTGGGTGTTCACGGTTGTCTCTTTCTCTGTGGTGCGAATGAATGGAGCTGATGGGGTGTGAAACCAGGGGCGCAACGGCGCCGCCGGAGGCTTAGGAGGAGGCATCGCCAGAGGAGCGCCGCCGGCGGCGTTGGTTGAGATACCAGAGGGTTCCCGCCAACCCGAGCAGCAGGATGCCGCCGGCCAGGTAGGGGATGGTTCCGCTGCCACCGGATTCGGGCATCATCAAGGCGGGCACGTCGCGGACAGTGATCAGGAAGATCTTGTCGCCGTCAGTGTCTGCGACCGTCACGACGCCTCCCCCGGCACCGGGGCCTAGCGTCACGACGCCGTTTGCGGCGAGAGTGAACTGCACAGGCTCTGCCAACAGGCTGAACCCGGCGGGGGCTTTGGTTTCGGCGAGCCAGTAGGTACCGGAAGGGATGCCGACCAGCTGGAACTGGCCCGTCGCGCTCGGAACGACGGCGGTGACGCCCGTCCTTGTGTACAGTGTGCCCTTCTGGCCGGCATTGTCGTTGAAGACGGCCCAGGCGGATCCATCCATCGGAACCCACACGGCGGTGGAAGACTCACCGATCTTTTCGATCAGCAGCTTTCCCGGCGTCGTCTGCGTCGTGGTGCACGGATCGCACGTGGCGGGAGGGACGTTGCCGTCACTGGTACCGGTGACAACATTTCTCAACGTGCGAGACCAGGCATCTGCATTCACCTTCACTTGGTAGGTCAGCGTCGCCGTTGTTCCCTGCGCCAAGGTGAACGGAGCAGTGTGCAAGATGACTGGTGTGCCGGTTGGGTCGGCAACGTTCGTTGCCGCGCCGGTGCCGACGGTGAGTTTCGCCGCACCCGACACGAACGTCGCGTCGTCCAAGACATCCGTCAGCGTGTCAGTGATGATCACGCCGGTGACCGGGGCATCTTTTCCGGTCGCCGTCACCGTGTAGGTGATGACGTCGCCCGGCGAGACGATCGCGCCCGTTGCCGGAACCGAGACCTTCTTCATCGAGTACGAGCCCGTGATCGGATGCGTCGTGCACAGCACCGTCGGATCGGTGGGCACGCAGTCGGTTGGCGGAGTAGTCGTGGTCGGCGCGAGCACATTCTTCAGCACGGCGTCGCCGGTGGTGCCCGACTTCACCACAACCGTGTAGCTCACCGTGACAGTGGACTTGGCAAGGACAGACCCCGTGATGGTCAGCTTGTTGATCGGGGTCGTCGCTCGTACAACTGTCAATCCACCGGCGGGAGTGACGACGGCCGCACCCTGCCAGGTGGCATCGTCCAGCACGTTGTTCAGGGAGTCCGTGTAGTCAACGGGCACCGGCGCCGAACCGGTATTCGTGAACTTCAGGGTGTAGGTGACGGTTGACCCGGGGGCGACCGCCGTGCCGGTCGCCGGGTTGGAGATCTTCTCCACCGTCAGCTTGAGCGGGGTGTTGTAGATCGTGCAGGTGATCTGGGCCTTCGCGACGGTGTCGATGGAAAAGCCGGGTTTGGCCGCATCCGTCACGTTGGTGACCGCGACAGAAGCGCCGGTCGCCGCATTGACACAGACCGCATTCTTGCCGAGGCTGTCTGGCAGCAGCGCGTAGCCGGCCTGCTGCGTCTCCTGCACCTTCACGAGCCCGGTGGTCGCCGGGCTCGTGTAGGCGAGGCCGAAGTTGACCATGCCGTGGGAGTCGGCGGTTGTCGTCGCAGTGGCCGGTGCGTTGACCGTGACCTTGGCAGCCTCTAACGAGGTGGCGTCGAATTGCCATCCCGCCGGTGCATCGGTTGCCTGGGCGATCGTTCCACCGAGCGGGACGATCTTCTTCTGAACCTGGATGCTGCCCTGGCAGTTCGCCGTGGCGATGCCGGCCAACGCCGTTGCGGCGTCCGCGAAGCTCAGGACGTTGTAGTAATCGGAGCTCTTCGTCGTGCCCGAAACTGCACGGAGGTTGACGTCGCTGGCGAGGGTCACCGCCGTGCCGACACCGACTGCCACAATACGTGTCCCCTTGGCTTTCAGCTGGTTGGCGGAGAAGATGCCGGCATCGACGTCTTGCAGTTTGTTGTATGTGCTCGCATAGGCACTCGGGGAATTCCCCATCACGGTGGGATTGCCGTCGGTGAGCATCACGACGAGGTCATAGGCATAGCCGGAGTTGGCGGCCTCGAACAGTCCGCGGTCCCAGTTGGTTCCACCACCAGCCGCCCAGGTTGCGTATTGAGCTTTGAATGCTGTGCCCTGTGCGGCAGTGGTCACGGGCAGCGGGGTTGGTGCGTTTGTTGCGGCAGCTCCGGGACTCGCTGTCGAGAATGAGAACAGCGACATCGTTGTCGGGGTTCCTTGAAAAGCATCGACGAATTTTCCGATCGTCAGCTTGGCTTCGGCGATGCCGGTGATTCCGAGCGAACCAGAGGTGTCGACAACCATTGCGACTCGAAGACCACAGGTCTCGGGAAGATCCGGGTTGGTACGCGATTGACTCCAGATACCGGTCGTGCGAGTGACGTTTGACCCGTAGTAGCCCTCGTTGTTTCCACCCTCGCGGTTGCGCATGAACCCGCGATCGGGATCGCGCCAGGTCTGATAGTTCGGTGCGGTGACGAGCCCGCTCGGCAGTGGGGTCTGCGAGGTGTACGTCATCCCGGCGCGGAGCTCGGTGTCGGTGCGGAATCGGTACTCCCAGGTACCTTCGGGTGCGGCACCGAACGAGCCCACGCGCAGTTGCGGGTTCGAGTAGTAGCCGGTCGGCGAGGCGTCACCGGCATCCTGTGCGACCCAGAATCGGCTGTCGGCCGGAACACCGGTGGCGGAGATTGGGCCGCTCCTGATGGGAATGACGAAGTTGCAGTCCCCCGCAGCATCTGAAAGGCAGGTGGTCCACGACCAGGTTGGGTCGTATCGGGCATCCAACGACCCCTGTGTCGCGGTGTCGGTGACGATGACGCCGCCGGAAATGACCACAGTCGCCGTCGAGGCTGTGCCCGCGAAGAGGGAGAGCTTAACGCCGGCCAGCCCCGACACAGAACCATCGGACTGCCGATCGCCGCCGACCTTCACAGTGATCACCGCTTGGTTGGCTGTCGGCACGGTGACGGCGGCCTCCGCGACATCAGGAGCACTCAGAGGGGCGACAGCGAGAAGGGCGCCGGCGAGCAATGGGATCACCGTGGCAAACGAAATCATCGAGCGTCGGCGCACACGGCGGCGCGAACGCGCACGTTCGTCTCGTCGTGTCTTGATCTGCTCAGACATTCGTTCTCATCCCCTTCGCCATGAAAGTGACTGTGCTCAGTCGTCAGCGGTGACGGCGCAGATTTCACGCGGTTGCTGATTGCTTTCATCGAGGAGACGCGGTTCATCGCGATTAATTACGCGGAACTCAGAAACTTAATGAGGTTTCTTTATAAAATCGTTTGTCCATACCCTCAACGGGGGGATGATTCCTCAAGCCTCACCTCGCTCACCCCGGCATCACCCCGCGTCGAACCGTGCCATCGGGGTCGCTCAGCCAGAGATGCCCGCGGGAGGGTGCGAGCGGCGGCGGGAGCTGACGACGCCGATTGATCTGTCGAAAGTCGGCCAGGCTACAGCCGTCGAACACCATCGTTGCCCGAGGTCGGAGGGCCTGGAGCAGCGCCCACTCCGTTTGCCAGGCGTCGACATCGCCGACGAAGACGGTGGACCCTGCAGCTCGGCCGACCTCGAGTTTCCCCGCCCCTGCGCCGATTCCGGCGAGTTCGACGACTACCCCCTGACCGGCGAGCGCAAAACGGCGAAATCGTTCGGCGCACTGAGCGGGTGCCCCCGCCACGACGATGAGGTTGTGCGTCGGCGCTCCGAAGGGAGCGAGCGGGAGTGCGGCGCCTGGTGCCGCTGGTTCGGATGCTTCCGCGGCGGGAGCCGCAGTTACGGGTGGTGCTGCCTCGGCCCTTGCAACTGCGGTTGTTGCTGCTGCGGATGTCGCTCCCTCGCCTCGCAGGTCGCCATCGGTCGAGGTGAGCAGTTGGATACGTCGCTCCCGCCACACCCCTCCACCCGGCGGCAGAGCAGGATCGAACCGCTCAGCGAGGCCTCCGGCAGCCAGGTAGTCCTCTCTACTTGCCATCCGCAGAAGGAGACTGCTCGGGCAGAGCGTCGGCAGCAGTTGCAGACCGTTGGCCACCCGTTGTGTGGACACGATGCAGGTGATTCTGGCCGCGGCGCCATCGCGCAGCACAGCGGCCAGCAGATCGAGAGCGGCCTGCCGGTGTTCGGGCTCCCAGCGCGCCAGCACAGAGTCGAAGTCGTCGAAGAGTAGAAGCAGTGCCCTGCCCATCCCCCGTTCTGCTCCGTCCGGTCCCGTCGTCTTGCGTGCGGCATCGCCGTTCTGACCAGCGGACCTCCGGTGGGCGAATTCGAGCAGATCCCAGGCCCGTTCGACGTCGGCGCCGACCCTCTCGACGGCGAGGCCGGCGGCCAGTGCCTCCCTCTCGATGAGAGCAAGGGCCGCGGATTTTCCGGAACGTGCTGACCCGAGCACCAGCAGGTGCCCGTCGACGGTGGGACTGTAGCGCGCGACACGGTAGCGCTGGTGCTCCGGCTCGTCGAGCAGACCAAGCGTGAGTGCGGTCGCCCCCGACGTCAGGGTAGCGTCGGAACCCGCGGAGTCGAAAACCGCGGCGTCGGAACCCGTGGTGTTGGATTCGGAGGCGTCGTATTCAGCTGCTCCGACGATCTGACGCATCAGTGTGGCGGTCAACTCCGTCGGAAGCGGTTGCAGCCAGGGTCGCCGGGCGGGCGGGCGACCACGGTGAGCAGCGACGATCCCTGCCAGGTCATCCTGATCTGTTGTCGCGATCTGGCAGAGCGTCGCCTCGCCCTCAGCCGTGTCGACGAGCGCCCGCCCCGGAGACGTCGCTGGTAGCCCGGCGGCGGCATCCGTGCCGAGAAGGGCCAGGCTGTCGGCCCGGTTGTTGACCCTGAGCGAGATGGGCAGACTGCAATTGGCCAGCAATGCATCGCGAACGACTCCGGCCGGCCGCTGCGTGCACAGAATCAGGTGCACGCCGAGAGATCTCCCCCGGGCAGCGATGTCGACGAACAGTGTGTGAAGAGCGGGAAAGGCGTCGAGCATGGTGGCGAACTCGTCGACCACGATCACGAGCCGGGGCATCCCCGGTGCCGGGAGATCATCGATGTCGCGCGCCTCAGCGTCACGCAGGACGCGTTCCCGATGACGCAGCTCTGCCGCCAGGCTGTGCAGCGCCCGTGTCGCCTCCCCCGCTTCAAGATCAGTGACCAATCCGACGCAGTGCGGCAACGCGACGAGCGGTGCGAATGCGGCACCCCCCTTGAAATCAATGAGGAGAAAATTCAGGCGGTGCACGGATCGAGTCGCGGCCATCGCCAGAATCCAGGTCACCAACAGTTCGCTCGTGCCGCTTCCGGTGGTGCCGCCGATCACAGCATGCGGTCCGTTGCGCACGAGATCGACGGAGAGCGCGCCGTGCTCGCCGTAGCCGATCGTGCACCCCAGTCCCTGCAGTTGAAGCGCTTGCTGATCGAGCGAGCTGAATGGCACTGCCTCTGGCAGCCTGCTCTGCGCCGGCAGAAGACCCGATACCAGCGCCTGCTGTCGGAGCACCGCCGCGAATCGGCCCGCCTCCGCCGTCGCGATGAGTTCGGGTCGAAAGACCAATCCTCGCGGCAGCACTGCCGAACGCACGACCTCAGCGCGGTCGGGCCCGTGAACCTGCACGATAGTGTCACAGCCCGGCGGAAGCGCAGTGACGTGCGAGGCCACCGCGATCAGCATCCGCTCACCCGCACCCCGGATGCAGGGTTCGCCGTGCTCCCAGACCGTCAGATCGCGGTCCGCCGTGGCCGAATCGGCATGCGGCAGCAGGCTTGCCCATTCCCAGCCGCTGGAGGCAGCATTGAACCCGCATCGCGTCGGGGGCAGCGCAGTGCACAGCTGGATGACGAGTGCGCGCGCCAGCGCCCGGGCAAGTGGAACTGAACCAACCACTCCGATCCCGTGCATCGCGTCGACGACGATCGGAGCCTCAGTCAGTGTGGCAATCTCGAGCGAGAGTGCCCGGTGCTCCGGAGTCGTGTCAGCACCGTCAACGCGCAGTCCCCCATCAATCGATCCGCAACCGACGCTCACCTCCGTCATTCCGTCCGACGGCCAGTAGGCCGTTCGGTCGTGGGCAGCGAGGATGCTGGCTGCCGACGGCGTGCGCTCCCAACTCTCGATGCGAAGCTGCGCCTGCTGTTCAGCGGCGAGAACACGCAGCTCTGCAATGGCTGCATCGTATGCAGCGGCACCCTGGCGCCGGGCGCGCCGACGCGTGCGACGTCCGTCAAGCAGACCTGCGACCGCCATTATCGGGCTGAGTCCGGCAAAGACCAGCGCGAACACCGAGCCCGTGAGGCCCCAGATCACCGCGGCAGCGGCGAGCGGCGCGACGCTGGCGATCAGCGGAAATCCGGCAGGTGCCGGCTCAGCAGGCAGGGCGGGCAGCCGAAGCGGAGAAAGAGGGTGGCTCACCCCACCACATCATCAGCTGCCCGGATGCGTTGCTCTCGTGTTCGCATCTCGGTGGAGGAATCCGGATGCGGACAAGGTGGGGAGGGAGCAGAAGCGACAGCCGAAACCACGGCCGGCGAGGTTTAGCCCAGCGCGACTCAGCCCAGAATGAAGAACTGGTCGCCGATCTCCACGCGGGAGCCTCTGGCTACCAGGTAGCGTCGGCCGGGTTCGCACCGCAACACCGAGTCGTCCTGTCGCCTGATCACTGTGCCGTTGCCCGACATCCGGTCGTTGATCCAGAATTCGCCGTTGTGTTGACCGAACTCCAGATGCGATTTCGACACGGACATGCTCACGTCGTGAATCTGCACGAAGTGGTCGAATGTCTCGTCGGGCTGCGCGTTGGGGCGACGGCCGAGCAGACCGGTTCCGGCCACAACGACGTGCTCCCCTGTGCTGAACTGCAGCACGAAATGAGCTGCGGGCGCGGTCTCGGCCGGCTCCGATGCGACCGCCGCACAAGCGACCGGCTCGGGTTCCGCCGGGGCAACGGCTACCGGTTCGACACCGGCAGGCTCCGCGGCGACCCGCTCGACAGTGACGGGGACGACGGCAACCGGCTCGGCGCGAGTCGGCTCCGACTCCACCGACCGCTCAGGGAGCGAAACGTGCGGCGCCTGACGCGCGGGTGCGACGACCGGCGTTGCTGCCAACGCGTCGTCGGGCATCCGATAGGGAATCGAGAAGACTGCAGACTGCGGCGGCAGCGGCTGAATGATGCTGGTGTCGCCCATCGAGGTCTCTGACCGCTTGCGGCTGAACGGCGTCGCAGTGGTTGAACTACCGCACTCACCGCAGAACATGGCACGATCGGGCAGAGAAGCCCCACAGATCTGGCAGGTCATCGCGCGGTTCCTCTCCGGTTCGATCACTGTCTTCTCAGCGTACCGACCATTCGAGCGTCAGGTTCTGTCGACGCGCGTTCAGCTCTCGGGCTGCGCAGCCGACGAGGCGACCTCGAGCACGTCGACGACGATGACTGTCACGTTGTCGCGACCACCGTTCTCGAGCGCTGCGGCGACGAGCGCGTCGACGGCGTCTTGCGCATTCGGATTGCTGATCAGAAAATGACGGATGCCGTAGGCAGTGAGCTCTTTGGTCAATCCGTCTGAACAGACCAAGAGACGCATGCCGGCCTGCACCGGCAGGATGCGGTAGTCGGGGATCGGAGGCTCGTGAAACCCCACAGCCCGGGTGATGACGTTTCCTTGTGGGTGCACATCCGCTTCTTCGCGGGTGATGCGTCCGGAATCGACGAGCTCCTGCACAACCGAGTGGTCGACGGTGACCTGTTCGAGCACTCCGGAGACGAGCTGGTAGACACGGGAATCGCCGATATTGAAAACGATCCAGGCTGCGGCATCCGACACGATGCCGAGTCCGACACCGGTTGCAGTGGTGCCGGTGCCCTGATCCGTGACACCGACGCCCTTGGCCATGTCTTCGACGGCCAGGCTCAGCGAGGCGGCGATGGCTTCGGCAGTGACGGTGGTCTCTCCACCATGCTCGGCGAGCCGGGTGACGACGGCCGCGCTGGCCACGTCGCCGGCCGAGTGACCACCCATGCCGTCGGCCACCGAGAAGATGGGCGGGAGGGCGACGAAGCTGTCTTCGTTGGCCTCGCGACGGTGCCCGGTATCGGTGCGCGATGCCCAGGCCAGGGTGAGTGTTGTCTCGACCGAGGGCAAGACAATCGTGTGGCTGAGTGAGCCTTGACCGATCTGGGTCACGGGTGGTGCCTTCCGACTACGCCTCATACGCCACATCAACGGGTTACCGTTCGCTCGCGGGGAGGATCTCGACGATATTACCGTCCCCGACGTCTACCCTCGTACCGGGCGCCGCTTCCGTCGCCACACCGGGGCGCATCCGCTCGCTGCGACCATCGGAGTAGGTGAGGGTCGAACCGTTTGTGGAATCGAGGTCTGTCACCATAACCCTGCCACCGTTGAGACGGATTTCAAGGTGCGTCGCCGAGACCGCGGAGGTGGCTGAGGCGAGCGGGATGAGCGCGATCTTGTCGGTCTTCGCGCCGGTGCTCTGATCCAGTTGCCGCGGGCGCCGCCCGAGCAGAAAGACCGAATCGATGCGACGCTCATCGCCGGCAGGCAGACGAAGGCCGTACCAGACGCCGTCCATTGTCGGCTGCGCTCGGGACGTGTCGGTGCGGTGATCGAGCGCGGCGACACCGGCTCCCTCGCCCGCGGCATCGTTCAGAGACCAGGCGAGTGAGGAGCCAGAGACGGTTCCGATTCCGATGGGCACGCCCCGTGCCGGCCGGGCCGTCGGGCCCGCGCTCTCTGCCGCGTCTGCCGGAACGATGTCGATGCCGACGACAGCCTGAAACTCTGCAAGAAGCCAGGGGCGGATGCCGCGGTCGCTGAATCGGCGCGAACCACCCACCGAATAGACCTCGGCGGCGATATCGCCTCTGACCACGATCGAGACGGGAACTCCGTCGTCATCGACCGGTTCCCCCGCAACGATGACGACGAAGCTCTCGATCTTGTGCTCACCGGCCAGCGGCAGCAGGGCGACAAGCGACTCCAGCTTCACAACCGGCAGGGTCACCTCAGCGCTCAGCTTCTCAATGACAGCAGCCGGCGCATCAACCGGGACTGCCGCGAGAAACCCCTGGCCAACGACGAACGTCCACTGTGCGCGATGACCGGGTGCGAGCATGCACCTGACGGTTCCCTGCATAATCTGCGGCTCGCCTTACGAACCGATGTAGGACATGACGTGCTTGATCCGCGTGTAGTCCTCGAAGCCATACATCGAGAGGTCTTTGCCGTAGCCGGAGTGTTTGAATCCGCCGTGAGGCATCTCGGCGACGATCGGAATGTGCGTGTTGATCCAGACACAACCGAAGTCGAGGTGCTTGGCGAAGCGCATGGCGCGACCGTGGTTGGCGGTCCAGACCGAGGAAGCCAGGCCGTACTGCACATCGTTGGCCCAGCGCAGTGCTTCGGCCTCATCGGTGAACCGCTGCACCGTCATCACCGGTCCGAAGATCTCCTGCTGCACGGCCTCATCGGCCTGGGTGAGACCGCTGACGATCGTGGCTTCGTGAAAGTAGCCGGTGCTGCCCTGGCGGTGCCCGCCGAGCTGGACCACAGCGTGATCGGGAAGACGATCGATGAACCCGGTGACCTGGGCCAGCTGGTTCACGTTGTTCACCGGGCCGAAGAGGTTTCCTGACTCATGCGGGGCTCCCGTCTTCGCGTTCTCCTTGGCATGGGCGGCGAGCGCCGCCACGAATTCGTCGTGGATTCCGCTCTGCACGAGAACCCGCGTCGCGGCGGTGCAGTCCTGGCCGGCATTGAAGAATCCGGCGGCGACGATGCCGGCGACGGCGGAGGGGATGTCGGCGTCATCGAACACGATGACGGGGGCCTTGCCGCCGAGCTCAAGGTGCACCCGCTTGAGATCGAAGGATGCCGCCTTCGCGACCTCCATGCCGGCACGCACCGATCCGGTGATAGAGACGAGCTGCGGCGTCTTGTGGTCGATCATCGCAGCGCCGGTGTTGCGGTCACCGGTGACGACGTTGAGAACGCCGGCGGGGAGGAACTCCGCTGCGACCTCCGCCAGCAGCAAGGTGGCGCTCGGCGTGGTGTCTGAGGGCTTCAACACCGTCGTGTTTCCGGCGGCGATGGCCGGGGCGAACTTCCAGACCGCCATGTTGAGCGGGTAGTTCCACGGCGCAACCTGGCCGACGACACCGATCGGCTCGCGACGGATGATCGAGGTGTGGTCCTTCATGTACTCGCCGGCCGACTTGCCCTCGAGGTTGCGCGCGGCTCCCGCAAAGAAACGGATCTGATCGACCGAGAGCAGAATTTCATCTTCGACAAGGGTTCCACGTGGCTTGCCGGTGTCCTGCGACTCAGCGTCGGCGAACTCCTCGGCACGTGCCTCCATGGCATCCGCAATGCGGAACAGTGCCAGCTGACGTTCACTGGGGGTCGACTCACCCCAGATTTCGAAGGCGTTGCTCGCTGCGACATAGGCGTCGTTGACGTCGGCGGCACTGGATACGGGACTCGTGGCGTACACGGCTTCGGTCGCCGGATCGATCAGGTCAAGCCGTGCCGTAGATTTCGACTCGACGTACTCTCCGTTGATGAAGTTGCGCAGTTCTCGCGTGCTCATGATTCCAGGCTCCCTGTGTCTTGGCCGCTGCGTGGTGGCCACATGGGCGCAGAACTGACCGCGCCGTCCCGTTCATTCTAAGGGGGGCATCCTGATTCACAGGAGTGAATTTCTGTGGAATTCGCAGCATTTTTGCGTTTGAACCACGGAATCACTTGCCGAAGGGCACTCTCGCTGACACAATCGATGCATGAACTCACAAGGCCGTGTTCCGGCAGGCAAGCCGGTGCAGCTTGACGATGTCTCCAAGAAGATCATCGAGCAGCTGCAATCCGACGGTCGTCGTTCCTACGCAGAAATTGGAAAGGCCGTGGGGCTGAGCGAAGCCGCCGTGCGGCAACGGGTGCAGAAGCTGACGGAAGCCGGCGTGATGCAGGTCGTCGCGGTCACCGACCCGATGCAGCTGGGTTTCTACCGCCAGGCGATGATCGGCATCCGGGCCACCGGCGACACCCGCGTGCTCGCCGACCAGCTGGCGGCGATTCCGGCCGTCGACTACGTGGTTCTCACGGCCGGGTCCTTCGACATCCTCGCCGAGGTCGTCTGCGAAGACGACGACGAGCTGCTCACGCTTCTCAACTTGAAGATTCGCAACCTTGAAGGAGTTGCCTCCACTGAAACTTTTGTCTATCTCAAACTCCACAAACAGCTCTACAACTGGGGAACACGATAAAAATGACTAAATCAGAACCGAGAATCTACAGCGACGCCGAAAATGCAGCGATGCAGCAGAAGGCCAAAGACCACCTCTGGATGCATTTCGCACGCCAGTCGGTGATGGAAACCGGTGGCGGCGTTCCGATCATCACCAAGGGTGAGGGTCACCACATCTGGGACTCACGCGGCAAGAAGTACATCGACGGGCTCAGCGGCCTCTTCGTCGTCAACGCCGGACACGGCCGCACCCGTCTCGCCGAGGTAGCCAAGAAGCAGGCAGAAGAACTCGCGTTCTTCCCGATCTGGTCATATGCACACCCGAACGCGATCGACCTGGCCGACCGTCTGGCCGACTACGCGCCCGGCGACCTCAACCGTGTCTTCTTCTCGACCGGTGGCGGCGAGGCTGTCGAGACCGCGTTCAAGCTCGCGAAGTACTACTGGAAGCTGCAGGGACGCCCGACCAAGCACAAGGTCATCTCTCGCAACGTCGCCTACCACGGCACCCCGCAGGGCGCCCTGGCCATCACGGGAATCCCCGCGATGAAGGAGATGTTCGAGCCGGTGACCCCCGGTGGTTTCCGGGTGCCGAACACGAACTTCTACCGCGCCGACGAGATGGCCCCCGGCCTCGGCCTCGGTGACGACCTCGAGACGTTCGGCCTCTGGGCAGCGAACCGCATCGAAGAGATGATCCAGTTCGAGGGCCCGGAGACTGTCGCGGCGGTGTTCCTTGAGCCGGTGCAGAACTCAGGTGGCTGCTTCCCGCCTCCCCCCGGTTACTTCAAGCGCGTGCGCGAGATTTGCGATAAGTACGACGTGCTGCTCGTGGCCGACGAGGTCATCACCGCCTTCGGCCGCATCGGAAACATGTTCGCGTCGACGACATTCGGCATCGAGCCCGACATGATCACCTGCGCAAAGGGCATGACGAGCGGCTACTCGCCGATCGGCGCGACCATCGTCAGTGAAAAGATCTACGAACCGTTCAAGCACGGCGACACGGCGTTCTACCACGGCTACACCTTTGCCGGTCACCCGGTGTCGTCGGCTGTGGCACTGGCCAACCTCGACATCTTCGAAGAAGAGAAGCTCAACGAGAACGTGCGCGAGAACTCGCCGATCTTCAGGGCCGAACTCGAGAAGCTGCTCGACCTGCCCATTGTCGGTGACGTGCGTGGTGAGGGTTACTTCTTCGGCATCGAGCTGGTCAAGGACAAGGCGACCAAGGAGACGTTCAACGACGAAGAGTCGGAACGACTGCTGCGCGGGTTCTTGTCGAAGGCGCTCTTCGACGCGGGACTCTACTGCCGTGCCGACGACCGGGGAGACCCCGTCGTACAGCTCGCTCCCCCGCTGACCATCGGTCCGTCGGAGATTCGCGAGATCGGGCAGATCCTCAACGAGGTTCTCACCGAGGCGTCGAACCACCTCTAGTCGTCACCTCCTCGCCGAGAATCGCCGTTTCTTCCCAGCGTCGCCGTTCCAACGGCGATTCTCGGTAGCAACGGCGATTCTCGGCGTTTTTGTTGCCGTCAGCTGGTCGGAACGGCATAAGCCCACTCAGGCAGCCGGCCCGACCCGATGAGTGTGTTGAGAAGCAGCGCCATGCCGTACTCTCTGTCGATGGTCAGCGCTTGGTCGAGAAACATTCCAGCGACCGATCCCATCCCGAGCGACCACGACAGCCAGGCGAGCATGCAGAGCGGGGCCGGTCGCATCGCCCGCGGGGCCAGCGCGACGGCCGTCTTGAGAATCCCGATCGCGCGTTGCACCCGATCGGGATCCGGACGTTCGGAACGCAACCCGAGGATCAGGTCGCTCCCACATTCGGCGTACGCGTTGTCGAGCAACGCCTCATCTGGCGATCCATCCAGCGAGTCCGAACCTGAGCCGTCGGCCGGGGTCGCCGCCCGTCTGGCCCGCCTGGCCTCTTCTTCGGCACGCACAATCTCGTCGAGGCTCAGCCCAGTGGCTCGCTGCAGCAGCAGATAGCGCAGATTCGCCTCGCCAAGCACGACGCCGACATCGCGCCCGAAGGCACACTGCAGCATCATCTGATCGCGCTGGGCCGGCCCCTGTGTGAGAAACAGCAGTGCCGCGGCGTTCTGCGCCTCGAGCGCGTCGGGGTTCCAGCCCAGTGCCTCTTCAACGAGCGAGACCGGGTCGAGCACGTCGCCGTACAGCGTCATCAGCTCAAGCGCGGCCTCCTCGCTGTCGAGCGCTCGTTGGTAGCGCCGCAGCAGCCTGGCACATTTCTCCTTCGCCGGTTTGGTGACGATGGGCAACTCGGCGCCGCTCTGGAGAACGGCGAGCTGCCGCGCGCGCTCCGGTACCGCAGCGTGAACTCCAGACTGGGCGATCTCCGCGAGCGGATGTCCGCCGACCGCGGGTTCCACATACGAGCTCCAGGCGTCGGCGCCGACGCAGAGCGCGTCGCGCACCACGAATCCTGACGTGCGCGCGCGTTCGAGCACGACGCCGACGAATGAATCGTTGGGGAGTCGATCGAGCCGCGCAATACCTCGGTCCGTATAGACGACGAGCACCACGGCATCCGCGCCTGGGATCTTGCAGAGCATTCCGATGACCGTTGTCGCGATGCGTTTCTGCACCGCCCGAGTTTCGCCGGGCCTGGGCATGTCGAACCGCATCGCCCCGCAGCTGCGCGTGCCGCGAAAGGCGACGAGCACCATGCTCCGTTCGGGAAGGAACCCGAGAAGCTGGGGCACGATGGCGAGAAAATCACGCGGTTCGTGCGCCTTCACGATCGTTGTCGAGGAGGAGGAAGAGGCAGTGGAGTGAGCAGCGTTTTCTGACATGCCCCCACTGTGCCGAGCGGGGGCCGCCCCCGATCGGGAGAGGCCCCAGCCGGTGGAGAACTCCGACTCTCAGCGGCTGTGCATAACGTGAGCCTCAGCCACACCTCATCGATGCCTCTGCGTCACACCTCATCGATGACCGGCGCCGCGAACTGCGCGTTGTAGAGGTTGAAGTATGCCCCTTCGGCCGCGAGCAGCGCCGCGTGGTTGCCCTGCTCAACGATGCGGCCCGCCTCCATCACCAGAATCAGGTCGGCGTCGCGAATCGTCGACAGACGGTGGGCGATCACAAAGCTCGTGCGGTCGGCGCGCAGCGCACTCATCGCCTTCTGCACCAGCACCTCGGTGCGGGTGTCGACCGAGCTCGTTGCCTCATCGAGGATGAGCACGCTCGGCCGGGCCAGAAATGCCCGGGCGATCGTGAGCAGCTGCTTCTCGCCGGCGCTCACGTTTGCGCCTTCATCGTCGAGCACCGTGTCGTAGCCGTCCGGCAGTGAGTGCACGAACCGGTCAACGTAGGTGGCGCGGGCTGCCGCGAGAATCTGCTCTTCTGTCGCATCGGGCCGACCGTAGGCGATGTTGTCGCGAATGGTGCCGCCGAAGAGCCAGGTGTCTTGCAAGACCATGCCCATGCGGCCGCGCAGATCGTCACGTGTCATCCGGGAGACGTCGACCCCGTCGAGGGTGATCCGTCCGGAATCGATCTCGTAGAACCGCATCATCAGGTTGACCAACGTGGTCTTGCCCGCGCCGGTCGGGCCGACGATCGCCACCGTTTGCCCTGGCTCGGCGACCAGGCTGAGGTCTGCGATCAGCGGCTTGTCCTCCGAATAGCTGAACGAGACGTCTTCGAAGACGAGGCGCCCCGCGAGTTCCGTGGGGGTCTCTGGATCCTCGGGGTCGGGGCTCTGCTCATCGGCGTCGAGAAGCTCGAACACGCGCTCGGCGGATGCGACACCCGACTGCAGCAGGTTGGCCATCGACCCGAGCTGCGCGAGCGGCTGCGTGAACTGGCGGGAGTACTGGATGAAGGCCTGAATGTCTCCGAGCTGAAGCGCGCCGGAGGCAACCTGCAGACCGCCGACCACGGCAATCGCCACGTAGACGAGGTTTCCGATGAAGGTCATCGCCGGCATGATCATGCCGCTGATGAACTGGGCGCCGAAGCTTGCGTTGAAGAGCTCATCGTTCTTCTCGTGGAAGCGCGCCTCCACCTCGTGCTGGCGCCCGAACACCTTCACGAGCGCGTGCCCGGT
Source organism: Glaciibacter kafniensis (assembly GCF_039538945.1). Classification (NCBI taxonomy): domain Bacteria; kingdom Bacillati; phylum Actinomycetota; class Actinomycetes; order Micrococcales; family Microbacteriaceae; genus Glaciibacter; species Glaciibacter kafniensis. The sequence continues at coordinate 171,628 of NZ_BAABCN010000017.1, read as the reverse complement.
GAATGTCTCCTCGATCTGACCATTCAAGGTGCCGGTGTGCTTCCACTGCGCGACGAACAGCTTCTGCGAGCGTTTGGCGATCAGCGCCGTCACGATCAGGGTGAGCGGAATCGTCACGAGCGCAATCGTGGCGAGCAGCGGCGAGATGATCAGCATCATCACCAGAACCCCGACGACGGTGAGAAGTGACGTCACGGCCTGACTCAACGTCTGCTGCATGGTCTGTGAGATGTTGTCGACGTCGTTGGTGACCCGGCTCAGCAGCTCACCGCGTTGCTTGCCGTCGAAGTAGCTCAGCGGGAGGCGATTGAGCTTCGCTTCAATGTCTTCCCGCAACCGAAACATCGTGCGCTGCACAACGCCGTTGAGCACATACGCCTGGAGCCAGCTGAAGACCGAGGCGAAGATGTAGAGAATCAGAACCCACATCAAGACATTCGACAGCGCAGCGAAGTCGATCCCCAGCCCGGGAGTCAACGTCATGCCGCTCAGCATGTCGGCTTCAGTCGTTTTGCCTTCTGCCTGCAGCCCGGCGATCACCTCGGCCTGCGTCGCACCGGAAGGCAACGACTTCGAGATCACGCCGGAGAAGATCAGGTTGGTTCCCTCGCCGAGAAGTTTGGGTCCGAGCACCGAGAACGTGACGCTGACCACCGCCAGGGCGAGCACCAGCCACAGCCACATCTGTTCCGGCCGGAGCGTGCCGAGCAGCCTCTTCGCGCTTGGCCCGAAGTTCAGTGATTTTTCGGCCGGCATCATCGCACCGCCGAATGGCCCACCGCCGCCAGGTCCCCGCCGAATCGGCGGGCGCGCCGGAGTGCGTTCTTCTGCTGACTCGCTCATGCTGCTTCCTCCGCCGTCAGCTGTGACGCCACGATTTCTTGGTAGGTTTCCGACGTTTCGAGGAGTTCGGTGTGCGTGCCGTGTCCGACGATCCGACCGTCTTCGAGAACCAGAATCTGGTCGGAATCGATGATGCTCGACACCCGCTGCGCGACGATGATCATCGTCGCTCCCGCGACGTTGGTCTTGAGAGCCAAGCGCAGCCGCGCATCCGTCGCCAGGTCAAGCGCGGAGAAGGAGTCGTCGAAGATGTAGATCGGGGCGCGCTTCACGAGCGCCCTCGCGATCGCGAGTCGCTGTCGCTGACCGCCTGAGACATTGGTGCCGCCCTGCGAGATGGGGGCGTCGAGGCCGCCGTCCATCTCGCTCACGAAGTCTGTCGCCTGGGCGATGGAAAGTGCCTGCCAGAGTTCCTCCTCTGTCGCATCGGGTCTGCCGTAGTGCAGATTGCTGCGTACCGTTCCCGAGAACAGGTATGGCTTCTGCGGAACCAGGCCGATGTAGCTCCAGAGCAGGTCCTGACTCATCTCCCTGATGTCGACGCCGTCAATGAGCACTGCTCCCGTCGACACGTCGAAGAGGCGTGGCAGGAGATTGACCAGTGTCGTCTTGCCCGACCCGGTGCTGCCGATGATGGCGGTGGTCTCGCCAGCCCGGGCGATCAAACTGATGTTGCTGAGCACCGGCTGCTCTGCACCCGGGTAGGAGAAGCCGACGTCGAGCATTTCCAGTTCACCGGCCCCGCTGGTTTCGGTGACCGGGTTGACTGCCGGCCTGACACTAGTCTCTGTGCCGAGCACCTCGCCGATCCGGTCGGCGCAGACCGCCGCCCGCGGGATCATCACGAACATGAACGTGGCCATCATGACCGCCATCAGAATCTGCATCAGGTAGCTGAGGAATGCGATCAGGGTGCCGACCTGCATCGAGCCGTCCTCGATCCGGAATGCACCGAACCAGATCACCGCGACGCTCGAAACGTTGAGCACGAGCATGACCACCGGAAACATCAACGCCATCAGGCGGCCGGCCTTCAGAGCGACCTCCGTGACATCCGCGTTCGCCTGGGTGAATCGCTCTGTCTCCACGTTCTCACGTACGAATGCACGCACCACACGGATGCCGGTCAGCTGTTCACGCAGCACCCGGTTGACGGTATCGATGCGCACCTGCATCTTGCGAAACTGGGGCACCATGCGCGTCACGATGAGGCTGACCGCGATCAGCAGGATCGGAACGCTGACCACAATCAGCCACGACAGCTGCAGGTCCTGCTGCATGGCCACGATGATTCCGCCGATGCAGAGGATGGGCGCAGCGACCACCAAGGTCGTCGTCATCAGCACGAGCATCTGCACTTGCTGCACATCGTTGGTCGACCGGGTGATCAGCGACGGCGCGCCGAAGCGGGTGACCTCCTGCTCGGAGAACTCCCCCACCCGGGTGAAAACCTCGCGGCGCAGATCGCGGCCGAGCGCCATTGCCACCTTCGCGCCGAAATAGACCGCGGTGATCGCGCAGGCGATCTGCAGCAGAGTGATGCCGAGCATCATCGCGCCCGTGCTCATGATGTAGTCGGTGTCGCCCGTGGCGACGCCGTTGTCGATAATGTCAGCGTTGAGCGTCGGCAAGTAGAGCGATGCGATCGACTGCGCGGTCTGAAAGACGACGACCGCGACGAGCAGCGGCCAGTAGGGCCGCAAATGGTGCACAAGCAATTTCCAGAGCACGTGATTCTCCTAGTTCGAGACGCGGTCGGCCGGTCGGCCGGCAATGCCATACAAAATGAGTGCGGCGATTTCGCCGTCGTCGAAGGATTGACCGTTTCGCATCTGCGGAACCGAGGCCGCCAAAGCGATCATGCGCACGATCTGGGCCGCACGTGCCGGGTCAACATTCAGCCGCGCGGCATCCCCGGCCAACGAACGCGAGATGATCTCGGCGAACTCGCGCCGACCGTCGTCGCTGTGCGGGGGCGGACCGGTGGCGCCGAGCGCGCTCATCAGGGTGAACACCGTCGTGAAGCGCTCGCGCATGAGAGTGACGATGGCGGTGATGCGTTCCTCAAGCGGAAGGTCAAGGTCGACCAGGCGCAGCTGCGCCCGGAACGGCTCTGGATCGAGGTGCCGGTCGATTGCCGCCCGAATGAGTTCGTCCTTGCTGCCGAACGCGCGAAAGATGGTGCCCTCAGCGATGCCGGCGCACTCGGCGATCTGCTTCGTTGTCACCGCGCGGCCGTGCTGCAACAGCAGAGGGGTGACCACATCGATGAGCATCGACTGCCGGTCTTCGACCGACAACGACGGCGCCCGCGCAGGCCTCTCCGTCGCACTCTTCTCTGTCGCGATCGTCTCAACCATGGGGCGAGCGTAATTGAGTGAGCGCTCACTCACAAGGAGTCTGTGTGGACGTTCAGATGCGACTCAGCGGATGGCGCGGTGCGCTCGCCTCTCGGGCGCAAACTGCTCAGGCGAACAGGTTCGAGATCCAGGCGACGTCGTCGGCGGTGGGTTTCCAGGCCGTTGCGGCCTCCGCGTTCTGCACGATCTGTTCCGGCTTCGTCGCGCCAGCGATCACGCTGGTCAGGCCGGGCTGGGCGAGCAGCCAGGCCAGCGTCGCGGCGAGCATGCTCACTCCGCGCTCGGCGCAGAATGCCTCATACTGCTCGATCAGGTCCCAGGGCGCTTCGTTGGCCAGATGAGGCCTGATGCGCATGATGCGGCTGTCGGCTGGCCCGCCGTTGCGGCTGAACTTGCCGGTGAAGAGTCCGTTGTAGAGCGGGAAGAAGGGCAAGAAGCCGAGCCCGTAGGCGTTCACGGCCGGCAGCACTTCGGCCTCAACACCGCGCACCAGCAGGCTGTATTCATTCTGAGACGAGATGAACTTCGGATGCCCATGCAGCGCGGCGGTGAACTCGGCCTCTGCAATCTGCCAGCCGGCGAGGTTGGAGTGGCCGATGTAACGAATCTTTCCCTCGGTGATCAAATCATCGAGTGTCGACAGCGTCTCTTCGATCGGGGTATTCGGGTCGGGCTGGTGCAACTGGTACAGATCGATCCAGTCGGTTTGTAGGCGGCGGAGTGAAGCTTCGACGGCGAGGCGGATGTAGCGGCGTGAGCCACGCGCGTTCCAGTCGGGGCCGTTCAGTCCGCCCATGTCCATGCCGAACTTCGACGCCAGCACAATGGTGTCGCGCTTGCCTTTCAACGCGTGACCCATCAGGGTCTCGCTGAGGCCGCGCTCAGCGCCGTAGATGTCAGCGGTGTCGAACAGGGTGACGCCCGTGTCAATCGCCGCATCGATGACGGCGCTCGTGCCGATCTGTCCCTCCGATGCTGTGCCAGTGCGCCCGAAGTTGTTGCAGCCGAGTCCGATCGTCGAAACGATCAGTCCTGAGTTGCCGAGCCTGCGATAGTCGATGTCAGCCATGCCTCCACCCTAAGCGTTGCCCGCTCGCCCGCCGAGTTTGACCTTTCCGGTCGAGGTACCCCGGTGTGCCGGGGTACCTCGACCGCATGTGTCAAACTCGGCGAAGTACGTGCGGGGTTCTCCACCGGAGAGGCAGGGCGTGAGTTCTCCACCGAACGTGTACACCGCCCTTTGTGGGCACCCCGCGCTAACTACCGTCAGCGGCATGACCACTCCACACATTTCACAGACCGCCCTCCCGCAGCACTACGCGCTTGCGCGCATGACAAGTCCCCTCGGCCGAATCGAACTCACCGCAGATGACGATCATCTTCTGTCGGTGAGGATCGGCTACGCCGACCAACTCCCGCTCGATGCGTTCGGCGAGCATCCTTCGCCGCTGCTTGACGCCGCAGTGCTTCAACTCACCGAGTACTTCGCCGGCACCCGCACCACGTTTGACCTCCCGTTGAGCCTCGATCACGGAACAGAGTTTCAGCAACGCGTCTGGTCGGCGCTGAAGGCCATTCCGTTCGGCACGGCGACCAGCTACGGCGCGGTCGCGCAGGCTGTCGGCCAGCCGGGCGCCGGTCGATCGGTGGGCGGCGCCATCGCAGCGAACCCGCTCCCCCTCTTCATCGGCTGTCACCGCGTGCTCTCGGTCTCTGGCGAGATCACGGGTTACAGCCAGGGCGCCGGAGTAGTCACCAAGGCGTGGCTCCTCACCCACGAGCGAATCCCGTTCGTGGTCGCACCGCCGCGCATCGAGACCGACCCGGTCGGGGCCATCCTCGATTTGATCGAAGTCGACGTGGTCTGAAGCGAACGGGTCGAGACGGCCTGATGAGGAGCGGCCCGGCCTGGAGCGGCCCGGCCTGGAGCGGCCCGTCCTGGAGCGGCCCGTCCTGGAGCGGCTTGGCCTAGACAAGCTGCCGACTCGATTCAGGCGCGCTTCGCCGCCACGATCTGCTCGACAACCAGCTCGAGTTCGCCTGGCGCACCGGGCTGCAACTGAAACCCCGCCGTCGGTGCCCAACTCAGCAGTTCGTCGACGGTCTCGAAGTTGCGCCGGCTCTTGAGCAGCGCGCGGGTGAACTCACCCTTTGACTTCTTATTGAAGTGGTTGAGCGCGCGTTTCTGGCCGTCGGCAGCCTCGGTGACGACACGCAGAAAGAACGATCCGGTGCGTTTCGGCACGGGACCCAGCGCCACGTAGGCCTCAGACCGCAGATCCAGCACGAGTCCGGAGGTCTCAGCGAGGGCTGCAGCGACGGATGCGCTCCAGTGCTTCTTCAAGGCCAGCGCCGGAAGTCGCGAGTCGTGAGAGAAACGATAGGCGGGCACGAGATCGAGCGCACCGATCGGACCGAAGAGTGCCGAATGCACGAGCACGTGCCGACCGGCGAACTCACGGTCTGCCGCGTCCAGGCTCTCCGCGTCGAGCGCGTCATAGAGAACCCCGGTGTACCGGTCGATCGCCGGCATTGTCGGCGACGACGCCAAAACCCTGTTGCGGTCGATCTCAGCCAGCTGCGTTCGACCCAGCTTGAGAGCGGCCACCGAGGCATCCGTGTCGTGGGCGAGAGCAACCAGCGCACGCACGAGCGTGCTGCGCTGGTCGGTCAGCGCCGGATAAGCGAAAGCGGCGACCCGCAATGGGCCGCCGCTTCCGCCGTCGCGCTTCGTTTCCGAAGGCGGAAGCAGTACCAGCACGTGTTAGACGAGCTCTGCCTTGCGGGCCACGATGGTGACCGTGTCGTTCTCAACAGAGAGGAACCCGTCATCGGCCGAAGCCGTGACCTTGGAACCGTTGGCGAGAGTCATACGAACCTCACCCTGAGCCAAGATCGCGAGCATCGGCTCGTGCCCGGCGAGAATACCGATCTCACCTTCGACGGTGCGAGCAACGACCATGGTCGCCTCGCCGGACCACACCTGGTGGTCCGCCGCGACAACGCTGACGTTCAGCGGGGCTGAAGCCATGGTTAGCGGTTCTCCTTCTGGATCTGAGCCCACTTCTCTTCGACGTCGTTGATGCCACCGACGTTGAAGAAGGCCTGCTCGGCCACGTGGTCGAAGTCGCCGTTGGCGATAGCCGTGAACGACTCGATGGTGTCCTTGAGCGGAACAGTCGAACCCTCAACACCGGTGAACTTCTTCGCCATGTAGGTGTTCTGCGAGAGGAACTGCTCGATGCGACGGGCACGCGAGACGGTGACCTTGTCTTCTTCAGAGAGCTCGTCAACACCGAGGATCGCGATGATCTCCTGGAGTTCCTTGTTCTTCTGGAGGATGGCCTTGACGCGCACAGCCGTGTTGTAGTGATCGGCACCCAAGTAGCGGGGGTCGAGGATGCGGCTGGTGGAGGTCAGCGGGTCGACGGCCGGGTAGAGGCCCTTCGAGGCGATCGCACGCGACAACTCGGTGGTGGCGTCGAGGTGGGCGAAGGTGGTCGCCGGAGCCGGGTCGGTGTAGTCGTCGGCCGGCACGTAGATCGCCTGCAGCGAGGTGATCGAGTGACCACGCGTCGAGGTGATGCGCTCCTGAAGAACACCCATCTCGTCGGCGAGGTTCGGCTGGTAACCCACGGCGGAAGGCATACGACCGAGAAGGGTCGACACCTCGGAACCGGCCTGGGTGAAGCGGAAGATGTTGTCGATGAAGAGCAGAACGTCCTGCTTCTCCACGTCGCGGAAGTACTCAGCCATGGTGAGGGCGGAGAGGGCGACGCGCAGACGCGTTCCCGGCGGCTCGTCCATCTGGCCGAAGACGAGGGCGGTCTTGTCGAAGACGCCTGCTTCTTCCATTTCGCGGATGAGGTCGTTACCTTCACGGGTACGCTCACCGACACCGGCGAACACCGACACACCACCGTGGTCCTGCGCAACGCGCTGGATCATTTCCTGGATCAGAACGGTCTTGCCGACACCGGCACCACCGAAGAGGCCGATCTTTCCACCCTGAACGTACGGGGTGAGAAGGTCGATGACCTTGATACCGGTCTCGAAGAGCTCAGTCTTCGACTCGAGCTGGTCGAATGCCGGGGGCTTGCGGTGGATGGGCCAGCGCTCGGTGATCTCGAGCTTCTCGCCGGGCTCGGCGTTGAGCACCTCGCCGATGACGTTGAAGACCTTGCCCTTTGTGACGTTTCCGACGGGAACCGTGATCGGTGAGCCGGTGTCCTGAACTTCCTGGCCACGGACCAAACCGTCGGTCGGGTTCAGTGCGATCGCACGAACGAGGTCATCACCGAGGTGCTGTGCAACCTCAAGCGTGATCACGGTCGAGGTCTCGCCGATGACGATGGTCGTCTTCAGCGCGTTGTAGATGCCCGGGATCGAGTCGTGGGGGAATTCGATGTCGACGACGGGGCCAGTCACGCGTGCGATACGGCCCACGGCACCAGCCGGCGCCACGGCCTGGACTGGCGCTGTTGCGGTGTCAGTCATTGCTCTCTCTTCTCTGGGGTTTAGTTCTTGGCGGATGAGAGCGCGTCGGCTCCACCCACGATCTCGGAAATCTGCTGCGTGATCTCAGACTGACGCGCGTTGTTAGCCAAGCGCGTGAAGTCAGTGATGAGCTTGTCTGCGTTGTCGCTTGCCGACTTCATTGCCTTCTGGCGGCTGGCGTGCTCTGAAGCAGACGACTGCAGCATGGCGTTGAACAAGCGGCTCTCGATGTACACCGGCAGGAGACCGTCAAGAACGGTCTCAACTTCGGGCTCGAACTCGTAGAGCGGGAGGATGGTGCTCTCCGAGGGCTCTTCGACTCCTTCGACAACCTCAAGGGGCAGCAGACGAACAACCTCTGGCACCTGAGTGACCATGCTGACGAAGCGGTTGTAAACGATGTGAATCTCGTCAACGCCACCGTCTTCGTAGTCGCGGAGGAAACTTTCGAGCAGTGCGTCGCCGATTTCCTTCGCGGTCTCGAACTGCGGCTGATCCGTTCCGCCGGTCCAGATTCGCTCTGAAGCGCGGTGACGGAAGCTGAAGTACGCGACTGCCTTGCGGCCAACAAGGAAGTACACGACATCCTTGCCCTGGCTGCGCAGCAGCTCGCTGAGCTCTTCAGACTCGCGCAGGACCTGCGAGCTGAATGCTCCGGCCAGACCACGGTCGGAGGCGAAGATCACAACGGCTGCGCGCTGGATCTTCTCCGGTTCGGTCGTCAGCACGTGCTCAACGTTCGAGTAGGTGGCAACCGCGGACACTGCACGAGTGATCGCACGCGAATACGGGGTGGACGCCGCGACTCGCGCCTGCGCCTTCTGAATGCGCGAGGCGGAGATCAGCTCCATGGCCCGAGTGATCTTCTTGGTCGTCTGGGCAGATTTGATCTTCTGCCGGTAGACCCGAAGTTGCGCTCCCATGTGTCTCTTTCTCTGGTGTTGGTTGTGTCTTTACAAGCGAAGCAACCGAGATCGGTTGCCAGTTCCGACCGGTTCGACCACCGCTGGGGCGTCGAACCGGTCGGAATCAGCTAGCGCTTCTGCTTGACGATCTTTTCCTGGTTGACGTCTTCGACTGCGATGGCGTCAAACTGCTCTTTGCCCACTGAGGCGAGCGGCTTGCCCTCGCCCGTCTGGAACTCGAGCTTGAACTTGTCGACCTCAGCCGTCAGCGTGGCAACGGTCTCATCGGAGAGAACGTTGGTCTCGCGCAGCGTGGTCAGAACGCTCGTGTTGCGGGCCAGGTGGTCAAGCAGCTCGCGCTCGAAGCGCAGGATGTCTTCAACCGGAACCTCGTCGAGCTTGCCGTTGGTGCCTGCCCAGATCGAAACGACCTGGTCTTCAACCGGGAACGGCGAGTACTGCGGCTGCTTGAGCAGCTCGGTGAGGCGTGCTCCACGGGCGAGCTGACGGCGGCTGGCCGCGTCGAGGTCTGACGCGAACATGGCGAAAGCTTCGAGCGAGCGGTACTGGGCCAGCTCGAGCTTCAGCGTTCCGGAAACCTTCTTGATGGACTTCACCTGAGCGTCGCCACCAACACGCGAGACCGAGATGCCCACGTCGACAGCGGGACGCTGGTTGGCGTTGAACAGGTCGGACTGCAGGAAGATCTGGCCGTCGGTGATCGAGATCACGTTGGTCGGGATGTAGGCAGACACGTCGTTCGCCTTGGTCTCGATGATCGGAAGACCGGTCATCGAGCCGGCGCCCAGCTCGTCGGAGAGCTTGGCACAACGCTCGAGCAGACGGGAGTGCAGGTAGAACACGTCACCCGGGTATGCCTCGCGTCCCGGCGGACGACGCAGCAGCAGCGAGACAGCGCGGTAGGCCTCTGCCTGCTTGGACAGGTCATCGAAGACGATGAGAACGTGCTTGCCGGCGTACATCCAGTGCTGGCCGATGGCCGAGCCGGTGTAGGGGGCGAGGTACTTGAAGCCGGCCGGGTCTGAAGCGGGGGCGGCGACGATGGTGGTGTACTCCATCGCTCCGGCGTCTTCGAGGGCACCCTTCACCGAAGCGATGGTGGAGCCCTTCTGGCCGATGGCGACGTAGATGCAGCGAACCTGCTTGTTGGTGTCGCCGGACTCCCAGTTGGCCTTCTGGTTGATGATCGTGTCGATCGCGATGGCCGTCTTACCGGTCTGGCGGTCGCCGATGATCAGCTGACGCTGGCCACGGCCGATCGGGATCATGGCGTCGATGGCCTTGATACCGGTCTGCATGGGCTCGTGAACGCTCTTGCGCTGCATGACGCCGGGCGCCTGCAGTTCGAGTGCGCGGCGGCCTTCGGTGGCGATCTCGCCGAGACCGTCAATCGGGGCACCCAGCGGGTCGACGACGCGGCCGAGGTAGCCGTCGCCGACGGGAACGGAGAGAACTTCACCGGTACGGTGAACTTCCATGCCTTCGACGATGCCGGTGAACTCACCGAGAACAACAACACCGATCTCGTCTTCGTCGAGGTTCTGAGCGAGGCCCAGGGTTCCGTCGGAGAACTTGATCAGTTCGTTGGCCATGACGCCGGGGAGACCCTCGACGTGAGCGATTCCATCACCGGCGGTGGTGACGTAACCGACCTCGGTGGTCGCGGTCTTGTTTGGCTCATAGGACTTAACGAAGTCCTGGAGAGCGCCGCGGATCTCATCCGGGCTGATCGTGAGTTCTGCCATCATCTTCCCTTTTCTGTACTGGGTGTACAGTTCTGTCTTTTCGAAACGCTGCCGTTTCGAGGTTCATGAGTTCTGGCTGGTGTGAGGTCAGCCAGCAAGCTGGAGTCGCAGGTCAGCAATTCGGGTTGCGATGCTGCCATCAATGACGTCATCCCCGATCTGCACCCGCAGGCCGCCGACGACACTGGTGTCGACGATCTGATTGAGCGTCAAGGCGCGGCCATAGCGGTCGGCCAAGCTCTTCTTCAACCGGTCGATCTGGGCGGGTGCGAGTGCATTCGCCGAGATGACAGTTGCAATCGTGGTTCCAGCCTGGTCGGCGACGACGGTGGCAGCGTGCCGAAGCAGCTCACCGATCCGACGGCCGCGCGGCTGCTGCACGAGGTGACGCACGATGACGAGCGTCTGCGGAGAGACTTTGTTGGCCAGAAGGGCCTGAACCAGACCGGCCTTTGCCTCGGGGAGTCCGAGCTTGCTGGCCAGGGCCAGCTCGAGCTCGGAGTCGGAGGAAACCGTCGTGCCGAAAGCGAAGAGCTCGCCTTCGATCGATCCGTCTCCGGCACCGGAGCGGGCAGTTGCCCGCAGTCCGAGTTCTTCGATCCCGGCGAGCACGTCGCCGTGGCTCGACCAGCGCTCAGCGGAGACGGCCTTCAGCAGCTCCAAGGCGGCAGGCGTCACGGCTGTACCGAACACGCGCGAGACGAGTGCCTGCTTGGCCGAGACATCCGCCGACGGGTCGGCCAGTGCGGAGAGCAGCTGCGACGAGCTGCCAATCACACGGCCGGCGTCGAGGAGGCTTTCGCCCGTCGCCAGATCAATGGTTGCGTCGAGGGCAGCAAGTGCTGCCCGCGACGAAGCCAGTGCTTCTCTGGTGGCGCTTCCCATGTTGTTACTTCTTTCCGGCTACGGAAGCCGAGGACTCCGAGGCTTCGAGGTCAGCCAGGAACCGGTCAACGATGGCGCTAGCCTTCGCATCGTCGGTCAGGCTCTCGCCGATAACACCGGAGGCAAGGTCGATGGCCAGGGTTCCGACCTCGCTGCGCAGCGACACGACGGCCGACTGACGCTCAGCTTCGATCTGTGCCTTAGCCGTCGCGGTAACGCGCGCGGCCTCAGCCAGTGCCTGGTCCTTGTGCTCAGCGACAATCTTGGCTCCGTCGGTGCGAGCCTGGTCGCGGATCGCTCCGGCTTCGGCACGCGCGTCAGCGAGCTGAGCCGTGTACTGCTCGAGAGCAGCCTCGGCCTTGCGCTGGGCGTCATCAGCCTTGGCGATGTTGCCTTCGATGGCCTCTGCACGGTCATCGAGAAGCTTCTGCATCTTCGGAAGAAAGAGCTTCCAGAAGAAGAACAAAATCACGACAAAGCAGACTGCCGACCAGATCATGTCGTAGACCGCAGGGATGAGCGGGTTGATCTGCTCACCCTCGGCGGCTGCTGCTATTACTGCGTGAAGCATCATGCCTCCTAACTAGAGAGAAAAGAGGATTACTGGCCGGTGGTGAAGATGAAGTATGTTGCGATACCGATGAAGGCCAGCGCCTCGGTGAAGGCGATACCGATGTACATCAGAACCTGCAGACGACCGGCGAGTTCGGGCTGACGAGCAACACCCTCGATGGTCTTGCCGACGACGATACCAACGCCGATTGCCGGGCCGATTGCGGCGAGGCCGTAGCCAACGGTCGCGATGTTTCCTGAGAGTGCCGCGAGAACGGTTGTTGCGTCCACGTGTGATTCCTTCCGTGATGAGCGAAATTCGGCGAGTGCCGGATTCGTTGTTTAGTGTTCCTCAGCCAGCGCAAGCTGGATGTAGACAGCGGTGAGCAGGGCGAAAATATAAGCCTGAAGGACCGCGATCAGCACCTCGAAGAGGGTGAACGCGAAGCCGAACACGAGGGTTCCCACTCCGAAGAGCTTGAACCCGCCGTCTGTCGCGAAGAAGAAGAACTGGGTTGCTGCGAAGAAGAGCACCAACAGCAGGTGGCCGACGACCATGTTCATCAAGAGTCGCAGCGTCAGAGTGATCGGCCGGATGATGAAGGTCGAGATGAACTCGATCGGCGTCACGATGATGTACAGGGCCGGCGGAACTCCGGGTGGGAACAGTGAGTTGCGGAGGAACGTGCCCGGATGCTTCTTGAGTCCGGCGTAGATGAACGTCACGTAGGAGATAACCGCCAGAACAAGCGGAACACCGATGACTGACGTTCCCGCGATGTTCAAGCCGGGGATGACGCCTGTCAGGTTCATGAACAGAACCATGAAAAACATCGTGGTGATCAGCGGCAGGAATCGCTTGCCGTCTTTCTTGCCGAGGATGTCCTCAGCAATGTTGACGCGTGCGAAGTCCAAGCCCATCTCGGCCAGGCTCTGCATCCGGGTGGGGATGATCTTCATACGGCGCGTGCCGATCCAGAAAACCAGAATCAGAACAGCAACCGCGAGAAAACGAATCAGAATGATTCGGTTCATCTCGAAGGGGGTGTCGGCGAAGAAAATTACTTCGGGGAAGAATTCGTTGATCGTAGGACCATGAAAGCCACCGTCGTCGTTGGCGAGCGGGACCAGCAGGTTTACAGCGTTCTCTAGCAGCGCTATCTCCTGTTTCGGGGCGGAGCACGAGGCTCACGCGACGACGAATGGGGGCCGGTTTTGACCGCAGTGAAGCAGCTGTCAACCGGGGGGGATCTCTACACACTGTAGCAATAAAACAGTGCTGAGACCGAATCGAGAGCGAGATTCAGTCGTCGTGGGGGGCAGGCGGCAGCGTGATGTCGCTGGCGTACGGCATCCGGCTCTTCATCAGCACAACTATGTCAACGACGAGCGAGCCGACGACGCCGGCAATGATGCTCAAGAAGAGCACGCCCGGTTCGATCCAGGGCTGCCCCTTGAGCAGCACGACGAGCACCAGGAAGAGCACGAACTTGAGCAGCCAGCCGCCCATCACGATGCCGAAGAACGCACCGATCGCAGACTCACGCCCGGCGTACTTGTTGGCGATCAGGAGGCTACCTGCGGTGATGCCCATGAAGATCGCGGCCATGAGCGCTCCGACCAGTGCGCTGATCACTCCGTTGCCGCCAGCGACGATTCCACCGATGATGGCTCCGATCACGGCGATGCCGAGCGACAGGATCGAGCCGTAGACCAGAATCTTGCGGAAGATCGGCACCGAGGTGGGTTCGGGCGCCGGTGTCGAGGCGGGAGAAGCGGAGGTCATGAGTTGTCCTTGGTCATCGTGGAAGCCGCATCCAGGGGGTCAAATCCCACGCTTGCTTCGTTCGGGTCATTCTGGGTCGGTGTGAGTTGGGTCGCTGCTTCTGCTGCCTTGCGACGGCTGAGCGGAGCCAGCGTCACGATGGTGCAGGCGAGCAGGGCGAGCACCAGAAAAATGCTTGCGTACCAGCTGGGCAGCCCGAGGTAGACGGGGAGCACGAAGTAGAGCAGGCAGCCGATGGATACCGCGGCAGTCCAGCCGTAGAAGATCAGCACGGCGTGCAGGTGCGAGTGTCCCATGTCGAGCAGGCGGTGGTGGAGGTGCTTGCGGTCGGCGCTGAACGGCGACTTGCCGGCCCGTACGCGACGGAACACGGCCAGGCCGAAGTCGAGGAGAGGAATGATCAGAATCGCCACCGGCAGCAGGATGGGGATGAAGGCGGGGAACAGCTGCGACCGGTTGAGCGCGGTCGGGTCGATCTGACCGGTGATCGCGATGGCGGAGGTGGCCATCAAGAGTCCGACCAGCATCGATCCGGTGTCCCCCATGAACAACTTGGCGGGGCGCCAGTTCAGCGGCAGGAATCCGGCGCAGGCGCCGACCAGGATTGCCGCGATCAGAGAGGCGAGGTTGAAGTAGTTGGTGGGTGAGGTGTCGCGCACCAACAGGTAGCTGTAGATGAAGAACGTGCCGTTGGCGATGAGTGCGACACCGGCGACGAGACCGTCGAGACCGTCGATGAAGTTGATCATGTTCATCACGATCACGATCACCATCACGGTAATCACGATGGACATCCAGCCGGACCCAACGGTGAGGCCACCGATCGGCAGGGAGAGAATCTGCACCTGCCAGGCGACGAGGCCGGCGGCGATGAACTGGCCGGCCAGCTTCGTCATCCAGTCGAGGTCCCAGAGGTCATCGGCCACGCCGAGCAGCACGATCAGCAGGGCCGCGCCGAGAATGGCCAAGATCTGCGTGGGGTTCGAGAACACCAGACGCAGTGGGGCGAACTGGGATGCGATGAGATAGGAGACGCCGAACGCGACCATGATTCCGAGGAACATGGCGACGCCGCCGAGCCGTGGCGTCGGCCGGGTGTGCACGTCGCGTTCACGGATCTTCGGGTAGAGCCGGTACTTGTGCGCCACCTTGTAGACCACGAGCGATGCCCCGAAGGTGACGACCGCTGAGATCAGCGCGAGAAGAAAGAAAAGAGTCATGGTTAGCGGCGCGCAGAGGAGTCGGCGGCAGTCAGATCGACGGGAAGCACTGCGGCCTCCGTCGCTGATGCATCCGTCGCTGCTGCGTCCGTCGCTGCTGCGTCCGTCGCGTCCGTCGCATCCTTCGCGGGCGTCGCCTCCGCGGCATCGGCAGCCGTCGGCTCTGCAATCGCCGCGAGAGCGTCGCCGATCACGGCCTCGATCTGGGCGCGCGAGATCACGCCGTTTCGCACGATGCGCAGCTTTCCGCCATTGTGCTCGAAACCCGTCGCGTCGACGATCGTCGACGAGGTGTCACCGGGGCGGTCGCCGATCGCGTCGTATTCGAGCCCGGCCACTCCCCCGTCGAGATAGACGGAGACACTGTTGCCGAGCATTTCTTCGGCGCCCTCCGCGTCGATCGCCGACGGCATTCCGGTGCGGTTGGCGGATGAGACGGCGAGCGGCCCGGTCTCGGCGAGCAGATCGAGTGCGACCTGGTTGCTCGGAACACGAAGCGCGACGGTTCCCTTGGTCTCCCCCAGGTCCCAGGCGAGCGACGGCTGTGCCTTGAGGATGAGGGTGAGCCCACCCGGCCAGAACGCCTCTGCGAGGTCGCGGGCCGGCTGCGGAACCTCGGCGGCAAGGCCGTCGAGGGCGGGTAGGCCGGGGATGAGAACGGGCGGCGGCGACTGGCGGTCACGCCCCTTCGCATCCAGCAGCTTCTGCACAGCCTCTGGGCTGAATGCGTCGGCGGCGATGCCGTAGACCGTGTCGGTGGGGATGACGACGAGGGCACCGCGACCGATCGCCGAGCGTGCCAATCTCATGCCGGCCGTGAATTCCGATGCGACCGAGCAGTTGTAGATGCGTGTCATTTGCACCGATTCTAATGCAGATGCCTTGGGGGATACTGGGGACATGGCTCCGGACGTGTACTTCTTCGACTGCGACAAGACCCTCTATGCCTACGATTTTCGCCGTCGCTTGCCTGCACTGGCTCGGCTCACCGGGGCCAGCGAGTACCACCTGGCCAAGACCTGGTGGGAGAACGGGCACGAGGCGGCGGCGAACGCCGGGGAGTACCGCTCGACCGAGGAATACCTCGAGGTCTGGCAGAGCGTGACCGGCACGACCCTGACCCTCGAGCAGTGGCAGGAGGCCAGGGCTGCCGCGATGACGCCGATTTCCGGAGCGATCGCCGCGCTTCGGCGGGCCGCCACCCTGGGCACGGTGTCGTTGCTGTCGAACAATCCCATCCCGTTTCGGGATTCGCTGCCGGTGTTGGCGCCCGATGTCGCGGACATCCTCAAAGAGAACGACCTGACCTCTGCAGTACTCGGGGCCGAGAAACCCCAGCGCCGGATCTACACGAGGGCGCTGGGACTCTTCGGGGTGGCGCCAGAGAACGCGATCCTCTTCGACGACAGCGCCGAGAACGTGAAGGGCGCCAGGGATGCCGGGATGCACGCTTTTCACTTCACCCAGAACGACGGGGAGTACGACGTCGCCGGACTGAACGCGGCGATCGATGAGTTCGCGGGTCGCGCGCGCTGATCCTCCTCCACCTCGGTGGTCGAGGAGCGAGCGCCAGCGAGCGTCTATTAGGTATATGGCCTTTTCGTTGGTCGAGGAGCACGCGACGAAGGAGCGCGCGTCTATTAGGTATATGGGCCATTTCGTTGGTCGAGGAGCACGCGACGAAGGAGCGCGCGTCTCGAGACCCGGCGAGCCGATCTCTTGACTTGGGTTGCGTTTGAACGTCGGCTCACCGGGTCTCGAGACGGCCGCCGGCGGCCTCCTCGACCAACGAAATGGTCCAATTCGTCCACCACAATGCCGCGCAGCGGCGCCACAGCTCGAGACCCGGCGAGCCGATCTCTTGACTCGGGTTGCGTCTGAACGTCGGCTCACCGGGTCTCGAGACGGCCGCGGGCGGCCTCCTCGACCAACGAGATGGTCAAATTCGTCCACCACAATGCCGCGCAGCGGCGCCACAGCTCGAGACCCCGTGAGCCACTGTTTGAACGCAACCCGAGTTCAAGGATTGGCTCGCGAGATCTCGAGACGCGTGCTCGCAAGCTCGCGCGCTCCTCGATCAACGAAATGGCCCATCTACCTGATAGACGCGACCTCCTCCGTCGGCTGCTCCTCGATCAACGGATTCGGGACCGGCACTCGCGCGCCGAGGCGGCTACGGGCGGATCGCCGTCGTCGCCCGGTCGCGAGTCGTGTAGTCACGGTGGGTGGCCGTGGCACGCCAGCCGTCGGCATCCAGAATGGCGCGGATCTCGGCGCCCTGCAGCTCCCCGTGCTCAAGCACGAGAACTCCGCCAGAGCGCAGCAGTCGGAGCCCGGTCTGCGAGACATCGCGCACGACATCCAGCCCGTCTTCTCCGCCATAGAGGGCGTGGGCCGGGTCGAACAGACGCACTTCTGGGTCACGCGGAATCGCCGCGGCCGGAATGTAGGGAGGGTTGGAGATGACGACGGCCACGGTTCCATTGAGCTCCGGAAACGCGTCGGCCAGGTCGCCGAAGACGAGAGTCGCGTTGGTCGCGCCGGAGTCGGCGAAGTTCTTCGTGGTCCAGGGGAAGGCCTCTGGCGAGTTCTCCGCGGCGAAAATGCGCGCGTGCGGCACCTCGGTGGCCATCGCCAGGGCGATCGCCCCGCTTCCGGTGCCGAGGTCGATGCCGATCGGTTCGGCGTCGGGCATCGACATCAGGGCGTCGATCGCGAACTGCACGACCTGCTCGGTTTCGGGCCGCGGCACGAAGACACCTGGACCAACCGACAGTTCAAGCTGACGGAACGGAGCTTTGCCGGTGATGTGCTGCAAAGGCTCGCGCGTCGCACGGCGCGCGGTGAGTTCGAGGATGGTGGCGGCATCCGTTTCTGACAGGCTCGTGCCCACGATGCCTGCGGCCTGGATCTGACCGCGGCTCTGGCCGAGCACGTGGCCGATCAGCAGATCGGCGTCAACCTCTGGGTCGACGATGCCAGCCGCACGCAGAATCGTGCTCACCTGGTCGCGCAGGGTGGCGACGGTGACGGGCGGCTGGGCGGAGTGCGGGGCGGGCAGCGGGGCTGGCTGCGGAGCTGACTGATCTGAAGCGGGTGTCGGGTTCACATCAAGAAACGTAACGCACTCGCCGGTGGGGAACGCTGGGCCTAGGCTGAACTCGGCTGTGAACCTCACCGATGACACTCACCGAAAGGCACCGAACATGCCCGCACAGATTTTCTCCGACATCACTGAAGCGGTCGGGCGGACACCCCTGGTTCGACTCAACAGAGTCACCGGCAACTCAGGGGCGACAGTGCTCGCCAAACTTGAGTTCTACAACCCGGCCGGGAGCGTCAAAGACCGCATCGGCGTTGCGATCTTCGACGCCGCCGAGAAATCGGGCGCGTTGCTCCCCGGCGGAACCGTCGTGGAGGGCACCAGCGGAAACACCGGCATCGCCCTCGCACTGGTCGGTGCAGCCCGTGGCTACAAGGTCATCCTGACTATGCCGGAGACCATGAGCAAGGAGCGTCGTGTGCTGCTGCGCGCCTATGGCGCAGAGATCGTGCTGACCGCCGGAGCCGACGGCATGCGTGGCGCCGTCGAGAAGGCCCGCGAGATCGTGGCCGAGACCGAGGGTGCCGTCTTGGCCAGCCAGTTCGCCAACCCGGCGAACCCGGCGATCCACACGGCGACCACGGGGCCCGAGATCTGGGAAGACACCGACGGCGCCGTCGACATCTTCGTGGCGGGCGTGGGCACCGGCGGCACCATCACCGGAGCCGGCCAGTACCTGAAATCGCAAAACGCCGACATGCGTGTCGTCGCCGTCGAGCCGATCGATTCCCCCATCCTTTCGGGCGGCACGCCGGGCCCGCACAAGATCCAGGGTCTCGGTGCGAACTTCGTTCCCGACATTCTCGACCGTGAGATCTACGACTCGGTCACGGATGTCACGCTGGCCGACTCGCTGGCCACCGCACGTCGCTTGGCCACCGACGAAGGCATCCTCGCCGGCATCTCGGGCGGTGCTGCCGTGTGGGCAGCTCTGGAGCAGGCGAAGCTGCCGGAGAACAGCGGCAAGACCATCGTCGTGGTGGTTCCGGACTTCGGCGAGCGTTACATCTCGACGATGCTCTACGAAGACCTGCTCGACTAGGGCTGACTGATTGGGAGAGGCAGTGGCCAGGCGGGGACGCCTGGCCACTGTTTTGTGTTCCAATAGGCGCATGGGAGTTTTTTCGCGTATCCGTGAGGACATCGCCGCGGCACGCGCTCACGACCCGGCCGCACGCAGCAAGGCTGAGGTGTTTTTTGCCTACAGCGGGCTTCACGCCGTCTGGTCGTATCGGGTCGCGAATCGACTCTGGCGAGCCGGAATGCGCCTTCCCGCACGCCTGCTCTCCCAATTCACGCGCTTCTTGACCGGCGTTGAGATTCACCCGGGTGCCACAATCGGTCGACGACTATTCATCGACCACGGGATGGGTGTCGTGATCGGCGAGACCGCTGAGCTCGGCGACGACGTCATGCTCTACCACGGCGTGACCTTGGGCGGAAAAAGCGCCCACGGGATTCCCCGGGGTGCGAAACGGCACCCGACCTTGCAGAACGGCGTGACGGTCGGTGCCGGGGCCAAGGTGCTCGGCCCGATCACGATCGGCGCCTGGAGCACCGTCGGCGCGAACGCCGTGGTCACCAAGGATGCGCCAGACCACTCGCTGCTCGTCGGCGTGCCCGCGACGATTCGACCGGCGAAGCCCGAAACGATCGAGGCGGCGCGCGGGCTCACCCACTCCGAGTAAGGCGCGTGCATCCGCGATTTGTCGCGAGCATCCTTCACGTCGAGTTTGACCGTTCCGGTCGAGTTTCCCCAGCGCACCGGGGAAACTCGACCGCAAGTGTAAAGCTCGGCGAGCGGGGCGTGCGGGGGCGTGCGGGCTATTCGGCCGACTTCGACGCGAAGAGGTTGAGGCCCAACACGTCGGAGAGCATCGTCGTGGCGCGCCGACCGCGCACGCTGTTGCCGGCTGAGTCGAGGGGCGGCGAAAACGTCGCGAGTCCGCCCTTACCGGGGGCGGCGGTCATGATTCCGCCGCTGACCCCGCTCTTGGCCGGGAGGCCGATGTCATAGAGCCACTCACCGCTGTGCTCGTAGAGGCCCGCCGTCGCCAGCACGGCCAACACGCGCTTGCAGGTGTCGGCCGAGACCACGCGTTGCTGGGTGATCGGGTTGATCCCGCCGTCGGCCAAGGTCGCGCTCATCACAGCCAGGTCGGTGACCGTGACGTTGAGCGAGCATTGCCGGGTGTAGACATCCGTCGCTTCGAGGGGCTCGAAATACATGCGGTCGTAGCCGGCGAGCAGCTTCGCGATGCCCTGGTTGCGGCGGTTCGACGCGGTTTCTGAGGCGTAGACCTCGCCGTCGAGCTGCAGCTCGCGTCCGGCGAATCGGGAGAGCCCCTGTTGGATGAACTGCCATTTGGCGTCGGCGGTGTCGCCGGGAATCAGGCTCGTGGTCGCGATCGCGCCCGCGTTGACCATGGGGTTGGCGGTGCGGTCGTCGTTGAGTTCGATCGCCATGACCGAATTGAACGGGAGCCCGGTGTTGTTGACGCCGATCTTCTCGCGGGCCGCGGCGTGGCCCAGGGCTTCGGCGACCAGCGCGAAGACGAACGGCTTCGAGACGCTCTGGATCGAGAACTCGTAGTCGGCGTCACCGGCGGTGAAGATGTCACCGTCGACGCTGACGACGGCGAGGCCGAACAGGTCGGGTGACGCCTGGGCGAGCAGCGGAATGTAGTCGGCAACCCGGCCCTCGTGCACCAGCGCGTACCGTTCGTAGGCCTCGGTGAGCAACCGTTGAACCTGCTCGCCGTCGGCCAGGCGACCGGTTGAGACACGCACGGGCGTTGCAGGTTCGTCGGGGCTCGAGTGGCTGTTCATGGTGTGGCTCAGCCTAGCGGCGGCTGTCTCGGGGCCCGGCGCGACGCATCCGTCGTCAGACCGGTGCGCCGAGCTTGACCGTTCCGGTCAAGTTTCCCCGGCACACCGGGGAAGGTGGACCGGAAGTGTCAAACTCGGCGAGAGTTGCCGTTAACGTCAAGAATCGCCGCCCCACCGGCGATTGTCGGTGGAAACGGCGATTCTCGGGAACTGACGTACGGGTGAGGCTACGCCTCGGTGTCGCCGATCTCTGCCAGACGCGTCTCTTCGTCGGACGTGATGCACGACTCGATGACGGGCTGCAGGGCGCCGTTCATGACGGCATCCAAGTTGTACGCCTTGTACCCGGTGCGGTGATCCGCGATGCGGTTCTCGGGGAAGTTGTACGTGCGGATGCGCTCGGAGCGGTCCATGGTGCGGATCTGGCCCTTGCGTACGAGCGATGCCGCGGCGTCGATCTCTTCTTGCTGACGAGCCAAGACGCGGGCGCGAAGCACGCGCATACCGGCTTCACGGTTCTGAAGCTGGCTCTTCTCGTTCTGCATGGCCACCACGATGCCGGTGGGCAGGTGGGTGATGCGCACGGCGGAGTCCGTCGTGTTGACCGACTGGCCACCGGGGCCACTCGAGCGGTACACGTCGATCTTGAGGTCGTTCGGGTGGATCTCGACCTCTTCGGGCTCATCGACTTCGGGGAAGACGAGCACGCCGGCGGCCGAGGTGTGGATGCGACCCTGCGACTCGGTGGCCGGCACCCGCTGAACACGGTGCACACCACCTTCGTACTTGAGGTGCGCCCACACGCCTTCTGCCGGGTCGGTGGAGTTGCCCTTGATCGCAAGCTGGACATCCTTGATGCCGCCGAGGTCGCTCGAGGTCTGCTCGATGATCTCGGTTTTCCACTTCTTCGACTCCGCGTAGTGCAGGTACATGCGCAGGAGGTCGGCGGCGAACAGTGCCGACTCGGCACCGCCCTCCCCCATCTTGATCTCCATGATCACGTCGCGGCTGTCGTTGGGGTCTCGCGGGATCAGCAGGCGCCGCAGCTTCTCAGCGGTGGCCTCCAGCTGCTCTTCGAGCCCCGGGATCTCCTCGGCGAACGCGTCGTCTTCATCGGCGAGCTCACGAGCGGCGGCGAGGTTGTCCTCAACCTCTTTCCACTCGTTGTAGGCCGCGATGATGCGGCTGAGCTCGGCGTAACGCCGGTTGACCTTCTTCGAGCGGGCCGGGTTCGAGTGCAACTCGGGGTCGGCCAGCTGTGCCTGCAGTTCGTCGTGTTCGGCCAGCAGGGTAGATACAGACTCGAACATCAGTGGTCCTTGTCTGAACCGTTCGGAGTCGGCATCGACTTCTGAACCTGCATCAGGAATTCGACGTTGGACGAGGTCTCCTTGAGGCGACCGAGGATGACCTCGAGCGCCTGCTGCTGCTCAAGACCGGCCAGGGCCCGACGCAGCTTCCAGGTGATCTTGACCTCGTCGGCGCTCATCAGCATTTCTTCGCGGCGGGTGCCGGATGCGTTCACATCGACGGCAGGGAAGATGCGCTTGTCGGCCAGGTGGCGTGACAGGCGCAGCTCCATGTTGCCGGTGCCCTTGAACTCTTCGAAAATGACCTCGTCCATCTTCGAGCCGGTCTCAACGAGAGCCGACGCGAGGATGGTGAGCGAGCCACCGTTTTCGATGTTGCGCGCCGCACCGAAGAAACGCTTCGGCGGGTACAGCGCCGCGGCGTCGACGCCACCGGAGAGGATGCGACCAGAAGCCGGCGTGGCCAGGTTGTAGGCACGACCCAGGCGAGTGATCGAGTCGAGCAGCACGACGACGTCGTGGCCCAGCTCGACGAGACGCTTGGCACGCTCGATGGCGAGCTCGGCGACCGTGGTGTGGTCTTCGGCGGGACGGTCGAAGGTGGAGGCGATGACCTCACCCTTGACGGTGCGCTGCATGTCGGTGACTTCTTCGGGACGCTCATCGACCAGAACGACCATGAGGTGAACCTCGGGGTTGTTGGTGGCGATGGCGTTCGCGATCTGCTGCATGACGATGGTCTTGCCGGCCTTCGGCGGCGCGACGATCAGGCCGCGCTGGCCCTTGCCGATCGGGGCGACCAGGTCGATGATGCGCTGCGTCAGCTTGCCAGGCTCGGTCTCGAGGCGCAGGCGCTCCTGCGGGTAGAGCGGGGTGAGCTTCTGGAACTCGACGCGGGTGGCGGCCTCTTCAACGGTCAGACCGTTGATCGAGTCGACCTTGACGATCGCGTTGTACTTCTGGCGGCCGGCCTGGTCACCTTCGTGCGGCTGACGGATCGAGCCGACGACGGCGTCACCCTTGCGCAGGTTGTACTTCTTGACCTGGCCGAGCGAGACGTAGACGTCGCTGGCACCGGGCAGGTAGCCGGAGGTGCGCACGAACGCGTAGTTGTCGAGAACGTCGAGGATGCCGGCGACGGGGATCAGCACATCGTCGTCGTTCAGCTCGGGCTCGAAGTCGTCGCCGACGCCAGGGCCGCGACGCTTGCGGTCGCGGAAACGGTTGCGGTTGTTGCGGCCGCCCAGCTCCTCCTCGAGCAGGTTGCGCTCCTGAGTGCGCTCGCCCTGGTTGCGGTCGTTCTGCTGACGGTCGCCGCGCTCGTTCTGCTGACGGTCACCCTGCTGGCGATCGCCCTGGTTGCGGTCGCCGCGCTCGTTCTGGGCACGCTCGCCGCGCTCGTTCTGGGCACGCTCGCCGCGCTCGTTCTGGTTGCGGTTGTTGGCCTGGCGCTGGTTCTGCTGACGGTTGCCGTCTTCGGTGCGCTCGGCACCGCCCTGGGTGCGGTCGGTGCGGTCGGTGCGCTCGGTCTGGGGTGCGCGCTCAGCACGCGGTTCGCCCTGGGGCGCGCGCTCGGCGCCGCCCTGGCTGCGGTCGCCCTGGTTGCGCTCGGCACGCTCTCCGCGCTCAGCACGGTTGCGGTTGCGGTTGCGTCCCTGGCGGGGCTGCTCTGACGCGTCGGTCGTTGCCTCGGCGCCGGACTCGTCGGTGCCTTCGGCAGCGGTCTCGGTCTCGGCGGTCTTCTCAACCGGCTTCTCGGCCTGCTTTTCGGCGGCAGCGTCTGCCTGAGCCTCGTCGCGCTGCGCAGCAGCGCCGCGGCGTGAGCCACGACGACCCTCACGGCCTTCGCGACGGCCGGTGCCGGCATCGACGACGGAGTCGGTTGCCACAGCGTCTGTTGCGCTGGCCGCGGGTGCGTCGGCCGGAGCTTCAGTGGCCGCACCGGCAGCGGATGCAGCGTCAGCGATGGGTGCCACGTCGGGGGCACCGGCAGGCTTGCTGGCGCGCTTGCGGGTCTGGCGAGCCGGCTTCTCAGCGGCGGCGGCATCCGTCGTCGGAGCCTCAGCGGTTGCGGCCTCGGCCACAACCTCGGTGCTGGCGGCAGCGGCGCGGCTGCGTGAGCGGCCGGTGGCGGCCGCTGCAGGAGTTTCGGTTGACGCGGGTGTTGCGTCGAGGACCATGATGCCGAGGCCCGTTGCGCCGTCAGCGTTGACGTGAGTGGCGGCGGGGGCGGAGGTTGCGGTGGTGACACGACGCGAGGCACGCTTGCGCGGCGCGGCGTCGGCGGATGCTTCGGCGGGGGCCGCAGCGGCGGGCTCGGTCGACGCAGGTGCGTCAACCGTGGCGGCGGGTGCAGCAGCGGCGGGTGCGGCTGATTCGGCGACGGTCGCGGTGCTCACAGGAGCAGCGGAGTCGGCGTTCTTGTTCTGGATCTCGGAAATTGCTTCCACGAGTTCTCCTTTACGAAGTTTGGAGGCGCCGGAAATGCCCAGGTCGGCGGCCAGAGTCTGGAGCTCGGCGACGCGGAGGGCGTTCAGGCTTGAAGAGTCCGCACCTGAGGCACGGAGATTGACGTTTGTCACGAAGAGGGTTCCTTTCCCCTGGTTTCTATGATGCTGTGCCAGGAGAGCTGTTGCAGCGACTGAGGCGCTGCGGGTGATCCAACCCGTTGAGGTGGATTGGAATGAACACACACAGCTACGCACGGAACGCGATAGCAGTGAGTTACAGGGAATGCACCGAAGGCAGATTCGCGAGAGGCGACTTCTAACGGGGTGCCTTGCAAGCCTAGCACTGTGACATCCGTCAACAGGACACCCCCGTTGGGGGCGTGTCGCGGTGGGGCGTCTCGCAGCGGGGCGTCTCGCAGCGGGGCGTCTCGCAGCGGGGCGTCTCGCAGCGGGGCGTCTCGCAGCGGGGCGTCTCGCAGCGGGGCGCGTCTCGGTGGGGTGTGTCGCGGTGGGGCGTATCGCGGTGGGGCGTATCGCGGTGGGGCGCGTCGCAGCGGGGCGCGTCGCAGCGGGGCGCGTCGCGGTGGGGCGGATGCGTCGCGCGGCATCCGCTCGCCGTCGCGTGCGATTCCCTTGGGTTCTCGACCTCGAGACCAGCGTTGCGCGGGTCGGGTGCCGTTGCGCGCAACGGCGCCGGCTAGCGTGCCGGCACCCGACCCGCGCGACGGTCTTCGCCCCCGCTCGACCCCACTCGACCCCACTCGACCCCACTCGACCGACGAAGTGCCGCGCCGCCTGTTGAAAACAGTGATGTCGGTTGAGTTCAGCCGGCGCCGCGGTTTTCGACCCGCGCCACGCGCTCGGGTCGATCACGAGATCCATTTCTGGCGCCGAGCTGTGGCAAATGACCGTTTTGGGGCAAGAAAATGGTCATCTGACACAGTTCGTCGCAGGGGTCGGGCGCGTTCTGGAGGGCAGGTCTCGGGGCCCCCGACAAGCTCGACCAACGGGACGGAACCGCAACGGGACGGAACCGCAACGGGATAGAACCGCAACGAGAACGGCCGGCGCGACGAACCCTGGGGAAGAAACACGAAACCCCCCGCCCGCCGAGATCGGCAGACGAGGAGTTTCGCGAAACGGATGAAACGGATGAATCGGGCTACGCGTCGACGCGCACCGCGGTCGGCGTGACCGTCGTACCGGAGAAGTCCACGGCGAGCATGAGCGCCTGCCACGGGGTCTCGGACTGCGCAGCGACGAGCTCGGCTGCCACAAGACGCTGACCGGGGTCGTTGGCCAAGACGAGCACCGACGGACCGGCGCCGGACACGACAGCGGCAAAGCCCTGCTCGCGCAGCATCGTGATCAGACGGTTGGTCTCTGGCATCGCTGCGGCCCGGTAGCTCTGGTGCAGCTTGTCTTCGGTGGCCGCGAGCAGAAGCTCCGGGCTCTGGATGAGCGCAGCGATCAGCAGGGCGGAGCGTGACACGTTGAAGACGGCGTCTTCGTGCGGCACCGACTCCGGCTGCAGGCTGCGAGCCAGCGCCGTCGACATGGCGTGCTCGGGAACGAAGACGAGCGGCGACACCCCGCGGTGCACGTTGAGGCGCTTGTGACGGGGGCCTTCCGGGGTCGTCCAGGCGATCGTCAATCCGCCGAAGAGGGCGGGTGCGACGTTGTCGGGGTGCCCTTCCATCTCGGTGGCGAGGGCGAGAAGCGCCTCGGAGTCGATCTCGACGATTCCCTCGAGCAGCCCCTTGGCGGCCATGATGCCCGACACGATTGCCGCGCCAGACGAGCCCATGCCACGGCCGTGCGGGATGACGTTGTTCGCGACGAGATTGAGCCCGGGCAGCTCGATGCCGTAGTGGGCGAAGGTGTGGGCGACGGCACGCACGACGAGGTTCGACTCGTCGGTGGGAACCTCGCCCTCGCCGACGCCGTGCACCTCGACGCTCGCGCCGGGGGCATCCCGAACGCTGACCTCGAGCTGGTCATAGAGCGCGAGCGCGAGTCCGAGGGTGTCGAAGCCGGGACCGAGGTTCGCGCTGGTGGCGGGAACCTGAACCGTGACGGAGCGTCCGGCGAGCGTGGGGTTCACGCTCATGCCTTGGCCAGCCCGAGCACGCTGGCAACCTCGGCCGTGTCAACCGCGACGATGGTCGGCTTGACGTCGGAACCGTCGGCGGTGCGAAGCGCCCACTGCGGGTCTTTCAGACCGTGACCGGTGACGGTGAGCACGATCGTCGCACCGGCCGGAACCTGACCGGCCTCGGCACGTTCGAGCAGACCGGCAACGCTGATGGCGGATGCCGGCTCCACGAAGATTCCAACCTCGGCCGAGAGAATACGGTAGGCCTCGAGGATCTTCTCGTCGCTGATCGCACCGAAGTAGCCGTTGCTGGTCTCGCGGGCGACCAGGGCCGGCTCCCAGGAGGCCGGGTTGCCGATGCGGATGGCGCTGGCGATGGTTTCGGGGTGCTCAACACGCTTGCCGAGAACGATCGGTGCGCTGCCGGCAGCCTGGAAGCCGAACATGCGCGGCAGCTTCGTGGTGGCGCCACGGGCCAGCTCTTCGCTGTAGCCGCGGAAGTAGGCCGTGTAGTTTCCGGCGTTGCCGACGGGCAGGAAGTGGAAGTCGGGTGCGTCTTCGAGCACCTCGACGACCTCAAACGCTGCAGTCTTCTGGCCCTCGATGCGGTCGTTGTTGACCGAGTTGACCAGGTGCACCGGGTAGTTGGCGGCGAGGTCGCGAGCAATGTCGAGGCAGTCGTCGAAGTTTCCCTGCACCTGCAACAGCTGGCCGTTGTGCGCGATGGCCTGGCTGAGCTTGCCCATGGCGATCTTGCCTTCCGGCACGAGCACAGCGGCGGTGATGCCGGCGTGCGCCGCGTAGGCGGCGGCCGAGGCGCTGGTGTTGCCGGTCGAAGCGCAGATGATGGCTTTCGCGCCGTCCTCCATCGCCTTGGACACGGCCATGGTCATGCCGCGGTCCTTGAACGAACCTGTCGGGTTCATGCCTTCGTACTTGATCCAGATCTTCGCACCGGTGCGGGCAGAGAGCGCCGGAGCCGGAATCAGCGGGGTGCCGCCTTCGCCGAGCGTGATGATGGGCGTGGCCGCCGAAATGTCGAGGCGATCGGCGTACTCGCGCAGCACTCCACGCCACTGGCGTGAAACGGGCCGGCTGGACTCTCGTTCGCTGGACATCAGGCTCCTTCAACTCTCAAAACGGATGCGACGCGGGTGACGACGCTGTTGGCGGCAAGTGCCGACACGGTGGCCGCAAGTGCGGCCTCCCTCGCAAGGTGGGTTCCGATCACAAGGGTAGCCGTCGCCGAGACCGCCTCTTGACTGCCGGTGCTCGGAAACTCCGGCGTCATCGACTGTTCGACCTGCGCCAGCGAGACGCCGTGATCGCTGAAAACACTGGCGATCGTGGCGAGAACACCGGGCTCATCGCTGACCTCCAAGGTGATCGCGTAACGCGTCGACACATTGCCGATTTCGAACACCGGCAGGTCGGCGTGGCTGGACGCGGCCACACCTGGACCACCCAAAACGTGGCGACGGGCGAGCGAGACGAGGTCGCCGAGCACGGCAGAGGCCGTCTCCACTCCCCCGGCGCCGGCGCCGTAGAACATCAGGCTGCCGGCGGCTTCGGCTTCGACGAAGACGGCGTTGTTGGCACCGTGCACGGCGGCCAACGGGTGGCTGCGGTGCACGAACGCCGGGTAGACCCGCGCCGAGACGCCCTCGACACCCGTGGTCGGGTGGGTGAGGCGTTCGCAGATGGCGAGGAGCTTGATCACGTAGCCGGCCTTGCGCGCCGACTCGATCTCCTGCGGGGTGACCTCGGTGATGCCCTCGCGGTAGACGTCTTCGAGCGGCACGGTGGTGTGGAAGGCGAGGCTGGCGAGCAGCGCAGCCTTCTGCGCAGCGTCGTAGCCGCCGATGTCGGCGGTGGGGTCGGCTTCGGCGTAACCGAGTGCCGTCGCGGTGGCGAGGGCCTCTTCGAGGGTGTCTCCCTCGGTGTCCATCCGGTCGAGGATGAAGTTCGTCGTGCCGTTGACGATTCCGAGGATGCGCTTGACGGTGTCACCGGCCAGGCTGTCGCGCAGCGGCCGCACGATCGGGATGGCACCGGCGACGGCGGCCTCATAGTTGAGCTGTGCGCCGACTTTGTCGGCGGCTTCGAAGAGTTCGGGGCCGTGGGCCGCGAGCAGCGCCTTGTTGGCGGTGACGACATCCGCCCCCGAGTTGATCGCCATCAGAATGTAGCTGCGGGCCGGCTCGATTCCGCCCATGAGCTCGACGACGACGTCGGCGCCCAGAATGAGTGATTCGGCGTCGGTGGTGAAGAGCTCGCGCGGCAGGTCGACGGTGCGCTCGGCGTTGATGTCGCGCACGGCGATGCCGATCAGTTCGAGGCCGGCGCCGACGCGGTTGGCGAGTTCCTCTTTCTGCTCAAGCAGCAGGCGGGCGACCTGAGCGCCTACCGAGCCGCCACCGAGCAGGGCGACACGCAAATTGCGGTATTCGATCATCGTGAGCTGTCTTTCAGTTCGTTGGTTGCGGGTGTCGTGACGCCGTCAATATCGGTGGTCGAGCCTGTCGAGACCGTCGTATCTCGGCAGGCTCGATAACCGGTATCAATGCCGGTGTCGCGGGCGAGCAGATCGTTGATCGTCTCACCACGAATCAGGATGCGCGCGGTGCCGTCGACGACGGCGACAACGGGCGGGCGGCTGAGGTAGTTGTAGTTGCTCGAGAGTGACCAGCAGTAGGCGCCGGTTGCGGCAACCGCCACCAGGTCGCCGGGGGTGACGTCTGCGGGCAGGTAGTCGGCGTCGACGACGATGTCGCCGCTCTCGCAGTGCTTGCCGGCGAGACGCACGAGCGCAGGGTCGGAGTCGGAGAGCCGGTTGGCGATGCGCACCGAGTAGTCGGCTTCGTAGAGAGCCGTGCGGGCATTGTCGCTCATGCCGCCGTCGACGCTCACGTAGAGGCGGGTGTGGCCGCCGACGTCGACGGGTTTGATGGTGCCGACCTCATAGAGGGTGACACCGGCCGGGCCGATGATGGCACGTCCTGGCTCGAACGCGATGGCAGGCAGCGGGATCCCGCGGGTGGCGCACTCTGCAGCGACGATGTCGGCGATGCGGGCAGCCAGTTCGGCGATCGGGGTCGGTGAGTCAGTGCTCGTATACGCGATGCCGAAGCCGCCGCCGAGGTTCAGCTCGGGGACAGGTCCCGTCTCCAACAGTGTGGCGTGCAGGGCGAGCAGGCGGCTGGCCGATTCGGCGAAACCGTCTGCGCCGAAGATCTGCGAGCCGATGTGGCAGTGCAGGCCGAGAAAGTTGAGGCTCGGGTGCGAGCGGATGGCGGCGACGAGGGCCGGGGCGTCATCGAGAGTGATGCCGAACTTCTGGTCTTCGTGCGCGGTGGCCAGAAAGCTGTGGGTTTGCGCATGCACGCCGCTGTTCACGCGCAGGCGAACGTTCTGCACGATGCCGTGCCGGGCGGCGGCGGCCGCGGTGCGCTCGATCTCGATCGTGCTGTCGATGATGATCGTGCCGATGCCGATCCGGGTCGCCTCGTCGATTTCGGCGAGGGACTTGTTGTTGCCGTGGAATCCGAGACGCGCGGCCGGTGCTCCACCGGCGAGCGCAACGGCGAGCTCTCCGCCGCTACAAATGTCGATATTGAGGCCCTCGGCCAGCATCCAGCGCACGATCTCGGTGGTGAGGAATGCCTTGCCCGCGTAGTACACCTTGGCTGTCGTACCGATGCGGGTGAACTCGGTCTCGAATGCGACGCGGAATGCTCGGGCGCGGCTACGGGCATCCGCTTCATCGATGACGTAGAGCGGCGTGCCGAACGTGCTGGCAAGTTCGGAGGCGGCGACTCCACCGACGCTGAATTCACCCGTTTCGGTGCGAAACGCGGTTGCCGGCCAGAGACCGTCGGCGAGCGCGTTGGCGTCGGCGGGCAGAGTCAGCCAGTCGGGTGCAAGGGGGTTGGTGGCCACGGGTGAAAACCTCACGGAATGATCGAGTGGGTGTCTCACTGAGTGGCGAGCGAACCCGGGTTGGTCCCTGAAGCCAGTGAATGAATGATCGCTGTGTCAACGAGCGAATACGGGAATTCTAGCGAACGCCTGGTGAGCGTGCCGAATCAATCGTCTGCGTAGGCCCGGGGATACAGGCTGCTGCGGGGATGCGTTTGCCAGTTTATTGGGTGTCACGTGCCGTGAATGGAATATGACTCCTCGACCAGTGCGACGGCTCTGCGGCTGCGTCTCGTCGGCCGCGCATCCGCTGTTGATCCTGATCAGTGAACGGCACCGATAAAGTTCAGCCCTGAGCGGCACCATCTCTCCCCAGAGGATGTGTGCCGTCAGGGCTGAACTTTATCGAGAGCTACGGGTCAGTCGGGTGTCCCGACAAGGCGCAGGTACGCGGTCAGATCGATCGAGATGGTGGGCGGCAGGTCGACCGCGTCGGGTCGCACGAGTGCGCGACCTGACGCATCCATGTGAACGGATGCTGCCACCGCGTCGATCGGCTGGCTCAGCACTGGAACGTGCCCGGTGCGGTCAGCGTGCAGCCCTGTACGTCTGCTGCCCCATTGGGCGTGCCACCGTCGGGTGCCGCATCGACGACCGACGTCGTGATCGCGGTCCACGATGTGGCGGTGCCGGCGGGATATCCCTCCACAGCCTCCAACTCCACGCGGCGTTCGCCGATCAGCAGCCCGGTCGCCGGATCGATGATCAGGTCTTGGCGTGAGTGGTCGGCGTTCTCGACCCGGCCGATCGCGATTCCGGTGCGCCCGTCGAGGGTGGCCTGTCGCTCAACGATCTCGATGCCAGGGATGAGCGCGGCAGCCTGGTAGAACGAGGCTCTCAGGTCAGCCCCGACCGCTCCGCTTCGCAGAATCTCGGCGATGAACATCAGCGCCACGCCCTCCCGCGACTGGCCGCCCCCCTCCGTTGCGCGGTAGATGTAGCTCAGCAGCTCATTCGGATCGCTCGGAAATTTCGCCAGAGCGGTCGGCGACACGGGCGACGGAGAGCTGTAGAAGGCACCGGCCGTGGCGCGCAGAAGCTCGCCGTTCGCTTCGGGCCCCGCCATCGTTTCGTCGTAGCTCTTCAGAGCCAGTCGTTTCGACTCAGTTCCGAAAGACTCGTACGGCGACCGCGGATTGCGCTTCCACACCCATTCCTCGCTTCGATCGGCCGGCAGATAGACCTGATCCTCGTTGATGGTCAGATAGCTGATGCGTTTGCCGTTGTCGTCGACTGTCGCCCCGTAGACCGCCGAGGTGTTGACCAACAGGTACTGGCCGGGAGCAACAACCGGATCGGAGTTCTCGATGGCGGCGAATGCCGCGTCGCTCAGCACGGCGGCGGCGGCCGGATCGACGGTGGCGCGCCAGCCGCCGAAGCCGAGCACGTTGGTGAGCACCAGCGTCGTCAGCAAAACGCCGGCACCGAGTGTACTGAAACCGGCCCAGCGCAGCCGGCGTGCACGCGGCGTGCGTCGGCCGTGCGCGGATGCGACGGGTGCGGCGAGCGCGGACGGTGCTCCGATCCGCTCCCCCGGCTCCTCCGCGATCTTCTCGAAGAGTGCAGCGCGACCGCGGGTGAGTACGGCGTCGGTCGGGGCGGCAACGTCACTGCGCACTGTGCGCAAGAGGGTCAAATCGTCCATGGTCAACCTCCAATTCCTGGGCAGAGCCCGATGCAACGGCCGCGCGCAGCTTCTGCCGCGCGCGATTCAGACGTGAGCGAACCGTGCCGATCGGCACGCCGAGTGCCTGCGCGACGCCCTCGTAGTCGAGGTCTCCCCAGGCGTAGAGCAGCAGGGCGTCGCGGTCGCGTGCCGGCATCCGTTTCAGAACGGATGCGAGGCGTCGCATCGCGACTTCGGCGTCGACGCGCACACCGACAGCCTCAATCGCGTCGTGGGCGCCTTCTGCGGCACGGTCGGCGGCGGCACCCGCGACCAAGCCTCTCCACGATCGGGCTTCGAGTCGCGCGTGCTTCTTGATCAGGGTCGTCGCGATGCCGTAGAGCCACGGCCGCGCGTCGTCCCTCGTGACGTCGAAGTCTGCCCGGCGCTCGAAGGCGACGAGAAAGGTCTCGCTCATGACGTCGTCGGCAGCATGCTCGCCGATGCGTCGCGCCGCGTAGCGATGAATCGCCGGGGCATGCCGATCGTAGAGCTCGCTGAACACCGCGGGGGCCGCCCGGGACCGGTTGAGGATGTCGCTATCGGTACTCACATCAGGTATTGCAGCAACGGGAACATTAAGTTCACGGTAGCGTTCGGAGTGAGCGAAGCTTCGCTCGTTACGCTGAGCCCATGGAACGCACACTGCACGGCATGACCATTGTTGTCACCGGCGCCAGCTCGGGCCTCGGCCGGGAGGCCGTGAAGACCCTCGCCGAACGCGGGGCCGAGGTTGCCATCGTCGGGCGCAATCCCGAGCGCACCCGGGCCGTCGCAGCGGAGGTCGGCGGGCAGGCATTTCTGGCCGACTTCGCGTCATTCGCCGAGGTGCGCGCGCTGGCCGACGCGCTGCTCGAGCGCTACCCCACGATTACCGTGTTGGCCAACAATGCGGGCGGGCTCGTCTCGAAGCGCACGATTACCGAAGACGGCCACGAGCTGACGATTCAGTCGAACTTTCTGTCGCCGTTTCTGTTGACCCAGCTGCTGCTTCCGCGTCTCGAGGCGACAGCATCCGCTGCGGAGGCCGGCCACGTGACGGATGCGATGGCACGAGCGGATGCGCCGGGTGCGCCAGGTGCGGGTGCGCGCTCGCACGCGGTCAGGGTCATTTCAACGGCGAGCGTGGCAAACCGGTTCGGTCAGCTGCGACTCGACGACCTCGACTGGACGAAGCGCCGCTGGAACGGCGGCTGGCGCGCCTACGGAACCGCGAAGATCGCGACGATCCTGTTCACGCGCGAGCTCGCTCGCCGCACTCTCGGCAGCGGAGTCGACGCCTACTCATTTCACCCGGGCTTCGTGAACACTCGTTTCGGTGCAGACTCGCCACTCATGAAGGTCGGCGCACTCGTCGGCAACGGCGGCTTGGGAATCACCCCGCAGGCCGGGGCCGCTCCCCTCGTGCACCTGGCCACGGCCGAGACGATCCCGTCGCCGAGTGGAACGTACTTCGACGGGCTGCAGCCAGACGGGGCTTCGAGCAAGCAGGCTCGCGATCTGGCGCTGGCCGGTGAGCTGTGGGCGGAGGCCGAGAGGCTGACGGGGGTGGCGGCGCTGCGCTAGCTCTCGGTGCTCGGGGAGCAGCCGACGAAGGACCATTCCGTTGATCGAGGAGCAGCCGACGCAGGACCATTTCGTTGATCGAGGAGCAGCCGACGCAGGACCATTTCGTTGATCGAGGAGCAGCCGACGAAGGAGGCCGCGTCTCGAGATCTCGCGAGCCAATCCTTGAACTTGGGTTGCGTTCGAACATCGGCTCGCGAGGTCTCGACCCGATGGCGGGCGGCCTCCTCGACAAACGCAACGGCCGCATGCGCGAGACTAAGGGGTCACTTTCACGAAGGCAGGAACCAGATGATTACGCTCAAGCAGGATGCCGATGGCTTCATCCGCATGAACAGGCACTTTCCGCAGACCGTTCAGGTCGGCGTCGTCTTCGCCGATGGCTCAGTCGAAGAGTTCTCGGGCAGCCGGCTCAACGAGATCTACGACGCTGCGCAGGAGACCTACCGAGTCGAGAACCACCTCGACGCCAAGGGCTTCTCACGGCGTCCGGTCAAGACCGTGCAGTCCAAGAATCGCATCGACTACGTTGCGGTTCAGCCCGGAATGAGCGCGAGCTAGACGATCGACGGCGCGACAGCTGAGAGTCGCGCCTCCTCGAAGTAGAGGTGCCGGTGCAGCCGGCACCCCTCGTTGAACTCGGCGGAACAGTGCGGGCAGGCGCTGACGCCGAGGTACGTCGAAATCGACAGCGTCTGCTGGCAGACGCCGCACAGAATCGCCTGCTCACCCTGCCGATCGGCCGGCCATTGTTGCGCCGCATGGTCGGCAGTCTGCTCATGGCAGAGGTGACATGGGTAGAAGCGCTCGCAGCAGACGAACTTGATCGCGACGACATCATGCTCGGTCGCGTAGTGAACGCACCGGGTCTGGGCGTCGATGGGCTTGCCGAAAATCTCCACAACTCACCGTCTCACAGTCGCGAGCCGCCTGCCGCATTCACCGGCGACATCCGTCTGCATCGACAGCAGAGCGCGGTATGTCGCAACCGGTCGCAACTGGTCGCAGCGCGCGCCAGCAGGTCGACCATCGAACGAATTCGCCGTGCCCGCCCCGGTTGTCGGCGCGCAGCGGCGGGCATACCATGTGCGCCAAGCCCGCCTTGGGGGCCAGACCCGGCCTTCACTCTGAGGTGTCGGGGTGCACCTTCGGATGCCCGTGTGCGGGACATCACGAGACGGGAAAGACCATGACCAAATACTTGTTCGAAGCAAATTATGTGGGCGAGGGAATCAGCGGGCTCCTGCGCGAGGGCGGATCCAAGCGTCGTGAAGCGGTCGTCACCGCCCTGGCGTCGGTCGGAGGCTCGCTCGAATGCTTCTACTACGCATTCGGAGAAACCGACGTCGTGGGGGTCTTCGACATCCCAGACCAGGCCTCCGCCGCTGCCCTGTCGCTCATGATCAATTCGACGGGCGCGGTGAAGCTGCATCTGAGACCACTCATGACCGTTGAAGATCTTGACGAAGCCGCCACGAAGTCACCGGCATATCGGCCCCCGGGGCGGTAGAACGCTCAGCGCAGCTCAGCGCAGCTCGGCTCAGCGCCGCTCGGCTCAGCGCCGGTCGCCAGACGCCCGCGCCCGCAACAACGCCTGCTCGCGTTCGTTTTGGGTGAGGGCGGCCGCCCGCTCGAACTCGTCGCGCGCCTCGGCTGAGCGGCCGAGCTTCAGCAGAAGATCGCCGCGCACCGCCGGCAGCAGGTGATAGCGAGTGAGAGCGCCGGTGGCGACGATGGCGTCAACAATGCGCAGCCCTTCGGCGGGTCCGGCTGCCATGGAGACGGCGACCGCGCGGTTGAGTTCGACAACGGGCGACGGCGTGAGTCGGGCGAGCTGGTCGTAGAGCGCGGCGATCTGTGCCCAGTCGGTGTCGGCGGCGCGGCGGGCACGAGCATGGCACGCGACAATGGATGCCTGCAGCAGGTAGGGCCCCGGCCCGGCACCACGCGCCTCGGCTTCCGCTCTCGCCAGAGCGGTCAGCCCGCGGCGGATCAGCAGCTGATCCCAGCGCGACCTGTCTTGAACGAGCAGCAGCACCGGCTCGCCTGAACGGTTCGTGCGGGCTCCCCTCCGCGAGGCTTGGATCTCCATCAGCGCGACGAGGCCGTGCACTTCTGGCTGGTTCGGGATGAGCCCGGCGAGCACCCGACCGAGCCGCAGCGCCTCTTCGCACAGGGCCGGGCGCATCCAGTCGTCGCCTGCGGTGGCCGAGTAGCCCTCGTTGAAGACCAGGTAGATCACTTCGAGCACCGAGCTTAGCCGGGCCCCGAACTCGGCACAGGAAGGCACCTCGAACGGCACCTGGGCGTCGGAAATGGTGCGTTTGGCCCGCACGATCCGCTGCGCGAGAGTGGCCGGCGGCGTGAGGAACGCGCGAGCGATCTCCTCGGTGGACAGCCCGCCGAGCAGCCGGAGGGTAAGAGCGACCCGCGCCTGACGCGAGATCACCGGGTGACAGGCGATGAAGATGAGCCGCAGCAGATCGTCGCCGACAGGATCGTCGAGCGTCTCTCCAGCCGCGTCTCCAGGATGCAGCGCCGTGCGCTCGTCAGTGCGCAGATCGTGGGCGAGCATGCCGTATTTCTTGCCGAGCCGCTCCTTGCGGCGCCAGCTGTCGATGGCACGGCGCTTGGCGGTGGCCGTGAGCCAGGCACCCGCATTGCGCGGGATGCCCGACTGCGGCCACTGTTCCAGGGCCTCGACGAGGGCATCCTGCGCCAACTCCTCAGCCAGCGAGATATCGCCGACCATGCGCACCAGTGTGGCGACGAGGCGGGCCGACTCAATGCGCCAGACCGCCTCGATCGCGCGTTTGGTCTCGGCGGCCTTGTCGGCTGTCGAGCCGGGTTCGGAGGTCATCGGTCGATCGATCAGGCGGTGCGGGACTCCCCGTGTTCTTCGCGCCACTCGACCTCTTTCTTCACGAACTCGTTGTCCTGGTCGAACTCTGACACGTCGAACACCTGGCGCACCTCGATCTCGCCGGTCTTGAGCGGAACCCGCTTCGCCCGCTCGATTGCCTCGTCGCGGGAGGCGGCCTGGATGATCCAAAACCCGGCGATGAGCTCCTTGGTCTCGGTGAACGGGCCGTCGATGACCGTGCGGTCGTCGTCGGAGAACTCGATTCGGGCTCCTGAGGCGCTGCCGTGCAGCCCCTCGCCGGCCAGCAGCACACCGTCCGCGATGAGTTCTTCGTTGTAGCGCCCCATCGCGTTCAGGTCTTCGTCAGTCGGAGTCGCTGCCGATTCGGTGTTTTCATCGGCCTTGAGCAGCAGCATGAATTTCATGACGGATCACTTTCCCTTTGTTCGTCGTGCTTTTCGTGGAGAGGCAGTTTTACCTCATACTCTGACGTCGAACGGCACCGGCTGCAATCGACACGGTCGGCAAAGTTTTCTTCGGCGGTCTTCCGTCGTCTCCCGTGAGGTGCCGGCTTTTGCTAGTTGCGAGGCATTCGGACTAGCAGAAGTTGGCACCTCACGGGCGCACTGACGGGCGCGCTACTTCTCGGAGAGCGGGGGCTGATAGAGCCGCAGCCAGGCATCGGTCTGCGCGACGTGCGCCGCAGCCGCCGCCGATGCCGCGGCCGGATCGCGCGCGACTATCGCGTCGGCGATCGCCCGGTGGCCGAGGTCGCTGATGCGTTTGAGTTCGGCACCGTTCGGCAACTCGAACACTTGGTAGGCCCGCGATCGTGACCGAAACACGCCCAGCAATGCCATCAGGGTGGGGTTGCCTCCCGCGTGGGCGATCGCCTCATGAAACCGGGCGTCGCAGGACGAAGCCAGATCGGTGTCATCGGTGGCCTCCATCTGCGCGATGAGACCGAGCATCTCAGCTTCGGCTTCGTCGGTGATGCGCGCCGCCGCCTGCGCCGCGGCGTGGGCTTCCAAAACGCGGCGGAGCTCGTACATGTCGAGCAGCCCCGACAGCGGAAGCAGCCCGACCGTGAGAGAAAGCGACCCGATGATGTCCTCGGCGCGGAGCTGGGAGACGTAGGTGCCCGACCCATGTCGCGACTCGATCACACCCAGTGCCGACAGCATCCGCACCGCCTCACGCAACGACCCGCGAGAGACACCGAGTTCATCGCACAGTTCGGATTCCGGTGGAAATTTCTGCTCGGCGACGAGACGCCCAGAAGAAATCATCTGCCGCAAGCCATGGAATGCGTCGTCGACAGCAGACATCCGGTTCCCCTCACTCGTGATCTCGTCGCTGCCGCCCGCAGAGCGGCACCCGCAAGCCACATGGTAGCGGTGCGGCGGATGCCGACTGGTTCTTTCTGTGGTTCCAGCATATTCGCCGCGGGAGACCACATCAACAAAGTTGTTAGATGACTTTTCGGCATTTGCCCTCTAGGCTCACTGTTTACGACCTTGTAACAAAGATGTAATCGAAGTCATCTGATCTCTCTGCGAGAGTCGTACGTACCTTCCCTCGTGATCAGACAGGAAAACCGCCAGCATATGAGCACCATCCGAGCCACTGCTCCTCTCGCCCTCTCGCTGCCGGACGGCCGGCCCGCCGCCGCCGCCTGGACGTTGGACTCCGACTCCGTGCACATCAACCACGGCTCGTTTGGCGCAGTGCCCCTGGTGGCTCAGCTGCATCAGAATGCGCTGCGCGCCGAGATGGATGCGGCGCCCGTCGCGTGGTTTCCGGCGCTGCCGGCCCGGGTGAGGGAAGCCCGCCTGGCGATCGCCGACTTTCTCGGTGTCGACCCCGGCAGCACCGCACTCGTTCCGAACGCGAGCGGCGGGGCCAGCGTCGTCTTCACCTCCCTGCCGGTGCGCGACGGCGTGGAGATCGTGGTCACCGACCACGGCTATGGCGCCGTCACGATGGGCGCCGAACGGCTGGCCCGGCGTTGGAACGGCGTCGTGCGCACCGCCCACGTTCCACTGAACGCCACGGCCGCCGAAGCGCACGACGCGATCATGGCCGAAGTCACCGAAGCGACGGGGCTGATCGTGATCGACCAGATCACGTCACCTACCGCCCGGCTGCTTCCGGTTCAGTCGATCGCCGCCGAAGCCCGGCTCCGCGGAATCCCGACTTTGGTCGACGGCGCCCACGTTCCCGGACTCTACGAGCGTCCGCTCGAGGGGCTCGACTGCGACTTCTGGATCGGTAACCTCCACAAGTTCGGCTGCGCCCCCCGCGGCACGTCGGCACTTGTCGCCCAGGGGCCCCTCGCCGACGAGCTCTACCCGTTGATCGATTCCTGGGGCGCCCCGCATCCGTTTCCCGACCGCTTCGACACCCAGGGAACCCTCGACCTCACCAGCTATTTGGCCACCCCCACCTCACTCGACTTCATCGAGGACACCTGGGGCTGGGATACCGCGCGCAGCTACCTGACCGAGCTGGCCGACTACGCCGAACACACCATCGCTGCCGCGTTCGGCGCGATCACCGGCGACGACCACCACGTCGACGTCGGAATGCCGGTCAATGCGTTGCGCCTGGTGCGTTTGCCGGTCGGCCTGGCCGAAACCCATGCCGACGCCGACGCCCTGCGCGACCGGGTTGTTGCCGAGTTGGGCGTCGAGGGCGCCTTCACCAGCTTCGAGGGCATCGGCTACTACCGACTGTCGACCCACGTGTACAACACGTCGGCCGACTTCGACTACTTCGCCAAGCGCTGTGTTCCTGCGCTGGGCGAGTGGGCGCGCGAGGCATCGCGCGCCCGAGCTTGACCCGTTTCACTCACGTTCCCTGCACCACCATCGCTTCATCACACCATCACCATGAAAAGAGGAAAACTGTGACTCTCAAGAAGTCATTCGTCGGTCTCGGTCTCGGTCTCGTCGCGGCGCTCGCCTTGAGCGGATGCTCCGCCCAAGCCGACGACGGAACGGTCACGCTACAGATGGTCGAAAGCCTGACAAGCCCGGCGCGCACCGATCTTCTGAAGGGACTCATCGCCGAGTTCGAAG
This sequence comes from Glaciibacter kafniensis, assembly GCF_039538945.1. Lineage (NCBI taxonomy): Bacteria > Bacillati > Actinomycetota > Actinomycetes > Micrococcales > Microbacteriaceae > Glaciibacter > Glaciibacter kafniensis. Next base: position 131,874 of record NZ_BAABCN010000017.1, on the reverse strand, counting down.
AGAAGAACCCTGACATCAACGTTGAGCTCGTTTCGCCGCCCACCGATCAGGCCGACCAGAAGATTCAGCAGATGCTGCAGGCCGGCAGCGGCATCGACGTGCTGGAGGTGCGCGACATCACGGTCGGTCCGTTCGTCACCAACGGCTGGCTCTCCGACATGTCGACCGAGCTCGCCGATTGGTCGGGTTGGGAGAACTTGACCGACAACGCGGCGAAGTACGCGAAGACCGCTGACGGCAAAACCTATTACGTGCCGTACGGCTTCTACGGCCTCAGCCTCTTCTACCGATCAGACCTGGTGAAGGAAGCGGGGTTCAGCGCCCCGCCGGCCAGCTGGGATGACCTGCTCGATCAGGCCACGGCCATTCAGGATCCCGACAAGAACAAGTTCGGCTACGCGTTCCGGGGCGGCACAAACGGAAACTCGAACGTCGTCGTTGCCATCGAGGCCTACGTGGCCGACCAGATCGACGAGGACAACGCGTTCAAGCTGACCAACGGCAAGACGATCTTCTCGGCTCCCGAGGCTCGGGATGCGTTGAAGACCTACTTCGATATCTTCGAGCAGGCGTCCCCGCCCTCGTCGGTCGCCTGGGGTTACCCCGAAATGGTGGAGGCGTTCTCGAACGGCTCGACCGCCTTCCTGCTGCAGGACCCCGAGGTCATCGCCTCGATCAGTCAGTCCACCGCGGTCACCGCAGAGCAGTGGAACACCGCTCCCCTGCTCACCGGCCCGACCGGCAAGGCGATCCAGCCCATGGCCACCGCAGGCTGGGGCACGGCCGAGTCGAGCGAGCACAAGGCCGAAGCCGCCAAGCTGATCTCCTTCCTCTCCGAAGGCGACGCCGCGACGACCTTCGCGCAGGGGAACAGCCTCGTGCCGATCCTGAAGGATGCCGCCGACACCGATTTCTACAAGACCGGCGCCTGGGCCAGTTACGTCACGATGAACGAGAACCCCGACACCTACATCACAGCGGTGCAGCCCCGGGATTCCGCCTGGTGGACGGAATGGATTCAGAAGTCTGACTCCGAACTGCAGCAGGTGCTGATCGGCCAGATGACACAGGAACAGCTGCTCGAGAGCTGGGACAGCTACTGGACCGACAAGTGGAAGAACTCCTAGGCCACACTCCCCATGACTCGTACACTCACTGAGACCCTGGAGCGTCCGCCTCGTGCGGGCGCTCCGGCGGGGCCGCCCTCCGGCATCCGTTCCAGTCGCAAACGCTCATTCACCATGCGCAAGGGCCTGACAATTCTGGGCTTCATGGCGCCGGCCATTCTGTTCGTCGCGGTGTTCATCTACTACCCGATGCTCTCGGGCAGCCAGATGGCGTTTCGCAACTGGAACTTCGCCAACCTCACCGACACCTCTTTTGTCGGCCTGAAGAACTTTCAGACGATCTTCGCCGACCCCGTGTTCTATACGGTGCTGCGCAACACGTTGGTCTGGGTCGTCGGCTCGATCATTCCGCAGTTGGTGATCGGGTTCGCGATCGCCCTGTGGTTGCGCCGCAAGTTTCGCTTCCGCGGCCTCTACCAGGCCCTCATCTTCTTTCCGTGGGCGATCTCTGGCTTTCTCATCGGCATCCTGTTTCGCTGGATGTTCAACAGCGAATTCGGTGTCGTCAACGACCTGCTTCAGAAGGCTGGCCTGATCGACACGCCGATCCCCTGGCTGGCCGATCCGACGACGGCGATGATCGCTGTCACGATCGCCAACGTCTGGTACGGCGTGACCTTCTTCGCGATCATGATTCTGGCCGCGCTGCAGTCGGTGCCCGATGAGCTCTTCGAAGCCGCGGCCCTCGACGGCGCCGGTAAGGCGCGCACGCTGTTCGAGATCACGATTCCCTACATTCGGATGACGCTCGCCTTGACGATCCTGCTGCGTGTGATTTGGATCTTCAACTTTCCCGACATCATCTGGGCGATGACCGGCGGAGGCCCGGCGAACCAGACGCACATTGTGACGACCTGGATGATTCAAACCACGCAGCGCGGCGACTACGGCCAGGCCTCGGCGATCGGCCTGATCATCGTCGCGATCCTGATTGTGTTCTCTGCCTTCTACTTGATGGCCATTCGCGAGAAGAAGGCGGTTACATCGTGATCGATCGAGAAACACTGCCGGCCCGCATCGTTCGGGTGTTGTTCCTGGGGCTCTGGTTGGTCATCACGATCTTCCCGCTCTACTGGATCATCATCACCTCGTTCAAAACGCCCGGCGCGATCTTCAGCTACCCGCTCACCTACTGGCCTGAGGTGTTCTCGTTCGAGAACTACATCGGCCTGTTCGAGAAGGCCCAGTTCGGCACCTACATCGGCAACAGCCTGCTCGTCGCCACCGTCGCGGCAACCCTGGCCACCCTGATCTCGATGCTCTCGGCGTATGTGCTGGCCCGCTTCGAGTTTCGCAGCAAGGGTGTGCTGATGATGGCGTTCCTGGTCACCCAGATGATTCCCGCGTTCATCGCTCTCGGGCCGCTCTATCTGATGATGGTGAACCTGGGTCTGGTCGACAACAAGATGGGCCTGATGCTCATCTACATCGCCGTCTGCATTCCGTTCTCGACGATCATGTTGCGTGGCTTCTTCGCCAATGTGCCCGATGCGCTCGAAGAAGCGGCGATGATCGACGGCCTGTCCCGGTTCGGAGCCCTGTTCAAGGTCATCGTTCCGGTGATGAAGCCGGGCATCGTGGCGGCGTTCATCTTCAACTTCGTGAACTGCTGGAACGAGCTGTTTCTGTCGGTCACGCTGATGAACCGGGATTCAAACAAGACAATCCCGACCGCGTTGAACGGCTTCATCTCGAGCTTCAACATTGACTGGGGTTCGATGTCGGCGGCCGCAGTGCTGACGATCATTCCAACGATGCTGCTCTTCGCCTTCGCCAGCCGGTACATCGTGCAGGGTCTGACCGCGGGCGCGGTCAAGGGCTAGCTCGATCGTTGATCGAGCGTGTCGAGATCTCGTGACCGGGTCTCGACACGCTCGACCACCGGAGGCGGCTCGGCCAACGGATGCCCCGACCACCGAGCACGCAGTCGGTCGCCGAGCACCACTGTCACCACCCCCACGATCACCACGGCTCCACCGACGAGCTCGCCCGGGTAGGGTACCTCCCCCAACCAGAGGAACGAGATCAGCACCGCGACCGGCGGAACCAGGTAGAGCAGCGAGGTCGACGTGGCCATCGACATCCGCGCCACAGCGTAGCCCCAGAGCACGAAGCCGAGCGCCGACGGGAGTGCCGCAAGGTAGCCGGCGGCCCACCAGGCGGCCGGGCTGGCCTGACCGAGATCGGCCCAGGCGAACGGCACGGTCGGCAGCAGCATGACGGCGCCCCCCACCATGCAATAGGTAGCGACCTCGAGGCCAGAGTACTTCTTGAGCAGCGGCTTGGTGAGCGGGTGATAGATGCCCTGCACGACCATGGCGGCAATCACGATCCAGAGGGCGGATGACGCGGTGAAACCCGAGCGGGTCAGGGAGACCAGGGCGACACCCGCGAGAGCCACGGCGCTGCCGATGATCTTGAGGCCGGTAAGCCGCTCGCCCAGCAGCCCGGCTGCGATGGCAACGCTCACGAGGGGGGCCGCGGCCACGATGATGCTGGCGGTGCCGGCCGGAACGTCGAGTTCGCCCCAGTTCAGCAGCACCTGGTAAGCAGCCATGCCGAAGAATGCGCAGGCGAGAATCAGCGGAAGGTCGCGCCGGGCCGGGATGCGCACTTTGAGAATCGGGGCGAGCACCAGAAGCAGCAGAGCGGCGATCACCAACCGGGCGAGGGAGAGGCCGGCCACGCCGAGTTCGGGGGCTGCTACCCGAATCGCCGGGAACGCACTCGCCCAGAGCACGACGACGCCCAGGCCGGAGAGGAGTGCTCGAGGAGATCGCATAGCTTCAGCTTTGCCGACGAACACCACTAGGTCTATTTACTTTTTCTGATCAGCGGCGTAAATATGGTTGATGTGTTGGACATTCGAAAACTGCGCATGCTCGCCGAACTTGACCATCTCGGCACGGTCGCCGCCGTCGCCCGCGCCCTGCACTTGACCGCGCCTGGAGTGTCGATGCAGCTCGCCACGCTCGAACGCGAGGTGGGCCTGCCGCTCATCGAACGCAGCGGAAGACGCCTCACCCTCACGCCAGCCGGGCGGCTCTTGGCCCAGCACGGGCACTCACTCGTGGAGATGCTCTCGCTGGCCGAAATGGAGGTCAGCGCCCTCCGCGAGGGCTCGGCGGGCACCTATCGTCTGGCGGCTTTCCCGTCGATCGCGCGCTCGATCGTGGCCGACACCTGGGCTCGCGTGCGGGAGACCCCGGAGCTGGGGGTGCGGCTTGAGCTCATCGAGATGGAACCGGAGGATTCCCTCGCGGCCCTCGCGGCGGGTGAGGTCGATATTGCGTTGTCCCACTCCTATTCGAATCTGCCCTCCACGATGTCTCCGAGCCTGGTGGCGACTCCTCTTGCGACCGAGGCCGTGTGGTTCGCCTCCTCACTGCCGGTCATGGACGTAAGCCCGCCGGTCGAGCTGGCGGGATATGCGACCGCCGACTGGATCGTTCCGCACCGCAACTGGTCGTGCTACGAGATGGTGCAGCGTGCCTGCGGTCTGGCCGGGTTCACCCCGCGGGTCGTTGCAGAGGCCACCGATTTTTCGGTGATTCTCGCGCTTGTTGCGGCGGGCGCCGGCGTCGCACTTGTTCCAGAACTCACCGTTGGGCACCTTCCGCAGGGTGTGACGCTGCATTCACTGACCGATCCGGTCTTTCGCTATGACACGGTCGTGACCCGGCGGGCGACGACCGTGGACGCGGGTGCGCAACGCATTCTGGCATTGCTGGCCGAATCGGCGACTCGCCGTGTGCCGCGAGCGGCCGGTGCCGGCGTGAATCGGTGAGCCGCCACAACGGTGGCGGCGGCGGGCGACAATACGGCAATACGGTGAGAGCTCGGCTCGCGGGGTCTCGACAGGCTCGACCGACGGGCACGACAGAGCTGCCACGGGCACGATAGAGCTGCCACGGGCACGATAGAGCTGCCACGGGGTTGGGCATTTTCGCTTCTGAACTTCAGGCTCATTTGACTCTCAAGTTCAGAAGCGAAAACGCGCCCCCTTACTCGTGCCGAAGTCGGGTGCGACGGCTGACCCGATACGCTCACGACATGACGGCCGACGACCAGAAGCACCGCGCACAGCTGCAACGCATTGCGTTTGGCCGCACCGACTCCCCCGCTGAGCAGCAGCGCGCTTTGGAGGCGCTTCGGCAGCTGCAGCAAACTGAGTCCACCGGCATCCGCGACACCGGGTCAGCAACAGGTGCGACCAGAACGGGCAGGGGTACGGACGCCACCCGGCACGGCGCACACGCGGACTCACCCGAATCACTCGAATCACTCGAATCACGCGACGAATTCGACGTCAACAGCGCTGCCCGCACAGCATCCGTGCTCGACCGCCCGCTCTCTGCGCTGCCACGCTGGGTGTTGCCGGTCGTGGCGATCGGACTGATCACCGTTGGCGCCCTCGTCGGGCTCGCCGTCGGTGGGGTCGCCGCCGGTGGGGTCGCCGCCGGTGGCAGCGCCGCCGAGGCCCCGCCGGGGACCGCATCGGATACTCCGACGAATGTCGACGAGAGAACTCCGTTGGAGGCGGCCGCGTCGCAACCTTTGCTCCCCTCGGTGCTGGCCGTGGGCGATGTCAAAGCGGCGGAGCGCTGGTTCACGACCGAACAGACTCTGGAGGACATTCTTCCCATGCCGATCGAGATGATTGATCCGACGACATCCCGGCTTGTCTTTCAGGCCCCCGGCGTGGACGGCTGGGGAGTCTGGATTGGACGCAATACTCGCGAGGAGGGGTTCTGCCTGATGGTTTTTCACCCCGAGAGCGGGATTGCGGAGTCCACCTGCGGGAGCACCGACAGTTTCCTTTCGTCAGGAATGTCCATGGCGACTAGCACCGGGGTGAACGTGAGCTGGAACGGTGCGGAACTGGCCGCCACCCGCACGCGGTAGGGGCGCTCTCTGTGCGCCTCGTTGGTCGAGGAGCGCGCCTGCGAGCATGCGTCTCTGAGGCATGGCCATGTCGTTGATCGAGGAGCAGCCGACGAAGGAGGCCGCGTCTATTAGACAAATGACCACTTCGTTGATCGAGGAGCAGCCGACGCAGGAGGCCGCGTCTCGAGATCTCGCGAGCCAATCCTTGACTCAAGTTGCGTTTGAATATCGGATCACGAGGTCTCGAGACACTCGCTGGCGCTCGCTCCTCGACCAACGGAGCAGGGGTTGCCCCTTTTCTCCGATTGCCCTGCCCGTTGACTTCTGACCGGCTACGCTCACGACATGACGGCCGACGACCCGGAGCACCGCGCATACCTCCAACGCCTCGCATTCGGACGTGTTGACTCCCCCGCCGAACAGCAACGCGCCGACGAGGCGCTTCAGCAGCTGCAGGCGGCCGAGGCTGCAGCCATCCGTTCTATCGAAGACGCCAACGTTGCCGGCGCTGTTGGCACTGCTGGCACTGCCGGCAACGTTGGCGCTGCTGGCCGCGAGAGCGAGGCTTCGACCGATTCACCGTTCAGGCCCGTCGCTCCCCCTCCCCGGCCCACGGCCTCGCATCGCGGGCTGATCACGCTGGCCGCCATCGGCCTGGTCGCGATCGGGGCAATTGGCGGGGCTGCCCTGGCCGGCACGAATCACGGGAGCCCATCGGCATCAGCGCACCCGGCAGCGCACCCGGCGTCGGATCCGTCGGCACACCCGTCGGAACACCCGTCGGCGCAGCCCGCTCTGTCCGTCGCCGAGTTGGCAACCGGCATTCACAATGCCGAAACCTGGTTCGCCGCTCAGCAGACGTCCGAAGACATGCTCCCGACTCCGAACGACTTCATGGACCCGGCGTCGTCCCGGCTGGTCTTGCAGTCCCCGGGCGCAGTGGCCTGGAACGTCTGGATCGCGCGGAGTTTCACCGGAGGCTATTGCCTCTCGGTGGCGTATCCGGTTCAGGGCAGAGAAGCAGCGACCTGCAGGAGCGAAGCAGTCTTCATCAAGTCGGGATTGAGCATGCTGACCGATACCGGCGCGGAGGTGCGCTGGACGCCCGCCGCACTGACGATCACGAAATACAACTGACGCTGCTGCGAACAGCCAACCGGCCGAGCGACTGGCCGGCCGAATAACTAGCCCGCCGAGCAACTCCCCAACGTGCTCAGGGTATCCGGCGAGAGCGACAGCGTGTTTGAGGCCAGCGTGATCCGCAGGCGCTCGGGCGTCACGTCGACGCCGGTCAGTTCCACACCCTTCGGCAGGTATTCGGCGACGCAGATCGCCACCGGCTTCTGCCCGAGAATCAGGTTGATGACGCCGCTCACGTCGAGCGAACCGAGCGCACTGGTCAGCTCCGCCGAGGTCGGAGTCAGGTAGAGCGTGTCGCCGGCCGCCTGCGGAATCGCTGTCGCCGTGTAGCCGATCGGCATGCCGAGCACCTCGATCGACCCGGCGTAGCTGACATCGCCCTGACGCAACTCCAGGGTCGCATCCGGCACGTCGACCGCCTTGCTGAGCAGGATGTTCAGCGACTTCTGGTCGAGATCGATCGCGCCGGTGACCGAGCCGATCTGTTTTGCGGTGTTGGTGGGAACATCCGTCGCCACGACATCGACGACGGCCGTCGCCCCGTTGACCGAGAGGTTCGAGGAGGTGAGCTGCACACGGTCGAAGTCCCCGGCCAAGAACTGGGCGATCACCGAGAATCCGCCGATCGTCACGTTGACATCGCCGGTCACACCCTCGGGCAGGTTGCTGGTGATCTCCTGCTCCACCCGGTTCTGGGCGACGGTGCGGGCGATGGCGTCGGCGATGAAATACACCGCCACGAGCGCGAGCACCGAGAGCGCCACGATGACCAGAACACGGATGCGGCGACTCACGGTGACGGCCATGACTACATCTTTTCGGGAGCGGAGACGCCGAGCAAGCCCAGGCCGTTGCGGATGACCTGACCGGTGGCGTCGTTCAGCCAGAGGCGGGTGCGGTGCACGTCGGTGACGGGCTCCTCGCCGAGCGGAATGACGCGGCAGTTGTCGTACCAGCGGTGGTAGTAGCCGGCGACCTCTTCGATGTAGCGGGCGATGCGGTGCGGTTCGCGCAGTTCGGCAGCCTGGGCCACCACGCGCGGGAATTCCTGCAGCACGCCGAGCAGAGCCGACTCGCTGTCGTGCACGAGCAGTTCGGGGGCGAAGACCGAGCGGTCGACACCGGAGCCGTGCGCGTTGCGGGCAACGGAGCAGGTGCGTGCGTGGGCGTACTGCACGTAGAAGACGGGGTTCTCGTTGGTGTGCTTGCCGAGCAGGTCGAGGTCGATGTCGAGCTGCGAGTCGCTGCTCGAGCGCACCAGGGCATAGCGGCCGGCATCCACACCGACGGCGTCGACGAGGTCGTCGAGGGTGACGATGGTTCCGGCGCGCTTCGACATGCGCACGGGCTCGCCGTCGCGCAGCAGGTTGACCATCTGGCCGATCAGAATCTGCAGGTTGACGCCCGGGGTGTCACCGAACGCCTCGGCCATGGCCATCATGCGGCCGACGTAGCCGTGGTGGTCGGCGCCGAGCATGATCAGGTTCTGGTCGAAACCACGCTCACGCTTGTTGAGGTAGTAGCCGATGTCGCCGGAGATGTAGGCGGGCTCGCCGTTCGAGCGGATGATGACGCGGTCGCGGTCGTCTCCGAAGGTGGTGGTGCGCAGCCAGATGGCGCCGTCTTCTTCGAAGATGTGGCCCTGTTCGCGCAGGCGCTCGATGGCGCGTTCGACCGCACCGGACTCGTGCAGGGAGTCTTCGTGGAAGAAGACATCGAAGTCGACGCCGAAGCTGTGCAGCTTCTCTTTGATCTCGGTGAACATGAGGTCGACGCCGACCGAGCGGAAGATCTCCTGCTGCTCTACGCGCGGCAGCGCAGCGATGTCTCCGTCGTACAGCTCGACGACCTTGTCGGCGATGTCGGCGATGTACGCTCCGCCGTAGCCGTCTTCGGGGGTGGGCTCGCCGAGGTAGGCGGCGAGAACGCTGCGAGCGAAGCGGTCGATCTGCGAACCGTGATCGTTGAAGTAGTACTCGCGCGTGACATCCGCGCCCTCAGCCTGCAGCACGCGGGCGAGGCTGTCGCCCACGGCGGCCCAGCGCACACCGCCCATGTGGATCGGGCCGGTGGGGTTCGCCGAGACGAACTCGAGGTTGATCTTGATGCCGTCATACATATGCCCGTTGCCGTATACGCTTCCGGCTTCGACGATGGTCTTCGCAAGCGCGCCGGCGGCGGCGGCTTCGAGACGGATGTTGATGAAGCCGGGGCCGGCGATCTCAACGGATGCGACGCCATCAACGGCTTCGAGGCCGGCGCCGAGCTCGGTGGCGACCTCGCGCGGGTTCGTGCCGAGCGGCTTGGCGATCTTCATCGAGATGCTGGAGGCCCAGTCGCCGTGGTCGCGATTGCGCGGGCGTTCGAGCGTGACGTCGGCGACGGTGAGGCCGAGGTCTGCGATCTCATTCCCAGCCTGGCGTCGTCGCTCAACGAGCGCGTTGACGAGGTCGAACAGGGCTTGGGAGAGTTCAGCAGGAGTCACACGCTCAATCTTACGGGCGCGCGGCTGAACGCCGTGAAAACGGCGGGCTGGCGCCAAGCGACGACAGCATCCCGCGCTGTCCGGCAGCGGTGCGGTAAAGGTGCCCCAGCTGTGTCGCTTGCGCTGTTCGCGCTACCTCAGTCGCGGCCTCTGCAGATGAGCGGCGTTGGGCATCGCGTAGTTCGGAGCGCCGACAAGTTCGAGGGTGACGAACGGCTTGTCTCCCACGACATGGGCATCATGCCGGGGCGGGATCGTGTACGTGTCGCCGGCGGTGATCAGCACGCGGGTGCCGTCTTCGGTCTGAACTTCGATTTCGCCGGCGATGCAGTAGCCGACGTGGTTCACTTCGCAAAGATCGGTGCCGACGACGGGCTTGATGCATTCTGACCAGCTCCAGCCGGGCTGGAAGGTGAGGCGTCCGATCGAGTAGTCGCCGAGGGTGTTGACGTCGATGGTGGTCTTGTCTGGAGTGCGGCGGTCGTCGGGAAAGTCGAGAGACTTGACTTCCAGGCGCGTCACGACGTTGTCGGCCATGACAATCTCCTTGGATTGCGTTGAGTTTTCTATGGGTGTGAGCTCTGAACTGGGCCCTGTTTTCATGCTATTCCGGGCCCATACGGTGTCAACCGGTAGGCAACCTGTCGCGTCGATGCGACGAATACCCGAAACGGCATGGAGCGCTTGATAGGGTCAATCGCGTGCCAGCCCTCGTGACTTCTCCCCGCATCCGCCCGTCTGTCAGCCGTAACTCGCGTCGCCGGGTTGCCGCTCCCCTGGCCGCCGGATTGCTCGTGCTTCTTGCGCTGACCGCGTGCTCCACCGATTCGCCGAAGCCCGGTTCGTCGACGACGCCCTCGGCAGGTGCGACGGCTCCGGCCCCCGGTGCGACGGATGCCCCCGGCGAAACGCCCACTCCCACGCCGACTCCCGAGGCGATCGGCACGCCTGTCGCGCTCACCTGCGATCAGATTCTGACGCCAGACGATGTCTATGCGTACAACCCGAACTATGGCGTCGCGCCCGATTTCGAGCCGACGAGTGCCGCGGCCCAGACTGCGGTGAAGTACGACGGTGTGGCGTGCGGCTGGCTTAACCAGACCAGCGACGCGACATTCGAGGTCTCGGTCACGCAGCCGAACGATGTGCTGCAGGCCACGCTGATCGACCAGGCGCTGCTGGGTGGCAAGGCCGTGCCGACGTATGGCACGACGCCGATTGAGGGTTTCTTTGCGTCCTCCGGCGGTGTGGGCACCGCTCAGGTGCTCTCCGGCGCCCACTGGGTGAGCGTGAGCTCGACCGAGTTCGCTGAGCCCGGCGATGCGCAGACACTCGTCGCGTCGGTGCTGTCGCACCTGGGGTAGGTTTCGGGCGGCCTCCTGCGGGCCGGCGTCGTCGTCGCGTCGTGGTCGCGTCGTGCTGACGTCGTGAGTGGCGGATTTTCGTCGCTCAGATACTGGTAACGTAGTGACCACCCTGGCCCCCATAGCTCAGGGGATAGAGCACTGCCCTCCGGAGGCAGGGGCCGCAGTTCGAATCTGCGTGGGGGCACATTCAATAAGGTGAGACGCCAGTTCGACTGCTCATTCACCGTCCGGTCGCGGCGCCCATCGGCCTGATAGAACCTTCGAGGCCAATTCGCAATGACGACACCGCTCGCGTCCACTTGGTGGAAACGAGCGGCTTTCGTCGCGGGCCGCGCACTCTGCGGGCCGAGCCGAGCGTCAGCTGATTTTGCGACGGTAGATGGCGATCGCGAACCCATAGGCGACGACGAGGATGCCGACGAGCCAGGCGAGGGCGACCCAGATGTCGCTGCCGACGGGTTGCTGGGCAAACAGGGCCCGGATGGTGTTCACGATGGAGGTCACTGGCTGGTTCTCAGCGAACCAGGCGACCGGGGCCGGCATCGAATCGGTCGGCACGAACGCCGAGCTGATGAACGGCAGGAAGATCAGCGGGTAGCTGAACGCGCTCGCGCCGTCGACGGTCTTCGCCGAAAGTCCGGCGATCACAGCGAGCCAGGTCAGCGCGAGGGTGAACAGCACCAGAATGCCGGCGACCGCGAGCCAGGCGCCGACGGATGCTCCGGTGCGGAACCCCATGATCACGGCGACGCCGATGACGATGGCGATCGAGACCAGGTTCGCGACCAGGGAGGTGAGCACGTGCGCCCAGAGCACGCTCGACCTGGCGATCGGCATCGATTGGAAGCGCTCGAAGATGCCACCTTGCAGATCGAGGAACAGCCGGTAGGCGGTATATGCCACGCCGGACGCGATCGTGATGAGCAGGATTCCGGGGAGCATGTAGTTGATGTACGGCTCGTCCGAACCGGTGTTGATCGCACCGCCGAGCACGTAGACGAACAGCAGCATCAATGCGATCGGGGTGACCGCGGTCGTGATGATCGTGTCGGGGCTGCGGAGGATGTGGGTCAGCGATCGGCCGGTGAGGACGCGGGTATCGCTGAGGACGTTGGTGGTCATCGGAGTTCCTTTCCTGACGGGACTGCACCTTCGGTGCGGACGTCGGCATTGTCGTCAGCGGAGTCGGTGTCGCCGGTGTCGCCGACGAGCGCGAGAAAGACATCCTCCAAGGAAGGCTGCTTCTCGACGTACTCGACCGCGGTCGGCGGGAGGAGTTTCTTGAGTTCGCTGAGGGTGCCGTTCTGGATGATCGTTCCCTTGTGCAGGATCGCGATCCGGTCGGCGAGCTGTTCGGCCTCGTCGAGGTACTGCGTGGTGAGCAGCACCGTCGTGCCACTATCGGCGAGTTTCTTGATGGTCTGCCACACCTCGATGCGCGCCTGCGGGTCGAGTCCGGTCGTCGGCTCGTCGAGGAAGATGACCGGCGGGTTGCCGATCAGGCTCATCGCGATATCGAGTCGGCGGCGCATACCGCCCGAGTACTTCGCCGCAGCGCGCTTTCCCGCGTCGGTGAGCGAGAAACGGGCGAGGAGGTCGTCGGCGATCACGCCCGGGTTCTTCAGGTGACGCAGCTTGGCGATCAGCACGAGGTTCTCCCGTCCGGAGAGAATTTCGTCGACCGCGGCGAACTGGCCGGTCAGGCTGATCGACTCGCGCACGTCGCCGGGCTTCGCGGCGACGTCAAAGCCGTGGACAGTGGCGCGGCCCGCGTCGGCCTTCACAAGCGTTGACAGGATGCGCACCAGCGTGGTCTTGCCTGCACCGTTGGAGCCGAGCAGCGCAAAGATGCTCCCCGCCTTCACCTCGAAGTTGACGCCTCGAAGCACGTGCAAGTCCTTGAATGACTTCTGGATGCCCTGCACCCGGATAGCGGTTTCGGTGCTCATTTCTCTGCCTCTCGCTCGGCATCCTCGATCGCCTTGTTCAGGCGAGCGCGTTCCTTGTCGATCCATCGCTTGCCGCTGTAGGCCTCTGCGAAGGTCTCGGCGAACTCGACCGGGTCGTCGCCGACGATCTCGCGCAGCGGAGTGCCGTCGACGGCGGCGCGCTCCCACAGGTCGGCCAGGTCGCCGAACATCGAAATGAGGGTGTCTCCGTCAGTGATGCCGCCGCAGTACATGAAGTACCGGTGCATTGCCTTCGCTGCGGCCCCATAGGGCTCGGGAAGGGCGTCGATGCGGGCCTTGTCCTGCTTGTATTGCTTCTTCTGCTCGAGCGAGCCGGTGAGGGTCTCGATCCATTTTGCCGCCATGATTACGCTCCTTCTTCTTGTGAATGTGCTTCTTTTGCCTGCGGATGTGCTTCTTGCGGATGCTCGATGTGGTCGCGGATCTGTTCGATCCGTTCTGCGAGAAAGGCCCACGACTTCCAGAACTCGTCGAGGTACTCGCCACCCTGCGCGTTCAGCGAGTAGACCTTGCGCGGCGGCCCCTTCTCAGACGGAACTTTCTCGACGTCGACAAGGCCACGCTGCTCAATCCTGATCAGCAGTGCATACACGGTGCCCTCGACGATGTCGGAGAATCCCTGTTCGCGCAGTCGCGCCGTGATCTCGTAGCCGTATGCCGGCTGCACGGCGAGCGTCGCAAGTACGATCCCCTCGAGCGTGCCCTTGAGCATCTCAGTCATTTGCTTACCCATGGACTCGTCCTTCTAACTACTCAGTGATGCTAACTACCAGTACATAGTAAGCACGAGTACCGGTACATAGCAATACTGAATAGCAAAAAACGGAGAAGAATTTTTCGCAGCGCTCCATGGAGACCGCCTCACCGAGGATCATCCGTCTGATCTCGTTCGCGAGTAGCCTCTCCTCAGGCTCTTTAGAGCCTGAGCGGTCCCCTGGGCCAGATTGGAACACCTGTTATGAGCACAACCCCCGGCCCCCTCGACGTCACTTTCACCGGCCCGATTGGAATCGAGATCAAGGGTGACCTGTGGTCGTGCGTGGAGGTTCCGGACTCGGTCGAACTGTTCGGCACAGGCAAGGCCATCAAAGTGGTTGGCGAAGTCGATGACGAACCCGTCTCACTCGCACTGATGCCGACCGGTTCCGGCGGCCACATGCTCTCGATCAGCGCCAAGCTGCGCAAAAAGCTCGGCAAGAATGTCGGCGATGACGTCACCGTTCACTTGTCCGAACGTCTCACCTGAGCTGTCGTCAACCCGGCAGTTCGCTCAGACGGCCCTGGAGATAGCGTCGTTCGGTGTCATTGTCGGTGAGGATGAGCGCCTCCTCGAAGGCGACCCGGGCCTCCTCGACACGGCCGAGCCGGGTCAGAAAATCGGCGCGGGCGCCCGCGAGATATGGGTAGCGGGCGAGTTGCGGTTCGGAACCGAGCGCATCCAGCTCGGCCAAGCCTCTCGAGTATCCGACCGCAAAGCCGAGGGCGATGGCCCGGTTGAGTTGAATGACGGGCGACGGCCACGTCTCCACGAGGAGGTCGTAGAGACCCCGGATTTCCTGCCAGTCAGTGTCTGACCACGACGCGCTCTCGTCATGCACGGCCGCGATCGCTGCCATCAGCGCAAAACGACTCGGAGGCCGCTGCGTCAATGCCTCCCGCAGCAGCGCCACCCCTTCGTTGATGGCTGCGCGGTCCCATTTCGTTCGATCCTGGTTCTCCATCAGCACGAGTTCACGGTGCTCATCGATCCGGGCGTCCCTGCGGGCATCCGTGAGCAACACGAGTGCGAGAAGCCCGGCGACATCGCGGTCGCCGGGAAGCAGCACGCGCAGCATTCTCGCCAACTCATGGCCGCGTTCGGCGAGATCTCGGCGCATCAAGTTCGCTCCCGAGGGAGCGGTGTGCCCGGTCGTGTACACCAGGTAAACGACGGAGAGCACGCCGTTGACACGCTCTCTGAGTTCGGATGCCGCCGGCACGCGGTACGGGATGTGCGCGGCTGAGATCTTCTTTTTCGCTCGGGTGATCCGCGCAGCCATCGTCGCCTCCGGCAGCAGAAACGCGCGCGCAACATCGGCCGTCGACAGCCCACACAGGAGCCGCAGCGTCAGGGCGACCTGGGCGTCAGCGGAGAGGGCGGGGTGGCAGCAGGCGAAGATCAGCCGCAGCCGATCGTCGGTGATGTCCTCGGTGTCTTGGCCGGGTTCATCTCCAAAATGCGCCTCTGGTTCGAGAAGTTTGGGGAGCGCCCGCTGCGCTGTCGCGGCACGTCGGCGGATGTCCAACGCGCGTCGCCGTGCGGTCACGGTGAGCCATGCTCCCGGGTTCTCCGGGATGCCGCGCGTGCCCCATGTCGACAGCGCGCTGGCGTAGGCATCCTGAACGGCTTCTTCGGCTGTGTCGATATCGCCGGCGACACGCATGGTGGCCGCCAACACGAACGCCCACTCCCGACGGTGCGCATCCGCAACCGCAGCAGCGACCTCCGAGCTGGCGGCTGGCGACATCAGCTCGCCACTCGCACCGGCCGCACCTCGACTGCGACGCCGGCGGGAATTTCCTTGGCGATTTCCAGCGCCTCGTCGAGGTCGGCGGCCTCGATCAGGTAGTAGCCGCCGAGCGTCTCTTTCGACTCGGCGAAGGGACCGTCGGTCACCGTGAATCCGCCGGAGCCATCGCGGCGGATGGTCGTGGCCGTCTCCGGCGGCTCGAGTGCGGCCCCGTTGAGCAGAGATCCCCCGCGCCTCTTCATGAACGCGAGGTAGTCGTCGCTGACCGTCTCGCCGGCTTCTTCTTTCGTGACCACTTCATCTTGGAAGATCATCACCAAATACTTTGACACTTCGTACTCCCGTCGTGTGAACTCTGGTTTGGGCATTCGAGTTTCAGTGGGCCGGCGCGTTGGCGTATGAGGCGACGAGCCAGCGCCCATCCTCTCGAACCAGCGCCCAGGTGGCAATGACTTCCCGTTCGGCCGGGAGTTCTGCTTCACCTGCCAGGAGAATGCCGGCCTTGCTGACGACGATCGCTGTGTCACCGATAAGGCGGATGCTCAGAGTTTCGTCGACCGTCCGGGAACCTTTGAGCGGTCCCCCAAAGCCAGTCGCCATTGACCTGCGGATCTCCTCCCGGTCACGGTGATATGCGCCCGGCATGACCACCGTGGCGTCATCCCGATACGGTGCCACGAAGGCATCCGCATCGTTGTCGGCCCAGGCGGCGTAGATCTCGCTGAAGAGGCTGCGGATCTCGTCGGTCGCCTCAAGCTGAGTAGTGGCTGACTTGTTGTTCGACATTGGTCTGTACCTTTCGTTGGAGGTGGGCCCGTCTATCGGGGCTCCTACCTATACGACGCGGACCAGGTGCGCAAATCGACAGCTGCGCCCGAACTTTTCCAAGAACTCGCGATGCGATGCTCTGCCCGTGGCCTTCCGCGCAAGGTGGATAGCGCTATCGACCAGATACACCCAGGTATCGAAGGATTGATCGGTCTTCTTCATCGGGTTTGCTGACTCCCGATGTGAGAAGGTCACTCTCAGCAGCCTCCAGCCGACTGGTCAGATAACGATACGCAGCGATTGCCGACGCATTTCGCAACGAATGTCTCCTCGCTGGGGCGGGAACTGCCGCTGGAACCCAAGTCACAATGAAAGGAACCAAGACGAGTGGGATCAGAGAGACGGCAACCGCTTCGACCCCGGAGCTTATTGCGCCAAGAAAGACAATGACCGCCCCTGCTCCGATGATTACGCACGGAACACAAACGGCAAGCAATCTATCTGAAATCCCTCGGCTTGAAACAAGCCAGAGAAATAGAGAGACGAACGAGACAATGGCGAAGAATCCTGAAAGCCCGAGGAGGAAGCCAATCGCTTTCCAATCCGGGGTCATTCCGATACCCATTTGAATGGCCAGGAGAGCCAATCCTGGAAATGCAGCAATCACAGCTGTTGCCAGAATCGCTCTCAGCGCTTTGGTAAACGGAGAAGACGGCACTCCCTCGACTAGTGGCCGAACCTTCCGGAGCGCTGACTGGATTTGACTGTGCGCCCCAACTGCCTCTCTTAGACGCATGGATGGTAGCGAGAACGTCCCCGTTACGAGCACAAGCGAGGTACCAAATATGACAAATGAGAGTGCCGACACCGCGTATAGCTCGTAGACCTTGCCCGGGTATGCAGCGGCGCCTATGACGCAGAAAATGAAACTCACGAAGGTCAGCACGCCCACTACAAATGGTATGAGCCGCGTAAGCCCTTCCTTCACCGATACGTAGTCTCCTAAATTCGATTCGGTTTCGTCGTGTGGAATCACAGCGACGACAAAAAGCGCGCCAATGAACGACGGGAGTAACCAGGTTGCGCCGTCAAGAATTTCGTTTCCTAGCAATCCTGTGTGAAACCAGATGCCTTTGAAGTCATCGGTCAAGAAGACGAGAGAAACAGTCGAAAGAACGACTACAAAGAATATCGCAAACGACACGGACCCCAGGGTGAGGGTAGCCGTCACAAATGGAATGTTGGAGATTAGCCTCTTTGGTCTGCTCACAGCACAACCTTCTCACGCGACGTCTCCCTTCCTCGCCGTGCAGGTGCGTCCCGCAGAGCGCAAAGCCCCACCTCTCTGCAATGCCACCCAACGCTCGATCCCTTGACAAACCCCTAAGGCTGAATCAATGATTCGATCCTCAACAGGTTTGCCTGGGTCTTCGACGCAGGACCTGGCCGATTAAGCGTCCGACTACCGAAAGACCACTGTGACCGTACTCGTGTGGGCATGTTTCACCGTCGGAGCGGTCCTGCTGTTTCTCACGTGGATGAGTGTGATCGGAACGCTGATCGTGCCGCGATCCACACGCAGCGCTGTTTCTCGGGTGACGGGCCGCGCCACGATGAAGTTCTTTCATGCCATCACGAAGCCAATTTCTTCCTATGTGGTGCGCGACCGGGTGCTGGCCTGGCAGTCCCCGATGTCGTTGTTCGTGCGCCTGCTCGCGTGGGTTGCGATGTTCAATCTCTCATTCATCCTGCTTCTGCTCCCGTTCGTTGACGGCGACTTCTGGAATGCCGCCAGCGAGGCCGGCTCCGCGATGTTCACGCTCGGTTACGCGGAGCCGACGAACGCCGGCAACACTGTGTTGGTCTATATGGCCGCGATTACCGGCTTGATCGTCATCGCCTTGCAGGTCGGATATCTACCCACCCTCTACGCCGCGTTCAATAGGCGGGAAGCGGAAGTCACACTTCTCGTCTCGAGAGCCGGCTCCCCCTCGTGGGGACCCGAGCTCCTTGTTCGCACACGATTCGGCATGGAGGCCCAGAACACCACCCAGGAGCTGGGCGAGCTCTACCAACGCTGGGAGCGCTGGGCTGCCGAAGTTGCCGAGTCGCACACCACCTACCTCACCTTGGTGTGGCTCCGTTCACCTGCGGCGCAGTCGAACTGGCTCATCTCACTGCTCAGCGTGATGGATGCCGCGGCATTGCAACTTTCGCTGAGCCCGAAGTCGGCCCCGCACATCCGGGCCCGACTCGTGCTGCGGATGGGGTTCACCTGCCTCAATCAAGTGGCGCGAGCCATTCACATTCCGGTTGACGAGGATCCCGATCCCGACTTCCCCATCGACGTGACGTTCGAGGACTTCCAAACGGCAGTCGAGATTCTGCGAACCGTCGACTTTCCGATTGAGGTGACGCCGGAACAGGCTTGGCCCCACTTCCGAGGATGGCGCGTCAACTACGAAAAGGTAGCCTACGCTCTCGCTTACGCGATCGATGCTCCGCCCGCAATGTGGAGCGGCCCGCGACGGTTCAAGTTCGAACCGGTCTTGCCACACCGACCCAAGAATCGCACCGCCAAAGAAGTGAAGCCCGACGACCCGCAGATCATCAGCCGACCGCGCCTCGAATGAGCGCGGCCGGCGTCAGCCGATCTGTTCGGCCAGCGCAACGATGATGCCCGCGGAGCCTCGGAGGTAGCAGAGCCGGTATGTGCTCTCGTACTGCGCGATCTCGTCGGGGAGCTCCGCGCCGTGAGTGCGCAGACGGTCGACGATGTCGTCGATGTCGTCGACAGCGAACATGATGCGATGCAAGCCCAATGCGTTGGGCGGAGGGTTTTCCAAATCTGTCTGACTTCGTTCGCGGGTAGCCTCTCCCGAGGCCCGTCAGAGCCTGAGCAGCCTCCGTGGCCAGATTGGATTACCACTCATGAACACAACCCCTGGCCCTTTGGACGTCACCTTTACCGGCCCGATTGGGATCGAGATTAAGGGTGACCTGTGGTCGTGCGTGGAGTTTCCGGGCTCTGTCGAGCTGTTCGGAACGGGCAAGGCCATCAAGGTGGTCCGTCTCGCCGACGACGAGCCGGTGTCGCTCGCGCTGATGCCGAACGGATCCGGCTGCCACATGGTCTCGATCAGTGCCAAGGTACGCAAGAAGCTCGGCAAGAACGTGGGCGACGACGTGACGGTTCATTTGTCGGAACGCCTCAGCTGAGCCATAAGTCCCCCGCTTTCGTTCAACGCGCCACTTTCACGGGCCGAACTTCGCATCTATGGAGTGAGCCCCACCTCTTCCAACGCCTGCAGCACCAACGACGAATAGGCGCGCCCCATCAACGGCCGAACGTCCCGAAGTCGTCCTTCTTCGCGCCAAGGCGCACCTCCCGCCTGATCCAATCCGACGGGACCACCGGGACTGTGTCCCACTAGAGATCCCGCTGCGCCTCCCGGTGCCTGAAAAGCAAACATTGGAGTGGCAGGCTGAATCCGCTGAAGTATTGCAAGTTCATCTCGAATTCCTGACATCCCCCCCACAAAGAAGGCTCCCTGGAACTGGTTTGCGAGCATGTCCTCCCGCAGCACCATCAGGCTCAACTTGAGTTCTCCTTCGTCCGGCGTTAACTTAGCCACTGCGCCTTCCTCGCCTATGAGTCTGATCATTTCATCAGTGAATTGACCCTCGAAGTGCAAGGACTGGTAGCAAAGTATTCGATCTCCGGCTTGCAGCATCGACGCGATGTTCAGAACGAGGGGCGTAATCGTCGGATGCCCACCAAACACCAACCTGCCACCTGACCGCAACGTGCCCTCAACAACGGCGGAAGCGGCCGCCGCGATGTCGGCAGGGAAAAATACGCCCGATTCACCAGGCCGATTCCCGTTGGGGAAGCTCGCTGATAGAAAAATTGTTCCGCTCATGCGACCCTCTTCGCGAGAAGCATTACTGGGGTCGAGGAGATTTGCCGATGGCGCGACAGCCATCTGATAAGTGATGACCTGTCGGTATCAATGTCCTCTGTGGGATGAACGATCCAACCTCGTGTCGGCAATACATAGGGTTTCTGTAACGCTCGCAGTTGCGCCACGGTTCTTAGATCGCTCGCCTCAGGCGCTCTTGCAGTAACGAATACAACTTCACGTCTATCCGATTTCTCTGCAACAAGTGTCCACTCGCCCAAAGGCCGAACCAGATAGCCGCACCTTCTCAATTCCTCTGAGGCTTCGAGCATCGCGCTCTCTCGTCGAAGAGAATATGCAGCAGCATGCCTTTGCTCGACCTCCTCAACAACCTTTCGAATTGCTTCCTTCGTTAGGACATACTCAGGGGCGGCACCGACTACATCTGACTCTCCGATCCTGAATCGCGCCGAGGAATCTAGAGCGGGGTAGAGTTCGGAATCCCGGGTATCGGGAAGGGTCAAGGACATGAGTCCCAACCGGCGTTGCAACGCAAAGGCAATCTCGTGTTCCACCCAGGGGCTTCCAGATGCAGTCGGAGTTTCAAGCAACAGCACAAAGGCTTTCTCGGCGAGCTCTTTGTCCAGCCGGCGTTGAAAGTCCGCTCCTGGAGGGATGCTAAATCTGTCGAGAAACACATCCCAGCCGGCATCGATCAGCTCATGTCGAAGCTGGTCCGCGAGCTTCGCCGCATCGACTTGTCGATAGGACACGAATAGCCTGCGCTCGTCTTCGGCCAACCCCACTAGCCTCAGGATCTGACTCGCCAGGTGGTCCGCTGATGTCCCATATGACCACTTGGTGGCGTTGAGCGCGTGTAGCTCCGGCGGCAGTTGAGACTGCAGAGTTCCTTGGTCTGGATCGAACACGGGTAGCGTCGGCGTGAAGTGTTTGAGACAGTTTCTGGAAACTGCGCGAAGTCGAGATGACTGCCCCGCGGCCGCGCTCCCAACAAAAACTGCTGCAGTCGTAGGCGAACCAGGGTCTGGTTCTAATTCGAGGACCGCTGCATCATCTGTGATCTCGAGAGGAAGCCTCCCCGCGCCAGATCCCTTCGCAATCCGACGAATTGCCTCCGACAGCAAAATGATCTCATCACTACTATTTTCGCCAAGGAGTACGATTCTGTAGCTCCCGCGAGGGACTGGCACGCCTATCGGCCCCTGGCTGCTGCCGCAGTTTCAATCCAATCGCTCATGTTTGCATAACCGTCATCGTTCACCCAGTCGTAAACTTTCACGTGTTTGCTTAGCGACTCCGTACCCTTTTTGATAGTGAACGAGTCAAATGGATTCGCCCCTGCAGAGTCCGCAATGCCCTGTAGATTTTTCAAGTTGTGGATTCTAATTCCGACAACTCCCATTCCTTCATTCCAGGACTTCTCAATCTCGTAATTCACCCACTCGCGACCCGCGGTTTCTTTCCCTATAAGGACTGCCGTCACGCTCGCACCTTTGAGTCCGTCGTCGATGAGTTTCTGAAGGGCGGACTTTCCTTGAAGCTTGCTCTTCTCCCAGAGTGAGTGATCAATGAACCCTGTCTCGTCTTGGAGAAATCCAGACTTGCGAACGATGTTTACTCGAGAGATGTCCCGTGCATAGTGAAAAGAAAAAAAGACTTGCCTGGCCATTCATGTCTCCGTTGAACGAGAGCGGGTAAGCGGACATTGGAAGGCTACTGCAAGGACGACTTGCGCTCGCGTATGCGATCGACGCGTCGCCCGCTACGCGGAGCGGCCTGCGACGGTTCAAGTTCGAACCAGCCTTGTCGCCGGTCGAAGAACCGCACCGCCCCTGAAGTTGAAACTAGACGACCCGCAGGTGATCAGCCGGACGCGCCCCGAATGAATCCGCGGCCGACGTCAGCCGATTTGCTCGGCCAGCGCGACGATGATGCCCGCGGGGCCGCGGAGGTAACAGAGCCGGTACGTGCTCTCGTACTGCGCGATCTCGTCGAGGAGTTCCGCGCCATGGGTGCGCAGACGGTCGACGGTGTCGTCGATGTCGTCGACCGCGAACATGATGCGATGCAATCCCAATGTGTTGGGCGGCGGGTTTTCCGATCCGGCGCCAGACAACGCGGGAGCGTGATATTTGGTCAGCTCCAACCTGCCATGACCGTCGGGAGTGCGCAGCATTGTGATTTCGCTTCGGATCACATTGAGTCCGACGGTGCGGTCTGCCCACGGGCCTTCGATGTGGGTACTGCCTTCCACCTCCATGCCGAGCTCAGCGAAGAAGGCGACAGCCGCATCCAAATCGTCAACGACGATCGCGACGTTGTCCATCCGTTGAATAGTCATGTCGCCACATCCGAACACTGCACGAGAACCCTGTGGCGGCTCGCTTGCCGCCGGAACCAGAATTGATCGGAACCTAGCACAGCGCATCAGCTGTTTCAACGAACCTCGGCCCGCCCGCGGCGACCAGGTGGGCCGGCACGAAACGGGCCGAGTATTCAGCGAATGCGAGCTAGGTGTTCTTCCCACACAGGTTGTGCGCAGCGTGGCGTGACGGGATAAGACGAGAACCTCCGGTATCGATATGGGTTACCAGACTCAAATCGATCCACGGAGGTTCTCTTGTCCTACGTTACCCATGCCAACGCGAAGCTCACGCCTGCGGGCCGCTTGCAACTCGTCAATCTTGTCGTCGACGGCGGCTGGAAACAGTCCCGTGTCGCGGAGCGGTTCCAGTGCCACCGCGCCACCGTCTCGAAGTGGGTGGCCCGCTATCGGGCTGAGGGCGAAGCCGGGCTGGCTGATCATTCGTCGCGCCCGAAGCACTCACCGAAGCAGACCGCCCAGCGCACGGAACGCCGCATCGTCGCCCTGCGCGTCACCCGGCGGTGGGGCCCGCACCGAATCGCGTATCACTTGCATTTGCCGCAGTCGACGGTGTCGAAGGTCCTCGGCCGCTACCGGGTGCCGCTGCTGGGACACCTTGATCTGAACACCGGTGTGCGGGTGCGGAAAGCGAAACCGGTCCGCTACGAACGCGCCAATCCCGGCGATCTGGTGCATGTGGACGTGAAGAAGCTCGGCTGGATCCCGGACGGCGGCGGGCACCGCACCCTGGGCCGGGTGAAGGGAAACAAGAACCGGTCCGGCGCCGGCTACGCCTACCTGCACTCGGCGATCGATGACCACTCTCGTGTCGTCTACTCGGAGATCCTCGAGAACGAGAAGAAGGAGACCACCGCCGAGTTCTGGAAACGGGCCAACGCCTTCTACGCCGGCCTGGGAATCACCGTCACCCGGGTGATGACCGATAACGGCTCCTGCTACCGGTCAGGGCTGTTTAAAGACACCCTGGGCGAGAAGATCAAGCACAAATACACCCGGCCCTATCGACCACAGACGAACGGGAAGATCGAACGCTTCCACCGCACACTCGCATTCGAGTGGGCATACGCCCACCACTACGACTCAGACGCTGCCCGCGCAGCGACCTACCAGGACTGGGTTCATAGCTACAATCACCACAGACCCCATACCGGCATCGGAGGAAAGTCACCCATCGAACGTGTCCACAACGTCAATGGGAAGAACAGCTAGGCCGACACGCTCTCCGCAAGCAGCGCGTCGATCTGGCCGAGGGCCTCACGCAGGCCCTCTTCCATTCCCATCGCGATCATTTGCTCCATTTGGTCGGGGTTCAAGAATGTCGACACGATCGTCATCCGTGTCCTGTCGCCGTGCTCCTCCAACGTGACCAGTGCCTGAGCCGGCAGAGAGGCATCCGGTTCTCCGTCGTCACCCGAGAATCCCATGTCGAACACGAACCGGCGCGGGGCGTCGATCTCGGTGATGGCCCACCAGCCGCGGGGCTTCTCGCCTTCCGGACCGGTCATGTAGTAGCGGGAGTTGCCGCCCTCGCGAAACTCATGGCGCTCAAACGTGGCCGGGTAGGTGGGCGGCCCCCACCAGCGTTCGAGCTGGCGCGGGTCTTCCCACAGCTGCCAGACACGGGGAGCATCTGCGTTGAACTCGGCGACGAACGTGAGGGTCAGCGCTTTGAGGTCTTTCTCTGAGCTGAGTACGGTCATGATTTCTGTCCCTTCTCGGATATCGGTTGGGTTTCGGTGAGGATGCCCACCATGCGTTCGGCCCGGTCGTGCCAGATCTCCTCGTAAGCGTCGAGCAGTTGCGCTGCACGCCGCAGTGTCTCCGGTTTGGCCTGCACGATCTGTTCCCGTCCGTGTCTTTCTTTGCCGACGAGCCCGGCACGCTCAAGCACCGCCACGTGCTTCTGCACCGCGGCGAAGCTCATCGCATAGAGTGCGGCGAGCGCTGAAACCGACTGCTCGCGCACCATCACCCGCGTGATGATGTCGCGTCGCGTCGCATCCGCCATTGCCTGAAAGATGCGGTCGATCTCGTGTGCGCTCACATTTAATACAACCATTTGGTTGCATGTTAGTTCGCGGTGCAATCGGGCGCAAGGGCTTTCCGACGCATGAATTTGCCCGGCCTGGCGGGTGTTCGGCTTCCGCGCAGCCAGCCGCAGTGGGATCCTCAGAAGGTACGGCAGCTGAGGAGGCGCGCGATGAATCCCGAAACGGAACCGGTCCCGTTCACAAGTGACGACTATGCGGCACGGATGGCGCGGGTCGTCGCCGATGCGCTCGGCGCCGGGCTGGACGGCGTCGTAGTGATGCCCGGGCCGGACCTCGTCTGGCTCACGGGCTACCAGCCCACCGCCATCACCGAGCGGCTGACGATGCTGACGCTCACTCCCGGCCAACCGCCGACCCTGCTGGTACCGATCTTGGAGCGTGCAGACGCCGAAGCCGCTGCCGGTGCGCCGAGCGTCGAGATCGTGGATTGGACGGACGGGACGGATCCCTACGAGGCAGCCAGTCGGTTCGTGCGGTCGCACGGACAGTTCGGCATCTCCGACTCGGCCTGGGCGATGCATCTGCTCGGCCTGCAAGAGAGACTGCCCGAAACCCGCTACCGCTCCCTGAGTCAGAGCCTGCCGATGATGCGCGCGGTCAAGGACGCCGACGAGCTCGCCCGCCTGGCGCTGGCCGGTGCCGCAGCGGATGCGACGTTCTACGAAATCGTCAAGGTGCAGTTCGCCGGTCGCCGCGAGACCGAGGTCGCCGCCGACCTCGCCCGGCTCCTGCGCGAGTTCGGCCACGAGCAGGTCGACTTCACCGTGGTCGGTTCGGGTCCGAACGGCGCAAACCCGCACCACGAAGCCGGCGAGCGCGTGATTCAGGTCGGCGACGCAGTGGTGCTGGACTTCGGCGGCCTGATGCACGGCTACGGGTCGGACACGACCCGCACGGTCTGCGTCGGCGAGTCCACCGAGGAGCAGCGCGACGTGCACGAAATTGTGCGGAACGCCCAGCAAGCCGCCTTCGACGCCGTCGCCCCCGGCATCCCGTGCCAGGAGATCGACCGAGTTGCCCGGGCCGTGATCACCGAGGCTGGCTATGGCAAGGAGTTCATTCACCGCACGGGCCACGGCATCGGCGTCACTACCCATGAACCGCCGTACATGGTCGAGGGCGAAGAGCAGCTGCTCCGCCCCGGCATGTGCTTCTCGATCGAGCCGGGCATCTACCTCCCCGGTCGGTTCGGTGTACGCATCGAAGACATCGTCACGGTCACCGAGACCGGCGGCGAGCGCTTCAACAACAGCGACCGGATGCTGCGCCTCGTCGAGTAGGAATCGGTCGCCGAGCGGAGACCCGCCCATCGCATCCGCCGCCCGCATCCGGGAGCGTCGGAAACAAAAAACTACTGGCATACTGCGGAGCAACTTCCGCGTCATTCCGCGTGTCCGGGCTTGGCAACCCGTCCGGACTGCGCTGTCACGCGACAACCACATTCGAGTGACGCGTGTTCGGACTTCTGCACTGTAGTTCGGATCACATCGAGGCCAATCAAGAACGTCATCTCTGTGGAAATTCTCAGCCCGATCGGTGAAACTGGAGGGTGTTTCAGGCTCTACGAGAGCGAACTGAAACCAGTCGTTCCGAAGGTGGCTCCGTGCGAGCACAGTGAAAGCCTGCCAGTGAGAATTCTGGTCGCCCATGATGAAGCGATGATCGCAGACCTGCTGGCGCGGTCACTCGCGGAGGCTGGCTATGCCGTTGACGTCGCCCCCGACCGGGCCGCGGCCTTGATGTATTTCGAAATTGAAACGTACGACCTGATCATCCTTGATATCACGCTGCCCGGGACCAGTGGCGGCGGGACGGAACTCTGCCGAGAGATCCGCGCGAATGACACCCAGGTGCCCCTCCTGATGCTCGAAACTCTCGATTCGCCGACCGCGCGCGCGCGAGGTCTCGATGCGGGGGCGGATGATTCGTTGGTGAAGCCCTTCCAACTGGTCGAGCTGCTCGCCCGGGTGCGGGCACTCCTGCGCCGCTCGCCTCGAGCCGTCCCGCCGGTCCTGGAAGCGCAGGGGGTGCGCCTCTATCCCGCTAGCAGAAGCGCGGAACGCGGCGCACGGCAGATCTTCCTGACGGCAAAGGAATATGCGGTCCTGGAGTACCTGATGCGAAACGCCGGTTCCGTCGTCAGCTCAAGCGAGTTGATCGACCACGCCTGGGACCAGAACTACGACGGGGTCAGCAACGTCGTGCAGACCTACATCCGATACCTGCGCCAGAAGCTCACGGCCGCCGGCGAGCCTGACATTATCGAGACGAGGCGCGGCTCGGGGTACGTGATCGCCGCCGATCCGTGAGCGACGTGCGGCGTCTCATCTTGTTCTCATGGTTGCGTCCCTAGCGTTGAACCTGGGCCGGCAAAGCGCCTTCCCACCCACGACGAAGGAGTCGAAATGAACAAAATGACCACGAAATGGCTGAGCGGCACGGCCATCACGCTCACATTGCTTGGAGGATCTGTCGCCATGGCGATGCCCGCGGCTGCGAGTGGAAGCGTTTCGCAGACGGTGTCGTCGAACAACAACAACAACGGTGACGGCCACAACAACGGTGACGGCCACAACAACGATCGCAGGAACGATCGGCACATCGAAGCCACATGCAATTTCCTCGACCGCTTCTTCGCGAACGATCGCCGCAACCATCAATCCAACGACCGTTGGTCAAACGAGCGCTGGAACGCCCTCGAGCACTGGTTTGAGCAACACTGCGAGGAGGATTAAAACTCAGCTAGCTCGGCAGTAAGGCGATGGGGACTGCGCACACATGCGTGGCCCCTTTTGTACGCCCGAAATGGGCAGACAGGAGTTCGGGCTGCGCACCGGAGTACACGCAGCAGATCGGTCCGATTCCCACAGCAACACTTTGTAGACTCAACGCGGGCCACATGCCCTCCCGGTCAGCGCCAGCTGGCCAGCCCATTCGTCGCAGCACGCGTTCGCGCTCGCGGCACGTGTTTCCACACGTGCTCCGAGCACCGTTGCGTGCCGCGAGCTTCTTGTCACGAGCTCTGCCCCGAGCGAACAGCGAAGCGCGAAGACGGCCAGAGGGATGCCCCGCGAGAGGACACCAGCAATGAGCCTGATCAGGCTGCAAGACATCAACGTTCAATTCGAGAAGACCCAGATTCTGCGCGAGGTTTTCCTGCGCCTCGAAACCGGCGACCGGGTTGGCCTGATCGGCAAGAATGGCTCGGGCAAGTCCACGATCCTCAAGCTGATCCTCGAACAGGTGACCCCCGATACCGGAACCGTCACCGTCGATGCCGGCGTCAAGATCGGCTATTTCTCCCAGTTCTCCGAGCTGAACGGCGAGTCGACAATTCTTGAAGTTCTCGACGAACTGTTCGTCGAGATCAAAGCGATCGAAGCCGAACTGGCCTCCATCGACACGACCATCGCGAGCGTTGCCGTCGACCCGAATGCCGGCGACGAACTCGACCGGCTCATCCATCGCCAGGCCGAACTGTTCGAAGAGATGGAACGCCTCGGCGGCTGGGACTACAAGCGCAACATCGACACCGCGCTGACCACGCTCGGCTTCAACGAGGCGCACCGTGTCTGCCCGATCGACGAACTGTCGGGCGGCTGGCGCAACCGCGCGGCGCTGGCGAAGATCCTGCTTGAGAACCCCGACGTGCTGCTGCTCGACGAGCCCACCAACTACCTCGACGTTGCCGGTGTCGAGTGGCTCGAGTCGTGGTTCCGCGACTTCAAGGGCGCCGCCATCATCGTGTCGCATGACCGCAAGTTTCTCGATGCCGTCGTCACCCGCATCATCGAGGTCGAGAACTTTCACCTGCACGAATACCCGGGCAACTTCGGTGAATACGTGGTGCAGAAGCAGTTCCGGCTCAAGACGCTCGAAGCGCAGTTCGTGCACGAGTCCGAGCTGCTCGCGTTCGAATCCGAAGGCATCGCCGACCGCCGCGAGGCCGCGAAGGCGTCCAGCCGCAAGCTCGGCAGCCAGCTCGCCAGCATCAAAAAGAACCGCGCCCCGCGCCCGGTCGACCAGATCATCACCGAGATCTACAGCGGCCTGCACATCAAGGATGTGCTCTGCCGCGTCGAGTCACTCGACAAGAGCTACGGCGACAAGCTGCTCTTCAGCGACCTCGCCTTCGAGGTGCGCCGGGGCAACCGCATCGTCGTACTCGGCTCCAACGGCAGCGGCAAGTCCACGCTGCTCAAGGTGCTGAACGGCGAAGAGAAAGCGGATGCCGGCAAGGTCACCTGGGCTCCCGGCGCCGGCGTGGTTTCGTACAACCAGGTTCTCGCCGAACTTGACGAAGACGACACCGTCAGCCATTCGGTCAATGCGATGCCGGGCAGCCTCGCCTTCACCGCGACACGCAAATCGGTGAATCGGTTTCTGTCGATGTTCCAGTTCAGCGAAGCCGACCTCAAGCAGAAGATCGGCAACCTCTCCGGAGGTCAGCGGGCACGCGTCGCGATGGCGCAGTGTTTGCTCTCGGGCGCATCCGTTCTGCTGCTCGATGAGCCGACCAACCATCTCGACATGTCGAGCACTCAGGTGATGGAACGCGCGCTGCTGCACTTTCCCGGCGCGGTGATCGTGGTCAGCCACGACCGGTTCTTCACCGACAAGATCGCGAACCGGCACCTGGTGTTCGGCGGGGCGGATGCGCTGCCGGGCGAGATTGAGTTGCGGGTGGCTTAGGGAGTTTTGGGGGCGTTGACGAGGAGGGGGGTGAAGACGATGGGTGACGGTCGGAGGTCGGCTCGCGGGGGTTCGAGACGGCCGTGGCGGGCCTCCTCAGCCACCGGAATTCTTGCAATCGCTCTGTTGACCGGGTGCAGCGCCGGCGCGAGCGACATCGTGTTGCCGCCCGCGGGCGGGGTCGCCGACTATCAGCTCGGCGGCTCCTACTCCCTCGAACCGGAGGTGCGCATCGTCGCGCGCGACAGCACCGAAACGCCGGCCGCCGGGCTGTACTCCATTTGTTATCTCAACGGTTTTCAGAGCCAGCCAGGCGCCGAGTGGCCGCGCGAGCTGTTGCTGACGGATGCCTCCGGTGCGCCGCTCGCGGACCCCGGCTGGCCCGACGAGTACCTCTTTGATATCTCAACCGCGGCGAACCGCGACCAGCTCTCTGAGGCCTTGGCCGAGAGCATCCGTGGCTGTGCTTCGGATGGTTTTCAGGCGGTGGAGTTCGACAATTTCGACTCGTATACGCGCTCAGCCGGAGCGTTGACCCAGGCGGATGCCGTGGCGTTCGCTACAGATCTGGTGGCGGTCGCGCACACCGCGGGTCTCGCCGCCGGGCAGAAGAATGCGCCCGATCTGGCCGCGGAGGGCGCCACATCGATCGGCTTCGATTTCGCTGTCGCCGAGGAGTGTTTTCGGTACCAGGAGTGCGCGAGCTACACCGACGCGTACGGGCAGCATGTGATCGATGTCGAGTATGCGGATGACGTGCCGGCGACCTTCGCGGAGGTGTGCGCGAGCGGCGACCGACCCGAGAGCCTGATGCTGCGCGATCACAATCTGACCGTGCGCGGCACCGACGGGTACGTCTACCAGCACTGCTGATGACGAATTGCTATTTGTCGTAGGCGTCAAGTTCGTGGCGCCACGGCGGATTCGCACCCGCCCGCGCGACAGTGAGCGCTCCCGTGGCCATGCCTCGACCGAGCAGCGCTTGCACGGCTGCGCTACTCGTGCGGTTGACGGAGGGATCCGCGGCGAGCCACGCGTCGATGAGTCCGCTCATGAAGGCGTCGCCCGCGCCGATCGTGTCAACGACGTCGACGGTTGCAGCGGGCAACTCTACGCGCGCGCCGGCGGAGAGCGCGAGGGCGCCCGCTCCCCCCTGCGTCATCACCGCGACGGCCGGTCCGAGATCAAGCAGACGCCGAAGAACGGCTTCCGGAGATTCTTTGGGATAGAGCCACGCGGCATCCTCGTCGCTGAGTTTGACGAGATCGACGAGTGAGGCCAGCTCTTCGATGCGCGCGACAGCGGCCTGCCGGTTGTCGATGAGCGAGGGGCGGATGTTCGGATCGAACGTCGCGATCACCCCTGTGGGCCGAGCGGCGAGGAGTGCGTGCACCCGGTCGGTGCCCGGTGCCATCCACGAGCCGATGGACCCCGTGTGCACCAGGCGGCAGGCCGGGAGCGCGGTGGTTTCGTCGAGCTCCCACGTGATGTCAAAGTGGTACGTCGCGCTGCCATCGTCGGCGAGCGTCGCGCGCGCCGATGACGTGCGCGACGACAGCGCGATCAAGTCGGGCCGCACGTGCGACTCGTCGAGGTGCCGACGCACAATTCGGCCGTTCTCATCGTCGGCGAGTCTGCTCACGAGGGCGGTCTCTCGGCCGAGTCTGGCGAGACCCACGGCGACATTGAGCGGGCTGCCTCCGGGCAACACCTCGGTGCGACCATTCCGCTCGACAACGTCAACGAGCGATTCTCCAATGACCACAACGTCGAGCGCCGGGAGGCCCTGGAGGTCAGAACGAACCGTGGTGCGAGTGCTGGGCATCAGTGTTTTATCCCTCGTTGTTACATTTATCAAACCGTGGTCGGCGTGGAATTCGGCGCCGTGAACTGAGCAAGAAGATCGTCGACCGTGCCCGTCTCAAGCTCGACGACGGCCGTGAGGTAGGCGTCAACGAACCTCGGCGACTCGGCCAGCGCGGCAAGCGCAGGGACGCCGGCCAGAAATCCGAGTGGATCGCCTGAAGCCACCGCAACGAGACTATCGGCAGCCGCGTCATCCAGCGTGAACCGACTACGCCCGTGCGCCCGAACTCGTGATTCGCGCGTCTACAACCCGCTGATCGTCAGCAAGAAGAGTCCACACGCTCAGCTCCGGCGCTCCGGCGCTCCGGCGCTCCGGCGCTCCGGCGTGTGCACGTCAGGCGTTCGGCGTGTTCGGGCGCCAGATTGCGAATCGGTTGCCGAGTGGGTCTTGCAGATGAGCGAACTCGATCTGGCCGTTGTTGACCAGCGGAATGACCACCGTCGCTCCGAGCGCGACAGCCTTGTCGAGCGCATCACTGACGTTGTCGACATGCACGTAGAAGATCGCCCAGGAGCCGCCACCCATCTCGGAGGTGTCCCACAAACCACCGTCCTGGGTATTGATCGTGCTGTACCTGGCGGCAGACGGCGGCCCGATCTCCCAATCGAACAGCCCCGAGTAGAAGGCTCGTGCGGCCTCAGGGTCGGGTGAGCCGATCTCGAAATAGTCAACTGGATTGGACATGGTGACCTTTCTCGTTGCGCTCGATTGCCGCTGAAAACAGTGTTGAACATACCCCCGCTCTGTCGTCGCGGGCGTCGGGGTCGGCAACGGCCGGTTCTTCATCGTCGAGATCATCCACCGGCAGGTCTGGCGCCTGGTCTTCGGCGGTGACAACGCGCTTTCGAGTGCGATTGAGGGGGCGAACGCCTGGGCACAGGGAGCGGCCCGCTCGTTGTCCCCTCTATTGAGGACTACGCTTTTTGCGTGCCACCTTCTTCAGATCCACTCCGCATCGCCCTCATCTCCCTCCACACCTCCCCTGGCGCTGAGCCGGGTTCCGGCGACGCCGGCGGCATGAACGTGGTGGTGCGGCACCAGGCCGAAGCGCTCGGGGCGCTGGGGCATTCGGTCGAGATTCTGACGCGACGCTCGTCGCCAGAGCAACCGGCCGAGATGCAGCTGGCACCGGGCGTGACGTTGCGTTTTCTGAGTGCCGGGCCGGCGGCATCCGTGCCGAAGGGCGACCACGAGAAATTCATCGACGAATTTCGGATGCGCATGGGCACGCTCGGCCCGTATGACGTCATGCATTCGCATCACTGGTTTTCGGGCATGGCCGGGCTGCCGTTCGCGCAGCACTGGGGAACGCCGCATGTGCAAAGTTTTCACAGCATTGCCGCCGACCTGTCGACGCCGCTCTCGGCGGGCGAACGACCGGAATCGCCCGGGCGGATGGCCGGAGAGGCCTGGTTGGCGCGGGAATCGGATGCGGTCGTCGCGATCAGTGAGGCGGAGGCCTGCACCATCGTGACGCGGCTCGGTGGGCAGGCGGAACGGATTACTGTTGTGCCGCCCGGAATTGACGGGGTGCTGTTTCATCCGGCGGCGGTTGACGCCGACGCGGGTGACTCTGACGTGCGTGCGGCCGAGGGCGTCTCTAGGTTCGCTGCGGGGCTGGACGCTGGGTCCAACTCTGGCTTGGACGCTGAATCCGGCTCTGGCTTGGACGCTGGGCTGGCTCCTGATTTGGTCGCGGATCAAGCGGATGCTGAGGGCCTCGCCACGAGTCAGGCTGAGGGCCGCGGCTACGCCGTTGTGGCCGCGCGGTTGCAGCCGCTCAAGGGGATCGACCTGGCCATCGAAGCGATCGCGGCGGTGCCCGACGAGATGCGGCCCGACCTGCTGGTGTCGGGCGATGCCTCGGCAGATTTCGACGGCTACGTCGATGAGTTGAAGGAGTTGGCCTCCCAGCTCGGCGTACTGCAGCATGTGCGTTTTGTCGGCCCGCAGTCCCGGGTGGATTTGGCGGATTTGTTCCGCGGTGCCCGCCTGGTGCTGGTTCCCTCGCACTCGGAAACCTATGGGCTCGTCGCCCTCGAAGCGGCCGCCAGCGGTGTTCCGGTCGTGGCCGCGGCATCCGGCGGGCTGCGTGAGGCCGTCGACGACGGCGTGACCGGAATGGTGCTGGACTCGCGGGATCCGGCGGTGTGGGCGGCGGCGATCGCCGACATCGTGTCGAATCCCGAGACGGCGCGGCGCCTGTCGCTGGCAGCGCGCGAGCGGGCCGAGCAGTTCTCCTGGACTCGGTCGGCCGAAACGCTGCTTGAGGTGTACCGCGGGTTGCTGCGGGCCGAGGGTTCGGCTGATGACGGTGGGTCGGCTGGCGACACCGACCCGTCATCGACCGATGCGGAGTCGCGTTCGTGAGCATTCTCGACGGGCTCGCATCCGTTCTCTTCGTTCATGCGCATCCCGACGACGAGACAATTTCGACCGGGGCGCTCATCGCGGAGCTGGTGGCGCGCGGGGTGCGGGTCACGCTGCTCACCGCCTCACGCGGGGAGCGCGGCGAGGTCGTGCCTGGCCCGCTGTCGGGCCTCGAGGGCACCGATGC
Organism: Glaciibacter kafniensis; assembly: GCF_039538945.1. Classification (NCBI taxonomy): domain Bacteria; kingdom Bacillati; phylum Actinomycetota; class Actinomycetes; order Micrococcales; family Microbacteriaceae; genus Glaciibacter; species Glaciibacter kafniensis. Next base: position 98,144 of record NZ_BAABCN010000017.1, on the reverse strand, counting down.
GCTCACCGCTCATCGGGAGCAGGAGTTGCAGTGCGCGACGGATGCGCTGGGTGTCGCCGAGCGGTTCTGGCTCGGCACTCCCCCGGCGCGCGCTGCAGGATTGGCTCCGCGCCTCTATCGCGATTCGGGGATGCAGTGGATCCGGCCGGGTGTTGCCGGTCCTGCTGAGGATTCGGGTGAGGATGCGCTGACGACAGCGCCACTCGCAGAGGTCGCCGCCGATGTTGCGGCGCTCATCGAGCAGCTGCAGCCGTCGCTGGTGATCAGCTATGACGACGAGGGCGGCTACGGCCATCCGGATCACGTGCGGGTGCATGAGGCGACGATTGCGGCAAGTCGCGCGCAGGGTGTGAGGTTTGCGGAGATTCTGCATGCGCCGGTGACAGACACCGAGTGGTTTGCGCTCGACGACCGGCTCGACACGGTCACGCGTGCGTTGCGCTGTCACGCCAGTCAGCTCACGGTGGACGGCACGCACGTCGTGCACTCGGGCGGGCAGCGGGAGTCGATCGTGACGAGTGTGGGGTTGCGGGTTCTGTAGGGGCGCCGCAGGCGAGGCGGCTGCGGGGAGCTGAGCGGCGCGCTGGATTCCGTGCGCTGTTTCTGAGGCCCAGCTGCGCCCTCCCCGCACTCGCGTTCGCAACTTCGGAGATTCTCCGAAATTCGGCGCGATTCAAGGCTGAAATGGCATGATTTTGCAGAATCTCCGAGGTTAGGAACGGCACTCGCTCGCAGGGCGATGTGAGGAGTTTCGCCGAGTGCAACCAACAAACGAGATGGTCCGGTTCAGGAGTGGAGTGCGTGTCGCGGATGCGACGGCCCGGGAATCCGCAGGCGCACCCCGGCCGACATACCTCCACTCCTGAACGCGGTCCCACCGCGGAGAGGGCGTGGGTTGAGTCCGAAGACCTGGTCGCGGGATTTCGAGACGCGGCCGACTCCGTCGGGCGCTCCTCAATCACCGAGGTGGGCGCGTCCGTCGCGAGGCGCGAGTGCGAGTCGGGCGGGCCCGGGTTCAGGAGTGGATTGCGTGTCGCGGACGCGACGGCCCGAGAATCCGCAGGCGCAAGCCGACCGACATACCTCCACTCCTGAACGCGGTCCCACCGCGGAGAGGGCGTGGGTTGAGTCCGGAGACCTCCTGGTCGCGGGATTTCGAGACGCGGCCGACCCCGTCGGGCGCTCCTCAATCAACGAGGCCGGCGCATCCATCGCGAGGCGCGAGTGCGAGTCGGGCGGGACCGGGTTCAGGAGTGGATTGCGTGTCGCGGACGCGACGGCCCGAGAATCCGCAGGCGCACCCCGGCCGACACACCTCCACTCCTGAACGCGGTCCCACCGCGGAGAGGGCGTGGGTTGAGTCCGGAGACCTGGTCGCGGGATTTCGAGACGCGGCCGACCCCGTCGGGCGCTCCTCAATCACCGAGGTGGGCGCGTCCATCGCGAGGCGCGAGTGCGAGTCGGGCGGGACCGGGTTCAGGAGTGGATTGCGTGTCGCGGACGCGACGGCCCGAGAATCCGCAGGCGCACCCCGGCCGACATACCTCCACTCCTGAACGCGGTCCCACCGCGGAGAGGGCGTGGGTTGAGTCCGGAGACCTGGTCGCGGGATTTCGAGACGCGGCCGACCCCGTCGGGCGCTCCTCAATCACCGAGGCCGGCGCGTCCATCGCGAGGCGCGAGTGCGAGTCGGGCGGGACCGGGTTCAGGAGTGGATTGCGTGTCGCGGACGCGACGGCCCGAGAATCCGCAGGCGCACCCCGACCGACATACCTCCACTCCTGAACGCGGTCCCACCGCGGAGAGGGCGTGGGTTGAGTCCGGAGACCTGGTCGCGGGATTTCGAGACGCGGCCGACCCCGTCGGGCGCTCCTCAATCACCGAGGTGGGCGCGTCCATCGCGAGGCGCGAGTGCGAGTCGGGCGGGACCGGGTTCAGGAGTGGAGTGCGTGTCGCGGATGCGGCGGCCTGGGAATCCGCAGGCGCACCCCGGCCGACATACCTCCACTCCTGAACGCGGTCCCACCGCGGAGAGGGCGTGGGTTGAGTCCGGAGACCTGGTCGCGGGATTTCGAGACGCGGCCGACTCCGTCGGGCGCTCCTCAATCACCGAGGGGGCACATCCGTCGATGTGGGCGTGAGGCAAGCGCATCCGTTGATGGACAGGGGTTCCCGGCGGCCGGGCGGGACCGAAATCAGGAGTGGAGTGCGTGTCGCGGATGCCGCGGCCCGGAATCCGCGGGCATTCACCGGACGACACACCTCCACTCCTGATTTCGGTACCCGTACAGGAGGGAATTGACACGACGGCAGGATTCGAACCTGCGACATCCGGTGTATGAAACCGACCCCTTGGACCACTCGGGCACGCCGCGATCAGCCCACCCTACGCATCCCGAAGCCCGACTTGCATGCCTGATTGCGCCCTCTTACGAAATGTAACTGTGTGTGTCAGCGCTACGTCACCGCTGCCGTCACTCCGGCGTGGGAAATCCCCGTGGGCGCGCGCGATGTCGCACGCCAGCGGGGATTCCCCACGCCCGGGCCGGCCCACGAATCAGACCGCGCCCATCCGTGTCGAGTTCAGCCCCACCGCGCCAAACGATTAGATTGTTGACTGCGCTCCCACGAAGAGCGCCCACATTCATCACTCCGACATCAGTACCGTTTCTGACCGCGCTCAGGAGCACTCAAGAGAGGGTTCATGGCAGCGAACTCCGCCCCCGGCACCCCCGCCTGGCTCGGCGCCTGGAACGACCGCACCGCCCTCTCGCTTCTGCTCGAGCACGGGCCGCTCGGCCGCGTGCGCATCTCCGAACTCGGTGAGATGTCGAAACCGACCGCATCCCTCGTGGTCACCCGGCTTGAGAAGGCCGGGCTGATCCGCATCGACGGCGAAGCCACTGGCGGCCAGGGCCGCCCCTCGGTCACCTACGCGGCACGCGCCGACCGCGTGCTCGGCGTCGCCATCGACATTGACGCGAAACGGATGCGCGCCTGCCTGGTCGACGCCATCCGCACCGACCACGAAACCGTCGAGATTGCGCTGCCGGCCCATGCATCGGAACGCAACGCGGTGAACGAAGTGCGTGCGGCCATCGAGGCGGCGTGCGCTCCGAGCGGCGCCGACCCGGCGTCGGTGCGCACGGTCTGCCTCGGCGTGCAGGGCTACCTCGACACACTCGACGACGATCACCTGTTCACCGAAACGCTACCGGGCTGGCCACGCAGCGGGGTGCGCAAGATCATCGAAGACGAACTCGGCGTCGCCGTGCAGGTCGACAACGACGTAAACCTCGCCGCGGTCGCCGAACGTGCATTCGGGGCGGCCTCATCGGCGAGCAACTTTGCCCTGCTCTGGCTCGGCAACGGCCTCGGCGCAGCGCTTGACCTGAACGGCGGAATTCACCGCGGGTCGTTCGGTGGCGCCGGTGAGATCGGCTTTCTTCCCGCTCCGCAAGCGCTCACCGGACTCGATGGCCGGCCGGTCAGCGACCTGCAGGACGTGATGGGTGGCAAGGCGATGGTGCGCCTGGCCCGCGAACACGGCATGCACGGGCGCACGCTGGCGAGCATCCTCGATGCGCTGCCGACGAGCCCCGCCCGCGGTGCGATTCTGGATGAGCTGGCCTACCGGGTGGCGTTCGGCGTGATTCCGCTGCTCGCCGTCGTCGACCCTGAACTCGTCGTGCTCGGCGGCCCGACCTGCCGTGCCGGCGGGGATGAGCTCGCGGAGCTGGTGTCGAAGGAGATCCGCGGCTCGAGCCGTTGGGCACCGGCGGTGGCGGCGAGCACCGTGACGGGCAACCCGATTCTGACCGGCGCGCGGGAGTTGCTCGTGACCGAGGTGCGCAACGAGCTGTTGGAGAGCGTGGCGCGGATTACCGCGTAGGGGGCGGGTTTCGACGGATGTCCGGCGCGAGTGTCGAGGCACGGTGACGAACGAAGATCACCATTTACGTTGATCGAGGAACGCGCGAGCTTGCGAGCACGTGTCTATCTTGCGAGCACGTGTCTATGAGGTATATGGCCTTTTCGTTGATCGAGGAGCGCGCGAGCTTGCGAGCACGCGTCTCGAGATCTCGCGAGCAAATCCTTGAACTCGGGTTGCGTTCAAACGTCGGCTCACGGGGTCTCGAGACGGCCGCGGGCGGCCTCCTCGACCAACGAAATGGTCAAATTCGTCCACCACAATGCTGCGTAGCAGCCCCGACGCTCGAGATCTGGCGAGCCGATCTCTGAAACTAGGTTGCGTTTGAGCGTCGGCTCACGAGATCTCGAGACGCGGCCGACTCCGTCGGGCGCTCCTCGATCAACGAGGCAGGATTACGCCTAGTCGCCCGCCGGCCGCTGCGACACACAGAACTCATTGCCCTCCGGATCCTGCAACACCGTCCAGCGCGTGTCCCACTCGTCGTGGTCAGCCACCCGCGTCGCCCCGAGCGCGAGAAGACGCTCCACCTCGGCGTCCCGGTCAGCGGACTCGAAGTCGACATGCATCCGGTTCTTCGCCGTCTTCGGCTCGGGAACGCTGAAGAACAACCAGCCGGGCTCCCCCGCCTCCCCTGCGCCGATGAACGCGGCATCCGCGCTCGCATCGGGCAGAACGTCGCGGCCGAGCACCTCAGACCAGAAGGTGGCAACCCGCGACGCATCGACGCAATCAAGAACTATGTGGTGAATTCGAAGAGCCATGCGCGGATTTTATCGACTTGCGCGCCGCCTGACAGCGTCAACCGGCGTTCACACCACATTCCTAGACTGGCAATCCCGCGCGCCCTAAGCTCGGCTCAACGGATCCTCGTGAGAAGGCAGGCACATGCACGCATGGTCGAAGCTCGGCGCCGCACTTCTGGTGGGCGCGCTGGCGGTGGGGGTTCCAACGGTCGCATATGCAGAGAGCCCTGTCACGTTCGGCGCGAGCCACATTGTCGACAAAACCGGCGCGCTCGGCAATCGTGAGGGCGAGGTCGCCGCTGCCATCACGAAGCTGGCTGACGAGACCGGCACCGACCTGTTCATCGCCTACGTCGACAGCTTCACCGGCGTCGACGATCGCGAGGCCTGGGCCGACCAGACCGCCGACGACAACGGTCTCGGTACCAATGACGTACTGCTCGCCGTCGCGACAGGCGACCGGCAGTACCAGCTCTCGGTTTCGCCGAACTTCACACTGACGGATGCCCAGCTCAGCGAGATCGAATCGGTCGCCATCGAGCCGCCCCTGCGTGAAAACGACTGGGCCGGCGCCGGGATCGGGGCCGCGAACGGCCTCTCTCAAAGCTTGCAGGGGCAGGCCGTGACTACCCCGCAGATCACTCCGGGAAAGGCGGACCCCGGCACTGGTGGGGGCGGTTTCGGAGTGTTCATCGGCATTCTGATCGTCGTCGCCGCCATTGGCGTGATCATTTTTTTGGCGGTGCGCCGACGCCGCAAGAAGGTGGGAGCCGCCGGTGGCCCCGCCGCCGTGCAGTCGGTGCCGACGCCGCAGCTCAAGCAGCAGGCCGGCAGCGCGCTCGTGCAAACCGACGATGCGATCAAGACCAGTGGTCAGGAGCTCGGATTCGCGGTCGCTCAGTATGGCGAGGCGGCGACCACCGCGTTTCAGGCGGCGCTGGCCGAGGCGACGGCCCTGCTGCGCCAGGCCTTCACCCTGCAGCAGAAACTCGACGATTCTGAGCCCGACTCCGAGGAGCAGCAGCGCGCCTGGTACGCCGAGATTCTCGACCTCTGCGGCAAGGCGAACGCGACCCTCGACGAGCAGGCCGACGACTTCGACGCGTTGCGTCAGCTCGAAAAGAACGCTCCGCAGGTCGCGGCCACCGTCGCCGCGGCCGCCGCCGCCGCCGAGGCGCGCATTGCAGCCGCCGAAGCGAGCCTGGCCGATCTCTCCGCGCGCTACACCGCGAGCAGCATCGCCACCGTCGCCGACAACCCCGCCCAGGCGCGGGAACGCGTGACGTTTGCCGGGGCGGCCCTGGCCGAAGCCAACACCCGACTGGCGGCCGGCGACACCGGGGCCGCGGCCGTCGGCATCCGTGCGGCTGAGGAGTCGGTCGACCAGGCTTCTCTGCTGCTGGATGCCGTCGATCGTCTGGGCGCCGACCTGCGGCGGGCCGCCGCGACGGTCGGCCCGGCCATCACCGACTTGGAGACCGACCTGGTCGCCGCGCGGGGGCTCCCGGTCGGCGACGGGGCATCGGCCAGCCTGCCCGCCGTGATCGCGCAGACCGAACAGACCCTCGCCGCCGTCAAGGCGCGCCTGGCCGACGGGCCGATCAACCCGATCGAGCTCGTGCAGACCCTCGAGGCGGCGAACGAGCCGGTGGATGCTGCGCTGCACGGCGTGCGGGAGGCCGCGGTGCAGAAGCAGCGCGCGCAGGCCGCCCTCAGCCAGACCCTGCTCGCCGCGCGCAGCCAGGTCTCCGCCGCCGAAGACTTCATCACCGCCCGGCGTGGTGCCGTCGGCGCCGAGGCGCGCACCCGGCTGGCCGAGGCGGGCCGACTTGTCGTGCAAGCGGACTCGCTCGGAGCGACGGATCCGGCCAACGCTCTCGCCGCCGCTCAGCGCGCCGATGCACTCGCGGCCGAAGCCATTCGGCTCGCCCAAAATGACGTGAACGGCTTCAACGCCGTCAACGGCGGCGGCTTCGGCGGGCTGCTCGGCGGCGGTCCGAGCGGAAGCATGGGCGGCTCGGGTGGCGGCAATGGCGCGATGGGCGCCGTGCTGGGCGGAATCCTGCTCAACTCGATCCTTGGCGGCGGAGGGGGTGGCGGCTCGCGCGGCGGTGGTGGCAGCAGCATCTTCGGCGGCGGAGGCGGAGGCTCAGGCGGCGGTGGTTCCCGCAGTGCCGGCAGCTTCGGCGGCGGCGGCACCCGGTCCCGGCGCGGAGGTGGCGGCCGTTTCTAGACTGTCCATGACCGGCTGACTCCGACCCTCACATCTGATCGACCACACGACCGACACACACGTATGAACGAAACGCACACCGCAACATCCACTCGAAAGGACACCACCGAAATGGCAAAGCAGTCAATCTTTGGCCGCATCTCCCAGCTGGCGAAGGCGAACATCAACGCACTTCTGGATTCCGCTGAAGACCCCAAGCTCATGCTCGACCAGATGGTGCGCGACTACACCAGCAGCATCGCCGACGCCGAGAGCGCGATCGCCGAGACGATCGGCAACCTGCGCCTGCTCGAGGACGACCACCGCGAAGACATCGAAGCCGCCACCGAGTGGGGCGGCAAGGCCCTCGCCGCGAGCCGCAAGGGCGACGAACTGCGTGCCGCAGGCAACACCGTCGACGCCGACAAGTTCGACAACCTCGCCAAGGTGGCCCTCGGCCGCCAGCTGCAGTCCGAGAAAGAGGCGAAGGCTGCCGAACCGCAGATCGCCTCGCAGACTGCGGTCGTCGAGCAGCTCAAGAACGGCCTGAACGCGATGAAGACCAAGCTGGGTCAGCTGGCGTCGAAGCGCGATGAACTCGTCGCGCGTTCGAAGTCGGCTGCGGCTCAGACGCAGGTGATGGACGCCGTCAAGAGCATCGACATCATGGACCCGACCAGCGAGGTCAGCCGGTTCGAAGACAAAATCCGTCGTGAAGAGGCCAAGGTTCGCGGTGCCAGCGAGCTCGCGGCCTCCAGCCTCGACGCCCAGTTCGAAAGCCTCGATGACTTGGGCGAGCTGACCGAGGTGGACGCCCGCCTGGCCGCTCTCAAGAACCCCGGTTCGGCCGGCGCGATCGGTTCGTAGCACACGATCGGTTCGTAGCACGCGATCGGTCAGTAGCACGCGATCCGTTTGTGACGGTCGTCGCTTCGCAACGCCAACGCGCGGTGTGTTTTCAGGGCCGGCGGGAACATCCCGCCGGCCTTCGTCGTTTGATCAAGCGTGACAATTTTGGGTATCGTCGGCGCCGGGCACATCGGCAGCCAACTCGCACGACTCGGCGTGGCCAGCGGCTACGACGTGGTCATCAGCAACTCACGTGGTCCGGAGACCCTCGGCGACCTGGTGGCAGAGCTCGGTCCGAAAGCGCGAGCGGCGACCGCTGCCGATGCCGCCGCGGCCCGCGACCTCGTGATCGTCACGATTCCGCTGCGTCGCATTCAAGAGCTTCCGGCTGCGGCGTTCGCCGGCAAAGTGGTGATCGACACCAACAACTACTACCCGCAGCGCGACGGAGCGATCGCGGAGCTCGACGACGAATCGTCGACCACCGCCGAATTGCTGCAGAACCATCTGCCGCATTCGCATGTGGTCAAGGCGTTCAACCACATCTACGCGTCGGACCTGCTGACGGATGGCAGCCCGGCCGGCACGCCGAATCGGCGAGCGTTGGTCGTCGCCGGCGACGACGCCGCGGCGCGTCACGCCGCCTCGGCGCTGCTCAACCAGTTCGGATTCGACACGCTCGATCTCGGCCCACTCGCCGAGGGCTGGCGCATTCAGCGGGACACCCCCGGCTACGGAGTGCGGCTCACACTCGACGAACTGCGCACCGCCGTCGCTGCTGCCCAGCGCTATCGCGACATGTCGTAATGGCGCTGCGCAGAGTTCTAAGAGCATACTGAAGGGGTGTCTCCCACCTTCGTTGTCGTGCCGCAATGGCAAGGTTCTGTTTCTCCGCGCGCGATGCGCTTGGCCGACGGGGCGGAGGCGATTCGAGGCGATTTGCCGACCTCAGCCACCGTCGTCGTCGCAGTTCCGGTGGAGGCTGGCGACGCCGAAGACACCGGAATCAACCGCTTCTCCACACTCGTTCTGGTGAGGAATGCCCAGGCGGCAGTGCTTCGCGCGAGCGCCGACTGGGCGCTGACGATCGGTGGTGACTGCGGGGTGTCGCTCGCCGCTGTCGAACACGCATCGCGGCAGCATCCGGGCGACGTCGCCGTGGTGTGGCTGGATGCCCACCCCGATCTGCACACGCCGGCGTCGTCACCCTCTGGCGCATTCACCGGCATGGTGTTGCGGGCGATCAGCGGCGAAGGAGCCAATGGTTTGGCGCTCGGCACCTCGACCGCGATCCCCCTCGACCGGGTCGTGCTTGCCGGCACTCGCGACATTGACGCGGCAGAGGCAGAGCTGATCCGCACGCACTCGATTGCGATGATCGACGCCGAAGATCTCAGCACCGCCGACGCCCTCGTCGAGGCCGTGCGTCACACCGGTGCCACGCAGGTCTATCTGCACATCGACCTCGACGTGCTCGATCCGGCAGAGCTGAACGGGCTGGCAAACCCGCTGCCGTTCGGCATCAGCGTGGAGGCGCTGACCTCTGCCGTTACAGGGCTGCGCGCGCACTTCGGGCTGGCCGGTGCGACGATCGCGGGGTTCGCCCCTGCCTCCCCCGAGGCGGCGACCGACGATCTGTCGAATGTGTTGCGAATCATCGGTTCGCTGACGCGCTGAGGACGCTGTTGGATCGAGAGGCGTAGGCTAACCGCGCACAGCCACTACGTGGGTGAAACGTATCGGAAGGCGTCGACATGCCAGAACAGACCTATGATCTCATCGTCGTCGGCGGCGGGACATCCGCCGAAAACGTCGCAGACCGCGCGGTGCAGGGTGGTCTGACCGCCGTCATCGTCGAGAGTGAACTCGTCGGTGGAGCCTGCTCATACTGGGCGTGTATGCCGTCGAAGGCATTGATCAGGGCCGGAACGGCACTCGCCGCAGCCCGCCGCGTGCAGGGGGCCGCCGAGGCGATCACCGGGCAGCTGGATGCGATGGCCGCGTTCAGTCGGCGCGACACGATCGTGCACGACTGGTCTGATCAGAGTCAGGTTGACTGGTTGGAGTCGGCGGGCATCGCGCTGGTGCGCGGGCATGGTCGGATCACGGGCACCCGTGAGGTGACGGTCACCGCAGCGGACGGCTCGACAACTGTTCTGACAGCCAAGCACGCTGTCGCGCTCTGCCCCGGTTCGGCGTCGCTGATGCCCGCCATCCCTGGTCTCGCCGAAGTCGAGCCGTGGACAAGCAAGGAGGCGACCTCGGCGCAGGTCGTGCCGCGCACCCTCGCGATCATCGGCGGTGGCACCGTGGCCACCGAGATGGCGACGGCATTCACCGCGCTCGGTTCGACGGTGACGGTCATCGCCCGTGGGCAGCTTCTGTCGGGTCTGGAACCCTTCGCCGGCGAACTCGTCGCCGAAGCGCTGCGACGCGATGGCGCGACGGTGCTCACCGGAGTCAGCGCCAACTCCGCAACCCGCACACTCGACGGCGACATCGCAGTCATCCTCAGCGACGGACGCACCGTCACGGCCAGCGAACTTCTCGTTGCCACCGGCCGGGTTCCGCGCACGGGCGACCTCGGCCTGGAAACCGTCGGCCTGCCACCCGGCCACTGGCTGCAGGTCGATGACACGCTGCTCGTGCAGGGTCACTCCCCCGCCCTCGCCGGCGACTGGCTCTACGCGGTGGGCGATGTCACCAACCGGGCGCTGCTCACTCACCAGGGCAAGTACCAGGCGCGGGCGGCCGGAGATGTGATCGCGGCGCGGGCGGCCGGACGCCGGGTCGACGACGCTCCGTGGGGCGCGCATGTCGCGACGGCCGATCACAGTGCTGTTCCGCAGGTGACATTCACCGACCCAGAGATCGCCTCCGTCGGGCTGACCCAAGCGGCTGCCGAGAAGGCGGGCTATCGCATCCGTGTGCTCGACTACGACCTCAGCTGGCTGGGTGGTGCGACAGTGCTCGCCGACGGCTATGTCGGGCATGCGCGGGCGATTGTCGATGAGGATCGCCGGGTGCTGATCGGGGTGACCTTCGTCGGGCAGGATGTCGCGGAGCTGCTGCATGCCGCCACGATTGCCGTGGTCGGGGAGGTGCCGCTCGAGCGGCTGTGGCACGCGGTGCCGAGCTATCCGACGTTGAGCGAGGTCTGGCTGCGGCTACTCGAGGAGTACGGTCGGCCGACGGGCGCCTGACATCTCGCAGGCGGGCGGGAACGTCGGATAGCCCGGCTGTGCGCCAGCCGCGAACGCGGGCGAACGAGCCGCGGGCATCCGTCTCGACCGCCTACGCTGGGAGCGTGCGCCGCATCTTCTTCGACTCCCCCCTCAGCCGGGCCGGCTACCTCTACGCCACCGCCGTCGGAATCGTCTGGGGCTCAATCTGGAGCACCGGTCGAGTTGAACGGCGCGGCGGATTGATCGTCTTTCGCGGGATGCCCACCTGGGCGTTCGGTCGCGGCGGCTCGTGCGTGGGCGGCTGCTACCTCACCAATCAGAATGTGTCAGACGACATTCTTGAGCATGAGGCAGTGCACAAACGCCAGTGGCAGCGGTACGGCATGGTGTTTCCGTTGCTCTATCTGATCGCCGGGCGCAACCCGTTGAAGAATCGCTGGGAGATCGAGGCCGGTCTCGAAAAGGGTGGGTACCTGCGCTAGGCGGCTGTCTATTTTGTTGGTCGAGGAGCACGCGACGTAGGAGGCCGCGTCTATGAGGTATATGGGCCATTTCGTTGGTCGAGGAGCACGCGACGCAGGAGCGCGCGTCTCGAGACCCGGCGAGCCGATCCTTGAACTCGGGTTGCGTTCGAACATCGGCTCGCGAGGTCTCGAGACACTCGCTGGCGCTCGCTCCTCGACCACCGAAGCGCCTGTGGAGAACTCCAGCAGGAAGCCACGGCATCCGTCACACTCACGGGCATGCCCTACATGTACATCGTGCGGTGCGCAGATGCCACCTACTACGTCGGAAGCACGTGGAACGTGGAGCGTCGAGTCGCTGAGCACGCCAGTGGCGTCGGAGCGGCTTACACGCGGCGGCGGCCCGTCGAACTTGTCTATGCCGAATGGTACGACCGAATTGACGACGCATTCGCTCGGGAGAAGCAGGTTCAGAATTGGTCACGACGCAAGCGCGAGGCTCTGATCACGGGCGATTTCGATGCGCTTCCTGGTCTGAGTGCGCGGGGTCCCTCTCGGTGATCGAAGGCGGTCCCATTTCGTTGGTCGAGGAGGCCGCCCGCGGCCGTCTCGAGACCTCGTGAGTCGACGTTCAAACGCAACCCAAGTCCGAGGATTGGCTCGCGAGATCTCGAGACGCGGCCTCCTGCGTCGGCTGCTCCTCGATCAACGAAACGGTCATATACCTCATAGACACTCGCTGGCGCTCGCTCCTCGACCACCGGTGAAGCTGACTATCGCAACACGGGCCGTGCCACGCGCGGGATGACCATCGGGGTTCCGGCTTGCGGATCGGTGATGACCACGCAGGGCAACCCGAACACATCCTCGATGAGTTCGGCCGTCACGACATCTTGCGGGGCACCGGTTGCCACGATCTGCCCTGCCTTCATCACCACGAGGTTGGTGGCGTAGCGCGCCGCCTGGTTGAGGTCGTGCAGCACGGCAACGAGGGTGCGTCCCTGATTGTGCAATCTCCCGCACAGTTCGAGCACCTCGTATTGGTGTGCGATGTCAAGGAAGGTGGTGGGTTCGTCGAGCAGCAGCAGCTCGGTCTCCTGGGCCAGCACCATGGCGATCCAGGCGCGTTGGCGCTGCCCACCGGAGAGTTCGGTGACGAAGCGCGCCGTCAGATCCGAGATGCCGGTGGACTCGAGCGCCGCCGCCACTGCACGTTCGTCGGCCGACGACCACTGCCGGAGCAGCCCCTGATGCGGGTATCGTCCGCGGCTCACGAGGTCTTTCACCGTCATGGCTTCGGGCGCGATCGGGCTTTGCGGCAGCATCGCGAGCTCCCGTGCCACAGTACGGCTGCGGTATGAACCGATGGGTTGCCCGTCGAGCAGCACCGTTCCGGCCTCGGGCTTGAGGGTGCGCGACAGCGCCTTCAGCAGTGTCGATTTGCCGCACGCGTTGGGTCCGATGATGACGGTGAACCCGCCGTCGGGGATGTCGACACTGAGGTCGTCGACGACGATCCGTTTGTCATAGGCCAGGCGCAGGTGCTCTGCGGCGAGTCGTGACGTGGCCACTAGACCGTTCCCTTCTTCCACTCGCCCAGCAACAGCCAGCCGAGGTAAATTCCACCGAGCGCCGCCGTGAGGATGCCGACCGGCAGCTGCACGGGGAACGGCGACTGTTGGGCGAGCAGGTCGGCGAACGTCAGCAGCAGGGCTCCGGCCAAGGCCGATAGCCCCACGTTCGGGCCGGGTGCCCGCGTGAGCCGCTTCGCGATCTGCGGGGCGATCAGAGCAATGAACGCGACGGGGCCCGCCACGCTCACGGCGGCCGTTGCGAGTCCGATACCGGTCAGGATGCTGAGCAGACGGGTGCCGGCGCTCCTGCCGCCCAAGGCATCCGCTTGCTCATCGCCCATCTCGGCCAGCTGCAGACGACCGCTCAGCAGTAGCGCCAGCGGCAGCAAGACGACAAGAGCGCCTCCGATGATCGCCGCATGCTCCCACGAGCGTGAGGCCAGGCTGCCGTTGAGGTATGACGCCAGCATGGTGGCCTGCTCGAGGCCCGTGCGGGCGATGGCGAACTGCACGAAGGCCAGCGACATCGCCGAGACTCCGATGCCGACCAGCAGCATGCGTGTCGGCGAGGCGAAGCCGGTTCCCGTCGCGAAGTAGACCAGTGCCATGGCGACACAGGCGCCGATGAGCGCGCCGACCGGCAGCGGCACGATGCCGGTCCACATCACGCCGAACGCGGCGGCACCGGCGGCCGCCCCCGAGGTGAGGCCGATGACATCCGGGCTGCCGAGCGGGTTGCGGGTGACGGTCTGAAACAGCGTTCCGGCCACACCGAATGCTGCGCCCGCTGCAACGGCCACCACGAGACGGGGTCCGCGGATGACGCCGAGCACGATCTGATCGGTGCCGGTCGCCTGCCCGAACAGCGCAGACGCCAGGCCGGGCAACGAGACGCCGAGCGTGCCCAGCGTGAGGGCGAGCACCCCGACAATGAGGATCGCGAGCACGAGAAGCGCCGCAATGATCAAGCTGCGACGCCGCACCCGCAGGCTCAGCCAGCTGCCGATGCGTAGTGTCGACTCACGGGCGGGCGAGGCTTGCCGCTGCGACGGGGCCTCTGCCCGCGTCTGTTTCTGGAGCGGTGACGGCATCCGCTCGTGCGAGACTCGTGACGCTCCACTCATGCGCGCACCTTCATCCGGCGCACGGCAACGATCAGGATGGGGGCACCGACGAACGCGGTGATGATGCCGACCATGAGCTCGGCGGGGCTCGCAATCACCCGGCCCAGGATGTCGGCGAGCAGCAGCAGGGCGGGCCCGGCCAGCAGACAATATGGCAGCAACCACCGGTGGTCGCTGCCCGTCACCGACCGCACGATGTGCGGCACGGCCAGGCCGACGAAGGCGATCGGGCCGACAGCGGCGGTGGCCGCTGCACAGAGCAGTGTGGTCGCGATCGCCCCCAGGATGCGGGTGCGCCCGACATGCGCGCCCAACGCGCTCGCCGTCTCGTCGCCCAGCGCGAGCGCATTCAGCGACCCGGCCAGACCGAGCGCGAGGGCCAGGCCCACGAGCACGAAGGGCAGCACGTCAACGATCAGGTGCGGGTCGCGGCCGGCGAGCGAACCGATCACCCAGAACCGGTAGCTGTCGAAGACCTTCGGAAAGCTCAGCGTGATGGCCTGGATGTAGGCGGCCAGCACCGCTCCCACCACCACGCCCGCGAGCACCAGGCGCACGGGAGTTGCACTCCCCGTCACCGAACCGAGCAGGTACACGACGACGACCGCAATCAGGGCGCCGGGCAGGGCCACCCAGACGGTGGTTGCCGCAGAACCTGCGCCGAAGAAAGCGGATGCCGTGACGATGGCCGCCGCCGCCCCGGCATTGACCCCGAAGAGCCCGGGATCGGCCAGCGGATTGCGCGTGATGCCCTGCATCACGGCGCCGGCCACGGCGAGGCTCGCCCCGGCCAGGAGACCAAGCAGGGTGCGCGGGATGCGGCTGGCGACGACGGTATCCGCGTACGTGTCGCCCGGATTGAAGAGTGCGCCGATCACGTCGGGGAGCGGCACGTACTTGTTGCCGATCGCCAGGCTGAGCAGAATCACGACGACGAGCACCACTGCCAGCACGACGAGCCCGGCGGCCAGGCCGAGTTTCGGCACTCGGCGCGGGCGACGCTCGCGTGCGCGACGATCCGGCGCAGGGGTTGCTGCGCCGGATCGATCGAGTGACGTGGTGTCAGTCATAGTGCTTCGTGGAGGTGCGGCCTGGCCGTTACTTCGCGACCTTCGCTGCGGCATCCTGAATCATCGGAATGTACGCGTCGAGTGCCCACGGCACGCTCAGCGGGGTCAGCAGGCTCGAGGCCATCGCCAGCTGGTTGTCGACGTTGGGCACGTAGGAGCCCCTGGCGAATGCCGGAATCTGCGCGAAGAGCGGCTGCGCCTCGATCGCCTTCTGGTTGTCGGCGTCGTTGAACCAGGTGAAGAGCACATCAGCGTCGTTGAGCAGGTCGGCCTGTTCGAGGCCCACCGTCGACGCGAAGGTGCCGGCCGTGAGCGGAACGGCGGCGACGGCCGGGTCAAGCGTCAGCCCGAGGCCCGAAACCAGGTCGACACGCGGGTCGCCGGCTTGGTAGAAGGCGAGCTGGCCGGGTTCTGCCGTGTAGACATAAGCGAAGCTGAGGTCGGCGAACTCCGGGTTCGCTGCGGCAGCCGTGGCGAGTTGGGTCGAGATGCCGTCGATCAAGTCGTCGGCTTGCGCGCTCTTGCCGAGCGCCGTGCCGATGATGCTGATCTGGTCATCCCAGCTCGTCTGCCACGCCTCGCCGGGGTAGGCCACCGTCGGCGCGATCGCCGACAGCGTCGAGAAGTCTTCAGCGGTGATGCCGGACTGCGGGGCCAGGATGAGGTCGGGCTTCAACGCGAGGACCGCTTCGACGTCGACCTCGGGGTAGACATTGAACGTCTCGGGCAGGTCGGCACCGGATGTCTCGATGGCGTCACGCACCCACGGAAAGTAGAGGTCTTCGTCGCCGCCCCAGGTGGCTGCTTCGACGCCGACGGGCGTCTCGCCCAGTGCGACGACGGTATCCGCCGATCCCCAGCCGATCGTCACAATGCGTTCGGGCGCTGCCGGAATCACGGCGTCGCCGAGGGAACTGGCGATGGTGACGGGGAAGGACCCATCGGCCGAGGCATCCGCCGTGGAGTCAGCCGTCGGTCCGGTGGAGCAGCCGGCCAAAACCAGCGCGGCAACGGCAGCGGCGGCGAGGGCAGCCCCGGCGTTCATTCGGCGGGTGAGTGTGTTCCTGGGCACAGGAGGTCCTTTCGTTGACAAGCTGGAGGTGAAAATCTGGAGGTGGTGAAGCGCGGGAGTTCGGTGATCGCCGTCGAGCACTGATCGCCGGTGGAATGCGCTAGTTGAGTTCGGCGCGGCCCGCACGCCAGTAGCCCATGAAGGCAACCTGCCGCCGGTCGATTCCGGTCTCAGAGACCAGGAACCGGCGCAGCATCTTGATCACTCCGGCCTCACCGGCCAGCCAGGCGTAGAGGCCTGAGGCCACATCCGTTGAGGCAGATGCGGATGCGGAGGCAGAGGCAGAGGCAGAGGCAGAGGCAGAGGCAGAGGCGGATGCTGCGTCGGTGACAGGGGCGTCGGGAATCTCCCAGAGAATCTCGGTGTCAACGTCGACGTCGGTGAGCTCGGTCGCGGCGACAACCCGCGAGCTACTGATGAACCTCGAGGTCCACTCCCGCACCGCGGCATCGAGGGCCGAGCCGTGAACACTTGCGGCGGCATCCCGAACGAGCCAGGTCACCTGCACTCCGGCCGGAGCGACCGTCTCGAGGGCGTCAGCGGCGTGAGGCACCTCGATGATCGCGGTGCCGCACGCGTCGGCCGGCAGCGACTCGAGAATGGCGCAAATCGCGGGCGCTGCGGTCTCATCGCCGGCCAGCAGTAGCGTGTTCGCCTCGGCCGGATTCCATTCCACGCCGGAACGGGGAAACTCTCCCCCGGTGGTGGGCCCGACAACGATGAGCTGCTGCCCCACTGTCGCGTTCCCGGCCCATCGCGAGGCAGGACCGCCGTCGCCGTGCATGACGAAATCGATGTCGATCTCGCGCACTGCCGGGCGCACGGCGCGCACTGTGTAGGTGCGAATCGGGTTGCGGGCCGCGTCGGGAAGCTGGCGCCAGGCGTCGTACCAGGTGTCGTCGTCGGGCAGCGGGGAGATCCCGACGCCCGGCAACGGGAGGATGACTTTGACGCGCTGGTCGAGGCCGACCGTGCCGAACTCGTTGAGGTCGGCACCGCTGAAGGTCACCCGGGTGAACGAGTCTGACAGACGCTGGATGCCGGCAACCGAAACGCTGTACGGGCGGTAGCTGGGCTTCGTCGGGCGGGGGGCGAGCTCAGTGACCGTCGAAGTAAGCATGACCTAAGTATGGCATGCCTAACCTAAGGCGACGTCACAATGGCACGAGCCCGCCTCCCTCCTTCGCTATCCCCGCGAACGCAGCTGCTCGGCGACCACCGCCTCGATGCCCTGTGGCTCCCGTGTGAGCAACTCACTCAGGTCAGCGGTTTCGGCCGAGAAAACACCTCTCCGGATCAGCGGAAACAAGACGCTGAATGCACCAGTCTCCGCATCGGTCACCAGTTCGTGGCGGATCGGTTGGTGCGTCAGCCGCGAGAGAGTCGAGGCCATCTCGTCGAAGGTCCAGGCCGGCCCGCGCAACTCCCACATCACTTTGCTCGGCGGGTCGATCAAGGCGGTCACGGCCGCCGCAGCGAGATCCGCGATCGAGGTGGTCACGATCGAGCCTCCGGCGCTGGCCGAGCGTACCGCGCCAGTTCGGGAGTCCTCGATCGCACGGGCAACGAACGGATCAGTGTAGAGCCCGTTGCGCAGGATGGTGTGGCCCAGCCCGCTGGCGCCCAGCGCTGTTTCGGCGGTGGTATGCCCTGGATCATGCGGAGCTCCCATCGCACTCGTGTAGACGACGTGGCCGACGTCGGCCACGATCGCCGCCTCAATCACTGCCCGATGCTGGCTGCTGCGCACCACCGGGTCGAGAATCGGGCTCGACACGAACAGCAGGCGGTCGACGCCGACGAAGGCGTCGCGCAGCGTGGCGGGCTCGGAATAGTCGGCGCGGTGGGCCGCGACGCCATTCATTGACAGCCGGGCTGCGTCGTGGTCGGTGCGCGCCAGCACGCGGATGTCGCTGGACGACACGTGAGAATGCAGGCCGCGCAGCGCGGCGCCGCCGAGGCGACCGGTTGCGCCGGTGACGAGAAATGTAGTCATGGAGTACTCCAGGGTGAGGGATTGTGTGAACGATGGCGGATGCGGAACTCGCGAGGGGAGTTCCGTCCGACGGCACACAGAATCGCCATCCCTGGTCGGCTGAGCCGACGACGTCTACGGATGGTGTTGATTAGGCAACACGCTGAAAGAGCATTCGGGTCAAGACTAGTGCCGGCCGGCTGCCCGGTCACTCAGGTCACGAAGTCACGAGGTCACGAAGTCACGAGGTCACGAGGTCACGAGGTCGCCGGCGCGCAGCTTGGCGTCGCCGAGCAGCAGGGATGCGAACGCGACGACGAGCAGGATCACGGCCAGTGCGATCATCGCCGCGCCGCGCATCCGTCGCCCGCCCGACACTTGCCGTATCGCTGGATGCCAGGTGTGTGAAACGACGAACGCCCGACCTTGGACAGGTCGGGCGTTCGTTGCGCTTCAGACGCGGCAGTGCAGAACCGAATTACTCGGCGGCACCGACCAGGTCGACGGCCTCGAGGTTCGAGCGCAGGGCTGCGCCGAGCTCTGCATCAACGCTTGTCCAGTACCAGATAGCGCGCTCGCGCACCTCGGGACGCGTGACGCCGCTGATTGCATCGGTGATGGTCACCAGGAAGCGCGCCTTGGCCGCGTCATCGAAGACGTCGCGGTAGAGCGTTCCGGCCTGGCCGAAGTCGCTGTCCTCCGAGCGCAGAACCGCAGCGGCACGCAGCAGTTCGCCGTCGTTCTCCCAGCCACCGGTGCCGGCTGCTACCGGGTCAGCGGCGGGTCCGCCGAGCGAGTTCGGCGCGTAGACCGGGGTGTTCGCCGAGTTGAAGCCGTGGCGAGCTGCGCCATCCTGTGAGTAGTTGTTCACCGGAGCGATCGGCGAGTTCACCGGGATCTGGTTGTAGTTGGCGCCGAGGCGGTAGCGCTGGGCATCCGGGTACGAGAAGATGCGGGCCATCAGCATCTTGTCGGGGCTGGCGTCGATTCCGGGAACCAGGTTCGCGGGCGACAAGGCCACCTGCTCGATCTGCGCGAAGAAGTTCTCCGGGTTGCGGTCGAGGGTGTGCGTGCCGATCTTGATCAGCGGGAAGTCGGCGTGCGGCCAGACCTTCGTGACGTCGAACGGGTTGAAGCGGTAGGTCTTGCCCTCTTCGTAGGGCATGACCTGCACGTGCACATCCCACGACGGGAAGTTGCCGGCCTCGATGGCCTCGTAGAGGTCGCGGCGGTAGTAGTCGGCGTCGGCACCGGCGATGAGCTCGGCTTCGGTTCCGTCGATCTCGATGTTGCCCTGGTTCGACGTGAAGTGGTACTTCACCCAGAAGCGCTCGCCCGCTGCATTGATCCATTGGTAGGTGTGCGAGCCGAAGCCGGGCATTTCACGCCAGGAGCGCGGAAGGCCACGGTCGCCCATCAGGTACGTGACCTGGTGTGCGGATTCCGGCGAGAGGGTCCAGAAGTCCCACTGCATGTCGGCGTCGCGCAGGCCACTGCCCGGCAGGCGCTTCTGCGAGTGGATGAAGTCAGGAAACTTGATGCCGTCGCGGATGAAGAACACCGGGGTGTTGTTTCCGACGATGTCGTAGTTGCCTTCGGTCGTGTAGAACTTGACCGAGAAGCCGCGCACATCGCGCCAGGTGTCGGGCGAGCCCTGCTCGCCGGCGACGCTGGAGAAGCGCTGCATGGTCTGGGTGACGGTGCCCGGCTGGAAGACAGCAGCGCGAGTGTAGGCCGACACGTCACCGGTGACCTCGAAGGTGCCGAATGCTCCGCCGCCCTTGGCGTGCACGATGCGCTCCGGGACACGCTCACGGTTGAACTGCGCGAGCTTCTCGACCAGGTAACGGTCGTGCAGCGCGGTGACGCCGTCGGTACCGACGGTCAGCGAGTGGTCGTCGCTGGCAACCGGGGTACCGGTCTGGGTGGTGGTGGGTTCAGTCATTCTGATCCTTATCTCGAATGGTTGCGATGGGCAGATGAGGCAAAGAAAGTCGTGGGTCTAGGGCGCGGATGCGTCGGCCTGAGTGGGCGCGGCGGGCGCGGGTGCCGCGTGCGCGGGTGCCGCGGGCGCGGGTGCCGCGGATGGGGCGGATGGGGCGGATGGGGCGGATGCGGCAGCGGGGGCGGGTGCGGGTGCGGGTGCGGGTGCGGGTGCGGGTGCGGGTGCGGCAGCAGGTGCGGCTGTTACGCCGGATGCGGCGGACGCCTGGCACGCGGCACAGAGGCCCCAAAACGTGACCTCGGCAGTGTGGATTGCGAATCCGCCGGTGTCAGACGGAGTCAAGCACGGGGCTCCCCCGACGACGCAGTCGACATCCTGCACCGCGGAGCAGTGGGTGCAGACCAGGTGGTGATGGTTGTCACCGATGCGGCACTCGTAGAGTGCGGCTGAGCCGGCGGGTTCGATGCGACGCACCAGGCCGGCGGTCGTGAAGGCGGTGAGCACTCCATAGACGGCCTGCAGCGAGGTGCCGGGCAGCTCGGTCGCCACCGCGGCGAAGAGTGTGTCGGCACTCACATGCGGAGTCGCACTGAGCGCACCCAGCACCGATCGACGGGTCGCCGTGACCTTGAGCGACGCCGCACGGATGCGCTCGCTCAGTTCGTCTGCCCCCACGGCATCCGTCACTGTCCCTATCATTCCTCGAATCTATCAGTTGTTTTGAGTAATTCAAAACAACGTCGCCCCGCGTGTTCCGTGTCTCCGTTTTCCGTGTCTCCCATTCGACGGAGATTTTGCTCCCAACAGTCCGAATCGGGCCGAAAAGCGTCTTTTTCGGCTAAATCTCCGTCGAATGGGGACGTGAAGCCGGTCAGCGGAACGGGTCGGTGCACGAAAGGGGCGAGCCGAGGCCCGATCAGGCGCGCGCGATGGCCGGCACCCGGTGCTGCCACCGCAACCGGCGCTCCAGCTGTGCACCGAGCGCGAGCAGAGTCGCCTCTCCACCCGGGCGCCCGATCAGCTGCACGCCCATCGGCAGCCCCTCGGCGGTCTCGAGCACCGGCAGCACGATGGCGGGCAGCCCGCTGACGTTGACCATCGACGTAAAGGGCGTGTATTGCACTTGCTGGGCGAAGTTCGCCTCGCCGTCATGCGCGTCGTACCAGCCGATCGGCCGCGGGGTAAGCGCGAGCGCGGGCGTCAGCACCGCGTCGAACCGCGACAGTTGGCGAATGAACGACCGCTCGTAGACCGAGAGTGCGGCCAGCGCCTCGGCCAGATTACGCGCAGTGAGGGCCCGGCCCCGGTGCATCAGCCAGCGGGTGAGTGGTTCGAGCAGCTGTTCCTGTGCGTCACCCTCCGCCGGGATGCCCGCCGCCCCGGCTTGCCAAATCGTGCGAAACGCCGGGGCATAGCTGTCATCGGGTTCGAGAGTCGTCTCCTCGAGACCATGGCCGAGTGCCGAGAGCTCGGCCACTGCCAGCGCGAGCGCCGCCTGCGCCTCGGGCGCGATCTCGATGGAATACGCGTTGTCCCAGGCCGAGGTGGTCATCACGCCGAGCTGAAACCGACCCTCGCCACGCACGGCCGCTGCCAAGAGCGGTCCGCCGTCGTCGCCCGGCGAACGCAGCGTGAAGTGGTGGTCCGGCCGGCCGCCGAGCGGCGCGATCATCGCGTCGAGCAGCAGGGCGGCATCCGCCACGGTGCGTGCGAGCGGACCGGCAACGGGAAGCCCGGCCAGCTTGTCGACACCGGATGCCGCCGGCACCCGGCCCCGTGACGGCTTGAGCCCGACCAGTCCACAGGCCGCTGCGGGAATACGTACGGAGCCGCCGCCGTCCGAGCCGGGCGCGAAGGGAAGCATCCGTGCGGCAACCGCGACAGCAGCCCCGCCGCTGGAGCCTCCGGAGCCGAGGGAGAGGTCCCACGGGTTGCGGGCCGGCGGCCCGGCCAGGGTCTCGGTATAGGAGGGAAGTCCGAACTCCGGCGTTGCGGTCTTGCCGAGGCTCACCGCGCCCGCGTCGTCGAGAGCCTGCACGAGGTCGTCGGACTCGGTTGGCACGAAGTCGGCCATCAGCCGGGAGCCGAACCGCGCGGGAATCCCCGCCCGTTGCTGAAGATCTTTGTCGCCGATCGGCAAACCCCAGAGGGTCGCGGTGCGGGTGGCCTGGGCGGCAACCTCGGCGGCCCGAGTCCGCGCCGCCGCATCCGTCACGGCGACGAACGCGCCGAGCGCCGGGTTCAGCGAGTTGATGCGGGCGAGGTAGTGCTCGGTCAGTTCAGAGACGCCGATCTCACCCTTCTGCAGCCCCTGCCACTGCTCAAGCGCGGTCAGTTCGTGCAGCTCAGTCATGCCTCGAGCCTACGGCGTGACTCCCTCAAAGCACGGCCCACTCACCGCGTGGCCGCCCACCGCACGCCTCGCTCACCGCACGCCTCGCTCACCGCGTGGCCGCCCACCGCACGCCTCGCTCACCGCACGCCTCGCTCACCGCGTGGCCGCCCACCGCGTGGCCGCCCACCGCGTGGCCCGCCTGCCGCACGGCTCGCCCACTGCGAGGGTGCTACTCAGCGTCGGGGTACCCGCCGAGCTCCGCATCGATCTCGGTCAGCAACCGACCAAACGCTGCGGGAGCGGCGGCGACGACCGACCGTCCGGTGATCGCTCCGGCCCAGTGCGCGATCTGGGCCACATTCAAGATCTCGTGTTCGAGACGCGTACCGCCACCGTCTTCTTCTGGCAGCACCCGGTACTCGCCGCGATACCACCAGTCGCCCTGCACGACGATGAAACGCTCGGCGGGATCGGCAAGAAAGTGCTCGCCGTTCTCGTCGCCGGCGGCCAGCTTCTCGAGCAACACGGCGAAGACGTCATCGGGTTGCGCCTCGAGATGCCCGGCAAATGAACGCAGCACGGTGTGCTTGGCCGGCAGGTCGAGTGGCGCGTGAGTCATGCTCCAATGTTAGGCGCGGCGTCCTGGTGCGACGGCGAAGCTCAGTTCAGCGTTGAAGCCCACTCTGTCGCCGGGCAGCCTCGGCGACTACCCTCAGAGCATGGTGCGCGCACACTTCAACCCGATGGGAACCACCGCGCTGGTCACCGGCGCCTCGAGCGGACTCGGCGTGGGCTACGCGCACGCGCTGGCTGAACGCGGCGCCGACCTGGTGCTCGTGGCTCGGCGGCAAGACCGGCTCGAAGCCCTGGCCGTCGATCTCGCCGAGAAATACGGCGCAACGTCGACCGTCATCCCTCTCGACCTGTCGTTGCCCGATGCCGTCCCGCAGCTGGTCGAGGACCTCCGCACCCGGGCAATCTCCGTCGGCAGCCTCATCAATTGCGCAGGGTTCGGCACCTATGGCAATTTCGTCGACGCGGATGCCCAGCGCGAGATGGAACAGGTCGCCGTCAACGTCGGTGCATTGACCGCTCTCACCCATGCCTTCCTGCCCGATCTGCTGAAGACGGCCATCTCGCATCCGCACGGCGCAGCCCTGGTGAACGTGGCAAGCACCGCCGCCTTTCAACCGGTTCCACGGATGGCCGTCTACGGTGCAACGAAGGCCTACGTCCTGAGTTTCACACAAGCGATCTGGTACGAAACCCGGCGCACCGGTCTCAAGGTGACGACAGTGTGCCCCGGCCCGGTCGACACCGAGTTCTTCGATGTGGCGTTGAACCACGACGCGGCGTTCGGACGCTTCCTCAGCGTCGACGAGGTGATGGCCACCACCTTCGACGCGCTCGACCGCGTGACAACTCCGCTGCATTCCATCAGCGGCACCCAAAACGCAGTGCTCGCCCGATTCGCGACACTCGCTCCGCGGCGTGCGGTTGTCACGGTCACGGGGCGGATGTCGGCACCCGGTCGCACCGGCTAGGGCGAAGTTTGACTCCCTACTTCAAGCTCTTCTGCAGCAGAACCGTGCCGAGCCAACGCTCGAACTTGAAGCCGACCTTGCCCATTCGCCCGATCTCGTGAAAACCGAAGCTCTCGTGCAGCTTGATTGAGGCGTCGGCGCCCTGATCGGCGACCACCGCGATGACCTCGCGCAGGCCAGCGGCTTTCGAGCGGTCGAGCAGTTCGGCGAGGAGCACCCGCCCCAGCCCTTTGCCGGTCGATGCCGGGCCCAGGTAGATGGAGTTCTCGACGGTGAAGCGGAATGCCTTCTTCTGTTTCCACGGGGCAACGAGCGCATAGCCCAGAATCTGCCCACTCGGTGAGACGGCCGCGATGAACGGCATTCCGAGCCGCGAGAGGTAGTAGAACTTCTCCCGCCACTCGGCGAGAGTCATCGTGTCTTCGTCGAACGTGACGGTGCTGTTCTCGACGTAGTGGTTGTAGATCTCCCTGATGTAGGGCAGATCGGGCGCCTCAACCAAGCGCAACGTGTAAGCGAACGGCGCCTCGGGAGCGGGTTCGGGGGCTAGGTGCCGGGGCAGTCGGCGACGCGGCTGGTATTCCTCTTCAAGCACCGTGCAACTCCCTTTCGTTCTTCATCAAGGCTAACCGAGACTCCAGTCGACGCCGACCGCGCCCTGTTCGGTCAGCAGCGCGTTCGCCCGGCTGAATGGGCGTGATCCGAAGAACCCGCGTCGCGCCGACAGCGGGCTGGGGTGCGCCGACTCGATGAGCGGCGTCTGGCCGAAGTGCGGCGCGAGAGCTTGGGCATCCTTGCCCCACAAGATTGCGACGAGCGGGCGCTCCCTGTCGACCAGTGCACGCACCGCCTGATCGGTGACCGCTTCCCAGCCACGTTTGCGGTGTGAACCGGCCTCGCCGGCGCCCACGGTGAGCACACGGTTGAGCAGCAGCACGCCCTGGTCGGCCCAGGCGCTCAGATCGCCGTGCGCGGGCAGCGTGACGCCGAGGTCGTCGTGCAGCTCCCGGTAGATGTTCGACAGGCTCCGCGGCAGCGGGCGCACGGCCGGGTCGACGGCAAACGACAAGCCGATCGGATGCCCCGGCGTCGGGTACGGATCTTGACCGACGATCACGACGCGCACCGCATCGAGCGGCCGGGTGAACACGCGCAGTACGTTCTGGGGCGCCGGCAAGACCTGCCGACCGGCCTCCCGCTCGGCATTCACAAAGCTCTGCACTGCGGTCAGCTCGGAGGCTACCGGCTGCAAGGCCGCCGCCCAGCCGGGGTCGAGCGCCGGCGGGTCGAGCGTAGGAGGCTCGACTACCGGCTGCTCGCCCTCGCGGCCGAAATCCGAATCGAAAAGCTCCACGACAGTGGCTACGCGCCGAAGGTGCTCACGAGCACGCCGCCGTCGGCCTGACTGACTCGCCAGACGCTGCCGGCGCCTTCGACGGCCAATGCGCCCTCGCCGACAACCAACGCCGTGTTTTCGTCGATGGCGAGCCCGCCGTCGACGAGGCCGGCTTCGGTGGCAGCGATCAGCCGGGACAGGTTGCCCCATTGCGCCGCGTGCACCTCAACCGTGACGTCGAGCAGGCCGATTCCCTGCGCGAAGGTCACCTCATCGAGGTCTTCGGAACCGTCTTCGTTGCTGACTTCGACACCGCCGATGCGCCAGCCGCCGATCAGGGCACGCTCGGCCGCAATCGCCGCGCCAGCCGAGAACCCGAGGTACGGGATGCCCGCAGAAACCTGACGACGGATCTCACCGGCGATCGGGGTGATCGCCGTGAGGTAGGCGGGGGTGAGCCCGCCGCCGATGACGATGCCATCGACATCCGCGACGTGGATCAGCTCGGCGAGCCCATCGTGGCCGAGCGTCGTGGTCTTCGCCTCGAACGGGCCGGCTGCGGCGAGCGCCACTCCCAACTGGGCCGCGTGCTCAGCCCCGTCGCCGTCGCGCACTGCGATCACGGCGATGCGTGGCTCGGTGCGGCCTGCCGCCACTCCGCGTGCCGTCGCCTCGGCGACGAACTGTCCGAATACTGCTTCAAAATTCTCGGGGGCCCAGCCGCCGCCTACCAGGTGCACACTCATGGTTCAAGAGTAAGCGGTTGAACCTGGCGGCCGGGCCGACCCTCGTCGCCGGTGCGACAACTCCTCGATGACGGGCTCGCTCTCGGACCGATGGAGATCCTCGTCGGGGACAACGGCTCCGGCAAGTCGACTCTGGTCGGGGGCTCTTCACCTACCTCGACTCGATCGGGGACGAAGGCTCGGTCCATCAACGGAGCCATGGCGAGTCGTTCCTCGACCTCGTGGCCGCGCGGTCCCAGATCCACGGGCTCTGGATACTGAGGCTGACTGCCGAGCGACTCGGCGGCGCGATCAGCCGCCGTCGAGCATCTCGAGGATGCGGGTCGTCGTGCGCCAGCTGCGCACAGTCATCTGCCGAAAGACGGGCATGCCATTCAGACGAGTGATGCGGGTCTTGGTTGCGTGTGCCGCCACCCGCGAGAAGAAGATCGCGCCGGGGCCGAGCGCCACCGAATCGACCCCCTCACGCAGTTCCGGCAGCTCGGCAAATGTCGCCTCGGCGGTGAGCGGATCTTTGAGAAAGTACACATCGCTGCGCAGCTCAGCGGAGCCATGGTTTGCGGGTGCCGCGGCAATCGTGGCGGCGAGTTCATCACGCGACCGCACCACGACGAGGATGGGAATCTCGAACCGTTGCTCAAGCATCCGCTCGATTGCGTCCTCAAGCACAGCCCCAGCCGGGCGGCGTGAGGTGAAGAGCACGTTGCCACTCTGGATGTAGGTGCGCACGTCGTCGTATCCGGCGTCGCGAAAGCAGGCAGCGAGGTCCGGCATTCCAATCAGGTTCTTTCCGCCCACGTTGATCCCGCGCAGCAGCGCGACGAACGACGGCATCAGCGCGCCCGGCGTTCGATTGACCGGCGTTCAAATGGCCGACGTTCAAATGACCGACGTTCAAATGACCGACGTGCGCGCTGAATCGATGTCATTCCCACGTAGTCGCATCGGCGACGACAGCGCACACCACTAGTCGCGCGCCATCGCCGCCTCGAGCATCCGCTCCATATCGATGAACGCATCGTCGCCGACGTGCACCTGCGCCTTGACGATGGTGCCGCCTCGGTAGTCGAAGCCGTGGTCGTACTCTTTGCTGACCGGGTCACCGCTGTCGCGACCGACCGCCAGCCCTTCCCCGCAGAGCGAGAAATGTCCGGTCATCGTGGTCAGCGGGCCCTCGGCCACCACCGCCTCATCGAGGTAGAGTTTCGCGGTTCCAATCGAGACGCCGTACTCTCCCACCGATTCCTTGGCGAACTCGAGGCCGGCGACGTGAGTGCCGACGCCCACCGCAACATCCGAGACAAACTGCGTCTCCGGTGGGATGCCCAAGAAGTTGTAGGCGTAGTACAGCTTGTGATTCTTGATGAACAGAGAATGCCCGCCGAACCGCGAGCCCTGGGCGAAGAGCACACCCTCGGCGTCGGCATCCGTCGCCTCGAACTCGACGGCGATCGTGTACGAGACACCGTGCACGTTGGCCGCCATGCGCTCAGGCACATCGGATGCGCCGGCGTAGTAGGTGTAGGTGCCGCCGGGAGGAATGACCGCCGGGATCTCCATCGCGAGGATCTCCCTCGCCGTCAGGTCGTTGAGCGGCAGCACGTTGTACTTGCCCGCCTCTTCGAACCAGAGCGCGACGAGTTCGGCGACCTTGTCGGGATACTGCTCGGCGAGGTCGACGGCCTCCGAGCGGTCCTCATCGGTGTGGAACAGCTGCCAGACGTCCTTCTCGAAGTGCCCGATTCCCGAGGTGGGGCCGTGCAGGGCAACGACTTTCCAGCCCTCATGCCAGAGGGCGCGGGTGCCGAGCATCTCGTAGTACTGCGTCTGCTTGGTCGTCGGGGCATCGGCCGACGCGAAGGTATACGCCATCGAGACGCCGGGCAGCGGGGTCTGCATGTAGCCGTTGACGACGTCGGGAAACTCGACCCCGAGCGCTTCGAGCAGTGTCGGCACGATGTCGGTGACGTGGTGATACTGGTTGCGCACCTCGCCTCGTGCCGCGATTCCCTTCGGCCAGCTGATCACCAGCGGGTCGGCGACACCGCCCTGGTAGCTGTAGCGCTTGAACATGCGAAACGGCGTCGAGAACGCCATCGCCCAGCCCGTCGGGTAGTGGTTGTAGGTGTCGGGGCTGCCGAGCTTGTCGATCATCGTCAGGTTCTGCGCGATGTCGTCGGGGATCCCGTTGAAGAACTTGCCCTCATTCACCGAGCCGTCTGGGCTTCCCTCACCGGATGCGCCGTTGTCGGCGGCGAACATCACGATGGTGTTGTCGAGCTGACCCGACTCTTCGAGATAGTCGATGATGCGGCCGGTTTCGTAGTCGGTGTACGACGAGAATCCGGCGTAGACCTCGGCCATCCGCGAGAACAGCGCCTTTTCGTCTGCAGACAGCGTGGCCCACGGCCGCACGGAGTCGCTCGGGGCAAAGGTGCCGTCTGGCATCGGGTTGATGTCGGTGATGTCCGTGCCCTCGGGCAGAATGCCGCGCTCGATCATGCGCGGCAACACCCAGTCGCGGTAGGCCTCGTAGCCGTCGTCGAATTGCCCCTTGTACTTGTCGATCCATTCCTGCGGCGCGTGGTGCGGTGCGTGGTTGGCGCCGGGGCAGAAGAACATGTACCAGGGCTTCTCCGGCGCTGTCTGCTGCGAGTCGGTGATGAACTCGATCGCTTTGTCGGCGAGGTCTTTCGAGAGGTGATAGCCGTCGTCAGGCAGGTACGGCTGGTCGACGTTGTGGTTGTCTTCGGTCAGATCGGGGTACCACTGGTTGGTCTCGCCGCCGAGGAATCCGTAGAACCGGTCGAAGCCGCGGGCGAGCGGCCAGTTGCGCTTGGAGGCGCCGGAGTGCCATTCGTCGATCGGCACGTTGTGGTTCTTGCCCACCCAGAAGGTGTTCCAGCCCTTCTCGCGCAGCACCTCGGCGAGAAACGCGTTCTCGAACGGGATATGAGAGTTGGCCCCCGGATAGCCCGTCGCGCCCTCCGAAATCGACGCGAAGCCGTTCTGGTGGTGTGTGCGGCCGGTCAGAAAACTCGACCGGGTCGGCGAGCAGAGCGCCGTCGTGTGCCACTGCGTGTACGTCAGCCCGTTCGCCGCGAGCCGGTCCATCGTCGGCATCGCAATGCGCCCGCCGTAGGGCGACCAGGCAGCCATTCCGGTGTCGTCGAACAGAATGATCAAGACGTTCGGCGACCCGTCGGGTGCCCGGTCTGCCGTGTAAGGCGTCCAATCCGGAACCGAGTCCCTGATGTCCAGATTGATAATGCCGCCGAACTTCTTCGCCATTGCGCTCTCCTCCGTCAGTGAATAACTGCGCGTGCGAGGCAGAATCCATGTGCAGAGTTGTTCGGCCCCGGATGCGGCACCATGCTATTCCCGAGTGAGAAAGCGCGGTATCACCCTTTATTGACGAGCCAGAGGAGCACCCGGGCGGTTAGGCGACCTGCACCGGCGGCAGCGCCGACCACGGAAAGACGATCCAGCCGTCGGTGGTGCGCCAGGTGAAGTGGGGCACGTGCACGGTCCGCGGCTTCGTATACAGCGTCGCCGTGCGCACCTCCATCGCCGTTTCGCCGAGCAGCCCCACGACGAGGGCGAGTGTGTGACCCGAGTCCGAGACGTCGTCGACGAGCAGCACGCGCTTGCCGGCGAGCGCGGGCGCGTCGAGCATCGGCGCTGAAAGCACGGGCTTCGGCAACCGCTCGTCGACGCCGGTGTAGAACTCGACGTTGATGCTGCCGCAGTTCTTGGTGCCGAGGGCGTAGGAGATCGCGCCGGCGAGCAACAGGCCTCCGCGCGCGATCGCGATCACGACATCCGGTTTGAAGCCGCTCGTCAACACCGCTTCGGCGAGTTCACGGGAGGCGTCGGCGAAATCTGACCATTGCAGAATCTCTTTGATCGTTGTCGCATCGGAAGTTGCCGCATCGCCTGCATCGAAAGTCATCCCTCATGGTAATTCGACCGGGTTGTGAAACCGAAAACGCGATGCCCCGCCTGCCCCGTAGCGGCCGCGGTGCCGCTAGCATCCGTGAATGATGTCTTTCGTGAAGGGCCCCACAACGATGCGGGGCTCAGCAATCGGTGTGACCGCCAGCCTGGTCGGATTCCTCTTTGTGGTGGAGATCACCAGCGGCATCCTGCAGGGCTACTACGTTCCGCTGATTCCCGACCTGGTGACGCATCTCGGCATCCACGACGCCGACTTCAACTGGTTCGAGGCCTCGCAGCTACTGCTCTCAGCCATCGTTGTGCCGTTTCTCGCCAAGCTCGGCGACATGTATGGCCACAAGCGCATCCTGCTCGCCTCAACGGTGCTGACCGCCGGGGCGACCTGGTGGCTCGCCTTCGCCGGAGACTTTTGGAGTTTTCTCTTCGCCTGGGCACTGCAGGGCTTCTATGTGGTCTGGCTGCCACTCGAAGTGGCATTGATCTTCGACCGTGGACGTCGCACCAACACTGGAGCCTCGCAAACCCGCCGGGCCGCCGGGCTGCTCGTCGTCGCACTGGAGGCGGGAGCGATCATCGGGGCGCTGAGCGCCGGCCGCATCTTCGCCGCGCTCGGCGAGGACATCACGCTGACCCTCTTCTTGCCGGCGATCGCCGTCACCCTCGTCTTCTTCGCGATTCTCTTCGGGGTGCCGGAGTCCGAGCCGCTCGGCGGCCGGTCGCTCGACCCGCGCGGCTTCCTGATGCTTGCCGGCGGCCTACTGCTGATCACATCGGGGCTCACCTTCCTGCGTCTGAACGGGCCGGACACCTGGTGGGTCTGGGCGCTCATTCTGGCCGGTGTCGCCAGCTTCATTCCGTTCGGCAAATTCGAGCTCAAGCAGAAAGACCCGGCGATCGACCTGCGCGTACTGCGTCAGCCCAACATGTGGCCGGTGCAGCTGACGGCCGGACTGATCGGCATCAGTCTGCTGGGCGCGCAGGCGCCGCTGGCCACCTACGCCGGCACCGACCGCGCCAACGGCTACGGGCTCGGGCTCGACGCCTCCGACATCTCGACTCTGATCGGCGCCTACCTGATCTCGATGATCGTCGGCGCGCTCCTCTTTCCTCTCGTGTCGAAGTGGACGACCCCGCGCATCGCATTGATCATCGCCACCTTCTTGATGGCACTCGGCTATCTGATGTTCTTGCCATTCCACCTCGAAACCTGGCAGGTATTCCTGAACATGGCCATCGCCGGCATCGGCTCCGGTGCGCTGGTCGGCGCATTGCCGGCCGCCGCAGCCGCCGCAGCACCCCGCGGTCAGACCGGCATCGCGGCCGGGCTCACCAACACCACCAAGACCATCGGTGGCTCGTTCGCCTCGGCCACGTTCGGCGTGGTGTTGTTGATGGGCGCGGCAACCGCCGTCACGTCCACCGCGGCGAGCCTCTTCGGCTACATGCTCGTCTGGACGATCTGTGGCCTCGGCGCGCTCGTCGCCGGCGTTCTGCTGTTCTTCGTGCCGAAGCTGTCATTCGCGGATGTCGCGCCCGACGAGGATCTGCCGGCCGCGCGTTCGACGGTCGAGCCGGCCGAGATCCCGTGACCCGAGTTCTGGCGCGGAGAATCCCGAGCTAAGCCTCCGGACGCACCGAGAGCGCACCCCGCGCCAGCCGCGACGGCGCCGCCTGCGCCACCGGCTTGATCGTGATCAGGTCGAGATTCACATGCGGAGCACGCTCGACCGCGTCGACGATCGTGTCGGCAATGTCCTCAGCGGTCAACGGATTCGGCACGTTCTCATACGGCGCGGCCGCCTTGACCGCGTCACCGCCGAATCGCACCAGACCGAACTCATCGGTTTTGACCATTCCCGGTGCGACCTCAATCACCCGAATCGGCTCTCCGTTCAGCTCAAGCCGCAGCACCTCCATCAAGGCGTGCGCCGCGAACTTCGCCGCGTTGTAGCCGCCCCCACCGAGATAGGCGACGTGTCCGGCAATCGATGTCACGGTCAGAATGTCGGCAGAGCCGCCCTCCGCCGCAATGGTGCGGCGCAGCAGCGGAAGCACCGCACTCGTCACGCGTTTCACCGCCAACACGTTGATCTCGAACATCCAGGCCCAGTCCTCGACCGCCGAGTCTTCGACGCTGTCGAGCCCCATCGCGCCGCCGGCATTGTTCACCAGCGCATGCAGCGGGCCGGATGCAGCGAGATAGTCCTGCAGCGCATCGACGTCATTCTGCACGGTCAGATCGGCGACGAACACCGCCGCGCCGGTCTCCGCGGCGAGCGCCGCCAACTTGTCAGCACGCCGGGCCACCCCGACCACATCCCACCCGTGCTGCCGGAACAAGCGCACGGTAGCCGCCCCGATTCCCGAACTTGCACCCGTCACCACAACTCTGCGTGTACCCATTCCTCCATTCTGCCGGGAGAATAGACACAATGATTGCCCCACTGACCGGCGCCCCACCGACCCATCGACGACGAGTCCCGCTCTGGGACAACGCGCGATGGGTCGCCATCACTCTCATGGTGATCGGGCACGCGATTCTGAAATTGATCAGCGAATCGGATGTCTCCTACGCGGTCTACCTCTTCATCTACGCCTTCCACGTGCCACTCTTCGTCGGCGTCAGCGGGTACTTCGCCAAGTCGGGCCCGCCTGGTACCCGGCAGCTTCACCGGTTGCTGACCGACATTGTTTTTCCGTACCTGATCTTCGAAACGATCTGGACGGTTCTGCGCTGGATGCTGGGCGGCCGGTTCTGGCTCGACTACTCGACGGCATCCTGGACCCTCTGGTTTCTGATCGCCCTGACGATCTGGCGCATCGCACTGCCGTACTTGGTGCTGCTGCGCTATCCGCTGTTGATCAGCGTGCTCATCTCGGTCGGCGCCGGCTACCTTCCCGCCATCGACAGCACCTTCGCCCTCTCCCGCACTCTCGGCCTCCTGCCGTTCTTCGTGTTCGGCTGGCATCTGCGCCAGTGGCAGATCACCGGTCGCTGGCTCACCCTGCGTACGGCGGTGGTCTGGCGCTGGCGGGCGGGCGCCCTCGCTCTCTTCGGCACGCTGTTATTGGTGATCTTCGCCAACATCGAAGCGTTGCGGGCATTGAAAATCCGGCGGTTTCTGCTCTACGACGAGGCCTACCCCACGTTCGGCTACGACCAGATCTGGGCCGGCGGCATCCGTCTGCTGTTGATCGGTCTGGCCTGCGCCTTGATAGTGGCGTTCCTGGTGCTGATGCCGCGCCGACAGACCTGGTTCACCGCTCTCGGCGCCGCGACCATGTACATCTATCTGCTTCACTCGTTCTTGCTCTACCCGCTGAGGGAGAGCGGGATCTTGAGCGGACCGCAGCCATTCTGGGTGCTGCCGGGAGTGATCGTGTTGAGCGTCGGAATCTCGGTGCTGTTGTCACAAAAGTTCGTGAAACGGCTGTTCCGGCCGTTGGTCGAACCGAAAGCCCGCTGGCTGTTTCGCACCGAAGCCGCGACCCCCACCGGAACCATCGTTTTGCCGCCCGAAGATTCGCTTCCTCCACGCGGTCCAACCCCGAGTTGACGCGGCGGATACCCCCCGAATGACCGGCGCAGATGACATTGTGTGTCGATGCGTTTGCGAGCCGGGCGCAGGCTGCCTAGGCTCTCACCAGAGCGAGGATGGACCGCGCTCTCCCCGACAGCGAAGCAGGAGATTTTCCCATGAGCGACAACTCGGCATCCTGGAAGTTTGAAACCAAGCAGGTTCATTCCGGAGCACAGCCTGACCCGGTGACCAACGCGCGGGCCACACCGATCTACCAGACCACTTCCTACGTCTTCAACAGCTCTGAGCACGCTCAGAACTTGTTTGCACTGGCCGAGTTCGGCAACATCTACACGCGCATCCAGAACCCGACCCAGGCGGTCGTCGAGGAGCGCGTCGCTGCGCTCGAAGGCGGAACGGCAGCATTGTTGCTCGCCTCCGGCCAGTCGGCCTCGACCTTCGCAGTGCTGAACATCGCCCAGGCCGGCGACCACATCGTCTCGTCGAGCTCCATCTACGGCGGCACCTACAACTTGTTCAAGTACACGCTGGCCAAGCTCGGCATCGAGACGACGTTCGTGGAGAACCAGGACGACGCCGAAGAATGGCGTCGTGCCATCCGCCCGAACACCAAGCTGTTCTTTGCGGAGACCATCGGCAACCCGAAGATCAACGTGCTCGACATCTCGCTGGTGGCGGATGTCGCCCACGGCTCCGGCATCCCGCTGATCGTCGACAACACGATCGCGACGCCGTACCTGATCCGTCCGTTCGAGCACGGCGCCGACATCATCGTGCACTCCGCCACCAAGTTCCTCGGCGGCCATGGCACGGTGATCGGCGGCGTCATCGTCGACGGCGGCAAGTTCGCCTGGTCGAAGAACGTGGACAAGTTCCCCGGGCTGACCGAGCCGGACCCGTCGTACCACGGTGCCAGCTACACGACGGCGGTCGGCGACGGAATCGCCTACATCATCAAGGCGCGCGTGCAGTTGCTGCGCGACCTCGGCGCATCCATCGCCCCGGCCAGCGCCTGGCAGCTGATTCAGGGCATCGAGACTCTGAGCCTGCGCATCGAGCGTCACGTGCAGAACGCCCAGGACATCGCCGAATGGCTGGACAACCACGCCGACGTTGCGCAGGTCTACTACGCCGGCCTGCCGTCGAGCCCGTGGTACGCCAACGCTAACAAGTACGCCCCGAAGGGTGTCGGCGCTGTGCTGTCGTTCGAGCTCAAGGGTGGCGTGGATGCCGGTCGCGCGCTGGTCGACAACGTCGAATTGTTCAGCCACCTGGCCAACATCGGTGACGTGCGCTCGCTCATCATCCACCCGGCCTCGACCACTCACGCCCAGCTGTCACCTGAGCAGCAGCTGACCGCCGGAGTGACGCCTGGACTGGTGCGCCTGTCGGTCGGCATCGAGAACATCGACGACATCAAGGCTGACCTCGAGCTCGGCCTCGCCGCCGCTCGCGCCGTCGTCGCCGCTGCACGTGCCAACGCCTGATCGGCCCTGCGCCTGAACGGCGCCCCCTCTGAACCGCACAGACACCCCCGCCGACGTAACAATCGGCGGGGGTGTCGCGTTGACGGGCAGAATAGAGGCGCAATGGAATGGCAATCATCAGCAGACACGGTCCCGTCCAGCTTCATCACAGAGGCACAGGCGCGCTCGCTCCTCGGCAAGCCTCCCGCGACGGGTGCCTGGCGTGATGGCGATCCGGTCGGCAACCGTCAGTTTCAGAATCTCGGGCCGCTCAGCTTCGAAGCGGGGGGCAGCCTCCCGAACGTGCGCCTCGCCTACGAAACCTGGGGCACGCTCTCTCCTACCGGCGACAACGCGGTGCTCATCCTTCATGCCCTCACGGGTGACAGTCACCTGATCGGCTCGTCGGGTCGCGGTCACTCCACTGCCGGCTGGTGGGGCGGGGTGGTCGGCCCCGGCCTCGCCATCGACACCGATCGCTGGTTC
The DNA here is from genome assembly GCF_039538945.1 of Glaciibacter kafniensis. NCBI lineage: Bacteria > Bacillati > Actinomycetota > Actinomycetes > Micrococcales > Microbacteriaceae > Glaciibacter > Glaciibacter kafniensis. The sequence continues at coordinate 62,585 of NZ_BAABCN010000017.1, read as the reverse complement.
GTGGTCGCGCCCAACATGCTTGGCGGATGCCAGGGCAGCACCGGTCCGTCGACGCTCGCCCCCGACGGCCTCGAATGGGGCCCACGATTTCCGTTCGTGACGATCAGAGACCAGGTGGCCGCCCAACTCAAGCTGACCGACCGGCTCGGGATCGACCGTTGGGCGGCAGTGGTCGGCGGTTCAATGGGCGGGATGCATGCCCTCGAATGGGCGATCATGCAACCGGAGCGCGTGGAACGGCTCGCCGTGCTCGCCGCTCCCCCGGTCACCACGGCCGATCAGATCGGGTTGAACTCGGTGCAGATTGAGGCGATCCGCACCGACCCGCTGTTTCGCTCCGGCGACTACTACGACGTTGCCGACGGCGACGGCCCCACCCGCGGTCTCGCCTTGGCCCGCCGGATGGCCCTGCTGAACTATCGCAGTCCCGACGAGCTGAACACCCGTTTTGAGAGGGATTGGCAGAGCGAGATCAGCCCACTCGGCAACAATGGGCGCTACGCGGTTGAGTCCTACCTCGACTTTCACGGCAACAAGTTCACCCGTCGCTTCGATGCGAACAGCTACATCGCCCTGGTCGAGGCGATGAACTCCCACGACGTCGCACGCGGAAGAGAGAGCGTCGCCGCTGCCCTGGGCGAGATCACCGCGCGCAGTCTTGTTCTCGGAATCGACACTGACCGGTTGTTCCCTTTGTCAGGCCAGCAGGAGATCGCCAGACATCTTCGAAACAACATCGACGGCGCCGAAGCCGTCGTCCTCGAGTCTGCGTACGGTCACGACGGGTTCCTCATCGAATCTGAATTCGTCGGCGCACAACTACGCCGGCTCCTGCCTGGCTAGCGGAATCCCGATATGGTGCAAGAGTCCAACCTCACAGAATCGAAGCAAGCACCATGCAACGCATTGTCAAGGAGCGCGACCGGCTTCTGCGAAAGACAGCCCGGCTGATCGGTCTGTCGTGCACGGCCACGGCCGTGCTCTGCTTGTTGGTTCCCGGAGGAGTCGCTCCGGCCACCCTCGTGCTCTGCCTTCCCCTCGCCGTCGCGCTGGCGCTCTGCCAGTACCTTCTCGGCCGCAGCGGCTCGGTGGGCTGGGCGACCGGGATCGTGCTCTCCGGTGTCGGCATCATCCTCACCATCGGATTCGGCGACAGCACCTCCGACGGCCTCAACGTCGTCGAGGAGTCGGTCGTCGGCGTGATCGCGGCAGGGGCCGTGAGCTGTGTGGCCATGGTGCTCGCTCAGAGTCTGCGCCGTGCGGTGCTGCTCGCCGTGTCACTCGTGCTCACCCTCAGCAGCGTTGCACTCGTGACCATCGCCGCCGGCGGATCATCACTCCCCCTCGCCCTCGCCCTCTGCGGCTGGCTCGCCAACGCACTCGGCGGCTGGTGGATGGGGCAGAGCATTCCGAAGGTCATGCAGCGGATCGCCGCAATCGGTCGTGCTCACCGCGTCGAACGTCAGGCGAGCGAGCGTGAAGCTCAACGTCGCCACGACGCCAGACTCCTTCACGACACGGTGCTCGCCACCCTCACCTTGTTGGCGCACTCCGGGGTCGGCGTGCGGCCGGAAGCCCTGCGTGCGCAAGCCGGCGATGACGCCCAGTTGCTGCGCCAGCTGCGCCTCGGCGGGATGCCGGCACCCCAGCGGTCGGGCGTGTACACCCTGGAACCCGCCACCGAGTCAACCCTCGGCACCACGCTGGAGTCGGTGAAACAGCGATTCGGCCGTCTCGGCCTCGATGTTGATTGGCACGGCAGCGGTCAGGTGTTGCTTCCGAGCGATGTGCTGGACTCGTTCCTTCTCGCCCTCGCCGAATGTCTCGAGAATGTGCGCCGTCATTCCGGTGTCACCCGAGCCGACGTGACCATTACAGACGACGACACGACGGTGCGAGCGATGGTGACGGATGCCGGTGTCGGCTTCGATCTCACCGCCGTTGACACGGCCCGGCTCGGGTTCGCCGAATCCGTCGTCGCCCGGCTCCGCGATGTCGGCGGCAACGCCCGCCTCTTCTCCTCGCCCAACTCGGGCACCACTGTCGTTCTTGAGGTGCCGAAATGACCAAGTCGACCGACAACCGGGCATACCCGCGTTCACTACAGCCCAGCGAGCAGGCGTTTCAACCGCGGGCGGATTCTCGGCGCTCCGCGCGGCAACCCGGTCACACCGCGCGCGAAGCCCGACTCGAGCAGAACGGTCTCGGCGGACGCCACCTCGGCATCGGCCTGGTTTTCAGCGGCGGCTTCATCACGCTTTTTCTGTTCTGGCGGTTCGCCGTTCAATGGTCGTCGTATCCGAACCCGTTTCCCACGCTGACCGCCTGGATTCTGCTCGCCATTGTGATGACGGTCGCCGTCATCAGCGCTCGCCTCTTCGTTCCCCAGCTGCCGCGCTGGGCCTTCTGGAGTGTGCTCGGCTGCGGGGCTGTCGTTGTGGCCCTCGACCTGGCCGGAACAACCGGACTCAGGGGCGATGGCGTCTTTCCCACGGCCGCTGCCGCCGTCGGCGTACTCCTGAGCACACTCATCACGGTGCAGAGCGAACGGAGCCTGCTCATTGCGACGGGCGTGCTCGGCGTGACGCTGGTCACGGCTGCGTTCCTTGAGCCGCGCACCGACCCGCTCTCCCTGGCGCCCGACATCCTGATTCTGAGTTTGGCTCTGCTGACGCCGGCAATCGGAATCGAGATCGTGCGCGCCTTTCGCCGGATGGTGCAGCTGGAACTCGACCTCGTGCTGGTGCAGAGCACCGTGTCTCAGCCTCGTTTTGCGGTGGGGATGCTGGCCTCCGAACGACTCGCCGCTCTTGACTTCGCAGCCGAAACCCTGCTCGACGACGTCGCGGAGGGCCGCTCACCGCTGCCGCTGCCCGCCGCCACAGCAGGAACTGCCGCGTCACTCGCCACTCAGTTGCGCTTGCACCTGATCGAAGGACGCACCGAAACCTGGCTGTACCACGCCGTCACCGAATCGGAATTCCTCGGCCCGTCGGTGAGCGTCGAAGACCCGAACGGCTTGGCCGGCCTGCTCGCCCCTACTCAGCGGGATGCGTTGCTTCTCGCGATCTGGTTGCTGATCAGTGACGACACGCGTCCGGCAACGACGATCTCGCTCGCTTTCGGACCAATTTCGCCGTCAAAACGTGGATTACTACACCAAAATGTGCGATTTCCAATCAAATTGCTCGCTAAAGGCGTGCCACGCCAAAAGGTTGACCCCGAGACATGGCATGCTATCCGTGTAGTCGGCACGCATCTTGACTCCGTTCGAGACGGCAGTCTTCGAGTTGATATCGAATGCAGTGTTGACAATCCCGCAGATGCTTAATATCGCCACGGTCCAGCGGGAGCAGAGGCAGTAGGAGACTTCAGAGATGAATGCGAACAGCCCCATCCGTCTGGCCATCGTGGATGACCACCGGATGCTGCTCGGTGCTTTGACCGAATGGATCAGAAGCGCGGCAGACGACATCAGCATGGTTGCTGCTGTCACCACCTGGCCAGAGCTGCTCACCCACCCGGAATTTCCTGTCGATGTCGTTCTGCTCGACCTCGACCTCAAAGACAACATTCCGGTCTCGCTCAAGATCTCCACGTTGAAGACCACTGGCGTCAAGACCGTGCTGATGAGCACCTACTCTGAGCCGGCTCTCGTGCGCGAGGCCCTCGCGGCCGGTGCGCTCGGCTATCTCGTCAAGAGCGAAGAAGCGAGCATGATCGTCGAGGCGATCCGCGCCGCGCACAACGGTGAATCGTTTATCTCAGCCGAGCTCGATCTCGCCCTCACCGGCGGCAACGAAGGCTCTCCCCGTCTGAGCGCTCAGGAGCGCCGCGTGATGGCTCTCTACGGCGCCGGCGAACCGGTCAAGGCCGTCGCCACCCAGCTGGGCATCTCAGAAGAGACGGCCAAGTCGTACCTCAAGCGCATTCGCGAGAAGTACCGCCTGGCCGGGCACGATGTCGGCACGAAAGTGGCGCTGCGGAAGCGCGCCATCCGTGACGGCATTCTGCTGCAGAACGACTAACTTCTTTCGCCGCGCCAGCTGCAGTCGCGATACTCGCCCCTGGCTGGCGCCTGCTCTGCGTCGATGACGAGGGGACACGCGGGCGCCACTCGACCTGGCACGCACATCAGCCTCACAGTGGCCTCGAAATAGCATGGCAACCATGCCGGAACGCGTCGATCACACTCACTCTGCGGAGCGCCCGCCTGGTTCCGCGCGCTCTCGACGGGCGTGGGCACGCGTCATTGCAGTCATCGCCCTGCTGCTCGCGGTGCTCCTGGCGATCCACCCGCTGATTGTCGGCCCATTCGGCACCGCGATCGCGACGGTACTTCCGTGGCTCGGCCTCGTCGTTCCGCTGCTCGTTCTCGCGGCGCTCCTGACACGCCGGCGACGTGCGTGGCTTGTCAGCGCCGTTCCCCTGCTCGTGTGGCTCCTGCTCGTCGTACCCCTGATTGTTCCCCTCAGCGGCGCCTCAGCAGCCGAGGAGGATACCTCCACGCTGACCGTCGCCAGTCAGAACGTTCAGGCCGGGTCTGGCACCGCCGCCGCGTCGGCGCAGACCCTGGTCGACGAGGGAGCCGACGTGATCGCTCTCGTCGAACTGGACGGCACGGCACGCGATGCGGCCAGCGACACACTCGAAGCCACCCATCCATACTCCTACGCGGTGGGAACCGTCGGCCTCTGGAGCGTCTACCCCATCCTCAACGAACAGCCGCTCGATCTCGGGCTGGGTTGGAAGCGAGCCCTCGCCGCCGACGTCGACACGCCGAACGGCCTCATCAGCGTGTATGTGATTCACGCAGCCTCGCTGCGTATCGGCTTTCAGAGCGACCGCGACGACATGCTGGCGGCGTTGGCCGCAACAGTGGCGCGCGACGAGAACGACCGGGTGCTCGTGGTCGGCGATTTCAATGCGGCGGTGACGGATCCCTCACTGACCGCGTTGCGTCGCGTCGTGTCGGAGCCTAACCAGTCCACGATGTCGCTCGGCCCGACCTGGCCGGCCGCGAACCCTGTCGTGCGGATCGATCACATTTTTCAGTCCGGTCTCACTCCGGTGCACAACGACGTCGTTCCGGCCGGCGACAGCGATCACCGGGCCGTGGTCACACGTTTTCTGCTCTGAGCCAGAGGCCTGAACTCGCCGCCGCTGCTACTCCCGGGCGCCGGCCCCCACGACGGCCACCGACTGCGTGCCGTACGGAACCGTCAGACCCTTCATCCGCCGCGCCCTGTCGATGCCGAACGTTCCCGCCGCGAGCAGGATTCCAATGGTGCTGAGGCCCGCGCCGATCCAGATCGGTGAGAGGTAGCCGAACCCAGCCGCGATGGCGACGCCCCCGAGGTAGGCGCCGAGGGCGTTGCCGATGTTCAACGCCGAGTGGTTCAGAGCCGCGGCGATCGACTGGCTGTCGTGGGCGACATCCATCAGCCTGCTCTGAATCGCCGGCGACAGAGCGGATGCCGACGCCCCGATCAAGAACACGCCGAGCAGCAGTCCGATCAAGAGCTGCGCACTGAGCGCCAGCCCCACCAGGGCGACGATCATCAGCAGGAAGAACCCGTAGATCGTGCGGCGCACACTCTTGTCGGCAAGTACCCCACCGACAAAGTTGCCGACGACCATTCCCAGGCCGACGACCATGAGAACGAGCGGAACCGTGCTCGCCGGCATCCCGGTGATCTCGGTGACCAGGGGGGCCACGTAGGTGTACACCGCGAAAAGCCCACCGAACCCGATGGCCCCGATGCCGAGGGCAAACCACACCTGCAGGCGCCCGAACGCGCGCAGCTCGTTGCGCATGGTGGCCTGCGGGTTGCCCGGCTGCAGGGGAACGAAGAGGGCGACGGCGAGAAAGGTGAGCACGAAAATCACTGCAACCGCCAGGTAGGCGATGCGCCAGCCGGAGTGCTGACCGAGCCAGGTGATCGCCGGCACGCCGATCACATTGGCGATGGTCAACCCTCCCAACACGAATGCGACACCGCGGGCGCGCTTGCCCGGCCCCATCAGGTCGGCGGCCACGAGCGACGCGATTCCGAAATAAGCGCCGTGTGGCAGGGCTGCCACGAATCGGGCCACGAGAACCAGGCCGAAGCTCGGCAGCAGCGCCGAGGCGATGGTTCCGAGAGTGAAGGCGGTCAGCAACACCAGCAGCAGTTGTTTGCGCGGCCACCGAGCCGCCGCTGCCGCGATCGTCGGCGCACCGACGACGACCCCGAGCGCATACGCGGTGATCAGCCAGCCGGCCTGCGCATTCGCGGCATCCGGTGAGACGGCGGCCAGGTTCGGCAGCAGATCGGCGGCCAGGTTCGGCAGCAGTCCCATGGCAACGAACTCGGTCGTTCCGATGCCGAAGCCACCGAGCGCAAGCGCCACGAGGGCAAGACGAATTCGGGCCGGCGACAACAACGTCGGCCCGTCAGAAGAGGGGTGCATCATTCCAGCCTAAGGCCTGGTCAGCGCCGCCCATTCCTCGGGCGCGCCCCGGGCGGATGTCGTCAGTGCGGCGCATACTGTGCCCATGACTCGATACGCGATCGATGCCGCCACGGCCATCCGTCTGGTGCGCGAACGAATCACGGTGTCAGACGAACACCAGCTCGTCGCCCCTCATCGGTTGCGTTCGGAGGCGCTCTCCGTGCTCTACCGATCGGTTCGCCGGGGCGAGCTGAACGACCATGACGCCCTCGCACTCCTCGACGGCATCACCACGATGCGCATCCGTCTGCTCGGTGATCGCGTCTCGCGGGCCGTCGCCTGGCGAATCGCGGCAGAGCACGACTGGGAAGACACGGCGCGTGCCGAGTACGTCGCAATCGCCCAGCTGCAGGCGGATGCCTTCATCACCGACGACGCGGACCTCGCGCACGCGGTCGCCGGCATCGTCACGCTCGCGCCATTTGAGGCGCTCTCGACGCCGGCCCAGCCGCTGCCGTCACAGCCGCCTACGCCTCGTCGATCGCCTTCTCGAGGCGCTCGACCTTTCCGGTGAGCTCCCCGGTGTGACCGGGGCGGATGTCGGCCTTCAGCACGAGGGACACCCGCGGGCCGAACGCACCGACGGCTTCTGTCGCGGCCTTGATCACCGCGAACACCTCATCCCACTCGCCTTCGAGGGTCGTGAACATTGAATCGGTGTGGTTCGGCAGACCGGACTCCCGCACGATCTTCACCGCGGCGGCAACCGCGTCGTGCACAGAGGCATCCTCATTGCCGGCGCCGGAGGGCGCGACCGAAAAAGCGACAAGCATTGTTTACTCCTTCACGAGTTCTGGTGAAAAGTGTGCGCCAGGCAGCTGGGTGCCACCCGAACCGTCGCGCCGGATGTGCGCGGTCGCGAGGGCCCAGAGCGCCCAGCCGAGCAGCACGAACTCGAGCACGTTGCGAAGGGTCAGCACCAGCACCATGGCCACCGTCGGCACGAGCAACCCGTCATAGAAGTAGGGGTAGATGAGCTGGGTGAGCGCGGCAAGCACCAATCCCAGAATCGCCGGGGTCGACCAGCGCGCACCCCCCACCGCGATTCCCAGAATGAGCGGCGCCGCGATCCAGCTGATGAACTGCGGTGACCCCACTTTGTTGATCGTGATCATGGTCAGCACCAGCGCGAGCACCAACGGCGGCAGCAGTGTCTCGATCGCTGCCCCCCGACGCTGAGCCCGCACCCCGAGCAGAAGCACCACCCCGACCGCGAGCACCAGCAGCGGAGTCATCAGAAGCGCGGCCAGATCCGTGCCAGGGCCAACGACCTGAAAGGTGAGAATGTCGAAGTCGTAGTAGACGGTAGAGCCTGGCACGCCGAGCGCGGCCAGCCACATCCAGATGGTGCCGACCGGGGACTCGATTTGAATACCGCGCCCGGTCTGCTGGCCGACGAAGCTGACGACGTTGAGGCCGCTGCCCAGGATGAGCGCGATCACCACGATCACGGCGCTCGTGACTCCGGCGATCAGCGTGATGCGCCAGCGCCGCGGGGACACCACGACCAGCGCGGCGAGCGCCGCAGCCGGCCACACCTTCACCCAGGTGGCGACGGTGAGCAACACGACTCCCCAGAACGGTCGGGTGCGCAGCCAGAGCAGGGCGATGATGACGAGTGGAACCGTGATGGAGTCGATCCGAGCCAGGGCGATCGGCCCGAGCAACAGCAGGAAGGCGAGCCACCACCAGGCGGTCCCGGCGAGACGTCGCGTCGGCGCCCGGCCCATCCCGAGCAGAACGGCGAATGCCACGGCGTCAAGCACCGTGACCAGACCGAGCCAGACGAGTGCGTAGGCGGCAGAACCGAATGCCAGGGCGAGAACCATCGGCACCAGCGCGATGATCGGGTAGACAAACGGGGTATCGATGCCGACAATCGCGTCGCCAGACACACTCAGTTCGGCCCACGGTCGGTAGACGCCCTCGACATCGCCGAGCGGCCAGCCGACGGCGCTCAGGCAGAGCCAGATCAGCCAGCCGTGCACGAGTGCGAATCCGGTCCAGAGCAGTGAGCGACGGGTCATCCACCCAGCGGATGCCGCGACGGGCGAAGTCTCAAGTTGCTGCACGGTTCACTTTCCCACATTGTCGGACGCAACATGAGCCGCGCCCCCTCCTCGTCACATTTCGACGCGCACCAGCAGCGAATCGGCTGCTCCGCCATGCTGGATGAAACGTTCGCATCACCGAGGAGACCTCATGCCCCGTCGTCGCACCTTCACCCGCGGCCTCGCGGTCGCTGCCGCCGCCGCAACCGTGTTCGCACTCAGCGCCTGTGGCGCGACCTCCGGAGCGGAGACGAGCGCAGAATCGACGTCCGGCACGGGTGCCGGGTATGTGACCGAGGGCAAGCTGACGATCGCCACCGGCGATCCGGCCTACTTCCCCTGGGTGATCGGCGAGCCCGAATCGGGCGAGGGGTTCGAATCCGCCGTCGCCTATGCGGTCGCCGACAAGCTGGGCTTCACCAACTCCGACGTCGTCTGGGTCAGCAGCACGTTCGATCAGGCCATCGCTCCAGGGCCGAAGGACTTCGACTTCAATCTGCAGCAGTTCTCGATCACCCCGGAGCGCGCGGCCGCCGTCGACTTCTCCTCGCCGTACTACGAGACCACCCAGGTCGTCATCACCACCGATGCCTCGGCCGCAGCGTCCGCGACCTCCATCGCCGATTTGAAGGGTCTGCTCGTTGGCGCGCAGACCGGCACGACCAGCTTCACCGATGCCGAAAAGCTGATTGCTCCGACTGCGGGCGTGCAGGTCTTCAACACCAACGACGATGCCAAGCTGGCCCTGCAGAGCGGGGCCGTCGACGCCATCGTCGTCGACCTGCCGACCGCCTTCTACCTGACCGGAGTCGAGCTCGACGGCGGTACGATCATCGGCCAGCTCCCGGAGTCGGGTGCCGGTGGCGACAAGTTCGGGCTGGTCCTGGCGAAGGACAGCTCGCTCACGCCGGCGGTAACCGCTGCCGTCGACGCGTTGCGGGCCGATGGCACGCTCGACGAGCTGGCCGCGACCTGGCTGGCCGGCAACGCAGACGCTCCAGTACTCAAGTAGTTCGAGGGCGTGACCACCACACTCGGCCGGAGTCGCTCCGGCGACCCGTTGCCCACCGCACCGCTCTCCACCTCACCGCCTCCCAGCGAGAACGAGCTGGGCCGCCGCGCCTTCCGCCAACGCCAAACCGGGCGGGCGGTGCTGATCAGCGTCGTCAGCACCCTCGTATTCGCGGCGCTGGTGTGGTTGTTCGTCGTGAACACGCCGGGCTGGGCCGCGGTACGAAAGAGTTTCTTCGACCCCGCCGTCGCGATCAAAGCGTGGCCAAGGGTATTCGAGGGTCTGTTGCTCAACATCCAGGTGCTGATTTTTGCGGCGCTCGGAGTGCTGATCTTCAGCCTGATCCTCGCCACCCTTCGCACGCTTCGCGGCCCGGTCTTCTTTCCGCTGCGTGCCCTCGCCGCAGGCTACACCGATCTGTTCCGCGGCGTGCCTCTGCTCATCGTGCTCTACCTGGTCGGTTTCGGCCTGCCGGGCCTCGACATTTTCCCCCGGATGCCGGTGGCGTTCTGGGGCACCGTCGCTCTCATCCTCACCTACTCGGCGTACGTCTCAGAGGTCTGGCGGGCCGGCATCGAGGCGGTGCACCCGTCTCAGGTGCTCGCCGCCCGATCGCTCGGCCTCAGCCACGGCCAGACCCTGCGCAGGGTGGTGCTGCCGCAGGCGTTGCGCAAGGTGACCCCTGCCCTGATGAACGACTTCGTTGCCATGCAGAAAGACGTCGGGCTCATCTCGGTGCTCGGCGCCGTCGACGCGGTGCGGGCCGCACAGATCGAAACCGCCGCCAGCTTCAACTTCACCCCCTACGTGCTCGCCGGGCTGCTCTTCGTGCTTCTCGCGCTGCCGATGATCCGACTGACCGACTGGATTACTGCGCGGATGCGCCGGCGCGAGCAGATCGGAAGCCTCGTATGAGCGCACTCAACGCGACGACCCCGGCCACGACCACTCCGGTGCTGCGCCTCGACGGCGTCCGCAAGTCGTTCGGCCAGAACACCGTGCTCGACGGCATCACCCTCGACGTGCACAAGCACGAGGTGCTCGCCCTGATCGGCGCGAGCGGATCGGGCAAGTCGACACTGCTGCGCGTGATCAATCTGCTCGAGCAGGTCGACGACGGCCAAATCTGGTTGAACGAACACGACATCAGCGACCCGCGCACCCCGGTCGACGCCGTTCGCTCCCGCATCGGCGTGGTCTTTCAGCACTACAACCTGTTTCCGCACCTCTCCGTGCTCGACAACGTGACGCTCGCCAGCCGCACCGTGCACAAGCAATCCCGTGCCGTCGCAGAGAAGCGCGGCCTCGAGCTGCTCGACCAGATCGGCCTGGCCGACAAGGCGCGCGACTTTCCTGACCGGCTTTCCGGCGGCCAGCAGCAGCGCACCGCCATCGTGCGGGCCATCGCCACCGAGCCAGAACTCTTGCTGCTCGACGAGGTCACGAGCGCGCTCGACCCCGAGCTCGTCGGCGAGGTGCTCGATCTCGTGCGTCAGCTCAAGCAGACCGGAACCACGATCGTGATGGCGACCCACGAGATGAGCTTCGCCCGGGATGTCGCCGACCGCGTTGCGTTCCTGCATCACGGTCGGGTGCTGGAGATCGGGGAGCCCGCCGCGGTGTTTGAGAACCCGCAGGAGGAGCGCACGCGCGAGTTCCTGGCGCGCATCCCGCGCTAGAACCTCCTCGTTGATCGAGGAGCGCGCGTGCGAGCACGCGTCTATGAGGTATATGACCGTTTCGTTGATCGAGGAGCGCGCGAGCGTGCGAGCACGCGTCTCGAGATCTCGCGAGCCAATCCTTGAACTTGGGTTGCGTGTGAACATCGGCTCACGGGGTCTCGAGACGGCCGCGGGCGGCCTCCTCGACCACCGAAATGGTCAAATTCGTCCACCACAATGCCGCACAGCGGCCCCGAAGCTCGAGATCTCGCGAGCCGACCCTTGAACTTGGGTTGCGTGTGAACATCGGCTCGCCTGCGGCCGTCCCGACCCTTCTCTGGGTGATGCCAAGCCGCGTGGGCGTCGAGTTTCCTAAAAGTTGACCGTGCGATGTAGCTGGTTGAGGCAGCGAACCTCCGTCAGACAGACCGCATCCGCTGCGCGGGTCCGGTGCCGCCACGCGGGTCGGCGCCAATGCGCGCAGCGGCGCCCAACGCGCGCAATTCGCAGTCCGCCCATCAACGTCCCTGCCGTACATCCGCCACGCGGGTCGAATGCCACCGCGCGGGTCGGACGCCGAGCCCGATTGCACCACGCGGGTTGACAACCGCCACGCCCACTGAACTCATCGGGCGTCACGGTTTTCGACCGACGCGACGGCGTTCCGGTGGTCGACAAGAACGGTCAGCGACCTCGGGAGTCACCTTCCACCTTGTGCATGAGCACCAGCCTGCCAGCTGTCAACCAGACAGGCTAGCGATCGTTACAGAGACCCCGTAAGCCGAGCTTCGAACGCAACCAGCGTCAAGAGATCGGCGCGCCGGGTCTCGAGACGCGCGCTCCTGCGTCGCGTGCTCCTCGACCAACGAGACGGCCCATATACCTCATAGACGCGGCCTCCTCCGTCGGCTGCTCCTCAATCACCGACCGGGCGTGCCGCCCAACAAGGCAGCGATCGTTGCGGGCAGCGCCTCCGCGACATCGAGTGCCGCGATCGGTCCCCCGGCCGACGCCCGCAGCGCAGCCTGCGCGTGCAGCAGCGACGCCGTCGCGGCCAACTCCGCCAGTGCGTTCTGGTCGTTCTGTGCCTGCTCAGCGTGAGTGGCGACCAGAGCTCCGAGGATGCCGCCCAGCACGTCGCCGGTCCCGGCCGTCGCCAGCCACGGGGTACTCCCCGACACCCGAATCTGCATTCCGGCCGGGGACGCAATGTGGGTCACGCTTCCTTTCAGCAGCACCGTCACCTGCAGCGTCGCCGCCGCACGAACCGCCCACTCCCCCGGCGCCTGCTGAAGTTGCTGGGGTGTCGCCTCGATGCCGTGCCGGCTGAGCAGCGCCGAGAGTTCACGAAAATGCGGGGTGATCACGATCGGTGCGCCGCCCACCACGAGGTCGAGGCATCCTGCATCGACGACGCTCGGCAGCCCCTCGGCGAGCGCCGCGGCAACCATCGCCGTCGTCTCAGTCGAGCGTGTGCCGGCATCCATTCCCGACCCCGTCAGCCAGGCCTGCACGCGTCCGGCGCCCCTCACGATCTCCGGGCGACGGGCCAGCACGAGGTTCTCTGCACGCTCCGGTCCGCGGTAGCGCACCATCCCGACCCCCGTGCGCACCGCTGCTTCGACACCGAGCACCGCGGCTCCCGGGTACTCACGTGAGCCGGTGATCATCCCGAGCACACCGCGTGAGTACTTATCGTCGGAGGCCAGGGGCACGGCAATCCAGTCGCGCGCTCGCTCTGCGGTCCAATCGAGCCAGTTCCCGGCAATCGTCATTCACTCACGATAGGTTGTTTCGTCTACGAAAGGTCTCCGATGTCGCCCACTTCTGCGCTCTTCACCCCCTTGACCGTGCGCGGGCTTACCTTTCGCAACCGGGTGTGGGTCGCACCGATGTGCCAGTACTCGATCGAGGCGGCCGACGGCGTTCCGGGCGATTGGCACCTTGTGCACCTCGGCGGATTGGCGACCGGCGGGGCGGGACTCGTCATCGCCGAGGCGAGCGCGGTCAGTCCGGAAGCCCGCATCTCCCGCGTCGACACCGGAATCTGGAACGACGAGCAGGCAGCGGCCTGGCGTCGCGTCGTGACTTTCATCCACTCGCAGGGCGCACACGCCGGCATCCAGCTCGCACACGCCGGGCGCAAGGCCTCGACCTGGCCGGCCTGGGGCCACGACGTGCACGGCACCGTTCCTGCCGCAGAGGGCGGCTGGCAGACCGTGTCAGCCTCCGCCCTTCCCTTCCCGGGGTACGAGCCACCGATCGCCCTCGACCAGGCCGGCATCCGCTCGGTCATTGCCGACTTCGCCGCCGCGGCAGTGCGTGCGGTTGCCGCTGGCTTCGACCTCGTTGAGATTCATGCGGCCCACGGCTACCTGCTCCATCAGTTTCTGTCGCCGCTGAGCAACCAGCGCGACGATACCTATGGCGGCTCTCTCGAGAACCGGGCGCGGCTGCTGCTCGAGGTGATCAGTGCGATCAGGGATGCCGTCGGCGAAGGCATTCCGATCTTCGTGCGGTTCTCGGCGACCGACTACGCGCCGGGCGGCTGGGATGAGCAGCAGACTGTCACCGTCGCCCGCTGGGCGGCCGAACGGGGCGCCGATTTCTTCGATATCTCCTCGGGCGGAAACGTGACGGGGGTGACGATTCCACTGGGACCCGGCTATCAGGTTCCGTTGGCCGAGTTCGTGAAGACCCGCACTGAGCTTCCGGTGAGCGCGGTCGGCCTCATCACGACTCCCTCCCAAGCGGAGGCGATCGTGGCGTCCGGGCAGGCTGACGCCGTTTTGCTCGGTCGGGAACTGCTCCGGGATCCGCACTTTCCGCTGCGCGCGGCGCACGAACTCGGAGTCAGCCTCGACTACTGGCCGCCGCAGTACCTGCGTGCGCAGTGGCGTGACTAGATTTCAGCGCTCTGACGAGGCGCCTGCTCTGACTGCACGTGCAGCGACTACGCGCGTTGCCCGAGTGCGTGGATGTTGCCCTCGCTGTCGGTGAACCACGCGGTGCGTTCCCCGCCCAGCTCTGCAATTCCGTTCTCCGTCTTCAGACCGGGAAAATCGAAATCGGCGAAGACGACGCCGCGCCCTCGAAGCTCGGCCATTTCCTTTTCGAGATTGTCGGTGGTCCACGATACTTGGGTGTTCTTCGCCGATCCCGCATTGTCGGTTTCGTAGAGGAAGAACCCGCTGCCGGCCGTCGTGCGGTAAGTCAGGCCCGCCTCGTTCTCTTCTGCAGGTTCGAGCCCGAGCACGTCCCGATAAAACTCCCGCGCACGCTTCAGATCCTTAGCTGGAAGCACAGCCATTGCTTCGCATGAATTCAACATGACTCCGTCTTTCTGCTTGCCCCGCGGCCAGCGTACGCCCGGGCCCGCGAGCAGGCGAGACCTCTGGGCACGGTCTCACCCCCACGCCCGCTCGCGCTCTACCCGACCACATCGCACCGCGGAGGCGACGCTCTAGCTGCGTGCTCCGTCGCATGACGACCCAGGTGTCGAGTCAGCGTCAGACAACCCGAATGGGAGTCATCGCTACGCAGTGCGCTCGCTCACGGCGAGGATGTTGCCTTCGGTGTCGAGAAACCAGGCGGTTCGCATCCCCTCCGTCGTGGCGATGCCGTTCTCTGTCTTCAGGCCCGGAAAGTCGTACTCGGCGAAGACGACTCCGCGCCCCCGCAGATCGGCGACTTCCGCGTCGAGGTCCTCCGACAACCAACTCAACTGGGTGTTCTTCGCCGATCCGGCATTGTCGGTTTCGTAGAGCAGGAACGATGTCCCGCCGCCGGTGCGATACAACACCCCGTCCCCGCCAGGCATCTCCTCGGCTTCGAACCCCAATGTGTCTTGATAGAACGCCCGCGCCCGCGCCAAATCCTTGGCCGGAAGCACGGCCATCGATTCCAATTTCTGCAACATGAGCATGCCCTTCTTCTCGCCCCGCGGCCAGCGTACGCCCGGGTCAGCGAGCTCGCGAGGCCCCTTCACTGGGCTCGTACCGGTCACGGTTCGAGCCCAGCGCGAGACGTCAACGGCCCTCAGCGAGACCAGCGCGCGAGCTCAGCGAGGCGTTGGTTCAGTCGCGACGCGTCGCATCCTGAACCTCGCCGACGAGCTCCTCGATGATGTCCTCCAAGAAGAGCACACCCGTCGTTTCGCCCTCAGCGGTGAACGAGCGCGCGAGGTGAGCGCCGGAACCACGCATCGTCGCCAGGGCGTCTTCCAGGTCGGTGTTCTCGAAGATCGAGACCAGCTGACGGATGAGTTTGGCCGGGATCGGCGCAAAGTACCCGCCGGATTCCCCGTCTTCGTCGGTCTCTGCATCCAGGTCGAGCACATCTTTCAGGTGCACGTATCCGGTCGGTTCCCCGGCCGGGTTGACCACGACATAGCGCGAGAACCCGTACTTGGCCACAGCGCGCTCGACATCGGCAGGGGTTGCCGTTGCCGGGAGGCCGATCAGTTTGTCGATGTGAACCGCGACATCCTTCACCTTGAGTGTCGTGAACTCGAACGCGGCGTTCAACGCACCGGTTCCATCGCTGAGCACGCCCTCGCGGGTCGACTGGCTGACGATATTGGCCACCTCATCGAGCGTGAACGTGCTCGTCGCCTCATCCTTCGGCTCGACGCCGAACAGGCGCAGCACCGCATTCGCGCAGGCGTTCAGCATGTAGATCACCGGCTTGAACACGCGAGCAATGAAGACCAGTGGCGGCGCGAGCAAGAGCACGGCCCGGTCGGGCACCGAGAATGAGAGGTTCTTCGGCACCATCTCGCCGAACACGACGTGCAGGTAGGTGACCAGCAGCAGGGTGATGGTGAAACCGATGGTGCCGATCGCCTCTTCAGACAGTCCGGTCAGGCCAAGTGGAATCTCCAGCAAGTGGTGGATGGCCGGCTCTGACACGTTCAGGATCAGCAGAGAACAGACGGTGATGCCGAGCTGTGCCGTCGCCAGCATCAGAGTTGCATGCTCCATCGCCCAGAGCGCGGTCTTCGCGCTGCGTTTGCCCGCCTCGGCGAGTGGTTCGATCTGCGAGCGCCGCGCGGAGATCACCGCGAATTCGGCACCGACGAAGAAGGCGTTGCCGGCAAGCAGCACCACCAGCCAGGCTATTCCGGCCCAGTCGCTCATCGCTTCGCCTCCGCATCACTTTTCGCGGAATTCTTCACGGAGTTTTTCACGGCGTTCTTCGTTGTATTCTTCACGGCTTCTTCCGGCTCCGGTTCGGGAGCAGGGGTGAAGCGCAGTCTGTCGATGCGGCGCCCGTCCAGACGTTCGACGCGCATCGTCCCCGCGTCGATGTCGACTACGTCGCCAACGACCGGAAGCCGGCCGAGTTCACTCATCACAAAACCAGCGACTGTCTCGTAGGGCCCGTCGTCAGGAACCACGAATCCGGCGCGTTCGAGCACCTCGTCGGGGCGGAGCAGACCGGGAAAGGTGAGCGAGTCTTGCGAGCGCACCACACCGGCACGGGTGCGGTCGTGCTCATCGGCAACCTCACCGACCAGCTCTTCGACCAGGTCTTCGAGGGTCGCGACGCCGGCGGTTCCTCCGTATTCGTCGACGACGACGGCCATCTGGTAGCCGCGGCCTTTGAGCTCCCCGAGCAGGCTGTCGAGTTTCATGGTCTCTGGCACGCGAATTGCCTCAGATTGCAGGGCAGACACCGGGACATCCGCTCGGCGATGCCGCGGCACGGCGACAGCCTGCTTGATGTGCACGATGCCGACCACGTCGTCGACGCTTTCGTCGATGACCGGAAACCGGGAGTAGCCGGTCTGCCTGGTCAGGTCAATCACGGCTTGGGCCGACGCGGTGCGATTGATGCTGGCGACCCGGGGGCGCGGGGTCATCACATCGGATGCGGTGTGCCCGGAGAACTGCAGGGTGCGGTGCAGCAGCGTCGCAGTGTCTTTCTCCAACAGTCCTGCGCTGGCCGAGCGGCGAACCAGCGACGACAACTCCTCAGCCGTGCGTGCACCGGAGAGCTCTTCTTTCGGTTCGATGCCCATCGATCGCAGGATGCCGTTCGCGCTGCCGTTCAGCACGAACACGACAGGCTTGAAAACGGTCGTGAACGCGGTCTGAAACGGAACGACCAGCTTCGCGGTCTGGATGGGCAGGGCCAATGCGAAGTTCTTCGGCACCAGCTCACCGATGATCATCGAGACGAGGGTCGCGATCACCACGGCGAGCACCGTCGCGGTTCCCGGAATCACCACTTCCGGCAGGCCGAGGGCCGTCAGCGGCGGGGTAAGCAACCCGCTGAGCGCCGGCTCCATCGTGTAACCCGCGAGCAGCGTCGTCAGAGTGATGCCGAGTTGCGCGCTCGACAAGTGGGTCGAGGTGATCTTGAGCGCGGCGATGGTCATCGCCAATCGGCTCTCACCGCGTGCCTGACGCGCCTCGAGGTCTGTTCGATCGAGGTTGACCAGCGCAAACTCGCTGGCGACAAAAAGGCCCGTGCCCACGGTCAGGATGAGGCCGATGCCGAGCAGAATCCACTCAAACAATGCACTCACCGCCGCAGCTCACGGGCGAAGGTTTATGACTGGGGGAACTGGCAGAGGGAGGGTCATCCATTGTGCGCCAAGTATATCGACCGGTTCGGGGCTGTTGCTGCACGTCGCTACCAGGAGACGGGCAGCGCCTTGCCTTCTTCGTAGCCCGCAGCCGATTGAATGCCGACCAGCGCCCGCTCATGAAACTCGGTCAGTGTGCTCGCCCCTGCATAGGTGAAGGAGCTGCGCACACCGGAGGTGATCATGTCGAGCAGGTCTTCGACCGACGGCCGCAGCGGGTCGAGGTAGATCTTCGAGCTTGAAATCCCCTCAGCGAACAGCGTCTTGCGGGCGAGTTCGTAGGCGTCGAGCCGATCGAACCTGTCGCGCACCGCCTTCGTCGACGCCATCCCCCAGCTCTCTTTGTAGAGCGCACCCTGGGAATCGGTGTTGAGTGTGCCGGGAGCCTCGATCGTTCCGGCGAACCAGGAGCCGATCATGACGGCGGATGCCCCTGCCGCAAGCGCGAGGGCGACGTCGCGTGGGTAGCGCACCCCGCCATCGGCCCAGACGTGCGCCCCGGCGTCGCGAGCAGCAGCTGCTGTTTCGAGAACCGCCGAGAATTGTGGTCGCCCAACGGCGGTCATCATGCGCGTTGTGCACATGGCGCCCGGCCCGACACCCACTTTCAGGATGTTCGCACCTGCGCCGACGAGATCGGCGACCGCGTCGGCGGTGACCACGTTTCCCGCCACAATCGGCAGGCCGAGCCCGAGGTCGGCGACGATGCTGAGTGCCCTGAGCATGCCCTGCTGGTGCCCGTGCGCCGTGTCGAGAACGAGCACGTCGACGCCGGCAACGGCCAAAGCCTTCGCCTTCGCCGCCACATCGCCGTTGATTCCGACCGCTGCGGCCACCTTCAACCGACCAGACGTGTCGACCGCGCTCTCGTACAGGGTCGAGCGCAGCGCGCTCTTGCGGCTCAGCGTTCCGATGACCGCGCCGTGGTGCATCACGGGCATGAAGTCGAGGTCGGCCTCGGTCATCAGATCGAAGGCGCGGCGTGGTCCATCGACATCGTCGGCGTCGATCGAGGCGAGGGTGCCGTGAATCAGGTCGCCGAGTTTGGCGTCGGGAAGCGCGCTTGCCAGACGGGACGCGACAATGCAGCCGAGGTACTCGCCCTGTGAGTCGCGGATGACCAGGCCCTGCCCGTCGACGGGCGGAACCTGACGGAGCGCATCCTGAACGGTGTCGTCCGGCCCGAAGTGAAACGGGGTGTCGAAACGCGGCGACTGGTCCTTGACCCAGCGAATCGCTGCATCCAAATCCTGTAGGTGCATGTCTTGTGGCAACACGCCGAGCCCACCGCGGCGGGCCAAAGCTGCGGCGAGACGCGGGCCGGTGACCGAGTTCATGTTTGCTGAGACGATCGGAAGGGTGGTGCCGGTTCCGTCTCCCGGGGCGAGTGAGACGTCGAGTCGGCTGGTCACGGCTGACTGACTCGGCACGAGAAACACATCTGAGTAAGTCAGGTCATGATTGGGCACGGCTTCGTAGAACCTCATGCGAACCACGCTAGCGCGCCGCGTCGGTGAACGCAGCAGCTTGGTATTGGATTAGGCTTGAAGGGCAAACTGAACCGGCGATTCTTTGTCGCCTGGTGCATCCAGAATCAACGGAGAGAGTGGGCGATCGGGCTGTGCCAAGCCAGTTGACCGGTGGAGGATCCGACGAAACGACGTCGGGCGAATTCGGAGCGAATGAGTGGCTCGTTGATGAGCTGTACGAGAGGTATCTCGTTGATAAGAACTCGGTAGACCAATCATGGTGGCCGGTTCTCGAGAGCTACCACCAGACCGCGAACGGCCAGCACGCAAGCGGCCCGGCCGCCACGGCACCGGATGCTGCGCCTGCAGTTCCTGCCGCCGCCGCGCCCACCGCTGCGCCGGTCACCGCGCCGATCACCGTGATCGGCAGCCAGCCTGCCGCACGCACGACGTCTGTCGCGCCGAAGCCAGAGCCGGTTCCTGCCGACGCTCCGATCACGAGCCCGCAGAAGATCGTGCCGGTCACCACCGACACCCCAGCGGTCGTCGACGTCGTCACCCCTCTGCGCGGTGCATCGAAGTCGCTGGCCACGAACATGGCTGTCAGCCTCACCGTGCCCACCGCCACGAGCGTGCGCACCATTCCGGCGAAGCTTCTGATCGACAACCGCATCGTCATCAACAACCACATGAAGCGTGCCCGTGGTGGCAAGGTGTCGTTCACCCACCTCATCGGCTGGGCGTTGATTCGTGCCCTCAAGATGTTCCCGAGCCAGAACGTCTACTACGACGAGGTCGACGGCAAGCCGTCGGTGATCGCCCCTGCACACGTCGGCATGGGTCTCGCCATCGACATCCCGAAGCCCGACGGCAGCCGCGCCCTGATGGTGCCGTCGATCAAGCGCGCCGACACGATGACCTTCGGTGAGTACCTCACCGCCTACGAAGACCTCGTCGCCCGTGCCCGCAAGAACAAGCTGACCGCCGATGACTTCTCCGGCGCCACCATGTCGCTGACCAACCCCGGCGGCATCGGCACCGTGCACTCGGTCCCGCGTCTGATGAAGGGCCAGGGCTGCATCATCGGCGCCGGCGCCCTCGACTACCCGGCCGAATTCCAGGGAGCCAGCCTCAAGACGCTGACCAGCCTGGCCATCTCGAAGACCATCACGCTGACCAGCACCTATGACCACCGCGTCATTCAGGGTGCCGGCTCCGGCGAGTTCCTCAAGATCGTTCACGAGCTTCTGATCGGTCAGCACAACTTCTACGAAGACATCTTCGCGGCGATGCGCATCCCGTATGACCCGATCCACTGGGCACCCGACATCAGCGTCGACCTCGCCAGCGCCGTCGACAAGACGGCCCGTGTGCAGGAACTCATCAACGCCTACCGCGTGCGCGGCCACCTGATGGCCGACATCGACCCGCTCGAATACGTGCAGCGTTCGCACCCCGACCTCGACATTGCGAGCCACGGTCTCACCTTCTGGGACCTCGACCGTGAGTTCGTGACCGGCAACTTCGGTGACCGTCGACGGATGCCGCTGCGCGAGATCCTCGGCGTGCTGCGCGACTCGTACTGCCGCACGACGGGCATCGAGTACATGCACATCCAAGACCCGATCCAGCGCAAGTGGGTGCAGGAGAAGATCGAGAAGGCTTACGAGAAGCCCACTCACGACGAGCAGATGCGCATTCTCGGCAAGCTCAACGAGGCCGAGGCATTCGAGACGTTCTTGCAGACCAAGTACGTCGGCCAGAAGCGGTTCAGCCTCGAGGGCGGCGAGTCAACCATCGCCCTGCTCGACTCGATTCTTCAGGGTGCCGCCGAACAGCGCCTCGATGAGGTCGCCATCGGCATGGCGCACCGCGGTCGTCTCAACGTGCTCACCAACATCGCCGGCAAGACCTACGGTCACATCTTCCGTGAGTTCGAAGGCACACAAGACCCGCGCACCGTTCAGGGCTCAGGCGACGTCAAGTACCACCTCGGTACAGAGGGCACCTTCCGCGGCGCCAACGGTGAAGAGATCCCGGTCTACCTGGCTGCCAACCCCTCGCATCTCGAAGCCGCCGACGGTGTGCTCGAAGGCATCGTGCGGGCCAAGCAAGACCGCAAGCCCATCGGCACCTTCTCGACGCTGCCCATCCTCATCCACGGCGACGCGGCAATGGCCGGCCAGGGCATCGTCGTTGAAACCCTGCAAATGTCGCAGCTCCGCGGCTACCGCACGGGCGGCACCATCCACATCGTGGTCAACAACCAGGTCGGGTTCACCACCCCTCCCGGCGAAGGCCGCAGCTCGATCTACGCCACTGATGTCGCCAAGACCATTCAGGCGCCCATCTTCCACGTCAACGGGGATGACCCTGAAGCCGTGGTGCGGGTCGCAGAACTCGCCTTCGCGTACCGCCAGGAATTCAAGCGCGACGTCGTGATCGACCTCGTCTGCTACCGCCGACGCGGGCACAACGAGGGCGACGACCCCTCGATGACGCAGCCGTTGATGTACAACCTGATCGAAGCCAAGCGGTCGGTGCGCAAGCTGTACACCGAGGCTCTCGTCGGTCGTGGTGACATCACCGTTGAGGAGTACGAAGCCGCTCACCGCGACTTCCAGGACCGCCTCGAGCGCGCCTTCATGGAGACCCACGCCGCCCAGTCGGAGTCGATCCCCGTGATCACCGGTTCGGCGACCAACAGCCTGGGCCTCCCGATCAGCCAGGATCAAGACGACGCCGCCGGCGAACCGGAGTCCACCGGTGTTCCCGAGAACGTCGTCGCCCTGATCGGCGATGCGTTCAACAACAAGCCGGCCGGTTTCACGGTGCACACCAAGCTGCAGCAGCTGCTCGCCAAGCGCCTCGAGATGAGCCGCAGCGGCAAGATCGACTGGGCGTTCGGCGAGCTCCTCGCCCTGGGCTCGCTGCTCGTCGAAGGCACCCCTGTACGTTTCGCCGGTCAGGATGCCCGCCGCGGCACGTTCGTGCAGCGTCACGCGGTTCTGCACGACCGGGTCAATGGCCAGGAATGGCTGCCGCTGGCCAATTTGAGCGATAACCAGGCCCGATTCTGGATCTACGACTCGCTGCTCAGCGAGTACGCCGCCATGGGCTTCGAGTACGGCTACTCGGTCGAACGCGCCGACGCCCTCGTGCTCTGGGAAGCCCAGTTCGGCGACTTCGCCAACGGCGCGCAGACCATCATCGACGAGTTCATCTCGTCGGCCGAACAGAAGTGGGGCCAGCGCTCGAGCGTCGTGCTGCTGCTGCCGCACGGCTACGAAGGCCAGGGTCCCGACCACTCGTCGGCTCGAATCGAGCGATTCCTGCAGCTCTGTGCCGAGAACAACATGACCGTTGCGCGGCCGTCGACCCCGGCGTCGTACTTCCACCTGTTGCGTCGTCAGGCCTATATGCGCCCCCGTCGCCCGTTGGTCGTCTTCACCCCGAAAGCGATGTTGCGCCTGCGCGGCGCGACCAGCGACATCCCGGCGTTCACCAATGGCAAGTTCGAGCCGGTCATCGATGATGCGCGCATCACTGACAAGAGCGCGGTCAAGCGCGTTCTGTTCATGGCGGGCAAGCTCTACTACGACCTGCTCAACGAGCTGGAGAAGAACCCGAACCCCGAGATCGCACTGGTGCGTCTCGAGCAGTTCTACCCGCTTCCCGCGGTCGAGCTGAAGGCGGTTGCGGCCGAATACCCCAACGCCGAACTCGCCTGGGTGCAGGATGAGCCGGAGAACCAGGGTGCCTGGCCGTTCTTCTACCTCGAGACCAACAAGCTGGGCCCGCGCGCGGTTCGCCTGTTCTCGCGGGCGCCTTCTGCCTCACCGGCAGCCGGTTCGGCCAAGCGTCACGCGGCTGAGCAGGCAGATCTGATCAAGGGCGCGCTGACGCTCTAGTCGCGCCTGAACGAGTGTGGCCCGGTCGACATCGACCGGGCCACACTCATGTGTCGAGGCCTGGTGGCAACGCCCATTCGACGGAGATTTTTTCCCTCAGCCCCGAATCGGGCCGAAATCGGACCGTTTTTGGCCCTATTCACAAAAATCTCCGTCGAATGGGCGGTTGGCGCATGACTCGGGGAGATCGAACTGCACCACTTCCCTGCGCCTAGAGTTGACCCGTGTCCTACGCGCTTCTCGGTCTCTTCAGCCTCGTCGTCATCGTTCTGGTCTCGACGTTCGCCCGCAAGCTCGGGGTTGCGGCCCCGCTCGTTCTGGTCGTCGTCGGGATCGTCTGCAGCTTTCTTCCCGGCCTGCCGCCGGTCGATGTTCCGCCGGAGCTGATTCTTGCCCTCGTGCTGCCGCCGATCCTCTACTCGGCGGCCGTCACCGTTCCCCTGACCGACTTCCGCCGCAACATCAAAGCGATCACCGGCCTGTCTGTGCTGCTCGTCATCGTCTCTGCGCTGCTGTCCGGCCTGCTGTTCTGGTGGCTGTTTCCCGAACTCACGCTCCCCGCCGCGATCGCGATCGGTGCCGTCATCAGCCCGACGGATGCCGTCGCCGCGACATCCATCGGCAAACGTCTCGGGCTCCCTCCGCGCCTCGTAACGGTGCTCGAAGGCGAGGGCCTCGTCAATGATGCGACGGCCCTGGTCTTGCTTCGATCAGCCCTGGCCGCAACGGCCGGCACTGTCTCACTCTGGCAGGTGGCCGGCGACTTCGCCTTCGCGGTCGCTGCGGCTATCGTCGTTGGGCTTGTGGTCGGCTATCTGACGGTCTGGTTCCGATCAAAACTCGACAACCCGATCCTCAACACCACGATTTCGTTCGCCGTTCCGTTTCTCGCGTATGCCCCGGCTGAAGCCGTCAACGCCTCAGGGGTGCTCGCTGTCGTCGTCGCCGGCCTCGTGACCGGGCATCGTAGCGCCCGGTATTTCACCGCCCAAGACCGCATCACCGAGCGCATCAACTGGCGCACCGTGCAGTTCGTGCTCGAGAATGGCGTCTTTCTGCTGATGGGTCTCGAGCTGAAGCCACTCATCGAGCAGGTCACCGAAGACAAGCTCGGTGTCGACCATGCCGTGCTGTTCGGCCTCCTCGCCACTGGCCTTCTCATCGTGGTGCGAATACTCTTCGTCATCCCGCTGATTGCGCTTCTGCGGCATGATCAACGTCGGGCAGAGCGCACCGACGCGCGCCTGAAGGGCGTCAGAAAGACCATCGACACCTGGGAAGTCGTCGACGAACGGTCCGAACGCGGACTTCGCCGGTTGCGCCGATTTCTGACGCGTAGGCAAGCCGACGTTGATTTTCTCCGCTCAGAAGGACTCGGCTGGCGAGGAGGTGCGGTGCTCGCCTGGTCGGGGATGCGCGGTGTGGTGACGCTGGCCGCCGCGCAGTCACTACCCCACAGCATTCCCTACCGTCCGCAGCTCATCCTGATCGCGTTCACCGTCGCTGTCGCCTCGCTCCTCCTGCAGGGCAGCACGCTTCCTCTGCTCATCCGGAGGCTGGGAATCGTGGGCACGAGCGTCGACGCCGACCGGGTCGAGTTGGCCGGTCTCCTCGCCGAGATCGGCGGGCTCGGCGTTTCGACACTGGACAACCCCTCTCTTCGCCAGGACAACGGCAAGCCCTTCGACCCCCAGGTCATTGAGCAGGTGCGGCACGACAGCCAGCTCGCCAGCGAGGCGGTGTCTGAACTGACAGTGACAGACAGCGTCGGCCCCCTCGAACAACGGCGTGCGCTCCGCCTGCGGGTTCTGCAGGCCGAACGTGACGCCCTGCTCGATGCCCGCTCCACCGGTACGTACAGTTCGCGAATCACCGAGGCCGCCGCGCACATGCTCGACCTGGAGGAGTCCCGGCTGATTCAGCTCGGCGGCGGCAGCGACGAACACTGACGGGTGCGTTCACCCTCGTGCCACCGCACGATCATGTCCAGCCCTGACCACCCGCATCCCTCCGCACGGCGTGCATCGGCCCACAGCTGAATCTGCGCGACACCCTCTCGTTGGTCGGGCCGCCCTACCGCCGCGCGAGTTTCGACGGCCACCAGATCTTCGGGCCGATGTCGTGCGCCAGCGCCGGCACGAGGAGCGACCGCACCACGAAGGTGTCGAGCAGCACCCCGAAAGCGACGATGAACGCGATCTGGGCGAGGAACAGAATCGGAAGCACTCCGAGCGCCGCAAACGTCGCCGCGAGCACGATCCCGGCCGAGGTGATCACCCCTCCGGTTGCGACGAGTCCGCGCAGAATCCCCTCCCGGGTGCCGTGAGCGATCGATTCCTCACGCACTCTCGTCATCAAGAAGATGTTGTAGTCGATCCCGAGAGCCACCAAGAAGACGAAGCCGAACATCGGCACCGACGGGTCTGCCCCCGGAAAGTTGAACACTCCGTCGAACACCCACGCCGAGACGCCGAGCGCCGCACCGAACGAGAGCACGACGGTGCCGATCAGTAGAATCGGAGCCAGAATCGACCTCAGCAGAAGCATCAAGATGAGCAGGATGACGACGAGAATGATCGGGATGATCAGGTCACGGTCATGAATGGCCGTGTCGTTGGTGTCAATCGCGATGGCCGTCGTTCCTCCGACGAGCACGCTGCTGTCGGCATCCGTCAGCTCGGTGCGCAGCCCCCGCACCGTCTGTTCGGCGGCCGGCGAATCCCCCGCATCGTCGAGTGTCGCCTGCAGCATCACGCGACCGTCGACCACCGTCGGGGCACCCGGCGGAGTGCCGGGAGGGCCAAACGCCTGCACACCGGCTGTCGTCACCGGCAGCGTTCCCGACACCGAGTCGGCCGATATCACCGAGAGTGAGGCAACCCCCTGCGTGCCGAGCACGATGTCAGCGACCTCGTGCAGCGAGTCTTCCGGCGCGATAATGACGGCGGGTTCTCCCGAGCCGCCCGGAAAGTGTTCGCCGAGAACAGCCTGGCCGTCACGTGCCTCCGACTGTCCCAAGACGAATGCGCTCTGCGGCACACCGTCGGCCTTGAGCTGGAACACTCCCAGGCAGGCGATCGCCAAGAGAACGGTACAGGAGATCCAGACCAGGCGCGCACGCTTGTCGATGAGCCGGGCCACTTTCGGCCAGATGCCCTTCGCGTTCGGCCCTGAGACGGCCGGATGCGGGGTGCCGAGTTTCGGGCGCACCGGCCAGAACGCGGTGCGCCCCGCCCAGAGCAACAGAGCGGGCAGCAGAGTCAGTGCCGCCAACACCGCGAACGCGATGCCGATGGCCGCCACGGGGCCCAGCGACTTGTTGGAGTTGAGATCGCTGAAAAGCAGGCAGAGCAGGGCAACGATCACCGTGCCACCCGAAGCAAGAATCGGCTCGAACGCCCCACGAAGCGCCACCCAGGTCGCATCCCATTTACGTTCGTTGTCGCGCAAGGCCTCCCGAAATCTCGACACGTAGAGCAAGGAGTAGTCGGTGGCGGCACCGATCACCAGAATGAAGAGGATGCCCTGGGTTTGCCCGGTGAGAATAAGCAGCTCTGCTTTGGCGAGCGCGACCACAACGAGCACCGACGCGCAGAGTGCAGCAAGGCTCGTGCCCAACACGATCAGAGGCAGCAGCGGTGACCGGTAGACGATGATCAGAATGATGAACACAGCGATGAGGGCGGTGATCAGCAGGATGCCGTCGATCCCGGCGAACGCCCCGGTCAGATCGGCGGTGAGGCCGGCCGGCCCTGTCACGTAGACACTGACCCCATCGATCGGATTGTCGGCGATCGAACTCCGGAGCGCCTCAACCGTCGTTGCCGGTTTCACACTGCTGTCCAGACTGGCAACAACCTCGATCGCTTGGCCGTCTTCCGAGAGAATCGCCGGGGACACCCCGTCTTTCATCACCCCGGGAAGAGTCGCGATCCGGTTGATCTGGGCGTCAACGGCCGTTTGATCGGCCGCGGTCAGCCCGCCATCTCGCTGAAAGACGATCACCGCCGGAATCGTTTCAGTGCCGCGGAACTCACTCTGCAACGCCTGCACCTGGGTGGCATCGGCGCTGGCCGGCAGCTGCTGCACCAGGTCGTTTTTCGACACCGCGCTGATCTGCCCGAATGAGGCTCCGCCGGCGCCGAACAGCGCGAACCAGATCAGAATCAGTACAACGGGAATCAGCGCGCGCAGCCAGAGGGGCACCCCAGAGCGGGT
Source organism: Glaciibacter kafniensis (assembly GCF_039538945.1). NCBI lineage: Bacteria > Bacillati > Actinomycetota > Actinomycetes > Micrococcales > Microbacteriaceae > Glaciibacter > Glaciibacter kafniensis. Next base: position 35,176 of record NZ_BAABCN010000017.1, on the reverse strand, counting down.
GGACAGAGAAGATTTGTTCATCACACAGCCGACGTTAGCCCCGTAGAACGTCCGCGTGCTTCCGTCAAAAGTTTGAATCATCCAGATTCGGCTCTTCGTGCCAGCGCCACAAGCCAGAGATCCGGCTCCTCTTGTCGGGGCCGGAGGCCAGACGTAGGCTTGCCGCACGCCGCGCTCGAAAGGAGCCTGAGCATGCCTGCTCACGACACGACCCGCCTCGGCGAACCCTGTTGGGTCGACCTGATGTCCACCGATCCCGCATCCGCCCAGGCGTTCTACACCGCACTCTTCGGCTGGACCGCGACAACGTCGGGCCCGGAGTACGGCAACTACGTCACGTTCTGGAACGGCGACGCCCAGGTCGCCGGTCTCGCGGGCGCTATGCCCGGCGCCGAGGCGCAGCGCAGCGCCTGGACCACCTATCTCTCGACGGCGGATGCCGACGTCACTACCGCCGCCGCTCTCGAAGCAGGCGGGCAGGAGCTTGCCCCGCCCATGACCGTCGGCGAACAAGGGCGAATGGCCATTCTCGCCGACCCGTCGGGTGCCGTCTTCGGAATCTGGCAGTCGGCGGCGCACACCGGGTTCGGCCGGTTCGGGGAGGCCGGAACACCGGTGTGGATCGAGCTCAGCACGCGCGACTGGAACGCTGCGGTACCGTTCTACGAAAACGTCTTCGGCTTGAAACTCACGCCGCTCTCCAACACCGACGAATTCCGCTACAGCACATTCGGTCCGAGCGACGGCTTCACCGGTGGCATCTACGATTCAGACACTTATCTGCCGCCCGGCGTGCCCTCGCACTGGTTGCTCTATCTCGGCGTCGCCGACGTGGCGGATGCGGCGCGACGGGTCTCCGAGCTCGGCGGGGCGGTGCAGCGTGAGCCGTGGGACACCGAGTTCGGCACCTTTGCGCAGGTCAACGACCCGACAGGTGCCACGTTCCTGCTCAGTTCAATTCGAGAGGTGTAGCGCCGGGAGGGGTCGTGCCGACCGAGCGTGCTGACTAGTGCGCTGACTGAATGGCGCGCAGCTTCAGCAGCACCATGTCGCGCAGGTCTTCCGGAGCGCTCTCCTTGCAGGCGCGCTGCATCACCTCGGTGAGCGTGCGGCCCACGAGATGTTCGCTGCTGCAGTCGGCACAACTCGCGAGGTGCTCGCGCACGTCCGCCGCATCTTCTCGGCAGAGTTCGTTGTGCAGATATTCTTCGAGTTCAGCCTTGGCTTTCTCGCATCCACAGTCAGTCATTTCTTCGTACTCCCAGACTTCTTTTGGCTTGCTGCCTGCCCCGTGCCGAGCCCACGCTCGGCGGCGTAACCGGACAACATGTCGCGAAGCAACCGTCTGCCCCGATGCAGGCGGCTCATCACTGTGCCAATCGGTGTTTTCATGATTTCGGCGATCTCCTGGTAGGAGAAGCCTTCGACGTCGGCGAAATAGACGGCCAACCTGAAGTCCTCAGGGATGGCCTGCAGAGCGTCTTTGACGGCACTGTCGGGCAGGTGATCGATAGCCTCGGCCTCGGCCGACCTGCTCGCCATCGCCGTTGTCGACACGGCACCGCCCAGCTGCCAATCTTCGAGCTCATCGATGGTGCCCTGATAGGGCTCGCGCTGCTTCTTGCGGTAGGTGTTGATGAACGTATTGGTGAGGATTCGGTAGAGCCACGCCTTGAGGTTTGTGCCCTGCTCGAATTGTTTGAACGCGGCGAACGCCTTGACAAACGTCTCTTGAACCAGATCTTGCGCATCCGACGGGTTACGCGTCATGCGCATTGCAGCGGCGTACAGCTGGTCGATGAAGGGCAAAGCCTGTTCTTCGAACAGGTCTCTCTTATCGGCCAGCTCTGTCGTCTCCTGCAGGGTGGAGGGAAGTGGCGTGTCTGAAGTCATCACCGGCAATCCTAGGCCGTTGGCCTGGGGTGTGCTCGGCCGTTCAAGAAGTAGCTGTGCAGCCACCGGACCTCCCTCATCTTCATTGCACCGACTATTCTGATAACCGATGCTGATCTCGAGATATTCCAAGCCGGAGTTCAATCCTTACGGCGACAACGCGCCAGACGACGCCACTGTGCTCTGGCCGGCGCCCGTCGCGCACGGCCCGCTCACCGCCGCCCTCGGCCTGCCGGGCTCGAAATCGCTCACGAACCGCGAACTCGTCTTGTCGGCTCTGGCCGATTCGCCCTCGCTTCTTCGCGCTCCCCTGCACTCCCGCGACAGCGACCTCATGGTCGAGGCACTGCGCCAGCTCGGCACGACGATCGAATCGGTGCCTGGCAACGGCGAATATGGCGACGACCTGCGGATCACCCCCGGTGAGCTGTTCGGTTCGACCACCATCGACTGCGGCCTGGCCGGAACCGTCATGCGGTTCCTCCCCGTCGTTGCGACACTGGCCCTCGGCCCGACAACGTTCGACGGTGACGAAGGAGCCCGCCGCCGCCCGATGGCGACCACCGTCTCGTCGCTGCGCGCACTCGGTGCCGACATCAACGACGACGGACGCATGGCGCTGCCCTTCACCGTGCACGGCACCGGTTCGCTCGCCGGTGGCGACGTCACCATCGACGCCGGCTCGTCGAGCCAGTTCGTCTCAGCCTTACTGTTGGCCGGATCCCGGTTCGACAACGGCCTGCACCTCCGCCACGACGGCGAGCGTCTGCCGAGCCTCCCCCACATCGAAATGACCATCGCCACCCTTGCCGGGCGCGGTGTCACCGTCGAGAGCCCGTCGGTCGGCGAGTGGATCGTGCCGGCCGGCGCCATCCATGGGGCCGAGATCGACATCGAACCCGACCTGTCCAACGCCGCCCCGTTCCTCGCCGCAGCCCTCGTGGCCGGCGGCAGCGTGACGATCATCGGCTGGCCGGCCGAGACCACCCAGGTGGGCGCCGATCTGATCGACCTGTTGCCGCTGTTCGGTGCGACGGTGACCCGCGACGGCGATCGCCTGACGGTCACAGGAGGCAGCAGCATCCGTGGCGTCGAACTCGACCTGTCGACCGGCGGTGAACTCGTGCCGAACCTCGTTGCTCTGGCCGCCCTGGCCGATTCGCCGAGCACCTTCACCGGCATCGGCCACATTCGCCACCACGAGACCGACCGCCTCGCCGCACTCGCCGCCGAGATCAACGGACTCGGCGGAAAGGTGACCGAACTCGACGACGGCCTGCACATCGAGCCGCGCCCCCTGCACGGCGGACCATGGCGCAGCTACGACGACCACCGGATGGCGACCACCGGTGCGATCATCGGCCTCGCTGTTCCGGGCGTCGAGATCGAGAACATCAAGACCACCGCCAAGACGCTGCCGCAGTTTCCCGAACTTTGGCAGAATCTCATCGGTGAGGCCGTGCTCTAGATGCGCATGCAGCACGCGATCAGGACCGTGATCCGATGAGCTGGTGGACGACCGACGAAGACGACGAGCCCGAATTCGACGAATCAAGCGTGCGAATCCGGCCGAATCGTAAGGGAAACAAGCCGCGCACGAAGACCCGGCCGGGGCATGAAGATGCGCTGACCGGGCGCATCCTCTCTGTCGACCGCGGCCGCTACACGGTCATGCTCGACGAGGGACTCCCCGAAGAGCGCCGGGTGACCGCCGCCAGAGCCAGCGAGCTGCGCAAAAAGGCCGTCGTCACCGGCGACCGCGTCGACATCGTCGGCGACACGACAGGGGCGGAAGGCAGCCTCTCCCGCATTGTGCGGATCGTGCCGCGCACGACGCTGCTCCGTCGCAGCGCCGACGACACAGACGCCGTCGAACGCGTCATCGTCGCCAACGCGGACCAGATGCTCATCGTCGTCGCCGCGGCGAACCCCGAGCCGCGCATCCGTCTCGTCGACCGCTACCTCGTTGCCGCCTACGACGCCGGCGTCACGCCGATTCTCTGCATCACCAAGACCGACCTCGCCGACCCGGCCGAGTTCCTCAGTAACTTCGCCGGACTCGACCTGCGGGTCTTTCGCAGTCGCGAAGACGTCATGCCGCTTGCCGAGATCTCCGAAGCATTGATCGGGCATGACACGGTTTTCGTCGGACACTCCGGTGTCGGCAAGTCAACGCTTGTGAACGGGCTGGTTCCCGACGCCAAGCGTGCCGTCGGCGTCGTCAACACCGTCACCGGTCGCGGCCGGCACACCTCGTCGTCGACGATCTCGCTGCGTCTCGAGACGGATGCCGGCCGCGGCTGGGTCATCGACACCCCCGGTGTGCGTTCATTCGGGCTTGGCCACATCAACACCGACAACATCCTCAAGGCGTTCACCGACCTCGCCACCATCGCCGAGAACTGCCCGCGCGGTTGCACCCACCTGCCCGACTCCCCCGATTGCGCCATCATGGAGGCCGTCGAAGCCGGAGCCCTCGGCGAAACCGGCAAGGCGCGCCTCGATTCGCTGCAGCGACTGCTCACCACATTCGCCAACGCGCCTTCGCACTAGCGCCCCTCGCCCCGCCATCCCGTCTGGTCACTCTCCGATCAACCGGGTGCTGTGTGCTGTGCGCAAGGTAGCTGGGGTTGGTGGGTAACTCCGGTAATCGCGGCGGGTGGCGCCGAAGCAGTGCGGCGGAGCCCCGTGCCAGCCGAGGATTACCGGATTTAGCCACATCCGACGGTCGAATCCACCCACCGGCTCGCGACGGCAACAGGTAACGGCACCGGGTAGCGTTGAACCATGACTGATTCAACGCGCCTGGCCGCCGGCGACACCGCTCCCGCCTTCACCCTCACCGACCAAGACGGCGTATCCGTCTCGCTCGCCGACTACGCGGGCCAGAAGGTCGTCGTCTACTTCTACCCGGCCGCGATGACCCCCGGCTGCACGACGCAGGCCTGCGACTTCCGCGACAACCTCGGCTCGCTGAAATCCGCCGGCTACCAGGTGCTCGGCATCTCGAAGGATGCCCCGGCCAAGCTCAAGCAGTTCCAAGAGCACGACGCCGTCAACTTTCCGCTGCTCTCCGACGAGGATCTCACCGTGCACAACGCCTACGGCGCCTACGGCGAGAAGAACCTCTACGGCAAGATCGTCACCGGCGTGCTGCGCTCGACCTTCGTGATCGACGAGGCCGGCCTCATCCAGCTGGCGCTCTACAACGTCAAGGCCACCGGCCACGTCGCCAGCCTGCGCAAGAAACTCGGCATCGACGCGTAGCGGCGCCCTGCACTGGACTGCGCTCTCCCATTCGACGGAGATTTTCGCCTCTGAGGCACTTTCGAGCCAAATTTGGCCAGGTTCGCGCTCAAACTCCGTCGAATGGGAGGAGGTGCGCCGAGACTTCCGCCGCCCGCTTAGAGTGCGGGCAACCGCGGCACCGCTGCAAGCAACCGCCGTGTGTAGTCCTCACGTGGGGCGCCAAGCACCGATGCGGTATCCCCCTGCTCGACCACACGGCCCCGTTGCAGCACCACCGTCTCCGCACACAGCGCGGCCACCACGCTGAGGTCGTGCGAGACCATGAGCACCGTCAGGCCGGTGGTTCGACCGAGCTCGGCCAGCAGCTCCATGATCTGGATGCGCGTCGTCACGTCGAGCGCGCTGACCGGCTCGTCGGCGAGCAACAGTCGCGGCCCCGGCGCAATCGCCCGGGCGATCGCGATGCGTTGCCGCTGACCACCCGAGAATTCGTGCGGAAACCGGCCAGCGGCATCCGCCGGCAAATGGACGGCCGCCAACGCCGCGCTCACCCGGTCGGACAGTTCGGCCCCCGACGCAATTCCCAGCGATCTGAGCGGTTCTGCCACGATCCGAAACACGTTCTGCCGGGGGTCGAGCGACGAGTAGGGGTCTTGAAACACCGTCTGCACGCTGCGGCGGAATCTGCGCATCTGTGCCCGATCCCGCGGCACGAGCGGAGCCCCGTCGAAGAGCACCGTGCCGCTGGTGGGCGTCGCCAGCCCGAGCAGCAGCTTCACGAGCGTGGTCTTGCCTGCCCCCGATTCGCCGACGAGACCGACGCTGCGGCCCTCTGTCACGGCGAACGACACGTCGTCGACGGCCTGTGCCCCACCCCGATAGGAGAAACCGACGCCCTGAAGCTCCAGCAGCGCGGTCACGAGAGTTCCAATGCGACGTCGAGGGCGCGGGCGCTTGCCACGAGCTCTGCCGTGTACGGATGCCCGGGCGCCTTCAGCAGCGCCGCCAACGATCCGGATTCCACGGCTTCGCCCCTTCTCATCACAATCACTTGGTCAGCCATCCTGGCCACGACCGCGAGGTCATGGCTGATGAACAGCAACGCCATGTTGCGCTCGGCGACGAGGCGGTCGAGCAGGTCAAGCACCTCGGCCTGTACCGTCACGTCCAGCGCCGTCGTCGGTTCGTCGGCAATCAGCAGTTGCGGGCGGCAGGCCAGGGCCAGCGCGATCGCGACCCGCTGGCGCTGACCACCCGACACCTCATGCGGGTATGACCGGGCCATGCGCTCCGGATCCGGCAGGCTCACCTCGGTAAGCGCGTCGCTGACCGCCATTTTCAGGGCGGCGCCGCGAAGTCCCCGGTGTCGACGCAGGGGCTCGGCGAGCTGGGCGCCGATCCGCATCAGCGGGTCAAGTGCCGAGAGCGGGTCTTGAAAGACCACAGCCGCCACGCGTCCGCGCAGCGTCACCAGCTCGCGTTCGTCGGTGCCGATGATTTCACGACCATCGAGCACAACGCTGCCCGAAGCGCCGAGCCCCGGTGCGAGCAAACCGGTCAGAGCGAGCGCGGTGAGTGATTTGCCCGATCCAGACTCACCGATCAGGCCGAGGCGCTCCCCCGGAGCGAGTTCGAACGACAGCGCGCGCACGAGCGGCACCCCGTCGCTGGTCGCAACCGACAGGTCCGACACCACTACCAGGCTCACCGTGATCTCCTCCGGGTCGGATCGGCGACATCCCGCAGACCATCGGCGACGAGATTCACGCCGATGACGAGAATGACGAGGGCGAGCCCTGGCGCGATCGCACCGACCGGCGCCGTCGCGACAGTCCCCTGGGCTTCCTGCAGCATCCGGCCCCATGACGCGTTGGGCGGCGGAGCGCCGAGGCCCAGGTACGAGAGGCTGGCCTCTGCAAGCACTGCGATTCCGAATTGCAAGGCGAGGTTGACGCCCAGCGTCGGCGCGATGTTCGGCAGCACGTGCTGCGCGATGATGCCGGGCCGGCTGGTGCCGGAAGTGCGCGCGGCGGTGATGTACTGCGTGCCGAGCACCCGTTTGGCCAAGACGCGGGTGAGCCGTGCGACGATCGCCGACATCGCGATACCGATCGCCAGCGTCGCCGACCAGAGCGACGCCCCCTGCGCGGCAACGATGAGCATCGCCAGCAGCAGCACCGGGAATGCGATCAGAATGTCGAGAAAGGCCGAGAGGGTGTCGTCGAGCCAGTCGGTGGCGAATGCTGCGGCCAGCCCGAGGGAGACGCCGAGCACCGCGGCGATCAGGGTCGCGCCCGCGCCGACGACGAGCGCGATCCGGGCGCCGACCATCAGCTGGCTGAGCAGGTCCCGACCGAGTTTGTCGGTGCCGAGCCAGTGCTCGGGGCTTGGACCCTCAAGTCGGCCGCCCGTGGTGTCGGAAAGCGGATAAGGCAGCCACAACAGCGACACGACCGCGGTGATCACAACGATCCCCACCAGCACGAGACCGATCGACAGGGTCACCGACCGACGTGTCCGTCGCCGCACGGGGCCGGGCGCATCCGCGCGCACTTCGACGGCGGCGCTCATCGATTCCCCGAGACGCTGCCACGCAGGCGAGGGTCAACGAGGCGCTGCACGATGTCGGCGATGAAACCGATCACCAGCACCACGAAGGTCGAGATGAGCAAGATGCCCTGGATGTTCGGGTAGTCATGTTGTGCGATCGCCTTCAGCAGCATGGTGCCGAGTCCGGGCAGGTTGAACACGCTCTCCACGACGACGGCACCCAGAAACGTGGTGGCCAGTTCGATGCCGAGGATCGAGATCACCGGAACCGAGCCGTTGCGTAGCCCATGCCGCCACATCGCCTCGCGAAACCCGGAACCGAGGGCTCGGGCCGAACGCAAAAAATCGCTCCCGAGCACGTCGAGGGTCGCCGACCTGACATAGCGGGAGATCGACGCGGTCATCACGATCGTGATGGTGAAAATCGGCAGGGCGAGCGAGTGGAGCGCCGCGGCCGGATCCGCCCAGTCGTCGCGCGGAAACCCGCCCGACGGAAACCACCGGAGGTTCACCGAGAACGCGCTGACGAGAAGGATGCCCACCCAGAACGCCGGCACGGCGATGCCGAGCTGCGACAGCGCGGAGAGTCCGGCGCCATACCAGGTGTTGGCTTTCCAGGCGGCGATGAAGCCGACGAACAGGGAGAGCACGAGGGCCAGGGTGAAGGAGATCAGGGTCAGGGGCACGGTGACGGCAAGCCGCGACATGATTTCAGGGCCGACCGGCAGAGAGCTGATGAACGAGCTCCCGAGGTTCAGGCTCAGCATGTCACCGAACCAGGTGAGAAATTGCTCGCCGAGTGGGAGGTTGCTGCCCACTTGCTCCTGGGCCGCGGCGATCTGCTCCGGTGTTGCGTTCACCGAGAGCAGGGCGTTGGCCGGGTCTCCCGGCAGGAGCCGCAGCAGCAGAAAAATCACGACCATGGCCAGCAGCAGCGAGATCACCAAGAAGGCGAAGCGACGCAGCAGATAGGTGATCATGAGACTTTCAGGTTACCGTTTCATCCGTCTCGTTGGTCGAGGAGCACGCGACGAAGGAGCGCGCGTCTCGAGACCCGGCGAGCCGATCTCCAAACTTGGGTCGCGTTTGAGGATCGGCCTCCGAGGTCTCGAGACGCTCGCTGGCGCTCGCTCCTCGACCAGCGAGATTCTCTACTTCGTGGTGATGTTGTAGACGTAGAACTGCGAGTTGAGCCCATTCACGGGGTAGCCGGTGAGGTCGCTCGCCGAGACGACGATCTGCGGGTAGAGATACAGCCAGAGGCTCGCGGCATCCTTCGCGATCTGCTCGTTGACCAGCTTGAGCTTTGCGGTCTGCTCGTCGGTGGTGGCCGACTGCTCTGCCTCGGCGACCCACTGGGTCACCTGCGGGTTGTTGTAGCCCCAGTAGAAGTCGGGGTTGCCGTACCAGACCACGTCGCGGTCGTTGACGTGCTCCTGCAGCGTCGCCTCGAAGTCCTGGCTCTTGAAGACCTTGGTGTACCACTCGTCGGAGCTGATCGGGTTGATGTTCACCGTCACGCCGACCTTGGCCAGCTCGCTCTTCACGAACTCGGCAACGGCGGGGTGCGGGTCGTAGGTCGGGGTGTCGAGGGTGAACTCGAAGCCGTTCGGGTAACCGGCCTGGGCGAGCAGGGTCTTCGACAGCTCGGTGTCATAGGGGTTGACCCCGGTCAGGTCTTCGTACCACGGGTCGGTCGGCGGAACCATCGATCCGATCAGGGTGCCGTAGTCGCCCCAGATGGAGTTCAGCAGCTTCTTCCGGTCGATCGCCGAGTAGAGTGCCTTGCGCACGTCGACGTTGTCGAACGGTGCGACGCGGTCATTGAAGGCCAAGACCTCTTTGGTGGTCGACTTGCCGTCGTTGACGGTGAAGTCGGGGTTGTTCTCAAACTGGGTCAGGGCATCCGGGCTCTGCACGCTCGTGACGATGTCGACCTGGTTGGTCAGCAGTGCGTTGCCGAGGGCCGTCGCGTCGGTGAAGTAGTTGAAGACGACTTCCTTGTTCTTGGCCTTCTCGCCCCAGTAGCCGTCCCAGGCTTCCAGGCTCAGCGAGCTGCCGCGCTTCCACGAACCGAGCGTGTACGGGCCGGTTCCGTCTTCGGCAGTCTTCAGGTCTTTCGCTTCGGTGTTGACGATCCAGACGTAGCTGAGCAGGTAGGGCAGCGAGATCGAGCGGCTCGACAGGTCGATGACGACAGTCTTGTCGTCGGGGGTCTCGATACCGGAGATCACGGCGAGGCTCGACTTGCGCGCCGACTGCGAATCTTCGGCGGTGACGCGTTCGATGCTGGCCTTGACGTCGGCGCTGGTGAGCGCCTTGCCGGAGTGGAATTTCACGCCGTCGACGAGGGTGAAGGTGTAGGTCAAGCCGTCTTCGCTGACCGTGTTCGACGCGGCGAGCAGCGGTTCGACCGCCCCGTCGTCGGTGAGCTTGAACAGGCCCTCATAGACGTTGCCGTTGAACGCCTCGACGCTGCCCTGTCCGCCGCCTGCGGTGTTGTCGAGGTTCTGCGGTTCGTAGATCGAGCCGACCTCGATGGCCTTCGCCGTGGATGCGTCGCCCCCGTTGGACGGGGCGCAGCCGGCAAGTACCAGGGTTGCGGCGATGGCGGTGGCGACAATCGCCAACGTTGTTTTCTTCACGAAAATTCTCCTGTGCTGTGTGTGAGGTCGGACTCAGCTTCGACGCTGCCCGACAACCGGTCGACGGACGCATCGATTGAGAGCAATCGACGCGTCCAGCGGATCGCGGTTAGTAGAGAGAGTGGCCACCGCTGAAGACAACAGCCTTCTCGCCGGCTTCGACCGGAAATGAGAAACGGTTGTTTCGTGGTGGCAACGGACAGTTGTAGTGAATCGAGAAACCACACGGCGGCACGAAGGCGCGGTTGAAGTCAAGAACGACGGGTCCGGCGACGCCGAATTCGGACGCATCGCGGTGCACGAACAGAAAACGTCCGGCTTCGTAGCTTCCGTCTGCGCCGGTGGCGCCGTTGCTCGCATCGCCGAAGACGAGCAGCAGGGTGCCGTCGTCGTCAAAAGCGCTGAAGGTGTAGTCAACCCCGTCGCGAGTGAAGGTGATGTCGCCGGGAACCACGAGGTCACGGGTTCCACCGTTGTCGCGGATGTGCTCGAACGGGATGGTGCGGTCGGCGTCTACCGGGGTGAACACGGCCGAGACCACCCATTCCGGGTTGAAGTCCCACGCCGTGACGGAGTCGAAGTTCATGATCGACGGCGAAGCAGCATCCCACAGACGGATGCCACGCTCCGGCTGGCCTGTCGCAGCATTCGTGCGGGCCAGCACCGTTGCGGTGACAGTGTCGGGCTGACCGACCAGTGCGTCTTCGGCGCTCAGCGCCGGGGCATCCGAATCGAGCCAGCGTGTCTCGACGAGTGCCAGGTTGCCGGTCGGAGCTACCACCGACGCCAACCGTGCGGCTCGCCATTCCGGCCAGCCGAAGCGTGCCGCTTCACGCTGTTCGGTCGAGGCGCGCAGTTCGCCGGTAGATGCTGTGGATGTCATGACCATGCCATTCTCAACGATCCGCACCGTCGAAACTATTCCGATTGCGAAATATTTCCTTTCGCGGTGTTGCGGGTCGCGTCGATCACGCGCGGCGTGAAGAGCAAGACGAGCACGAGAAGCGACGGGATCAGCAAAGCCCAGCCGAGGTCGGGCCGCGCGTACAGACCTTGAAAACAGCCGACTGCTACGGCGATCTGCATCAGCTGCCAGGTCACCGCCGGGCTTCGCATCCAGGAGCGACCACGAGCGGCGCCCGCGGCGATCGCACTCACGCCGATCGCAGCGATCACGACGATCCCCAGAATCACCAGTGCGCCGCCGAGCGACGACGGCGTGGCGGTGAGAAGCTCGAGCACCAGCCAAGCCACGGCGACCCAGAGCAGCAACGCCTCGGCAGCCAGCAGCACGATAATCAGGCGCAGCGCGGGCGGACGTACCGGGCGCGGAGCACGCGCAGCCGCGGAATTGATCGGGTCAGGCTGGTCGTTCACAGAGGAATCCCATACAAAACTATTGATTTGATCTCCCTATTATGGGACCATATTTGAGGCCCGGTTGACGCTCACAGGGACGTGAGCCGATTTTATGCGCATATTCACACATTGCGCTGATCTGAACATTTCCTGCAACCGGCACTCATCGCATTTAGGCCTCTCGGCCATGCACCCCCGCAATAAAGGAGCACCCCCATGGATTGGCGCGACAAAGCTGCCTGCCTCACTGCTGACCCGGAGCTTTTCTTTCCGGTAGGCAACACTGGTCCCGCAGTGGACCAGATCGAAAAGGCGAAGTCCGTGTGCGCACGCTGCAACGTCACGGAGGTGTGCCTACAGTACGCCCTCGAGACCGGTCAGGATTCCGGCGTCTGGGGTGGCCTCAGCGAAGATGAGCGTCGCGCCCTGAAGCGTCGTGCCGCACGCGCACGTCGCGCTTCGTAGCAGCACACAGCACCTTCACGTGGGCCTCGGCAGAGGATGATCACCGATCATCGTCTCCCGAGGCCCACGTTTTTGTGTCCCCAGTGCGCTCTCTGCGCGCCGGCTCGTCCCTCCGCCGGTTCACACCTCTCCGAGTTTGACACGTGCGGTCGAGTTTCCCCGGCAGAGCAGGGAAACTCGACCGCAACGGTCAAGCTCGACGCGCTTTAACTCTCCTGCATGTAGCGCAGGGGAATCTCGATCGTCACCTCGGTGCCGCTGCCCATCATGGTGTGCCAGTCGATGGTTCCGCTCAGCTCACCCTGAATCAGTGTGCGCACGATCTGCGTGCCGAGTCCCGACCCGACCTTGCCCTCCGGCAGTCCAGAGCCGTTGTCACGCACGCGCACGGTGAGGGTCTCCTCGTTGCGTTCCGCTTCGATCGACACCTCGCCTTCGCGTCCGGCCAGGCCGTGCTCGACGGCATTCGTGACGAGTTCGGTCAACGCGAGGGCGAGCGGCGTCGCGTAGGCGCTCGGAAGAATGCCGAATGATCCGGATTTCTTCGGGTGCGCTGTTGTGTTGTGAGCGCTGGCCACCTCGGCGATGAGCAGCAGTACGCGGTCGAACACGGCATCGAAGTCGACGCTCTGGCTGAGCCCCTCTGACAGGGTGTCGTGCACGACAGCGATTGCCGCCACCCGTCGCATGGCCTGCGCCAGCGCTTCACGCGCCTCTTCAGAGTGAGTGCGCCTGGCCTGAATGCGCAGCAGCGATGCCACGGTCTGCAGGTTGTTCTTCACCCGGTGGTGGATCTCGCGGATGGTGGCATCTTTGGTGATCAGCTCACGTTCCTGGTGGCGCAATTCCGTCACGTCGCGGCAGAGCACGATCGCTCCGATGCGTTCACCGCGGTTGCGCACCGGAATCGCGCGCAACGACACCGTCACCCCGCGCGCTTCGATGTCGGTGCGCCAGGGGGCTCGGCCGGTCACGACGAGCGGCAACGATTCGTCGACGACGGCATTGCCGGTCAGCAGCCGAGTTGTGACCTCGGCGAGCGACTCGCCCTCGAGTTCGTCGGCGAAGCCGATGCGGTTGAATGCGGAAAGTGCATTCGGGCTGGCGAAAGTGGTCACCCCGTCGACTCCGAGTCGAATCAGGCCGTCGGAGGCACGCGGTGCGCCGCGACGCGGTCCGGTGGGTGCGCCCAGGTCCGGAAAATCGCCGGAGGCGATCATTACAAACAGGTCGTTGGCGCAGTCGTTGAAGGTGAGCTCCTGGCGGCTCGGGGTGCGCGCCTCGCTCAAATTGGTGTGCCGGGTGAGCACGGCGACCGGGGCATCCGTCACCTGTGCACCGCTGGTCGACAGTCGGCGCATCACCGGAATCGCACGCACCCGGGTCGGGGTCTCCTCGTACCAATCGGGAGCCGTCGTGTCGACGATCTTCGCCGTTTCAAAACATTCGGTGACCTGCTTGCGCCATTCGCCCTTGATGTTCTGCCCGACAAAGTCACGGTAGAACAAGGTGGCTGCACTCGACGGGCGCATGTGCGCGACCGCAACAAAGCTTCCCGCGTCGGTCGGCACCCACACCACGATGTCGGCGAAGGCGAGGTCGGCAATCAACTGGCCGTCGGCGACCAGCATGTGAAGCCAGTCCACATCCTCTTCGCTGCTACGGCCCTGGGCAAGTACGAGTTCACTAAGCGTCGACACGATCACTAGCCTACGGCCCCGGATGCCGCCGTGCTGCTGCCCCGGTGGAGCGGACGCTCGCTCCGGAGCGATCAACTGAAGGCGCGTTGCACCTTCGCCGGCCGTATCCGCCATCGTTTGGGCCGGACTGGCGCCGCGGCCGGCAGAATCTCGGTCATCACCAGGCGACGGATGCTGGCGCGCACCGGCGACTTCGGCGCCGAATCCTGCAGCGGACGCCCGTTGAGCAACGCAGCATCGACAGCGAGTTGGTCGTCGGGAATCACCACGACTCCCTCGATGCCGCCGAACCGGCGCAGAGTGTGCAGGATCTGCCCCTTCGGATCAAGACCGACAGCGCTTGACCGCACGCGATTCATCACAACCGTCAGCGTCGAGGTTGTGATGACGTCGGCCAGTTCTACCCAGGAACGCAGGAAGCGGGCCATCCCGACCGGGTCTCCCAGCCCGCACGCGACAACGTGGTCTGCTGCACCGAGTGCCGTGAGTGTCGCCGCATTCCGGCGCGGCGCGAACAAGTCACTCGATAATTCTTCGTCGCTCTCCAGGCTGAACCCGGTGTCAATCACGACATACTCGACCCACTGGCGGAGTGCCGCGACTGTACGGGTGATGCGTTCCGCTGAGAGTTCAGGCCACCGGGACGGACGCCCGATGCCGGTGAGCACCCAGAACGCGCTGTGCGCTGAGGTGTACCGCTGGGCGATGCGTTCCAGTTCGGTCTGAGTCAGTGCGTCGGCGCCGGCCAGGCGGCACGCTGCGGCAAAGCCCGGCGCTTCGTCGAGCAGGCCGAGCGTCGCGGCAACGGAGCCGCTGTACGTGTCGGCATCGACGAGCGCGACAGTGTGTCCGGCCGACGCGATCTCTGCCGCAATGTTGATGGCGAGCGTGGTGCGCCCCGGCGCGCCGGCTGGCCCCCAGACGGCAATCACTGTGCTCGCCAGCTGGCTCGCAGTCGAAAACTCACCCACCCGAACCGGTGCCGGCACCTCCGCGGTGATGAGCGCCTCAATCTCCGACCACCCCGCCGCGGCGTCGAGCACTTCGTAGAGCCCCAGCGTCGCCGCGTGCCGACGACCAGAGTCGGAGGCGAACAAGGCAATCAGTCGTACCCCGAGCTCGTCGCACGCCGCCAAAAGCGCTGAGGTCAATGTCAAGCGGTCGGCCAGCACCAGCACCACGTCTGGGGCCTCCCGCCCGAGAGCCAGAACGAGCTCATCGGCCGTCGAGGAGCGGGTGATTACCGTATGCCCGTGCTCGAGCAGATCGAGGAGAATGCGATCCTCAAGCGAGTTGTCGAGCGCCAGGGCGAACGTTGCCACGGTCAGCGCTCCACTGGGGTGTTCACGGGCACCGCAGCGATGGCACTGCCATTTGCCATCGCTTCAAGCAGGGCGGCCACATCGTGCTTCGGCACCAGAATCTCGACTGAGGTGCCGTCGTCGGTCATGAAGCCAGAGGAGGCGACGAGGCGCACGATCTCTGCCCCGTCGACGAGCACCGCCGGCGGCCCGAACTGCCCGTTCTCTCCTGCCCTGGACGCCCACACGTCGACGACAGAACCCGGCCCGATCGATGCGGGCAGCGAACCCTGCAGCCTGACGACGATATTCGTGAGTGTGATTCCGGACTGTGTGCCGACCGCTGTCATCGGCACGAGCTCGCCGGCGGCCACGGTGCGCGTGACCACGAGCCCGTCGGCCGGCAGAGCATCGGGAATCAGATAGCGGTCGGATGCGGTGCCCAGCCGCACCTGCACGGCGACGAGGTCTGACCGGGAGATCGTGTCGCCGACCATGAGCGGTTCCCGTGCGGCGAGCACCGGCGTCGTCGCATCGGCATTGGCGACGATGGCGACGACGCCGATGATCGCCGTGATCACCAGTCCGATCCCGATGGAGAACCGCGGGTCGAACCAGAACCGGCTGCGCCCGGACCGTGCGGCTGCGTTCATCAGGTCACTCCCTTGCCCTGAACCCATCGTCGGATTCATTCACTCGGCGCGATCGTCGTCGGCTCCATCGTCGTCGCTTGGGCGAGGTTGCGCGCAAGTTATCCACAACCCACCTCACTCGCCCAGTGGAGTCACCGCGTCCAGCGCATAATCGGATCATGACCGATTCCGTGTCCTCCGACTCCCTCGGGCGCTTTCTCACGCTCGCTGACACGGCGGAGATCCTGAACATCACCGCCGCACAGGCGCAGGATTTGGTGCGAACCGGCGAGCTGCCCGCGATTCGCATTGGTACATCGCGAGCGTGGCGCGTGGAGCGTGTCGTTCTGGAGTCCTACATTGAGGCCAAGTACGAAGAGGCGAGACGCCTGGCATTGTGGGAGCAGTCAGACTTCGGCAACATTCCTGAGCTCTCCGGCGGGCGGATCATTCAGCCTGACACGATCAACCGGCCCGACTCTGACACCGGCGCAGACGATTAGCAGAGCACCACTGGGCACAGTCGACTAGTCGAGCTTCACCAACACGATATGGGCCAGCGGCACGATCCTGAACTCTGTGACGGACGCCGCCCTCCGGTATGACCCTGCCGCATGAACAGCCAGATCGAAATGATCCCGCCCGACGCGGTCGATCGTGCCAGAGATTTCACCGGCCACGGTGAGAATCGTCACCCGCTTGCGTCTGCGGCACAGGTCGCGCAGCACAAACGGCAAGCCGATCCGATCGACGAGTCGGGCCGCCGACTCCGCCTCGTCCGCGAGCGAAAGCGGGATTTGCGCGGAGTGGAGCACGACGCTGACAATTGCGGCGAACGGCAGCACACACATCGATCCGGCTGAGCCGCGCTCCCCGCTTTGATTCGCGATCAGGATGTCGGCGGCAAGCCAGTCTCGACCAAAGGTCGTCGGGCGTACGGTGAGGCTCTCTCCTGAGACCAACCCGATGCGCAGGACCGCCGCAGTGCCCAGTCCGACGAGCCTGCTGCGCAGCGTCAGACGGCCGAGACGCAGCCGTTCTTGCTCTGCACGGAGATCGACCTCGTCGAGGGTCAGTTCATGCTCAAGTTGCCCCTCGAGGTCGTCAAACAAGTTGTCCCAGCGCACATCCCGAACCTAGTGGTCATGGTCTCCCTCCCGAAGAGGTTATCCACAGGCCTTCGCAGCACCTAGACAAGACCGGCTTGGCCTGCTTGAGTGTCCGCCAAGGCAGCCACCCCCAGATGGGGGTGACTCGCTCGCGAAAGATCGAATGCGCACACCCGAAGACCAGAAAGATTCTCGACACCTTTCTGGAGACGCAGATCGGAGCTGGAATGAACGACAGCGTGGCGGGAGCCACCCAGAAGAGGGCCTCGTCCCGCAACGTCATTCCAGACGACGACTTCTTCGGGCAACAGCCAACCAGCCGAAGTGAGCTTCCTGATCCAGAGCCTCTCCTCATCAACCTCACCCGGTGCGTGATCGAAGTGCTCGCCGGCGCACGTGAGCTCGACCAGCTGGCCAGATGGGTGAGCGACGATGTCTATAAACACCTCCTCACTCGGGTGGTGCTCTCCGCCCGCGCCCGCGCCGTCACCGGCCAACGCGCGCAGCGTCCGACACTTGTCATCCGGCACATCACCATGTCTGAACCTCGTGATGGCGTGATCGAGGCCGTCGTCATCGTGAAGAGCAAGGTGCGCGTGCGCGCCGTCGCCCTGCGTTTGGAGGGCCTCGATCACCGCTGGAGAGCCAGCGCCATCAACGTGCTGTAGCTCGAGGGCCGGCTGCCGCAGGGGTGTGGGCGGTCAACGTTTCCACAGCGTCGGGCTTCGCGACGAGCCGAGCCCGAAGGGCAAGAAACAACAGCACCATTCCGACGGAGAGCAGGATGTGGCCGAGCCCGGCGATTCCTGCGATGGCGCTGTTCGACTCGAGGCCGACAACGGTTAGAGACCCGTGAACCGCAAGCATTGCCGACGTGAGAATGAGACCGGCGTTGTAGACCCAGAAGAACCACGTGAACAGCGGGCTGCGCGACAAGGTGAACTGCTTCTCGAGAATCAAGACGATGAGCAGCACGATGAAGCCGAGGGTGAGTAGGTGGGTGTGCACGAGACCGAGTTGAGTCGAGCCGGTGAAATCATTCGCCTTGGTGAACTCCCGGTAGTACAGGCCAGAGAGAACACCGAGCACCATGTAACTGAATGAGGCTGAGAAGAGTTTCATCATGAAGTTCAGTCTGCCCGGCACCCCACGTCATGGCATCGATCAAAAGTTGCAGAATCTGTCTGATCCTCTGTGCCGGTTGACGGTGGGTTAAACCGATCGAGCCGGCGGCCTTTTCAGGCCACCGGCTCGATCACACACTTCGTGAGATTACTTCTTCTTGCGACGGTCGGCCCGGTTGACCGGAGCCGACTGGTCGGTGTCGGCTGCCCGCTGCCCGAAGGCGCCGCGCTGTGCATTGGCGGCGGGAGCCTCGTCCTCAGCGAGGGCGGGCGCCGCGGCGCGACGGGCGCGATCCGTTGCCGCCTGCTGAATCTGACCGCGCTGGTTGCGCACCTCAATTCCGCCGGAATCGCTCGGAGCGGTGTAGCTGAGTTTCTCCTCAGCGGTTTCAGCCGGGGTGAGGCCCTTGGCCGCAACAACCGGACCAGCAACGGAATCGGGTCCTTGGCTGACTTCGACTTCCAGGTTGAACAGGAAGCCCACCGTCTCCTCGCGGATCTGACCCATCATCTGCTGGAACATGGCGTAGCCTTCACGCTGGTATTCGACCAGCGGGTCGCGCTGAGCCATCGCCCGCAGACCGATGCCATCTTTCAGGTAGTCCATCTCGTAGAGGTGGTCCCTCCAACGGCGATCGATGACCGAGAGAACAACGCGACGCTCAAGCTCACGCATTGCGGGAGAACCGAGCGACTCTTCACGACGCTGGTAGGCCATTTTCGCATCCGACAGAATTTCGCGGCGCATGAAGTCGCGGTTGATCTTGCCGCGGCTTCCGGCTTCGGTGACGACCTCGTCGATTGTGACGCCCACGGGATACAGCGTCTTCAACTCGGTCCACAGAGCGTCGAAGTCCCAGTCGTCGCCATTGCCTTCGCCGGTGTGCACCGTGAGAACCTCATCGATAACCTGCTCGAGGAACTTCTGCGTGCGCTCGTGCAGATCGTCGCCTTCGAGGATGTGACGACGGTCACTGTAGATCGCCTCGCGCTGACGGTTCAACACATCGTCGTACTTGAGCACGTTCTTACGAATCTCGGCGTTGCGGCCCTCCACCTGTGACTGAGCACTGCGGATGGCGCGGCTGACGATCTTCGATTCGATCGCGAGGTCGTCAGGAACACCCTGGCGCCCCATCAGCGCTTCAGCGCCGCCGGCGTTGAACAGTCGCATCAGATCGTCGGTCAGGGACAGGTAGAACCGGCTCTCTCCCGGGTCGCCCTGACGCCCGCTGCGTCCGCGAAGCTGGTTGTCGATTCGGCGCGACTCGTGACGTTCGGTACCGAGCACGTAGAGCCCACCGGCGGCGATGACCTTTTCGGCCTCCTCGTCGACGCCCGACTTGACCTCGGCGAACACGTCGTCCCAGGCCGTCTCGTACTCATCGGGAGTTTCGACGGGGCTGAGACCCTTCGCGTTCATTGCCGCGACGGCAAGGAACTCGGCGTTGCCACCGAGCATCACGTCAGTGCCACGGCCGGCCATGTTGGTGGCGACGGTGACCGAACCCAGTCGACCCGCCTGGGCCACAATCGCGGCTTCACGCGCGTGGTTCTTCGCGTTCAGCACTTCGTGGCGAACGCCCTTCTTGGCCAGCAGCCGCGAGAGGTATTCGCTCTTTTCGACGCTCGTTGTTCCCACCAGAACCGGCTGGCCCTTTTCGTGACGCATGACAATGTCTTCGACGACCTGGTTGAACTTCGCTTCCTCGTTCTTGTAGACGAGGTCCGACTGGTCGATGCGCTGCATCGGCTTGTTTGTCGGGATGGGAACCACACCGAGCTTGTAGGTGCTCATGAACTCGGCAGCCTCAGTCTCGGCGGTTCCGGTCATGCCTGACAGCTTCGAGTAGAGGCGGAAGTAGTTCTGGAGGGTGACGGTGGCCAGGGTCTGGTTCTCGGCCTTGACCGCGACACCTTCCTTGGCTTCGATCGCCTGGTGGATGCCTTCGTTGTAGCGGCGCCCCATCAGGATGCGGCCGGTGTGCTCGTCGACGATCAGCACTTCGCCGTTCATCACGACGTAGTCCTTGTCTTTCTTGAACAGCGCATTGGCCTTGATGGCGTTGTTGAGGAACGAGATCAGCGGGGTGTTGGCCGATTCGTACAGGTTGTCGATGCCGAGGTAGTCCTCGACCTTTTCGATGCCGGGCTCAAGCACACCGATGGTGCGCTTCTTCTCGTCGACCTCAAAGTCTTCGTCGGGAACCAGACGCTTGGCCAGGCTGGCGAACTCGGTGAACCAACGGTTCGCCTCGCCCGATGCCGGGCCGGAGATGATGAGCGGCGTGCGCGCCTCGTCGATGAGGATCGAGTCGACCTCGTCGACGATGGCGAAGTAGTGCCCGCGCTGCACCATGTCGGAGGTCTGCCACGCCATGTTGTCGCGCAAGTAGTCGAAACCGAACTCGTTGTTGGTTCCGTAGGTGATGTCAGAGGCGTACATCTCACGACGCTGCTCGGGGGTCTGGCCGGAGAGAATGCAGCCGGTCGTCATGCCAAGCGCGCGGAAGACGCGCCCCATCAGCTCGCTCTGGTAGCTGGCCAGGTAGTCGTTGACCGTGATGACGTGCACGCCGCGACTGGTGATGGCGTTCAAATACGCGGCGGTCGTCGCCACAAGAGTCTTACCTTCACCGGTCTTCATCTCGGCAATGTTTCCGAGGTGCAGCGCCGCCCCGCCCATCAGCTGAACGTCGAAGTGACGCAGCCCGAGAGTGCGGGTGGAGGCCTCACGCACAGCGGCGAAGGCCTCCGGTAGCAAATCGTCGAGCGACTCTCCGTTCGAGTAGCGCTCGCGCAGGGTCGTCGTCTCGTTCTTCAGCTCCTCGTCGCTGAGGCCCTTGAAGTCTTCCTCGAGCGCGTTGATCGCCTTGGCGTAGTTCTCGAGACGACGCAGAATGCGTCCCTCTCCTACACGAAGAACCTTTTCAAGAATTGAGGCCACGAATGCACTCCACTAGTCGTCACGGCGCAAGCCACGCCTGTCGTCCGGTCGGACGCCATGTTTTGTTGCCGGCACAGCCTGCTACCGACACAGCGCGCCGACTCAGCCGGCAACTCTAGCAATGCTACTTGGTCATACGCCGCGCCCGCTGGCAGCGACCTCCCGCAGTTGCGATTCCTCTGAGACTTCACCCAGTTCGATGACGCCATAGTCCCAGCCCTTGCGGCGGTAGACCACACTGGGGCGAAGTGACGTCGCGTCCTGAAAGAGATAGAAGTCGTGTCCGACGAGTTCCATGAAATAGAGCGCGTCATCAACGGTCATCGGTGCAGCCTCGAAGACCTTGCGGCGGATCACAACGGGGCTGTATGCCTCTTCGATCTCTTCGTTTTCGGCGTCGCTGCCGACAACCGGAATGGACCCCGTGCGCACTCGTTCCAGTGTTTCGCTGGTTGCGGGTGTGATGTCAACAACGTTGAAGCCATTTGCTGACGCGTCGTGTAGCGAGGTGGGGCGGTGTGCACCACCACGATGCACCTTCTTGCGGTCCTTCGCGCGCCGTACTCGTTCGAGAAGTCGACCGAGGGCAACATCAAATGCCGCATATTTGTCTGATCCGTCTGCTTCAGCCCGAACGAGCGGACCCTTGCCGATGAGAGTGAGTTCCACTCGATCGGGGCCAATCGCACCGTTCTTCTCGCTGTGACGGCTCACCTTGATTTCAAGGGCGAGTGCCTTATCGGCGAGTGCCGCGATCTTCTCTGCCTTGTCGGTTGCGTACTCGCGAAACCGATCAGTGATCCCTAGATTTCGTCCGACGATGATAGTTTCCATGACGACCTCCAGATCTGGCGAATCGCCCAAATCCGGGCGATTGTTTCGCGCCTTTAGGACCACCGTAGCGGGGCTGGACAGTTAAGTCACAGCATTTGAGGACCAGTTTCCTGTGAGTGCAGCGGAGAAGGGTGACGGCGTCGTGTTTCGGCCAGTGTGGCGAGTCCGACGACCCGTCCTCCGCCGGCAAGAATTGCACGTTTCGCCTCGAGCATTGTCGCACCGGTGGTGAGAATGTCGTCGACGATCAGAAAGTCCTGGCCGTCCAGTCGACCGCGTGCGACCAGCGAACCTTGTTTGTTGCGGCTCCGCTCGACGAGGCCGAGGCCGACTTGGTCAGCGCGTTTTCCCCGCTGTCGCAAGACCCGGCTCGACACGATTCCCTCGCGGGCAAGAAGCAGACCGACCGGGCTGAACCCGCGCTGGCGCCAGGCGGCCGACGACGACGGAATCGTCGCCACTCGCACGCCGAGGGCTCTGTCGTCACTCCCGCTCACGGTTGCGTCGAAACCCTCGACACCGGTCGGGATGCTTGCGGCGAGGGCGGCCACCACGGCGCTCCGGAGCGCCGTGGCCAGAACCGACGCGACGTCGACTCTTCCGCCGTCTTTGTAGGCGGCGATCACGCGCCGAGCCACGTCGGCATACTCGAGAGCCGACCAGACTGCCAACTCACCCCTGGCCACGACGTGCACCCGTGGCCCCAGCGCGAATCGGCAGCCGGTGCAGATTCCGCGGTCAGGACGCCCGCAGCCCGCGCAGGTCGTCGGCAGCACGACGGCAAGCGCATCGAGAAGAGGCGCCGAGAAACCTCCAGGAATCGTCATAGGCCCAGGTTCTCGCACCGCCGGCTCCGGCGGCTGACACAACCCATTCCGGTGGAAATGCCCGGGCAGGGCTCGGCTGTTGAGAACCGCTAGAGAAGTCCCTGCTGCGTCGCGATGAGCGCGACGTGGTCGATGCGCTCCTGCCAGCCGCTCCCCCATTGCACCTGGAGCCCGTCGTTGACCGAGAGCGCCCGAAGATCGCGCAGCGTGTTCCCGCCCGTGATCGAGACGCTGTGCGGGGCCGGTTCGAGCGGTGTGCGCACGCCACCGATCTCCTGCGCAACGATCTGCTCCGTGCCCGTCGACGTGGCCGTCAGCGACGCTACGGTGACATCGTCGATCCAGGTAGCGCCGAGCGGAGTTCCTGCAGCGGCAGCGAGGGTGAGCGGTTCGCCGAGAGCGACGGGCACTCCTTTGTCGCGGGTGATTGCAACGACCACGAACCGCAGGTCTGCGCCGGTGCCGAGCAAAGCGATCAGCCGGGTTCCGTCGCGCGAGACAACGAGCGAACGAATCGATGTCGCATCCTGCCAACTCGTCGGCACCGCGACTGACTCACCGCTCGACGTGTAGGCAAAGAGTTCGGCCGGACGGTCGGCCGGCACCGACCAGATTACGTCGTAGGGGTCCACCGACGGCGCGATGAGCCCGTCCCGCGGATCCACGAGCTTGGCCGGTGCTCCGATACCGATTCCGTAGACGCCTCCTTCGGCGAGCGCTGCCGCGAAGTGCTGCCCGGCGGCCAGTGTGACGGCTGTCGGCTTCAGCGCTGCAATGGTGTCTGAGAGGCCGTCCACCGGGGTCAGCGTGCTTCCGGTGGCGCCCAGGAATCCGAACTCGTCGTTGCGGAGAATCAGAGCCCTGGCATCTCCGCGCGGGTTCACAATCGGGGCGGCATCGCCGAGATCGTTGATGTCCTGCGAGTTGTGGCTAATCGTGATGGTCACCGAGAGGCCGGAAGGCAGGCTGTTCGTCAGTTGCGATTTCATCCGCTGCAGGGTGACACGATCGGCGTTCAGCGCTTCGTTGTTCAGGTCGACCTGTGCGACGCGTGCGATGACTTGCACGGCGTCGGCAGTGAGCTTGGTTCCTTCGGGGAACGCTGTCGTCACCGCGGGGGCGAGCCACGGGCTCGGGCCGGCGAGCACGGCATTGACGATTTTCGTCGGGGCGGATGCTCCGCGCGGGAACCAGCGCAGGTCAGGAACCAAGTACGTAAACGTCGGATCGAAGAAGTAGAGCTCCTGGGAGCTGAACACGTCCCGGAACGTGTTCTGATCGATGACCGTTCCGTTCGGCGGTTGGCTGATCCGCCATTGACCGTCGACCTGCACGAAATGGTAAAGCAGGGTCACAGGGGCAGACGATCCGACCTCACGGTATTCACCGTTCGCGTTCACCTCTGCGACAGGTTTCACCGAGAATTGCATCGCCATGTCGTCAACGACCTGAATCACGCGACCGCTTCCGTCATCGACTGTCACTCCGGCATCCGGCGCCCAGATTGCGCTGTCCGCAGGGGCGAGAAACTCTCTGGCGATCTCGTAGTTGTTCTCCGGACTCGAGGCCGCGTCGATGAAGCCGCGCAGGATCGACTCCTGGCTCGCGTTTGCTTCGGGGCTGGACGGCAGGAAGATGGGGGTCAAGGTGTCGCCTTGCGGTGCCGCTGCGCCGGCCTGCACCTCTCCGGCGCGAGGAATTCCCGAACAGCCGGCGAGAAGCATCACAGCGAGAACGGCCGACGCGCCCCAGATACGAAGGCGCCGACGACGGGGCGCGTCAGACATGGGGGCCTCCCTGGGTATTGCCGTCGAATTGGAGGTCAGGAAGCACGTCGTCTGGCAGCTCATCCACCAGTGGCAGCTCATCTGGCAACTCATCCACTGGCGGAAGGGGAAGCGGCGATTCGGTGAGCGTGCCGCTCGAACGCCTGGGGAGAGTCAGCCGAAAGCAAGAACCCTGGCCCGGGCTCGACCAGACCTGCAACCAGCCGCCGTGCACCGCCGCATCCTCGAGCGAGATCGCCAGCCCCAGTCCCGTGCCACCGATCGTGCGCTGGCGCGACGGATCCGCCCGCCAGAATCTGTCGAAGACATGGGCGACGTCGGCATCGGTCATTCCGAGCCCGAAGTCACGCACGGAGAGCGCGACGGCCGTCGCGTTGCTGTCGACCGAGACGATGACAGGCTTGCTCTCGCCATGCTCAATGGCGTTTCCGATGAGATTGTGCAGAATGCGACGGATGCGACGCGGGTCGACCTCCGCGTTGAGATGGCCACCAGGAGCGACAAGTCTGAGCTCCGTTCCCTTCGATTCGGCCAAGGAGCGCATGCTGTCAATCGCGTCTTCGGCCAAGTGCACCAGGTTGGTGGGCTCAGCTTCGACCTGTACTGAACCGGCGTCGTAGCGGCTGATTTCGAGAAGATCACTGAGCAGCAGCTCGAACCGTTCGACCTGGGTGTGCAGCAGCTCGGCGGTGCGTTCGGTCGCCGGCGGAAAGCTGGCCCGCTGATCGTAGAGCACAGACCCGGCGAGGCGAATTGTGGTCAACGGAGTGCGCAGCTCGTGCGAAACGTCGGAGACGAATCGTTGCTGCACCTCGGAGAGATCAGCCAGCTTCTTGATCTGGCTCTGCAGGCTGTCGGCCATGCCATTGAAGGAACGCGCCAATGTCGCGATGACGTCTTCCCCCTTCTCCGGAATACGCACGGCCAGATCCCCCGACGCCAACCGCTGGCTGGTTTCAGCCGCGACCCGGATCGGGGTCACCACGAATCGCACGACAATCCAGGTCACCGCTCCGATCAGCAGCATCAGCGCCACCGCGGCGATCCCCAGCGTGCGCTGAACGAAGAGGAGAGTGCCTTCGGCCTCTTGCAGGCTGTAGCCGATGTAGAGCTCATAGCGCCCGGCCACCGGAACCGAAATCTGCGAGCCGACGACGATTCCGGGGTACTGCTGACCGTCTTCATTCGACAGCGTGACGGACTGCCAGAACTGCTCGCCGGCATTTTCTCTCACCGCCGCCCTCAGCTGGGGAGAGATGACGTCGGTCGATTCACCGAACGTCGACGAGTCCTGCGGGGTGACAGAGGAGGCTTCCTGGCCGGGAACACGAAGGACCGCGATCAGGCGGCTCGACGAGGTGGCGGTGATGAGCGTGCGGGCAGATCCAAGCAACGCCTGCACTTGCACGCGATCGGCGGCATCCGATGAATCGAGAATTCCCTGGGCCGCTGCCGTCGCCCGATTCGATTCGAGAAGAACCTGGTTGAGCCGCGACTGGAACAGATCGTTGCCGATGCTCACCGACATGTAGACGCCGACGAGCAGGATCGCCAGGCCTGACAACACGACGGTGATGCTGACGGTACGGAATTGCAGAGACGACCGCCAGAGCGCGGCAACCCGTCGGGGCCACGTTCGGCCGCCGAGCGCCACAGGGGTGCGCACAGTCGATGGTCGCGCCGACAGCGGTCGCGCAGTCATTGGAACTATCCGACCGCGCCGGCCCGGTAGCCGACGCCGCGCACCGTCATCACGATGCGCGGATTGTCTGGGTCGTCCTCGACCTTGGCGCGCAAACGTTGAACGTGCACGTTGACGAGGCGGGTGTCCGCCTTGTAGTGATAGCCCCACACCTGCTCGAGCAGCATCTCGCGCGTGAACACCTGTTGCGGCTTCGATGCCAGGGCCAAGAGCAAGTCGAACTCGAGCGGGGTCAGATTGATTCGCTGATCGCCCCGCCTCACCTCGTGTCCGGCGGCGTCGACGACGAGATCGCCGATGTGCAGATTCGCGGACGAGACCACAGCGGCCGGGCGGAGCCGTGTCCGGATGCGCGCGACGAGTTCCTTCGGGTTGAACGGTTTGACCATGTAGTCGTCTGCACCGGATTCGAGACCCTTGACAACGTCGGTGGTGTCGGACTTCGCCGTCAACATGATGATGGGGGTTCCGGATTCCGCGCGGATCAGACGGCAGACCTCGATCCCGTCCAGACCAGGCAACATCAGGTCGAGGAGCACCAGGTCGGGCTTCGTCTCGTGAAATGCTCCGAGCGCGAGTGCGCCGTCCGCACAGAAGTGAGTGTCGAAACCCTCACCGTTCAAAACGATGCCGATCATCTCCGCCAGAGCGGGGTCATCATCGACAACCAAAATGCGTGCGTTCATTCATCCGTTTCCGCTTGAGGCCCCCTGGTCAGGCGGCAACTCCTCTAATCTCTGGCCTCAGCGTAGTCGAGTACGGCTCCGGAACTCCTCAGAACATGCTTCGAGAGCGCCGGTGTGCCAGCATGGGTGACGTGACGGACCCGCAGAACTGGCAATCGCCCACTCCTGGCCCCTCGGCAGACCCGGCCGGACAGCGGCCAGACGCGCCTCGCTACGGGGAGCACGCGGCTCCGACCGGTGGATTTGCCGCTGCGCCATCCGGCGCGCCGAACGGTTGGGCTCCCCCGCCCAAGCCCGGCTTGATCCCGCTCAGACCGCTTGGGTTCGGCACGCTCCTCGCTGCGCCGTTTCAGGTCTTGAAGCGCAACCCGAAGGCAACGTTCGGAAGCGCACTTCTTGTCCAAGCGGTAAGCCTGATCATCTCGCTGCTCGTCATCGGTCTCGTCACCTACTTCGCGGTGGGTCGCATCGAAGCCGCGCCTATCGACGAGCAGGATGCCGTCTCGGCCGGTGCCGCCCTCACCATCGTGCTGTCGGCGATTCTGCCGATCGCGCTTTCGGTCATCGCATCGGCTCTGCTTCAGGGCGTCATCGTGCTCGAGGTGGCCCGTGCCACCCTCGGCGAGAAGCTTCGGCTCAACGTACTCTGGCGTACGGCAGGGCGGCGGCTGTGGACACTGGTGCTGTGGACGCTGGTGCTCTCCGCTGCTCTCCTCGTCGGTGTGGGGCTGATTGCGGGAATCGTCACGCTGCTCGTGTTGCTCGGCGGAACCTGGATCGTACTCGCCGTTGTGATCGGCATCTTCGGTGGCTTGGGACTCCTCGTCTGTGGCGCGTGGCTGTTCACGCGCACATCGCTCGTACCGAGCCTGATCGTGCTCGAGAGGCTCACCATCCGGCAGGCAGTGCGCCGTTCCTGGTCGTTGACCATCGGCTACTTCTGGCGCACCCTCGGTGTGCAGTTCCTGGTCGCTACCATCGTCAACGTGATCACCCAGGTGGTCGTCACTCCGCTGTCGTTCCTCTTCTCGATCAGCTTTTCACTCGTCGACCCCAACGGGGCGTTGGACAGTTTCATCCCCTCCGCGATTGTGTACGTGCTGGTGCTTCTGGTCTCGCTCGTTCTCGGAGCAATCGCCGCGGTCGTGCAGTCGGCGACAACCGCTCTCATCTATATCGATCTGCGGATGCGCAAAGAGGGTCTCGATCTCGAGTTGCAGCGGTTCGTCGAAGCGGCACACTCCGGTTCCCCAGGTTCGCAGGCGCTCCCCGATCCGTATCTTCCGGTCCCCGCCCAGAATCGCCGTTCGTCGGTGCAGCCCGATGTGGGGTCGCCCTGGGCATGATCGTGGTCAGGGGGATGGTCGACACAACGCTGGGCAGCTGGCCAGGAGCGCTCGAGCGTGCCGGCATCCCCGTCGACCCCAGTGCACCGGATGCGCGGCAATGGTTGAAAGGGGAACTGGCCAAGGCTCCCTACCAGGCGGCTCAACCTACCTGGTTCGACCGGGCCTCACAGGCGTTCTTCGAATGGATCAATTCCTTGACCGTTCCCTCTGGAGAGGGACTCGGCCCCTGGCTTCCCCTCATCATCACCGTCATTGTGGCGGCGGTGGTGGTCACGGCGTTTCTGATCTTCGGCCTTCCTCGACTGAACCGTCGCAGCAGACCGGCTGCTGCGCTCTTCGGCGAGGATGATCGCCGCTCTGCCGATGCCATGCGTCGGTCGGCCTTGGCCGCTGCCGCGACGGGCGCATGGAGCCTCGCCTGTGAGGAGATGTTTCGGGCCATCGCCCGAGGTCTTTTCGAGCGAACCATCGTGCAGCTGTCGCCCGGCACCACCGCGCACGATGTTGCTGCCGCTGCCGCGACGGCTTTTCCTGGCCGCCAGGTTCAGTTGGCTGGCGCAGCCGTGACCTTTGACCAGGTTCGGTATCTCGGCGCTCTGGGAACCGAGGAGGGATTCGGCTCTCTCGCTGAGCTTGAGGTCGCGCTTCGTGCGGAACGGCCGGTTCTGCCTGACCACGACACCGCACCGGATGACCGGTCCCCGGTCGGGCTGTCATGACCATGACCGCAGATCCCGCGATCGATCCGACGCCGACACGTCGGGCTCAGCGTCTGGCGGAGAGAGAGCAGTCTGCCCGACTCACTCCGTCATCGACTCCCACCGTCCGCACGGCCGGGCGACGCGCGCTGTTCTGGGTGCTGGCCGGGGCCGGGGCCGTGATCCTCTCGATCGTCGCTTCGCTCATCGTCGGCGGCAGTACTGCAGGGGGCGTGCCGTTGGCAGCGAGCAATCCGGCGCCAGCCGGAAGCAGAGCTCTCGTCGAGGTGCTGCGTCAGCAGGGCGTCAACGTCACTGTGGCCGACACTTTCGACGACGCCATCACCGCCCTGTCCACGAGTACGGACCCCACCCTGTTCTTTGCCGACGAGAACGGCTACCTCTCGGCCGCTCAAATCACGCAGCTGCTGCGACTTCCTTCCCGCGCGGTGGTTTCGGAGCCGGACTTCACCTTTCTCGACGCGGTGGCGCCCGGCGTCGGCTTCGGTGGGGTGAGCACCGCCGACGCGCTCTCCGCCGACTGCTCTGTGCCGGCCGCGATCAGGGCCGGCACACTCTCGCCCGGCGGGACGACACTCCGCATCGTCGACGAGAGCAGCCCCGACATGACAGGGTGCTTCCCGAGCGGAGACGGCGCATTCTCGATGGTCGAAGTCGCTCGCGGCGGCCAGAGCCTCACCCTCGTCGCTCAGCCCGCAGTGTTCCGAAACGATGAGATCGGCACCTTCGGAAATGCCGCGCTCGCCCTCAACCTTCTGGGCGTCAGCGACACCGTCGTCTGGTATCTCCCCACCCTGGCGGATGTCCCGCGCACCGGTCCCCCCTCGCTCGGCGCGCTGACCCCCGGCTGGGTAACGCCGGTACTGCTCCTTCTCATGCTCACTGCGTTCAGCGCGTTTGTCTGGCGCGGGCGACGGTTCGGGCCCCTGGTCGCCGAGAATCTGCCGGTGACTGTGCGAGCAAACGAGACGATGGAAGGACGCGCGCGCCTGTACTCGCGCAACTCCGCCAGGCTGCGTGCGATCGATGCGCTCCGCATCGGCGCGCTCAGCCGACTCGCGACCCGCCTCGGCCTTCCGCGCACCGCGCATCATTCCGAGATCACGCTCGCCGTCGCAGCGCTCACTGGTCAACCCGTCGCCGAGGTGAGGGCCATCCTGATCGATGACGTGCCCCACAGCGACAGTGACCTCGTCCGTCTCTCCGACCATCTCGCCGACCTTGAGACCCTGGTCGGTCGGATGCTGCCTGGCACCACACCATCGTCCTCTCCGCCCGCTCCCCCACACGGAAGAATTGACATATGACGACTCTCGTAGCAACAGACGAAACTCTTCGCCAGGCTTTGGCTCAGGTGCGCACTGAGGTTGGAAAAGCCGTCGTCGGACAGGATGGCGCGGTCACCGGGCTGATCATCGCCCTGCTGGCGCGAGGCCATGTCTTGCTGGAGGGGGTACCGGGTGTGGCCAAGACGTTGTTGGTGCGCTCCCTCAGCCACGCGCTCAGCCTCGACACGAAGCGAGTGCAGTTCACGCCAGACCTGATGCCCGGCGATGTGACCGGCTCGCTGATCTACGATGCCAAAGCGGGCGAATTCGAGTTTCGCCAGGGGCCGGTGTTCACCAACATCATGCTGGCGGATGAGATCAACCGCACACCACCGAAGACGCAGTCAGCGCTTCTTGAGGCCATGGAGGAACGCCAGGTCAGTGTCGACGGACGATCCCTGCCGCTTCCCGAACCCTTCATCGTCGCTGCGACCATGAACCCGATCGAGTACGAAGGCACCTATTCGCTGCCAGAGGCGCAGCTCGACAGGTTCCTCCTGAAACTGGTGCTCGATCTTCCCGAGAGAGACACGGAGGTCGAGGTGCTCCGTCGCCACTCGAATGGGTTCAACCCCCGTGACTTGGCCGGCGCAGGGGTGACCGCAGTGCTCGGCGCCGACGAGCTCGCCCAAGCCCAGCAGGCCGTTGCCGCAGTCGGAGCGAGTGCTGATGTCTTGGCCTATCTCGTCGACCTGGCCCGCGCGACCCGGCACAGCCCGTCGGTGAAACTCGGGGTGAGCCCCCGCGGCACGACGGCATTGCTCGCGTCGGCCAAAGCCTGGGCCTGGTTGAACGGTTATCAGTCGATCACTCCCGACCATGTTCAGGCGATGGTGCTGCCGGTGTGGCGCCACCGAATCCAGCTGCGACCAGAAGCCGAGCTCGAGGGAATCGGCGTTGACGCCATCCTGCGCTCAATCATGCAACAGGTTCAGGTTCCGATCTAGGCCGCGTCGATGACCGTTACCGGACGATTCGTTTTGCTCGTCGCCCTCGGCGTCGTGCCTCTTGTGCTGCTCGGACATTCCCTCGCCGCGGCCGCTGCCGTGTTGGGCTGGTGGCTACTCGGAGTGGTCGTTCTCGGTTCGCTCGACCTGGCTCTCGCCGCCTCGCCTCGCCAGGTGGCACTCAGTCGTACCCTTCCGTCTCGGGTGCGACTCGGTGAATCTGTCACCAGCGAGTTGTATCTGACCAACAGGGGCCGTCGACGCCTCCAGGGAGTCGTGAGGGACGCCTGGCAACCCTCGGCCGGTGCCGGAAACAACCGTACCCGCGTCAGCATCCCTGCCGGAGAGCGGCGCCGTGTCAGCCTCACCCTGACGCCGTTCCGTCGGGGCGAACGCCGCGTCGGAGAGGTGACAGTGCGTTCAGTGGGTCCGTTGGGGTTGTGGGCCAGACAAGCGACGCTCACCGCGCCCGGCCGCATCCGCGTGCTCCCGCCGTTTCACTCCCGAAAGCACCTTCCGTCTCGACTCGCTCGACTGAAGGAGCTCGACGGTCGAACCAGCGTGATGGTGCGTGGGCAGGGCACCGAGTTCGACTCCTTGCGCGAGTATGTGCGCGGCGATGACGTGCGGTCCATCGACTGGCGGGCCACCGCTCGGCGCAATGATGTGATGGTGCGCACCTGGCGCCCCGAACGTGATCGTCGCGTGGTCATTGTGGTCGACACCGGGCGCACCGCTGCAGCGCGTGTCGACAATGAACCGCGCCTGGACGCCTCCTTCGAAGCCTCACTGTTGCTCGCCGCGCTCGCCTCTCGCGCCGGTGATCGTATCGACTTTCTGGCGTATGACCGTCGAAGTCGCGGCCGGGTGCAGGGAGCGCAAGGCGCAGAGCTTCTGTCCCGGCTCGTCGACACGATGGCGTTGATCGAACCTGAGTTGATTGAAATGGATTGGCCTGCCGTGCCCGGCCAGGTGCGGCAGATCACCAGCCAGCGCGCCCTGGTCATTCTCTTGACCTCGATCGACGCGGCCGGCTCCTCATCCGGTCTGCTCGCGGTGTTGCCCCAGCTGACCCGTCGGCACACGGTCGTGGTGGCGTCCGTCACCGATCCGGGTGCGGAGAGTGCGATTCACCAGCGCTCCAACCGCAATGACGTCTACACCGCCGCCGCCGCTGAGCGCGCTGTGCTCGACGTCGCCCGTGTGTCGGCAGCGATCCGCCAGCTCGGTGCAGAAGTCGTGACCGCTTCTCCGGCCGACCTCCCGCCGGCGCTCTCCGACACCTACCTTGCGCTGAAGGCGGCCGGCCGCCTGTAACCGGCTAGGCCAGAGGTCGGGCGAACTCGCGGGCGACGACCCGCCGGAGCCATTCAACTGGCGTAAATGCGGCGAGCCCCTGCCTCGAACTCGCTGAGGTCGCCCGTCTCGCCGAGCCGCGTGGCACGCTTGCCGACGACGAGCATGTAGACGAGGAAGAGTAGCAAGGCCAACGCACCGATGCCGATCTTGATCGGCCAGGGCCAGGGGGCCGGGGTGACGAAACCCTCGATGATCCCTGACACGAGCAGAACGAACACCAGGCCGATCGCCACGGTGAACAAAGCCCGGGCATCTTCTGCCAGCGCCTGGCCACGCGTGCGTGCGCCGGGGGCGATCCAAGCCCAGAAGATGCGGAGGCCCCCGGCCGCCGCAACGAAGATCGCTGTGAGCTCCAGGAGTCCGTGGGGCAGGATGTAGAGAAAAAATACGTCACCGTGGTCATAGGCAAACATGACTGCCGCGTTGACGCCGAGGTTCTGAGCGTTCTGAAGAACGATGTAGGGAACGTAGACCCCGAGAATTCCGAAGGCAATGCATTGGGCGGCGATCAAGGCGTTGTTCGTCCAGACCTGGCCAGCGAAGGATGCAGCGGGGTTCGACGAGTAGTAGTCGACGAAATCATGGTTCGCCAGTTGAGCGAGTTGTTCGTCGGAACCGAAGTTGGCCAGAACCTGGGGATTACCGAGCGCCCACACCGTGTACAGTCCGGCAACTAGAAACGTCACAAGTGCCACCACGAGAGTGATCCAGCGGAGGCGGTACAGCGCCGCCGGGAGCTGCAGCACGAAGAAACGAGGTATCTGCGCCATCACATTCGCGCTCGCACCGGTGAACCGCAGGCGCGCGCGCGACAGCGCCACGGACAACCGATCGCCCTGCAGAGTCGATCCGGCGGTGGTCTTGATCGCGGACAGTTGGGTGGCACCCGACTGATATCGAGCGATCAACTCATCTGCTTGCGCCCCAGTGAGGGACCGCTGCGCGCCGAGTGCGGCTAGGCGGTCCCATTCGGCGCGATGCGCGGCGGAATAGGCGTCAAGATCCATCTGGTTCAATAGTGACATGGCGAAGCCCCCGGAGTCGGTAGTTCACGATGAGCGTGTCAGCGGTGATGACGAACTCATCACCGGCGAAGCCGTTGCGCTCGATGTCCGGCCTGCCGGAATTATTCTGCGCGGCGCCGGCACACTCATCGATTGGGCCGCCTATCTTTTGTTGTACCTGCTGATCATGCTGCTCTTGTTCTGGCTCTTCGCCGACGTCATCGATGACGCTCTGTCGAAGGCGCTCAGCGTTGCCGGACTGGTGTTCGCCATCCTGATCGTTCCGATGCTCGTCGAGACAGCGACCGGCGGTCGGTCGCTCGGCAAAACTGTCATCGGTGCCCGTATCGTGCGCGACGATGGTGGCGCCATCGGGTTACGCCACGCGTTCATCCGCGCTCTGCTCGGTGTGCTGGAGATCTTCATGACCTTCGGAGGAATCGCCGCGACGACGGGCCTGCTGAACAGCAAATCGAAGCGCCTGGGCGATCTGCTGGCCGGCACGTACAGCCAGCACGAACGCGTGCCTCGTGCAACCGCCCCGGCACACCGCCTCCCCCCGGAACTCACGCTCTGGTCCCAGACGGCGGATGTCGCCAAACTGCCCGATCGGCTCGCTCGCCGAGTGGCGCAGTTTCTGCGTCAGTCCGCTGCACTGACTCCGTTCGCGCGAGAAAAGCTCTCGACATCGCTCGCGGCAGAAGTCGCACCATTTGTGTCACCGTTGCCTTCCGTTCCGCCCGAGACTTTTCTGCTGGGTGTGCAGGTTCTTCGCCGCGATCGTGAATTCGCGGCACTGCGTCTTGAGCAGGCTCAGCAGGAGCGTCTCGCTCCGGTTCTGACCGGCCTGCCGCACGACTTCCCGAACCGCTAACGTTCACCCACGCAGAACAGTTGTGCTCGGCTCCACGTGGGGCGTCTGCGGGCTTCTGGCGAAAGGTTCCGAGAGTCCGTCGCGAGAGGCAGTGAACGCCGCGCTGGCCGGGCGCCGCTGCGCGCGTCGGCTCCGACCGGCATTGCGGCGCTCGACCCGCGCAGCTCCTTCTCATCGAGTCCACTTCGGCGGGCCTGCCAATCGCACTCTCGTGAGCGCTTTCACACGCAGGCATTCGGTAAGTCCATATACGAACGCCACCTCGGGCGACTCTGCTGCGCTCGCGTGTCGAGATCCGCTCGCGGGGTCTCGACAGGCTCGACCAACGGCTACTTCTGCTCTCGATTCCCGGCGATCGAGTGTGCCGAGATCAAGCGAATCGATCTCTCGGCGGCAGGTGCGTGCGCGGTCCCTGGCCGGGCCTCCGACGGGTTAACGCAAAAAGCCACCCGGGTGGGTGGCGTGGTCGTGCTGGTGGCCAGCGGCGTGTGTGGCAGTTGTCCGGTTTGGTGGGTTAACGCAAGAAAGCCACCCCGGTGGGGTGGCTTTCTTGGTGTTGCTAAGTTAAGTCCGGCGGTGTCCTACTCTCCCACAGGGTCCCCCCTGCAGTACCATCGGCGCTGAGAGTCTTAGCTTCCGGGTTCGGAATGTGACCGGGCGTTTCCCTCTCGCTATGGCCGCCGAAACATCTTGTGATGAACCACCCGAGGGTGGTCGTCAAGTCGTTTCGAACAATCATCGCTTCGTCGTCCAAGGTTCTGGACAAACTCTTCAATTATGTTGTTT
>NZ_BAABCN010000016.1:0-69340 GCF_039538945.1 Glaciibacter kafniensis | reverse complement strand
CCGTGCCATATTCGCAATCCAATCAGTAATAGCGGAGGACTACTGACCGGAATCCCTGGGTCGGCCCAGGCAGCAAAGCTCGGCGTGTCGCAGAATCTCCTCCCTTACGTGCACCGGATGCGACGGATGCGAAGAGGCGACGGATGCGACGGAGGCGACGGATGCGACGGGGCGACGGATGCGACGGATGCGACGGGCGCCTTAGACGATCGACGCCACCTGCCGCGCAATCTCCAGCTCCTCATTCGTCGGAATCACCATCACCGTGACCGGCGCCCCCGCCGGCGAAATCACCCGGGCCGCCCGCGATGCGAGCTCGTTGCGATCGTTGTCGATCATGATGCCCATGTGCTCCAGCCCGGCCAACGCCCGGCGCCGCAGCAGCGCATTGTTCTCGCCGACTCCCGCGGTGAAGACGAGCGCGTCGAGCCCGCCCAGTTGCGCATAGTAGGCACCGATGTAGTGCCGGATGCGATGACGCCAGACCTGCAGTGCCAGCTCGGCGGCCTCGTTGCCGTTGATCGCGGCGTCTTGTACATCGCGCATATCGCCCATGCCGGTCAGGCCGAGCAAGCCGCTTCGCCGATTGAGTAGCTCGTCGAGTTCGGTCACGCTCATGCCGGCGGCCCGGTTGAGGTGCACGAGCACAGCCGGGTCGATGTCACCCGAACGCGTTCCCATCACCAACCCCTGCAACGGGGTCATGCCCATTGATGTGTCGATTGATATGCCGCCGTCGACCGCCGTCACGGATGCGCCGTTGCCGAGGTGCAGCACGATTGTGCGCAGGTCGGCGAGCGGTGTGCCGAGTTGCAACGCGGCCTGCTCCGACACGTATTTGTGCGAGGTGCCGTGAAAACCGTAGCGCCGCACCTTGTACTCGCGAGCGATCTCGGCGTCGATCGCATAGGTATAGGCCGCCGGCGACATGGTCTGGTGAAACGCGGTGTCGAAGACGGCGACATGCGGTACATCGGGCAGTGCGCGTCGGGCCGCACGGATGCCGAGCAAGTTCGCCGGGTTGTGCAGCGGCGCCAACCGGGCGAGCGCTTCGATCTCGCGCTCCACCTCGTCGTCGATGAGTGTCGGCCCGTCGAACTCGCTGCCGCCGTGCACGACGCGGTGGCCCACCGCGATCAGGTCGTCGACGTCGCCCAGCTTGGCGAGCACCACCTGCATGCCCTCTGCATGGTTGGCGATGAAGGATCCGGGCTCACCGATTCGCTCGATTAGGCCAGTGACGGTCGCCTTTTCGGTCGCCAGGTCAATGAGCTGGTACTTGATCGACGACGAACCTGAGTTGACGACGAAGACGGCGCTCATGCCCGGATGCCCCCGGTCGAGCCGGCCGAAGCGACAGGGCCAGCAGCGCCAGCCGCAGCGGCCGCGCCAGCCGCAGCTGCCGCCTCCGCAACCCGCCCGGCCGTGTGAGCGGCCATCGCCGCCTCGCCCTGCGCCTGGATCGCCGTGATCGCCACGGTGTTCACAATGTCCTGAACGAGCGCGCCGCGGGAGAGATCGTTGATGGGTTTGCGCAACCCCTGCAGCACCGGTCCGATCGCGACGGCACCGGACGAGCGCTGCACGGCTTTGTAGGTGTTGTTGCCGGTGTTCAGGTCGGGAAAGATGAACACCGTCGCCCGGCCGGCCACGTCGGAACTCGGCAGCTTCGTGGCGGCCACGACGGCATCCGTCGCCGCGTCGTACTGAATCGGACCCTCGACCATCAGATCGGGGCGACGCGCACGCACGAGCGCCGTCGCCTCGCGCACCTTGTCGACGTCGACGCCGCTGCCCGATTCGCCGGTGGAGTAGGAGAGCATGGCCACCCGCGGCTCGATGCCGAACTGCACAGCCGTCTCGGTCGAGGAGATGGCGATATCGGCGAGCTGCACCGCATCGGGGTCGGGAATGACGGCGCAATCCCCGTAGACGAGCACGCGGTCTTGGAGTGCCATCAAGAACACGCTCGACACCACGTTGACATCGGGCTTGGTCTTGATGATCTCGAACGAGGGGCGGATGGTGTGTGCCGTGGTGTGCACCGCGCCGGAGACCATGCCGTCGGCGAGGCCGAGGTGCACCATCATCGTTCCGAAGTAGGAGCCATCCGTCACCTGCTCGCGCGCCTGCTCGAGGGTGACGCCCTTGTGCGCGCGCAGCCGGGCGTATTCCTCGGCGAACCGCATCACGAGCACCGGGTCGTGGGGCGAGAGCACTTCGGCTTTCGAGAGGTCGAGGCCGAGCTCGATGGCGCGCGACCGCACTTCGAAGGTCTCGCCGAGAATCGTCAGGTCGGCGACCTCGCGGGCCAGCAGGGTGTGCGCGGCACGCAGAATGCGGTCGTCGCCGCCCTCGGGCAGCACGATGTGCTTGCGGTTCGACCGCGCACGCTCGAGCAGCCCGAACTCGAACATCAACGGGGTGACGACGTCGGTGCGGCTGAGCTTCAGTAGGTCGAGCAGAGCGGATGCGTCGACGTGCTGTTCGAAGAGGGCGAGCGCCGCGTCGTACTTGCGCTGGGAGTCGGCGGCGAGCTTGCCGCGGGTGCGGGTGATCGCCACGATCGTGTCGTAGGTGCCCAGTTCGGTGCGGATGATCGGCAGTGTCTGCGGCAGGCCGTCGAGCAGCCGTTCGATCGGTTCGGGCAGTTCGAAGCCGCCGTTGAGCACGATTCCGGCGATCGACGGGAAGGTTCCGGAGGTCTGCGCCATCATCGCGGCGAGCAGCACCTCTGTACGGTCGCCGGCCACGACCAGCACCGCTCCCTGAATCAGGCGGGGCAGCACATTGACCATGCTCATTCCGGCCACGACGACGCCGAGTGCCTCGCGGGCGAGCAGCTCGGGATCGCCCTTGAGCAGCACCCCTCCGGTGGCTTTCATGATCGATTCCATGCTCGGCGCGATCAGGTAGGGGTCTTCGGGAATTACCCAGACCGGCACATCCGGCTTCGCGGCGAGGATCGAGGACCGCACGGTGTCGAGTTCGCCAGCATCGACACGGTTGGCGACGATGGCGAGCAAGGTGGCGTGTGCGGCGCGCAGTTCGAGCAGGGCGAGATCGGCGATGCCGTGCATTTCGCTGGGATTGCGCGGGTCGGCCTGGCCGAGGCGTTCGCCGGAGACCTGGCTGGAGCGTCCGCCGAGCACGAGCAGAACCGGAGCGCCGAGGTTGGCGGCGATGCGCGCGTTGAAGCCCAGCTCCGTCGGGCTGCCGACGTCGGTGTAGTCGGAACCGACGATGACCACGGCGTCACACTTCGCTTCGACGGCTTTGTAGCGTTCGACGATGCGTGAGAGTGCGGCATCCGCGTCGAGGTGCACCTCGT
Organism: Glaciibacter kafniensis; assembly: GCF_039538945.1. Lineage (NCBI taxonomy): Bacteria > Bacillati > Actinomycetota > Actinomycetes > Micrococcales > Microbacteriaceae > Glaciibacter > Glaciibacter kafniensis. The sequence goes on along the minus strand of NZ_BAABCN010000016.1, from coordinate 66,009 downwards.
CGTAGGTGACGCCGATGCACTCGTCGTAGTCGAGGTCGACGCTGTCATGTCCGATGAGCAGATCGACGACATAGTCTCGCTCGGCCGTCGAACGGGCGATCGGACGAAAAACGCCGACCCGCTTGACCTGGTGCGAAAGCGTGTCGAGTGTTCCGAGCGCGATCGTCGACTTGCCGGTGTGTCCTTCAACGGACGTGATGTAGATGCTTCGTGCCACAGCTCTACGTTAGCCCGCTCGGTCGGCTGGAATGCTGGCGAATCACGGCCAGCTCACAGGTTGCTGACTGTCCCCATTCGACGGAGAATTCTCCCGAATTCCTTGAATCTGACCGCAAACCGATTCAAAACTCAAAAATCTCCGTCGAATGGGTCTCCGCAGATGGGAAAAAATGAAGACGCTCACGTCTCGGCGCACTGGCACAGCCCCGGTTACCCGCTATGCAGTCCGGGCAAAAATAAAGACTCCTCGCGCACTCGGCGCACTGGCACAGCCCCGGTTACCCGCTTTGCGGCCCGGGCAAAAATAAAGACTCCTCGCGCACCTGCCAGAGCCCGGTTACCCTTGCTACGTTTCCGTCCTGGGGGAGTTGGCCTGGATGGCACCACGCGAGGAGCCAGCCATCAGTTTAGGTGAGGATTCGCCTCCCCCAAAATCACGGCGCCACAATCCCGCCCAATCTCTGAGCGAATTCAAACAACGGATGCCTCAATCACGACGATCTGACAGCCCGACTCAGTGTTGTGCGCGCCAAGCGGCGGCGAGGCGCTCCAGAACCAGGTAGGATTCTTGAGGTCGTTCCCTTCGGGGTTCGCTTGTCAGGAGAATTCGCCTAGTGGCCTATGGCGCCAGCTTGGAAAGTTGGTTGGGTGCAAGCCCTCGGGGGTTCGAATCCCCCATTCTCCGCCAACGTTGAAATGCCCGTCCGAAGGACGGGCATTTCAACGTTAATAAGGAATTGTGATTCGAGGAGGAGCGAGGGCGGAGCCCGAGCGACGGGGTCCCCCATTCTCCGCCAAACTACGAAACGCCCGTCCTCAGGACGGGCGTTTCGTAGTTCTATGGGTTGGGTGCAAGCACTGAGCCCACGGCCGGGGTTCAAATCCCCCATTCTCCGCCAACGTTGAAACGCCCGTCCGAAGGACGGGCATTTCAACGTTAATAAGGAATTGTGATTCGAGGAGGATCGAGGGCGAAGGCCGAACGACGGGGTCCCCCATTCTCCGCCAATGATGAAACGCCCGGCCGAAGGCCGGCGTTACTCGTCACTCACTCGCCCTCCACTCGCCGCGGCGCCCGCCGAGCCGGCGGTGGCGGCACCTCTTTCGCCGCCGCGATGTCCGCCAGGGCAACCTCGACGAGGCCACGCTTGGTCTCGATCGTGCAGTGGGTATCGGTGCGAGACCGCAGCTCGCCCAGCGCATCCGTGAACCCGCCTGGAATGCGGGTGCGCACCACAAGACGCGTGCCGATCGGCGCTGTCGCAACGACATCCGCCGGCCCGATATTCACAGGCTCACTATTCACAGCCCAGAGCCTACCGTTTCGGTATCGCTCACCCACCCCCCACTCGGGGCGGAAGGCCACCCAAACATGCATTCGTATGAATTTTGGTGCATACTCGGTGAGAACATGTCGGGGGGCATTGCGTGAGACGAAGTGGGGATGATCCCGAAGCGGTTATCCGCATACGCCCGCACGGGCACCTTTTTCGGCAGAGCACCGTCGCTCTGCTCCTACTTCTGACGCCGATTTTCGCGGTCATCCTGTGGCTCACCATTCCGAACGGCACGTGGTTGCCCGTCGTGGTCGCCCTGCTCGTGGTGATGCTTCTGTTCGGGCTGGCGATGATTGCCTTCTACCGCACGAGCATCTGGGTGGGTCGCTCACGCATCGCCGAACGCGGATTCTTTGGCCGCATGACGTCGATCCCCGCCGACTCGATCGACAGCATCATGCTGCTCGAGCTGTACGAGTCCGGCACCCTCGACACGCACCCGCAGCTGTTCGTCAGCGGCACCGACGGCCACGTCTTGCTGCGGATGCGCGGTCAGTATTGGTCGCGCGAAGACATGGAATCGGTCGCAGAGCACCTCGAGGTTCCGATCGTTCACGTTCCGGATCCGTTGACCCTGCGGGAATTGGGCGAGTCACGCCCCGAGCTTCTCTACTGGTTCGAACGTCGCTTTCCGCGACGCTCACTCGACCGCTAGCGGCGGCGGCGCGTTCCGAAGATTCCGGCAACGACTCCGGTCAGAATCGTCTTCGTCATCTGCGACCCGAGCACCTGCTCCAGCACCGACTCCTGAGCCTTCGAACTCGTGCGCGTGCTCGTCGTGCTCGTGCGCGCCGACCCCTGCGTCTGCTTGAGCAGGCGGTCGTACTCAGCTTGCGCCTTCTTGTCGGCTTTGGCTTGCTGATCGGCAGCAGCTGTTTGCTGCTTCTCCAGCTCGGCTGCGGCCGCGGCCGCGTCGAGACTCTGCTGCGCGGCGACCGCGGTTGCATGGGCGGCCTCGAGCTTGCGTGCAAGCATCTCACGCGCCGAATCACGGTCGATCGCTGTTCCGTATGTGGCCAGCAACGGGGAGGCGGCAACCGTCGCGGCGATCGCGGCGGCCGGAGTCGGCGACATCGATCCTTGTGGTGCCCGCAACCGGGTCCAGGCGACCGGGCTCGGCGCTCCCTTCTCGTTCATCACCGTGACGATCGCCTCACCGGTGCCGAGATTCGTCAGCACTTCTTCCAGGTCATATCCGGAGTTCGGGTAGGTCGACACCGTCGCCCGCAACGCCTTCGCGTCGTCGGGGGTGAACGCGCGCAACTGGTGCTGCACCCGGGATCCCAGCTGGGCGAGCACCTCGCTCGGCACATCCTTCGGCGTCTGCGTGACAAAGAAGATGCCGACGCCTTTCGACCGGATGAGACGCACGGTTTGGGTGATTTGCGCCAAGAAATCCTTCGACGCGTCCTTGAAAAGCAGGTGCGCCTCGTCGAAGAAGAAGACCAGCTTGGGCTTGTCCTGGTCGCCGACCTCCGGCAGATCGTTGAACAGATCGGCGAGAAGCCACATCAAAAAGGTCGAGAACAGCGCAGGCTTGTCTTGCACACCTGGCACCTCGAGCAGGCTGACCACTCCGCGGCCGTCGGCGGTGACCTTGAGAAACTCAGCCGTGTCGATCTCCGGCTCACCGAAGAAGACGTCGGCGCCCTGATCGGCGAAGGTGATCAGTTCGCGCAGGATGACACCGACGGTGGCGCTCGACAGCCCGCCGAGCCCGGTGAGCTCACCCTTGCCCTCGTCGCTGATCAGAAAACTGAGCACGGCCCGCAGGTCGGTGAGGTCGAGCAGCGGAAGCCCCGCGGCATCCGCGTAGTGAAAGACGAGCCCGAGGCTTGATTCTTGGGTGGGATTGAGCCCGAGCACCTTCGAGAGCAGCAGCGGGCCGAAGCCGGCGACCGTTGCACGAATCGGAATGCCGGCACCGAGCCCGCCGAGCGAGAAATACTCGGTGGGGCTCGCGGCCCCTGCCCAGTTCTGGCCGAGCCCTAAGGTGCGGGCGAGAAGCTTGTCATTCGGCTCACCGGCCGTGGCGATGCCAGACAGGTCGCCCTTGATGTCGGCGGCGAACACCGCGACGCCGTGCGCCGAGAGCTGCTCGGCGAGCACTTGCAGGGTCTTGGTCTTGCCGGTTCCGGTCGCACCGGCGACGAGGCCGTGCCGGTTGGTCATCGCCAACGGGATGCGAATGGGCACGTCGGGCAGCGCCTCACCGTTGACGAGCGCCCCCATTTCAAGCGCGGGAGCGTCGAAGGTGTAGCCGGCGCGGATGGCGTTGACGTGCGCGTCGTCGAGTGGGATCGGCGGGGTGTGGGCCGGTGCCGCAGAAGCGGGAGCGGCAGGCGCGGCGGCGGATGCAGCAGCGGATGCAGCGGCGGATGCATCAGCCGGCGCGGCGGCCGGAGCAGCCGGAGCTGCGCCCTCCCCCGCGGCATGCTCGGCGGCGGCAATCGCGGCAGCCTGCTCGCCGGCAACCATCGCCTGGGCCGCAGCCGCGGCATCCTGAGCCCGCTTCACCGCGGCTTCGGCATCGGCCTGCGCCTTCAACGCTGCGGCGAGCGCCGCTTCGGCTTCGGCTTGGGCGGAAGCCACCGGATCCACAGCGTCACTCGGAGTCATGGGGCAAATCCTAGACCCACTCCTGTGCGCTGTGCCGGTCTAATTTCACCGTCACGCCAGGCGGTCCTGCAGACCCCACTCTTGGCCGTAGCCGCCGTCGGCCACCGGCAGCTTCATCAGGTCAAGAAACGGCTTCGCGTCGAAGGCTTCCGGGCCGAGCACGCCGACGCCGGTCCACACGTCGGTCGCCAGCAGCTCGAGGGCGATCACCGGGTTGAGCGCGGTCTGCCAGACGACGCACTGGGCATCGTATTCGGCCATCGTCCACTCGTTGTCGGCCAGGTGATAGAGGTAGACCTCGCGGGGCTTTCCGTCGAATCCGGTGCCCGTCACCCAGACGCCGGCGCAGGTGGTGCCCGTCATGCGCGGTCCGATCGTGGCCGGGTCGGGCAGCGACGCGGCCACGACATCACGGGGCGCCACCTCGACCGGCCCGGCCGCGCTCCGCACCCTGACCGGGCTGACGCTGTCGAGGCCGAGCAAGTGCAGCGTCTTCAACACTCCGATGAATTCGCCGCCGAGCCCATATTTGAAGGTGACCCGTTTCGCATCCAGCCAGCGCGGCATCAGCAGCACCTCTTCGTGCTCGACGTTGACACACTCGACCGGCCCGATGCCGCCCGGAAAGTCGAATACCTCCGGCTCGCTGAACGGTTCGGTGGTGAACCAGCCCTTGTCTTTCTCGAAGATCACCGGTGGGTTCAGGCACTCTTCGATGGTCGTCCAGATGCTGAACGACGGCGCGAAGATCTCGTTGCCGTTCTCGTCGCGCACCACCAAATTGGCGCCGTCACGGGTGCCCAGCTCGTCGATCTCGCTGAACAGGTGATCGGAGGCGTAGCGGGCGAACACGTCGGAAAGCCCCGGCTCGACCCCCATGCCGACGAGGGCCAGGCGGCCGGACGTCTCCCAATCGGGAGCCTGAGCGAACTGGTCATCGCCGAGTTTGACGCCGGTCTGCGTGTGCGGATGCGTCGGGTGCGGTTCAGAGAGACTCATCGCCATGTCGAGGTAGTCGGCCCCGGCAGCGATCGCCCCGGCAAAAATGGTCGGCACGAACTTCGGTTCCACGGCGTTCATCACGTGTGTGATTTCGTGCTCGCGAGCCAGGGCGGTCACCTGCTCTGAGTCACCCGCGTCGATCTGCGCCGCGGTGAAACGATTGGCGATCTCGTCGCCGTGCCGGGCCCGAATGGAGGCGATCGTGCGTTCTGCCCTCGCCAGGTCGTAGTCGCTGACGACGATGAGTTCATAGAACCAGCGCCGCGCGCTGATCTTGGCAATGGCGTCGCCGACTCCGCCGGCCCCAACGAGAAGAATCTTCATCCTGTGACGCTATCGCGCAGCATCCGCCCCTGTCAGCCTCCTGTGCTGATCCCATTCGACGGAGATTTTGCTCTCCTGCGCTCAGAACGCGCCGATTCAGGCGAAAAACACGAATATCTCCGTCGAATGGGTGAGAGGACGGGCTTGTGACTCAGGCGCGGATGCCGGGCGTGGGTTGGTCCCGCGCGCTCGACAATTCGGCCGTGACCCGCGGGCTGAGCGCTGCCCACAGCACCAGCGCGACGCCGACACCGATCAGCAGACCGCCGACGGTGTCACTCAGCCAATGGGCACCCAGATAGTTGCGGCTGAGCATCATTGCCAGGGTGTAGACGGCACCGATGATGCCCACCCAGATTCGTGGAAAAACGATGAACAGCACGGCGGCCATCACCGCCGCGTTCGCCGCATGTCCCGACGGAAAGGAGCCGAAGTCGGAGTGCACCAGAATCTCTCCGGGGCGGGCGCGACCGAACAGATGCTTGAGCACCTGCACGACGCCGGCGCCGAGCACGGTGGCGATCAGGTAGTAGCTTGCCGTCCACGGGCGTTTCGCCAGCAAGAACAGAACGGCAATCGCGATGGGCACGATGAAGGTGGCGATGAGACCGCCCCCGACCGCGTTGAACACGAGCGAGACGTCGACCCCGAGCGGCGTGCGCACCGCCAGGAGCGTGTTCATCCAGGCGGCGTCGACCCCCAGCGGCAGCCCGTGGTTGCCGACGGTGATGAACGCCCCGAGGGCGACGGCGAGCAGAAGCGCAACCAAGCCGGCGGCGAGAAACCAGGCGCGGGGCATCCGTTTCAGGCCGTGCATTGCCGGGGCATGCCCGTATTCATCATGCATGCCCCCATGCTAGGTGCGCACCTTTCGTGAACTGTGACAGATGACCATTTTTTGGCGGCAAAGTGGTCATCTGCCACAGTTCGGCGGAGCGGAACCGTCATCGACAACGGGCCGGATGTCGCCAGTGGCGGCATCCGGCCCGTTGGGGTCACGCTTCGGTCAGGTTTAGCGCGCGACCTTCGCGGTCTTCGCCGAGGTCTTCGACGCGGACACGTAGTTGGCCTTCGAGCCGGTGAGCTTCACCGAGATCGTCGTGCCCTTCTGTGCCGCAGTGATCGTGAAGGTCGACTTCGTCGCCCCCTTGATCGCCTTGCCGTTAGCCAACCACTGGTACTTAAACGTCGTTCCCGACGTCCAGGCGCCCGTGGTTACTTTCAGCGTCTTGCCGATCGCGACCGTTCCGGTCACCTTCGGCGTTGCCGCCTTCACCGTCAGCCTCGCCAGAGCGGCGTTCGCCGTCGCCGTTTTACCGTCAGCAACCGTGAAGTACGTCGCCTTGGCAGCCGTAGCCTTGTTGCTCCACCACTCTGTTACGTAAGCAGTCTTGGCGAACTTCAGGGTGTAGCTGCCCGGGGTCAGACCCGTGATCGCGTACTTACCCTTCGCATCCGTCTTCACCGTGCCACCGGTCAGCCCGGCGGTCTTGCTCGACGCCGTCACCGTGACACCCGAGACAACCGCACCAGCGGCGTTCTTCAGCGTTCCGGTGATCGTGACCGGCTTGGCCAGCACGGCGTTCGCCGTCACCGACTTGCCCTCAGCAACCGTGAAGTACTTCGCCTTCGCAGCCGTAGCCGACTTGCTCCACCACTGCGACAGGTAACCCGTCTTGGCGAACTTCAGCGTGTAGCTACCCGCAACGAGGCCAGTGAACGAGTACTTACCCGACGCATCCGTCTTCGCCGTGCCACCCTTCGCCCCCGTCGTTGTGCTCGACGCCGTCACCGTGACACCCGAGACAACCGCTCCCGCGGCGTTCTTGAGCGTTCCGGCGATCGTCGCCGTCTTCACCAGAGTGACGTCGGTGGTCTTCGACTCCCCCTCGGCCAGAGCGAACGCCGATGCCGCGGGCGTGAAGTATCCGGACTTGCTGAACGTCAGCGTGTAGTTGCCCGCAACCAGACCCGTGAACGCGTACGCACCCGACGCATCAGTCGTGGTCGAGCCTCCGGTCGCACCAGTCGTCGTGCTCGACGCCGTCACCGTGACACCAGCGAGGACCGAACCAGCGGTGGTCTTCACCGTTCCGGTGATTGTCGCCTGCTTGATCAGAATGGCGTTGGTGGTCGTCGACTCACCCTCGGCGAGATCGATATCCGACGCCGAGGTTGAAGAGTAACCGGTCTTGCTGAACTCCAGCGTGTAGCTGCCCGCGACCAAACCTTCGATCGAGTATTTACCCGACGCATCCGTCGTTGCCGTGCCACCCTTCGCACCATTCGTCGTGGTCGACGCGGTCACGGTGACTCCGACGACGCCCGCACCAGCGGCAGTCTTCACCGTGCCCTTGATCGTCGCCGCCTTGACCAGAGTGACGTCGCTGGTCTTCGATTCCCCGGCGACGAGAGCGAGCTCCGACGCCGTGGTCGATACATAGCCGGTCTTGCTGAACTTCAGGGTGTAGGTGCCGGCAGCAAGACCCGTGAACGAGTAGGCACCCGACGTATCCGTCGTCGCCGTGCCGCCGGTCGCACCGGTCGTGGTGCTCGAGGCCGTCACCGTGACACCGGCCAGTGCACCAGCGGAGTCCGTCACCGTTCCGGTGATCGTCGCCTCCGTGACCAGAGTGACGTTGTTCGTCTTCGACTCACCCTCGGCGAGAGCAAACTCCGGCGCCGTGGGCGTGAAGTAGCCGGACTTGCTGAACTTCAGGGTGTAGCTACCGGCAACAAGACCCGCGAACGAGTAAGCACCCGACGCGTCCGTCGTCGCCGTGCCACCGGTCGCACCGGTCGTCGTGGTCGACGCCGTCACCGTGACACCGGCGAGGCCCGCAGCTGCGGAGTCCGTCACCGTACCCGTGATCGTCGCAGCCTTGACCAGAATCGCGTTGCTGGTCTTCGACTCACCAGCGGACAGAGCGAACGACGACGCCGTGGGCGTGAAGTAACCGGTCTTGCTGAACGTCAGGGTGTAGTTACCCGCGACAAGACCCGTGAACGAGTAGGCACCCGACGCATCCGTCGTGGTCGTGCCACCCTTCACACCGCTCGTCGTGCTTGAGGCGGTCACCGTCACACCGGAGAGTGCCGCAGCTGCGGTCGTCTTCACAGTGCCCGTGATCGCCGAGGGTTTGACCAGGGCCACGTTGTTCACCGACGAATCGCCCTCGACCAGATCGAAGTATGTCGCGCCGGCAGCAGCTTCCGCGCCGCCCCACCACATCGGGATATAACCGGTCTTGCTGAACGCCAGCGTGTAGCTGCCCGCGGCGAGGTTCGCGATCGAGTAGGCACCCGATGCAGCCGTCGTCGTCGTGCCACCGGCAACACCAGCCGTCGTGCTCGTGGCCGTCACCGTGACGCCGGAAAGCACACCAGTGGCATCCTTCACCGTGCCCTTGATGGTCACTGGCTTGGCCAGAGTTGCGTTGTTCGCGCTCGACTGGCCCGCAGTCAGATCGAAGTACGTCGCGCCGACAGCGGATGCCGCGCCGCCCCACCACTTCGTCAGGTAACCGGTCGCGCTGAACTGCAGTGTGTAGCTCGCGGCGGACAGCCCTGTGAAGGAATACGCGCCCGACGCATCGGTCGTGGTCGTTCCGCCCAAACCGGACGTCTTGCTCGACGCGGTCACGGTGACTCCGGAGAGTGCCGCACCAGCGCTGTTCTTCACCGTGCCGGCGATCGTGGCGGGATCCGCCAACTGGGCATCCATGGTGACCAACGAGGAGCCGACCGTGAGGTCAAAGTACGTCGCTGCGCCAACAGTTGGGGAGTTCTTCCACCACTGCGTCATATTCGTTGAAAGGTTCTCAAATTTCAACGTGTAGGTTCCGGCGGGCAGACCCAGTGCGTAGAAGCCCTCAGCCTGGGTGTAGGTCGAGTCCACACGAGTGGGCTCGGCGCTCCCCGATGACTTGAGGTAGGCCGAAACCCGAATACCTTCGATGTTTTGCAGGGCCTGGTTCCTGACCATACCCGTGACGCTCGCACCGTCCATGAGGATGGCATCCTTGCGGACCACGGTTACCCCAGCTGCCACCGGGAAATAGAATGCTTTGGCTTCCGAGGTGTTGATCCACCATTGGGTCTTGTAACCGGCTGCACGGAACTCCAGCGTGTAGCTTCCCTCTGGGAGGCTATCGAGCTGGTATGAGCCATTGGTAGCGGCTGTCGCCGACCGGATGCCGGGAGCGTTCTCCGCCCCCTTGAGGTGAGCGATGACCGTTGCAGCTACCCCCGTGCCTGCTGCATTTGTCACAATTCCCGTGATTTTCGCGCCCGTGGCGAGGGAGATCGCTCGCTGCGTCGCGGCCAGCCTCGACGTCGTGAAATACACCGCTTGATCGAAGGATGCCGCGTTGTCCCACCACTCGGTGACATACCCGACCTTGGAGGTGCGGACGGTGTAGCTTCCGACGACGAGCGCCGAAATTTCGAAGGTTCCCGCCGCAGTGGTCACAGCACTGCCGGAGCTGCGGGGGATCGTTGAACCGGTGGTCTTCGGGAAGACATCAACCACTGCGCCAGAGATGACCTTGCCTGCGGCATCCGTCACGGTGCCCGTGATCTTCGAGTAGGCGGTCAGCGCGATGCTCTTCGTGTGCTTCGTGCCGAACGGCACATCAAAATACGTCGCATATTCCGGGCTCGTGGCTGCGCCGTACCACCACTTGTCGGCGTAGAAGGGAGCAGTGATCTTCAGTGAGTACGAACCAGGCGTGAGGCCTGTGAACGAGTACACACCGCTCGCGTTCGTCGTTGCGTCAATGAGAAGGTGCTCAATGCTCCCATCCGCCTTCTTGCGGTAGGGGGCGACCGTCGCGCCGGGGATCGCCGCGCCCGCCGCATCCGTGATGATGCCCGAAATTGTCGACCCCGTCGTCATCTCAACGTTCATGTTGAGCGGTGTAGTAGCGGGCACCGAGAAGTAGGTAGCCGAGTCCCTGTCGGGCTGGTTGTCCCAGAACTCATTGAGGTTGCCGTTTCTCCCGTTAAAAGTCAGGGTGTATCGTCCCGGGCCGTGGATCAAGAAGTCTGCAGCGCTAATGCTGAAGTTGCCCGACGCATCGGTCTCGGTGGAGCCAATCGAGTTCGCACCGTTTTCCGGAGAGATCAAAATCCATGTGGCGCCTGTCTGCCCGGTTACCTTGCCGGTGACGCCGCCCAGGGGTGATGCTGCGGCCGCAGATACGCCGGTCGATGGCTCTGCGGCCTCGACGGTCGGCTCGACCGTCGGCTTGGCGGTCGGCTTGGCGGTCGGCTCGACCGTCGGCTCGACGGTCGGCGCGACCGTCGGCTTGGCAGTCGGCTCGACCGTCGGCTCGACAGTCGGCTCGACAGTCGGCTCGACCGTCGGCTCGACAGTCGGCTCGACAGTCGGCTCGACAGTCGGCTCGACCGTCGGCTCGACAGTCGGCTCGGCCACTGCCGTGGTCAAGGCGACGCTCGGTGCGTCCGGTGCGGCGCTTGCCGGTGCGGCCGCACTGAATGCGAGCAGTGAGCCGAATAAGGCCGCGGCGGTCAGAGCCGCTAACGCCTTCTTGGCATGGTTAAAACGAATCACAGGTCTCCCCTGGCTCGATGATGAAACACGAGCAGAACAGCCGTGAAGCTTACATATTTGCGTCGTTGCAAACTTTCTGCAAACCCCAATCCGAGTGCCCCCCAAAGGGGGAAGACAAGACGCAGATTGCGGTGTGTGCTCCAACAAACCGTGACGAATGACCATTCTCGAAGCCGAGAGCCCGTGGCCACCATCAGCGTCTTTCCGGTCGCGATGGTGCCGGTGACCTTCGGCGTCGCCGACTTCAGAGCGAGCTTCGGCGCCAACTCCTTGTGGGTGGCCCCACGATGGGGAAGGTCGTTCGCAGAGCTCCTAGTGAGTGAGCGCCGGCACCGTCGCCGGGCGCACCACCACCCAGAGCACCACGATGCCCACCACCGAGGTGGCGACCATCACGACGCCCATCGCCGCTGCACTCTCGGCTCCGATCACGCCGGCGATGAGACCGACGACCGGCGAGATGAGACCAGCGATGCCGAAGTTCGCAGCGCCCAGCAGCGAGGCCGCAGTTCCGGCCTCGCTTCCGTGAGCGTTGAGGGCGAGCACCTGCGTGCAGGGAAACGTGAATCCGCATGCAGTGATGAAGAACCAGAGCGGAACCAGGGTTCCCCAGAGGCCAGCTCCGGCGAGGTCCAGCACGACGATGGCCACCGCGGTGATGCCGAGCGCGGCGGTCGCCACGACGAGAATCCACTGGGGTCCGACATCCAACCGGTGCATCAGATAGGAGCCGGCTTGCACACCGAGAATCACCCCGAGTGAGTTGACGGCGAACAGCAGCCCGTACTGCTGCGGCGTGAACAGATAGCCCTGTTGAAATAAAAAGGGGGATGCCGCGAGATAGGAGAACAATCCGGTGAAGGTCATCGCCCCGACGATCGCCACCCCCACGAAAACCTTGTCGGAGAGCACAGCCCGATAGCGCTGCCCGAGCGTGCTGTGACCGGCGACATGACGCTCAGAAACGGGGAGAGTCTCGACAATCCACAACGAGACGGCGAGGATGACGACCGCGCCGTAGGCCGCGAGCACCCAGAAGATGCCGCGCCAGTTCATCACCACGAGCAGCTGCGAGCCGAGCACCGGCGCAATCACCGGTGCAAGCCCACTGATCAGAGCGAGTCGCGACAGCATCTTGACCAGCGGCTTGCCGCCGAACAGGTCACGCACCATCGCCATCGCGACGACGCCGCCGGCCGCAGCACCGAAGCCCTGCAGTACCCGGAACAGGCTCAGCCAGAGAATGTCCTGCGACATCGCGGCCCCGACACAGGCGAGCACGTGAAACCCTGTCGCGAGCAGCAGCGGCAAGCGACGACCGACCTTGTCGCTCCACGGCCCGACAACGAGCTGCCCGAAGCCGAAGCCGAGCATCGTTCCGGTCAGAGTGAGCTGGATGGCCGCGGCCGAGACGCCGAGGTCGGCCTCAAGCGTCGGAAACGCCGGCAAGTAGAGGTCGACGGTGAACGGACCGAGCGCGGTGAGCGCCCCGAGAACGACGATGTAGATAAGTCGCTGGCCGCGCGACAGGGCGTCGCCGGGGTGGTGAATGATGCTCACGTGGCTGATGTCCTTGAGATGGTGGGTGAACAGGGGCGCTCGGCTCCACACATCACTCGGGTCATGCAGCGGGAGAAGAATCAGGTCGGCACGGGGTCGACCGCCAGATCTACTCGTCTTCTCCATCGAATCGATTCGATTGTGGCTGAATTCAGTCTAGGGGGCAACGAATCTCCTGCGCTCAAAACGAGTGGTAGAACAGTCGAATGGCAAATACCGACTTCTCGCTTGACGTGCTCCGCGGCTACACCCCCGACGTGCTCGAACCGTCCGACTTCGATGAATTCTGGTCGTCGACGATCGAGGCGTCTCGACGGGCGAACGCAGGTTTCACGCTCACCCCGGCGACGACACCGATCACGGGCATCGTGATCGAAGACCTCACCTTCTCCGGGTTCGGCGGTGAACCGATCAAGGGCTGGGTCATGCGCCCAGCGGATGCCAGCGGGCCCCTTCCCACGGTGGTCGAGTTCCAGGGTTACAACGGGGGCCGCGGCCTGCCGGGCGAGAAGCTGCACTGGGCCGCCAGCGGTTATGTGCACGTCTTCATGGACACCAGGGGCCAGGGCAGCGGCTGGGGAAGCGGCGGCGACACGCCTGACCCGCACGGCTCGGGACCCGCAGTTGCCGGATTCATGACCCGCGGCATCCACGATCCGGCTGAGTACTACTATCGGCGCCTGTACACCGATGCCGTGCGACTCGTCGATCTGGTGAAGACCTTCGACTTCGTCGATGAGGGGCGCATCGCGCTCACCGGTGGAAGCCAGGGTGGCGGCATCGCGATCGCGGCGACGGCTCTCTCGAGCGGAGTACGCGCCGTCATGCCCGATGTCCCGTTTCTCAGCCACTTTCGCCGAGCGGTCGAGGCGACACCCGAGCAACCGTTCACCGAGATCACGCGCTACCTCGCGGTGCACCGCGACCGCGTCGAGGCCACGTTCCACACGCTCAGCTACTTCGACGGAGTGAATTTCGCTCGGCGGATCGACGCCCCGGCCTACTTCTCGGTCGCGCTGATGGACGCCATCGTGTTGCCATCCACCGTCTTCGCGGCCTACAACCAGCTCGCGAGCCCCGACAAAGGCATCGAGGTCTACGCTTACAACGGCCACGAGGGCGGCCAGTTTCTGCAGTGGACCCGCCAGGCCGCCTGGCTCCCGCAACGCCTCGTCTGAGCGAGTTCCGGCGGGGTCGCCGCGACTCAATCCCTTCCGCGAGTGCGGGCAAACGGTCGCTCTGACACGTCGGATAGCGACCGTTTGCCCGCACTCGCGAGAGTTGCCATGAGAAATTGCCGCGCATGCGCTTGAATCGTCGGCTGCTCAGCGCAGAGGCGACCATTTGAGCGCACGCGCCGCGGTCGCCACGCGGTCGCGACGCGGTGGCGACGCGGTGGCGACGCGGTCGCGACGAGACTGCTTCGACTCCGCGAGGGGCTCGCGCCCGCACTCAGCGTGCGGAGTCGACCTCACGGGCGAGAGCAGCCCCCGCCGCCCGCAGAGAGCGCAGCGGGTCGGCCATCGCCAGAGCGCCGCTTCCGGCGATGGTCGTGAGCGACTGCGCGACCGCGAAAGCCGCCGTGTCAGCCTCGATGCTGCCGGCGACCAGCATCGCCGGCACCCCCGCATCCGCCGCCAGCTGAAGCAGATATGACGGCACCTTTCCCGCCGCCGACTGCGCGTCGAAGCGCCCCTCGCCGGTGATGAGAACGGATGCCCCGGCGAGCGCCGCCGGCACACCGAGCGCCTCCCCGATGGCCGCAGCACCCGGCGCGAGTGTGGCGCCCCAGGCCAGGAGTCCGAATGCGGTTCCGCCCGCTGCTCCGGCGCCGGGCAGTGACGGGTCGACGCGGATCAGCCGCGCGAGCCGAGTCAGGTTCGATTCGAGCCCCCGCACCTGCGCCTCGGTCGCGCCCTTCTGCGGGCCGAAGACCGCCGCCGCCCCGTTCGGGCCGAGCAGGGGGTTCGTGACGTCGCAGAGAATCTGGGCTCCCCCAGCAGGGAGCTCACGCAGCCCGGTCAGATCCGCTTTGGCGAGAGTCCCGAGCCCGCGATTGCCGAGTCGGATCGGCCGGTTCGTGGCGTCGACGAACAGCGCCCCAAGTGCGGCCATTGCGCCGGCTCCCCCGTCGGTCGATGCGCTTCCGCCGAGGGCGAGCAGCAGCCGGTCAACGCCATGGTCGAGCGCGGCGCCAATCGCCTGGCCGAAGCCGAGGGTGTGCGCGTCGAGCGGGCGCAGCGGGTTGAGCAGGGTGAGGCCGCTCGTGTTCGCCAATTCGACGACTCCGGTGCCGTCGGGCAGCAGCAGCCAGCTGCTGGCGACCGGCTGATTGTCGGGCCCCTGCACCTCGACGGGCATGCGTCTGGCATGCGGCACTGCCGTGTCAAACGCGTCGAGCGTTCCCTCCCCGCCGTCGGCCATCGGCAGCAGAACCAGCCGGTCGGCCGGTCGCACCGACGCCCAGCCATCGGCAATCGCGCGCGCGGCGTTCTGGGCCGGCGCGGTTCCCTTGAACGAGTCCGGCGCAATCACCACGGTCAGCACAGTCATGAGCCCAGCATGCCAGGCGCGGCAACAGCGGCCGAGCGGATGCCGACGCACCAGGCCGACCGCCGCATCCGCCCCGCTCGCAGTATCCCCGCTGCGCATCCCCGCCGCGCATCCCGCCGCGCATCCCGCCGCGCATCCTCGCCGCGCATCCCGCCGCGCATCCCGCCGCACGGGACATCCGCCTCCCTCACAGCATGCACACAGCTCACCGCCAAGCGGCTCAAAGGATCGGCGCTTAACGTCAAGGCGGCAACCCCTGGCGTACGAAACGGACAAGGCAATGAAGAGCTCAATTTACGGAGACCCGGTTCCCCCCAAGAAAGACCGCCGCGACCAGGCCAGGGAGAAAGCCCGACTTCAATTGGCCGCAGCGCAGAAGCGGGAGCGACGCGTGCGCTGGGCCTGGCGCGGGGGAATCGGCCTCGGCCTGATTGCGATCGTGGCGGTCATCGCCATCGTGATTGTGGGCGGCGCGCGGCCGGCCGGGGCCGGCCCGCTCAACATGGCCAGCGACGGCATCGTGCTCACCGGCGACGGCACCACGGTGACAGCCGTGACGACGCCGGCGCTGGCCGCAGACGCCACACCCGTCGCCACCGACCCGACGGCCTCTCCCGATACCGTCAACATCGTCACGTATATCGACTATCTCTGCCCCTTCTGCGGACAATTCGAAGCCACCAACGCGGCCCAGATCACCAGTTGGCTGACCGCAGGCAACGCCACCCTCGAGGTGCACCCGATCTCGATCCTCGACGCCAGTTCGAAAGGCACCAAGTATTCGACCCGCGCCGCCAACGCCGCGGCCTGCGTCGCCAACTACGATCCGAACAACTTTCTCGCCGTGAACACCGCGCTCTTCACGCAGCAGCCGAAGGAGAACACCGAGGGCCTGACCAACGCGCAGCTCACGACGCTGGTGAAGGATGCCGGTGCCACCGATCCGAAGATCGCCACCTGCATCACCGACGGCACCTTCTCGGCCTGGGTGGCCACCGCAACCGATCGCGCGCTGTCCGGTCCGCTGCCGAACGCGAACATCCCGAAGGTGAACGGAACCCCGACTGTGATCGTCAACGGAGTCGCCTACACCGGCGCGCTCGACGATGCGACGGCGTTCCAGACCTTCGTGACGCAGCAGGCAGCGGCAGCGAGCGCCGGGTCAACGGCCACCCCGACCCCGACTCCCGCTCCGACTCCGACTCCGTAGCGGCGCCCGGGCGGCTGGGCGGCTGTCGGCTGTCGGCTGTCGGCTGTCGGCAAGCCGGCTGTCGGCAAGCCGGCTGTCGGCAAGCCGGCCGCCGCCCGGAAGCGGCCTGGAAGCCGCCCGGAAGCGGCAGCGCACACCGTCTGGATTGCGCACCTGTCACGAGAGACCGCACCGATTGTGCGGCATCCGCTCACCCGTGCGGTTTCTGCAAACGTCGGGGCGGCACCCAGCGCTCTCTGCGGTGGGGCCGGTAGGGTCTTGCTGATGCGAAGCCCCACTTCATTCCCTCGGCGCCTGCGGGCGATTGGTCTGGTTCTCGCGCTCGCAATCGGCGGGTCAGCGCTGACCCAGGCCGTCGCTGCCCAACCGGCCCAGGCCGCGCAAGCACAAGGGGCAGCACAAGCGGCAGCACACGCGGCAACACAAGCGGCAACGCTCACAACCACCGCCGCCACACCGCTGAAATCGAAGACGACCGCCCCCGACCCTGCTGATTTCGACCCAGGTCTCATCATCAGCGATTACGACTTCTTCAACCCCGATTCGATGACCGAAGCCGGCATCCAAGCTTTTCTCGAGGGTCAAGACTGCCGCCCCAAGGATGGCTCCCCCTGCCTCGCCGACTTCAGCCAGACCACCGTCTCTCAACCCGCTGAGGGCCCGGGTCACTGCACCAACTACGTGGGCGCCCGCAACGAGACGGCCAGCCGCATCATCGCCAAGGTCGCCGCGGCCTGCACGATCAGCCCGCGAGTGCTGCTCGTTCTGCTGCAGAAAGAGCAGTCCCTGCTCACCCGGCCAAGCGCATCCGGCTACCTGCGGGCCACCGGCTACGGCTGCCCAGACACGGCAGACTGTGACACCAAATACTTCGGCTTCTTCAACCAGGTGTACAACGCCGCGTGGCAGTTTCGGCAGTACACGCAGGAGCCAGACCGCACCTACAAGATCGGACAGGTCGACGTCGGATTCAACCCCAACGCCGAGTGCGGATCGTCGGTGGTGAAGATTCAGAACCAGGCCACCGCCAACCTCTACAACTACACGCCGTACCAGCCCAACCGGTCAGCGTTGAAGAGCGCAGCTAGTGAGGGCGACGGATGCTCCGCCTGGGGCAACCTCAATTTCTGGACGTTTTACACCGCCTGGTTCGGACCATCGGTCACCGATCCGTTCCCGGCATTCCTCGGCAGTTGCCTGAACTTTGCGGGCGGACAGCCGTGCCTGGCCCCTCGCCTGCTTCCGCGCGTCTGAACTCCCTCTCAGCCTTTCGCGCTGTCGCACACGATCGCCTGATTCCGGCGTAGCGTGACAGCGTGAGGACGGCGAATCCGGGGCCGCTGGTGGCGGTCGAGCACTTTCGAATGGACTTCGGCAAGACCACCGTCATAAGGGACCTGTCGTTCACGATCGAGCGCGGAGAGACCTTCGGCTTTCTCGGCAGCAACGGCTCGGGCAAGACCACCACGATTCGGGCTTTGCTCGGCATCTACCAGCCGACGGCCGGCATCCTGCACATCGACGGCCGCCCATTCACACCGGAGAACAGCGGCCGGCTCGGCTATCTGCCCGAGGAACGCGGACTCTACAAAAAGGAGTCGGTGATCGATGTGATGGTCTACTTCGGGCTGCTCAAGGGACTGGGCAGGGAGCAGGCTCGCCGCTGGTCGATTGACTACCTCGACCGGGTCGGTCTGGCCTCCACAGAGAAAACGCGCCTCGACAAGCTCTCGAGCGGCCAGCAGCAAAAGGTGCAGCTCGGTGTCACGGTGATGAACGAGCCAGAGCTGCTGATTCTCGACGAACCGACGAAGGGGTTCGATCCGGTCAACCGGCGCCTGCTGATGGACATCATCGACGACCAGAAGAGGGCCGGCACGACGGTGATGATGGTCACCCACCAGATGGAGGAGGTGGAGCGACTCTGCGACCGGGTGATCCTGTTGAAAGACGGAATGTCTCGCGCCTACGGAACCGTCGAAGAGGTGCAGGATGAGTTCGGCGGCACGGTCATCCAGGTCGATCACGACGGGGTGATACCGGAGGATGCGGCCTATCGCTGCACTCGCGATGCCCACGGTCACGCCGAGCTCGAGCTCAATCACGGGGCGGATGTCCCGGCGGTCCTCGCACGGCTCGTCGCGTCGGGAATCCGCATCAGCCGGTTTGCCCCGGCCCGGAGATCTCTCGAAGACATCTTCATCGAGGTATACGGCGCAGAGGACGATGGTTTAGACGAGCGTGGTGAAGCCGAGCGGGCGGAGGCGCGGCATGGCCAGGCATAATCTCGGCACGGTGGTGCGGTTCGAATTCTTTCGCACCATCACGAAGCGGCGGTTCTGGGTGGCGACCTTGTTCGTTCCCGTCGTTCTCATCGTCGTGTTCTCGCTGGTCTTCGTCTCGAACAACTCACGCGAGCAGTCGGAAGCGGCCCAGAAAGACGCCCACTTCTCGTTTGAGTACACCGATGCGTCAGGGGTCGTGCTGCCTTCCGTCGTCGAGTCATTCGGCGGGACTCTCGCGCCGAGCACCGAAGCGGGCGTTGCGGCGGTTAAGGCGGGCACACTCGATGCGTTCTTTGCCTACCCGGCCGAACCGGCAAGTCAGAAGATTCGGGTGTTCGGCGCTGACATCGGGGTGTTCAACAATGGGGAGTACTCCTCCGTCGCCCAATCGATCCTGCAGACGAGCGCAGCCGAACGGTTGGGCTCCCCCGAGTTGACGCAGATCGCCGCCGGAGATCTCACGACGAACACCGTCACATTCTCGAATGGGAATGTCTCGGGCGGGTTCAACGGGGTGCTCCCTCCATTGGTGTTCCTGGCCATCTTCTACGCCGTCATCCTGTTGCTCGGCAACCAGATGTTGAGCGCAACGCTGGAGGAGAAAGAGAACCGGGTCACCGAGATGATTCTGACCACGATCAACCCGACAAGCCTGATCCTCGGCAAGATCGTCTCACTGCTGTTCATCGGCATCGTTCAGATGGCAGTCTTCGCTCTGCCCTTCGTGCTCGGCTATCTTTTCTTTCGCAGCCAGCTCAACATCCCGAATCTCGACCTCGCCGCGCTCACTTTCGATCCGCAGCAGATGATCGTCGGCGCCTTGATTCTGCTCGGCGGTTTCGCCCTGTTCACCGGCACACTCGTGGCGCTCGGTGCCGCGATGCCGACGGTGAAAGATGCCGGACCGATCTACGGCGCATTGATGATCCTGATCTTCGTGCCGTTCTACACAATCTCGTTGATCATCAGCGACCCGACCGCACTCATCGTGCAGATCTTCACGTTCTTTCCGTACTCGGCGCCTGTGACGGCGCTGCTGCGCAATGCGTTCGGAACACTCCCGCTCTGGCAGGCAATCGTCATCATCGCCGAACTGTGGATTCTCGCCGCGCTCGTGCTGCGCCTGGCCGTTCGGCTGTTTCGCTACGGGTCGATCGAGTACTCCCGCAAGATCTCAATTCGGGATGCCCTGCGGCCGACCAGACAGCCGGTCAAGCAGCCCGTCACATCTCGCGAGCTGCCGCCGGTCACTCGTACCTGAGCGCATCGATCGGGTTCTGCCGAGCGGCACGGCGAGCAGGAAGCGTGCCGGCGAGAAACGCGATCAGCATGACGACGAGGATGATGATCGCGATCGATCCGGGTGCGAACTGCATCACGTGCAACCCAGGCAGGCCCGACAGCGCCGTGTTGGCCAGTGCCTCGCTGACCACTGATCCGACAATGATTGCGACGAGCGCGCCGATCGCGCTGCCGAGAAAGCCAATGAACACCGCTTCCATGCTGAACAAGGCATATACCTTGCCCCCGCTCATGCCCATGGCTTTCATCAGCCCGATCTCCCGGGTTCTCTCTTGCACACTCATCAGCAGGGTATTGATGATGCCGAATCCGGCGGCGATCAACGCGATCACTGCGAAGGCGTTGAGCACGCCGATGATGCCATTGATCACCGTCTCGAAAGACCCGATCTGGTCGGCGACCGTCATCGCGGTGAAACCCTGATCGGCGAGATCTTTCTTGATCGTGTCGATCTGTGCGCTCGTGGAATCCGACGCGATGCGCGCTGTCGCCACGGAATAGCCGATCGGGAGTCCCGCCGGTCGGCCGATCGACTGGATCGTGCTCAGCTCCGTGGTCAGATGCTGATTCAACCCGACGCCGCTGCCCAGCAATGTTTCGTTCTGCACGCCCACCACCGTCGCCGTCACCTCGTGAGCAATACCCTGGTAGTCGTTCACACCGATCGTGACCTGCTCGCCGATCGCCGATTCTGCGCTGGCGAAGCCGAGGTTCTTCAGGTACGACGTGGGCAGCATCACTTCGTTCTGGGTTGAGCTTTCACTCAGTTGTGCTCCGGCGGCGAGATCGGCTTTCGTCAGGGTCGCGGCCGGGTTGATAGTGAGCACGAACTTTCCGTTGTCGGCGAATTCGATGAAAGTCGGAGTCACCCGCGTGATGGGGTTCACGTCACTGAGGCCGGGCGTCGCGGTGATCACCGCCAGGTCGTCGGCGGTGATCGGTTCGATGGTGACCCCGGGAGGGCCGCCGTTGACCGTCGCCTGGTTGGGTTTATATTTCGCGGGCCCTGAGGTCGATGAGGCGGACGCATCCGTGGTCTTCGTGATCGTCAGCACGTCGGCGGCGCCGATCGAGGTGACCTGTGCGTTGATGTAATTCGAGATGCCCGTGCCGATCGCGCTCGTGATCGTGAGGGTGAATGCGCCAATGAAGATCGCCACGACGGTGAGCCCCGTGCGCAGCTTGCTGCGAAAACTGTTGCCGATCGCGGTGCGCACCAGGTCGAGGGGGTTCATAGCGCAGGCGCTTCCACTCCGTCGCGCAGAAACAGCTGTCTGTCGCAGCGCTCGGCCAATTCCACGTCGTGGGTGACGATGACGAGGGTGATTCCGTTCTCGCGATTCAAGTCGAACAGGATGTCCTCGACCAGTTTTCCCGTGGCCGTGTCGAGGTTGCCGGTCGGCTCGTCGGCGAAGATCACCTTCGGATTGTTCACGAGAGCCCGGGCGATCACCACCCGCTGCTTCTGCCCTCCCGACAGATTGATGGCCTTGTTCTTGGCCTTGTCGGCGAGTTCCAGCTGTTCCAGCGCTGCCATTCCGCGCTCCTTGCGCTCCTTCGGGCTCACCCCGGCGATCTTCAGCGGCAGAATGACGTTCTCGAGCACCGTCGCATTGGGGGTGAGAAAGAACTGCTGAAACACGAACCCGAAGTCTTCATTGCGCAGCCGGTTCACCGCTGCATCCTTGAGCTGCTTCGCATCCGTTCCTTCGACCAGCAGCGCCCCGCTATCGGGATTGTCGAGTAGCGCGAGCAGATGCATCAGCGTTGACTTGCCCGAACCGCTCTTGCCGACGATCGCGATCGACTCACCTGGCGCGATCTCGAGGGACACCCCCTTCAACGCGTCGAAGCGGCTGGCGCCGTGTCCATATGACTTGCGGATGTCCTTGGCCGCCAACACGGGATCGCTCACGAGCGCACCGCCCTTCTGTGCAGAGCACGATAGCGCGGTGGCGGTGATTCCGGCTGAGAGTCAGCCGCGTCATGCTGCAGCTGCGCTGGTCGCCGGGGGCGCCGAGGGGTTCACCGGTGGTTGCGGCGGACGGACGATCATTTCTGGAGCACGAGACACCAGCAGCCAAGCCGGCAGAACCGCGATGCACAGCACCCCGAGTACCGTCGCATCGCCCACGATTGCCACGGCCAGAAACAGCGCGAGCCATCCGTCACGGGCGACCGCCAGAACCAGCCCCAGAGTCGCGCTGGCGATGGCAAGACCAAGCGGCACATCCGGCAGCAGAACATGCGCAATGAGACCGAGGTCCACGCTGATGAACACCGCAGGAAAGATGCGCCCGCCCCGAAACCCGGAGGAGGCCGCAATCAGCAGAGCGAGGATTTTCACCACGACCATGAGCACTAGCGCGCCCAGGGAGTAGCTTGACGCGTTGGCCAGCAGTTCTTCGGACTGCTGGGCACCTTTGAACAGGGTGATCGGGCCGCCGATCACCCCCAGGATTCCGAGAATCATGCCACCAAGGGTGGTGAAGATGATGGGGCTGCCGAGCGCGTGAAAGAGCCGGTGAAGCACCGGAAGGGCATAGGCAAGGGCCAGCCCAACGAGAGTCGCCCCGACCGCAATGACAATGCTGCCGCCGACGTCGAATCCGTCGGGAATACCGAGCGGCGCCAGCTTCAGGGTGGCCGACGACGACCCCAGCATCGACATCGTGATCGACCCCGCCCCCGCAGATACGAGAGGGAGAAAGAGTCTGTCGAACAGCGAGCCTCCGGTTTTCAGCGCAGCGACGATTCCGGTGAACACCAGTGCTGCGGCAACCGGAGTGCCGAACAGAGCGCCGATCGTGCCCGATGCGACAAGCATGACAACCATGGGTGAGGGAATCCGCGGCGCAATCCGGCGCACGATGACGACAAGGAGTGCGGTGTTGATGGCGATAATCGGGTTCTCCGGGCCGAGACTGACTCCGCCGGCAAGCCCCAGCACTGCGACCAGCGCGAGTGTCGGAAGCGCGATCAGCGGAAGCGGAGGCGCGATGAGCTCAGTGGTCGCGCTGTCGCGGCCGGCGTGACCGGGAACCAACGCAACGATGAGTCCAACGGCCAACCCCGTGGCGCTCAGGGTGCCGAAGATCCACCACCCTGAGTCGGGGTTCACCCCGACCCAACCGGGAACGGTCTCCCAGAGAAAGTCTTGAAGAAAGTGGGCGAGCTCGTCGAGAGCGAACAGAACGACGGCGGAGATCAGCCCGATCGCGATGGCGGGCAGCGACAGCACCAGGAGCGTGCGCGGACCGAGATCGATGGGCGGGGTAGAACTGTTGGAGGCCCCGCCACTCGGGGTGCCCGGGCCGATCGGCGGAGAGGGAATTTCCGACATCGGTTCGCTCACTTTCGCTTCGGGATCCATGCGGTTACGACCCGGGCGATGGCCAACCCGATGAACAATTGGCCGGTAATGATCTCGGCAATGGCCAGAGTTTGACCGCTGGCGGTGACCGGAACAAAGTTGCCGTACCCGGTAGTACTGAGCGAGGTAAAGGAGAAGAACAGAATTTCGGAGAGGGAGCCGACCCCCTCGCCCTGAAAGATGTTGCCCGGGATGCTGGCCAACACATAGGCGAACGTGAAAAACATCCCGATCAGGATGTAGGCCGAGATCACGGCGAAGACGGTCTGCGCGTCGACGATGTCTCGATGGATCTGATGTCCGATGATCGCCGCCGGTGCGACCCCATAGAAAACGACCGCGACCATCGCCAGCGCGATCTTGACCCCTGTTCCCTCGGCACCGGATGCCCAGACGATTGCGATGCCGACGGCGGCGACAATAAGAATGATGGTTGCGACGTCTTGGATGCGTTTCCGCACTTCCGCTACCCGAAAGATCACCCCGACCGTCAGCAACTGCACAAGCAGGGCGAACGCGGTCGGCTGGGTTCCCGTCTGGGCCGCGCACAGAGCGTAGGCGATACCGATGAGAACGAGCACCGTTCCGTAGCCGGGAGTCCAGGAGAGGATACGCGCCCAGAAGTGTGTCGGAGGCGGCGCGGTGTCGGTCATGAGCGCGACCTCCTTGACCCAGGCAACCCTTCACCGACGCGCCCGAAATCTCGTCGGAGTGTTCCGCCCCTGACAGCGCGGGCGAGATCAAGCTACTCCTGCGCGCTCCTCCTGACCACTGTTTTGCGCCGACGAGTCGATCTCGGGATCAGACCATATCGTTGATCGAGGAGCAGCCGACGAAGGAGGCCGCCTCTCGAGATCTCGCGCGCCAACCTCTCGACTCTCGGTGGTCGAGCCTGTTGAGGCAGGCGAACCGGCCTCGAGAACGCTCGCGTGTGAGGGCCGGCGTGCGTGATGTCGACAGGCGCGACCAACCGATGCTGAAGCTCACGAGGTCAATAATGTTCAGCTGTGGGAGTGTGCAGTGCCCCGGGAGTACTGCGGGTGCTCAGGGCTGAACATTAACAACACGCGACCGGAATACCAGCTGCAGGTTCGAGGCCGCACCAGATCTCGGCACCGGGCCCGACCACCGGGAGCGCGCGGCCCCGGCCGAGGGGTAGCCGCCTAGTACGCTGAGCGCATGAACGTCGACCGCGTTGATCGCGCCCTCATCGCAGAGCTGAGCAAGGATGCGCGCCTCTCGATCCGTACCCTGGCCGAACGCGTGCACATCTCCCGCACCGCGGCCCACAAGCGCGTGCAGAACCTGATCGCCAACGGCGTCATCACGGGTTTCTCTGCCCACATCGACCGCAAGTCGATCGGCCTCAACGTGACGGCTCTTGTCGTCGTGACGATCGGAGACGCCTCCTGGCCTGGCATGGCTGCGGCGCTCGCCGAACTCCCCTTCGTCGAGTCGGTGCTCGCGGTCAGCGGCGACATTGACTTCGTGGTGACGGTGAGCGCGCCAGACCATGAGAAGTTGAGTGCCGTCATCCTGCAGCAGATCCATGAGATGCCCGGCGTCGTCGCCACTCGCTCCCACCTCGTGCTCGATGAACGCGAGGGAAATGCGCCCGGTGCGCTCCCGGACGCTTGGCCGCTTTAGCGCCCTCCCCCCGCTACAAATGGCACGCAGTTTCGGCGCTCCTCAGCCATCTGTCACTCGCCGCTGAGGGGCCCTAGCGGTTCGCTCGCAGGTGGCCGACGATTGCAGCATGAGCACTGTCGCTACCCCTTCCGTTGACCCGGTTTTACCGACCCGGCTGCCCATCCGGCTGATCGATGAGAATGGCATCGTCGTGGTCGACAACGAGGAAAACGGCGGGCAGACGGCCGGCTTCGGGCTTCCGGATGTGGACACCCTGTTGGATCTGTATCGCAAGATGGTGCTCGCCCGACGTTTCGACGCCCAGGTCACCGCGCTCACCCGGCAGGGGCGCCTCGCCACCTACCCGTCGGCGCTGGGCCAGGAGGCGTGCGAGATCGCATCCGTCGCTGCCCTCGCCCCGACCGACTGGCTGTTTCCGACCTACCGGGACACCATCGCGCTGCTCACTCGCGGGGTGAGCCCGGTCGAGATCTTGTCGTTCTTTCGCGGCGACTGGCACACCGGGTTCGACCCGTACGCGCACCGCATCTCACCGCAGTCGACCCCGCTGGCCACCCAGGCGTTACACGCCGTTGGCCTCGCGACCGCTGCAAAGCTCAAGCACGACGACACCGTCGCCCTCACCTTTCTCGGCGACGGGTCGACCAGCGAGGGCGACGCGCACGAGGCCTTCAACTTCGCCTCGGTCTGGCAGGCGCCGACGGTTTTTGTGATTCAGAACAACCAGTACGCGATCAGCGTTCCGTTCAGCAAGCAGTCGCACGCCCGCACCCTCGCCGACCGGGCCATCGGCTACGGCATGCCCGGCTATTACGTCGACGGCAACGATGTCGCCGCCATGTTCGCGGTCATCACCGCGGGCGTCGAACGCGCCCGCAGCGGCGGCGGCCCGACCATGATCGAGGGCCTCACCTACCGGATGGAATCGCACACCAACTCCGACGACCCCACCCGCTATCGCGATGCCGCGGAGGTGGAGCGCTGGCGCAGCTTCGACCCGGTGGAGCGCCTGGAGAAGTACCTGGGGTCGATCGGTGTCCTCACCGACGAGGTGCGCCTGGCCATCACCTCCGACGCCGAAGACCTCGCCACTCTCACGCGCGACGCCATGAACGAGGCCCCGGTGCTCGACCCGCTCGCTCTCTTCGATCACGTCTATGCCCAGCCCCGCCCCGCGCTGCTTGAACAGCGCGAGTTTCTCGCCCGCGAGTTGGCCTCCATCGAACCGGGAACCCCCTCATGACCATCATCGACAACCCGACTCCCGCGGCGAACCCGCGCCGTCCAGGCGCTACCGCGACGACCCCGGTCACGCCGGCGCAGCCCCGTGTCGCGACCGAGGTGACGACGGATGCGCCGAGCACGTCGACTCCCACGGCTGCGGCTGAGCAGACTCCTGACACGCAGAACCCGGCAGGGCAGTCCCCCGCGAGTCAGTCACCGACCGCGCAGTCGCCGACCGCGCAATCGCCGGCCGCGCAATCGCCGGCCGCGCAATCGCCGGCCGCGCAATCGCCGGCCGCGCAGTCGGCCCCCACGTCATTGAGCATCGCCGGCGCCCTCAACGCCGCCCTGCGCGACGCCCTCGCCGACGACCCCACCGTCGTGATCTTCGGCGAGGACGTCGGGCCGCTCGGCGGGGTGTTCCGGGTGACCGACGCCCTGCAGAAGCAGTTCGGCGAGGAGCGAGTGTGGGACTCCCCGCTGGCCGAAGCCGGCATCGTCGGCACGGCCATCGGCATGGCTATGTATGGCTTGCGCCCGGTGATCGAGATGCAGTTCGATGCGTTCAGCTACCCGGCGTTCGAGCAGATCACCTCGCACCTGGCGAAGATGCGCAACCGCACCCAGGGTCGAGTCGCGCTGCCGATCGTCATCCGCATCCCCTACGCCGGCGGAATCGGCGGCGTCGAGCACCACTCCGATTCGTCGGAGGCCTACTGGACTCACACCCCCGGCCTCACCGTCGTCACCCCGTCGAACCCGGCGGATGCCTACTCGATGCTGCGCGAGGCGATCGCGAGTGACGACCCGGTCATTTTTCTCGAGCCGAAGAGCCGCTACTGGGTGAAGGATGCCGTCGCACTGCCCACGCAGACACTCCCGATGACGCAAGCGCAGGTGCTGCGGGTCGGCAGCGATGTCACTCTGCTTTGCTATGGGCCCACGGTCAAGACAGCCCTGCACGCGGCCGAGCTCGGCGAGCAGGAAGGCCTCTCGGTTGAGGTCATCGACCTGCGCAGCCTCTCCCCCTTCGACGACGCCACCGTGAGCGCGTCAGTGCGCAAGACCGGTCGCGCCGCGGTCATCCATGAGGCGGCCCAGTTCGGCGGCTATGGCGCCGAGGTCGCCGCGCGCGTGACCGAACGCAACTTCTTCTATCTGTCCGCGCCCATTCTGCGGATCGCGGGCTTCGACATCCCGTACCCGGCTCCGAAACTTGAAGAGCACTATCTGCCGACTGCCGAACGCGTGCTCGCCGCGCTTGACACCTGGGAATGGTGAGCTCGATGCCCGATGATCTTCTGAAACCCGCCGCTCAGACACCCCACGATTTTCTGCTGCCCGACCTCGGCGAGGGATTGACCGAGGCCGAGATTGTGTCGTGGCTGGTCAAGCCCGGCGATGTGATTGCGATCGACCAGATTGTGGTCGAAGTCGAGTCCGCGAAGTCTGTCGTGGAGCTGCCGTCACCGTTCGGCGGCCGGGTCGTCACGCTGCACGCGGCGGCGGGCGAGGTCGTGCACAAGGGGTCGCCGTTGATTACGGTGGTGCCGGTGGGTGCTGAGCTGCCGACGGATGACCTGACCGGCAGGCCGGCGGATGTCGCAGGGTCGGCGGATGCCTCGGGGTTGGCGGATGTTGCGGCTGACGGGCCGGCTGATGCCGCACGGGCGACTGATGCCGCTGAATCGGCATATGCTGCGCCTCTCGCGGTCGACCGCCCGCTCGATTCCGGCATGGCGGCGGGTTCCGGCGCGGTGCTTGTTGGCTACGGCACGAGCGAGTCGACAGTGCGGCTCAAGCGGCCGGCCGGTGGCCGGTTCGGTGCGCGAGTGGTGACGCCGGTCGCATCCGCGGCGATGCCTGCTGCTATGCCCGCCGGCGTGCCTGCTTCGATGCTCGCCGGCGTGCCTGCTTCGATGCCCGCCGGGGCGCCCGCCGGGCTGCCCGCGGTTTCGCAGTCGCTGCTGGCGTCGGCGACCATGCTTCTCGACCCGAGCCGCCGCTCCCCCGTCGTCTCACCACTCGTGCGCAAGCGGGCGAAGTCGCACGGCTTCGATGCCAGTCAACTCATCGGAAGCGGCCCGGATTCGCTCGTACTGCGCGACGATGTCGAGGCGGCGATTGCCGCGCTCGCGGCACAGGACGCAGCCATCTCGTCGACGTCCGGGGCCGAGGCAACCGGTGCTGACGCATCCGTCGCCGGTGCAGCTGAAACCGTTGCGGAGGACGCGCTCTCGAGCGCCGCACTCGTGGTGCCGGACGCCGTTCCGCACCTCGGAACCGACGATCTGCGCATCCCGATCACGGGTCTGCGCAAGCTCGTGGCCGAACGTCTCAGCCGGTCGCGGCGGGAGATTCCCGAGGCGACGATCTGGCTCGATGTCGACGCGACCGAGTTGTTCACGGCCAAGGAGCGCCTGCAGAAGTCGACGGGCGAGCGGTTCAGTCTGACCGCACTGATCGCCCGCTTCGTCGTGGCCGGGCTGCGGCAGTACCCGGTCCTCAACTCGTCGCTGAGCGCCGATGGTCAGGCGATCATCCAGCACGGCCGCATCAATCTCGGCATGGCTGCGCAGACGCCGCGGGGACTGATGGTTCCGGTCGTGCACAACGCGCAGGACATGACGACGAGCCAGCTGCGGGATGCCATCGTGACCCTCGTCACCACCAGTGAGAAGGGTGATTTCCCGCCCGGATCGCTGTCGGGTGGCACCTTCACGCTGAACAACTACGGTGGGTTCGGCGTCGACGGCTCGACCCCGATCATCAACTTTCCCGAGGTGGCGATGCTCGGCATCGGGCGCGTACTCGAGCGTCCGTGGGTGGTCGAGGGGCAGCTAGCCGTGCGTCGGGTGATGCAGCTCTCGTTCGTGTTCGACCACCGAGTGTGCGACGGCGACGTCGCATCCGGTTTTCTCACCTATGTGGCCCGTTGCATCGAGGAGCCGCTGCTGTTGCTCGGCAACGTCTAGCGGCCGAATGCGCGTCGCGCGGGTCGAGCGCCGCGGCGCGGGTTGGGGCCGTTGCGCGCCTCGGCGCCGAACCCGCGCGGCGCCCCAAAACGCTCCGCACCTGACCATTTCGTTGATCGAGGAGCAGCCGACGAAGGAGGCCGCGTCTATTAGGTATATTCACCATTTCGTTGATCGAGGAGCAGCCGACGAAGGAGGCCGCGTCTCGAGATCCCGCGAGCCAATCCTTGAACTCGGCTTGAGTTCGAACATCGGCTCGCGAGGTCTCGAGACGGCCGCGGGCGGCCTCCTCGACCACCGAAATGGTCAGATTCGTCCACCACCATGCCGCGCAGCGGCCCGGAAGCTCGAGATCTCGCGAGCCAATCCTTGAATTCGGGTTGCGTTCGAACATCGGCTCGCGAGGTCTCGAGACGGCCGCGGGCGGCCTCCTCGACCAACGAGGTGCCGAGAATGTACAGCTGTGGGGGCCTGCAAGTTCCCGGGAGCCCTGCGGGTGCCCAGGGCTGAACATGAGCGACGGGCGACGACGCGCGAGACTTTAGGCGCGAGCCCCCGTGAAAACCGGACGCCGCTTCTGCTGGAACGCCGCGAAGCCCTCCCGATAGTCGTCGGTCGCAGAGAGCGCGCCCTGCGCCGCGTTCTCGTCGGCGAGCGAAGCCCAGAGCCCGATCCGCTCGTCGCGCAGCCGCGCGACGAGCGCCTTGCTCACGAGGAACGCACCGGTCGCACCGGTCGCCACCTTCGCGACCCGCTCCCGGGTGTACTCCAGCAGTGAATCTTCCGGCACGGCCCGGCTGAACAGGCCGGCCGCCACGGCCTCGGCTCCGCTCATCAGTTCCGCCGTGTAGATCAGGTCGAGCGTACGGTGCGCGCCCAGCCTCTCCACGAACAGGGCGTGCCCACCCGAATCGAGCGTCGCACCCAAATTCGCAAATGGGGAGCCGATCTTCGCGGTGTCCGCCACGTAGACCACATCCGTCGCGATCAGCAGCCCGAGGCCGACACCGAGGCAAGCCCCCTGCGCGGCAGCGAAGGTCGGCGCCGGAAAGGCGGAAAGCTGGCGCAGCAGCGGCGCGACCACGTCATCCAGGTAGCCGCGCGCGTCATCCGTCGCCGGATCGACCCTCGAAATATCGCGCCCCGCGCAGAACGCCCGGCCCTCGCCGCGCAGCAGCAGCGCGCGCACGCCGGCATTCTGAGCCGCCGTCAGCGCGCTCGACAGACCGGCAATCGCACTCTCGTCGAGCGCGTTGAGTTTGGCCGGGTCATTCAGCACGATCTCGGCAATGCCGTCGGCGATGCTCAATTCAACGGACATGACACTCCTTCAATTCGGGCGGATGCGACGTCATCACGAGCTCGGGAATGGGTCACGCGTCGTAGTTGACGCAGACCTTCTCGCTCGTGGGAATGGCCTGGCAGGTGAGCACATAGCCGCGCGCGAGTTCTTCGGGCTCAAGCGCATAGTTCTCGACCATGTCGACCGTGCCCTCGGTGAGCACCGCGCGACAGGTGCCGCAGACGCCCCCCGCACAGGCGAACGGCACATCGCCGCGCACGCGCAGCGCCGCGTTCAGGATGCTCTCGTTGCTGTGCACCGGACTGGTCACCGTCGCTGTCGTGCCGTCCAGCACGAACGAAATGCTGTGCACCTCGTCGTCGTCGCGCGGCACGATCGGGCGCCCCGTCTGCCCCGTCACATTGTCGGGGCGGTCGGTGGTGAAGAGTTCGTAGCGGATGGCCGACACGTCGACTCCGAGCTCGGCAAGGGTGTCGCGGCAGAGCTGAACGAGATCGAACGGTCCGCAGATGAACCATTCGTCGACATCGGCGGGGCTGATCAAGGCGTCGAGAATGCTGCGCACCTTCTCGGCGTCGAGGCGGCCGGAGAGCAGTTCCGAGCTTCGGCGCTCCCGCGTGAGCACGTGATAGAGCGCCAGCCGGGCCGGGTAGCGGTCTTTCAAGTCGGCGAGTTCGTCGACGAACATCGTGTCCATCGCGGTGCGGTTCGAGTAGACCAGTGAGAATGTGTTGCCGGGCGACGCCTTGAGCGTGCCTTCGATCAGCGCCATCACCGGGGTGATTCCCGAGCCGGCGGCGATCGCCACATAGTGAGCGTTCGCGCGCACGGGCACCTGTGACGTGAACCGGCCCTCCGGACTCATCACGTCGATCTGCATACCCGGCTCCAGATTGTCGATGGCCCAGGTTGAAAAGAGACCGCCGAGGTCGCGCTTGATCGCCACTTTGAGCTCGCCGGCGACCGGTGCCTGGCAGATCGAATAGCTGCGGCGCACGTCTTCGCCGCCGAGCGAGGTGCGGATCGCGATGTACTGCCCCGGCGCGTAGTCGTATTTGCCGGCCAGCTCGTCGGGAACGGCGAAGGTGATCTCCACCGAATCCGCGGTGAGCGGGCGCACGGCCGAGACGCTCAGCGAATGAAATCGCGCACGTCGCCGGGTCGGGATCACGCGGGAGTCGGTCGCCGCGGCATCCGTCTGGTCGATTGGCGTCGCATCCGTGGCGACGGGGGCCGCAGCACCGCTCGTCGTCGAGTCGGCAGTCGTCGTGGCTGTCATTCAGTGTTCCTTGAAGTAGTCGAACGGCTCCTGGCAGCGCTGGCAGACGTAGAGCGCCTTGCACGAGGTCGAGCCGAATCGGGAGAGTTCGCGCGTGTGCAGGGAGCCGCAATGCGGGCAGCGGATGCCGAGGCCCAAGCTCACTTTGCCGCCCGATTGGCGGGGCGCCGGGGCCGCGATCCCGTATTGCTCGAGCTTCGCTCGGCCCGCGTCGCTCAGCCAGTCGGTGGTCCAGGCGGGGGCCAGCACCACGGTGACGGTGACGCCGGCGTAGCCTGCCGCGGTGAGGGCGGTCACGATGTCGTCGCGCATGGCGTCGACGGCCGGGCAGCCGGAGTAGGTGGGGGTGATCTCGACGGCGACCGAGCCATCCGCGACGCTGACCCGGCGCAGCACGCCGAGGTCTTCGATCGTCAGCACCGGAACCTCGGGGTCGCAGACCGTGGCCGCGATGGCCCAGGCGGCGCGGTCGGCGTCGCTGGTCGGGCGCGGGCGGGCCTCGGCTTCGAGGGCTGTCGCGTCTCCTACTGCTGTATCAAGAACCGTGGCTACCATGACGCTCCCGGGTGCGCGCGAGCGAGCACCTGCATTTCGGCGAGCAGCGGCCCCAGCGCCTCGGAGTGCACGCCATCACGGCCGCCACCGCGCACCGGCTGCATCGTCGGGACCGTGAGTCCGGCATCCTCGATCAGCTTTGGAACCACCGCGTCGAACGCCTCGCGCATCCGGGCCGAATCGGCGGCGATGCCCGGCAGCGCTGCGGCCGCCGGTTCCTCACGAAAAAGCTCATCGGCAAACGGCCACATGGCGTCGAGCCCGCGCTGCACCCGGCGGTGCGATTCATCGGTGCCGAGGCCCAGCCGCAGCAGCCATTGCGCGCTGTGATCGAGGTGGTAGTCCACCTCTTTCACCGCTTTGGCCGCAATCGCCGCGAGCATCGGGTCGGCCGAATTCGCGAGTTCGGTGTAGAGCTGGTCGAAATAGACGGATGCGATCAGCTGCTTCGCGATGGTCTGCGCGAAGTCACCGTTCGGCTGCTCGAACAGCTGGCGGCAACGAAACTCCGACTCGCTGCGAAAGTAGGCGAGGTCGTCTTCGCTCTGTCCCCAGGCCGAACCGGCGTACGTGAGCAGGCTGCGGGCATGGCCGAGCAGGTCGAGTCCGATGTTGCCGAGGGCGATGTCCTCTTCGATCTCGGGGGCGTTGGCGATCCACTCCCCCAGCCGCTGGGCGAGAATCAGCGCGTCATCGCCGAGTCCGAGGGCATACTGCGCGACAGCATCGGATGCGACGACGTCGGTGCGTTCGATCGACTCGGCGATCGACTCGGGTGTGACGACAGCGGCGTTGCCGATCCGCGGGATCTGCGATGCCGAGGCGTGCGCGCTCTTCGCGCGACCGCCCGCTGCGTTTGTGCCCTGCACGTTCGCGCTCATAGGTGGGGCACCGATTCCGACTGGGTGTAGTAAGTGGCGTGACGGTAATCCTTGCCCTGCGGGGACTCGAAAAATGCACCCTTCGCATCCGGATCTGACGCGGTGATCGCCGACGCGGGAACGACCCATACCGACACGCCCTCGCCGCGCCGCGTGTAGAGGTCGCGGGCGTTGCGCACGGCCATGATCTCGTCAGGGGCATGCAGCGAACCGGCATGCACGTGCGACAGCCCGCGGGAGGAGCGGATGAAGACTTCCCACAGCGGCCACGTCTCTCGCTTGCCTGAATCTCCGGGGCTGGTCATGAGGCGATCCTCTGGGTCTCGTTGTGGGCGGTCTCAGCGTTCTCGGTTTGCTTCGCCGCGTGCTTGTCGGCCTTTTTGTCGGCATAGGCTCGGGCTGCTTCGCGCACCCATTCGCCGCCCTCGTGAGCATCGCGGCGACGGTTCACCCGCACGGTATTGGCCTGGCCGCGGCCGGCCAGCACCTCATGGAACTCGGTCCAGTCGAGCTCGCCGAAGTCGTAGTGGCCGCGTTCTTCGTTCCAGGCGATATCAGGGTCGGGCAGGGTGACGCCGAGAATCTCGGCCTGGGGCACGAGCATGTCGACGAAGCGTTGACGCAGCTCGTCGTTGCCGAACCGTTTGATGTTCCAGGCCATGCTCTGCTGCGAGTTCGGCGAATCGCCATCCGGCGGGCCGAACATCATGAGCGCCGGGGCATACCAACGGTTGACCGACTCTTGGGCCATCGCTTTCTGCTCGTCGGATCCGTTCATCAACGACAGCAGAATCTCGAAACCCTGACGCTGGTGGAACGATTCTTCCTTGCAGATGCGCACCATCGCGCGGGCGTACGGACCATAGGATGCCCGGCACAGCGGCACCTGGTTGCAGATCGCGGCGCCGTCGACGAGCCAACCGATCGAGCCCATGTCGGCCCAGGTGGGGCTGAGATAGTTGAAGATCGAGGAGTACTTGGCCTTGCCGGTGATCAGCTGGTCGAACATGGTCTCGCGGTCGACGCCGAGCGTCTGGGCGGCGGAGTAGAGGTAGAGCCCGTGGCCGGCTTCGTCTTGCACCTTGGCCATCAGAATGGCTTTGCGCTTGAGGCTGGGCGCGCGGGTGATCCAGTTGCCCTCCGGCTGCATGCCGATGATCTCCGAGTGCGCGTGCTGCGAAATCTGCCGCACGAGGGTCTTGCGGTAGCCCTCTGGCATCCAGTCGGTCGGCTCGACGCGGCTGTCGGCGGCGATGAGTTCGTTGAATCGCAGCTGGCCGACTTCGTCGACGGTGCCGCTAGGGGTATCCACGAGGAGCCTCCTTGCTCTGAGGCCACGAGAGCCGCTGATCTCGGTAGGCCACGCGCGCACTTACCGATCGTTCAGTAAAACTAACACGGCGGGCCACCCCGATCAAGAGTCACTGTCGGATAGAGTCGTGTTCTCATGAATCCCTCAGCAGAGTCCGGCAGCCCGGCCACCGGTGGCGGCAGTGGCGGCAGTGGCGGCGCAAATGGCGGCGGCGGAAATGGCCGCAGCGGACGCGCACCCTACGACCTGCCGGCCGTGCTCGACATCGCTGTCGCGGCGTTCAATGACTACGGCTACGACGCCACCTCGATGGGCCTCCTGGCCGAACGCCTGGGCACGAGCAAGTCGGCCGTCTATTACCACGTGAGCAGCAAAGAGGATCTGCTGCGGCTGGCTCTGGAGCGGGCGCTCGGCGAGCTGGAAGGCATCCTGAGCCAGCCCGGCGCGACCGAAGGGGCCGCCGATGAGCGCCTGCGCTACGTGCTGCGCGGCGCGGTCAAGGTGCTCGTCGAGGAGCTTCCGTACGTGACGCTGCTGCTCCGTCTGCGCGGCAACACCGAGCTGGAGCGTGACGCCCTCGCTCGCCGTCGCGAGTTCGACAATGCGGTCTCGGCCCTGGTCGAGGAGGCGCGCGATGCGGGAACGCTTCGGGCGGATGTCGACGCCCGCACGACCACGCGGCTGCTGTTCGGCATGATCAACTCGATCGTCGAGTGGTACAAACCGGGCGGACCCCTGACCCAGGATCAGCTGGCGGATGACGTGATCACGGTCGCCTTCGATGGCCTCCGAGTGCACGACGGCCGCTGAGCGGATTCAGCCACAATTCGAAACCCGTCATTGTGTATCTAGTCTTGTATTGCTACCGTTGCACAACACTTGATACACAACGGGGGTTCAGATGAATACAGACCTGTGGTTCAGCGTCTTCGACAACGTCAATCCCTCGACGCGGGCCTCAGACATCGTCATCGCGACCGCATCCGTTGTGGTCTTCGTCTCGACCTGGCATCCGTCCGTTCAGAGGATGCTCACACGTCGCAGCCAACACGCCGTCGGCTTGCCACTACCCGCGTCGCTCACGGACATCGTGCGTCTGCGCCAGGTGCGACGCGTTCGGGCTTTCATCATCGGCGGCCTCGCCGGATTGCTGATCTCGACAGCGTTTGTGTGGTTCGTCGGCGCAGATCGCAGCAGTCCCGCTCTTCTCATGCTGCTCTGCGGCTTCGCCGTGTGCGGGGCGTTGGGCACGTCGATCGCCGCCCTCGTCGGCGAGGCCACCCGATCGAATGAGGGAGTTCGGGTTGCCCATCTGAGCCGCCGTCAACTCTCGGACTACGTTCCTCGCTGGGAACGAGTACTGGTGTGGACAGCCGTGGCCTTGTCGACGGCTCTCGTCGTTTTACTTGCGCTCCTGACTGCCTTCGCCGATCTGAGGCTCAGCGTCTTTCCGGAATCATTCAGTGTTGCGGCGCTCCTGACGTGCCTCGCCGTCCTCGCGCTCGGCGCGTTCGAATTGGGTGGACGGCTCATCATCGGTCGGCGCCAAGCGACAGAATCCGAACTCGAGCTCGCGTGGGATGACTCACTCCGGTCCGGCGCAATCCGCGATCTCCTCACGGCGGCGTTCCTCCTCGGCGCAGCCGGAATCGGGGCAGGGATTACCGAAATCGGACTGGCGATCGTCGTTCAATTCGATGGAAACAGTATGCCCCCCACCGCCATGGATGTGGTGCTCGCTGCCGCGATCCTGATGGCGTTCATCGCTCGCTCCCGTCGGCGGTCTCCCGGGCAAAACCAGGCTGGAGTGGAATCGGGCCTCCGGTCATGATCGTCACTGTCGATTCGCGCTCGGCGACGCCGCCCTTCGAACAGGTGCGCATTCAAGTGATTGACCTTATTCGTTCTGGGGCTTTGGTCGCCGGCACCCGACTTCCCACAGTTCGGAGGCTTGCCGCCGACCTGGGTATCGCCCCCAACACCGTCGCGCGGGCGTACAAAGAACTTGAAGCAGCGGGGTACATCACGACGCGGGGACGAGCCGGGTCATTCGTCGAAGCCAAATCGGGCACCGCCGAAGACGAAGCGCTCAGCGCAGCAAGAGCCTACGTGGACCGCATTCGCGAGCTCGGCCTCTCAGCCGACGAAGCTGTGGCATTCATCACCGCCGTTCTGTCCAAGAATTGACCATTTCGGTGGTCGAGGAGGCCGCCTGCGATCGGGTCGAGACCCCGTGAGCCGACGTTTGAACTCAACCCGAGTTCAAGGATTGGCTCGCGAGATCTCGAGAGGCGGCCTCCTTCGTCGGCTGCTCCTCGATCAACGAAGTGGTCATTTGTCTAATAGACGCGTGCTCGCAAGCTCGCGCGCTCCTCGATCAACGGCGGGGTCGCGTTTAGTCGATCGGCCAATTTGGCCCAGGAGCACTCACCTGACGCTTGAGAGTGAAGCGTCGATCCTCCGGAAGCTCCCTTCCGCGCATGGTGACGACGAATCGCCCCAGATCTGCGATGGCCACGAATCCCGGCGCCATCTGCCGAACGCGCAGGGCGAAGCCGACGCCGTCGACCTCGATCCGCGTGAACTCCCACTTGGCCCAATCGACGTCCGCCGCGTCATCAGCAATCTTCTGCATGAGGTCGGGGAGCATGTCTCGCGGGGTGCTCTCATCCACCGCCGCAAGCCCGAATTCCTGCACGGCCATCCTGGCCATCGCCGGAGCGTCATCGACGATTCCCGAGACGAACCCTGATTCGTCCATTCGCGTTCCGGTGCGCTCCATGGTTCGAATGCCGAAGGCGAATCGGCCTTTCTCGGGCCCAACGAGGATCGAGACGTCAGGCTCCGTGTCTACGACGGATGTGACGACGACCGCGATCGAGGGATCAGCCGGGCTCAGCATCGTCATGACCGCCCCCTTCCTCGAGCTTCCGGAAAGTCCATCCCGAGCACCCGGCGCACAGCGATCGCACCGCCGTGATCTTCTTCGAGGAACCGCATTCCGATCTTCTCCGCAACCCGCGCTGAAGCCGCGTTGTCGGGGTGGATGATCGCAACTAGTTTCGTCGCCCCAAGAACGTCGCGCGCGAAATCCCGACAGGCTGCGGCTGCCTCCGTTGCGTAGCCGCGCCCCTGAAGGTCGGCGCGCACGTGATACCCGACTTCCAATTCGGCACGACCGTTGACCTTCTGCCAGGTGAGGCCGCAGTCTCCGACGAACTCACCCTCCCTCGTTTCGATAACCCAGAGTCCGTGCCCGTGCTCGCCGTAATTTCGCTGATTCCACTCGACCCAAGCCCGCGCTTCGTCCCGCGTCTTCGGCGCCGGGTAGTACGTCATCACCGCGGGATCGCCGAGCAGCGCGGCCATGCTCTCGAGGTCATCGAAGGTCATCGGCCGAAAGCGCAGACGCTCGGTGTCATTCGGGGTTGTGCAGGGAACGGATGCGAGATGGCTCTCGTGAACCGACAGCTCAAGGTCGATGAACGCGGCAATCATCGCCCGATACGTGGTCTCCACCACATCCGCCGAAGCACCCGCCTCCTCGGCCAGAGCGCGCACCTTGTCGATGACTTTCTGCACGCGATCCGGTGCTCTGACCGCGTCACGATCAGCCTTCAACGCGCCAGCCTCGACAACCCAGTGCTGACGCTGGGAGATCAGCTGAACGATCTGCCGATCCAGCGCATCGATCTCCGCGCGAACACCGTCGATATCAAGACTCGTCATCCGACCGATCTTATTGAGATTCCCTGGCCACCGGCGGGATACTCAGTGAGGACATCGTTGAAAGGAAACCGTGATGACTGCTCGCCCCACACCGGTCGACCCGCCACAGCTGCATTTCAACCCCGCGTTCACGCAGGGAATGATCATTCCTGCCGGGCCAACGCTCTATGTCGGCGGGCAGAACGGAGTTGACGGCACTGGCGCGCTGCTCGACGGGCTCGAAGCCCAGACCGAACAAGCCCTGCGCAATCTACTCACGGTGCTCGCCGAGGCCGGAACCGGCCCCGATCATGTCGCCAAACTGACGATCTACCTCGCGACGGGGGTCGACCCGGGAGCGGCCTACGCCGCAACCCGAGCGGTCTGGGGCGATCGCCGCACGGCCGTGACGGTGCTCGCGGTGACGCCGGCCCGACCAGGCGCCCTCGTCGAAATCGAGGCGATCGCGGCGGTTCCCGCGGGTTGATTGAGCCTGTCGAGCCCGACTCGGCCCATGATGCACATGGCCATTTCGTTGGTCGAGGAGCGCTCATCTACTAGGCATATGGGCCATTTCGTTGATCGAGGAGCGCGCGAGCTTGCGAACACGCGTCTCGAGATCTCGCGAGCCAATCCTTGAACTCGGGTTGCGTTTGAACATCGGCTCACGGGGTCTCGAGACGGCCGCAGGCGGCCTCCTCGACCAACGAGAGAGAGGATGCCACTTTTCGCTAACGCGTGCCCTCTCCGCGCCGCGATGATCGCGACAGCGACAGCACGGTGCTCGGCGATCGAGCGACCCGCTACTCCTTCGCGACCAGCGTCAGCACGTCATAGGTTGCGACGACCTCGTCGCGCTGGTTCTGCAGCACCGCATCCCAGCGCACCTCGCCGTATTCGTCGGTCTCCCGCGGCGTGATCTGCTTGGCCGTCAGCGTGACGCGCACGCTGTCGCCCGGCGACACCGGTGTGACAAAGCGCAGATTCTCGAGCCCGTAGTTGGCCAGCACCGGTCCCGGCGCCGGGTCGACGAACAGGCCGGCCGCGAAGGAGAGCAGCAGGTAGCCGTGCGCCACCCGACCGGGGAAGAACGGGTTAGCGGCGGCAGCCTCCTCATCGGTGTGCGCGTAGAAGGTGTCGCCGGTGAACTCCGCGAAGTGACCGATGTCGTCGAGGGTGATCTCACGGGCTTCGGAGGCGATGGCGTCGCCGATCCGCAGCCGAGCGAGGGACTTGCGGAACGGATGCTCCGCGTCGACCCTGCTCGGCGCGCCGGCCCGCCACTGACCGGTCAGAGCGGTGAGCACCGCCGGGGATCCCTGCACCGCGGTGCGCTGCATATAGTGCAACACCGAACGGATGCCGCCCAGCTCCTCACCGCCACCGGCGCGACCCGGCCCGCCGTGCACCAGGTGCGGAACCGGGGAACCATGCCCGGTACTCGTGCGCGCCACGCTGCCGTCGAGCACCAGAACCCGGCCGTGGAACGGCGCGATTCCGGCGAAGAGGGTCGCGACGGCGGCCGGGTCGGCGCTGGCAATCGTGGCGACGAGCGAGCCGCCGCCCCGATTCGCGAGCCGCACGGCATCCGTCACGCTGTCGTAACCGATCATCGACGCGACCGGCCCGAACGCTTCGATCTCGTGCACGGCGCCTGCATCCGAGTCGTCGAAGGCCAGCAGAACCGGCGACACGAACGCGCCATCGGCAGCGGGTCCGACCGTGCCGTCGGCGTGCGTCACGAGCGGGGCATCCAGACTCCCCCACGCCACGTGACCGCCGCCGGCGAGCAGCGCGTTGATGCTTTTCTGCACCTCGTCGCGCTGGTCGAGACTGGCGAGCGGGCCCATCGTGACGCCCTCGGCGCGCGGGTCGCCGAGCACCACCCGCTTCTCGATCCGAGCGCCGACGGCGTCCGCGACGGCATCCATCCGCTCGCGCGGCACGATCAGCCGACGGATGCTCGTGCACTTCTGACCCGCCTTCGCGGTCATTTCGGTGACGACGGATGCGACATACGCGTCGAACTCAGGCGTGCCCGGCTCGGCATCCGGGCCGAGGATTGCGGCGTTGAGGGAGTCGGTCTCGCAGGTGAGGTCCACCCCGACTTCGAGCACGTTGGGGTGCGCGGAAAACGAGCGGGCGGTGGACGCCGAGCCGGTGAAACCGACCTTGTCGCGCACATCCAGGTGGTCGAGAAAACCGCGCACCGAGCCGCTCACCAGCTGAAGGGATCCCTCGGGCAGCAGACCGGAATCGACCATCGCGCGCACACAGGCCTCGGCGACGAATGCCGTGGGCGTGGCCGGCTTGACGATGCTCGGCACTCCCGCGAGAAAGGCAGGGGCGAACTTCTCGAGCATGCCCCAGACCGGAAAGTTGAACGCGTTGACCTGAAAAGCCACGCCGGGCACGCGCGTGTAGACGTGCTGACCGCCGAACGAGCCGTCGCGAGCCAGGTTCTCGGGGGCCCCGTCGACATAGACCGTGCTGTTCGGCAGTTCGCGGCGGCCTTTTGAGCCGTAGGTGAAGAGCACGCCGATGCCGCCGTCGATGTCGATCATCGAGTCCCGACGCGTCGCCCCGGTCTGATCGCTCAGCTCATAGAGGCCGTCTTTCACCGAGTTGAGGTAGCCGGCGAGCGTCTTGAGCACGAGTGCACGCTGATGAAAGGTGAGGTCGCCGAGGCTCCTCTGCCCGACCGAGCGGGCGTAGTCGATCGCCGCGCCGAGGTCGAGTCCCTCGCAGCTCACGAGGGCGACGACCTCACCGGTCGAGGCATCACGCACCGGCACTCCGGTAGCGGCCACCGCCGCCCCGATCGACGGCGAGGGCGACGGCGAGGGCGACCACCACGCGCCCTGCACAAAGCTCGGCACGATGCGTGCCGTGGCGGCGGCATCCGCACGGTAACTGGTTTCGGTCTGCGTGGTCATTGTGAATCCTTTTCGAAAGACGAACTGTGAATGCGGGTCAGGAGACGGCACAGCGAAGGCGGACGCTCACTCCGACCAGGTGAAGAATCCCTCACCGGTCTTGCGCCCGAGTTGGCCGGCGGCAACCTTTTCCCGAAGGAGCGCGGGCGGGGCGAATCGCTCGCCGAGCGTGCTGTGCAGGTATTCGGCGATCCCGAGGCGCACGTCGAGGCCGACCAGATCGGTCAGGTGCAGCGGGCCGACCGGAAACTTGTAGCCGAGCACCATCGCGGTGTCGATGTCCTCGGCCGAGGCGACACCGTCTTCGAGCATGCGGATCGCTTCGAGCGCGATCACCACGCCGAGCCGGGAACTCGCGAAACCGGGCGAGTCTTTCACGACGATCGGGGTCTTGCCGATCATCCGCACCCAGCCGCGCGCGGCATCCGTCAGCGCAACGGATGTCTGCGAGCCGTTCACAATCTCGACCAGCGTCGAGC
The DNA here is from genome assembly GCF_039538945.1 of Glaciibacter kafniensis. Taxonomy (NCBI): domain Bacteria; kingdom Bacillati; phylum Actinomycetota; class Actinomycetes; order Micrococcales; family Microbacteriaceae; genus Glaciibacter; species Glaciibacter kafniensis. The sequence continues at coordinate 24,348 of NZ_BAABCN010000016.1, read as the reverse complement.
TCGGCACCGGGTTGAAGAAATGCAGCCCGCAGAACCGTTCGGGGCGGGTCAGCGTGGCAGTGAGCAGGTCAATCGAGAGCGACGAGGTGTTCGAGGCCAGCCAGGCGTCGTCGGCGAGCACGGCTTCGATCTTGGTGAGCATCGAGACCTTCAGATCGAGATCTTCTGGCACCGCCTCGATGACGAGGCCGGATGCCCCAAGCGCGCTCAGGTCGGTCGTCACGTCGATGCGCGCCAGCAACGCACTCTCGTCTTCCTGCGTCGTGGAGCGCTCGACGCTGCGGCGGGCCGCGGTGGCGAGCCCGGCCTGCGCGCGTTCGGCAGCCTCGGCATCCCGTTCGAGAATGAGCACCTGGGATCCGGCGAGCAGAAAGGCGTGGGCGATTCCGACGCCCATGCGTCCGCCGCCGACGACGCCGACACGGCTCGGAACGGCCAGCTCGGACACGCTGGCCGCCTCGGACACGCTGGCCAGCTCGAGCACGCTGGCCGCCTCGGACACGCTGGCCAGCTCGGGCACGCTGGCCGCCTCGGGCACGCTGGCCATCTGCGCCTCGCTCATCGTTTCTTCCTCTCCAAGAAGGTGGTCATGCGGGCGAACTTCTGCTCTGACTCGAACAGCACCGCCTGCGCTTCGTTGTCGGCAACGGGGTGCGCCTCGCGCGGAGCGTGAATCAGTTGTTTCGTGTACTGCAGGGCCGTCGGGTCTTGCGCGGTGATCCGAGTGGCCAGCGCGTGCGCCGCATCGATCAAGGCGTCGGGTTCGTGCACCTCGGTCACCAGGCGCACGGCGAGCGCCTCGTCGGCGTTCAGGATGCGCCCGGCGAGCAGGATCTCTTTGGCCATCGGCTCACCCACGAGCTCGACCAGGCGCCACGTGGCGCCGGCGGCCGCGACGATTCCGAGTCCGGCTTCCGGGTTTCCGATCTTGGCGGTCGTACTGGCCAGACGAAAGTCGGCAGCGTAGGCGAGTTCCGCGCCGCCGCCCAGGGCCCAGCCGTCGATCGCGGCGATCACCGGTAGCGGCAGCCGAGCGATGCGCACGAAGAGGGCGGAGTTGATTCCGGCGAGCGCATCGTCCCTGCGGCGCTCTCTCAGTTCGGCGATGTCGGCGCCCGAGGCGAAAACGCCGCCGGCACCCGACAGAATCAGCACGCGCGGGGTGTGTTCAAGCAGTGTGCAGACGGCGTGCAGCTCATCAACCATGTGCTGGTTGATGGAGTTCTTCGACTCGGGCCGGTTCAGCCGGATGTGCAGCCGGTCGGAGGCATCCGTTTCGACCAGCAGCGTCGTGTAGTTCACCATCAGACTCCCTCGAGTGCGAGGGCAGCGCCCTGGCCGACGCCGACGCACATGCTGGCGAGTGCGTGGCGGGCGCCTTCGCGCTGCATGCGGCCGAGCAGGGTCACCAGAATGCGGGTTCCGGATGCGCCGAGCGGGTGCCCGAGGGCGATCGCGCCGCCGTCGGCGTTGACGATGTCGTCGCGCAGGTTCAGCCGGCGCATCACGCCGAGGGCCTGGGTGGCGAAAGCTTCGTTGAGTTCGATCGCGTCGAACCGGTCGAGGTGCAGGCCAGTGCGGTTCATCAGCTTCTGGATGGCGGGAACCGGGCCGAGCCCCATCACCTCTGGCGAGATGCCGGCGGATGCCCCGCCGATCACCCGGGCCCGGGGGGTCAGTCCGAACCGGCTGATCGCTTCGTCACTGGCGACGAGGATCGCGGCGGCCCCGTCGTTGAGCGATGAGGCGTTTCCGGCCGTGACCAGGGTTCCGCCCTTCACGACCGGTCGCAGCCCGGCGAGAATCTCCATCGTGGTGTTCGCACGAGGGCCTTCATCGACCGCGAAGACCCCGGTCGGAGTATCGACGGCGACGATCTCGTCGTCGAAGTGGCCGGCGGTTGCGGCGGCGACGGCCCTCTGGTGGGAGCGCAACGCGAACGCGTCGGCATCCTCCCGGCTGATGCCTTCGTGCACGCCGACCTCTTCGCCGGTCTCTGGCATGCTGAAGGTGTACTTGTCGCGTGCGGCCAGCTTCGGATTGACGAAGCGCCAGCCGATCGAGGTGTCGACGATCTCGCCCGGTTTGCCGAACGCCTTCTCTGGCTTGGCCAGTACCCAGGGCGCCCTGGTCATCGACTCGACGCCACCGGCGATGACGAGGTCGGCCTCACCGGCCTTGACCATGCTCGCAGCCAGGTGCACCGCCGAGAGACCGGAGGCGCAGAGGCGGTTGACGGTGATGCCGGGCACCGTGACGGGGAGTCCGGCGAGTAGGCCGGCCATGCGGGCGACGTTGCGATTGTCTTCACCGGCCTGGTTGGCGTCGCCGAAGATCACGTCGTCGATCGCCGACGGGTCAACCCCGGTGCGGGCGACGAGCTCACGGATGACCAGCGCGGCCAGGTCGTCGGGGCGCACCTGCGCGAGCGCTCCCCCGTATCGACCGATCGGGGTTCGGACCCCGCCGACTACAAATGCTTCCGCCATGGCTCCATTACCTTGTTGGGAACTTACTGACCGTTCGTTCTGTAAAGAGTGTCATGCCGGTGGCCTCTCGTCAACCGGCTGCCCTCGCGTCGCTCGTCGGCCTCTCGTTGGTCGAGGGCGAGCGAGCGAAGCGAGCCCGTGTCTCGAGACCTCGCGAGCCAACCTTCACACGCAACCCAAGTCAGACGATCAGCTCGCGAGGTCTCGAGACGCATGCTCCTGCGTCGCGCGCTCGCCCTCGACCAACGAAATGGTCGTATACCTCAGAGACACGTCCGACTGCGTCGGGCGCTCCTCGATCAACGAGACGGCGGGGCAAAGAATTCGCTTCTCACCACCGAAAACAGGCGTAGCGTCGCGTCATGGACACAATCGTTGAAACCCGCGGGTTGACGAAACGATTCGGCCGGGTGGTAGCGCTCGACGGCCTGGATCTCACCGTCGCGGCGGGTGACGTGCATGGCTTTCTCGGCCCGAACGGGGCCGGAAAGTCGACAACCATCCGGGTGCTCCTCGGCTTGGCCCGAGCCACCAGCGGAGAGGCCACTGTCTTCGGAGCGAACCCCTGGGACGACGCGGTCGAGCTGCACCGGCGCATCGCCTATGTGCCCGGTGACGTGAATCTCTGGCCGAATCTCACCGGCGGCGAGGCGATCGACCTGATCAGTCGTCTGCGCGGCGGCGCCATCGACAAGGCCGTCTATGCCGCGCGCCGGGCGCAGCTCATCGACGCCTTCCAGCTCGACCCGTCCAAGAAGGGGCGCACCTATTCCAAGGGCAATCGGCAGAAGGTCGCCCTGATCGCCGCCCTCGCGACGCCCGCCGAGCTCTACATTCTCGATGAGCCGACCAGCGGCCTCGACCCGATCATGGAGACGGTCTTCAACCAGGAGATCCGCTCCGTCTCGGCGGCCGGGGCGACCGTGCTGCTGTCGAGCCACATCCTCTCGGAGGTTGAGCAGCTCTGTAATCGGGTCAGCATCATCCGGGCCGGCCAGTGTGTCGAATCGGGCACGCTCGCGGAGCTGCGACGCCTGACCCGCACCGAGGTGTCGTTCTTCTCCGAGGGGATGAACGCCGCGCAGGTCGCCGCACTGCCGGCTGTCGCCGATGTTCACACCGTGGGCACGCGCATGCGTCTCACCGTCGAGGGCGAGAAGCTGCCGGCACTGCTGCCCGCGCTGTCCGCACTCAACGTGCAGGGACTCACAATTGCCCCACCGTCGCTGGAAGAGCTCTTTCTGCGCCACTATGGCGACGAGCTCGCCGCCGCCGAGGCCGCGGAGAAGGCTGCGGAGGGGGCGAAGGCCCGATGAACACGAGCACTGCGGGCATGGGCGCTGCGGGAAAAGGCGCTGCAGGAACAGGCACTGCAGGAACCGACGCTGCGAGCACAGCCCTGCCGAACACGGGCACCCTGCACACGCTGGGTGTGCTGCTCGCGCAACGCCTGCGCCGCGATCGCATCCAACTGCTCATCTGGATTCTCGGCATCGGACTCCTTGGCCTGTTCTCGGCCACCTCGGTCGCGCAGACCTACGGCGATGAAACCGGCCGCATCGGCATCATCCGTCTCGCCGTGGCCAACCCGGTCATCCTGATGCTGCGCGGGCTCCCCCAGGGCACCGGACTGTCAGCCTTCGTGTTCTTCGAAATCTTCACCTTTCTGGCCCTACTCGCCGGCTCCATGAGCACCTTCCTCGCGGTGCGCCACACCCGCGCCGAAGAGGAAACCGGCCGGGCCGAGCTGATCGCGTCGACGCCCGCCGCGCGCACCCTGCCGACCGTCGCGACCCTGATTCACGGCATCCTGGCGAACCTGGTGCTCGGAATCGTTGTTGCGCTCGGAATGATCGGCGGCAGAGCGGATGTGGCGGGCTCGCTGGTCACCGGAGCAGCCGTCGCCGCCGCCGGAATCTCATTTCTGGGCATCGGCCTGCTCGCCGCCCAGTTCATGCTCACCTCCCGCGGCGCGAATGCCGTCGCGGCGAGCATCGTCGGCGCGGCCTACATCGTTCGGGGGCTCGGCGACGCGCTCGGCACGCCGTCGCCCGATGGCCTGCGGGTGACCGCGGCCTGGCCGAGTTGGATCTCACCGATCGGCTGGGGCGAACACACCGGTGCCTACACGACCAACGACCTCACCCCGCTGCTACTGAACCTGGCGCTGGCGGCAGTCTGCGTGGCCGTCGTTTTCGCGCTGCAAGCCAGTCGGGACAGCGGGGCCAGTCTGATCGCCGGCCGGGCCGGCCGGGTCACCGCTCGACCCGCGCTCTCGAGTTCGCTCGGGCTCGCCTGGCGGTTGCAGTGGCCGACGCTCGTCGGCTGGTGCGTGGGCGGCGCGGTCTGCGGACTGCTGGCGGGCATCCTGACCAAGCTCATCGAGCAGGCGGCATCGAGCGACAAGACTATGCAAGAAATCCTGCAGAAGCTGGTTCACGGCAGCCAGGAATCGTCGGCACAGATTCTGATCTCGACCATGTTCAGTCTCGCCGGCATCATCGCGGCGGCCTGCGCCACGCAGGTCGTGATTCGAATGCGCCAGGAGGAGGCCCTCGGAACGGCAGAGCTGATTATCGCTTCTCCGGTTTCTCGGGTGCGGTGGCTGGTCGACTATCTCGTGCTCGGCACGGTGTCGATCGTGCTTGTGCTCGCGGTGAGCGCGGGAGTCGGGGCGCTCGGAATCGCCGCCAGCAACAACACCGGGGCCGACGCTGGCGACATGTTCGCCGCTGCGGCCGCGCAACTGCCGGCCGCCCTGATCTATCTCGGCGTGCTCGCGCTCGTCTTCGTGCTGCTTCCCGGTATCACGATCGCGCTCGGCTGGACACTCGTGGGCATCGGCGTGATGTTCGGTGTCTTCGGCGGCCTGATCGGCCTGCCGGACTGGGCACGTGACATCTCGCCGTTCACTCACACCCCTGTGCCCAGCCAGGGGGCGACCGATTGGAGCGGCGGCCTCTGGATGCTGGCCATCGCCATCCTCACCGCGCTGCTCGCGCTGGTGCTGATGCGCCGGCGCGAGCTGCAGACGGCCTGAGCCGCGTGCTCCCTCGTCGTGATCGTCAAGCAGTCCCCTCCCATTCGACGGAGATTCAGCCCATTCCGTGAGTTTTCGGCGGCAAAACGGCCAATATCACGAAAATCTCCGTCGAATGGGCTCGGCGGGTTGGGTGAAATGAGTCTTGCGAGACCCCGCTACGCTCTTGCGGCGTGCGCCACCAGCGCACGACCCAGCGCCACAGCCAGCGGCGTCTGCCCCACCTGCTCCCGCACCCGGAACGTCGTGAGCGTCACCTCGCCGTCGCTCCAGGCAACCGTGGCGGTCGTCGTGGCGGCGTGACGCAACCAGCCGGAGAAGATCGCCGAGTGCACCTGGGCCGGGCGCATCGCAGCGGGAATCCCGTTGATCACGAGTGGGCCCAGCAGATCTTCGTAGGCGATGCCGAGCAGCGGCGCACCGGGGAGCGCGGCGAAGGCACCGTCACGGCGCAACCATTCCTGGCGCGGAACCCAGTCGCCGTCGCCATCGCGCGGCCCGAGCTTGGCAATGGGCAGATAGTCGAACGCGTCGCAGAGAGCGCCCTGTTCTTCGGCGAGCACGAGCACCCGTCCACCGCGGCGCGCGTGCGCCTGGGCGTCGGCATCGAACGCCCGGGTCACCACGAGGTCGTCCCTGTCGGCGGGCCCCTGTGCGACCGCGAAGCCGAGCGTGGAGAGCCAGTCGCTCACCTCGGCGTCGGCCGCGCGCACGGAACGCGCGATGAGCGGATGCTCGTCGGCGAGCACGACGATCGTCGCCGCATCCCGCGCGATCAGTTCACCATCGACCCACAGCTCGGCCGCAATCTCGACCTCGCCCGTCTGCCCCGGCATCGTGACGTCAGCGGTGCTCTGCGCGCGCTCGTTGATCGAGACGCTGCTGCGCTGCACGAGCTCGCCCGCGACCAGCAGCCGCAGTTCTGCCGCTGACGCGTGGGCCGCGCGCAGTGGCCGCGGCGGCACAATCGCCAGTGTCACGGCGACCCGATCGCCGACACCGGTCGAGTAGGCATCGGGTCGCAGCACTACAGCGGTCTCGCTGTTGATCAGACGAAAGTCGTCGTTGAACTGCTTCGGGCTACGCATCATGTCGAAGAGGCCGTTGGCCTCCCACTGCACATCGCTGAGCTGCGTCAGCACGTAGCCGGAGATGGATGCCTGGGCGCGGATTGAGCCGGTCTGGTAGCGATTGGCCACCATTTGCGAGTGGTGGAGCGCGGTGACCAGCGCCTCCCAGGAGCCGAACGCCTCTTCGAGTCCGAGTTCGGTGAATCGCGCGGCCAGCCCGGTTCCTTCTGCTGCCCCGAATGCCCACTGGGCACCGTTGGCAAACCACCAGGGTTCAGAACCGTCTGGGCCGAACTGGTCGAAGGCGTTCGGCAGCGCCCAATTGCCGTACTCGGAGAGCAGGAGCGGCTCTTCATTGCTGCGCTCCGCGTCGCCGTAGGGGCTGTAGGTCCAGTCGGGGCGGTGCGCGAATTCGGCGATCTTCTCGTCCCAGGCCACCCGGCTCTCGGGAATGCCGCGGTAGATATGAAAATCGTCGAGATCACTCTTGAGGTGAAAGTTCGGCTCGCAGGCGGAATTGTCGACGACGAGCGAGTCGGGAACGAGAGCCTTGACCACGTCGAAAGTGCGGCGCAGCCAGGCGCGCTGGTCGGCGTCACGCAGGTCGATTCCCCACGATTCGTTGATGATCGTCCAGATCACGATGCACGGGTGGTGGCCGTCGAGCGCGATCAGATCGGTCAAGAGTTGCACGCCCTCCTCTGCCCCACGCGTGGTCATGGTCAACCAGCTGGGCAGCTCCGTCCAGACGAGCAGTCCCATCTGGTCGGCGAGATCGTAGTAGCGCTGATCCGGGCGCTTGATGTGGCAGCGCAGCATGTTGAAGCCGAGTCGCTTCGTCTCGGCGAAGAGAGTCTCGAGCGCTTCGTCGCTCTCGGGGATGGTCGAGCTGCCGAGGTGGTAGTCCTGGTCGAGCACGGCTCGAATCTCGAGCGGTTCGCCGTTGAGAATGATGGCGCCGTCGCGTGTCTCGATGGTGCGAAATCCGACGGTGCGGGTGACGGAATCGCACCCGTCGCTGGTGTCGGTGACGTCGCTGACGTCGCTCTGCAGTTCGACGGTCGCCACATAGAGCTGGGGGCTGTCGGGTGACCAGCGGAGGGGCTCTGATACCTGCACCGTGAGCTCGGCGCTTTCCGCACCGGGCTCGAGAGCCATCAGCACGGTGTCGCTCGCATCGGCCGAATCGCGTCGCACCACTCGTAGGCTCAGGGTCTCCCCGGCCTGCGCGGGACGTGCCAAGCCCACGCTGGCCCGCACGACGCCGGTGGCGGCATCCGCTCGCACCGTCGTGGTGGTGAGGTGCTGAACTCTGCGCGTCTCGATGCTCACGGACTGCCAGATTCCTGCGCTCGGTCCGTACCAACTCTGCTTGCCGTGCGCCACCTCAGTGAACCCGGGCTGGCCCGGCTTTGCCATGCGGGGCGGGTACGACACGATGACCGAAATCTGGTTCGTTCCCGCACGCAGGGTCTCGCCGAGCTCGAATTCGAAGGGAGTCCAGCCGCCCACGTGCTCACCGATGCAGTGACCGTTGAGGGTGACGGATGCCGCATGGTTGACTCCGCCGAACACCAGGTGGGCGGTGCGTCCGGTCGCCCAGTCGTCTGGCACCTCGAAACTGCGCGTGTACTCGACGGTTTCGTGGGATGCCCCGTGACCGGCGAGTTGCGTGGTCCACGGCCCCGGAACGATGACTGTCGCAGTCTCCGGCGCCGACTCGAGCGTCAGGGTCCATTCGCCGTCGAGATCGAGAGTCGGGCGGCTGGATTCGGTCATGTGCGGAGCTCCTTGAAGAAGAGAAGAAAAAGAAGAGGGGCCTGCGGCGCGACGTGCGCACCGCAGGCCCTCAGCGTGATTCAGCGTCTTGCAGTGTGTTGCGGGGTGTGGACTGCTACTTCGCGAGTGCTTGCTCGACGCGCGCCTGCGCCTCGGTCAACGCGGCGTCGATGTCCTTGTCGTTCAGCCAGGTCGAGGAGATCTGCTCAAGGATTGCGTCTTCGGCGGGCTGCCAGTTCTCGATGTGCGGAACCTGACGCGCGTTGTGCAGAGCGGTTTCGACGTAGTTCGAGCGCTGCACGGCGTTCAGGTAGGCGTCAGACTCGAGCACCGAAACGCGCGGCGACATGTGTCCCGTTGCGATCGACCAGGTGTCGGTGTTGTTGTAGAGGTACTTCGCGAACTCGAGAGCCGCGCGGTACTGCACGACGTTGCCGTCCTTCTGACGCGGGATGACCCAGGTGTGCGAGGCGGCCCAGGTGGCCGGCTCTTCGTAGAGAGTCGGGAAGTCGGCAACCTGGTAGGTGAACGGCGCGGTGTTGGCGTATTCGTTGACGGCCCAGGTGCCGTTCATCAGCATTGCGGCGTCGCCGGCCAAGAACTGCGCCGTTGAACCGGCGTAGTCGACGGTGCGGTCGGCGTAGCCCTCGTCGACCAGCGTGTTGATGAACTCAAGCGCGTTCTTCGCCTCTGGCGTGTCAATGTTGACGGTCTTGCCGTCTTCCGAGATCAGTTCGCCACCCTGCTGGTTGACCAGCATTGAGAACAGGCGGAAGCCCATCGGGTCGTTCGCATAGGCGATCGAGATGAAGAACTTGCCGGTCTTCTCTTTGACGATCTTCGCGTCGGCGAGGAACTCTTCGGCGCTCGTCGGCAGCTTGGGGGTTCCGTCTGCATTGACCAGGCCGGCCTGCGTGAAGAGGTCGACGTTGACGTGAGCCAGGATGGCGTGCAGGTCGAACGGGATGGCGCGGGTCTCGCCGTTCCACTCGACTCCGCCGCGGGCTGCATCGCTCGCGTCGGAGAGGTCGATGCCGAGCGACTCGGTGTCGATCGGGATCACCGAGTTGCGGGCCGCATAGTCGGGAAGTGCGTGAGCGTGCAGGTTCGCGATGTCGGCGGGGTCGCCGCCGGCGAGGCTCGCGTTGAACGCGTCGTAGTACGACGCCCACTCGCTTCCGCCGAGACGTTCGACGGTGATGCCGAACTCGTTCTCCGCGTTGAACTTGTTGGTGAGGATCGTGATGGCCTCACACTCGCTCGTTGCTTTGCTGGTGTCGGTGACACCGTCGGTGGTCTCTTCACAGTCGCCGAACATCCGGGACATCTGAATGGTCGTGCCGTCGAGCTGCTCTGCCGTGACGGCGGCGATGTCTTTCGACAGGTCTCCTGAGCTGGCGGCCCCTGTTGACGCGGAACAGCCCGCGAGCAACAACGACGCCACCGCAAACGACGACGTCGTCATTGCGATCCTCTTCATGCGCATGATGTATCTCCTCTTATGTGATGGGAAAGGTGGCCGTTGGGCCGGGTGGCCGTGCGACCGGGTGGTGCAGCATAGGAGCGACTATTTATCGCCGCTGGTCAGAGCAATTCCGCGAATCAGATGCCGCTGGAAGAGCACGAAGATGATGAGAAGGGGAAGGCTGCCCATGACGCCGCGCGCCATCAGCGAGCCGAGTTCGGTGGCCTGGGCGAAGTTGCCCTGCAGCGAGGCGAGTCCGGTGGTGATCGTGAACATCTCGCGCTTGGTGGCAGAGACCAGCGGCCAGAGGTAGTCGTTCCAGGTCTGCACGAAGGTGAAGATGCCGAGAGCGATCATCGAGGGGCGGGCCAGCGGAAGCATGATCGAGAAGAAGGTGCGCCACGGCCCTGCGCCGTCGATGCGCGCGGCCTCTTCGACCTCATGCGGCACCTTCGAGAAGAACTGCGTCATCAAGAACACGCCGAGTGGGGCGGCGAGCCGGGGCAGAATCAGCGCCGGGTAGCTGTTGTGCAGATCCATGTCGGCGAACATCGTGAAGAGAGGAATGAACATCGCTTCCTTCGGAATCATCAGTCCGGCCAGCACGCTGGCATAGACGAGAACTTTTCCGGGAAAGTCGATCTTGGCGAAGGCGTAGCCGGCCATCGCGCAGAGAAACACGGTGAGAACGGTCGTCACGACCGACACGATGATGCTGTTCAGAAACCACTGGGGCGTCAGCCCGACCTGAAAGACACCGAGAAAGTTCTCGAGCGTCACAGCGGGCGGAATGAGACCGCTCGTCTTGGTGGCCAACATGCTGTTGGGGGTCAACGCGAGTGACACCATCCACAGTGCCGGAATGAGCCAGATGACGCTGGCCACGATCATGAGCACGTGATAGACGACGGATGCCGAGACGCGGCGACCCGGCGCACGGCGCGGGCGGGTGGGCGGGGCCTGGATCGGCCGGCGAGTGCGCTCTGTGGCGCGCTCCGCTGAGGTGAGAAGTGCCATGTCGGTTACCTTTCCCGCCCGAAGACCTTGAATTGCAGAATCGAGACGATGAGCATGAGCGCGAAGAGGAACAGCGAGAGCGCTGAGGCATAGCCCAGCTCCAGGTTGCTGAACCCGGTCTCATAGATGTGCTGAATCATCACCCGGGTCGCGCCGCCTGGCCCGCCGCCGGTCATGATGTTCACCTGACCGAAGACCTGGAATGACGCGATGATCTGGGTGACGGCCACCAACACGAGCACATGCTTCAGCCCGGGAAGGGTGATGTGCCAGAACTTGTGCAGACGCCCGGCGCCGTCAAGCGACGCCGCCTCGTAGAGCGTTTCGTCGATGTCTTGCAGGCCGGCCGAGAACAGCACCAGGTTGAAGCCGACCGTCCACCAGATGGTGGTGATGATGATGCCGGCCATCGCGAAGTTCGGGTCGGACAGCCAGGCGATCTTCCCGATGCCGAAGAGGGCGAGAAACGGCGCGAGAAGTCCGCGGTCCGGAGAGAAGAAGTAGCTCCAGACGAGTGTCACGACCGAGACCGGCAACACATACGGCAAGAAGAAGGCCATCTGGTAGAGGCCGCGACCGCGGCGCTTGCCCTGCAGCGAGAGCGCCATCAGCAGACCGAGGCCGGCGATGATCGGCGTGGAGACAACGGTGAAGAAGAGGGTGTTCTTCAGGGAGACCCAGAAGTTCGGGTCGTTCCACATGCCGCCGTCGCCGGGGTGAAAGCCCATCACGACTGCGAGGAGTGCCCCGCCGATGACCAGGCTCGCGCGTCCCGCCGAGATCGATCGGCGCTGGATCGGCCGAATCAGCAGCCAGACCACACCGGCCAGGATGAGCACCCGCCAGATGACGAGGTTGCCGAGGCTCCAGATCATCTCCGTGCCCCAGAACATCCGCACGTAGTTTTCGAGGCCGATCCACTCACGGGTGTACCCGAGCAGGTCCCAGTCGTGCAGGCTCATGAACGCCGCCTGAAGAAGCGGGTAGAGGATGAAAACGAGGTAGACGATCAGAAAGGGAGCCGTGAACATCAGACCGTGTTTGAGACCGGTCCGGGCCTGTCGAGCACTGCGAGCCACCGTACGGCCTCCTAAATTGCCACGTTGCAAACTGTGAATAGGTTGATTTATTCACATCGGATGCTGCTGTGTCAAATCCGGCGGCGAGGCGTTTTTGCTTCTCGACGGGCTTCGGATGCCGTCAGAAGTCGTTTGTGTACACGCACGGGCGAGAAGTGCGCGACGATATGTAAATGGCCGCCAGTATTCACGATGTAGCACAGCTCGCCGGTGTCTCTCCGCGCACCGTGTCGAATGTCGTCAACGACTTCGTGCACGTCCGTATCGAGACCCGCACACGGGTGCAGGCAGCGATCGACGAACTCGGCTACCGCCCCAATATCAGCGCCCGCCGCCTGCGCCAGGGAAAAACCCGCATCCTCGCCTTCGCGGTGCCCGAGCTCTCCCAGCCCTACTTCTCCGAGCTCAGCGAGCTCATCGAACGGGCGGCTCAGGCCAGCGGATACACGGTCATGGCCGCGCAAACCGGCGGTGTGCGCGAACGCGAGATCGGCATCCTGCGCGACTTCGACTCACATATCGTCGACGGACTGATCCTCAGCCCGATGAGCCTGCAGGCCGCAGATCTGACCGCTCACCGGCCGAACGTTCCCGTGGTTTTGATCGGTGAGCAGATCTCGAGCGAAGGCTTCGTCGATGTCGCGATCGACAATGTGCGGGCGGTGGGTGACATCACGCGCCACCTCATCGAGACCGGCCGCACGCGAATCGCGGCGCTCGGCGCCTACAGTTCTCCGGGATACCGCAGCGCCGACCTCCGCCTCGAGGGCTATCGCAACTCTCTCGCGGCGGCCGGCATGCCGTTCGATCCTGCACTGGTGCTCTACACGGATGTCTACAGCCGGCAGGCCGGGCGCGATGCGGTTCTGCGAGCCGCCCGGCAGGGTCTCGATTTCGACGCTCTGGTCTGCTTTAACGATGTGCTGGCGCTGGGCGCCATCCGCGCATTGGCCGACCTCGGCATCCCGGTTCCCGGCAGGATCGCCGTCACCGGAATCGACGACATCGACGATTCCACCTACTGCGTACCGTCACTCACCACCATCTCCCCCGACAAAGAGGGAATCGCCCAGAGCGCGGTGGCCCGCCTGCTGGAACTGATCGCCACCCCCGACGCGGTGGCGTCAGACATCGAGCACAGTTATCGGCTGATCGTGCGGGAAAGCTCGGCGCCGGCGTAGCCTGCCGCATCCGTCGCGCGGGTCCGGTGCCGTCACGCGGGTCGAATGCCGTCACGCGGGTCGAATGCCGGGCCCGATCGCACCACGCGGGTCGAATGCCGTCACGCGGGTTGGCGCCAACGCGCGCAGCGGCGCGCAACGCGCGCAAGGCGCGCAAGGCGCAGTCCGCCCGCCAACCTCCCTGCCGTGCATCCGTCGCGCGGGTCGAATGCCGCCACGCGGGTCGAATGCCGGGCCCGATCGCACCACGCGGGTTGAATGCCGCCACGCGGGCTGGCGCCAACGCGCGCAGCGGCGCCCAACGCGCGCAAGGCGCAGTCCGCCCGCCAACCTCCCTGCCGTGCATCCGTCACGCGGGTCGGATGCCGCCACGCGGGTCGGATGCCGGGCCCGATCGCACCACGCGGGTCGAATGCCGTCACGCGGGTTGGCGCCAACGCGCGCAGCGGCGCCCAACGCGCGCAAGGCGCAGTCCGCCCGCCAACCTCCCTGCCGTGCATCCGTCACGCGGGTCGGATGCCGTCGCGCGGGCCCGGTGCCGTCGCGCGGGCCCGGTGCCGTCACGCGGGTCGATTGCCGGGCCCGATCGCACCACGCGGGTCGGATGCCGCCACGCCCACTGAACTCAACGGGCGTCACGGTTTTCGACCCGCGCAACGGCGTTTCGGTGGGTTGAGCTTGTCGAGCCTGCGCGAAGTCAGACGGAACGGCTGTAGACCCACGGCAATATGCCGACCTCCAGCCGGTGACGCCCGCCCGTGCTCTCGAGCTGGCCATCCGCAGCATGCGCCCCCGCATGAGCCTCATCCCCGTGCCAGTAGAGCACCATGCCGTTCTCGTTGCTTCCGACCTGCGTCACAAAATTCTGCGTTTCGACCGCGCGCACCGCGGCGAGCGCCGCGTCGACCGAGTCAAACTGCGCCAGGTCGAAAAGGGTCACCCAGGTCGGCGGAACCAGCATGAGTTTCCCCGCTGCATGCCGCTCCAAAGCCAGGGCCGGGCGAATCCAGGTGTGGTCGACGATCTCCTCTGGCGGGATCACGATGTCACCGGCCGGCGCAACCGCCCAGTAGAACCAGGTGCGAAACCGGCGGGGAGCCTCGGCGGGCGGCGTCCAACAGGCGGCGGTGACCAGCGACTCGTTCGCCAGTTCAAGGCCGGTCTCCTCGCGCACCTCGCGCACCGCACTCCGGCGCGCCAGCGTCTCTTCGACGATGTCCGGCGGGTCGCTCTCCAGCCGGTCCTCATCGTCGACTCCACCACCCGGAAACACCCAGGCGCCCGCGAACGAGCCGCGATGATGCGGTCGCTCGAGCAGGAGAACCTCCACGCCGTCAACGCCGTCACGCATCAAAACGACAGTCGCGGCAACGGGATGCTCCGCGTCGGCCGGCAAGCGTGTTGCAGCCGTCGAAGGGGTTGCGTCTGGTTCTCGCTCCATCGTTGCGCCTCAGTCCTCGTCGTCTGTGCAGTCACATGCGCTCGCCGCCACCTGTGCTCGCCGCCACCTGTGCTCGCTGTCCTCCACCCTAACGCTGCCGTGTCTGGCAGCGTTAGGCTGCTCGGCATGCAGAACGACGCCACGGATCACACCTCCGATCGCACCGCGGACCGCACCGCTGACCGCACCTCCGATCGCACCGCGGACCGCACCGCGGACCGCACCTCGGGCCAGGCCTCGGACCCGGCCACGGACCCGGCCTCGGATCAGGCATCAGATCAGGCCCCGGATCAAGCCTCCGATCGTGACCGCGCAATGGAGTCGTCGAGCCTGTTGACCCGCCGCCTCCTCGCGCCGAACCCCGGCCCGATGTCGCTCGACGGCACGAACAGCTACCTCATCGCCGCACCTGGCGCGGCCTCGGTCGTCGTCGTGGATCCCGGCCCTCTCGACGACCTTCATCTGCAGAAGCTCGCTGCCGCCGGTCCGGTCGAGCTGGTGTTGATCACCCACCAGCACCCTGACCACACCGCCGCGAGCGTCACGTTCGCGCAGCTGACTGGTGCCTCCGTGCGCGCGTTCGACCGGGCATTCTGCGTCAACGGCGAGCCACTGCGCGACGGCGAGCTGATCCAGGCGGCCGGCACGCGCATCCGTGTCGTCGCGACCCCGGGTCACACGGCCGATTCGGTGTGCTTTCTTCTGCCCGACGACGGCCCGCACGGCTCGGTGCTCACCGGAGACACCGTGCTTGGCCGCGGCACCACGATCATCGGACACCCCGACGGCACACTCGCCGAATATCTGACCTCGCTCGAAACGCTGCGCGCACTCGGACCGGCCACGGTTCTGCCGGCTCACGGTCCGACGCTGCCCGACCTCTCCGCAATCTGCGACGCCTACCTCGCCCACCGGCGCGAGCGCCTCGACCAGGTGCGGCACGCGTTGGCCGAGCTGGGGCCTGACGCGACGGTCGAGCAGGTCACCGACGTCGTGTACATCGACACGGATGCCTCCGTGCGGTTCGCCGCGGAGGCATCAGTGCGCACACAGCTGGCCTATCTGCGCGGCAGCTAGTTCGCGTCGGCGCTGTAGCTCGACCCGCAGTAGCTCGCCGCGCAGTGGTCCCCGCTGTGTGGTTCGCCGCTCACCACGCCGCGGTCTCGCCACCCGGCATCCCACCCGCCGAACCGTGGCACATGACCGTTTCGCACGCCAAAAATGGTCATGTGCCACAGTTCGCGGGGCACGAGGCCACGAAATTACGAGGTCAAGAGCTCACGAGCTCACGAGCTCACGCTCACGGGGTCACGAACTCGCGAGTTGCGCCCGCTACTTAGAACGCGAAGGCGCCAAACCGACCGATGGCGACGACGAGCATCACGGCGAGAAGCACGATGTTGAAGCCCGCGCCCGAGAATTCCTTGCGGCGCAGATGAAAGACGATGGCGAGAGCCATGATGATCGCGAGGCCGACGGCGGCCACGGGAGTGAGAATGGGCAGGATGCCCGTCGCGGCCGGCAAGATCAGGCCGAGTGCCGCCAGCAATTCGGCGATGCCGATGAAACGCACGGTGGCAGTCGGAAACTCGGTCACCCACGGCAGCTTCGGTGCGAGCTTGTCGATGGGCTGCAACGTCTTCATCGCTCCGGCCATCAGGAACATGGCGGCGAGGAGGGCTTGCAGAATCCACAGGAAGATGGTCATGAGTGACTTTCGATTGGTGCGGACCGAGTGGTCCAGAGGGATTGGGGTGAAAAGACTGCAAGTGGAAAGATGCTTCCGATTGCATCCGCTTGAGGCTAACAGCAAAACCGGAGACCCTATTCCAGTTCTGAGTAGAATTGTTTTATGACTCTCCCTGGGCGTGTTTCAGCGGATGCCCCCGAACCCGGCCTGCGCGTTGATGCCGAGCGCAACCGCCAGAAGGTGCTCGAAGCCGCGCATGCCGTCTTCGCCGAACAAGGGCTCGACGCCTCGATGGCCGAGGTCGCTCGTCGTGCCGGCGTCGGCATCGCGACGCTCTATCGCCGCTTTCCCACCCGCGAGGGCTTGATTGCCGACACCTTCGCCAGCCGAATGACCGCCTACGCCGATGCGGTCGACGTGGCCCTGGCCAACCCCGATCCGTGGGCTGGGTTCTGCTTTTACATCGAACGGGTCTGCGAGATGCAGGCTGCCGACCACGGTTTCACCACTGTGCTCACCACGACATTTCCGACCGCCACGGCGCTTGAAGCCGAGCGAGCCCGTGCATTCCGCGGCTTCACCGCCCTCATCAGTCGGGCCCAGGCCGCCGGCCGCCTGCGCTCCGACTTCTCGGACACCGACCTGATCGTGCTCCTGATGGCCAACGCCGGAGTGATCGGAGCGACCGGCGACGCCGCCCCGAACGCCTGGCGCCGGCTGGTGGCCTACATGTTGCAGGCGTTCAGCGCCGAGAATACGGCGCCGCTGCCGGTGCCGCCGCGCGGGTCTGATCTGCTCGCGGCAATGTCCTGTGCGCCGCCCGCGTGCCCAGCGGCATCCGCACCTGCAGCAGCGCCTACCTCCGCCTCAGCGCCCACCTCCGCCTCCACTTCAATGCCGGCCTCAGCGCCCACCTCCGCCTCCACTTCAATGCCGGCCTCCACCCCTCCCCATTCGACGGAGATTTAACCCGCGACCCCGGCCACTCCCGCGTCGTTCCGCGCCACGCGGCGCGACGCCATCCGTTTGTGCTCAAAATCTCCGTCGAATGGGATTGCGCCTCCCCGAGCCCGAGCCCGAGCGCACCGAGCACACCGAGCGCCCCGAACACGCCGCATGCGCCGCGGCCGGGAGTCACCCCCGAACTACTTACCGATCGTTCAGTTTGGGCTATAGTCGTCTTCACACGGTTGGCGCGCGACAGTGAACCTCCGTGTGAACGCACGACCATCGCACTCATTGAGGAGTCACCATGACGGATGCCGCATCGGCGTTTTCGACAGCCCCCACGCGCACGATGATGGAGCGCGACAAGGCGTCATCCGCCCTCGGCATGGTCGTGCACCGAGACGAGCCGGGCCTCGCCGTCGTGTCGATGCGGGTGCGCGAGGACATGACCAACGGTTTTCAGATCACTCACGGCGGCCTGGTTTTCGCCCTCGCCGACACCGCGTTCGCCATCGCCTGCAACGAAGATGAATCGGTCACCGTTGCCGCAGGGGCCGACATCACCTTTCTCAAGTCGACGCGCGCCGGCCAGACTCTGACCGCGACCGCCGTGCGCCGCACGCGCAGCGGCCGCACCGGACTCTACGACGTGAGTGTCACCGATGAGACCGGCGACGTCGTGGCTGAGTTCCGTGGCCGCAGCCTGACCACCAACCGCACCACCTCCCCGTCCGTCTGATTCTTCGCGCCACCCCTCGCCGGTCTCTCGCCGATCCCTCACCCATTCCTCACCGATTCCTCGCCCCACCCCTCGCCCATTCCTCACCAGGAGGCACCCGTGTCAACGATGACCACCGCCCTGCACGCCCCCTCCCGTGAGGAGCTCGACGCCGAAGAGCGCCTGAGCCGCGCCGAAATTGAGCAGCTGCAACTCGAGCGCCTGCAGCGGACCGTCGCCCACGCCTACGCGAACGTGCCGCTCTACACCGCAAAGTTCGATGCGGCGGGGGTGCATCCGCGTGACATCCGCTCACTCGCAGATGTGACGAGGCTGCCGTTCACGACCAAGGCCGACCTGCGCGAGACCTACCCGTTCGGCATGTTCGCGGTGCCGATGAATGAGGTGGCCCGCATCCACGCCTCCTCCGGCACGACCGGGCGGCCCACGGTCGTCGGCTACACGAAACGCGACCTCGAGAACTGGGCGACGCTCGTGGCTCGGTCGTTGCGGGCCTCCGGCATCCGGGCCGGCATGAAGGTGCACAACGCCTACGGCTACGGTCTGTTCACCGGCGGTCTCGGCGCGCACGCGGGCATCGAGGCGCTCGGAGCCACGGCTATCCCGATGTCGGGCGGGCAGACCGCGCGGCAGGTGCAGCTCATTCACGATTTCGAGCCGGACGCCATCCTCTGCACCCCGAGCTACCTGCTCACGATCGCGGATGCGATGGAGGCCGCCGGCATCGACCCCCGCTCGACCAGCCTGAAGGTGGCGGTGCTCGGTGCCGAACCGTGGACCAACGAGATGCGTCACGAACTCGAACGACGCCTCGACATCGACGCCCTCGACATTTACGGGCTCAGCGAGGTGATGGGTCCCGGCGTCGGCAACGAATGCCTCGAAACCAAGGACGGGCCGCACATCTGGGAAGACCACTTTCTGCCCGAGATCATCGACGGCGACACCGGGGCGTCACTGGCCGACGGGGAGATGGGCGAACTCGTCTTCACCTCGCTGACCAAGCAAGCCTTTCCGGTCATCCGCTACCGCACCCGCGATCTCACCCGGCTGTTGCCGGGCACCGCACGACCCGGCATGCGCCGGATCGAGAAGATCACCGGCCGCAACGACGACATGATCATCCTGCGCGGGGTGAACCTGTTTCCGACGCAGATCGAGGAGATCGTGCTCGGCATCGAGACGCTGACGCCGCATTTCATTCTGGAGCTCACCCGATCGGGCCGAATGGATTCTTTGACGGTGCGCATCGAACGGCACCCCGACCTCAGCGTCGAGGCCTGCCAGGCGGCGACGGTCGTGCTCGCGCAGCGAATCAAGACGCACATCGGCTCGAGTGTCGAGGTGCGACTCGAGGAGCCGGGCGTGCTGCCGCGGAGCGAGGGCAAGCTGCAGCGGGTCTACGACCTCCGCGACCGGTGATCACCTCGTCGGTCAAGCGGTCACTTCCGTCGATATCCACGCGGCCGGTGCACCACGCCCTCCACGCACAGCAGCAGAATCGCCACCGCAATCGCGCCGTAGGTGAGCATTTGCGTGGTTGACACTGTCTCACCGAGCAGCAGCACGGCGACCACGACGAGCAGCACGGGCTCGAGATAAGTGAGCAGCCCGAACAGGCTGAACGACAGCAGCCGACTGGCGGCGAGATAGGCCACGAGGGCGACGCTGCTGACCAGCCCGAGCAGAAGCAAGGGCACGATGAGTTCGGGGTGTTCGACGATGGTCGCCAGCGAGTCCGGCTGCACGGCGAACACCACACTCGGCACGAGCAGGATCGCCAACTCGAACCAGAGCGCGCCGGGGCTGTCGAGGGCGGTGCGCCGACGAATCACGAAGTAGAGCGGGTAGCCGAGCGCGACCACGACCGTTGACCAGGAGATCCCACCACCGCCGAGCAGTGCGGCGCCGACACCGACCGCAGCCGCGGCGACGGCGGCCATGCGCCATCCGGTCAGCCGTTCTCTGTGCAGCAACACCCCGACCAGCACCATCACCAACGGCATCAGAAAATAGCCGAGTGCCACGTCGAGCCCATGGCCGGTGACCGGCGCCCAGCCGAAGAGCCATACCTGTACCCCGAGCAGCCCGGCATTCACCACCTGCACCCCGGCAAGCAGCGGTTTGCGGCGCACCCGCCGCGCGATCGCGCGCACGGCACCCCACTCGCGCATCGCCATCAGCAGCACGGTGAGCAACGGAACCGTGACAATGACCCGCCAGGCGAAGATCGCGGTCGGGCTGAGCGCGCCGAGGTACTCCGGCAGTACATAGAGCGTGGCGAAGAGGGCTGACGCCCCGACCGAGGCGATCACTCCGCGCGAGGTCGACGCCGAGCGGAGGTGTTCAGAATGCATTGAGAGTGCGTGCTCGGTTCTGTGAGGGAGGCGGTGAAACGCGGTGTACGACGGGCAAGCGCGAGCTACAGCGCAGGCTACAGCGCGCGCATGCGGTTGTTGCGGGCGTCGTGCGTGAGCTCAGCCAGCCCCAGCGCCTCGAGCAGCGGCGGCAGGTACATGCCGACCCGGCCGCGGTAGCCCTTGCGGGTGCCGTACCAACCGCCGACGGGGTTGCTCTCCGAGCGGCCCCAGGCCTCGACGGTTCCCTCGGCGGCAGGCTTTTGTTCATCGGCCGAGCCCAGCGCCACCCAATCGCCCTGCTCGCGCAGCCAGGCGGCCAAGTCTTCGATGATGCGCAGCTGGTAGGTGAGTTTCGTCGACCCGACCTGGCAGACCAGCAGCGGCGGATCCGCCTCGGGGTCGGTGAACATGAAATATTCGGATGTTCCTGGCGGGGTGGTCAGCACCCACGGGTCTTCGCGTGTTCCGGTGGCCATCTCGAACTCCTTCGCCTTCTGATCTCGATCTTCTCGTTCTCACCAGCGTAGGCGTCAGGCCGCGAACCCGAGCGGCGACGATCAGAAGTTTCTCTGGCCGACTCCTCAGACCCCGTCGGCGTGCGCGTGCTCTGCCTCGGCCGCCGCAACGATGCGGTTGGCCATTCCGTTGAAAATCACGCCGTGAAACGGAGAAATCCCCCACCAATAGAGGCGCCCACCCAACCCCGACGGAAAGAAGATCGCCCGTTGTGTGTAGATCGCCCCGCCATCGGCCGGAGTGCTCGTCATCTCCAGCCAGGCCTTCCCCGGCAGACGCATTTCGGCCCGCAACCGCAGCAAACGACCGCGCTCCAGACCTTCGACGCGCCAAAAATCGAGCGCGTCACCGGTGTTCAAACGTACGGGGTCGCGGCGGCCTCGACGCAGTCCGACGCCGCCGACGAGCTTGTCGAGCCAGCCGCGAATCGCCCAGGCCAACGGAAACGAGTACCACCCGTTTGCACCGCCGATGCCTTCGATAATGGCCCACAGTTGCTCGGGCGTGGCCGAGGTCGCACGCCGCTTGAGGTCGGTGTAGACGAGGTAGCCCGCCCAGTCTGGGTCGCTCGGCAACGGGTCACTCGGGCTGTCCACCACCGAAGAGTCCACCCAGCTCGTTTGCACCTCCCCCGCCTGCATGCGGGCAAGCGCCAACCGCACGGCCCGTCGATAGCTGCTCAGACCACCCGGTGGAGGCGGGATCAACGTGTCGATGTCGTGTTCTTTGACGACGCAGTCGTTCTGCAGTGACTCGATGATCGGCACGGCAAGACGGCGCGGAATCGGCGTGACGAGATTCACCCATTGCGAGGCCAACCACGGCGTGAGCACCGGAAGCGACGCGATCGGACGCTGCCGCAGCCCCGCCTCCAGGGCGTATCCGTTCATCATCTGTCCGTAGCGCAGCACGTCGGGCCCGCCGATGTCGAAAGCGCGATTCACTCCGCGTGGCAGCTTCACGGCCTCGACGAGATAGTAGAGAACGTCGCGCACAGCGATCGGCTGGATGCGATTGCGCACCCAACGTGGGGCCGGCATATATGGCAGCACATCGGTGAGACTGCGAATCATCTCGAACGACGCCGAACCGGAGCCGATCACCACTCCCGCCTGCAGTACCGCCGTGTCGACGCCCGAGCGCAGCAGGATCTCGCCGACCTGGGCGCGCGAACGGAGGTGGCGACTGAGCGGCGCATCCTCGGGGTGCAGCCCGCCCAAGTAGACGATGCGGGTAGCCCCGGCGGCACGTGCCGCGACCGCCAGATTGCTCGCACCCTGCGCTTCCCTGCGTTCAAACTCCTCACCGCTCGAGGTGCTCTGACCCATCGAGTGCACCAGGTAGTAGAGCGCGGTCACACCGTCGAGGGCGACGGCGAGGCTGTCAGGATCGAGCAGGTCACCGCGCATGACCTCGACCCGCGACGCCCACGGAACGTCCCGGAGTTTCTCGGGCGAACGCACGAGAACACGCACGTCGTAGCCCGCCTCCAGCAGCAGGGGAACGAGTCTCCCGCCGATGTAGCCGGTCGCTCCGGTGACCAAGATCCGTGTGGACATGCCTCACGTTAGTTCGCGGAGGCGACCGCTCACAAGTGCTGCCGGGAGCGAGCAGCCCGGCTCGTGACTCGACTACTCGAGTTTTCGATCCCGCTACAGCCGCGCCAGGGTGTCGATGTCTTCCAAGAACTCCGCAGCCACCTCGGCCGAGACCGTCGTACGCGTCGAAGAGATCGCGGCCACGTAGTCGGCGGTGCTCGGGCCCGATTGAATCGATGCCCCGCCCGCGGTGTAGACGGCGTCTTCGAGGGCGTTCTGCGAGGCCCGGCGCGCCGCATACTCGATGTCCGCCGGCGAGAATCCGCTGCTGGACTCGACCAGCTGATCGAGGTCGACCGCGCCGCGGGTAGATGCGGGAATGTAGCGTTCCCAGATCGACCGGCGGGCGGCGGCATCCGGCAACCCGATCGGGATGACGTAGTCGAACCGACCGTGGCGCAGAAATGCGGAGTCGAGGGCACGGATGAAGTTGGTCGCGCAGATGAGAAGCCGGTCGGGTTGGTCCCGAAACGCGGGAATGATTTTGAGCAGCTCGTTGGTGACGCCCTGCATCGGCGACGGCGGTTCGCCGGAACGATGAGCGGCGATCTCCTCGACCTCGTCAATGAACACGACGGCATGCTCGAGTTCGGAGATCTTGAGGAAGGTCTCGCGGAGCGCACCGGCCAGCCCGCGCGGATCGGCGGCGAGCCGCGACGGGAACACCTCGACGAACGACCACTCGAGTCGAGACGCGATTGCCTTGGCGAAGGTGGTCTTGCCGGTTCCGGGCGGCCCGAACAGCACGACGGCGCGCGGCGGGGCGACCCCGAACTGTTCGGCCAGCTGCGACTTCGCGAGCGGCATGACGAGGCGGCGCTCAAGCAGTTCCTTCTCGGCGGCCATCCCGCCCACGTTGTCCCAGAGGTCGCGCGGGAGCACCCGCCCACCGAGTTCGCCGAGCAACCGCAGCTCCTCGCGTTGCACGGGGATGTGGCGTTCGAAGTAGCGCAGGTTCTGCTTGACCTCGAAGCCGCGACTGAGAAACGCGTCGACGCGCGACTCGGTGTCTGGCATCAACGCCGACAGCTTCGACAGACCGTGCGGGGCCATCTTCGCTTCCAACGCCATCAGCAGCGCTGAGCCGATTCCCTGGCTCTGCCATTCCTCGAGCGTGGCGAGAAACACGATCCAACCCTGTGCGTGAGCGGCTCGACCGACCACTGCCCCGACGACTTTCTCGCCGACCACTGCGACAACCGCGTCATCCTTCTCGCACGAGGCGAGCACCTCACTCAGCCCGTAGACCGGTTCGGTTCCGCTCGCCTTGATCTCTTCCCAGAGCGCAAGAATGCCGTCGAGATCGTCGGGGTGAAAGTCGCGCAGTCGCCAACCAGTCATCGGGTCTCCTCCATTGGGCCGTAGAGGGATGCTACCGGTGGTCGCAGGCGGCCACGGCGCTTCGCGCCATCTCGTTGGTCGAGGAGCGCGACGAAGGAGCGCGCGTCTATTAGGTAGATGGGCCATTTCGTTGATCGAGGAGCGCGCGAGCTTGCGAGCACGCGTCTATTAGGTAAATGACCACTTCGTTGATCGAGGAGCGCGCGAGCTTGCGAGCCCGCGTCTCGAGATCTCGCGAGCCAATCCTTGAACTCGAGTTGCGTTCAAACATTGGCTCACGGGGTCTCGAGACGGCCGCGGGCGGCCTCCTCGACCAACGAAATGGTCAAATTCGTTCACCACAATGCCGCGCAGCGGCCCCACAGCTCGAGACCCGGCGAGCCGATCTCTTGACGTGGGTTGCGTTCAAACATTGGCTCACGCGTCTATTAGGTAAATGACCACTTCGTTGATCGAGGAGCAGCCGACGAAGGAGGCCGCGCCTCGAGATCTCGCGAGCCAATCCTTGAACTCGAGTTGCGTTCAAACATCGGCTCGCGAGGTCTCGAGCTATGGCGCCGCTGCGCGGCATTGTGGGACACGTAAATACCTTGTG
>NZ_BAABCN010000015.1:0-174154 GCF_039538945.1 Glaciibacter kafniensis | reverse complement strand
TACTCGCCGTGACCGTGAACGTCGCCGACTCAGCCGACGTCGGAGTACCCGAAATTACACCCGTCGTCGCATCCAGGCTCAACCCAGCAGGCAAAGCCCCCGCCGTCACCGAGAACGTCGGCGCCGGGTTACCCGAAGCGGCAACCGTGAACGCATATGCCGAGCCAACCGTGCCCGCACCAGGGTCACCCGAGGTGATCACCGGAGCAGCGTTCCAGGCGACGTCGTCAATCTGGAAATGCGGTATCCAGTTACCCGGGCCCGTCACGCCCAGCGCGTGGAAACCGATCTCAATCTTGCTGACCGCACTGCGTGCGGCCCATCCGGACACATCGAGCCTGATTGTGTTCCACGCATCTGCCGCCATCGGGAAGGACCTGGTGAGAACGTCTCCACCCGCACCGGTCAGTGTGATGACTGCCTCGTAGCCGGTTGCGGTGATTCCGCCGTGCGAATCGATATGCGCGACCAGTTCTGTGTGAGCGCTGGCATCCAACGGCTCCGGTGGTGTGACGAATATCGTCCTCAGCAGGTTCGCGTGCACGTCGAGCGAGTTGGCGTCCATGACGCGCTTTCCGGCAAACGGCGCTTTCGGGCCGTTGGCGAAAGTGCTGATCCAGCCGACGGACCCCACGTTCGAACCGGCCCTCCAGCCTTGGAATCCGTCTTCGAAGTCGTACTTCGACAGGTTCTTCAGCACCGGCAACGGCGCCCCCGCCGGTAGGCCGGATGACGCGAGCAGCGGCAGCGAGATGCTGTTCGCGATCGCCTGCTGGCCCGCAACGTTTGCGTGCGTGTTGTCGCCAGTGTTGTAGGGAGGATAGATGGAGTTCGCATTCGTTGGGTCTTTGAGCACCGCGTCGAAGTCAAGGATCGCGTCACAAGTACCGGAGCAGTTGCCGTCGGTCCTGACAAAGCTATTGACGGCGCTTCGCACGACGTTCTGCGGTTCTGTGTACGAGGGCCGCGGAGTGATCGGCGTGACGTAGATCTTGATTCCGGCGGCCCTCAGACGCTGGAAGACGTTCTTATAGCTGTCGATGATGGATGTTGCTGTGCAGTTATTCGACAGATCGTTCGTTCCGTAGTAATAGATCACCGCGGTTACACCGTGAAGCGCGAGCACGTCGCGATCCAAACGGTTGATACCGTCATTGCCTCCACCCGAGCAGGCGGGCGAGGCGGTCGTTCCGCCGATTCCGGCGTTGGCAATGGCGACCTGCGCATCAGCGGGGAGTTCGCTGTTGATGCGCCTGGCCAGCTCATCCGACCAACGGCGATTGGTACCCAATGCGCTGCAGCCCATTCCACAGTTCTGGCTGCCTTCGCCGTCGACGACTGAGCTGCCGTAGGCAACGATGGTGCCATCCAGCTCGGTGTTGTGCACGTCGACCGCGCTCACCAGGTAGGTGTACGGCAATTCTCGGGTGAACGGGGAGCCGGATTCGTCCGTGGTCGTGTTGCCCGCGCCGTCGACGGTGGAATAGTTGTTGATATAGGGATAGCTGTGCAGGCTCGGGATCATGGGGCCTTGCACGAACATGCTCACCGCGATGTCATCTTGCGCCTTCGTCTCAAGCGCAACGGAGTCGCTCCAGACCTCGCCGCCCTTCGGGATGGTCACGCTGGACTGACCGGCGAACGCCAGCGCACGGTGGGTTCCTGCGACGGTCGCCATGCCTTTTGAGGTGAGGGCAATGGACGATGCGTTGACCGTGATCGGACCCGCCCCATACTGATTTTGGAGACGGATGCGAAGCTGGTCACCACCCTGGCTCAGGTGAGTAATCATGCGGAAGGTCACATTCGTGAATGTGATGCCCGATACCCGGTCCTGCGATTGCGCCCAGGAGCTCAACCACCCGTCGGGAGCCGCAGCCACCGCGGTCACCGCGCTGGACGCCGGGACGGTCGTCGCAGCGGAGGCGGGCGCTGCGGAAGCGGGCGCACTGCCGAGCGCGAAGAGCCCGCCAACGAGTGCCAGAGAGAGTGCTGCCGAGGATATCTGCCGCAAAACGGAGTGAGGTTTGTCGCGCATTGCATTCCTATCGTCATTGATGGAGTGAACGACTCGTCGCTTCGTGGGTGGGATTCGTCTGCTGGGATGAGTTCCCGTATCTGCAGACGACATGAAGTGTGAACCGAACCGAACCAAACACTCGCCATGTTTGGGTCAGAATAGATTGAATCGTTTCACGGAGCTGGTGGTCATTCTATTGATGCCCGCCACCCGGCGCAAGCAAATGTTTTGACTGCCTGCAACCTCTGCGGAAACCATTTGTTGCCCCGTGAAAACCTCACCAAGCGTTGCCGTGATCACACGCGTGCCAGCCAGCCGATCGGGGTTGGATCGGACGGCCGCCTCCGGTGAGGCGGCCGCCGATCCGGTGGGTTACTTCTTCGCCCAGTGAGCGTAGGCGGTGGCGTTGGTCGTCACCTTGGCGGTGAACTTCCAGGCGGTGCCGCCGGTGGACTTCGTGTACCAACCCTTGAACACATATCCGCTGCGCGTGGGTGCCTTCGGCGCCTTGATCACGGTGTTGTAGTTCGTGCTGACCGCGGCTACCTTGCTGCCGCCCTGCGCGTTGAACGTAATCGTGCGCTTCTGCACCGCCCAGTGGGCGTAGGCGGTGGCGTTCGCCGTCACCTTGGTGGCGAAGTTCCACTTGCTGCCACCGGTCGCCTTCGAGTACCAACCCGCAAAGGTGTAGCCACTGCGCGTCGGTGCCTTCGGTGCCTTGATCACCGTGTTGTAGTTCGTGCTCACCGCGGCAACCTTGCTGCCGCCCTGTGCGTTGAACGTGACCGTGCGCTTCTGAACCGTCCAGTGAGCGTACGCGGTCGCATCCGTCGTCACCTTGGCGGTGAAGCTCCACTTGCTGCCACCGGTCGCCTTCGTGTACCAACCCGCGAAGGTGTAACCCGTGCGCGTCGGAGCCTTCGGCGCCTTGATCACCGTGTTGTAGTCCGTGCTCACCGCGGCAACCTTGCTGCCACCCTGCGCGTTGAACGTCACCGTGCGCTCCTGCACCGTCCAGTGCGCGTACGCAGTGACGTTGGCCGTCACTGTGTTCGTGAAGTTCCACTTGCTGCCACCCGTGGCCTTCGTGTACCAGCCCGCGAAGGTGTAACCCGTGCGCGTCGGCGACTTCGGCGCCTTGATCACCGTGCCGTTGTCCACGCTCACCGCGGCGACCGTGCTGCCGCCCTGCGAATCGAAGCTGACCGTCGACTTCGGCACATCGGGAATGATGATCGTGCCCGTGATCGACCGCGCGGCCTCAACGTTTCCGGCGACATCGGTCGAGGCGTAGTCGACGGTGAACGCACCTGCGGTGGTGACCGTGACCGCTTTGCCCGTCTTCCACTCTCCGCGGTTCACCCGGTAGCGCGTCTCGGCGACGCCCGACGTGGCATCCGTCGCACCGAAGCGAATCGTTCCGCTGGTGCGGGCCGACTCACCGTCGAACTCGGCGCCGCGCGTGGCCGTGGTGGCCGGAGCAACGGTGTCGATTTTCACCCGCAGGCTCTGGATGACGCTGGCATTGCCCGCGACATCGGTCGCCCGGTATTTCAGAGCGTGCTCACCCTCGTCGGCAAGTGAAATCGCCGACGAATAGCCAGTCATCGCCCCGGAACCCAGTGCGTACTCGATCGCGAGGTCGCCCACCCGATCGTCCTGAGCCTGCAAAGTGATGCCGACCGGCGACTGCGTGTACCAGCCGGTCGCCGTGTTCGGAACCGACGGATCTGCCGTCGCGGTCACCTGAGGGGCGGCCGTGTCAGCCGCTACCGGCAGCGTCCAGACGTCGGCAATCGACGGGTCGTAGAAACCGTGATCGGTCAGGTTCTGGAACTTGATCCGCACCGTGTCAGAGGCGGCGAGCGCCGCATCGACCTGGAACTCGTAGGTTTCAGTGCCCAATCCACCGGTGTGGCTGAACACTCGCTCAATGACCTCCGTGCCGTTGACGAAGACCTTGTACTTCTTCGTCTGCGCCCTGTCGTAGGTCTCAATCGCCCGGATGACAAACGGCTTGCCCGCCTCGACCTTCGCGTTGAACTCGAAGAACGAGTTGTCGGTGAGGTGCCCGGCATAGCGACGCGTCAGTCCCGCCTCGGTGTTGATCCCCGACGACGACGAGGCAGTGAGCCCGTGCGCAGCCTCGTCGGTGGCGTTTCCGAGGTCGACATGGTCGTAGCCGACCGGCGTCGTGGTGACCGGAGCGAGCGCCACTGTGAGCTCGGCAGTCGCCTGTGCGAAGGTGACCCCGTCGTTGACGAAGCGCGCCGTGACGGATGCCGTCAGCGACGCCCGGTCCGTACCGACCGGTACGAAGACGGGCACGGTGAGCGCCGCATCCGAAGCCGCGGGAATGAGCACGTCACCCGTGGGCAGCGGAGTCGTCCAGCCGTCCGGAGCCGTCACCTCAAGGTGACCTGCCGCGGCCTGCGAGCCGGTGTTGCTCACCGTGACGGTGAGTTGGCTTGCCTGGCCGGGCGCCACGGTCGACGGGTCGAACACGGCGCTCTGGATCGTGACGGCCGAGTCAACCACGAGCGCGAGTGAGCGCTGCAGGTCGATGGTTTGGCCGTCGAACTGGTAACTGAACGCGACGGTTGACGCCACCTCGCCCGGAACCTGATCGAGCGGCACCGCGAATTCGAGAGCGGCAGACTTCGTCGCGCCCGCTGCCAAGGTGGCGGCGATGGCGACGGGATCCTTCGAAGCCGACCACGCGTCGCCAACGCCATCGAGGCGTGCGGCGACATCCGAGATCGTGCCTTGTCCGCCGTTGGTGACGGTCGCCGTGACGGCGCCCTTCTCCCCCGGCTTGGATGCCGGGCTGACCAGCGCTGCCGATGTGCTCACACCGAGAAGTGTCGACACGGTTGCGCCGGCCGCCACACGAGCGGCCTGCGCCGCTGACCCGAGGGCCGCGCGCGTTGCGTCGCCCAGCGTTTCTCCCGCAATCCACTCGTTGACGGCGTCGAGCGAGCCGATCGCCTTCGCGAGGGAGCGGGCAGCGGCATCTTCATCGTCGTTCACGAGGTGAGTCAACGCATCAGCGGCGTGCGACCGCGACGCGGCAACCAGACCGGCGACGGCCGACGCCTGCGCGTTGTTCAGCTCTCTCGCCGTGAGCTGCTCGTCAATCTGCGCAGTCAGGGCATCGATGCTTTGCAGCACGGCGCCCACGGCACCGGCGCCGGGATTCACGTCGAACGAGTAGTCACCCGAGCCGATCGTGACCAGCACGTTTCCGCTGTCCTCGCTCACGCTCCGCACGCCGGCGACATCCGTCAGCGCGTTGCCGCCCTCCGACACAGCCCAGCTGTTGACAGCAGGCAGCGTCACTGTCGCAGTCGCGCCAACCGGAACATGCGTTTTCAGGCTGAGTGCGTCGCCTGTCTTCTTCCAATCAACACTGACCGGGCCGAATGGCGTCTTGGTCGTCGCCTTCGCCCAGTCGAGTTCATCGGTGATCTGCGGGGCGATCGACACGTCACGGTAGCCGGTGGTCTCCGAACTGCGGATGCCGGCGACGTCGTGGTAGAACCAGTCGTCGACGGTGCCGAGGAAGTAGTGCCCCAGCGAGCGTGACTCCAACGACCAGTGCTCCCACATTGAGGTGGCACCGTTCTCGATCATGTAGCCCCAGCTCGGGTACTCCTTCTGCACGGCCACCCGGTAGGCCAGGTCTGCGTAGCCGTACTTGGTGAGCATCGGCAGCAGGTACTTGGTACCCAGGGTTCCGGTGTTGAGCTTGTCGCCCTTGGCCACCACATCGGCAGCCAGGCTGGCGGCAACCCGCGTCGCCGTCTCCGCGTCTGGCGTCATCCCGAAGGCAAGAGCGAGCACGTTGTGGGTCTGACGGTAACCGCGGTCACCGGCACCGCGGTACGAGCCACTCTTCGTGTCGAGGAACGCCGCGTTGAAGGCGTCCTTCACCGTGCTGGCCTGACCGGCAAAGTGTTCGGCGTCTCCCGGCTTGCCGAGCAGTGTCGCCGTCTTCTCCATGGTGTTCAGCATTGTGTAGAGAAAAGCCGTGGCACTGACGTGCACGTCTTCAGGCGCGTTGCCTCCGGCCGGGCTGGCCTCTGGACTCACCCAGTCACCCAGGCGGGCATCGGCGATGCCGCCCGGTGAACGAGCGAACTCAGCGTCGGTGTACTGCTTCATTCCGTCGTAGTACTGCTGCAAGACACGGATGTCCCCGCCGTACTGGTAAAGCGTCCACGGCACCTGGATGTAGGCGGCGTGCCACGACGGGTTCTTGCCCCAGTCGCCCCAGTTCGCCGAGCTCGGCGCAATCACGTAGGGCGCGCCGGTGATCGGGTCACGGCTGTCGTTGATGTCGCCGATCCACTTCGCGAACAGGTTCTGCGAGTCGAGGTTCATCATGAACATTTCGGCGCCGACGGCGGCGTCACCGGTCCACCCGTTCTTCTCGAACATGGGGGTGTCGGTGGGGATGCCGTGCAGGTTGTTGAGCAGAGTGTCGACCACGGCGCGGTGAGTGGCGTTCATCGTGCTGTTCGCACTCTCGAACGATCCGGTCTCCTCTGTGTCGGTGTGCAACGCCTGCGCGGTGAAGTTCGCCACCGTCGGAACACTGCCTGCCGGCCAACCGCTCACCTCGATGTACTGGAAGCCCTTGTATGAGAACTTCGCAGCCCAGGTTTCAGCCTCACCGGTGCCGGCCAGGATGAACCGGTCGGTCTGGAATCCGTTCTGGAACCCGCCGTTGTTGTCGGCATTCAACCGGCCGTTGGCGCGCAGCTTTTCGGCGTACTGGTAGCGCACGGTCGTTCCCGCGTCGCCGGTCGCCGTGATCTGCACGTTTCCGGCGAGCACGCGCGGAAACTTCACCACATAAGTGCCGGGGATGACCTCGGTGACCGAGGCGGCCGGCAGTTCTTCGGTAACCCGGATGGGCTGCTGACTCTGGTTGACGAGCGTGCCCTTCGGGCCGGCGACGACTGCTGCCTTGTCCCACGATGAGTCCGCGAATCCGACAGTATCGAAGCCGGTCTGCTCGTGGGAGGCGTCGTACGTTTCGCCGCCATAGAGGTCGTCAAGCACCGTCGGCCCATCGTGCAGGGTCCAGCTGCCGTCGGTGACGACATCCTTCGTCGTGCCATCGGCGTATTCGATGCGCAGCACGGCCTTCGCGACCGGCTCATCGTGGAACGGAGCCTTCTCCCAGTTCCAGACGTTTCCGTTGGTCAGACCGTAGAAACCACGGCCGAGTTCGATCCCGAGCGCATTGCCGCCCTGCTTGAGCTGACTGGTGAGGTCGGTCACGGTGTACTGCGCGTGATCGTCGTAGTCGGTGAAGCCCGGCGAGAGCATCTCGTCGTTGATCGGTGCGCCGTTCAGGCTCACGTTGGCATAGCCGCCGGCCGCGGTGTAGATCTTGGCCGAGGTGACCTGCTGATCGACAGTGAATTCCTTGCGCATCAGCGGGGCTGCCGCCGGGGCCGCAACCGGGAGACGCACTCCGCCGCCCCACGGGCCCGATCCATAGCGAGCCTGCACCGCAGCGGCGGCCCAGCCGGAGTCGTTGAAGCCGGGCTTCTCGAAACCGTCTGTGATGGTTTTGGATGCCTTCCAGCTCGCATCCGTCGTGAAGACGGTACTCGAGAGGTCGTCGTAGCTGACCCGGCCCACCATCAGCAGGCCGGCGGCAGAGCCGGCGCCGTTGGTGGTGCGCACGGCGATGACGTTCTTCGAGCCGTCGAGGTCGACGACGTAGCGCTTCGAGCCCTGCCATTCGTTGCTGGCGCCCTCGGTGCGGGCGATCAGGCGCCCGTTGATCCACAGCTGATAGGAGTCGTCGGCGGTGATGAAAATCTCGGCCTTCTTGGCCTGTTTGCCCGCAGGCGAATCGAGGGGCTTGCGGAAGGCGCGGTCCTCGCCGGGGGCGACCGGGGCGCCGGCCTCCGGCGTCCAGATCCAGTCGGAGTTGGCGAAAGTGAGCGCGTCGGCATTGGCGGACAGTTCGGGGATGGTGACCTGTGCGCCATAGATGCCGTTGCGGTAGAGCAGGCTGGACTGAGCGTTCTTCCAGGCGGCGGTTTCGGTGTACCCGGCGATGTTCCACCCGGCCGGAGCCTGGTCTTCAGCAGTAGCCAGGGCTGTGAACCCGCTGTTGGTGATGATCTGCTCACTGGTGCCGTCGGTGTAGCCGACGCGCACTGTCGCAAGCACTCCGCCGTTCACGCTGTTGCCCGGCGTCTTCAGAACGAGGCCGAGCACGTTTTCACCGGCGACGGCGTCAATGTTCGTGACGCGGGCGGTCTGCCATTCGTTGTTCAACCCGCTATTGAAGGCAACCTTCGTGCCGTTCCAATAGGCGGTGAAGATCTGGTCGCCGGTGGCAGCGAGCTGCGCCCAGGCGATCTCCTTCGTGGCCGACACGGTGAGCGACTTGCGGAACACGGTCGAGGGAATAGGGTTTGACGGCAGGCTCGGGGTTCCGATGGCCGGAATGATCCAGGATGCCGTGTCGAAGCTCAGTCGACTGTCGGCGGTGGCCGCGGGCGGCACGGTGACCTGGGAGCCCCAGGGGTCGCCACCGTAGATGGCGCGGGCGGTGGCCGGTACCCAGCCGGTCGTGTCATAGCCGTTCGACTGCCAACCGGTATTCGCGGTCTTATTGCTCAACCAGGTGCCGTCGGTGACGACATCCTGCGTCGTGCCGTCGGTGAAACGCACCGTCAACTTGCCGAGGACGGCGCCGTAGGCCTTCGCGGTGTTGCTCAGGTAGACAGCCAGGAGGTTTGTGCCGGGATTCGGAAACACCTGAACCCGTGTCGCTTTCTTCCAGGCGTCATCGACCGACTTGCCGGTTGCGATCTGGCTTCCGTTGAGGTTGGCGGTGAAGCCGCGGTCTCCGGCCATCACGAACTCTGCCCGCTCGATTGTCTTGTCCAGCGGAAGCGTGAAGCTCTGCCGAAAGTATCCGGGCGGAGTGTTTCCGCCGCCATAGGGCGGGTGAATCCAGGAGGCGCCATCGAGCTTCATCGTCAGGCCATCGGCGCTTTGCTGCACCCGGTCGCGTCCGATCCACGCGCTGCTCCCCCAGTCGGCGTCGGCGAGCAGGCCGGTGGCGAAGGTCGATGAGGCGGATGCCGCACCCGCGCTGGTCTGCACATCCACCGACCAGTAGTAGGTCGTCGCAGCCTCGAGGGGAGCTCCGGCGTATTCGATGCTCGCCGATTCGGCGGTGGCAACGGCCCCGCTGTCCCAGACGTCGCCCGTAGCCAATTCGGCCGCCGAGCTCGCGACGCGCAGCCGGTAGGAGCTTTGCTGCACATCACGCGCGGTCGACGACGTCACCCAGGAGAACCGGGGCTTCGCACTGTCGATGCCGAGCGGTTCCACACGATTCTCAACCTTGAGATCGGCAAGGCTGATGCCCGCGGCGGGTTCAGCGGCAGCAGCCGGGAGCGTGCCGAGCGCGGCGCCGCTGGCGACCAGGCCAACTCCAACGGTGAGCGCGATGACGGAGTGCAGTCGTGATCGCCACGATCGACGCGAGGTGGAGGGGTCTGACACGGGGTTTCCAATCGAAGGAGGATCAAGGGTGCAGAGTCGGAGTGGTCGTTGTTCGAGACGGTAGGGAGGTGGAGGGGCGCAACCGGAAGAAGAGCGGCGTGGCTCCCGGCCGGAAGATCTCAGACCGGGAGTCGCACAGGGTGATCCCCCGGGTTAGCGGCCGCCTCTCCGCGAGGCGGCCGCCCGATTCCGGTGGGTTACTTCTTCGCCCAGTGCGCGTAGGCGGTGGCGTTGGCCGTCACCTTGCTGGTGAAGTTCCACTTGCTGCCACCGGTGGCCTTCGTGTACCAACCCGAGAAGGTGTAACCGCTGCGCGTCGGGGCCTTTGGCGCCTTGATCACGGTGTTGTAGTTCGTGCTCACCGCGGCCACCTTGCTGCCGCCCTGTGCGTTGAACGTGACCGTGCGCTTCTGCACGGTCCAGTGGGCGTACGCGGTGACGTTCGACGTCACCTTGGCGCTGAAGTTCCACTTGCTGCCACCGGTCGCCTTCGTGTACCAACCCGCGAAGGTGTAACCCGTGCGCGTCGGAGCCTTCGGCGCCTTGATCACCGTGTTGTAGTTCGTGCTCACCGCGGCCACCTTGCTGCCGCCCTGCGAACTGAACGTCACGGTGCGCTTCTGCACCGTCCAGTGCGCGTAGGCGGTGACGTTCGACGTCACCTTGGCGCTGAAGTTCCACTTGCTGCCGCCGGTGGCCTTCGTGTACCACCCCGCGAAGGTATAGCCGGTGCGCGTCGGAGACTTCGGCGCCTTGATCACGGTGCCGTTGTCCACGCTCACCGCGGCGACCGTGCTGCCGCCCTGCGAATCGAAGCGAACCGTCGACTTCTGCACGATGATGATCGTGCCCGTGATCGACCGTTTTTTCTCAACGTTTCCGGCGACATCGGTCGAGGCGTAGTCGACGGTGAACGCACCTGCGGTGGTGACCGTGACCGCTTTGCCCGTCTTCCACTCTCCGCCGTTCACCCGGTAACGCGTCTCGGCGACACCCGACGTGGCATCCGTCGCACTGAAGCGAATCGTTCCGCTGGTGCGGGCCGACTCTCCGTCGAACTCGGCGCCGCGCGTGGCCGTGGTGGCCGGAGCAACGGTGTCGATCTTCACCCGCAGGCTCTGGATGACGCTGGCATTGCCCGCGACATCGGTCGCCCGGTATTTCAGCGCGTGCTCACCCTCGTCGGCAAGTGAAATCGCCGACGAATAGCCCGTCATCGCTCCGGAACCCAGTGCGTACTCGATCGCGAGGTCGCCCACCCGATCGTCCTGAGCCTGCAAGGTGACGCCGACCGGCGACTGCGTGAACCAGCCGGTCGCCGTGTTCGGATCGGACGGGTCAGTCGTCGCAGACACGCTCGGCGCGAGGGTGTCTGCAGGTACCGGCATCGTCCAGACATCTGCCAGCGACGGGTCGTGCGAGCCCTTTCCATTGAATCGGAACTGAATTGTCACGGTGTCGGCTGTCGCATACTTCGCGTCAACCAGCACCTGGTAGGTCACGAGTCCCGTCCCACCTGCGGTGCGCTGGTAGAGACGTTCGTCGACCAGCTGGCCGTTGACCAGGATGTCGTAGGACTTCAGCTGCGCCATGTCGTAGGTCTCGATTCCACGAATCAAGAAGGGCTTGCCCTTCTCGACCTTCAGGCCTGCGGAGAACCACGAACCGACAGTGCCGATGCCCGAGTAGCGACGGCTCAGCCCCGCCTCGAGGGTCGTTCCACCGTTTCCGGAGGACTTCACCGTGTGAGCGGCCTCCGAAGCGCCGTCACCGAAGTCAACATGGTCGGTGAATGCGACGGGAGGAGTCGCCAACGTCACGGTGACGGTGGTGCTCGACGTAGCCAGCGTGTTCGCATCGTGCACGAATCGAACCGGCAGGGTGTTGTCGCCGGCAGTCACCCCGCGCGGAATGGCCACGACCACATCGGCGGTTGCCGATCCGCCCGGTTTGACCGTCACCGTGCGCGACGGCGCGGGGGTCGACCAGCTGGCGGGCACGTCAACCACGAAGTGTCCGGTGACAGCGGATGCCGCAGCGTTCGACACCGTGGAGGTGACCGTCGCCACCTCGCTGGGGTCTCCGCTGCTCGAAACCGTCGTGATCGCATCGAACGCGATCGCGGGCAGTACCGTGGTGACTGTCTTCACAATCTGGAACTGCCGAGCCTCCCCGCCGACGATTGCGCTGACATCCGCGGTCACGGTGATCGGCCCGGCTGGCGTGGTCACCGGTACAGCGATGGTGAACGGAAGATCAACGCTCTCGCCCGCAGCCAAGGTGGGCTGCGAAACCAGGGTGGGATCGATCGCGAGATTTCCGGAAACCGTGAGGTCCGCCGTCAGTCCCTTGATTGCAGCGGAACCGGTGTTGGTGACGCGAACGATGCCGTTCACCGGGGTACCGGGAAGGGCGTCGGCTGCGCCGACCACGTCGACCACGACGCCGCTGTTCGCCGGGTCACTCGAGAACGCGTAGTTTCCCGAACCGACAGCGAGAACAACCTCACCGGCAGCCTCGGAGACGACGCTCACCCCGGCCGAGTCGGCCAGAGCCGTGCCACCCTCCAGAACAGACGAGCTGTTGAGCGCGGGGATGCGCACGGTCGCCGTCGTGTTCACCGGAACCGAGACATCCAGCGTCATCCCGGTGTCGGTGGTCTTCCACGCCGACGAGATGTCGCCGTAGACCGACGCGAAGGTTCCCGTGCCGTGCGTGAGCCCTCCCCCGATTGATGGGGAGATCTCGAACGTCTTGTAGCCGGCACCGGTCGACGTGATACCACCGATGTTCTTGTACATCCAGTCACCGACTGCGCCGTAGGCGTAGTGGTTGAAGGAGTTCATTCCCACGTCACCGAAGGTGCCGTCGGGCTTCAGCGAATCCCAGCGCTCCCACATCGTGGTGGCACCGGAGGCGACCTCGTAGCCCCACGACGGATAGGTGTCGTTGTTCAGGAGGCGGTAAGCGACATCTTGGTGTCCGGTCATGGTCAGTGCGGGCAGCAACCATGGCGTACCCAAGAAGCCGGTCGACAGGTGGTAGTCCCTCGAGGCGAGCTTCGCGACGTACTTGTCGCCCACTGCCTGCAGTCGATCGGCGGGAATCATGCCCATGCCGATGGCGATGGCGTAGCCGGTCTGACTGTTGCCCTGCACGGTTCCGTCTGCCGCCACGAAGGTGGAGACGAACACGTCGCGTACTCGCGTGGACAGCTCGGCGTAACGCGCGGCATCCGCCGTCTTGCCGATCGCCGCGGCCATCTCGCTCAGCTGATTCGCGACATACGAGTAGTACGCCGTGCCGAGCAGTCGGGGGTTGGTTGCGTCGTCGAGGTGCAGCCAGTCGCCGTAGCCACCCGATTCACGGATGAGGCCGGTGCCCGCTGATCTCTCGACCGATGCCAGAAACTTCGTCATCATGTCGTAGTTCTCGGTGATGACCTGGGTGTCGCCAAAGGTGCTCCACAGCGAGTACGGAACGGTGATTCCGGCGTCGGACCAGCCGGTGCCGCCACCGCAGCAACCGGGAGTCGGCGAGACTCCGGGAAGGTCGCCGTTGGCATCCTGGCTGTCGCGCAGATCGCCCAGCCACTTGCTGAGGAACGTCAAGGTGTCTTGGTTGTAGTTTGCGGTCGGGGCGAACACGTTGATGTCGCCCGTCCAGCCGAGACGCTCGTCGCGTGCAGGCGTGTCGGTCGGGATCGACAGAAAATTGCCGCGCTGACCCCAGGTGATGTTGCTCTGCAGCTGGTTCAGCATGTCGCTCGACGAGGTCAGCGAGCCCGTCACAGGCAGGTCGCTGCCCCAGACGTGACCGGTGACCTGGTCGACCGTCGGCGGAGTCGAGACGCCGGTGATCTCCAGGTAGCGGAACCCGTGGAACGTGAACTTGGGTGTGTAGGTTTCGGTGCCCGTTGTCGCGAACGTGTAGTGGTCAGTTGCCTTCGCACTGCGCAGATTGGCGGTGTAGAGAGTGCCGTCGGGGTTCAGCATTTCGCCGTAGCGGATGGTGGCGGTCGAGTCGGCGACACC
Source organism: Glaciibacter kafniensis (assembly GCF_039538945.1). NCBI lineage: Bacteria > Bacillati > Actinomycetota > Actinomycetes > Micrococcales > Microbacteriaceae > Glaciibacter > Glaciibacter kafniensis. The sequence continues at coordinate 160,555 of NZ_BAABCN010000015.1, read as the reverse complement.
GTCGAGCTGCAGCTCGGCGACACCGACCATGTTCTGACCCATGTCGTAGATCCAGGTGTTCGGCGCGGACTCGGTGACGCTGATCGGAGTGCGCTCTTCTGTCACCCGAACCGGCTGGTCTGTCTGCGGTTCGAGCAGGTTCGTTGCCGACGTGCCGGCCACCACCGCGGGGGTCCAGGTTGACGCGTCGAAGCCCGTATCGTTCCAGCCGTCACGCGCCAGGCCTGCGTCGTAGGTCTCGCCCATGATCATGTCGGACTCGACCAGCGGGCCGGTCTCGGCCTTCCAACTGTTGTCGGTTTCGATCCACTCGTGTGAGCCGTCGGAATAGTCGAGGCGCAGCTGGGCGATCAGTGAGGTGCTGGTGCCGTACTTGTTCTGGCCGAAGCTCGCGATGTGGCCGGAGTACCAGCCGTCAGCGAGCATGGCGCCGAAGACGTTCTCTTCGCCAGAGTTCACCATGTCGGTGACGTCGTAGGTCTGAAACTTGATGCGCTTGTTGTAGTCGGTCCAGCCCGGCGCCATCAGCTCATCGCTGACCCTCTCGCCGTTCAGGCTCAACTCGTAGGCGCCGCGTGCCGATGCGTAGATGCGCGCGCTGGTCACGGTCTTGTCGACAGAGAACTCCTTGCGCAGCAGCGGTTCCGGGTTCACGGTCTTCAAAATCGCCTCGGTGGGCGACTTCAGCTCCAGGCCCCGACCGGTCACGGTGCCGCCCGTGAACGGGTTCAAGCCGTTGCTGAAGTCGGTGTCAAGCAGCACCTCGCCGGTCGACGAGGTGACGTTGACCTTGTGGATGGTGGCATTCTCGGGGCCTTCAATGGCCGTCGACTGGCGAAAACCGATATAGCCCTGCGTGAGGGAAGTGTCGGTGCGACGGTCGATCTCAACACCATCGAGCTTTGAAATGATTGTCGAGCCCGAGAAGGTCACCGAGAAGTTGTGCGTTCCCGTCTTGAGCGCATCCAAGCTGATGAACGACGAGAGGTCTTTGTTCTCCAGCAGGGAGAATCCGCCGTTGATCTTCTTGTGCGGGCGGAATCGCGGTTTGCCATCGGCCACGCTGAGTTGCCACATGTAGGCGTTGCTGATGTCGGCGGCACGAGCGTAGAGGCCCATGACCAAGCTGTCCATCGTGAAGTCGACCGAAGCGGTGTAGTCCTTCCACCGAGCCAACTGCGCGGCCTCGCCGGCGCCGCTGATCCAGTCAGCCGTCCACTCGCTGTTGTTCAGGATGGCCGTCTCAAACGAGGCCGCTCCACTCCAGTCAGAGGGGGTGCCTTCGTCGTTCCACGTGCGCACCTGCCAGACATAGCGGGTCTGTGACGCGAGATCGGGGCCGGCGTAGACGACGTTCAGTTGCTCGGCCGAGTCGACCTTGCCCGACGACCAGACGTCGTCTGTTCCCAGCGCGCTCTCGCTCTGTGCCACGCGAAGCTCGTAGGCCTCCTGCGTGACGCCTCGACCGGTCGAATTGTTCTTCCAACTGAACACCGGGTCTTCTCCGGTGGTGCCGAGCGGGTTGATGAGGCCATTGGCCCGCAGGCCAGACACCGACATCGTTGCCGGGGTGGTGTCGGCGGCGAAAGCGGGCACGCTGCCGCCGACGAAGCCGCCGACAAGAAGCGCGAACACCGTCGCCCCGGCAGCGAGGCCGAGGAGATTGGGGCGACCGGGGTTGGGGCGACTGAGGCTGGGGCGACTGCGGCGACTGCCGGGTGAATAACTTTGTTGAGCGAACTGCTCTGCCATCGTGGTCCTAACTGTGTGTTGCATGGGAGCTGGAGGTGTCTGAGGCGCCTGAACGACGGCGACGGATGAAGAAGGCAGCACTGGCACCCGCGGCCAGCAGTACGAGCGCAAAAAGCGCCAGCGGGGTGGGGTTCGCACCGGTTCCGGCGAGCACGTCGAGTGGAACCGTCACGGTGTCGGTGCCCGGATCCGCCGGCGTGCCCGGACCGGACGGCGTCTCCGGACCGGACGGCGTCTCCGGACCGGTCGGTGTCTCCGGATCGGTCGGCGTCTCCGGATCGGTCGGCGTGAGCGGAACGAGAACGAGCTCGTGGCTGCCGGCGGCGACCCCGGCCGGAACTGTGCCGCGCGCGCTGATCACGCCGCGCTCATCCGCTGTAACCTCGGCGAGCACGATCGGGTCGGAGTGAAGCTCGACCCGCACCGTCTGGCCGGATGCGAAGCCGCTGGACTCAACGATCAGTTGGTCTCCAGGGGCGACGTTGAGCGTGACCGGGGACGCTGTGCGTGAGATCGATTGGATCGCTGCGGTGTTTCCCGCGCGGTCGGTGCCGCGCAACTGCACGGTCGAGGCAGGCGAGACAGTCTCGATCACCGCGGAGAGGCCACGCTTCCAGCTCTTTCCACCATCGGTCGAGTAGTCAAGCCGGTCGATCCCGGAGAGTGCGTCAGAGACGACGACGGTCACCCGGCCATCCACACCGAGCGTGCCCCAGAGCCCTGGCGCGACCCCATCGACCTTCACCTGACGAGAACCGACATCACTCACGTTGCCCGCGGCATCCGTCGCCCGGTAGCGCAGCGTGTACGCGCCGTCGGGCAACGGGACTTCGGCCGAAAAGGCCAGCCAGGCTCCGCCATTCAGGCTGTACTCGATCAAAGCAATCGCGCTGTCGGCATCGGCGGCGGTGACGACTGCGGCGGCCCCGGCCCGGTACCAACCGTTGCTTCCGGCATTCGAAATCTGCACCGACACCGTCGGCTTCACGGTGTCGACGAACTCGGGCAGCGTGATCGTGATCGGGATCGTCTGCTCTGCCTCGCGGTTGCCCGCGATGTCGGTCGACCTGAAGGTCAGCGTGTGCTCACCTTCGGTCGCCACGGCCACCGCGGATCCGTCGGAGTCGGCCCAGCGTCCGCCGTCGAGACGGTACTGGGTGCGGGCGATACCCGAGGTCTCATCGCTCGCGGTCAACGCGACGCTCACCGGCTCGGTTGTCGTTCCGGCCCCGCCCTCCGGCGAGACTGTCGCTGAGGTGACGGGCGCGTCGGAGTCGATCAATACGCGAACCGTCTGCGGCTCACCGATGAGGCCCGCCGCGTCAGTTCCCCGGAATGAGATCTCGGTGCGACCTGAGTGCTCGACCACGATCGGGTCGACATAGGTCGCCCAGGAGTCGTCGCCGATGCGCTGCTCGATGGCAACGGCGCCGGCGCGGTCGTCGTGACCGGTGAGCGTCACTCGTGCCGGTCCGAGCAACCAGCCGTTTGACCCAACACCGGCCAGGGCCAGGACGTCGGCGGTGACAACTGGCGCGATGACGTCGGCGCCGGGTGTGCTGACCCAGACATCGGCGATGGACGGGTCGTAGTTGCGCCCTGACTCGTTGTTGGCAAAGCGAAGGGTGACCTGCCCGGTGGCGGAAATCGCCGGGTCGTCGACCAGAAACTGGTAGGACTCGGTGCCGAGTCCGCCGGTGTGCGAGTTCAACCGGCTGTGCACCAGGGCTCCATTGGCGAAGACCGAATACTCCTTGGTCTGAGCCTGGTCATAGGTCTCGATTGAACGCACCAGGAACGGCTCGCCCGGAGAGACGGCAACAGTGAATTCGAAGAAGCCGGAAGGGTCGGCGCGATTGGCATAGCGGCGAGTGAGCCCGGCCTCGACGTTCGTGCCCGACTGTGAGGAGGCGACGAGGGCGTGCGCCTTCTCGGATGCGTCGTTGCCGAGATCGACATGGTCATACGCAGACTCGGTCCAGACATCGGCGATCGACGGGTCGTAGTTCGCACCCGCCACATTCTGGAACCTCACCGTCACCGTTCCGGTTGCCGACAGCGCCGGGTCGCTGACCCGCAGGTCGAAGGTCACGGTCCCCGCGCCGGTGCTCGTGTTGAGTCTGCGCTTCACCGCCACGCCGTTGACGAGGATGTCGTATTCCTTGGTCTGGGCCCGGTCGTAGGTCTCCGTGGCACGCAGCGTGAACGGGGAACCCGCTTCGACGTCGGCGGTGAACTCGAAGAAGCCGGTGGGGTCTGACCGATCGGTGTAGCGTCGCGTCAATCCGGCTTCAGTGTTCGTGCCTGACTTCGTCGAGGCGGTGAGCGCGTGGGCGGTCTCCGAGGCCGTGTTGCCGAGGTCGATGTGATCGAACGGGGTCGGGGCGAAGTCCGGCAGGCTCGTGCCGATTGTCGCGGTCGCGGTGGCGTAGCTGACTTCACCGTTTGCGAAGCGAAGCGGCACGCTCACACTCGACGTGCTGACCGACAACGGTGCCGTCAGAGTCACCACGAAGTCTCGGGATGCGCCAGCGGCGATCTCCGTTTCGAGCTCGCCCCGTGCGGGGAGCCAGCCGGTCGGCGCATCGGCGCGCACCGTTCCGGTGATCGGGGTGTCGCCGTCGTTGACGACGGTGGCGTGCACGCTCACCTTCTGTTCAGGCGCTGCCACAGCCGGGTCGACGGCGATCGTTCCGAAGCGCACGGCGGTGCCGAGCCGGGCTTCGCCCGAGATCGGGACTGTCGCGGTGGAACCGGCGAAACGGTAGCTCGCGCTGCCGGCGATCGTGATCGCATCCGGGCCCGCGTCGTGCGGAACTGTGGCGTCGAAGGTGAGGCTCGCCGATCCGTTCGGCAGGGCGGTGCTGACCGGCTGGGCCGAGAGCGCCTGCCAATCCCACCCGGCCGGCTTCGTCAGCGCTGCGCTGATCGCGGTGACCGCGTTCTGACCGGAGTTGGTGAGCAGCACCTCTGCACCGATCTTCTGGCCGGCGACTGCACCATCGGCATCACTCGTCACCGACGCATCGATGCCGAGGAGGCGTGCTGACAGGGTGGAGTAGTCGCCGACGAGTCCGTTCGCGCTGGCCTGGAGCGCTGCAGCGGTGTCGGCGTCGATTGTTTTCTCGCCGAGCCCGGCTGTCACATAGTCGGCGATCGACGCGAGCGCGGCAAGCCCGCCGTGTGTGGCCGTTGCCGCAGCCACTGCGTCACCGGCGAGATAGGCGCGCGAGGCCTCTGCTGCAGAGTTCTGCAGCTGCACCGTCTGAGCAGCGAGCCAGGTCGACTGTGGGCGAGTCAGTTTTCCGGCGTCCGACAGCGCGCCGATCTCTGCGCCGAAGTCGGCACTCGCCTGCTCAAGCGCGGAGAGCTCGCTCACCGTCTCGTCGACGACGAAGCTGTAACTGCCCGACCCGACCTCGATCGAGGCGACGCCGTCGGCAAACTCTGCGTCGTGCACGCCGTCAGCATCCTGGGCCGGGGCGCCGTTCTCCAGCACGCTGGCGAGAGCATTCGCGGGAATCTTCACGGTGGCTGTCGTGTTGGCCGGCACCGTGACATCGAGGGCGAAGTTCTCTCCACGGGCGTCCCAGTCGGAGACGATCGGTCCGTAGACCGAGTCGAGGCTCGTCTTCGCAAAGCCGAGGCCACCACCCTGCTGCGGCGCCACTGTGAAGGTCTGGTAGCCGGCGGAGGTCGCGGTCAGGCCGCCGATCGTCGTGTACATCCAGTTGCCGACCGCACCGTAGGCGTAGTGGTTGAAGGAGTTCATACCGATGTCGCCGTAGCTGCCGTCTTCTTTGATCGAATCCCAGCGTTCCCACATCGTTGTCGCGCCGCGGTCGATCTGGAAGCCCCACGACGGGAAGGTGCGGTTCTGCAGCAGCTGGTAGGCGACGGCGGGCTGCCCGGTCGCGCTCAGCGCGGGAAGTAGGAACGGCGTGCCGAGGAAGCCGGTGGCGAGGTGGCCGCCGCGTGCGGCGACGGCGCCGGCCAGTTTGGCCCCTGCTGCGGTGCGCAGCGCGTCGGGAACCAGATCGAACATGATGGCGATTGAATACCCGGTCTGGCTCCCGCCGGAGACGGTGCCGTCGGCGCTGACGAACTTCGTGGCGAACGCGGTCTTGATGTTGTCGAACAGGGTGCGATAGTGGGCGGCATCCGTGTCTTCGCCGATCGCCGCAGCCATCTGCGCCATCATGTCGACACTGTGTGCGTAGAACGCGGTGGCGAGCACGTTGCCCGGAACGTTGTCACCCATGTTCAGCCAGTCGCCCCAGCTGCCGGCGTTGGGGCGGATGAATCCGGGGCTGATGCCCTCGAGGTAGTCGATGTAGGCCTGCATCGAGTCGTAGTTCTCGCGGATCGTGCGCGTGTCGCCGTAGCTGTTCCAGAGGGTCCATGGCACGGTGATTCCGGCGTCGGCCCAGCCGGTCGAACCGGCGCCGCACGACGAGTGAACCGCGGCGTCTTGGCAGAACTGCGGGGCGACCTCCGGGTAGGCGCCGTTGGCGTGCTGGGCGTCGCGCATGTCGGCCATCCACTTGCGCAGGAAAGTCTCCGAGTCCATGTTGAACGCGGCGGTGCCGGCGAAGACGTTGATGTCGCCGGTCCAGCCGAGCCGCTCATCACGGGCAGGGGTGTCGGTGGGAATCGAGAGGAAGTTGCCCTTCTGTCCCCAGACGATGTTGCTCTGCAGCTGGTTCACCAGGGGGTCGGATGTCGTGAACGTGCTGATGAGGTCGCCGTCGGTGCGCAGAACCAGGCCGCGCACGGCATCCGTGGTCGGTGCCTCGGTGAGCCCGGTGAGTTCGACATGGCGGAAGCCGTGGAAGGTGAAGTCCGGTGAGAACGTGACCGGGCCATCGACCGCGGCGGTGAAGTAGTCCGTTGCCTTCGCCGAACGGAGGTTCTCCATGGAGATCGTGCCATCGGCATGCAGAACCTCGGCATGCCGGAGCCGCACCGTCTGGCCGGCTCGCAGATCCAGGGTGAACTCGACCTTGCCGACCATGTTCTGGCCGAAGTCGAAGACGTAGCTTCCTGGGGTCGGCTCTGAGAGCTTCTGGGCTTGCAGTGTCTCGGTGACGCGTACGGGTGGGTCGGCCTGCGGCAGGAGCTTGGCGGTCGCCAGGTCGCCGTCGTTGGCGACGGCGCCCCAGGCAGAGTCGTCGAACCCGACGGTGTCCCAGCCGGCCTGAAAACGGGTGGCGTCGTACGTCTCGCCGTCCAACAGGTCGGCTGAGAGCACCGGTCCCGCAGTTGTCGCCCAGTCGGAGTCCGTGTCTACCGTCTGGGTGGTGCCGTCGGTGTAGGTGAGCACGAGCTGCCCGAACAGGCGCGGGTCGGTGCCGTACTGGTCGGGACCGAACCAGCCCAGGTTTCCCGAATACCAACCGGGAGCAAGCATCGCTCCGATCGCATTCTTGCCAGTGGTGACGAGGTCGCTCACGTCGTAGGACTGGTACTGCACCCGCTTCTCGTAGTCGGTCCAGCCGGGAGCGAGCTCGTCGTCGCCGACCCGCTTGCCGTTGAGACTGAACGCGTAGACGCCGAGTGCCGACGCGTAGAGTCGCGCACTCTTCACGGTCTTCGCAGCGGTGAACTCGGTGCGGAAGATGGGGTTGGCGTCGAGTCCGTTGAGAAAGAGGTCACCGGCCGGCGCACCGACCTTGAAGCTGCCCGGCGCGAGGAGCGTGCCGCCGGTGAAGGTGCGGTCGTTTGCCGGGAAGGTGGTGGAAACGAGGGTGTCGCCGTTGGCGCGAGTGACACTGAAGGCGGTGAGGACCCCGTTCTCAACGCCAGAGGTGCGAATGCCGACACGGCCGAGCGGAAGGCGAGAATCAGTGCGCCGATCGATCTGCACCCCGTTGATCGAGGTGGTGATCTGCGAGCCCGCCACGGTGATGGCCACGACGTTGCCTGCGCCGGCGAGACCTCCTGCGTGCAGAACCCCGGCGGGAATCGGTACATCGCCGAGCACCTGGTAGTTGCCGTTCACCCTGATGTGTGGGCGCAGTGTGTCGGTGGCACCGGAATTCGACAGCTGCCACATGAATCCGTTGTTGGCATCGGGCTGGCGGAAGAAGATTCCGACAGCGCCTGAGACCTTGTCGAGCGTGGTGCTGACCGTGTAGTTGTCCCAACTGGACAGCGCATCGGCCTGCGAGGTGCCGCCGATCCAGTCGGCACTCCATTCGGAGCCGCGCAGCCCGGTTTCAAACCAGGATGCTCCGCTCCAGCCCGATTCCGACCCGTCGTTGCTCCACGTTCTGACCTGCCAGAAGTAGCGCGTCGCAGAATCCAACGCCGGCCCACCGTAGACAATGCCCGTCGAGACGCCTGACTCGACCGTGTGGGAGTCCCAGACATCCGCGCGGTCGGCAGCAAGTTCGGTCGCACTCGATGCGACACGCACCTGATAGGCCTTCTGCGTCACGTCGCGAGCGCCGCTCTGCAGTTGCCAGCTGAGCTCAGGGTCACCCTGCGGGATGCCCAGCGGATTCACCAGGTCGTTGGCCTTCAGCGCGGTGACCGACAGACCGGATGCCGCGGCAACCGGCGCGGCCAATGCCGGTGTCATTCCGACGAAGCCGAGTTCAAGAACGAGGGCCACCAGAGCTCCCACGGCCACGACCCTGCGGGTACGACGATGCGAAAAATTGGGGGACAACGACGCAACACGGGGGGCAATCGACACTGAAAGGTCTCCGAATGATCTCGACAATGAGCAATGAGGCGTGGTGGTAGCCCGACCCTATTGGAACGATTCACTCCCTGTCAATGAAAGGTTTCAATTTATGCGGCATTGGCGCCACCGCGAAGACCGCTGTCCGCCCCGGATCGGGCGGCCGCCTTCGTGCGAGGCGGCCGCCCGATTCCGGTGGGTTACTTCTTCGTCCAGTGCGCGTAGGCGGTGGCGTTGGCCGTCACCTTGGTGGTGAAGTTCCACTTGCTGCCACCCGTGGCCTTCGTGTACCAACCCGCGAAGGTGTAACCCGTGCGCGTCGGCGACTTCGGCGCCTTGATCGCCGTGTTGTAGTTCGTGCTCACCGCGGCCACCTTGCTGCCGCCCTGCGCGTTGAACGTGACCGTGCGCTTCTGCACCGTCCAGTGCGCGTAGGCAGTGGTGCTGGTGGTCACCTTGGTGGTGAAGTTCCACCTGCTGCCGCCGGTCGCCTTCGTGTACCAACCCTTGAAGGTGTAACCGTTACGCGTCGGAGACTTCGGTGCCTTGATCACCGTGTTGTAGTTCGTGCTGATCGCGGCAACCTTGCTGCCACCCTGCGAACTGAACGTGACCGTGCGCTTCTGCACTGTCCAGTGCGCGTAGGCAGTGGCGTTCGACATCACCTTGGCGGTGAAGTTCCATTTGCTGCCGCCGGTCGCCTTCGTGTACCAACCCGCGAAGGTGTAGCCGGTGCGCGTCGGAGACTTCGGCGCCTTGATGACCGTGCCGTTGTCCACTCTCACCGCGGCCACCTTGCTGCCGCCCTGCGAATCGAAGCGGACTGTCGACTTGACGATCGGCGTCGGAGTCTCCTTCACCGCGAACGTGCGGGCGACAGCGGCCGCAGGGTGGTACTCAGCGTTCCCCGCTTGAGAGGCGGTGAGGGTGCAGTCCCCTGCTCCAGTGAGATGCACCGTGGTACTCGCCACGGTGCAAGACCCCGCAGCGCCGAACGAGACCGGCAGACCGGAGGACGCAGTGGCCGAGAGGGTGAAGTCACCGTCCGTCGTCTTCTTGTCAGGCAGCGCGTCGAACGAGATCGTCTGGTCCGCCGTTCCACTCGCAAATTTCCACAGGCCGGAGTCGACGGTATAGACGGCTTCGGTGGTGTCACGGGAGACGAGCTGAGCTCCGTCGGTCGCGCTCAGGTGAGCGAAGCCTTGGAGAGGCACGTGCACCGTTGCGGTCGAATTGACGGGAACCTCGACATCCAGCGCGAATCCGTCTTCGGTCTGCTGCCACGAGGAGCTGACCGTTCCGCGCACGGTGTCGATCGACGCCGCGACGTGCTGCAGCCCTGCGGGCACCTGTGGATCGATCGTTATGGTCTGGTACCCGGCCGTTGCGGGGAGGATTCCCGCCAGCTGCGTGTAGAACGACGTGTTGATCCCGGCGAACATGGCGTGATCATGCGTCTCCATCCCGGAGTAATAGGTCCATTGCTCCCACGGAGTTGTTGCACCCTTGCTGATCTCGTAGCCGTAGCTCGGGTACGAGGTCTGCCCCAGAATGGTCATCGCCACGTCCATGCGTCCGACGGCGGCGAGCGCATCCATGAGGTAGCGCGTTCCGAAGATTCCCGTGTCCAGGTGACCCTTATCCGTGGTCAAGATTCTGTTCACGAACTGGTTTCCGACGGCGGCGATCTTGTCATCGGGCACCATCCCCAGGGCAAGCGGCAAGACGCTCGTGGTCTGACGCCCGTCGCCGTAGGTGTCGCCCGCGCTGTTCAAGAACGTGGCGTTGAAGGCGTTCTTCACTCTCGTTGCCATCTCGGTGTAGTGCGCGGCCTCGTCTGGGTGACCCAGCGCCGTCGCCGCCAGAGCGACGTCTTTTGCCTGGAGATACCAGAGCGCCGTATTCACAATCGGAACCTCGCTGGTGCAGTCCCCTGCGCTCGGATTACCCATCCCACCGTTGGCGTTCGCGCTCTTGTCTGGCGGGCACCAGTCGCCGAAGCCATCGTTTCCCCAGGTGTAGCTCGGGTGGGAGGCGGCATTGGTATCGACGAACTTCTTCATCGCCTCGAAGTGCGTCGCCAGAGTGGCCGCGTCGCCGTATTGCTCATAGAGGGTCCAGGCCAGCGTCACGCCGTCTCCGGCCATATCGGGATATTGCGACTTCGCGTCGTCGCTCGGCAGAGCCGTGCCCGCAGGCATGTCGAGCAGGTAGTTGGCGTAGAAACGGTCCATTCCAAACTCGCGCGTGGAGGCGCTGTGATAGGCCTGCACATCCATTCCCGGTGGTGTGCGCTCATCGCGCACGGGAGTGTCAGTGGGAGTGCTCATCGAGTTGTTGATGATTCCCCAACGGTTCATCTCCCAGATCTGATTGAGAAGCGAGTCGGATGAATCGAAGCTGCCCGTCGACACCACATCGGCATGGACCACTCGGCCTTCGAGGCTGTCGATCGTCGGAGTCCCAGGGAAACCGGTGACCTCCACGTAGCGGAAGCCGTGATACGTGAACCGAGGTTCGTACTCCTCCACCGCTCCGGTGCCGGCGAGGGTGAAGCGGTCAGTTGCCGCAGCCGCACGGTTCGTGAACGTGTCCAGCATCCCGTCCGTTCCGACTTCCTCCGCGGTGCGCATCGTGATGGTGGTGCCGCTGTCACCTTGGGCGTGCAGACGCGACCAACCCGCGATGTTCTGGCCGAGGTCGTAGACAAAAACTCCCGGCTTCGGCTCGGTCATCGCGACCGGAGTGATCGTCTGGGTGACCCGAATCGGTTCCATGGCATTGGCGACAACTCCCGTTCCGGGAGCGGATGCTCCGCTGACAGGGAGCCAGGACGAGGCGTCGAACCCGGCCGTGTCCCAGCCGGCCTTCTCCAGGCGCGCGTCGTAGCTCTCGCCGGCGTAGATGCCGTTGGAGGTGATGGGGCTGGTCGACCAGCGCCAGTTGTTGTCTGTCTTCACCGACTGGTGCGTGCCGTCGGTGTATGTCACATCGATGAGCATGGTTGCCTGTTTCGGGCCGAGCCAGCGGAACGCGTACGAGCTGTAGCTGCTGTCGTAGCCGTCGCCGAGCCAGATTCCGACGGCGTTTCCGCCCTGCTTCACCAGATCGGTGACGTCGTAGGTGTCGTATGGGTTTCGGGTGGCGTGCGGGGTGCTCGCGGGGGTCAGCACGCGGTCGCCGACCTTATCGCCGTTGAGATGAAGCTCGTAGAGGCCGAGACCATAGACGTAGGCCCGTGCTTCTGAGACCTCCTTGCCGAGGGTGAAATCGGTGCGGAGGATCGGGGCACTCGGGGTGGGGTCGATCAGGACAATACCGTTCCCGGGATCCAACTGGCCGTCAGTGATCTTGGTTGAACCGAACCAGGGATCCGGTGACGTGGAGAAGTCATCGGCGAAGAGCGATTGCCCGGCGAGGCCGGTCACGACGACGTTGTCGTAGAGGGAGTGTTCCACGGAGTCGCCCACCCGAAAGCCGATGGTGCCCTTCGTGAGCGTGCTATCGGTCACCGTGCTGACCAGCACGCCGTCGATGGTGGTGGTGATCACAGAGCCCTCTGCGCGAATGGTGATGTGATGCTGCTTGTTTGCGTTCGCCGGAGCGATGACCTGACTGACATCAATGTCTGGCACTACGTGTGCGAAGTTGCCGTTGCGGTTAACGTGCGGGCGAAGAAGCACCTTTCCCGGCGTCAGACCGGAGTTCACCTGCCACATGTAGAAATTGTTGGAGTCCTGAGCACGAAAGAGAAAGCTCGCCGCACCCGATTTGATCGTGAAGTCCGAGTCGAGCACGAAGTCGGACCAGGACTCACTGTCGTCCAGACGGGGAGTGATCCAATCAGCCCCCTGCCAGTCAGCAGGGTTGAGAAGGCCCATCTCCCACCACGACGGCTCGCTCGCCGAGGCGATGTCGCCGTTTGCTCCCCACACCTGGACAGTCCAGTAGTAGCGAGTCTGCGACGTGAGCGCAGGACCACCGTAGACAATCCCGACCGAATCGGCGGAATCCACTTTTCCGCTGTCCCAGATATCGCCCTGGCTTGATCCCGACAGCGCCGCGGAGCTGCTGGCCACTCGCACTCGATAGGCACTCTGCCGCTGACCGTTGACGCTCGAGGTCAACTTCCAACTGAGCGCCGGCGTGTGGTTGTCGATTCCCAGCGGGTTCACCAGCTCGTCGGTCTTCAACGCGCTGACCGACAGGACGGATGCCGCGGCAACCGGACTGTCGGGCCCCGCGGCATCCGGCGCGGCCAATGCCGGCATCATTCCGACGAAGCCAAGGTCGAGAACGAGGGCCACCAGGACTCCCATCGTCACGAACCCGCGCTTACGACGTTGCAAACGTTGGGGGGAATACGACGCAACACGTGGGGCAATCGACACTGAATGGTCTCCGAATGATCTCGACGATGAGCAAGAGGCGTGGTGGTGAGCCGACCCTATTGGAACGATTCACGTTCTGTCAATGAAAGGTTTCATATCGCGCGACGCTGACGCCGCCCCCACTCGATAGCGCGCGAGCGCGCGCAGGAGCACGTTGATTCCGGTGCCGATCGAGCAGGAGGTACGGCACCTCGCGTTGACATGCAACAGAAATTTGACACGATCGCGCGACCCACGTAGATTGCTCACGTTCACAAATATTAAAACGATTCAATAACTCCTCAATGTGGAGGTTAGGTCCGTCAATGTCGATTAGCCCCAGTACCACCGGCCCCGCTGCCCTGGAGCTTCGAAACGTTGCCAAATCATTTGGTGCCGTCGTCGCCCTGAAGTCCGCCAGCCTCACGGTGCAGATGAATTCCATCCATGCCCTGGTTGGAGAAAACGGCGCAGGCAAGTCCACCCTCGTCAAGATCGTCGCCGGCCTCTACCGCCGCGACGCCGGCGACTTTCTGCTGCGTGGCGAGAGCGTCGACTTCACCTCGACCGCTGAGTCGAAGGCGGCCGGCATCGCCGTTATTTACCAAGAGCCGACGCTGTTCCCCGACCTCTCGGTCACCGAGAACATCTTCATGGGACGCCAGCCGACCAACCGCTTCGGCAAGATTGACCGCAAGCGGATGCGTACAGAGGTGCAGGGACTGTTCGCTCGCCTCGACGTGCGCATCAACCCCGACCGGCCGGCCGAAGGCCTCTCCATCGCCGACCAGCAGATCATCGAGATCGCCAAGGCCATCTCGCTCGACGCTCGCGTGCTGATCATGGACGAGCCGACAGCCGCTCTCAGCGGAGTCGAGGTCGACCGCCTCTTCGCCGTCGCCCGCAGCCTGCGCGACGAAGGCCGCGCCCTCGTCTTCATCTCTCACCGCTTCGACGAGGTCTTCGCACTCTGCGACACCATCACCGTCATGCGCGATGGCGAATACATCTCGACCGACGCCATTGAGTCGACATCCGTTTCTGAGATCGTGCGCCGGATGGTCGGGCGCGACGTCGCAGACCTCTTTCCGAAGCAGGTGGCTGAGATCGGCGAGCCGGTGCTCGAGGTCAGCGGCCTCAACTCGGCCGGCGTCTTTCATGACATCAACTTCACCGTGCGTGCCGGCGAGATCGTCGGCCTGGCCGGCCTGGTCGGCGCAGGCCGGAGCGAGATTGCCCGCGCCGTCTTCGGTGTCGACAAGTACGACTCCGGATCGGTGCGCATCAATGGCACCCCCATCCCGCGGCGCAATCCTGCCGCCGCTATGAGCCTCGGCTTGGCACTGGTGCCAGAGGACCGCCGCAAACAGGGCCTCGTGATCGACTCGACCGTCGGCCGCAACACGACGATGGCGATTCAGAAGCAGCTGACGAAGTTCGGTCTGCTCACGGCGAGCGCCGAGAACGCCGCGGCCCGCATCTGGGCGAGCCGTCTCGAGGTGAAGACCAACGCGCTCGACACCGTGGTCGGCACCTTGAGTGGCGGAAACCAGCAGAAGGTCGTGCTCGCGAAGTGGCTCGCCACGAACCCGCGGGTGTTGATCATCGACGAACCGACCCGCGGCATCGATGTGGGTACCAAGTCTGAAGTTCACCGCCTGCTCTCCGAGCTTGCCGGCAAGGGCCTCGCGATCTTGATGATCTCGTCGGAGCTCCCCGAAGTTCTCGGCATGGCCGACCGTGTGCTCGTCATGCGCGAAGGCCGCCTCACCGCCGAACTGAGCCGGGCCGACGCCACCTCAGAAACAGTTATGTACGCCGCGACGCACGCAACGGAGCACCACTCGTGACCACGACGCTGACCCCCACACCAGCCCCCACGCCACCCCAGGCTCGCAGCCAGAACGGGTTCACGCTCGGCCTGTACTCGTTCATGCGGGCCAGGGAGACGAGCATCCTGCTCGCCCTGATTCTCGTGATCGTGGTGACGACGGCGAAGAACCCCAACTTTCTGTTCAGTCCAGACGGCTGGCGCGACCTGCTGCTCACCCCGTCGATCCTGATCCTCGTGGCCGTCGGTCAGGCGATCGTGATCATCACCCGCAGCGTCGACCTGTCGGTCGGCTCGGTTCTCGGCCTCACCGCCTACCTGACCGGCCGCCTGTTCATCGACATCCCCGGCATCCCGATCATCGTCGTGTTCGCCGCGGGAATCGTGCTCGGCGGGCTGCTCGGCCTGATCAACGGTGCCCTGGTGGCCTTCGCGAAGGTGCCGGCCCTGGTGATCACCCTCGGCACGCTCTATGCCTACCGCGGCATCAACGTGCTCTGGGCCGGCAGCGACCGCGTCAATGCCTCCGACATGCCCAAGGACTTTCTCGCCCTCGGCACCAGCTCGGTGCTGTCGATCCCGCTCTTGACCATCATCGCCCTCGTTGTGCTCGTGGCGGCCGGCTGGTACATGCGCAACACCCGCGGCGGACGCGAGTTCTATGCGATCGGCTCCGAGCCGGCCGCGGCTGAGCTCTACGGGCTGCGTGTGACCAAGCGCATCCTGATCGCCTTCATCGCCTGTGGCGCCCTGACCGGCCTGGCCGGCGTGCTCTACGCCGCCCGCTACGGCACCATCAACTCGCAGGCCGGCAGCGGCTTCGAGCTGGATGCCGTCGGTGCGGCAGTCATCGGTGGCGTCGCCATCTTCGGCGGCAGCGGCACCGTCTGGGGCGCCGCCCTCGGCGCGACCCTGCTGCTCACGATCAACCGCGCACTGCCCATCCTCGGCGTTCCCGACTTCTGGCAGCGTGCCGTCGTCGGCGTGCTGATCATCGGCGCCATTGTTCTCGACCGGGTGCTCTCGCTCCGACAAACCCGCAAGCTCCTGGAAGAGAGGGACGACTCCAATGTCTAGCACCGCAACTGTTCAGACCCCCGTCGTCGCACCCCGCGTCTACCGCGACTATGGCCAGCCGGCCTGGCGTCGCATCCTCTTCACCCGCGAGAGCGCCGTCATCGGCCTGCTGCTGATCGTGATCCTCGTCGCCTCGCTCAGCGTGCGCAACTTCGGCAGCCCGATCACCATGACCTACCTGCTGCTCGACGTGGCCCCGATTCTGCTGATCGCCCTGCCGATGACCCTCGTGATCATCACGGGCGAGATCGACCTGTCGGTGGCGAGCATGGTGGGCCTGAGCAGCGTGCTGGTCGGAACACTGCACCAGGCCGGGCTCCCCCTCGCGGTCGCCGGCCTGATCGCTCTCGTCGTCGGCGTCATCGGCGGCGCGATCAACGGCTTCTTGATCACCGTCGTCGGCCTGCCCTCACTGGCGGTCACCATCGGAACGCTTGCGCTGTATCGCGGACTCGCCGTCGGCATCCTCGGCACCACAGCCGTCACCGACTTCGACGAGTTCTGGACAACGCTCGCCAAGTCGAAGATCGGTGAGACGGGCATTCCGTCGATCATGATTCCATTCGTGGTGCTCGCGATCATTTTCGCGATCGTCTTGCACTTCACTCCGTTCGGCCGTGGCATCTTCTCGATCGGGTTGAGCCCGGACGCGGCGACCTTCTCCGGCGTCAACGTGAACCGCACCAAAATGATCTTGTTCATGCTCACCGGCGTCGTCTCGGCATTCGCCGGCATCTACTACACGCTGCGCTTCGGCAGCGCCCGTGGTGACAATGCGACGGGGCTCGAGCTGCAGGTCATCGCCGCGGTGTTGCTCGGCGGAGTCTCAATTTTCGGTGGCCGCGGAGCACTGCACGGCGTCATCGCCGGCGTGCTCCTGATCGGAGTGCTCGCCAGCGCCTTGCGCCTGGCCAACGTCACCTCCGACGTCATCAACATCATCACCGGAGTGCTCTTGGTGCTCTCGGTGGTGTCAGCAAGCTTCCTGGCCTGGCTGCAGAAAAAGCGGCAGGGACCCGGGGGACTCAAACGGGGTCGGACACGCGCAGCCAAGGCGTAATCCACCTTCTCGTCGATGCAATCACACATCGGCTTCACACTATGAAAGGAAGAACAACGATGTTGTTTCACAAACGTCTCACGGGCAAGTCCCGTGTAGGTGCTGTCGCAGCTCTTGCCGTGACCTTTGCACTCGTCGCATCCGGCTGCTCAGCCAACCCCACAGAGGGCGGCTCGACAGACGGCGCCGGCTCGGGCTCCGGAGACGCCAACCTGGCGATCACCTTCCTGCCGAAGAACCTCGGAAACCCGTACTTCGACACGTCCGACAAGGGCGGCGAGACGGCCATCACGGAGTTCGGCGGAACCTTCGCGCAGGTCGGTCCGGCAGAGGCCAGCCCCGACGCACAGGTCAGCTACATCAACACGCTCACCCAGCAGGGTGTGGGCGCTATCGTGGTCTCGGCCAACGACCCCAAGGCCATCGGCGACGCGCTGAACGAAGCGCGCGACGCCGGCGTCAAGGTTGTCACCTACGACTCCGACACCGAAGCGCAGTTCCGCGATGTCTTCATCAACCAGGCTGACTCGGCCGGCATCGCCAAGGTGCAGGTTGACATGATCTCCAAGCAGATCGGTGACGCCGGCGAGGTCGCCATCCTCTCCGCCAGCGCCAACGCGACGAACCAGAACGCCTGGATCGAGCTCATGAAGACCGACCTCGCCGAGAACCACCCGAACATCACGCTCGTCGAGACCGTGTACGGCGACGACGATGACCAGACCTCGTTCGACAAGACTGCCGCACTGCTGCAGACCCACCCGAACCTCAAGGGCATCATCTCCCCCACGACCGTCGGAATCGCTGCGGCAGCTCGTTACCTGCAGACGTCTGACTTCAAGGGCAAGGTTGCACTGACCGGTCTCGGCACGCCGAACCAGATGCGCGACTACGTCACCGACGGAACCGTCACCGCGTTCGCGCTGTGGAACCCGGCAGACCTCGGCTACCTCGCCGCGTTCGCTGCGAAGGCACTCATCGTCGGTGACATCACCGGCAAGGACGGCGACACCTTCGAAGCCGGCAAACTCGGCTCCTACACCGTTGGCAAGGACGGCGTCGTGCTCCTCGGCGACCCGTACGAGTTCAACAAGGACAACATCGCGGACTTCGACTTCTAAGTCCCCGACCCCGAAACGTCCGGCCGGCGGAGGTGGTCCGTCGGCCGGACCCTCGTGTTTTGTGCTCACCACCACCCGCAGCATCCGCTTCACCTGAACCATCCGCTTCACCTGAACCATCCGCTTCACCACCACCACACCACCGTTCAAAGGACCAACCACATGCAGCGCGTGTGCTTTCAACTGCAGGTCAGAGCCGACCGTTTAGACGCCTACCGCGAGCGTCACGCGGCGGTCTGGCCCGAGATGCTCGCCGCGCTCAAGACCACGGGCTGGCACAACTACTCGCTCTTTCTGCGCCCCGACGGTTTGCTGATCGGCTACTTCGAAACTCCCTCACTCGCTGCCGCTCAAGCCGGCATGAACGCCACGGATGTCAATTCCCGCTGGCAAGCCGAGATGGCCGAGTATTTCGAAGACTTGGGCGACGTAAAACCCGATGAAGGCTTTCTCGTTCTCGACGAGATCTTTCATCTGGAAGACCAGATTGACCTGGCGCATTCCACGGGATACAGTTTTCCCACTGCCAATTGAAACGATTCATTCATTGATTCAACCGTTGCACTCCCCCCACGGCCCGTGCAACTGAAACCTCGTCAGCATCATCGACACGTCTAGAAAAGTGACAACGCACATGACCACCAGCTTCACCTCCATCGCTCCTCAACTTGAGGCGCAAGCCATCGAGCTTCCCTCCTGGGCTTTTGGCAACTCGGGCACTCGGTTCAAGGTCTTCGGAACTCCCGGCACCCCTCGCACCATTCAGGAGAAGCTCGCGGATGCCGCGAAGGTGAATGAACTCACCGCGCTGGCCCCCAAGGTGGCGCTGCACATCCCGTGGGACAAGGTCGATGACTACCAGGCACTCCGCGGCGTTGCGGCTGACCTCGGCGTCGAGCTCGGCACGGTCAACTCGAACACCTTTCAGAACGACGACTACAAGTTCGGCAGCCTGACCCACACCGACTCGGCGATTCGTCAGCAGGCCATCGACCACCACTTCGAGTGCATCGATGTGATGGACGCCACCGGCTCACAGGACCTCAAAATCTGGCTCGCCGACGGCACCAACTACCCGGGTCAGGGCGACCTGCGGGGCCGTCAGGACCGCCTCGCCGACTCGCTTGAGCAGATCTACGCCCGTCTCGGCGACGACCAGCGCATGGTGCTCGAGTACAAGTTCTTCGAGCCGGCTTTCTACCACACGGATGTTCCCGACTGGGGAACCTCATACGCCCAGGTCACCGCGCTCGGCGACAAGGCGATGGTCTGCCTCGACACCGGCCACCACGCGCCCGGCACCAACATCGAGTTCATCGTGATGCAGCTGCTGCGCCTCGGCAAGCTCGGCTCGTTCGACTTCAACTCGCGCTTCTACGCCGATGACGACCTCATCGTCGGTGCGGCCGACCCGTTCCAGCTGTTCCGTATCCTCTACGAGGTCAACCGCGGCCGCGGCTTCGACGCTGACAGCCCTGTCGCGTTCATGCTCGACCAGTGCCACAACGTCGAGGACAAGATCCCTGGCCAGATCCGCTCGGTGCTCAACGTGCAGGAGATGACGGCCCGTGTGCTGCTCGTTGACACCGTTGCGCTCACCGCAGCACAGAACGCCGGCGATGTGCTCGGCGCCAACAGCATCCTGATGGATGCCTTCTACACCGATGTGCGTCCCGACCTCGCCGCCTGGCGTGAGTCGCGCGGGCTGCCGGCCGACCCCATGGCGGCCTACGCTGCATCTGGGTACCAGCAAGAAATCGCGGCCGCTCGCGTCGGCGGCCAGCAGGCAAGTTGGGGAGCGTAGGAGCGCACTCTCCTCGCCCGCACCCCCTCAAATGAACTCAGGGTGCGACGGGCTCGACCACACCGCTGGTTGAGCCCGTCGCCGTGCCGCATCCGCTGCGCGGGTCCGGTGCCGGCACGCGGGTCGGCGCCAATGCGCGCAGCGGCACCCAACGCGCGCAGCGCACAGTTCGCCCGTCAGCGCCTCTGCCGCACATCCGTCGCGCGGGTCGGATGCCGTCGAGACCTCGTACGCAGTCCTGACATCGGGTCGCGTGAACTTGGCGATGGAGTGTGGAAGAGAAGAACCCGACACCAGTCGGTGACGGGTTCTTCCTGTCTCTGCGCAGCAGTGTTGCTGAGGTGCAGGCGGGAATTGCTAGGCGCGAACCGTTCGTCCGCCGTCGACAGAAATGACCTGGCCGGTGACATAACCGGCGTCATCTGACAGAAGGTATGCGCCGGCTGCGGCGATGTCTTCGGGACGCCCGACCCGGGACTTGACGAACGTCGCCTCGATGGTCATTTCTTCCATGGCCGCGCGAATCTCGGCCGGGAACCGGTCATGCACGATCACGCCGGGCGCAATTGAGTTCGCCCGGATACCGTCGACACCGTAGCGAGAAGCTACGTGTCGCATGAGCGCGTGTCCACCGGATTTCGCCATGGCATACGCGACACGCACGGGCTCGGCCACATAGGCGGATCCTGAGCTCGTGTAGACGATGGACCCGCCACCACGCTGGATCATCGGCGGAAGTGCCGCGCGCGTGCAGAGCACGTAACCGCGCAGATTGACCCGCAGACTCGCGTCGATCTCATCCATCGTCATGTCGAGGAGTCCGTCTTCAGAATTGCCCGACAGGCTCGCGAAGTTCACGTGGAGGCCGTCGAGGCCGCCGAATGTCGACACCGCCAGGGCGACCGCCTCGCCCACTGAGCTTTCCTCGGCCCCGTCGAGTCGCGTCGCGACGATCGACCCACCGTCAGTGCGGATGCCCGCGGCCACCGCTTCGACCCCGGCGATATCGATATCGCCGAGCACGACATTCGCGCCCTCCGCCGCGCAGCGCTGCGCAAGCCCGGCGCCAATGCCGCCAGATCCTGCAATCAGAATCGTCTTACCGTCAAGTCTCTTCATTCGTCCGACCCTCTGTCCTCAGTATTTACGAGACAAAAAGTCTCGCAAATAGAAAGGTATCGATCGAACAACGGGCTGGCAAATACGCAGGGATCACAGGGCGATCAACTCGAGTGCGTCGTCGGCCCCGTGCCTGTCGCTGCGCCATACAGAATGAGGTCGGCAAGTCCCTCCGACACGTCGCCGCCCGTCGCCCGCGCGTTGGTGATGCGGTGAAAGATGGCGCCGACCAACGCGTCGACCATCGTGTCGACATCCGTTCCCGGCTTGAGCTCTCCCGACACAACGGCGCGCGCGAGACGCTGCTTCAGACCCTCACGCACGGGAGCAACGAGGAGATCGTGTTGCCGGAGCGCAACTTCCTCGTTCGCCGCAGCGGCCGCGATGAGGGCCCGGCGTAGCGGGTCGACTCCCGGTGCGGTCAGGGCCGTCGACATCGCGCTCAGGGTCGACTTGAGGTCGGAAGCGATGTCTGCGGAGTCAGCCACCGTGATGGTGAAGAACGAAATAGTTCCCTCGACGATGCCTTCTGCGACAACGTCACCCTTGGTGCGCCACCATCGATACACCGTCTGCTTCGAGACGCCCGCGCGGATCGCGATTTGTTCGATGCTCAATGCGTCCCAGCCGATTTCAATGAGGAGATCCCGTGCGGCAGTCAAGATCGCGACCCGGGTCGATTCGCTGCGCGGGCGCCCTCGAGGAGTGTTAGACATTCACGAAGAGTAGCCCGCCGGGGCCCGCGAGTGGAACCGAGGGAATGCGGCGACCTCAGGCCGGTCAACTCCAGCGTGCAGGAGCGCAACAGAAGAAAGGCCGGGCGCTGACGCCCGGCCTTTCACATTGCTGTTGCTATTACTGGCCCGGCAGGCCCTCGTTCGCGATGTCGCCCGACTTCAGGTTGTCGTTCGTCATCGTCGTGAGGCCGGCGAGGAAGTCTTCACGCTTCGACACGACATGGTCGATCGCCTGGTCAACGTTGTCCTTCGTGATGGCCGGCATCAGGTAGATCGGGTTCTTCTTCACCTCGTCGCCCCGCACCACGGCCGCCGCGTAGGCAACCCCGGCCGACAGCTCGACCGTACCGTTCTGCAGCGAGGTGCCGATGAAGTCTCCGCTCTTCACCGCGGCGAGGCCGTCCGCGATGCCGTCGATGCCGACGATCGGGACACCTGTCTTGCCGGCTTCCTTGAATGCCTGCAGCGCACCGAGGCCCATGTCATCGTTTTGCGCGATCACACCTGAGATGTCGTCGCCGAACGCCGAGATCCAGTTCTTCACCTTGTTGACGGCTTCGTCACGCTTCCAGTTGGCGGTGTCCTTCGCGAGCACCTTCACGTCGGGGTACTTCGCGAGCACGTTGTCGATGCCCTTGCCGCGGTTGAGTTCGCCGGAGCCGCCGAGCGGACCCTGCAGGATGATGACGTTGCCCTTCCCGCCGATCGCATCCATCATCATCTGAGCTTCCTGCTCTCCGGCGGCGACGTCGTCTGGCTGCACGGAACCGGTGAGATCTGTGCTGTTGAGCGAGGCGTTGACGTCGAAGAACGGAATCTTCGCAGCCTTGGCCGCAGCGATCTGGGGTTGCAGCGAGTCGGCCTGCACCGGGATCACCACAATGGCGTCGACGGCGGCACTCACGTACTGGTCGATCTGGCTCGCCTGGGTGTTGACGTCGAGTCCAGCGGAGTTCCAGAGGATGTCGATGTTGTTCTCGGCGGCATAGGTGTCGATGCCCTCCTTGCCTTCGGTCACAAACGACGACATGTCGTAGACGCTCACGCCGATGGTGAGGTGCTTCTGGCCGCTCGCATTGGTGCTGACGGCGCCCGCGGTGGGATCGCCGGCGCCGCACCCCGAGAGGCCGAGCGTGAGGATGCCCGCGGCTGCGATGCCGCCGAGCCAGATGGTGCGGTTCTTCTTCATAGGATTCTTCTTTCCTGTGTGCAGTGGGGTCGTGCGAGGAATGCCCTTCGACAGGCTTGTGGATCGGCCTCGGCCGCTGCCTGTCGAAGGGCGGGGCCGAGACCGGAAATTATCGACGCCTCTTGTTCGACCAGACGTCAACGGCAACGGCCGTGACGATCAGTGCGCCCTTGATGACGTCCTGCCAATAGGCGGGAACGGTCAAGATGTCGAGGCCGTTGTTCAGTGTCTGAATCAGAAGCAGGCCGAGCGCGGTGCCCCAGACGCTGCCGCGTCCGCCGAGGAGGCTGGCACCACCGATGACGACGGCCGCGATGGCGTCGAGTTCGTAGCCTTGGCCGAGGTTGGGCGCGCCGAGCGTGACCCGGCTGGCGAGCATCACACCGGAGATGCCGGCGAGAACTCCACTGATGGCATAGACGCTGAAGAGCGTGCGGCCCACCTTCACTCCGGCGATCTGCGCGGCCACCGGGTTGCCTCCGACCGCGTAGACGCGCATGCCGTAGGCGGTGCGGCGCATGAGCACCGCGAAGCCGATGATGCCGACGATCATGAGAATGACGGGCAGGGTGAGGCCGAAGATCTGCGCATTCGCGATGCTCGAGAACGCAGGCGGTAGGCCGGTGATCGGAGCACCGTTGCCGGCGACGTAGGCGAACCCGGATGCCGCGGTGAGCATCCCGAGGGTCGCGATGAAGGGTGGAACCTTGATCACGGCCACGACAAATCCGTTGATGGCACCCGCGAGGAGACCGACGCCCATACCGGTGACGAGGGCCAGCCACACCTGATCGGGAAAGGCTTTCGCCGTGATGCTTCCATAGACAGCGGCGACGGCGATGACGCTGCCGACCGAGAGGTCGATGCCACCAGTCAGGATCACGAGCGTCTGCCCGAGCGCGATCAACGCGAACGGCGCCGCAGCGACAAGGATCGTCGTGAGGTTCTCCGGCGTGCCGAACCGCGCGCTCCGGTACAGGAAGAACGCGATGATGAGGAGCATCACGATCACCATCGCGTAGCGGATGGCGAGGTCCGCGAACCAGGTGCCACTGAACCGTCTGGTTTCGCCGGGAATCGATGTGGCCGGGATCGCCTGTTCGATCTCTGATGTTGTCTTCGTCATGAGCGTGAGCTTTCTGAGTCCTGTGCGTCTGCGTTCGGGGTGAGTGGGGTGCCGGAAGTCGGGATGCTCGTCGTTGCCGGGGTCATGCCGGAAGCGAGCCGAAAGATGCGGTCCTGCACGTTCGGATCTGCGAGGTCGGCCCGATCGAGTTGGGCCACCACCGTCTGCTCCCGCATCACGAGCGCCCGGTGGGAGAGGCTGAGAATCTCGGGCAGGTCGCTTGAGGCCATGATCACGGCCATGCCGGATGCGCTCAGTTCGGTGATGATCCGGTAGATCTCGCTCCGCGCGCCGACGTCGACACCGCGGGTGGGTTCGTCGAGGAGGAGAACGTCGACGTCGTCGGTGAGCCAGCGGGCGAAGACGACCTTCTGCTGGTTGCCGCCGGAGAGAGTCTCCATCTCCTGATCGAGGCCACGACTGCGCAGACTGACCGACTTCATGCTCGCGCCGATCGCATCCCGGCGGCTCGCGCCGTGCAGCCACCCGAGGGTGCTGAACTTGCCGAGGCGCGGCAACGTCGCGTTCTGCAGGATGCTCATCGAGAGCACGGCGCCTGCACCCTTGCGGTCCTCTGGAACGAGGGCGATACCGGCGCCGATCGCCGCCGCCGGGTTGCCGGTGCGCACATTCCGGCCATTGACGGTGATCGTTCCCGCCCTGACCGGCCGGGTGCCGAAGATCGCCTCGACGAGCTCGGTGCGCCCGGCGCCGACGAGACCAGCGAGACCGACGATCTCACCGCGCTTCACCTCGAGGTCGAGCGGCGCCCCACTCGGGGCGACGGCGAAGCCGCGGAGGCTGAGCACGGTCTCGGTGCCGGCTGGGGGCAGTTCGGGAAAGAGATCCTCGAGTTCGCGGCCGATCATGGCGGTCACGATGTCGTCGTCACTGAGATCGACGAGCGCCTCGTCGAGCACGAGCCCACCGTCGCGCAGAACGATCACACGGTCGGCGACCTCACGAATCTCTTCCATCTTGTGCGTCGTGAACAGGATGGCGACACCGCGGTTGCGCAGTTGCCGCATGACCCCGATCAGGCGCGCGACTTCGCGTTCGGCGATCGCGCTCGTCGGCTCGTCGAGGAGGAGCACCCGGGCACCCGTATTGGTGGCCTTCACGATCTCGACGATCTGGCGGAGGCCGACGGGCAGGGAACCCATCCGCGCGGTGGGTCGGATGTCGACGCCGAACGCCGCGAGGAGTTCACGGGCCGTGCGGATCATGCGCGAGCGGTCGAGCAATCCGAGCCGGGTGCGCAACTCACGGCCCAGGAAGATGTTCTCGTAGACGGTCGTGTCGAGTACGGAGGCGAGCTCTTGTGGCACGATCGCGATGCCCAGCCCCACCGCCGCGCTCGGGTTGCCGGCCGAAAGCTCCTGCCCGCGCACGAGCACGCGTCCCACATCCGGCTTGTATTGACCTGACGCGATCTTCATCATGGTGGACTTGCCGGCGCCGTTCTCGCCGGACAGCGCCGTGATCGTGCCGGGCGCGAGGGAAAGCGAGACGCCACGGAGAACCGGCACGCCGCCGAAGGACTTCTGCAGATCGATGCACTCGAGCATGACCGGTGCGTCGTCGGAGAGCGCGGGCGTGGCGTGCTCACTGGTGACGGTGGCTGCGGTTGTCACGACGGCACCACCATGCTCTTGAGAGTGGCCGGCGAGTTCGTGGATTCAAGTGCCGCTTCGACGTCGTCGAGGCCGAAATGCCCGGTGACCAGTGCGTCGAGGTCGACGGCGCCCGAGGCGACGAGCGCGATCGCCGTCGGCCACGTGTTCGCATAGCGAAAGACGCCGGTCACGACGAGTTCACGATTCTGAATGGTGGAGACCGGAAGACTGACGTCGTCTGCCCCCATCCCGACGAGTACAGCAATGCCCGCGCCGCGAAGGGATCCGATCCCCTGTTTCACCGCGATGGACGAACCGGAGGCGTCGATGAACGCATCGAACGCGGCGCTGGGGATGCCGTCATTGATCGGATCGATCGCGCGCGTCGCGCCGAAACGAAGGGCAAGCTCGCGGCGCTCGGCCACGGGATCGCTGACCACGATGTCGGTCGCCCCAAATGCGCGGGCCACCTGGGCAATCACGATCCCGATCGGGCCGGCGCCCGCGATCAGCACGCTCGTGCCCGGCGCGATGCCCGCCTTCCGGCAGGACCAGATGCCGACCGAGAGCGGTTCCATCAGGGCCGCCGCGTCATCGCTGATGCTGTCGGGCACGGAGTGTGCGAAGTCGTCCTGAATCACGGCGTACTCGGCGAAGGCGCCGTGGATGGGCGGAGTCGCGTAGAACTCGATGCGATCACAGAGGTTGTACCGGCCGGCTGTGCAGAATCGGCAGCGACGGCACGGACGCTGGGGTTCGATCGACACCCGCTCGCCCACCCGGTCAGCCGAGACATCCGCTCCGACCGCGACGATGGTGCCGGAGGCTTCGTGGCCGAGAATCAGCGGCTCTTCGACGACGAAATCGCCGATCCGGCCCTCGTGAAAGTAGTGCACATCCGAGCCGCAGACACCGACCGCGGCGATGCGGACCAGAACCTGGTCGGTGGCGAGCGCCGGCACCGGAACGTCGGCCACGATCAGCGATCGGGTGTGTTCGAGGATGCTCGCCCTCATGTTCACCGGTGTCGTCATAGCGATGTCCCTTCACGGCCGGGGCCGCCTGCGTCGGTAGTGGTGCTGTCACACCGGGCAGAAGCGCCGGTGCTAACGGGTCACTCTAGAACAATTTCACGAATGAGATTGAGGTGCGCTCGTATGAGCGCATAGACTGAGGGGAGTGCCCGGCAGAGGGCGCACCACGATGGAGTGCTGATGAGCGAAACGGGGACGACCATGGGTCCGGATGAACGGGTGCGGATCGCCTATGCGGCCAAACGCCACTACATCGACGGACTCAGCCGCATGGAGATCGCCGATGAACTCGGGGTCTCCCGGTTCAAGATCGCGCGCATGCTCGAATCGGCCAGAGAGCATGGAATCGTGACGATCACGATCGAACCGCACGCCTCCGTCGACCTCGACCTCTCGATCGGGCTCCGCGACCGATTCGGGCTGAACCGCGCTCTCGCCGTGATCACGCCGGAGCAGCGCCCGGAAACCATTCAGGATGCCCTGGGTCGCGCGGCGGCGGAACTGCTGCAAGAAATCATCGTCGACGGCGACGTTCTCGGGGTCACCGCCGGGCGCACTCTCACCGCGACGGCATCCCATCTCATGACGCTCGCGGACTGCGAGGTCGTGCAGCTCGCCGGCGTCGCCGCGGCCACCCCGGAGAACGGAGTCGAGGTGATGGGCAAATTCAGTCGCGTGTCTGGCGGACGCGCGCATGCCATCTTCGCCCCGCTCATCGTCGACAACGCCACCACCGCTCGCGCCCTCCGCAACGAACCGGGCATTCGCAATACGATGCGGCGGTTCCCCGCGGTCACGAAGGCCGTCGTCGCCATCGGCAGCTGGAGTCCGCCTGACTCACAGCTCTACGAGAGTGCACGGCAGGTGGGCATCCTGGACCAGCTCCTGGCCCAGGGCGTGCAAGCTGAGATCTGCTCCACACTCATCGACAGCGACGGCAACGTGGTCGAGGGCATCGAAGATCGGTCGATTGCGATCGGCACCGACCAGCTGCGTGGGATCGCTGACGTCATCGCCGTCGCGGGCGGCACCTTGAAGACGGCGGCCGTTGCCGCGGCGCTTCGGTCGGGGCTTGTCACCTCGCTCATCACCGATGCCGCGCTCGCCCAGCGGCTGCTCAGCGAACCTGAGCCCCGCGCATCCGGTCGCTCTCGACGCTGAGAGCCGGTCAGACGACTCAATTTCGTTGATCGCGTAGCGCCCGACGGAGTCGGCCGCTACGCGGCATGGTGGTGGGCGAATGAGACCATTTCGTTGGTCGAGGAGGCCGCCCGCGGCCGTCTCGAGACCTCGCGAGCCGATGTTCGAAGTCAACCCGAGTTCAAGGATTGGCTCGCGAGATCTCGAGATGCGGCCTCCTTCGTCGGCTGCTCCTCGATCAACGAAGTGGCCATTTGCCTCAGAGACGCTCGCTGGCGCTCGTTCCTCGACCAACGACGTGGCCAGGCGCCCCTCAGAGCGCGTGCACGATGGGCGGAAAACTGCGCCGCACGAGGTCACGCAGCTCGGTGATATCGCCCTCGATGGCACCGTTGGCCCGCGCCTGGACCACCAGATTTCCAATGGCCGTGGCCTCGGCAGGGCCGGCGAGTACGGGCAGTCCGCTGCGCTGGGCCACCATTCTGCAGAGAAGCGCGTTGCGCGACCCGCCACCCACGATGTGAATCGCCCGCACACGCTTGCCCGCGAGACTCGCCGCCTGCAGGGCGACCCGCGCGAAGGTGTCAGCGAGGCTCTCGATCACGATGCGCACGAGCTCGGCGCGTTCGTCGGGTATCCGCGCACCCTGCGCGGCGAGCTCGGAGCGCACGCGATCGAGCATGGATCCGGGCCCCACGAAGACCGGGGACCGTGGGTCAATGAGCACCTCGGCCGAGGGTGCAGCCCCGGCGGCGGTCAGCAGCGCGTCGGCAGCGGCGCTTTCCCCTGGCCGACCGACACCCCACTCCCGCAGGCATTCGTTGAGAATCCACAGGCCGGGAGAGATGCTGAGAAAGCGGTTGCGGCCATCGACACCGCCTTCGTTCGTGAACCCGGCGAGCCTCGCCGCCTCGCTCAGAACCGGACTCCTCGTCTCGACTCCGACGAGACTCCAGGTGCCGGACGACACGAACGCCACGTCGTCATCGGGGGTGGGAATCGCAGCGACGGCGGATGCCGTGTCGTGCGTGGCGACCGCGATCACGGCCGTCCCCGCATCCAGGCCGAACGCATCCGCCGCTGCCGCGTTTACCACTCCATAGTCAGAGCCGGTCGCGATGACCGGCGCGAACAATCGCAGCGGGAGGCCAAGCTCCCTGAGCAGCTCGGCGTCCCACGAACCAGTGCGCCAGTCGGCGAGACCCGTCGTTGACGCGTTCGTCGACTCGGCGGCGGCCGTGCCCGTCAACTGGAAAGCGATCGCATCCGGCAGCAGCAGCATCCGATCTGCTCGCTCGAGAGCCCCGCGATCACGATCGGCGACGAGCTGGTATCGAGTCATCAACGGCAAGGCGCATTGGCCAGTGCGCTCGAAAAGTTCGCGTTGCCCGATTCGGTCATGTACGTCTCGGAACGCCGAGAGCGTGCGCGGTTCGCGCTGGTGGTAGGGCGGTTCGAGAAAACGGTCGTCTCGGAGCAGGGCATAGTCGCTCGACCAGGAGTCGATGCCGATCGAAGCGAACCCCTCGCCGCCCCGTAGTTCGCGCAGCCCAGCGGCGGCATCGGTGAGGAGCCGGTCGAGGTTCCAACGCAACTCGCCCTGCGTGACCAGCGGCACATTCGGGAAGCGGTGGAGGCCCTCGATCACGATCGCGTCAGAGCTCACCCGCCCCGCAACGACCCGCCCGCTCGAGCCGCCGAAGTCACACGCCGCGACGCGGGTCGAGGCAGCTGGTCGACCCTTCTTCGGCATGAATCAAGCGTAGCCGCACGCCACGGCCCGCTCTGAGCCCCCCGCACACCGGCGACCGGCGTGCCCGATCAGACGACGGTGTAGCCGCCGTCGATTCGAAAACTCTGACCCACGACATACGCAGAGCGCTCACTCGCGAGGTACACGACGAGGTCGCCCAGCTCATCCGGCTGCCCCATCCGCCCTGACGGGATCTTCGAGATCCACGCCTCGGCCATGTCAGGATTCTCGGCCACGAAGTCACGCGTCATGTCGCTCGCGAAGTAGCCGGGTGCGATCGCGTTGACGCGGATCCCGAGCGGCAGCCATTCGATCGCGAGGCTGCTCGTCAGCATCGAGACGGCCGCCTTCGAGGTGTTGTAGGCGGCCTGGGTCTGCGGGATGTTCACGGCGAACGCCGACATCGACGAGACGTTCACGATGCTCGCGACTCCGCGCTCGGCGCCCGGAAGGCCGGCGTTGGCAGCCACGAACGCCCGCGCAAAGGTGCGCGAGGTGAGGAACGTGCCGGCCACGTTGACTTCGAACAGCCGGTTCCAGTCGGCCACTTCGGTGTCGATGGCCGGCGCCCCAAGGGTCATCCCCGCGCTATTGACCAGAATGTCCGCGGTGCCAAATCGTGCTGTCACGGCGTCGAACGCGCTTTCGACCGATGCTTCGTCGGTCACGTCGACGTTGACGCCGATCGCGTCGGCACCCGTCTCGTCGGCCAACCGGGCGGCCGCGGACTCGACGGTGTCGAGTCGGTCGAGAAGGGCAATGGAGGCCCCTGACGCGGCAATGGCCTTCGCCATGGCATAGCCGAGGCCCCGCGCCCCACCGGTGATCACGGCACGTCGGCCGGCGAGCAATGGTTCGATCGTTGACATACCGTCAGTGTAGGCACAATGCTCATACGCAAACATTCGCCGCTCATTTGAGCAAACTCGCTCACGTGCTCGGGCCGGTTGAGTTGAGATGCCCCCTGGACCGATGTCGACGATGTGACATTCTGTTGGAGCGCACAGGTTTGAACGACGCGACGCGCCAGTCACCCACCCGGGCAGTGTGCGAAAGTGCGGCAGCCGATGCACAGGATGCGCACGGGCCGACGTGGCAGCGCATCGGCAGAGAAGATCAGAGGGACACGATGGCAACAACCGGCACACTGGGGGCTGAGGACCGCCGCGCCCACCTCACCGCAATTCTCGAACGCGAGGGCGCCATCCGTCTCGACGACGCAGCCCAGGAGCTCGACGTCTCGTCGATGACCGTGCGCCGTGACCTGGCCGATCTGGAAGCGGCCGGCATCCTGCGTCGCGTGCGCGGCGGGGCCATCCCGACGCTCCGCCCCAAGACGTTCACCGAGCGCTCGGCGACAAGCATCCGCGAAAAGGGCATCATCGCCGAGAAGGTGCGCACGCTCATCCC
The DNA here is from genome assembly GCF_039538945.1 of Glaciibacter kafniensis. Taxonomy (NCBI): domain Bacteria; kingdom Bacillati; phylum Actinomycetota; class Actinomycetes; order Micrococcales; family Microbacteriaceae; genus Glaciibacter; species Glaciibacter kafniensis. The sequence goes on along the minus strand of NZ_BAABCN010000015.1, from coordinate 129,728 downwards.
GACAGACGGCGCCATCGCGATCGATGCATCGAGCACGGCCGGAGGGATCGGCCGGCTTTTGAGCGAATCCGCCCTCACTGTCGCCACCAACTCCTACCCGAACTTTCTGCTCGCCGATGAGAACCGCGACGTCACCGCCATCCTCATCGGCGGCCAGGCCGAGTCGCGCACCGACAGCTTCATCGGACCCATCGCCTGCCAGGCAGCGGGATCGCTCCTCTACCGTCGATTCTTCTTCTCGGCAGCGGCCGTCGACCCGATCGTCGGCAGCTCGGAGGTCACCCTCGAGGAAGCCCAGGTGAAGCAGGCGTTCGCGCGGGCGTCTGACGAAACCGTACTCCTGGCCACGGCGTCGAAGCTCGGGCAGCGGGCGATGGCCGTCGGGTTCGCGCTCGAGGGCGTCGACCTTCTCGTCACCGAGCTCGACATCGCGCACCCGCTCCTCGACCCGTATCGCGGCCTCGTCGAGTTGCTCTAGCACCCCCTTTTCGCCAGTCGTCCCCGCGTGGCCACGACGACAGCGGACCCCTCATTGCGCATTCAGTTGCTTCTTGTGATACTTAACACGATTGAACAGTATGACTATGGCGCTCGTGTGCGCCGACGAAGGAGTACGAATGTCCGGCACGCCCACGAACCTCGCCGCTGTGAACCTCGCCGCCACGCACCTCGGCGCCACGAACCCGACCGCAGCAGAGCTGATCGCCCGCTCGAACCGCCTCGGCACCGACCCCAAGAACACCAATTACGCCGGCGGCAACACCTCGGCCAAGGGCACCGAGATCGACCCGGTCACGGGCGAATCGGTCGAGCTGATGTGGGTCAAGGGCTCCGGCGGCGACCTCGGCACGCTCACCGAGAACGGCCTGGCCGTTCTGCGCCTCGACCGGATGCGCTCGCTCGTCAACGTCTACCCCGGTCTCGACCGCGAAGACGAGATGGTGGCGGCTCTGGACTACACGCTGCACGGCAAGGGCGGCGCTGCCCCCTCGATCGACACGGCCATGCACGGTCTCGTCGACGCGGCCCACGTCGATCACCTGCACCCCGACTCCGGCATCGCCATCGCGACCGCCGCCGACGGCGAAGCACTCACCGCGACCATCTTCGGCGACACGGTGGTGTGGGTTCCCTGGCGTCGCCCTGGCTTCCAGCTCGGCCTCGACATCGCCGCCATCAAAGAGGCGAACCCGCAGGCCATCGGTTGCATCCTCGGCGGCCACGGCATCACCGCCTGGGGCGACACCTCGGCCGAGGCCGAGACGAACTCGCTCTTCATCATCGACACCGCCGCCGCCTACATCGCCGCGCACTCGAAGGCAGAGCCCTTCGGCCCGGCCCTCGACGGCTACGGCGCCCTACCCGAGGCAGAACGACGCGCGAAGGCCGTGGCCCTGGCCCCGACCATCCGCGGCCTGGTCTCGACTGACCGCGCGCAGGTGGGTCACTTCGATGATGACGCAGTGGTTCTCGACTTTCTGGGCAGCACCGAACACCCGCGTTTGACCGCGCTCGGCACGAGCTGCCCCGACCACTTTCTGCGCACCAAGGTCACCCCGCTCGTGCTCGACTTGCCCGCCGACGCGTCGGTCGAGGAGTCGATCGAACGCCTGCAGGAACTGCACGAGCAGTACCGCGTCGACTACCAGGCCTATTACGACCGCCACGCGGATGCCGCGTCGCCGGCCATCCGTGGCGCCGACCCGCTGATCGTGCTGATCCCCGGCGTCGGCATGTTCAGCTACGGCGCGAACAAGCAGACCGCCCGCGTGGCCGGCGAGTTCTACGTCAACGCCATCAACGTGATGCGCGGCGCGGAGGGCCTCTCCACCTACGCCCCGATCGATGAGGCCGAGAAGTTCCGCATCGAGTACTGGGCCCTCGAAGAGGCCAAGCTCGCGCGCTTGCCGAAACCGAAGCCGCTGGCGAGCCGTGTCGCTCTCGTGACCGGCGCCGCATCCGGAATCGGCAAGGCCATCGCCACACGCCTGGCCGCCGAGGGCGCCTGCGTCGTCATCGCCGATCTGAACCTCGCGAACGCGCAGGCTGCTGCGGCCCAGATCGGCGGCACGGATGTCGCCATCGGCGTGCAGGCGAACGTCACAGACGAAGACCAGGTGCAGGCATCCGTCGACGCCGCGGTTCTCGCGTTCGGCGGACTCGACCTCGTCGTGAACAACGCAGGACTCTCGCTCTCGAAATCACTGCTGGAGACCACCGTCGCCGACTGGGACCTGCAGCACAACGTGATGGCCAAGGGCTCTTTCCTGGTGTCGCGGTCCGCGGCGCGCGTGCTGATCGACCAGAAGCTCGGCGGGGACATCGTCTACATCTCCTCGAAGAACTCGGTCTTCGCCGGCCCGAACAACATCGCGTACTCGGCGACCAAGGCCGATCAGGCGCACCAGGTGCGACTGCTCGCGGCCGAGCTCGGCGAGCACGGCGTCAAGGTCAACGGCATCAACCCCGACGGTGTTGTGCGCGGTTCCGGCATCTTCTCCAGTGGCTGGGGCGCCAAGCGTGCCGCGGTCTACGGGGTGCCAGAGGAGGAACTGGGCGCCTACTACGCGCAGCGCACGCTGCTCAAGCGCGAGGTGCTGCCCGAGAACGTGGCCAACGCCGTGTTCGCGCTCTGCTCCAGCGACCTCTCGCACACGACCGGCTTGCACATTCCCGTCGACGCGGGTGTGGCGGCGGCTTTCCTCCGATGATTCGCTCGCTCCCCCAGATGGCGCGCGCCTCCGTCGCACTCGCCGAGTTTGACCGTTGCGGTCGAGATACCCCGGCACACCGGGCAAACTGGACCGGAACAGTCAAACTCGGCGCTGCCCGCGTCGCGAAAGCCGGAGGTGTGGCGTGAGCGCCGACGGAACGAGCATCTCCCGCGGCACCGGCACCGCAGCCGGCTCGGTCGCCGCGATCGACCTCGGCGCCACCAGCGGACGCGTGATGCTCGGCCACGTCGGCCACAACGAACTTCACCTGCGCCAGGTCGCCCGCTTTGCGAACAACCCGGTGCGCACCATCGACGGCCTGCACTGGAACGTGCTCGAGCTCTACCGCAACGCGGTGGCCGGCCTGGCCAGCGCCCTGCGCGATGAGCCCGGAATCGCGAGTGTCGGTGTCGATTCCTGGGCGGTCGACTACGCGCTGATGCGCGGCTCACGGATGCTCGGCAACCCGTTTCACTATCGCGACGAGCGCTCGGCCGACGGCGTCGCCGTCACCCATGCGCTGATCGATCCGGCCGAACTCTACGCCGCAAACGGCCTGCAGTTTCTGCACTTCAACACGCTGTACCAGCTCGCCGCCGAGCGCCTGAGCGGCGGCCTCGACGGTGCCGACTCAATGCTGCTAATCCCCGATCTGCTGAACTACTGGCTGACCGGCACCCGGGCAGCCGAGCGCACGAACGCCTCGACCACCGGGCTGCTGCGAATCGGAGCAAGCTCGGCCGCGGCCGGCTCGACCACCGGTGCCGGTCAGTGGGACGACACCCTGATCGAACGCCTCGGCCTCCCACGCAGCATCTTCCCGACGCTTATCGACGCCGGGTCAACGGTCGGCTCCCTGCTGCCCGCAGTCGCCGCAGAGATCGGAGCGCGCCGCCCGCTCGACGTGGTCGCCGTCGGGTCGCACGACACGGCATCCGCTGTCGTCGCCGTTCCGATGCAGTCGGAGAACTCGGCCTACATCTCGTGCGGCACCTGGGGTCTGGTCGGGCTGGAGCTCGAGCACCCCGTGCTGACCGAGGCCAGCCGCGCAGCGAACTTCACCAATGAGGGCGGCGTCGACGGACACGTGCGCTTCTTGCACAACGTGATGGGCCTCTGGCTGCTCTCTGAATCGGTGCGCACCTGGGAACGCGGCGGCGAGACGATCAGTCTGACCGAGCTGCTCGCTGCGGCAGCGGCAGTGACCACGCCGGTAGCGATTTTCGATGCCGACGACCCCCGGTTCATGGCGCCAGGCGACATGCCGACACGCATCGCCGACTACTGCAGCGAACACGCGTTGCCGGTGCCGCAGAGTCGCGCCGAATTCGTGCGCAGCATCATCGAGAGCCTCGCGGATGCCTTCGGCTCAGCCGTGCGCACCGCGTCAGAACTCTCGGGTCGCCGCGTCGATGTCGTGCACATTGTCGGTGGCGGGTCGCAGAACGAGTTGCTCTGCCAGCTCACAGCCGATCGCCTCGGAGTGCCGGTGCTGGCCGGCCCGGTCGAGGCGACGGCCATCGGCAATGTGCTCGTGCAGGCGCGCACGCAGGGTCTCGTCACCGGGGATCTCGAATCGTTGCGCGGCCTCGTCGCGCGCACCTTCGCACCGGTGCGGTACCAGCCGCGGGTCGCGGCTGAGCGGCGCGGCTAGGACAGCTCGGCGCACGCTCCGACCAATCGTGAGTGTCAGCAAAAACCGTTGGGATTGCGCAACTGTCATCGAAAACCCCACCGGTCGTGCGGCATCCGGTGACAGTTGCGGTTTCTGCGACAGGGGACACTGACCACGGATGCCGCCGCGCATGCACACGCACACACACACACACACACACACACACACACACACACACACACACACACACACACACACACACACACACACACACACACACACACACACACACACACACACACACACACACACACACACACACCCACTCGCGCGCACCGGCGCCTCATCCATTTAGGCTCGAACCATGACCACACCACGACTCCTCGTCAGCCTCCCCGGACACGCGCTGCGCGCCGCACTCGGCGAGGTGCCCGACGGCGTCGAGATCGTCGAATGGGACATGACCGGTCCGGCCCCGGTCACGTCGATCGACATCGTGGTGCAGCCGTACATGGGGGCGACGAAACGCCTCGTACAGCTCGATGGCCTGACGACGCGCCTCGTGCAGAGCCAGTCGATCGGCTACGACGGGGTCGAGGCAGTACTCCCGGCCGGTCAGGTCTTCGCGAACGCCGCAACCGTGCACGAGACGTCCACCGCCGAGCTCACCCTCGCTCTCATTCTGGCGTCGCAGCGGGGCATCCCCGACTTCGTGCGCGCCGCGGGCGAAGGCCGCTGGGCGCCGGCTCGCCACGAAAGCCTGGCCGACCGCACTGTGCTCTTGCTCGGCTATGGCGGCGTCGGTCAAGCCATCGAGACGCGTTTGCTCGCCTTCGAGACGAACGTCGTGCGCGTCGCCCGCACGGCACGCACCGATGAGCGCGGCCCGATCCACGGATTCGACGAGCTTTCCGAACTCCTTCCGCAGGCCGACATCGTGGTCGTCGGTGTTCCGCTCAGCGCGGCGACGGCGCACCTCGTCGACGAGGCGTTCCTCTCCCTGATGCCAAACGGCGCTCTGCTCGTGAACATCGCGCGGGGCAAAGTCGCCGACACGGATGCCCTGCTCAGGCACGCAGCATCCGGCCGGTTGCGTCTCGCCCTCGACGTGACCGATCCAGAGCCGCTGCCCGCCGGTCACCCACTCTTCGCCCTACCCAACGTGCTGATCAGCCCGCACGTGGGCGGCGCATCCACCGCCATGATGCCGCGGATGGCCCGGCTGCTGCGTCGTCAAATCGACCTGATGCTGGCCGGAGAGCCACCGGTCAATGTGGTCGTGCGCAGCTAGCTGAGTCGGTCCGCTGAGTCGGATTGTGCGCGCTGTCACAATAACGCAGAGTTCTCCACCTCGACCATCGCCGCACTCCGGGCACGTTCACGGCGTCATGAGCCGGCGGAGGTTGTGGATGCTCGATGCAGAGAACCGAGAGCCGCCTCGAGGGCCGCCTCAAGTGGCCACGCCGACCGCAGCGGCTGACTGAGAACCAGCCCGCCTTGGATCGCTGCGAGCATGACGATAGCGATGCGCTGAGGATCGACCGACGCTTCGACGCGGCCGGCCGCTTGCATTCTCTCGACACCGCTGGCCAGCCAATTGCGCCACATCTCCATGGCCGCACCTATTTGGATTTCGAGTTCGGGATCTGTTGTTGCCGCCTGCGTCGCGAGCGAACCGATCGGGCACGCCCATCTGCCGAGCCCGAGGTAGTAGTCCACGAGCGCTGCACGCCAGGCATCCCACGATTCCCACGTGCTCAGGTCGCGAATGAACGGCTCCTGCGCTGCGACCAGCTGCGTCCATTCCCAGCTGGCGACCTCGCGCACCAGTTCGGACTTCCCTCCGGGGAAATAGTGAAAAAGCTGGCTCTTGCTCGTGAGCGTGGCGGCACGCACGGTGTCGAGTGTGGTCCCGCCGATCCCGGCGGCGAGAATCTGTTCCCCGGTGGCCTCGATGATCCGCTGTCGCGTGACCCTGCCGCGGTCAGTGATCTTCGTTTCGCCCATACATCGATGGTAGCGCATTGGACCGAGTGGTCCATAGTGTGCTACGAATGGACCATGAAGTCCAATAGCGAAGAAATCCAGACCCTGCATCGCGATTCCCGGCTCGTCGGCCGCACGGCACTCGTCACCGGATCCACCAGCGGCATCGGCGAGGCCATCGCCCACGTGCTCGCCGCATCCGGGGCGGAGGTGGCAGTGAACGGTCGCGACGCCGGTCGTGCTCAGGCGGTCGTCAACGCGATCGTCGGCGCCGGCGGCACCGCACACGCGGTCGTCGGCGACCTCGGCGGGTCGTATGCCGACATCCGACAGATCGTCGTCGGTGCGACATCCGCCCTGGGGGGCCGGGTCGACATCCTCGTGAACAACGCCGGCATCTACCCGACCGTGCCCACCGTCACCCTGACCGATGCCGAGCTCGATTCCGTGTTGGCCACAAACATCCGCGCGCCTCACGTTCTGGTCGCCGAGCTCGCCCCCGCGATGGCGGAGCGCGGCAGCGGATCGATCGTCAACATCGGTTCGTTCACGTCGCGGGTCGGCCTGCCCCTCGGCTCGGCGTACAGCGCTTCGAAGGCCGCGCTCGAACAGATGACCCGCGTCTGGTCGGCCGAGTTCGGGCCGAACGGGGTCAACGTGAACACCGTCGCACCGGGCGTGACGAGCACTCCGGGCAATGCAGACGGTGCAGACATGCTCGCAGCCATGACTGCCGGAACCGTCGCCGGGCGTCCAGTTCGTCCGGTCGACATTGCGTTCGCGGTGCGCTTCCTCGTGTCAGACGAAGCGTCTTTCGTGCACGGCATCCTGCTCGACGTCGACGGCGGCATCGTCAACACCCGGGTCGGCTGAGCCACGCACAATGACCGGCGGAGGCGAGGTGACGTCTCGCGCCGGTCCGGCGCACAAACTAAGCGGATGCCGCGTCGAGCGACGCGAGTTCGGCATCCGTCAGCGTCAGCGCGGCCGATGCCACCAGATCCGGCAGCTGTTCGACGGTGCGCGCACTGGCGAGCGGAGCCGTGATCGTCGGCTGCTGGCGAAGCCATGCCAACGACACCGACGCGACGGAGACGTCGTGCGCGGCAGCGACGGCATCGAGCGCTCCGAGAACGCGGAGACCCCGCTCATCGAGGTAGGCACGGGCGCCATCGGCGCGAGGGCTGTCGGAGTCCGACACCGTGTCGTCCCGGTATTTGCCCGCGAGAAACCCCTTGGCCAGCGAGAAGTAGGGGAACACGGCGAGATTCTCGCGCGCCGCCCGCTCGCGGAGGCCGTGCTCGAAGTCGCGGTGAACCAGGTTGTAGTGCGGCTGCAGAGCGACAGCACGGTGCAACCCGTTTGCCGCCGTCACGTCGAACCACTCGTCGATGCGCTCCGGCGAGTAGTTGGAGATGGCGATGTAACGCACCTTGCCCGCGTCGACGAGCTCGGACAGCGCGCCGATGGTCTCCTCAAGCGGCACCGACGCGTCGTCGAAGTGGGCGTAGTAGAGGTCGATGTGGTCGGTCCTCAGGCGGGCCAGGGAGGCGTCGGCCGCGAGCCGGATGTTGTCGGCCGCCAACCCGGCGAACTGCGGGTGGGTGCTGACCTTCGTCGCGATCACGACATCGTCGCGGTTGCCGCGGGCCGACACCCAGTTGCCGATGATCGTCTCACTCTCGCCCCCGGTGTTGCCGGGCACCCAGGCCGAATAGCCGTCGGCGGTGTCGACGAAGTTGCCGCCCGCTTCGACGAAGGAATCGAGAACGTCGAAGGAGGTCGGCTCGTCGGCCGTCCAGCCGAAGACGTTGCCACCGAGCACCAGTGGAAACACCTCCAGATCCGAGTCGCCGATCCTGGTCGTGGTGGCGCTGAGCGAGGTCCCTGCCATGACATGTCTCCTTCAGATTGAGCAAGTTCAGATTGAGAACGGACGGGATGCATCCGCGCACTGGTCATAACCAAGCCTGGCCGAGAAGATTCCCACTGGCAGGAATGTCGTGCAAAAAACCGTCACACTCTGTAAACTATGTGGTCTGACCACTGTGGTCCGACCACAGCAGGGTGAAATCGCAGATTTCACTGAATTCACCGACAACCCGACCACCGAAGGAGGCGCCCGTGAGCGACGACCGCCGCGCCTGGCAAGTTGTGCTCGAGAGCATCGAGCGTGACCTGCTCGAGGGTCGCCTGCGCCCGGGCGACCGCCTGCCCGGCGAGCGCGCCCTCGCCACCGATCTCGGCGTCGGCCGATCCAGCGTGCGTGAGGCCATCCGCGTGCTCGAGGTGCTCGGGCTCATCCGCACGGCCACGGGTTCCGGGCCGAGTTCAGGGGCCATTATCGTCGCGCTGCCGGGCGGCGGGATGTCCGCGCTCATGCGCCTGCAGGTCGCTGCGCAGGGATTCCCGGTCGCCGACATCGTCAAGACCCGCCTCGTGCTCGAAGCCTCGATCGTCACGGAACTCGCCGAGGCGGCGGGTGCCCCAAACGCCACTACGCCCGCCCTCTCCGACTCCGCCCACCTCCTCGACGCCATGGAATCCCCCGACCTCACCGAGGCCGAGTTTCTCGCCCTCGACGCGCAGTTCCACCTGTCGCTGGCCGAGGCATCCGGTAACCAGGTCATCACCGCGACAATGGCCGGGCTCCGCACCGCAATTGAGGGCTATGTGCGTGCGGGCGTGCCCGGCCTCGCCTCGTGGCCTGCGACATCCGCTCGCCTGATGCAGGAGCACCGCGAGATTCTCGCGGCGATCACCGCGGCCGACCCCGCGCTCGCCCGGGCCGCGATGCAGTCCCACATCACCCGCTATTACGCGGAGACCCAGCTGACCGACGCCCCACTGACCAACCGTGCCTTGCCAGGCTCGACCCCCGAATCACCGATCGCCTCGATCGCCCAACCCACCGCCAGCACAGAACCCACCGCCAGCACAGAAGGAAACTAACCCATGGTGAAGAGACAGTTCCCCAAGCCCCGCGACCTCATGCCGCTGATGCAGTTCAAGAAGCCAGAGTTCAACGCGCGCACGCGCCGCCTCGCAAGCGCGACGAGCATCGACGACCTGCGCACGATCGCCAAGCGCGTCACCCCGAAGGCTCCGTTCGACTACACGGATGGCGCCGCCGAGGGCGAGATTTCGCTCTCGCGGGCGCGTCAGGCGTTCCAGGACATCGAGTTCCACCCCTCGGTGCTGCGTGACGTGTCGAACGTCGACACGACCCGCGAGGTGCTCGGCAAGGTCAGCGCGATGCCGTTCGGTATCGCCCCGACCGGCTTCACCCGCATGATGCAGACCGAGGGCGAGCGCGCCGGAGCGACCGCCGCCGAGGCTGCGGGCATCCCGTTCTCGCTGTCGACCATGGGCACCACCTCGATCGAAGATGTCGCCGCCGCAGCCCCGAACGGCCGCAACTGGTTCCAGCTCTACATGTGGGCCGACCGGGAGCGTTCGCTCGCGCTCGTCGACCGCGCGGCAGCCGCCGGCTACGACACCCTGATGGTCACCGTCGACACCCCCGTCGGCGGCGCCCGCCTGCGCGACGTGAAGAACGGCTTCTCGATTCCGCCGGCACTCACCCCGAAGACCGTGCTGAACGCACTCCCCCGCCCGGCCTGGTGGATCAACTTCTTGACCACAGAGCCCCTCGCCTTCGCGAGCCTCGACCGCTGGTCCGGCACCGTTGCCGCCCTCATCGACACCATGTTCGACCCGACGGTCGGCCCAGACGAAGTGAAGTACATCCGCGAGACCTGGAAGGGCAAACTCGTCGTCAAGGGCATCCAGTCCGTCGCCGACGCCCGCCTGGCCGTCGAGCTCGGCGCCGACGCCATCGTGCTCTCCAACCACGGCGGACGCCAGCTCGACCGCGCCCCGATCCCCTTCCACCTGCTGCCGAGCGTGGTGCGCGAGGTCGGAACCGAGACCGAGGTTCACCTCGACACCGGCATCATGAACGGTGCCGACATCGTCGCATCCGTCGCCATGGGCGCCCGCTTCACCCTCATCGGCCGCGCCTACCTCTACGGCCTGATGGCCGGTGGCCGCCCGGGCGTCGACCGCACGATCGCCATCCTCTCCGAGGAGATCCGCCGCACCATGAAGCTGCTCGGCGTCGCCACACTCGACGAACTCGAGCCTGGCCATGTCACGCAGTTGGCTCGTCTGATGCCGATGGCTCAGCCCATGGCGGATGCCGTCGCCGCGGTTCCGACCAAGAAGGCACCGGTCAGAAAGGCGCCGGCCAGCACCAGCGCCGCAACCGTCACCGCTGCCGCAGCAGCGAAGGCTCCGGCGGCGAAGAAGGCCGCGGCTGCCACGGCTTCCGCTGCCGCGCAGACCGCGACAAAGAAGGCGCCGGCCCAGACCGCTGCCGCGAAGGTCGCCGGCGCGACCACCGCCGCTCCGAAGAAGCTGGCCGCGAAGAAGGCCACGATGCCGAAGCCGACGCCCGACGCCGACGACGCCGCCGACGCCGCCGAGTAACCTCACCGCGATCTCTCGCTCTCGCTCTCGCTCTCGCCCTCGCCCTCGCCGAGAGTCGCCGCTGCTGCCGATAGTCGCCGCTACAGCGGCGATTCTCGGCACGAACGGGTCATCTCGGCACCCGTCATCCCCTCGCCGAGCTTGACACTTGCGGTCGAGAATCCCCGGCTCAGCAGGGAAAGTCGACCGCAACTGTCAAGCTCGGCGGAAGCCGCGGGTCACGATGCGCAGAATCCGCACGGAGCAGCGGCCGAAATCAGCGCCGCAACTCCAGCGTGCAACACTTCACTCCGCCACCGCCGAGCAGCAGCTCGGACAGGTCGACCCCGATCGGGTTGTAGCCGCGCTCGCGCAGTTGGCGCTCGAAGTCCTTGGCGCGAGAGGCGATCACGACGTTGTAGCCGTCGGAGAACGAATTGAGGCCGAGGATCGCGGCATCCTCTTCGCTGACGATGACGGCATCCGGATAGCGCGTGCGCAGAATTTCGAGGCTCGGTTCGTCGAACGCGCTCGGCAGGTAGGCGATATTGCCGTCGGCGGCGCCGGGGTCGAGCACCGCGATGGCGGTGTCGAGGTGGTAGAAACTCGGGTTGATCAGGTTCAGGGTGATGACAGGGCGGCCGTAGATTTCGGCCAGCTCGACGTGGCTGTTCGACGCCGTGCGAAAGCCGGTGCCGGCGAGGATGACGTCGCCGACGAGCAGAAAGTCGCCCTCTCCCTCGTTGGTTTCGACCGGCTCGCGCACGTCGAAGTCGGCGCTGCGAAACCAGTCCATGTAGGCGGGCCCCTCCGGCTGGCGCTCTGGATAGGTGAACTTGGCGCCATAGGCGATGTTGTCGATGACGAAGCCGCCGTTGGCCGCGTAGACCATGTCGGGCAGGCCCTCGATCGGGTCGATCAGGTGCACGTCGAAGCCGAGGCCGACGTAGGTGTCGTACAGGGTCTGCCACTGGGCGACGGCGAGCGCGGTGTCGGTGGGCAGCGCCGGGTCCATATAGGGATTGATCCGGTAGACGACAGTGAAGTAGCTCGGTTTGCACATCAGCACCGTGCGGGCGGTGGGGATGCGCGTCGGCACGGCGGACATGGTGGCTTCATCGAGATCAATGGACATAGCGACTCCTTCATCGGTGTCGACAGCGCTCACGCTGCAGACTTCACTAGATGGCGGACCAGGTCACTCACGAGAGCCCGTTGCCACCGATTGCTCGGCCACATCGAGACGCCGGAACCAGTCTCACACGACATGATTCAACGTTTCGCGCACATTCGCGCAGATTATCCGCGCAATGCATGGGGACAGCGCAAGGATCTAGCTATACTCACCTAATGGACAACCTCGACCGCAGCATCCTTGACCTCCTCCGCCAAAATGCGCGGGCCGGCTACGGAGACATCGGTTCGACGGTCGGCCTGTCGGCATCGGCCGTGAAACGAAGAGTTGACCGCCTGGTTGCTGACGGAGTCATCCGTGGTTTCACGATCCAGGTCGATCCGGCGGTCGACGGCATGGCCACCGAAGCGTACGTCGAGCTGTTCTGCCGCGGCACCGTGGCCCCCGACGAATTGCTGCGCATCCTGTCGGGGGTTCCCGAGGTCGTCGACGCCGGCACGGTCACCGGCAGTGCCGATGCCATCGTTCGCATCAGGGCGCGCGACATCCCCGGCCTCGAGGCAGCGCTCGAAAAGGTACGGATGGCGCCGAACGTCGACCACACGCGCAGCGCGATCGTTCTCACCCGGCTGATTCACCGCACCGTCGACTAAGCCTCGGCGGCCACCCCGTCGGCCGACCGCGTGTCGAGACGCGTTGGTCGAGCGTGTCGAGACGCGTTGGTCGAGCGTGTCGAGACGCGGTCGGCCGACTTCTAATTCGTGACCGGCACCGGTTTCTGCGCCACCGGCGACAGAACGTGGATCAGGGCGACAGCGGCAATCGACCCGGCGCACAGGATGCCGGCGAGCACCACGACCTGAAACCGCCCGGCTTCCAGCGGCGAGGCCCCGCCGAAGATTGCCCCGACGAACGCGCCGGGAAGCGTGACCAGTCCCGTGGTCTTCGTCTGGTCGGTCGACGGAATCATCGCGAAATGAACGGCGCGCGACGCCAGCTCGCGGGTCGACTGGCGCGGGGTCGCGCCGAGCGCGAGCCAGCCCTCGACCTCGTCCCAGTGCTCGCCGACCGCTTCACCGAAGCGGCGCCCGGCGATCGTCGCGATCGACATGGCGTTTCCGATCACGATTCCGCCGTAGGCCAGTACATAGCGCGGCGTGAAGTCGATCGCCCCGGTGGCGAAGACGATGGTCAGGGTGACTGCGATGCCCAGCCCCATCGCGAACGTGACCCCGCCGAGGTGCGGCCACGACCATCCGATGCGCCGTGTGACGGTGCCGACCGCCGCCGCGAACATCACCGTCAGGCCGACTGCCACCCAGAGCGGGCTGGAGATGACGCCGCCGAGAATCAGGCTGATCGCCCCGAGCTGCAGGATGCCGCGGAGCAGCGCCCACGCCGGCGCGAACGGTTTCGGCGTGCGATAGCCGCGCAGCACGATCACGACAATCGCGATCAGAAGCAGCAGCCCCAGCAGGGTCGGCAGGAGCACGCCCAGTTGAGCGAGCAGTTCGGCCGGCCACGTCATGGTTTGAGACTACTCAGCGGCGGTCCCTCTGCCCGCCATAGGCCACTGCGCGGGTCGGGTGCCGGCGCGCGCGCTGGGGCCGACCAGCGCAGCGGCACCGGACCCGCGCGACGTCATTCTGCGCGAAAGTGACGAGGCATCCGACCCGCGCGCCGGCACCGCACCCGCGCAGCTCGACGGCGCTACCTCAAACGGCGAGCGGACCGAGGACGCCGGGGCCCAGAACGGGGGGTTCGATTCTCAAGGTTCACCCGCACGATTCCTCCCAGATCCGCGGGATCGCTGCAACACTAGGGAATTCGACTCGATGCTCATCACGAACGCTGTTGTTCACTGGCATTGCATTTCAGAGCCTCCCAGTTTCACGACCTTGCTGTTCACGACACTCGACAGGACTCCTATGACCGACAGCGCCGCATCCGCCAGCGATCAGAGCACCGATCAGAGCAGCGATCAGAGCGCCCAGAGCAGCACGCCGCCCCGGTCTGATCTCACCGGCTGGAGCCGCGCGCCGTTCACGGCAGCCGGCCTGACCCACGACTGTTTCGAAAAGGGCAGTGGTCCGGGGGTGGTGCTCATCCCGGAGATCCCCGGGATCACGCCAGAGGTGCTCGCCCTCGCCGACCACCTCATCGCCAACGGTTTCACCGTTGTCGTTCCCTCCCCTTTCGGCACGCCAGGCCGACTGGGTACCCCCGGCTACATCGCCAAGGTCATCACCCGCCTGTGCGTTTCGGCCGAGTTCCGCGCGTTCGCGGTGGGTGCAGAGCGCCCGATCACCGGCTACCTGCGTGCCGTCGCCGCCGACCTCGCCGCTCGAACCCCCGGGCCAGGTGTCGGGGTGATCGGCATGTGCTTCACCGGCGGTTTCGCCTTGGCCACGGCAGTGGATGACGTTGTGCTGGCTCCCGTGGTCAGCCAACCATCGGTTCCGTTCCCCGTCGGGCGAGCCCGCCAGCTCGACCCGGGGGTGAGCCCGGCCGCGCTCGACCGCATCGCAGAGCGCACGAAGAACGACAACCTCTGCGTGCTCGGACTGCGTTTCAGCGAGGACGTCACGTCGCCCCGCGCCCGTTTCGACACCCTGCGCGCACGGCTCGGCGACGCCTTCGAGGTCATCGAACTCGACTCCTCCCCTGGCAACCCGGCCGGTTTCACAACCGGCGCTCACTCGCTGCTTACCAACGAGGTGCGCGAGGTGCCCGGCCACCCCACGATCGCCGCGCGCGACCGGGTGGTGGAGTTTCTCAAAGAACGCATCAGCGTCGCGGCGTAGCACGTGATCACCACAATGGATGCGTCCTTCGTCACGCTCGACCCGCAGTCCACGACTCCTGCCTCTGAGCAGTTGCGCACGCAGATTCTCGCCGGCGTGCAGTCGGGGCGGCTGGCCGCTGGCGACAAACTACCGACGGTGCGCGGCCTGGCCGACCATCTCGGACTCGCCGCGAACACCGTCGCGAAGGCCTACCGCGCCCTGGAACAGGACGAGGTGATCGAGACCAGAGGGCGCAACGGGTCGTTCGTCTCCGCCAGCGGTGATTCGACCCACCGGCAGGCGCAGCTGGCGGCCGTCGCCTACGCCGACCGCATCACCACGCTCGGCGTCGCGCCCACCGAGGCGCTCGCCCTGGCGGCTGCCGCCCTCGGCATCCGTTAGACCTGATCACTCCGGCGGTCCCAAGCCGCGCCCCTGCACTCGAGCGCTGCACGTTCGCGGGGAAATGCCTTCGCGAAAGGTCGCAGACCGCCCCATGAATCGATCTCAAGGGGCGGTCTGCGACCTTTCGCGTAACGAAACGGGCCCATGCCGAACACGAGCGCGAGGGGAAGCGAGAGCGCGAGAAGGAACTCGAGCGTGAGGGCGCGAGGAGAAATCGAACGCAAACCCGGGTGCGGACACGCACACGCACCCGCACCCGCACCCGCGGCCAGATCACGCGGCGCTAGATCACACCGTCAGAGAGCGTGCTCGGGTTGCCGAAGCGGTGAGCGGTGATCGAGATCGCCTGCTCGCGCAAGAACGGCAGCACCTCCACCCGGCCGGCCTGCGTGACCGGGTGCGAGTAGACCGCCACGTCGGGGCTGCCGCCGAGGGCGCCGAGCAGCGCTGTCGCCGCCGCTGCCGCTCCGTCGAACTGGTCGCCGCCGATCAGCCGCACCCGGCTGGTGGTGATGCCGCCCTGGGCGGCACGCTTCAGCCAGTCGGCGTCGCTCTCGACGTGCACCGGCACTTCCCGGCCGTCGAGCAGGTTGCGCACCTTCGGTGGAATCGCGACGGCGCTCGAGACCACGAACTTCGACTGCGAGAGTGTGGCCGCGGCGATCACACGCAGCAGCTCGCCGAGGGAGCCGTCCTCGCCGAGGCGCACCGTGACGGGCAGCGGCAGGTAGCGGAACAGGTTGCGCTCGAGGCCCACCGCCGAGACATCCTTCACCGCGCTGAACTCGTCACGCCAGGCGATCGCATCACTGAGGGCAGAGCGGCGCAGGATGTCGAAATCGGTGTAGTCGAGGGAGCTCTGTGAGGCCTCGATCACGTCGGTCACCCGCTGCTCCAGCCCGCGCAGGTGCAGCGTCGAGCTGTTCTTGCCCGGCGCACTCATCCAGCTGCCGAGACCGTAGAGGTAGTTCGGGCCGCCGGCCTTGGTGCCGGCTCCGACCGAGGAACGCTTCCAGCCGCCGAACGGCTGGCGCTCGACGATCGCGCCGGTGATGCCGCGGTTCACATAGAGGTTTCCGGCCTCGACCGTGTCGAGCCACTCGGCGAGTTCGTCGGAGTCGAGCGACTGCAGCCCGGCCGTCAGCCCGTAGTCGACGGCGTTCTGAAAACGGATGGCCTCCTCCAGCGACTTCGCGTGCATGATGCCGAGCACGGGGCCGAAGAATTCGGTGAGGTGAAAGTACGAGCCGGGGGCAACACCGGTGCGGATGCCGGGCGACCAGAGCTTGCCGGTGTCGTCGAGCTGGCGCGGCTCGACGAGCCACTCCTCCTCGACGCCCAACGAGGTGAGCGCGTGCAGTAGCTTGCCGTTGGCCGGTTCGATGATCGGACCCATCTGGGTCGCCGGGTCGGAGGGGTAGCCCACGTGCAGCGAGGTCGCCGCATCCACCAGCTGGCGCACAAACCGCTCAGACTTGGCGACCGACCCCACCAGGATCACCAGGCTGGCGGCCGAGCACTTCTGGCCGGCGTGACCGAACGCGCTCTTGATCACATCGGCGGCGGCCAGGTCGAGGTCGGCGCTCGGCGTGACGATAATGGCGTTCTTGCCGCTGGTCTCGGCCAGCAAGGGCAGGTCGTTGCGGAACGAACGGAACAGCTGGGCGGTCTCGTAGCCGCCGGTCAGGATGACGCGGTCGACGGCCGGGTGGGAGATCAGCTGGGTGCCGAGGTCGCGGTTGCCGAGGTCCACGAGTGCGAGCAGTTCGCGTGGGACTCCCGCCTCCCAGAGCGCCTCAACCATGATGGCGCCGGAGCGCTGCGCGAGCTTGGCCGGCTTGATGATGACTCCGGAGCCGGAGGCGAGCGCCGACAGCACCGAACCGGCCGGGATGGCGACCGGAAAGTTCCACGGCGGGGTGACCACGGTCAGCGTCGACGGCACGAAGATCGCGCCCTGCACGGCGTCGAGGTCTTTGGCCCGTTCAGCGTAGTAGTGGGCGAAGTCGATGGCTTCGCTGATCTCCGGGTCGGATTCGGCGATGGTCTTGCCGGTCTCGGCCGCCATCACTTCGATCAACCTGTCACGGTTGCGGGCGAGCGCCTCGCCGGCACGGTGAAGCACACGGGCCCGCTCGGCGCCGCTCTTCTGACCCCAGGTGGTTCCGGCGGTGACGACGGTGGCGATGACCTCGTCGAGGCGGGCCGCCTCGTCGATGCGCGCGGCGGCGATGGTGTCGACGCCGAGCTGGCTTTGCTCGACGCGGGCCAGGATGGCGCGGCCCCAGGCACGGTTCGCCGGCAGCGACGGGTCGGTGTCTGGTTCGTTGTGAAATCCGGATGCGAGGGCGCGCGCGCCCTGCACGGGGTGTGGTCCAGCCACCCCGACCTGCGTCGCCGCGGCTTCGTGCGATCCGGCTTCGACTGTTCCGGCATCAAACGATCCGGCTCCGGGAGCCGCGGCGTCAAGCAAACCGGTGCCGAGCGACCCACGGGTGAGGCCGAGCACCGCGTTGGTGAGCTGCGGGTCTTCCTCGCGGGCTCGTGGCTGCGTGAAAGAGAGCGCGTCATCCGCTGCGGCGATGGCCGCCGCATCCGTTGCCTGGCCGGATTCCACCGCTGCGGCCTTCGCGGCACGGTCGAGTTCGGTCTCCAGCGCCCGGTTCTGGGTGCGGTGCGGGGTGGGAACGCTGATGGTGTCGGCGTTCAGCTCGTCGAGCGAGGCGATGAAGCGCTTCTTCTCGCGCTGGAACAGGGCCGGTGTGCTGGTCAGCTCGAACACGGCCGACATGAAGTTCTCTTGGCTCGCGTTCTCTTCGAGGCGGCGGATCAGGTAGCTGATGGCCACGTCGAACTCGGCCGGGTTCACGACCGGCGTGTAGAGCAGCAGGCGTCCGACATCCCGGCGCACCGCCTCGGCCTGGCTGGTGGCCATGCCGAGCAGCATCTCGAATTCGACCCGGTCGGCCACGCCGCGACGCACGGAGAGCAGGTGGGCGTAGGCCACGTCGAAGAGGTTGTGGCCGGCGACGCCGACCTTGACGGCATCCGTGTTCTCGGGGGTGAACGCCCAGTTGAGCACGCGCTTGTAGTTGGTGTCGCTGTCTTGCTTGGTCGAATAGGTGGCGAGCGGCCAGTCGTGCACGGCCGAGTCGACGTGTTCCATCGCCAGGTTCGCGCCCTTGACGATGCGCACCTTGATCGGTGCGCCACCGGTCGCCCGACGCTTCTGCGCCCAGGCGGTGAGGCCCTGCAGCGCGGCGAGCGCGTCGGGCAGGTAGGCCTGCAGCACGATTCCGGCCTCGAGGCCTTCGAGACCCTCCTGGTCGAGGATGCGCTCGAACACCGCGATGGTGAGGTCGAGGTCGCGGTACTCCTCCATGTCGAGGTTGATGAATTTGGCGCCAGTGGGAGCGGATGCGGCGAGTCGGTAGAGCGGGGTCAGCCGCTCGACGACCCGGTCGACGGCCTCGTCGAATGACCACATCGACAGCTGGCTGGCGATGGCGGAGACCTTGATCGAGACGTAGTCGACGTCGTCGCGGGCGAGCAGTGCGCGGGTGCCTTCGAGGCGTCGCAGCGCCTCTTTCTCGCCGAGCACGGCCTCGCCGAGCAGGTTGATGTTCAGGCGGTTGCCGCCTTCGCGCAGTTTCGCGATCGCCGGGCCGAGCTTGTCGGGGGTCGCGTCGACGACGAGGTGACCGACCATCTGGCGCAGCACGGTGCGGGCGGCGGGAATGACCACCCAGGGCAGCACCGGCCCCATCACGCCGCCGAGTCCGATGGCTCCGCGCATGTAGGAGGGCAGGAACCCTGGTGCCTTCTTCGCCACCTTTTGCAGGTTGTAGCCGGCGACCATCACGTCTTCTGGGCGCATCACGCCGTCGACGAAGCCCACGGTGAAGTCGAGACCATTCGGGTCTTTGAGCACGCCGGCCAGACGCTCGGCCGAGGCGTCGGCAGGAATCTCCGCGCTCTCGGCGAGCCACTTCTGTACGAGGGCGACGACCTCGGTGGCGAGGTCTTTCTGCGCGGGGACAGTGGGATTGGTCATGGTCACGAGATTAGTCTTTCGTTCGCTGAGTCTGCTCTGAGGCAGCGGGCGGGGCGTGCTGGGTGCAGGTGTTACACCCGCCCATTCGACGGAGATTCTTGACCTCCCGGCCGAAAACGGCCCGAAACGGGTTCATAACCGCAAAATCTCCGTCGAATGGGGGAAAAAAGCGGGGTGCTGATCTCAGTGTGATGCCCAAGTTCGTGAAGCAAAAGCGAATCTTTCTGAACGATAATGATAAGCAAACTTGACGGATGCGCCGCGACGGCCACGGCAGGAAAGTGAGCGACGATGCTGGATGTGCGACGGTTGCGCCTGCTGCGCGAACTCAAGATTCGCGGAACCCTCGCCGGCGTCGCTGAAGCGCTCGCCTACAGTCCCTCTGCCGTCTCGCAGCAGCTCGCCCTCCTCGAGAAAGAAGTCGGGGTTCCGCTGCTGCAGAAAGTCGGGCGGCGCGTGCAGCTCACTCCGCAGGCCGAGATTCTCGTGGCGCACACCGCGCACGTGCTCGAACGGCTCGAGCTCGCCGAAGCCGAGGTGACGGCTTCCCTCACCACCGTCTCCGGAACCGTACGCGTCGCCGTCTTCCAGTCGGCCGCGCACGCCGTGATCCCGCAGGCGCTCACCCTGCTCGCCGCCGACTACCCCGACCTCCGCGTCGAAATCACCGAGCGCGAGCCCGAACTGGGCCTGTTCGAGGTGTCGGCCCGCGACTTCGACCTCGTCATCGCCGAGCAATACCCCGGCACCACGCGGCAGCATCGGCCCGATCTCGACCGCGTTCCGCTGGCGACGGATGCGCTGCGACTGGCGGTCTCACCCGCGGCGACTCGACCGGGTGCGCCCGGTGCCGCGTCCCTCCCGATCACCTCGCTCACCGCTGCGGCGGCGCTGCCGTGGGTGATGGAACCGGCCGACACCGCCTCCCGCCACTGGGCGACGCAACTCTGCCGGTCGGCCGGTTTCGAGCCCGATGTGCGCTTCGAGACCGCCGACCTGATCGCCCACATCCGGCTGATCGAATCCGGAAATGCCGTCGGCATCCTTCCCGACCTCGTCTGGGCCGGCGCTCGGCCGAGCGTGCACCTGGTCGATCTGCCGGGCCACCCGGAGCGCACCGTCTTCACTTCGGCCCGCCGCTCGAGCGCCGATCGCCCCGGTGTCGTCGCCGTGCGTGCCGCGCTGGCGGATGCCGTCGCGCGCGTGGCGGCGCCGGCCGTCGGCCCCGTCGTCGGTTCCGTCGTCGGCTGACTCTCGTCGCGCGCCCCCTCATAGCGCGCCCCCTCATCGCGCACCCCCTCGTCATGCACCCCCTCATCGCGCGCCCCCTCGTTGCGCGCCCCTTCATCGCGCGCCCCCTCATCGCGCTGACTCTCGTCGTGCGCCCCCTCATCGCGCGGGGCGAGTTCGCGCGTGCGCTCATATCGTCGCTTCCAGGCATCCACGCGCGACGATTCGAGCGCACGCGCGAATGAAGTGAGCGGGAGCTCGCACCTCGACATCCGTTGTTCGCGAGTGCGGGCGAATAGCCGCTCTGAGTCGCCGGATAGCGACCGTTTGCCCGCACTCGCGGGCATTTGGGCCGCCGCTGCGCACCCCCGGCAGCGAAATCTCGCCGCCCACGTCACGCGTGCGCTTGAATCGTCGCCTCCCGCGACCGAGCACGACGATTTGAGCGCACGCGCGGGGCGAACGGGGGCCGGCATGGGGCGGACCAGCGCGCGCGAAGCGAACCGGCACAAACCAGCGTGAATCGGAGCGGGGGGACGACTCAAACCGGAGGGCGGAAACGAGCCGGCGTGAACCGAGGGTGAACAGGGTGCGAGACCCGACGCGCCGCCACCGTTCGCCGGGATGCGCGGTGTAAGTTACAACGAACATGTCTGATCGGTCGGGCGTCGCGGGTCACCCGCGCGGCTGGCCGTCATTTCGATTGGGGATCCTTCACATGCGCAAAGTTCTGAGCCTGACCGCCATCGTCGCCCTCGCCTTCGCGCTCAGCGGCTGCGCCACCAACGCTGGCGGCGCCGGCAACGACGCGACGGGATCCTGGGGCAAGGTCGACGTGCAGGGCGAGCCGTCGCTCGACCTGGCCGAGGGAGGCAAGCTGAGTGGAACCGACGGCTGCAACCGTCTCATGGGCAACTGGACTCAGGACGGCGACACCGTGAAGTTCAGCGACCTCGCCTCGACGATGATGGCTTGCGAAGGCGTCGACACCTGGCTGAGCCTCGCGACCACCGGCACGGTGAGCGGCTCCACACTGACGCTCCTCGACGCCGACGACAAGACCATCGGAACCCTCGAGCGCAGCGAGTAGTCCCCGTCACCGCCGCAACCCCGCACTCGCCAGGGCCAGAGCCGTCGCCAGAGCCCTTGCCAAAGCCGTCGCCATCGGAGGGCGCCGGCCCTGAGCTGCGGCCGACGAGCAGCATCCGTCAGTATCGTGCTGCCGATCGGGCGGATGTCTACCGCGTCTGTCTGCTCACTGGCGACGCCGGCACCGATGCCACCGGTCTGTACCTCGACGAGACGGTCGTCGCCGACATCTACGCCGGCCCCTATCTCGAGCTGGAGCCGGATCTGTCGTTCGTGGTCGACACCGATCGCGGGGTCGAGGGGTACATCATCGGCACCGCAGACACCCGGCAGTTCGTTCGTCGCTATCGCGAGCATTGGCTGCCGGGTTTTGCAGATCGGCACGCGCGCCCGGCTGCGGCGCTGGGGGTGGCGCTGGGCACGGAGCTGAGCCTCGCCGAGGAGATGGCCGACCGCGGCTACCGGCCGGAGAACATGCTCATCGACGAGGTCGACGAGTTTCCCGCCCACCTGCACATCAACCTGCTGCCCTCGCTGCAGGGGCAGGGTCTTGGCCGGGAGCTGATTCGCACTCTGCTCGCCGCCCTGCGCGAACGGGGAGTTGCGGCAGTGCACCTCGGAGTCTCCCCGACCAATGCCTCGGCGAGCGCCTTCTACCGGCGACTGGGCTTCACCGAGCTCGGCTCGAGCACGCCGGAGCATCCGCTCTTCGGTATCAGAACGGATGCGCCGGTCTAGTTTTCTTGCTGGTCGAAGAGCGAGCGCCAGCGAGCGTCTCGAGACCCCCGCCGGCCGACCTACAGACGCAACCCGGCTCAAGGATCCGCTCGCGCGATCTCGAGCAGTGAGGCCGCTGCGCGGCATTGTGGTGAACGAATCTGACCATTTCGGTGGTCGAGGAGGCCGCCCGCGGCCGTCTCGAGACCCCGTGAGCCAATGTTTGAACGCAACCCGAGTTCAAGGATTGGCTCGCGAGATCTCGAGCTGTGGCGCCGCTGCGCGGCATAGTGGTGAACGAATCTGACCATTTCGTTGGTCGAGGAGGCCGCCCGCGGCCGTCTCGAGACCTCGCGAGCCGATGTTCGAAGTCAACCCGAGTTCAAGGATTGGCTCGCGAGATCTCGAGCAGTGGCGCCGCTGCGCGGCATTGTGGTGAACGAATCTGACCATTTCGTTGGTCGAGGAGGCCGCCCGCGGCCGTCTCGAGACCCCGCGAGCCAATGTTTGAACGCAACCCGAGTTCAAGAATTGGCTCGCGAGATCTCGAGACGCGTGCTCGCAAGCTCGCGCGCTCCTCGATCGACGAAGTGGTCATTTGCCTCATAGACGCGGCCGACTCCGTCGGGCGCTCCTCGATCACCGATTGCGCCCCAGGAGGCGCTCCGCCTCCTCCCCCACTGTGAGCGCGTGATCAGCCGGCAGCCCGTCGAGCTCGTACCAGGTCGCCGAGAGCGCGCTCCAGGCGATCAGCCAGCGCAGGAGGGTGTCGGGGTCGTACGCCGCGGCATCCGCCACGACTGCCACCTGTCGAGCCAACCGGCCCTGGCGCACGGCCACGGCCTGAGTCGGATTGCAGAACAGATTGAGGAAGTCGAAAATCGGGTCGCCGACGATGCCCTTGGGGTCGATCGCCAACCACCCGGCGTCGCCGAAGTCGAGTACGTTGCCGTGGTGCATATCGCCGTGGAGCACGACGCTCTCGCGCTGCCCAGCGAGCAGCACCCGCGCATCGGCCGCGGCTCGAGCGAAGAAACCGCCGCGCTGCTCACCGTGCGCGAAGAGGTCGGCGAACCGCTCGGTCAGGCTGGGCATTTCACCGGCCAGAGCCGGCGGGACCGGGCCCGGCATCGAATGAAGTCGAGCCACCGTCCAGCAGAATCGTCGCATCGTCGTGTTCGAGTACCGCGGCGGACCC
Source organism: Glaciibacter kafniensis (assembly GCF_039538945.1). Lineage (NCBI taxonomy): Bacteria > Bacillati > Actinomycetota > Actinomycetes > Micrococcales > Microbacteriaceae > Glaciibacter > Glaciibacter kafniensis. Next base: position 106,329 of record NZ_BAABCN010000015.1, on the reverse strand, counting down.
CGCGTCAGATTCGCCCCACCACACCATCACGCGGTTGCCGATCCGCTCCTCGGCCACCAGCGCGTGCTTGAGCATGGCCGGGGTTCCGTCGCCGCGTCGCACCGGGGCGAGCAGACTGCTGGCGGTTGCGAACGGCTCCCCGTCTGGCACCAGATTCCAGCGTTCGAACGCCGAATCGAGAAGACTCAGGCCAGACGGGGCCGCGGCAGCACTCATCCGACCAGTATGCCTCTGGCCGTGCGCAGGCCCTGCAGAAGCGGCGTCGTGGGCCGGCCGATCAGCTGGGCGAGGTCGCCAGAGGTTACCTCGAGCGCGCCGTCGCGGATGTTGGAGTCGAGAGCCGCGACGAACTGCACAGCACCAGCGGGCAGACCGGCCGCCGTCATTTCCGCGATGTGCTCCTCTGTGCTGATCGCGCGGAACGGGATCTCGCGCCCGAGGATGTCGCTGAACGCAGCGGCGAGGTCTCCGAAGTTCCAGGCGACGTCGCCGGAAAGCTCGTAGGTCGCGCCATCGTGGCCCTCTCCGAGGAGAACGACGGCTGCGGCATCCGCGTAGTCAGCCCGGCTGGCGCTGGCGACCCGGCCGTCGCCGACACTCACCGCGATCTCGCCGCTCGCGTCTGACTGGTCGAGCATGTCGAGGTAGTTCTCGGTGTACCAGCCGTTGCGCAGGATGGTGAAACCGAGGCCAGAGGCGCGAATCAGTTCTTCGGTCGCCTTGTGCTCTGGAGCCAGAATGAGTGCAGAGGTGTCGGCCTGCGGAGCGCTCGTGTAGACGATGCGGCCGACACCAGCGGCCTGCGCAGCGGTGATCACTGCAGCGTGCTGTGCCACGCGCTGACCCATTTCGGTGCCGGAGACCAGCATCACGCTGTCGGCGCCGACGAAGGCCGCAGCCAGGCTCGCCTCATCGGAATAGTCGATGCTGGCCGTCGTGACTCCGAGCTCGGCCAGTGCGGCCAGTTTGTCGGCCTGACGTCCGGCGGCGACGATGCTCGTCGGCTCCGCTCCACGGGCGAGAAGCGATTCGACGATGAGACGACCGAGGTGCCCAGTGGCTCCGGTGACGACAACTGTCATGGGGATGTTCCTTTCGAAGGGGATCATCAACCCCAACGCCGGGCGGCGTGGAAGATTCCTGATCTCGTCGAATGAATTCGCCCGACCCCCTGCGCGCCTGACCCGCCGCCGAGACAACTACCATTTCTCTGGCCCCGCGGGGCAAAGAGGCTTAGCCTCAAATTAGCCGGCTGCCGAGTTGGCTCGTGTTCCGCACACCGTGGAGGTCGCAATGTCAATCAAACCAACCGGACGCCTCGCCCACCGCCCCGATGGGCTTTATCTCATGCTCGATCGACTGTTCTCCGCCCCGATCGAGGATGTCTGGTGGAGCGTGACCCATGCAGCCGAACTCGAGAAATGGATCGGCACCTACACGGGCTCCCCGTCAACCGGAGCCGTCAAGTTTCTGATGACCGCAGAAGACGACGCCACCTGGGAGTACGTGAGTATTCTGGAATGCAATGCACCGCACCGGTTCTCCTGCGACATCGGCACTGGGGATGACGCGTGGCGGCTGCTGGTTCACCTGGTTGAAGGCGCCCACAAGACCACCCTCACGCTCGGCCAACGGCTCCGAAGCCCGGCCGAGGCTGCAACGGTCGGTCCGGGCTGGGACTACTATCTCGACCGGCTGATTGCCGCGCGGGCCGGAGAGCCGCTACCCGAGTGGGAGCACTACTACCCGGCGCACGCGCAGTATTACAAGGAGCTCATCGTTCCGAGCACGTCTGCCTAGCCACACGCGGCAGCGGCTGGCGGAACGGTCTAGGTGACGGTCACGACATAACTCGCCGAAGGAGACACTTCACCCGTTGGCGTGCGCTGGACGATGCTGAAGGTGTGGGTGCCAGCGGCGAGCGGCCCCACGCTCACCTCCCATGCTCCGTCTGCGCCGACGGTGCCCACGAACGTGTCGCCGGCAGCGGTCGACACCTCGATCGTGTTTCCCGCCGCGTTTGTTGCCACAGCACCGCGGAGCACGATGGTGTCGCTGGAGATCTCCCCGCCCGAAGCCGGGGAGATCAGGGTCGGTGCCTGGGGAGGCAGCGCAGGAGGGGCAGGAGGCGGTGCCGTCGTCGGAACCGGCGTGGGAACCTGTGGGGCCGGAACCGTCGGCGCGGGGGTCGGTGCGGGAACATCACTCGGGCTCGGGCTCGATGAGGGGCTCGGTTCCGCAGAGGCATCGGGCGTCGGCACGTTCGAGGCCTCCGGCGAGGCGCTGACCGCAGGCGTCGGCACAGGGGGAGTGGGAGTGGCCGTGACAACGGTGGCGACCGGCTGCACGGCAGCGTGTTGCTGCGGCGCCGAATCGTTCAACGACGGGAGGACGAGAGCCGCTCCCCCACCGAGGGCCACCACGGTGACGAGGGCAGCGACGGCTACCGTGGCGCCGGACGATCCCGTCGACACGGCCGCGGTGGCGCCGAACGAGCTCGTGATGCTTGCCGGCAGCGGTCCCGGCGTCAATGCGGCGAGGAGCGACGATGCTCCGTGGGTCTGGCTCCAGGTCGTGTAGGCGGCGGCCCCGCCGATTCCCGCAGTGAGCGGCAGCAGAATCAGCGCGAGACGGCTGCCCACCTCTTGCGCCTCTGAGGCGATGATCGAGCAGCGGCCGCATCCGGCGAGGTGCTCGTCAAGGCGACGCTGCTCGCGGGAGCCGAGCCCGCCTCGTGCATGGCTGCCGAGCCGATCGATCGACCAGCGGCAGTCGGAATCCTCGGGCGCTGACGAAATGTGCGCCTGAATCCAGGCCTGGCGCAGGCCTTCCCGAGCCCGAAAGGTCAACGCGGAGACGGCGTTGGGCTTCATCCCGAGTAGCGGCGCAATCTGCTGCACGCTCAGGCTCTCAACCTCGCTGTACCAGAGCGCCTCCTGCCACCGCGTGGGCAGTGAGCGGAACGCGCTGGCCGTCAGGCTGCGGTCAAGCGCCGCGAGCGACTCGTCTTCGAGCGTCTTCGGGTCGACCAAATCGTCGAGTTCGTCGGCCGAGGACTCCTTCGACGAACGGCCCCACGAGGCCGACACGTTGCGAATCGTCGTGAACAGATAGGCCCGAAAGGCGGTCGTCGGGCCCTTGCCCGCCTGAATCGACTGAAAGATTTTGGTGAACGCTTCGGCGACCAGGTCGTCGGGATCCTGCGACGTCGAATACCCGCGCGCAACCGCTTTGCCCGGTTCGGCATGCCGCTGCCAGAGCACCGCGAATGCTTGAGTGTTGCCCTTGCGAACCAGTTCGACCAGTTCGACATCTGACTGCGCTTCGAATTTGCCGGGCGACCCAACACGTGCTGTCGATCGTGCCGAGTGCTCCCCCATAATCCCAACGTACTAGTCAGGTTTGCCGGGTCGCCTGCTGCGAGCAAAGATGCCCCCCCGTTACAGGAAAAATGCCCCCCATTATGGGTCGAGCGACCCCCTCTTATGGGCCGAGCGGCCCGCCCGAACGGGTCGAACTACCAACCCGCAACCACGACATCGAAGGGTCGAGGTATCGAGCACACCCCGGCCGGTGTGCACTGACTGATCTGCAGGGTGTACGTGTGACCCTGTCCACTCGCGTCGATCGGCACGAGCACACCACCCACGGTCCACGACCCGCCTGGGCCAACAGTTCCCGTCGAGATGAACCCAAAGGAATCAACCTCTACACGATTGCCCACGTCTGTCGCCGGCACGGTGCCCGCGATCACGAAGGGATTGCCATCGACCGTTGCACCGAACGCCGGCGAGGTCACGATCGGCGTCGCGGGAACCACCTCGAACGTGGTTGTGCTCGCCGGGCTGTAAACGGTGACCCCGCTGACGACCTGCGAGTAACGAACACTCAGGGTGTGGCCACCCAGCGCCGCCCCGGCGAGAAGATTCTGCGAGAGCGTGCCCCCTGCGCTGAGAGTGAGCGGCGTGGCAACCCCATCGAGAGTCGCTTGGAAGGGCGCCCCCGCGACACCGCTGAAGTCCACTGGAGCACCCTTCGGAGACTTTCCGCCCACAAACGAGGTGATCTGCACCGGAGCGAGGGTGACGGTCGTCGGGCCGGTGAAAGCCGACATGTTGCCGGCCGCGTCGGTCTGCCGAGCGGTGATCGGGTGGCTGCCGAGGCCGAGACCGCTCAGCGCGGCGACGGACCAGTTGCCGGCCACATCCGCTGTCGCCTGATCAATCTTCACTCCGGCGTTGAAGAGCTCAACGGTGGCTCCCGGCTCGGCGACGCCGTCTGCCGAGGGAACGAACCGTCCGCCCTGGTTTCCGGCAAGCGAGAGCGTCGGCGGACCCGCCGCCGTGTCGACGGTCACCGTGAGGGAGGCCGGGACCGTATGTGCCAGGCCCGCCGGCGTGCGCACGACGAGGCTGAAGGTGTGAACCCCATCAGGGAACGGCCCGGCGTCAACTGCCCACGACCCGTTGGCGGCGATTGTTCCCTCGTATTCAGCACCCAAACCGTCTGAAACTTCGACCGTTTCGCCGACGAACACCGGCCCGACACTGCCCCTGATCGCAACCGTGCTGCTGCCGAGAATGGCGCCCATCGCCGGTGACTGGATGCCGATCGACACTGACGGGTACGCGAGCGTGAAGCGTACATCGAATTGCGGGCCATAGCGGCGGATTCCGTTGATGACCTCCACATAGCGGCCGCCAATGCTGTGACTGCCGAATGACATCGGGTCGGGCATCGGAATCGAGAAGGTACCTCCGGCCTGATACAAGGGCATCGGGAGGAAGGGCTCGTCCTGGAAGGCGCCGTCTACTGACATCTGGAAGGTTGCGTCTTGATCGCCCTGGACCGTGACGAGCTGCCCGCCGTCAACCACCGCGCCGTCGGCAAACGAGGTCAGGTCGAGCGACGCGAGAGTGAGGGGCTCCGGGCTCGTCAGGACGGAGACCGTGCCGAGCGGGTCGATCTGGCGGGCGGCAATCGTCTGGGCGCCGAACCCGAGTCCGCCGACCACGTCGACCGACCAGTCACCGGCGGCATCCGCGGTCGTCTGATCGATTGTCGTGCCCGACCCGTTCACCAGTTCGACCGTCGCTCCCGGCTCTGCGGTGCCGGCCGCCGACGGAAAGAGCCGACCGTTCGGGTCAGGGGTGAGTGTAAAGGCCGGAGCAAGCGCCGTGGTGTCGACCGTCACGACGAGTGTGGCCGTCGCAGAAACCTCACCGGTTGGGGTGCGCTGACGGATGCTCAGGGTGTGAACGCCGTCGGCCAACGGCCCAGCGTTCACGGTCCACGACCCGCCGGCGCCCACCAGTGCGTCGACGACGCTGACAGCTCCGTCCGTCACCTCGACGCTGTTTCCGGCATCCATTGATGCCGCAGTGCCGCTGATCTGCACTGTGTCGCTACGGGTGCTCGTGCCCGAAGCCGGCGACGTCACGACCGGCGCCTCGGGAATCATCGTGAATTGAACCGAGTGCGTCGGGCCGAATCGGGTGGCCCCACCGCCGTCGTCCGCGTAGCGCGCGCCCACCGTGTGGCTCCCGTAGCCGAGACCGCTCGGCAGTGCCGGCGAGAGCGTGCCCGCCGCGTCGAAGGTGTATCGCGTGGGAGTGAGTACGCCGTCGATCTCCAGGCGCAGGTCGGCACCCGCAATACCACGCAGGTCAACGGGCGCAGCCGCCGTCGCCGTCCCGCCATCCGTCAGAGAGAGAAAACCGATGCTGAGGAGAGTGAGGGATGTCGAGCCGCCGAGCGCCGAGACATTGCCGAGCACGTCGATCTGTCGCGCGGCAAGCGTCTGCGTGCCGAGGGCGAGGCCGCCGACCACGTCAATCGACCAGTCGCCGACGGCATCCGCGCTCGCCCGAGCGATTTCGGTGCCTGCCCCATTCACGAGCACGACCGTCGCTCCGGGCTCGGCCGTGCCGGTTGCCGAGGGGTTGAGCCGTCCGCCGGCATCGCCGGCCAGTGCGAACGTCGGGGCCAGCGCGACAGTGTCGACCGTCACAACGAGGCTCGACGGCGCAGAAACCTCACCCGTCGATGTGCGTTGACGGATGTTCAGGGTGTGCACGCCGTCGGCCAGCGGCCCCGCGTTCAGCGTCCACGACCCGTCGGCGGCGACGGCCGCGGCGAAGGCGGCCCCGGCCCCGTCGGACACCTCGACGCTGTTTCCGGCATCTGCGACTGCTGCAGTACCGCTGATCTGCACCGTGCTGCTGCTGGTCGCGGTACCCGACGCCGGAGACGTCACGGTGGGGGCCTCGGGAACCAAGGTGAACTGGATCGAGCGAGCCGGACCGAATCGGGCGACCCCGTTGACGTCGTCCGCGTAGCGCACGCCGACCGCATGGCTCCCGTACCCCAGCGCGGCGAAAAGGCTCTGCGAGAACGTTTCCCCCGCGTCGAGGCCGAAGCGCGTGGGTAGCCCGTCGATCGTCAGGTCAAAGTTGGCGGCGGCAACGCCGCTCACATCGACGGGATCCGTGCGCGTCACGTCACTTCCGTCGGCCGGCGCGGTGAGACTCAGCGCCGCGAGGGTGAGGGACTCCGGGCTCGTCAGAGTCGAGCGATTTCCGAGCGTGTCGGTCTGGCGGGCGGCAATCGTCTGCGCACCGAAGCCGAGGCCGTCGATCACGTCGATCGACCAATTGCCGGCGGCATCCGCTCTGACCTGATCGATGGTCGTGCCCGACCCGTTCACCAACTGAACCGTTGCACCGGGCTCGGCCGTGCCCCCGGCCGAGGGAAAGAGCCGGCCGTTCGGGTCTGGAGTGAGTGTGAACTCCGGGGCAAGCGCCAGGGTGTCGACGGTCACGACGAGGGTCGTCGCCGATGACCCCTCACCCGACGGGGTGAGCTGGCGGATGCTCAAGGTGTGTACGCCGTCGGCCAAGGGCCCAGCGTCCACCGTCCACGACCCATTGGCCGCGATCGGGGCCGCGAAGGCAGCGCTGGCAGCCGACACCACGAACCGGGTGCTTAGTCGGGCGGATGACGCGCCGGCTGGTTCTGTCACCTCGATGGTGTTTCCGGCATCGTCCGATGCTGCGGTGCCGCTGATTCGAACCGTGCTGCTGCCGATCACCGCGCCAGAGGCTGGTGAGCCCACGGTTGGCGTGCCGGGAATCGGTGCCGGAGGCTGGGGGGGAACGGTCGGCGGCGCCGTTGGTGTCGGAGTCGGCGTCGGCGTCGGAGTCGGAGTCGGAGTCGGCGGGGCAGTTGGCGGCGCAGTCGGAGTCGGGCTCGAGCTCGGCGTCGGGTCCAGCCCCGGCACATCGCTCGGACTCGGGCTCGGCAGCGGTCCCTGTTCGGTGTCGAACGGGTCAGCGACCGGCAGGCCGACGACCACCGGGTTGTCTCCTGCCGGCGAGCCGACAGGGCCGGCAATCGGCGGGGCATCCGTCGCGGGGGCGCCGGGGGTGATCGGCTGAGCGACTGACACCTCCGGGGCCGGATTGAGGAAGAGGGGAACGACCGCGACCGCTCCACCGACCAGACCGATGGTGGCGACGGCGACAAGCGCGAGGGTGGTGCCGGCCCCGAGCGTCGCTGATGACGCTGAAACAGCGCTCGCCCCGAACGAGCTCGTGACGCTTGCCGGCATCGGACCGGGGCCGCCCAGGGCAAGCAGCGACGAATCGCCTTCGGTCTGACGCCAGGTCAAGTAGGCGGAGGCCCCGCCGATTCCCGCAGCGAGCGGCAGCAGAATCAGCGCGAGACGGCTGCCCACCTCTTGCGCCTCCGACGCGATGATCGAGCACCGACCACACTCCGCCAGATGGATGTCCAGGCGGCGTTGCTCCCGGGGTCCCAAGGCTCCACGTGCGTGACTGCCGAGCCGGTCGATCGACCAACGGCAGTCCGAATTCTCCGGTACCGATGAAATATGGGCCTGAATCCAGGCCTGGCGCAAGCCTTCCCTCGCTCGAAAGGTCAACGCGGAGACGGCGTTGGGCTTCATCCCGAGCAGCGGCCCAATCTGCTGCACGGTCATGCCTTCAACTTCGCTGTACCAGAGCGCTTCCTGCCACCGTGTGGGCAGGGAGCGAAACGCGTTGGCCGTCAAGCTGCGGTCAAGCGCCGCAAGCGACTCGTCCTCAAGGGTCTTCGGGTCGACCAGATCATCGAGTTCGTCGGTCGAGGACTCCTTCGACGAACGCCCCCACGACGCCGACACATTGCGAATCGTCGTGAACAGATAGGCCCGAAATGCCGTTGTCGGGCCTTTGCCCGAACGAATCGACTGAAAGATTTTGGTAAACGCTTCGGCGACGAGGTCGTCGGGATCCTGCGAGGCCGAGTACCCGCGCGCCACTGCTTTGCCCGGCTCGGCATGTCGCTCCCAGAGCACACCGAACGCCTCGGTGTTACCCTTGCGAACAAGCTCAACCAGCTCGCCATCGGCCTGAGCGTCGAGTTTTCGGGGAGAGTGAGAGCGCGCCGTAATTCGCGTCTTCTCGTCCCCCATAGAGCCCAATCTACTGGTCACGCAGAGAAGAAATGCTCAGTTTCGGGTCGCGGCGACCCGTATTTGGTTTCGCCTGACGGCGTGCGGGTCTCGACTAGGCCGGGGGAAGCGGTCCGGAGGAAGACGGAGGCCCATCGGCCGGGTCGACGGCGACGAAGTTGACCGTGGCCTCCGGGCCGAAACGTGTCGGGTGATCCTCGTCGTCCGCGTAGCGCACGCTCAGTACATGATCTCCGTATTCCATCCCAACGGGCAGGGTCAAACGGCCTGACCACGTTCCATCTGGGTTGATCGAGTGTGGGTTTCCCGTCGGAACGCCATCGAGCAGGGCTTGGAAGGCGATGCCAGGATCGCCCACAATGTCGACATTGACCGAGGTTCCCACCGATGCGCCCTCGAGGGGCCAGGCAATCGAAATCTGCCTCAGCGTCACTGTCTTGGGAGAGGTCAGCGGCGAGACATTGCCTGCCGTGTCGATCTGTCGTACTGCAATAGTTTGTGTGCCGAATCCGAGTCCGGCGACCGCATCGATCGCCCACACCCCCGCGGCATCCGCTGTCGTCTCGTCGATCACGTCACCGGCACTATTCAAGACCTCGACAGTGGCGTTCGCTTCGGCGTGACCCTCAAGCGAGGGAACAAAGCGATCGCCTGGGTCCTTTGTGATCGTTCCGGTCGGCGGTAGCGCGACGGTGTCAATGGTCACGCTCTGCGAGAGGGGGTTCGATGTCTCGCCCGTAGGCGTGCTTTGAACAACGGTCAAAGCGTGTCTTCCGTCAGGAAGCGGCCCGACGGCGGCGTTCCAGTGCCCGGTCGCGTCGATTGTCGCGCTGAACGGTCCTTCCGCAGAGGGAGGTTCGATGGTGACAAGCACTGTATTTCCGGGGGCTCCGGTGCCGCTCATATTCACGGTAGACGTGTTGAGCTCGGCATCTGCGACCGGTGAATTCACGATCGGCACCGACGGATTCGGAACCACCGGAGGCGTCGTCGGCGGTGTTATCGGTGGCGCAGTCGGCGTGGGGGTCGGCGTCGGAGTCACGGGAGGGTCCGGCGTTGGTGTCGGCTCCGACGTCGGAGTCGGCACAGGTATCGGAGCCGCTGTTGGAATCGGTGCCGGGTTCGGTGCGGGGCGAGGCGCAGGCGGGTTGGGCGCAGTCACAGGTTCGCTCGGCGCCGGCGGCACGAGCAACTCGACAACAGGCGGAACCGTGATCTCGGGCAGCGCGATCTCTGGCTGCGCGATCTCGGGCGCCGCCGCATCCGTCTCATCGGTTGGCGCGAGGGCCGGAGGGTCAACGGTCTGGGCGAGCGTCTGCTCATCGCTCGCTGAATTGATCAGTGCCGGAACGATCAGTGCGGCGCCGCCTGCCAACCCCAGTGTGACCACGGCAACGAGCGCGACAGTGGCTCCAGTCGAGAGGGATTTCGCCGGCTTAGCGAAGGATGCCGACACCACCGCGGGCGGCGGACCGACCGGTTCAAGCGCGGCGAGGAGTGACGACGCCCCGTTCGTCTGGTTCCACGCCGTGTAGGCCGCGGCGCCGCCGACGCCTGCAACGAGTGGGAGCAGGATCAGCGCGAGACGGGACCCGACCTCGTGCGCTTCCGAGGCGATGATGGTGCACCGGTTGCATTCGGCGAGGTGATCGTCGAGGCGGCTCTGATCGCGGGACGCCAACGCTCCACGTGCGTGGCCGCCGAGCCGTTCGATCGACCAGCGGCATTCCGAATTCTCCGGCACCGACGAAATATGAGCCTGAATCCAGGCTTGGCGCAACCCTTCCCTGGCCCGAAAGCCCAGGGCGTAGACGGCGTTGGCTTTCATCCCGAGCAGCGGTGCGACCTGCTGTGCCGTCAGCCCTTCAACCTCGGTGTACCAGAGCACCTCCTGCCACCGAGTCGGCAGGGAACGGAACGCGGTGGCCGTCAGGCTGCGGTCAAGCGCCGCAAGCGACTCGTCCTCCAGGGATGTCGGTCCAGCCAGTTCATCGAGTTCGTCAGTCGATGATTCCTTCGACGAACGACCCCACGACGCCGCGGTGTTGCGAATCGTCGTGAACAGGTAGGCCCGAAACGCGGTGGTCGGGCCTTTGCCCGACTGAATCGAATGAAAGATCTTGGTGAACGATTCGGCGACGAGGTCGTCGGGATCCATCGAGGCCGAAAAAGCTCTGGCCACTGCCTTGCCTGGCCCGGCGTGCCGCTGCCAGAGCACGCCGAACGCCTGCTTGTTGCCCTCGCGAACGAGGTCGACCAGCTCGGAATCGCCCTGCTCGTCAAGCTTGTGGGGCGGCTCGGCGCCCGCGCTCGATCGAGGGGGTCGCTGGCTCATGGCGCCAAATCTACTAGTCACACTGAAAGAGACTCCTGGCTTCCCATTTTCTTACGCGACTACTGCCAGATGCTCGGAGCTGTCGCACGCGTCGGCGGCAGAGTGACGTCGTCGCTCCAGGCAAGCAGCCAGTCCGCAACCGTCACCGACGCGGGCGGCTCACCGATTGCCTCGAGAAGCTCATCGATCGAGACGACACCACCGCTGCGCTTCAGAAACCGGCCACGAATGAAACCCTGCGCATAGATCTCGGGGTTGCCCTCGGCATCCGGGCGCACAAACCGCTGCTCGACATAGACGGCCTTCTCGTCGAAGCCAAGGATGCGCGACTCAATCGTGAACTTCTGCCACATCTGCAGGGACTTGCGAAAACTGATCGTCTCACTGACCACGACCGGGTACCAGCCGCGCTGCTTGAAGATCTCCCAGACCCCGTTGCGCACGAGCATGTCGAAGCGGGCGACGTCCATGATCGACAGGTACACGCCGTTGTTCATGTGGCGCAGGATGTCCTGGTCGGTCGGCAGCGTGATGAACCGGGTTCGAGCCACGTCGTAGTGGCCGAGGCGCGGGCCGAAGCGCGACCGTACAAGGTGAAGGAGAGTTCGAAAGAACATATGCACCCTGCGATGCTAGGGCCACCGACGCCGGATCCCGCATCTCTTGCCGACGCGCACAGGCATCCGTCGCGCTGCGCAGCAATCTTTGCAGGGTCGCGACAAGCGCAACGGGCCGGATGCCGCCCAGTGGCGACCCCCGGCCCGTTGCAGTCACACACGTCGCTCGGGTTTAGCGAGCGACCTTCGCTGTCTTCGCCGAGGTCTTCGACACCGTCAGATAGTTGGTCTTCGCGCCGGTGACCTTCACCGAGAGCGCCTTGCCCTTCTGAGCCGACGTGATCGTGAAGGTTGACTTCGTCGCGCCACTGATCGCCTTGCCATCGGCCAGCCATCGGTAGCTGAATTTCGTGCCCGACGTCCAGGTTCCGGTGGTCACCTTCAGAGCCTTGCCGATCGCGACCGTGCCGGACACCTTCGGAGTCGCCGTCTTCAGCGTGTGCTTCGCGGCGAGTTCAACGTTGACGCCTGTCTTGGTCTTGCCCGCGGCCACCGTGGCGACGTTCGCCGAGGCCAGACTGCTCTTGTTGTTCCAGTACTCGGTGATGAACGGTCCACTCTTCACCGAATCTTCACCGGTGGAAACGACCGAGATGAACTTCAGACGGTAGTTGCCGGGCTTCAGCCCGGTGATGAGGTACTCCCCGCTGACTGAACCCGCCCACGTCGTGGCGACCAAATGCCCCGACGTGTTGTATGCCTCAATGGTGGCCCGGGTCGGCGCGATCGTCCTGCCCGTTTTTCCGGTCACGGTTCCGCTCAACGAACCGCCGGTGCTGAGACCGGCGTTCCGCGTCGTCGATGCGCCGGTCGCGAGTGAGAAGTAGGTTGCCGTCGCGCTCGATTCGGCGTTCGACCACCACTCGCGGGCATAGGTGTTGCCGTTGAATTCCAACGTGTAGCTACCCGCCGACAAAGTATTAATCGAATACCTTCCGGTGGCGTCCGTGCCGCTGCTCCCCCTGTACTCAGGTTTACCGTCGGCGCCCTTCGCGTAGACCGTCACCCACGCTCCGCCGATGCCCTTTCCGGCGGAGTTCTTCACGACGCCGGTGACGATCGCACCCTTGGCCAAAGTCACATCTCGTGTCGTCGACGCAGCCGCCGCCAACGCAAAGTATGTGCGCTTGTCATAGCTCGTGACGTTGCCCCACCATTCTGAGACATGGCCAGGTGCAGAGAATGAGAGCGTGTAGCTGCCTGCCGCGAGGCCGACGATCGAGTACGTGCCTGACGAGTTGGTCGTCGCGTACCCACCCATGTAGCCGGTTTTCGGTGAGGCAGAGACGGAGACCCCCGACAGTGCTGCACCCGAAGCATTCTTCACTGTGCCGGAGATCGTCGCGCCCTTCGCCAAGGCAGCGTCTCTCGTGGTTGACGCCCCTGCGGCCAGCCCGAAATACGTCGCGTTCTGAGACGACGCCGCGTTGCTCCACCACTCCGGCACATAATTCGAGGTGCTGCTGAACTGCAGCGTGTAGCTACCAGCGGCAAGACCCGTGATCGAATACTTGCCAGACGAACTCGTCGTCGCATAGCCATACTGGCCGGTCTTGCTCGATGCATTCACCGAAACTCCAGCAATGCCCGCACCGGCCGAGTTCTTCACTGTGCCAGAGATCGTCGCCCCCTTCGCCAGGGCGGCGTCCTTCGTCGTGGATGCGCCTGCGGTAAGCGCGAAATACGTCGCCTTGCCAAGAGACAAGGCGTTGCTCCACCACTCCGGCACATAATTCGAGGTGCTGCTGAACTGCAGCGTGTAGCTACCAGCAGCAAGGCCCGTCATCGAATACGTGCCAGACGAACTCGTCGTCGCAGAGCCATACTGGCCGGTCTTGCTCGATGCATTCACCGAAACTCCAGCAATACCCGTGCCGGCGGCGTTCTTCACGGTGCCGGAGACTGTCGCGCCCTTCGCCAAGGCGGCATCCTTCGTCGCGGATGCCCCAGTGGCGAGCGCAAAGTAGCTGGCCTTGTCTGAAGACGCAGCGTTGCTCCACCACTCCGATACATAATTCGAGCTGCTGCTGAATTGCAGCGTGTAGCTGCCAGCAGCAAGACCGGTGATCGAGTATTTGCCCGACCCATCGGTCGTGGCATAGCCGGCCCATGCGGGATAGAGCGAGTCCTTCACTTTCAACGAGGCTGTGACGTTGACCCCCGTGATCGCTGTGCCCGAAGAATTTTTGACGATGCCGGAGATCGTCGCCCCCTTGGCGAGCTCAGCATCCCTCGTCAGTGACGCACCCGCCGCCACTGCGAAGAAGGTGCGCTTGTCGTAGCTCGTGACGTTACTCCACCACTCCGACACGTAGCCAGAGGCCGTGAACGAGAGCGTGTAACTGCCCGCAGCCAGTCCCGTCATCGAGTACGTGCCCGACGAACTCGTCGTCGCCGAGCCATACGCGTCTGAAGTCTTGCTCGATGCATACACAGAAACACCGGCGATACCCGTTCCCGCTGCGTTCTTCACCGTGCCGGAGATCGTCGATCCCTTCGCCAGCGAGGCGTCTTTCGTCGTCGATGCCCCTGCGGCAAGCGTGAAGTACGTCGCATTGTCGCTGGATATCGCGTTGCTCCACCACTCCGGCGCGTACGTCGAATTGCCGTTGAACTGCAGCGTGTAACTTCCTGCGGCCAGGCCATTGATCGAATACTTACCTGTCGAACTCGTCGTGGCACTCCCGCCCTGATAACCGGTCTTCGGCGAGGCATAGACAAAGACCCCTGAAATTGCAGCACCAGACGCGTTCTTCACCGTGCCGGAGATCGTCGCCCCCTTGACTAGAGCTGCATCTTTCGTCGTCGATGCTCCGGCGGCAAGCGTGAAATACGTGGCCTTCTCAGAGGACGCCGCGTTGCTCCACCACTCAGTGATGTAATTTGAGCTACTGCTGAACTCCAGGGTGTAGCTGCCCGCAGCAAGACCCGTGATCGAGTACTTGCCCGACGCATTGGTCGAAGCTGAGTCAATCCACGTGGGATAGGTGCTTTCCGGGTTCTGGAGGTACGTGGAGACGTAGGCGTTCTCGACCACTTTTCCCGCTGAGTCCTTGACGGTACCGGAGATCGTCGCTGTAGAAGCAGCAAGGGGCGTCGCGGATGGCTTGTCTGATTTGATCGACGGCTTGGCCGTCGGCTTGGCCGTCGGCTCCACAGTCGGCTCGGCCGTCGGTTCCGTCGTCGGCTCCGCAGTTGGCTCCGCAGACGGCTCCGCCGTCGGTTCCGTCGTCGGTTCCGTCGTCGGCTCCACAGTCGGCTCGGCCGTCGGTTCCCCGGTCGGCTCGGCCGTCGGCTCCGTCGATGGTTCGGTCGTCGGCTCACCGGGAGTTTCGACGCCGGCATCGGGCGAGGTTGAGGCACTCCGCGCAACGTTCGCTACCAGATACTCGGATTCGACGCTATCGATGACAACCGGCGCAGCGTCGGCGCGCGTCGCAGCATCCTGCCACCATTCGGTCGCGAACACACCGCTCTCGTCGGCGAACTCCACTGAATAGCTGCCGACGGACAGCTGCGCAGCGTCGAACGCGAACGCGCCCGAATCATCCGTCGTCGCAACAACCGGCTCGGTCGCAGCATCCAAGAAAGCGCGCACGGCGATGCCGACAGCGGCATCACCCGCATCCGTCGTCACGCTGCCGCTGAGCACCGGACCGACACCGGCCACGCTCGGCGGGGTTGCAGATACGTCGTCAGACGTGGCAAAAGCAGGTGCTGCGGCGCTGGCCGCAAGAAGCGAGCCAAAGAGCGTGGCGGCGGTCACAGCCGCCACAATCTTTTTGGCACGGCTGAAGGGTCGGATCACTGGTTCCCCCGAGTCGGTGACGAAAATTGCACGACTGAATAGTCGTGAACAATCGGAAGTCTGGCAGAGCAAAACACCTGCTACTGCTCGATTCTCGGGCATCCCCCATAAGTTCCGGCACCCGTTCTAGGGGTGCCTCTGGCGCCACTCAGACCCCTGACCTCCGTTCACGGGGCGAGCAAGAACGCTGTGACCGAAAGCGAACTACAGCGGCAATTCGCGCTGCGGCGCCCCGTTATACACGGAGAGCGGGCGAATCAAAGCGTTGGCCGTCAACTGCTCCATCACATGGGCCGTCCAGCCGACCACCCGGCTCGCGACGAAAAGCGGGGTAAAAGTCGCAGTGTCGAATCCCATCACGTGATAGGTCGGGCCCGCCGGATAGTCGAGGTTCGGCTTGATATTTTTGCGCGCTCCCATGTCGGCCTCCAACTCCACATAGAGCTCGAGGAGGTCTGGTCGGTCGAAGTGCACGAGCATCGACTCCATCGCGGCACGCATGGTCGGCACCCGTGAGTCGCCGTTCTTGTAGACCCGATGGCCGAAGCCCATGATCTTGTGCTTGTTGGCAAGGGCGTCGTCGAGCCAGGCGCTCACCCGGTCGGCCGTCTTGATCTCCTCAAAAGTGTGCATGACCGCCTCGTTGGCGCCGCCGTGCAGGGGCCCTTTGAGCGCACCGATCGCGCCGGTCACGGCTGAATACAGGTCGGAGAGCGTCGAGGTGATCACCCGGGCAGTGAAGGTGGAGGCGTTGAACGAGTGCTCGGCGTAGAGAATCATCGACACGTCGAACGCGCTGACCACCTCGAGATCTGCGACATCACCGAAGACCATGAACAAAAAGTTTGCCGAGTAACTCAGGTCATCGCGCGGCTCGACCAGCTCGAGGCCGTGACGACGGCGCTGGTCATAGGCGACGATCGCCGGCAGCTGGGCGTAGAGCCGCATGGCCTTGTCGAGGTTGGCCTCTGGCGAGGCATCCGCTGCTGAGGGGTCGCGCGCGCCAATCACACTGACCGCGGTGCGCAAGACGTCCATCGGATGCGCCGTCGTCGGAAGCTCGTCGATCACCCGGCGCACAACGTGGTCGAGGTGACGCAGCGAACGTTCACGGGTCTCGAACTCGGCCAGCTGCCGTTCATCGGGCAGCTCGCCCTGCCAGAGCAGGTAGGCCACCTCTTCGAAGCTGCACCTCGCAGCGAGATCTTGCACGGCGAAGCCCCGGTAGAGCAGCGAATTCGTGTCGCCATTCACCTTGGAGATCGCGGTGTAGTCCACCGGAACGCCGGCCAAACCCTTGTAGATCACCGGCTGGGCGGCATCTTCGGTCGTGACGTTGGTCATGATCTCCCCTCACTCTCGAGACGATCATCGCCACTGACGACTGCGTCAGCGACAGCGGTACTCGAAACGCCAGTCAAGCAGTTCCGGGCCGTCTTGGCGATGCTCGATTTCTGTGAAGATGCCTGACGCAGATTTCACGTGACGGCAACCGGGCTGTGCAGTAGCGTTTTGCCATGGTTCCGTTGACCAATCTTCTGACGTTTTCGCTGGCATCCATCGCCCTCATCGCGCTTCCGGGTCCGTCAGTGCTATTCGTGATCGGGCGCTCGTTGGCGCTCGGACGCATCGGCGGATTTCTCAGCGTGCTCGGCAATGCGCTCGGCCTCCTGCCGGCCGTCGCCGCTGTTGCGCTCGGACTCGGCGTGATCGTGACCCAATCGATCGTGCTGTTCACGATCATCAAGTTCGCCGGTGCCGTCTACATCGTCTATCTCGGAGTGCAGGCGATCCGTCATCGCCGCACGATTGCCACCGACATCGGGGTCAGCGTCACGCGCAAATCGAAGTGGCGCCTGCTCGCGGAAGGCTTCGTGGTTGGCCTGACCAACCCGAAATCACTCGTGTTCTTCGTGGCGGTTCTGCCGCAATTCGTCGACTACCAGGCGGGCGCGGTGCCGATGCAACTCGCGACGCTGGGGCTCGTCTTCGTCGTGCTCGCCGTGCTCGGTGACAGCGTCTGGGCGTTGGCCGCCGGCACGGCGCGCGACTGGTTCGCCGCATCGCCGAAGCGCCTGGAAGGCCTCTCGGCCACCGGCGGCGTCATGATGATCGGCCTCGGCGGCGTGCTGGCGGTGACCGGCGCGAAGTCCTGACGCGCTCTACGCGGCCATCGCAACGGGGTGGGCCCCGGTCGACAGCGCAGCCGCGGGGGCGGCGGCAACGCGACGCACGAAGGCACCGAGACGACGGTAGACCTCCTGCGATTCGGGATGCTTCGCATCCTGCTGCCAGGTGTGCTTGGCATTCACGCGGTCACGCGAGTAGATCAACGTGTCAATGGGCAGCGCACGCCGACGCATTGCCTCGACGAAGTTCATGTTCGACTGGTAGAAGAAGTCGCGCTCCGAGGTGGTGAGAAACACGGGCGGAAAACCCTTGTCGAGCCACTCAATCGGCGACAAGAACCGGGCGGCGGCCTTCAGCGACTGTCCGCGACCGCGACCGGGCAGCAGCATCCGCAAGAAGTTGCGACTGAGAATGAAGCCGCGATCGAAGATCACAGAGAAGTCGGCCATGCTGCAGTGCTGCACGAGGCCGCGCAGGTGCTGCTTGTCGATCTGCGGGCGGATGTCGTAGTGCGCGGCGAGATCATCGTCGTAGGCCGTCGCGGTGAGCAGCGCGGCGATGTGACCCCCAGCCGAGTCGCCGCCAAGCACGATGCGGGTGGCGTCTCCGCCGAACTCGGCGATGTTGCGTGACACCCAGTCGAGCACCGAGTGGCCGTCTTCGAGCATATGCGTGAAGTCGTTGAGCCGACTCGCCATCCGGTAGTTGACGTTCACGACGACCATGCCGTCTTGCGCCTGACTCGCCGCGTATTTGGTGAGTGGCGCTTTGTCACCGGAGGTCCACCCTCCGCCATGAAAGTAGACGTAGACGGGGAGGGGCGCTGTCAGATCGTGCGGCACCAGCACGTCAAGCTTGTGGTCACGGATGCCGTCACCCACGTAGTCAATGTCGAGGTGGTAGTCGACGGTGTCAATCGGTTCCGCGTTGAACTTGTGCAGTTCGCCGGACTCGAGTCGCGTCATCAGCGCCCGCCACGCCCACACCGGAACTCGGGACAAACCCGTCCACTGTGAAGGGGTGCGCGGTGCTGCGGGAGCGTGGAGAGGGGCGATGAGCGTTTGTGACATTCCCTCAACTGTACGGTGCGCATCCGTGCACGCGCTGAGAGGAGACCCGCTGAAGCTGGGAGCGGCGAGGCGCCGCAGCGGTTCAGCGGCGCTGTGGGTCGAACTCTCCTGTTCCGGTGAGCACGGCGCGGGCCAGCGTGTGGAAATGCAGGTTGAACCCCAACACGGCAGGCGTCGATTCGGGATCGATGCGCAGGTGGGCTACGTCGACGGCATGCACGATGAATTGGTAGCGGTGCACCCCGGTTCCTTCCGGCGGGCCGGCGCCGATGAAGTTGCTCTGGCGCGTCTCGTTCGGCAGTGTTGTCGCCTCGGCGGGCAGCAACGGGCTTCTCGGGCTTCCGGCACCAGCCGCCAGCGCCGTCACCGACACGGGGATGTTGAAGACGGCCCAGTGCCAGAATCCTGACCCGGTCGGAGCATCCGGGTCATACGCGGTCAGGGCGAAGCTCGCCGTCTTCGCCGGAAACCCTGACCACGACAGGGCCGGCGAACGATCGTCGCCGCCCGAACCCGCGCCATACTGTGCTGCGGCCAGCGGTTGCCCGTCGGTCAGGTCGCTGCTCGTGAGGTTGAAGAGTGGTACTTCGCCGAATCGGGCGAGTGGATCTGCATCGGTCATCGCTGACCTCCTTCTCTTGCCAGCAGCCTACGTCTGAACCGTCGCAACAAGGCCGCGAGATATCTCCGCGAGTTGTCACAGATGGCCCCTTCGCGCGCGTTCAAGGGGCCATCTCTGACAACTCGCGGGTCGGATTCTTGCGCGACCAGGTGGGCAGCGGCACGGATGCGCCCCGTCGGCACCCAGACAGGCCCGCGTAAAATGAGCGGGTGGCCATCCCGAAGATTCTGCTCTATTACGTGTTCGCGCCGTTGAACGACCCCGACGCCGTGCGCCTCTGGCAGCGCGACCTCTGTGAGGGATTGGGCCTGCGCGGACGCATCCTGATCTCGAAGGATGGCCTGAACGGCACGCTCGGCGGCGATCTGCCCGCGCTCAAGCGCTACGTGCGCAAGACTCGGGACTACCCGGCGTTCAAGAACATCGACTTCAAGTGGAGCGAAGGAACCGGGCTCGACGAGGCCGGGCTCAGCCTCGACTTTCCGCGACTTGTGGTCAAGGTGCGCGACGAGATCGTCAGCTTCGGAGCTCCCGGTGAGTTGCGCGTCGACGACACCGGCGTGATCGACGGCGGCACGAAACTGGCCCCGGCCGAGCTGCACGAACTCGTCGCCGAGCGCGGCGACGACGTGGTCTTCTTCGACGGCCGCAACGCGTTCGAGGCCGAGATCGGCAAGTTCAAGAACGCGGTCGTTCCGGATGTCGCCACCACCCGCGACTTCGTGGCCGAACTCGACAGCGGCAAATACGACCACCTCAAAGACAAGCCGGTCGTCACCTACTGCACCGGCGGCATCCGCTGTGAGGTGCTCAGCGGCCTGATGAAGGCGCGCGGATTCGGCGAGGTCTACCAGCTCGACGGTGGCATCGTGCGTTACGGCGAGGCATACGGCGACACCGGCCTGTGGGACGGCTCGCTCTACGTTTTCGACCAGCGGATGTCCGTCGACTTCAGCGACAACACCGAGGTGATCGGTCGCTGCGCGGTCTGCGCCGAGCCGACCAAGAACATGCTCAACTGCCGCGACCTCTCGTGCCGGGAGCAGCTTGTGGTCTGCGAGTCGTGCGTCGAAGCGTCTCCCCCGGCCTGCGCCGCGCACGCCGCTGCCGCTGCCCTCTAGCCGCCGCACCCTTCGCACGTCTCACGCGAACCTGCAGTTGTCGGAGCTTCCCGCGCCCTGAGCGTCTGACAACTGCAGTTTCGCGTCAATATTTAGCGTTCACGTCGCCTTCGCGCATAGGTGCGCGCCGACGAAGCCGAGAGCGCCAGCAAAATCAGGATGTCGAGGGCCAGGCTCACCAGCGTCGTGCGCAGGGTGATCGCGACCCCGTCGGTCAACGAACTGGCGAGCTGAATCACGATGCTGATCGTCGCCATGGCCATGGCCGTCACCCTGGCCCAGTTGTGACCGACGAACACGAACCAGGCCACGACGAGATAAGCCAGCAGGGCAAGACCGTAGACAATGAGCACAGTCGCGAGCACCAGGTCGTGGGCTGCGGCACCCGTGATTCCCGATCGACCGAGGTCTACGTCAAGTGAGTCCGCGACTTCACGCCAGTTCACGGCAGTCACCCCGATGAAGAGCAGCCCGGCGAGCACCCGGGCGCCCATCAGTGCGGCTCCGACGACGATTGCCTGCGGTTTTTTGACCGCACCGGATGCCGCGGCCGGCGGGGCCGCATCCGTCACCTGCACGTCGCGCAGGTTGATCACCGGCAGGTCGCCATCCGTCTCGATCGAGTCGCCCCCGCCGTTGCGCGAGTGGTATCCGGTCGAGAAGTCGCGGATCACCGCGACGCTCACCGCCGGATCGGCCGCGCTGAGGCTGGCGACGATGTGGTCGCGCTCGATGTCGGTGTTCTCGTCGATCTTGTGGGTGATCTGCAGGGTGAACAGCGAGAATCCGACGCGCTTGTCGAAGGTTCCAGCGGCGAGCCAGTCGACGCGGCCGCCGCCGGGCAGCGCCCAGCCGTCGGGGCAACGCCAGAACCGCACGTGATGCCGCTTCGCCGGATTGCCGGCGACCTCCTGCTGATAGGCGAAATCTTGCTGCCGGTCGAACAACAGCAGCGGGCTCACCGGGGCTTCGTCGTAGCTGCGGCGCGAGAGGGTCGACGTGATGATGCGACGCGTCGAGGCGGCGGTGATGTCGTCGGCGCGCGTCCATCCTGCCTCGGTCAGGACCTGATGAAGTTGCGCTTCGGTGCCGGTGAGCGCCAGGTTGACCGGGTCACCGAGCAAGCCGTCGCTCGTGCGCGCACGCCCGATGAAATAGTCGGGCAGGTAGATGCGCGTCAGGATGCGGTGCAAGCGCGGCAACACGAGGTAGGCGCTGAGCACCCAGAAAATGATGATGACCCAGACAACGCCCCAGCCCCAGGAGAAGCTCTCCTCGAACACGAGCACCGCCAGCCAGACCGAAGCGGCACCGGCGAAGATGAAGAAGAAGGTGTCGAGCGCCGAACTCGTCGGGGGTCGCCCGGCGCCGGCCTGGATTTTGGCGGGCTCGCGCGGCTGACCCAACGGCGGCCCGCCCAGCGGCGGCTGACTCGTCTGAGTGATGTTGGCAGGTGCTTCTGCCTCGTCTGGCATAACGCCATGCTAGTTCGCGCACCGGTCGGCCCCAAGGTTCGCGAACCGCCCTGCCTCCCGCCCGAGGGCGCCTGCCGCCCATAGGGTGGTGTCAACGATTGAGGGGAAACGGATGCCGACGGGCGCTGTCATCGAGTTCAGCAACATCACGAAGAAGTTCGGCGCTGTCGCCGCGGTCAACGATCTGTCGTTCACCGTCGAGCCAGGCAAAGTCACCGGGTTCCTCGGCCCGAATGGGGCGGGTAAGACGACAACGTTGCGCATCCTGCTCGGACTTGTCGCTCCCACGAGCGGAACAGCCACCTTTGGCGGCATCCGCTACCGTGACCTGGCCCAGCCCCTTGCAACGGTGGGCGCTGCACTCGAAGCGGCAAGTTTTCACCCGGGTCGCACGGCTTTCAACCACCTCAACATCTACGCCATCGCTGCCGGCCTCCCGTCCACTCGGGTGACCGAGGTGCTGAACCTGGTCGGGCTCGGCGACTATGCCTCCCGCCGGGTCGGCGGCTACTCGCTCGGCATGCGCCAGCGCCTCGGGCTCGCCTTCGCGCTGCTCGGCGACCCGGGCGTGCTCGTGCTCGACGAGCCGATCAACGGCCTCGACCCGGAGGGCATCAAATGGATCCGCGGGTTTCTGCGCACCATGGCCGCTGAAGGGCGCACGGTACTGGTCAGCTCGCATCTGCTGTCGGAAGTGCAGCAGAGCGTCGATGATGTCGTCATCATCGCGAAGGGGCACCTGGTGCACCGGGGGCCGCTCGCCAGTCTCGACTCAGAGGTCGCCCCGCAGGTGATCGTCGACTCCCCCGATCGCGACGCCTTATCGGCCGCCCTCTCCGCCGCCGGTCTCAGCTTCGCGCTCGGCCGCACCGGGCTCCTCGTCGCCGAGGCCAACCCGGGCAGAATCGGCCATCTCGCCTTCGCGGCGGGGGTCGAAATCAGTGTTCTGCATCGGCAGAAATCGGGTCTCGAAGACTCGTTCCTTGCTCTCGTCGGCGGAGGTGACTCGCTGTGATCGTCTTTCTGCGCTCCATTGCCGCCGAATTCGCCAAAATCCTCACGACGCGGATGTGGTGGCTTCTCGCCCTCGTTCTCTTCTTCTACATTGCGCTGCTGGCCGGCGGACTCTCGGCTCTCTTCGGAGGCATCAACACCGGGGCCATCGGTCCCGGCGCCGGCGGCACGGGCGGTGGGGCCCCGCCCGCCGAAAGCCTGCCCCCGCTCATCTACAGCTTCGCGTCGTCGGTCGGATACGTCTTTCCTGTCCTGATCGGGGCACTGGCCACAACGGGCGAGTTCCGACACCAGACCCTCACCCCGACGTTCCTCGCAAACCCACGCCGCCTCGGAGTGCTCGGTGCGAAGGGCGTCAGCATGTTCGTCGTCGGCGCGGCATACGGGGCGATCGCCCTGGCGGCATCCGTCGGCATCGGCGCGCTCGTGATGAACGGCTTCGGCATCGACCCGCAGCTCGGTGACAGCGCGACCTGGGCGCTCGTCGGCCGAGCGATGCTCGCGATGGCCCTCTGGGCGACGATCGGCGTCGGTCTCGGCGTACTTGTGCCGAATCAGGTCGCGACAATTGTGATCGTGCTGGCTTTCACGCAGTTCGTCGAGCCGCTGCTGCGCCTCGCTTCCTCGTTCACCGAGGTCACCGCCGGCATTGGCCAGTTCTTGCCGGGTGCGGCATCCGATGCCCTGGTCGGCGCCAGTTTCTTCACGATCGCGAGCGCATCGAGCAGTTCGGCGGCCTCACTCGACTGGTGGCAGGGTGGTCTCGTGTTGCTAGCGTATGCCGCAGCAGCCGGCCTCGGCGGCTACTTCTCCAGCTGGAAAAAGGACGTCACCTAGACCTCGTTGGTCGACCCTGTCGAGCCCCGTGACGCAGTCTCGAATCCGAATCGACGGATGCGCCACCGAGATCGACCCCTTGCGGTCGAGTCCGAGCGGTGTACCAGGGCACCTCGACCGAAACGGTCAAGCTCGACGGTCCGGCGGCAGCGACGATGCGGTGCAGCACTTCATTGCTGACGGTCAGCTGTGCCATCTGATCGTCACCGCGCGCATCGAGGATATCCCGGAGTCCTGGGCAATGCTCCTCTCCCGGGGCATCCGCCACCCTGCCTGACTTCCTCAATCGCCATCAGGCGCACGATAACGCGCCCGTCGAGATTGACACCTGCGGTCGAGTTTGTGCGGCGAAACGGAGCGCCTCGACCGGAACAGTCAAGTTCGGCGAAGGAATGTGGGGACAGGTTCGGCGAACGGAACCGTGCCCGCCTGCAGAACGCGACAGTCATGCGTGATCGCAATGACGGCATCCGCGCCATTCTCCAACCCCCAGGCCAAGCCATCAGTGCCGAGTGCGAACACAGCGGTGGCCAGGATGTCGGCGGTGCAGAGGTCGGCGGCAGTCACCGTGACGCTGACCAGCTCCCCGGCAACGAGGCCGGTGCGTCCGTCGGTGACGTGATTCCCGCGCTCGTAGGTGCCCGACGTGGCCACCGCACCATCGGTGACGGCCAGAACCATCAGCATCTCGGCGGCGTTCCAGGGCGACCGCACTCCCACATTCCACCGAGCCCCGTTTTCGGGCGCACCGCGCACGACGACGTCGCCGCCCGCGTTGAAGCAGAAGTCGCGAACGCCGGCCTGGCCGAGTAGATCTGCCGCCTTCTGCACGGCCCAGCCCTTGACCACGCCGTCGGTGTCGAGTTTTTGGCCGGGCAGTCGCAGAGAAAATGCGCCTCGTGACGCACGCTGAGCCCCGGCGCCCAGGGCGAGCACCTCCCGCAGATCAGCACTGTACTGATCGGGCGCGAGGAGGCCGCGATTGACGGCGCTCACTTCGCTGTCATCTCGATACGAGCTGAACCGCAGATCGGCGGCGGCCAGCAGGTCGAACGCAGCGCGAACAGCATCAGCGTGGTCACCGGCATCGCGGATGTCCACGGACATCGGGATGCCCATCACGGTCTCAACATGTCTCATCGTTGGTCAATCGCTGATTGCACCGATCGGGCGTAGCCGTCAGAGGTGTACGTCGCACCGGACACGGTGTCGATGTTCGCCGATTGCGAGGCCAGCACTTCCTGCT
The DNA here is from genome assembly GCF_039538945.1 of Glaciibacter kafniensis. Classification (NCBI taxonomy): domain Bacteria; kingdom Bacillati; phylum Actinomycetota; class Actinomycetes; order Micrococcales; family Microbacteriaceae; genus Glaciibacter; species Glaciibacter kafniensis. The sequence goes on along the minus strand of NZ_BAABCN010000015.1, from coordinate 81,581 downwards.
CGAGAAGGGGTGCGGCCTGCTGGTTGATCTCCACGCTTCGCCCCTCATTGCTCGGAGCCTGCAGCTCAGTCACTGCGGTGATGGTGCTGTCGACGAAGGTGACCGCGACCTGAATGGGGCCGTACCGCGTCTGCTCCACCTGACCGTCGATCGTTGTGGTGACGCCGGCCGACGCAGCCGCGCTGGGAGTCGCTGCTGTCGCGCTCGGCGCAGGAGTCGGAGTCACCGCGGCCCCGCTGGGCACCGGAGCCGAGGCGACCGTTGGCTGCGGGGTCGACGGCAGTGCCACGCCGGCCGAAGTTGTCGTGCCCGATGCCGAAGCCCCGACGAGATCGGCAGTGCCGTAGAGCTTCAGCCCGATGGTGAGTCCCATCGTGGTCAGAATCACGGCGAACAGCATGGTGCCGCGCCACTTCTTCAGTCTCATGACAGGCTCAGTTCTTCGCGGTGGATGAAACGCATCGGAACCCGCAGGCTGCGGAGTACCGACTCCATTTGCAGCGCCAGTCCGGCCGGGCCGCAGATGAAGACCTCCCGATCTTTCACATCGGGGACAAGCGCAGCGACCGCCTGCGCGGAGAGCGGGTCGTAGCCGAGTTCGTTGCGCCGCCCGAGCACCGGAATCAGTCTCAGACCTGGCATGAGCGCGAGTTCGGGCAACAGAGCCAGATGTTCGACCGAATGGGCGCGATAGAGAAGCGTCACTCCGTAGCCGCGGGCCGTCAACTCCTCAGCCAGTGCACAGATCGGGCCGATTCCCGCACCGCCGGCGATCAAAAGGATTCGGGTACGACTCGCTCGATCCGCCGTGAAATGCCCGAACGGCCCCTCAGCGAAGACGAGTGTTCCTGGCCGCAGCTGCCGAATGCGTCGCGAGTGGTCGCCCAGCGCACCGACAGTGATGCGCAGCACCCCGGCCTGCGGGATGCGGGAGATGGAATAGGGGTGGGCAGTCAGCAGATGCCCCCACGACAGGAAACGGAAGAGCATGAAGTTGCCCGCTCGGATGCCCAACTCATCCATTCGTTTTCCGCTGAACCACACGCTGGTCGTTCCCGAGTTCTCAATGACGACGCGATCGACGCGTAACCGCTGACGCCAGGCCACGACGACGGGGAGGACGACGCGCCAGGTCAGAACCGCGGCCGCCGTGCCGAGGTAGAGCAGGATCCATACCCCACGATTGATGGGGTTGCTCACGAAGTGCACTCCTGCGCTGATCTGGTGAAAGAAAGTCAGGAAGATGGCGACATAGGTCGTCATGTGCAGCCAGTACCACGCCTCATATGACAGGCGATTGCGCAGCAGTCGCGCGCTGCTGAGCCCCACCACGAAGAAGACGATCGTGCCGATCAGCGCCGTGAGCATGTCGGGGTAACTCGTCAGAATCGTGACGATCTCTGCCCAGGGCGTCGACTGGTCGAAGAGCATTCCGCCCACGATCATGAATCCAACGTGCGTTGCAATCAGGAGGATGACGGCGGTGCCGAGTGTGCGGTGCCAGAGCACCAGCTTGTCCATCCCCACCGACGCTTCGAACCAGGGAATCCGGGCGATGAGCAGCACCTGGGCGCAGACGAGATACCCGCCGAGCATCCCGCTCAGCTCGCCGATGGTGGTAGTGAGTGCGGCTGGCGTTGCCGCGGAACTCGGGCCGGTGCTTGTCCACCACATGAGCAGCACGCCGACGAGGCCGGCGGTGAGCACGGCGCGAACGAGCACTGCACGACGACGCTGCGCCGGCGCACTCAAACCGCGCACTCTCGGCCGCCAGGACGTGATGCTCTGGCCCACTCGGCCTGCACGTCTGTCAGTCACCACGTGCGTGGCCATGGAGTTCCCCTTCTCGGATTCAGTGCGTCTCTAGAGACCACACTCCGGCAGGTTTCTTCCAACTTTCTTAGACCAGCTGGGAGAATTCGGGGCATAACTTATGAATCTGCCCTGCTCCGCGCACTGGGCCGTTCACGAACCGGCGCTGCCTACGAACCGGCGCGCAGCCTCACGAGCACCACGGCACCGCTTCCATGGGCGGCTGGCTCGATGCTGACCCTGCCTCCGTAGCGGGCAGCCACTTCTGCCACCAAGGCCAAGCCGAGGCCGTAGTGCCGAGGGCGGTTCGGCGCGTCGACGACCGGGCGCGACGACGCGAATCGTTCGAATGCCGCCGCGTCCATCCCCGCCGCAAAACCCGGGCCGTCGTCGCTCACCCGGATCAGGGCATCCGAGCCTGAACGACTCACCTCGACGTGCACCTCAGTCTTCGCGTGATCGAGTGCGTTGGCGATGAGTGCGGTGAAGAGGCGTTGGATCGAGACTCCGGCCGCTTGAATGACGACCGGACCGGGCGAGCCGTCGCGCGCGAGCAGCAGCCCGCGCCTTTTTGCCTCAGGGCTCTGCAATGCCACGGCATTGTCAGCAAGGGCGACAAGATCGAGCCGGGACGTGGGCGCGACCTCACGTGGGTCTGCCGCAATCAAGAGATCCTCGAGAATCTCGGTGAGCACTCGGGAGTCCTGCACGATCTCCTCAACTGCCGCCGCGATGTCGACGGAAGACGCCGACGAAACGTGCGCAGGTAACGCGACCGATGCGAGGGGCGAGCTGTCCACGGATGCCGTCGGCAACGTCCGCCGGAGCATCTGGGCGCGGGTGCTCAGCAGCGTCAACGGCGTACGCAGCTCGTGACTCGCATCCATCACGAAACGACGCTGCAGAGCGAGCGCCTCGACCAGCGGACGCATGGCCCGGCGCGCCATCCACGCTGAGATGAGAACGGCGGCGACAGCCGCAAGAACGCCGGAAATGGCCAAGGCCCAGCCCAGCCGTGCGAGTTCCTCCTGGCTTTCGTGGAGGCTGACCGCCACCTGGCTGATGCCCCTCTGTCCCTGCGACGTGAGCACAGCGTAGTCCTGCCCGTCGAGGGTCAGCGCGGTCTGTACCTCGCCACCCGAGCCTTCAACCGTGCGGAGTGCCGCTTCGTCTGGCAGCCCGTTCGGCAAGTCCGGGGAAGATTGAACACCGTGATCGCCGACCATGACAACGAACACTCCGGGCGGTGCATCGTGAGGCGAGTCGATGAGTGACGCGGCAACCAGACTGCGCTGCGTCGCCTCAGCCTGACTTGCGCTCACGATGGCGAAGACGACGGCGCCGAGAACGGCGAAGAGAACGACGATGAGTGCCGCGAATTGAAGAGCCAACCGGCGAGCGGCACGCCGCGACTCAACGAGATCCCGGGAGTTCATGCCGACCGGCCCAGTCGATAGCCGACACCGCGCACGGTGTCGATGATCCCGCGCCCGAGTTTCTTGCGCAGGTAGTGCACGTAGGTATCGACAACTCCCGCATCGTCGGCGTCGGCGAAGACCGTCACCAGCAGGTCTTCCCTGGAGAAGACTTGCTCAGAACGACGAGCGAGCCGCTCCAGCAAATCTCCCTCGCGTTCCGACAGGGTGACGGTGCTCCCGTCGTCGAGCGCGACGGACCTGCTGCCGGTGTCGAGCATCCCTCCGGGAACTCTGAGCACCGGTACCGTCGAGGTAAGCCGGCGGCGCAGAACTCGCAGCCTGGCGAGAAGTTCGTCGATGTCGAACGGCTTCGACAGGTAGTCTTCGGCACCGCGGTCCAGCCCCTCGACGCGATCGGCCGGGTTTCCGAGCGCTGACAGAATCAGCGCAGGTGTCACCACTCCGTTTGCGCGCAGCTTGCCGAGAACGTCAAGTCCCTCAATCACCGGCAGCCCGCGATCGAGCAGGAGCACGTCGAATTCGTTGGTCAGGCCCTCATGCAGCGCGCGCTGGCCGTCATGCGCGACGGTGACCTCGTAACCTTCCCCGGTCAGTAGGTCTCGCAGCATCTGCGCGAGCCGAGTGTCGTCTTCAGCAACAAGAACACGCGGCTGCTCGGGCATGGTCGAAGTATAGGTTCACAAGCACTGAGAAACGGATGCCTGCGGTCGCGGCGCCGGCATTCGGCTTGCCCCAACGACGAGAGGGGCCGAGGCCATCGGCCCCGCCCCCTCTGCGACGGCACGCGCGCCGCTACGGCGCCTCGCCGAGCGTGACCGTCGCCGTGCCCTTCTCCGTTCCGCGCAGGTAGCTGACCTCAACGGTGTCGCCGGGCTTTTTCGTCAGCTTGATCCGCGTCAATGCTGCGACGTCGGTGGCCGACTGGCCGTCGAGGGCGGTGATGATGTCGCCGGCCTGGATTCCCGCCTTCTCTGCCGGTCCGCCCGGGGTGACCCCTTCAACGAACAAGCCGGGCTCGGTGTTGAACTTCTCCGCGACATCCTGCGGGATCGCGACGACCTGCATGCCGAAGTACGGGTACGAGACCTTGCCGGTGTCGATCAGCTGGTTGGCCAGCGACATGGCGAGGTTCACCGGCACAGCGAAGCCGATGCCGACGCTTCCGCCGCCGGCTTGCCCCGCCGAGTTGGGAACTGTCGCGATCGCCGAGTTCACGCCGATCTGTGCACCGTTGCAGTCCACCAGCGCGCCGCCCGAATTGCCCGGGTTGATGGCCGCATCGGTCTGGATGGCACCGGCCAGGAGCGCGGCGCCTCCGTCATCGCTCGCCACCGGCACATCGCGGCCGAGAGCGCTCACGATGCCTGCCGTCACGGTGCTCGACAGGCCGAGCGGGGCGCCGAGGGCCACGACGGGCTGTCCGACGGCGAGCATATCGGAGTCGCCGATGGCGACGGCCGGCAGTTTCGAGCCGATGTCGACCTTCACCACAGCGATGTCAGCTTGCGGAGACCGGCCGATGAGCGTCGCGGGCACCTGCTGGCCGTTGCTGAACGTGACGATGATGGTGGCGCCGTTCGCGGCATCCGAAATGACGTGGTTGTTCGTCAAGATGTAGCCGTCATCGCGAATGATCGAGCCGGTTCCTACCCCGCCGCCGGCACTGCTGACCACATTGATGGTGACGATCGCGGGCAGAACCCTCGCCGCTACCGTTGCAGCGTCGCAGAAACCGGTGACCGTCCCTGCCGACCCTCCGGGTGTTCCCGAGGAGGTCGGGGCGCTACTCGCGCCGGCCAACTGGCCCAGGTAGCCGCCGAGAAAGCCACCGAGGAGACCCACCACCAGTGCGCAGCCGAGGAGGGCTCCAGGCCGCGAGAAGAAGGGCTTCGTATCAGTCGGCGCCGGTGCGGGTTGTGCCGCTGATGGCGCTGGACCTGCTGCCGATGCTGCAGGAGTCGGCGCCGGCGCTGATCCTGTCGGCGGCACCGATTCAGCCGGATTCTGAGGGGTCTCCCCCGGTTGCTGGTCCATCATGTCCCCGTCCGTGTCGTGCTGTCCCTTCAGCGGAGTCTATGGGGAGCCGCAGGTCTGAGTCACCTTTGTTTCGGAGATGACGCAGACCCCGCACACGCCCGCTCCGCTGTGCTGGGCCAACGCGCCGCCTAGGCTGAGCGCATGAGCACACCGTCGCAGTTTCGCGCCATCGTCGTCGACACCGAGACGGATGCCGCCGGCGTCATCCAGCAGACGGCGGGGCTACACCTCGTCGATGACGACTCTCTCGCTCCGGGCGACGTCACCATCGACGTTCAGTTCTCGAGCATCAACTACAAGGATGGCCTTGCCCTCTGCGGCAAGCCCGGCGTGGTGCGCGTCTGGCCGCTGATCGCCGGCATCGACATCGTCGGCGTGGTGACCGGCAGCACCGACCCGCGCTGGAGCGCCGGTGACACCGTCATTCAGAACGGGGCGGGGCTCGGCGAACGTCTGAATGGCGGCCTGGCCGAGCGGGCACGCGTCGACGGCGCCAGCCTCGTGCGCCTGCCCGATGGCCTCACCGCACAGCAGGCTGCCGCGATCGGCACCGCCGGATTCACCGCCATGCTCGCGGTGATGACTCTCGAGCGACAGGGCGTGACGCCCGCGTCCGGCCCCGTGCTCGTGACGGGCGCTGCCGGCGGGGTCGGCTCCGTCGCTATCTCGCTGCTCGCCGGGCGCGGCTTCGAGGTTCATGCTCTGACCGGGCGCCGGGCACAACTCGGTGACTATCTGCGGGGCCTCGGCGCCACCCATCTCGTTGATCGTGCCGAACTCGCAACGGTCGGCAAGCCGCTTCAGACCCAGCGCTGGGCTGCCGTCGTCGACTCGGTGGGCAGCGCGACGCTGGCCAACGCCTTGGCGCAGACCAACTACGGCGGGGTCGTGGCCGCCTGTGGGCTGGCCCAGGGCGCCGATCTGCCGACCACCGTCATGCCGTTCATCCTGCGGGCAGTGACGCTCGCCGGAATCAATTCCGTCGATGCGCCGCTGGCGCTTCGCGAGGAGGCGTGGCAGCGGTTGGCACGCGAACTCGACATCTCCCAGCTGGAGGCGCTGACGACGGTGATCGCGCTGGATGAGGCATTCGATGCGGCGGAGCGCATACTTGCCGGTGGCGTGCACGGCCGCACTGTCGTCGACGTGAGGGCCTGACACCTGCCGGCCGGACCCGTCCAAGGCATCCGTGTGCCGGTTGAACCTGAGCCACGTCGTACACTTCTGGCATGATCATCGTCGCCGCAGTATTCGTCGCCCTTGCAGCGGCCCTGCACGTGTACATCTTTCTGATGGAGAGCGTCTGGTGGACGCAGCCGAGCATCTGGAAACGATTCGGACTGGCCAGCCAAGCGGATGCCGACACGACGCGCTCCATGGCCTACAACCAGGGCTTCTACAATCTATTCCTGGCGGCAGGGGCGGTGCTCGGGCTCACGCTCTGGTTCACTAATGTGCAGCAAGCCGGCGTCGCGCTCGTGCTGTTTTCGACCGGCTCCATGGTGCTGGCGGCACTCGTCTTGACGACGTCGGGCCGCCGTTATCTGCGTCCGGCGTTGATTCAGGGCACACTGCCGCTGATCGGCTTCGTGCTGTTTCTGCTCACATAATGTCAATGACCCCCAAATTGGGGGCACATCTTTTCGGGTTTCGGAATACTTTGGCAGTGACTCTCATTTTGCTGACCTCACCCGAGCCGCCAGTGTGAAATGAGCGTCATTCAGGCTCCTTACCCGGCCCGAATGCACGACATGCACCATCCCCCTCTCCCGGCGGCGAGAGAATCCGTTTCCGCGACCCGAATCGTGGCACCCGATGAACCTGTGCACTGAGAACCTGTGCTCTGAGAACCGGCACATGCCCCGCATGTGCTCCTTGCCCGACCCGCGCCTCCTACTCGCCAAGCAGGACCGATGATCCGGGCAGATGCGATTGCGCGGATCAAGGATCTTGCCGCAACCGCTCCTGAAGTTGCCCTCCTGCTCGTCGGCGGGCCCGGAACCGGAAAAACCACCGTGCTCGACAACGCGGCGACGCTCGTCGACTCCGAGGTCTTTCGGGTTCGGATCAACCCGGCCGAATCAAGCCTGCCGCTGTCTGGGCTGTCGACCATCGTCACCTCCTTCTCCCATCCCGCAGCAATCGAGCTGTCCCGGCGTCTCCTGCACCCACCGGGATGGCGCGGTCAGATTCAGACGGTGACCGCGGAGCTTCTCCATTTCATCCACTCGGCCACCGCCACCCCCACGCTCCTTCTCGTCGATGACGTGGACCTGATGGACCTCCCCAGCCAGGTCGTGCTGGCAATGGTTGCCGCACGGCTCACCGGAAGCGGGCTCCGCGTGGTCGGCACAGCGTCATCAGACCCGATCACTGGCCCGCTCGCCTCCCTACCCCGAATGACGCTGTCCCCTCTCGACGATTCCCAGGCCCTCGCCCTCGTCACGGCGCTCGTCGGCCCGAACATCGATGCGGCAGTGTCACGAATCGTGGTTTCTTCGTCGGCCGGAAACCCGCGGGCGCTGGCCTACATCGCGAGTTCACTCACCGAACGGCAAAGACTTCACGCCGAGGCCCTCATCCTCCCCCTCCGCGGTCCCCGAATCACTTCAGTCCCTGAGGAAAACGACTCCGGACCCGTCGCCACCGAGCTGCGCCTTCTTCTTGAGCGCCTCTCATCCGCATTCCTCAGCAGCGAGAATGCCGTGCTTCAGGGTTCGGTTCGCGTTCCGATGGCGCTGGAGGAACTCGTCGCCTCCGGCACCGTGGCGAGAGAAGGACGCTACCTTCGCATCGACAACCCGCTACTTCGATCCCAGATCTACTGGTCGCAAAGCGCGACGAGCCGCTTGAACCACCATGCTTCGGCGCTGCGGGCCGAGGCGGGGCACGAGCCCGAACTTGCCACCTGGCATCGCAGCTGGCTGAACCCCGGCACCGTGCACCCAGAGGAGCTGATGGCCGCAGCCACGATTCTCACCCGCCACGGGCGCACGGTGCAAGCGCTCGAACTGGCCGAGCGCGCGCTCACCCTTGCCCCGGCAGCGGCCGATCTGTCCCAAGCGCTCTGTGACTTCTCAAGTGAGCTCCTACTCCAAGGTGAACTTGATTACGCCGAGAGATACGCCCGGCGCGGTCAGCGCCTGTCCGAACGCAGCGAGGTCGCGCCGAAACTCGCCGTGCTCCGCACCCGCATCGAGTTTCTCTCCACCCGGCAGCTCCTCACCGCAGAGACGGATCGCTGGACCAGCGCACGCCCTGGTGAAGACTCGGATGCCGCCGCCAGGGTGCAACTCGTCGTCGCCCAGTTCCATGCAGAACGCTGGGAAACCGAGGCGGCCGCTGCGCTACTGGAGCGTGCTGGTCGACTCCTGGCCCACTCCGCGACCGACGCGGTCGAGGAGTACAACCTCGTCACCATGCTTCAAGCTTCCCTAGAGGGTGAACCGGGGCCGGCGAACAGAATGTACGAACGGATCTTTCGCCACGAAGGAGCGGGAAAGTCCTCTCCCCAGGCACTGTCAATTCTCGGTCGAAGCCTCACCTACGCCGACCGCTTTGCAGAGGCCCGCCGAATCTTCATTGCGCTTCTCACCCTTGAGCCGGCCCCCGATCCGATCTGGCTGGCCGATGCACGCTACTTTCTTGCTGAGAACGATATTTTGTCGGGGCATCACAATGAGGCGCTGGAGATCATCAGTCGCCTGCACGACTCACACTCCACCGTGCAATTGCACCGAAATCTGCACCACCTCCTGATGGCCTGGTACTGGCAGGCAACCGGAAACCGCGCGGAAGCCGACGCCGCGATCGCGGAATGCACCCGCCGGTTCGCGGCATCCGACAACCCGGCCCTGACAGCCAGGCTCCTGGCCCATCAAGGGAGCTTTGCCCTGATGGACGGACGACCAGGCGATGCGATCGCTTTTCTCCGCACCGCATCGACCATCGGTGCCGGGTTCAAGAATCCGTCGCTTCTGCGCCACGAGGTCGACCTTGTTGAGGCGTACTCGATGGCGGGCCAGTTGAACGAAGCGGTCGCCCAGTTTCAGGAATTCCATGCCAGGTCTCTGCCCTACCGTTCACGCTGGATCACGCTGGCGACCGCCAGAGCCAGGGCTCTTGTCACTCCGGGAGAGCCATCGCTTCTCGCTTTCCAGAGCGCGCTCAAGCTCTGGCATACCGGCGACTCGCAGTTCGAGCTCGGTCGAACCCTTCTGAGCTATGCCACCCGACTCGAAGCGCTCGGACATTCAGCTGAGAGCCGGGAACAGTTTCTGTCAGCCCGGATGATCCTCACCCAGCTCGGTGCAATTTCGTGGGCGCGAAAGGCGGATGCCGCCGGCCGCGGTTACGAGTCGACGCCGGAGCATCCGCTTCTTCAATCGCTTGCCCCCGATGAACAGATGGTCGCCCTGCTCGTCTGCCGCGGGATGCGGAACAAGGAGATCGCGGCGGAGCTCTTCGTGTCGCTTCGCACCGTGGAAGTGCGATTGACCCACATTTATCACAAGCTCGGCGCACGCTCGCGATCTCATCTCACCGCCATGCTCTCGACCGACGGTGGCGAGAACCGACGGTCGATCCTGCCGCGCTGACGCGTCTCTGAGCTGACGCGTCTCAGAGCTGACGCCGGGCGCCCGCTGTAACCGGCGGTCGGCGCACCGGGCTCTTCCATGCTCCGGCCGGGGCCACCGTTGTGGCGAGCAGGGCTTGTGCGAGCGAGCGCAAGCAGATCGTTGCATCCACAACCCGCATGAACGGAAAGCCGAGGCCGAGCAAGAGGTAGCGCGGCCGGCCAGTGACGAACACCGTGAAAATCGTGAGCAGGTAGTCGGGAATGAACACGCCAAGCGCTATGGCCAAAGGCGGAAACGTCTCGGCGATCTGGCCGACACCCGCCAGCTCTGTCCCTGTCGAGTCGAACCAGATTGTCGCCACACAGGAGACGATGAAGAGCGGAACGAGCATCAGGAGCACCACGCTGCTGACGACAAGTTCGAGGATGTACAGCCCGAGCGCAGCCCAAAACGCACCGAAGTGAAGGCCGTGGCGACGCACCGTCTGCCAGAAGCCCAAGGTCCAGCGATGAAGCTGTTTTCGGTAATCGGCAAAGGTGTCGGGATCCTGTGTGGATGCGATTGCCGACTGTGGCCGGAACGCGATCCGGCCGAGTCGTTTCGCATGAACCTCGAAGGTCATGTTGAAGTCTTCAATCGCCAATCCGGGAGCGGCGATATCGATGTCCGCCAAGATCCGCGCGCGATACATGCTCGCGAACCCGGGAACGATCGACACGACATTGATCGGGCGCGCGGCCTGTCCATACTTGATGAGGTACTGGATGACCACATAGAACCGTTCCCGGTAGGCGACGAGGAAGCGTCCGACGCGGTTGCGGGGTTGCGGTTCGGTGAGCGTGGTCGCCCTCCCCGCGACAGCGACAACGGTGGGGTCGTCGAAGTAGGGCAGTCCAGTGGCCAGGTAGTCAGGCGCCAGCACGGTGTCCGCGTCGAGAAGCATCACCACCTCGAACGAATCGGCCAGATTGAAATGGGTGATTCCCACCGTCAACGCCCCAGCTTTTCCGCGATTCCGTGACAGATCCATCACCCGCGCCCCGGCCTCGACTGCCGCCCGCACTGTGCCGTCGGTCGAACCGTCTGACACCACGAAGACGTTGCCGTGGGGCACCAGGGCATAAGCCGAGCGAATCGTTCTGGCGATAACGAGCTGTTCATTGTGCGCCGCGATCAAGACGGCGACGGAGCCGGCCTCAACGCGGCTGCGCTGTTTCGGCCACCGCCGATAGCGGTGACGAGTGAAGAACGCGAACATCGCGCGCCCCAGCCCCACCAGGCTCCAGAGCACAGTGTTCACACCCAACACCACGACCATCGCGATGACGAATGCAGACATATCAGGTCTCCCGGGTTCGACGCCGGTGACGTGCAGACACCGGTTCGCGTGAGGTCTTCGATGGCATCGAAACCAACGCCTCGACACCGTAACACCGAGTAAAACCTGCTGCTGAGCTTCACCGCCACGGTTAACCACACAGCACTGCGGGATGTCTGCGTGAAACCACACATCGGGCCGAAAACACTCACGCTGCCCGGCAATTCGCAGACACTGAGGAACAACCCACCCCGCATCCATCCAGTCAGAACTGAGGAATGGAATGTCACTCGAAACGGCACGCGCAACACAAACATCCCGACTGCGCCGAGCCTCCACGGAGCTTCAGCCAGAGACCGAGCCGATCCCGGTCATCCCTCGCACCCAATTCGACTTCGACGTCGCAATCGTCGGGCTCGGCTACGTCGGTCTCCCGACCGCGTTGTCACTTCATGCGTCTGGCGCACGCGTGCTGGGCCTCGACCTCAGCGAACGACGACTCGACTCGATCCGCAATGGCGAGGCAGATCTCTTGGACTCAGACCGGGAACGCCTGGAGGCCGCACTCCCCGGAGACGATTTTCAGATCTCCAGCGACACCTATCGGTTGAGCGACGCCGCAGCGGTCATCATCTGCGTGCCGACCCCGCTCGACGAACACCTCACCCCCGACTTGACCATCCTTCGCGCCGCTTGCTCAATGGTGGTCGACGCGGCCATCGGCGGGCAGCTTCTGCTTCTCACCTCGACGACATACGCCGGCTGCACGCGCGATCTGCTGCTGCGTCCGTTGCAGATGCGCGGACTCAGCGTCGGGCGGGATGTCTTCGTGGCGTTCAGCCCCGAACGAATCGACCCGGGCAATGCCGGTTACGCGCACGAAGACGTTCCCCGCGTGGTCGGCGGGGCGACCGAGACGTGCCAGCGCCTGGCGGTTGCGTTGCTGGGACGATACGCCCACAGCGTGCACCCGGTGGGATCGATGGAAGTCGCCGAGATGACGAAACTGCTCGAGAACACGTTTCGAGCCGTCAACATCGCCCTCGCCAATGAGTTCGCAGAAGCGTGCCTCGCGCTCGGGCTTCCGGTGATGGAGGTCATCACGGCCGCCGCAACGAAACCATACGGGTTCATGCCGTTCGTTCCCGGCCCCGGCGTCGGCGGGCACTGCATCCCGTGCGACCCGCACTACCTCCTCTGGCAGCTGCGCAAATCGCACATCACCCTCCCGGTGATCGAACAAGCGATGTCGGAGATCGCCGGGCGCCCTCGTCGGGTCGTCGAGCGGATTCGCCAGATTCTTTCCGACCAACGCAAGTCAATCGCCGGGTCACGCATTCTCGTGGTCGGAGTCGCCTACAAGCCGGATGTCTCTGACCTCCGGGAGTCTCCTGCGCTCGAGATCCTCTCGCTCTTGAATGGGCTGGGCGCTGAAATCGCCTACCACGATCCCAATTTTGAGTCGATCATGCTTGCCGACGGAATCGAGCTCGACGGAACCGTCAATCCGGCGGCGTTCGGCGCTGACCTGGTGCTCGTGCACACCAATCACTCCGGATCGGATCTCAGTTGGATTCCCGCCGAAACGACAGTGCTTGACGCCACCTACCGCAGAGACGATCTGCTCGAGCGGGAGCTGTTGTAGCCGCGGCAGGGCGCTCTGCTCACTGACCGTCAGTTGACCACGCAGGAGGAAACCATGAAAAGTGTCATTACCGGAGGCGCCGGCTTCATCGGCAGCCACCTGGTCGACCACTTGCTTCGACGCGGCGACGACGTCGTGGTGCTCGACAATCTGTCGACGGGAACGCTTTTCAACCTCGAGACGGCCCTGCGCAATCCTCGGCTCCGATTCGTTGAGGGAACGGTGCTCGACCGCTCCCTCGTGCACAGCGTGATCGCCGGCGCCGACCAGGTGTACCACTTGGCCGCAGCGGTCGGCGTCAAGATCATCGTCGAAGAGCCGCTGACCAGCCTGCGCACCAACATCCATGGCACCGAGAACGTCTTGGAGGCAACCCAATCGGCCGGGGCGACCCTGCTCCTCGCTTCGACGAGTGAGGTGTACGGCAAGAACACGGCAGACCGCCTCTCCGAAGACGCGGATCGGATTCTCGGATCAGCGCTCAAGTCCCGCTGGACCTATGCCGCCGCCAAAGGGATCGACGAGTCATTCGCCCACGCCTTCTGGTCTGAATATGGGCTCCAGGTGGCCATCGTGCGGCTCTTCAACACCGTCGGGCCGCGTCAAACCGGACGCTACGGAATGGTCGTTCCGAACCTCGTCGGGCAGGCGCAACGCGGCGAGCCGCTAACGGTGTTCGGCGACGGCCTGCAAACCCGGTGCTTCTCCTACGTCGGCGACATCATCCCGGCCCTGGTGAAGTTGGCGGAGACGCCGGATGCATACGGAACTGCGGTCAACCTCGGTGGTGCTGAGGAGATTTCAATCCTTCAGCTCGCGCGCCGCACGATCTCGGTTCTCGACAGCAGGAGCGCCATCCGGCTCGTGCCGTATGCGCACGCCTATGCGGAAGGCTACGAAGACATGCGCCGACGCGTGCCTGACAACTCCCGGGCCATGGCCCTCGTCGGGTTCTCCCCGTCGACTCCGCTCGATGAGGTCATTCGGCGGGTGGCCGGCGCGACGTCGCATGGCGGACACCTCAACGAAGCGATGACGCTGGCGACCCCGTTCTCCCACGAAGCGGTCGGCTGATGTGCGGCATCATCGCCTGCCGGGGAACCACCGGGGCCGCCGACTATTTAATGGCCGGCCTGAAGCGACTCGAATACCGCGGCTATGACTCCGCCGGGATTGCAGTGACCGCGCAAGACGGAAGCACTGCGGTCTTTCGAACCACGAATCGGGTCGATTCCTTGCAGACACTCACGAACAGCTGGGAAGGCCCGGAACTCGGCGACGCCGGCATCGGTCATACCCGCTGGGCGACACACGGCGGGGTCAGCGTCGCCAATGCCCACCCTCACCAAGACTGCAATCAGCGTCTGAGCGTCGTGCACAACGGGATTATCGAAAACGCCGACGTGCTGCGCAAGGAGCTGAGCAGAACTGGTCATGGCTTCGCCTCAGAGGTCGACAGCGAGGTGATCGGCCATCTCCTCGAAGAAGCGATGGCGCACTCCGGCGACCTGAGGCAGGCCGTGGATCAAAGCGTGCACCGACTGACCGGTTCCTGGGCCTTCGTCGCGCTGGACACCGTGACAGGCCGCGTGGTGGCATCCGCGCACCGGTCCCCCCTTCTCGTCGCCCAATCGACAGAGGGATCGTTCTTTGCCAGCGACATTTCTGCTCTGACCGACTGGGTCGACGAATTCCGCATTCTCGGCGATGGCGACACGGTCGAACTAGCCGACGAACTGATCTGGCTGCACGCCGGAGTGCGGAGTCCGGCCCCCGACCCGGTTTCCTGCCCACCACGACGTCAGGGAATCCAGCCGACCGACCGCGTCGATCACATGGCCCGCGAGATCGACGAGCAGCCTGACGCTGCAGCGCGCATTCTCGACACGATCGGCGACGACATCGCAAACGGCGCTCTCTGGCGTTCACTCGAGCTGGCACCCTTCGAACGCCTCAGACTGCTCGCCTGCGGTACCTCGCTCAATGCCGGTCTGGTGATCGGTGGAGCAGTGAGCCGGTTCGGCGGGCTCGCTCACAACATCGTTGTGGCGAGCGAGGCCGCCGGAACCATCGTCGAGCCGGGAACGCTCACCATCGCGATCAGCCAATCGGGTGAAACCGCCGATGTGCTGCGGGCTGTCGAGGAAGGCCCGCGAGACCGCCCGATGCTGGCGCTGGTGAACAATCTGCATTCGACGCTGGCGCGTAACGTCGACGCCGTGCTCGGATGCTCCGCCGGCGCCGAGATCGGCGTCGCCGCCACCAAAACCTTCGTCTGCCAGGTGTTGGTCGGAACCGGACTCATCCTCTCTGCACTCGTCGAGTTTGGTCGCCTGAGCTCCGGCGACGCCGCGCATCTCGTCGGTGAGTTGCGTTCGCTGCCCGATCGTCTTGCTACCGCAACGCTCGCTGCCCGCGCGGCGATTCCCGGCATCGTCGACGAGGTGCGCCACGCCAGCGGCTTCATCTTTCTGGGCCGCGGAGCCGCGGTCCCGTACGCGATGGAGGGGGCTCTGAAATTGAAAGAACTCACCTACCGGTGGGCCGAAGCGTATCCCGCTGGGGAGCTCAAACATGGCCCCCTTGCCCTCGTCGAGGACGGCACTCCGGTCATCGTCGTCGACAACGGCGACCCCCGCCTCGCCGGAAATATCGCTGAGGTTCTGGCCCGCGGAGGACGCGTCGTCACGATCGGTCGCGCCGGAAGCGTTGTCGATATCCCGCTGGGCACTCTGTCGCCCTGCGGCCCCCTCGAAGCGGTTGTCCCATTGCAACTGCTCGCCTTCACACTCGCCGCCGAACTCGGGTTCGACGTCGACAAACCCCGCAACCTGGCCAAGTCGGTCACGGTCGATTAACCGCATTACCGCGATCAAGGAGCGCTGCCCGATATGAAAACTCGACGTCCAGACAAGCCCGGCACATCGGCACGATGGATTGCGGTCCTGACCGGTCTCATCCTTGCCCTGACCACGGTGGGCGTCGTCGCCCCTGCACACGCAGCGGTCGGCCCCAACACTGCAGTCACTCTGTCTTTCGACGACGCGAACGCCGATCAGACGGCGGCAGTCAGCATCCTGAATGCCGCCGGATTGAAAGGAACCTTCTACATTCCGTCCGGCTTTGTCGGCGCAGCCGGTTACCTGACCCGCGCTCAATTGACGAGCATGGCGAATTCAGGACACGAAATCGGCGGCCACACCGTGAACCATGCCGATTTGACGACGGTGACGGCTGCCGAGGCATCTCGCCAGGTCTGTACCGACCGGGCGACACTCACGAGTTGGGGCTTTGCGGTGACGAGTTTCGCCTACCCGTTCGCATCGGTCAACGCTGCCGCAGAGGCAGCGGTGAAGGGCTGCGGCTACAACAGCGCGCGGGGGCTCGGCGATATTCAGACGCGATTCGGCGGCGCGGGCGAAGCCTTTGCGGAGACGATACCGCCGGCCAATCCGTTCGTAGTTAAAGCACCTGACCAGGTGACCACCGCCTGGACTCTCGACGATCTGAAGAAGACCGTCACCAATGCAGAAACCACTGGTGGCTGGGTTCAACTGACCTTCCACCACATCTGTGCCACAGCGTGCGATACCGATGGCCTCTCGGTCACGCCCACGACACTGACCGCTTTCGCAACCTGGTTGGCCGCTCGGTCGGCCACGAACAACACCCTCGTGAAAACCGCCAACCAGGTGATCGGCGGCTCAGTGAAGCCGGTTGTTGCCAGCCCGAACACCGCAGCTCCCGGCCCGGGCGTCAATGGAGTGCAGAACCCGAGCTTGGAGACGGTAGGAGCCAACGGCGTTCCGTCCTGTTTCAAGATCGAAGGATTCGGAACGAACACACCGGCCTACTCGACAGTGTCCCCCGGCCACACCGGTCAGATCGCTGAGAAGCTCACGATGACCAACTATGCGAGCGGAGACTCGAAACTCCTGCTGACCATGGATCTCGGCACCTGCGCGCCCACTGTCACACCAGGGCACACCTATTCGCTGCGTGCCTGGTACAACTCAACAGTCACGACCCAGTTCAATGTGCAGAAGCGTGATGTGAACGGTGTCTGGACGTATTGGACCGATAGCCCGTATTTCGCGGCGAGCGCGAGCTACACCCAGGCTGCCTGGACGACTCCGGCGATTCCGGCCGGAGTAACCGCCATCGCATTCGGTCTGAACCTGATTCAGAACGGGCAGCTCATCACCGATGACTACGCCCTCTACGATTCGGTCGGCGCACCTCCCGTCGGCGGCGGCGGTCCGACAACCCCGCTCGCCGTTACCCGCTTGGCAGGCGCCGACAGGTTCGGCACGGCCATCCAGGTCTCGAAGCAATTCGCCGCCGGGGTCTCCCGCGTCTATGTGGCGAACGGATGGAACTTTCCCGACGCGCTGAGCGCCGGACCGGCCGCGGCGCACTTCGCCTCGCCCGTTCTGCTCACAGAAGCCGGTTCATTGCCGGCAGCGGTGAAGGCTGAAATCCAGCGCCTGCAGCCTTCGACCATCGTTGTGGTGGGCGGAACAGCTGTCGTCTCCGACAGCGTGCTCAACCAACTGAAAGCACTCGGAGCCACCGTACGAATCGGCGGCGCCGACCGATACGCGACATCCCAGCTGATCGCGCAGAACGCATTTAGTTCCGGCAGCGCCACAACGGCGTATGTGGCGAGCGGACTCAACTTCCCTGACGCACTGGCCTCGGCGCCCGGCGCGGCACGGTTCGCGGGACCTGTCGTGCTTGTTCCCGGAAACGCCGGTGCGATCGATACTGGGACGGTGACACTTCTGAAGAATCTCGGCACGACGACGGTCAAAATTGCGGGAGGCGCCGCCGCCGTCAGCACCGGAATCGAAAACTCGCTGAAGACGTCGTTCGGTGCAGCCGCGGTCAAACGCTTTGCCGGCAGTGATCGGTACGGCACCGCGATTGCGATCAACCATGACGCGTTCGCGACGAGCGACACGGTCTACCTCGCCACCGGCTCCGGCTATGCGGATGCCATTGTCGGCGGCGCCCTGGCCGGCACGAAGGCGGGGCCGCTGTACCTGACCGCGTCGACCTGTGTCCTCGGATCTGTCGGCGCCGACATCGCCCGGGTGGCCGCCACCAAAGCCGTGCTCTTCGGCGGCGAGGCGGTGCTCACCAGCGGAGTGCAAAACATGGTGCCATGCAGCTAGCACGGAGCCAACTGACCCCGAGGGAGCGGACCGGTGAGTAACTCTCATCCTCACGCTTCTCGCCGAGGAGGATCCGGCGGCGTCACCCGCCGCCGGATCCTCCTCGGCGTCGGGGTGCTCGCCGGTGTCGGGGTGATCGCTGCCGGTGCTCTTTTCGTCGTGCGATCCCTGGAAGGGAATGGTATGAATAACGGGCAGTACCCCTGGCACACCGGCATCGTCGCGACGACATTCTGGGTCGGTGAGGTGTTCGATCCGAATGCCTCAGACGGAAGCCAGGTGATCTCGACCTACGATTCACAGTGGCTGCAGAGCTACGGCGGATGCGACGGTGTGATCATCGCCGACACCTGTGAGACAGAAGTTCGAACCAAAAGCAACGGCTATTTTCCGACCTCGATGAAGCCGCAGCAGAACCCGTTCTATCTGGATCTCCCGTTTGACGACGTGAATGACCCGCATGCGGCGGCAATTCGAAACGACGTTATCCCATGGGCGAACGAGGCGGCCTACACCTCCCTCGCCGCCGACCCCAATTCCAGCATGATGAAGAACCGGTGGGTGCAGATCACCTCGCGTGGGCAGACCTGCTACGGCCAAGTCGAGGATGCCGGCCCCGGCGTCTACGACGACGCCAACTATGTGTTCGGAACCAACGACGCCCGGCCGGCCAACTCCAAGTTCAACGGTGCGGGGATGGATGTCTCCCCCGCGATAAACGGTTGTCTGCGCTTCACCGATATCAACGGTGAGAACGACAAAGTCAATTGGCGGTTCGTCGAGGAAAAGGATGTGCCGGCTGGCCCCTGGCTCACGATCGTCACGCGCAGCGGGGTGCGCTGAGTCGTCAGTGCGCGGTCGGCTCGGTCGGCTCCGTTGATTTGGGCACTCTGGCCGGCTTGGCCGACTTGGTCGACTTCTCGGTCGACGTGGTCGGCTCGGTCGACTTGGTCGGCTCCGTTGATTTGGGCGCTCTGGCCGACTTAGCCGGCTTGGCCGACTTCTCGGTCGACGTGGTCGGCTTGGCCGGCTTCTCGGTCGACGCGGCTGGCTTCGTCGCCTCAGTCGACGTGATCGACTCGGACGGATCGGATTCGGATGGTGTGATTTTAAGCGAGGCAATCAGGTCGGGAGCGTGCTGCGAGGTCAGAATCACGCGCGCGAACTCCTCGTCGACGAGGTCGATCACGACGGCCTGACGCTTGCTCTTGATCGCGACGAAGTCCTTGCCGCCGTGAAACTTCCAGGTTCCGACTGCGATCACGAGCGGCACCTCGAGGCCAGGGGCTCTGATTCCGCGGATCCAGATCCAAGGGTCGTCGGTGATTGTGACCGAACGGATGTTCTCCCGCTGCACGACGATGTCCTCTCGCCGGAGGGACATTGTCTTCTCAGCGCGCGACAGGTGGATCTCAAGCCGATCGGGGTGCACGCGCAGAGAGGTCATGCGTCTAGTCTGCCCGGTCGCCGGTCAATTCGCCGTGTCTGAATCTGACAAAGGCACGAGAGCTCGGTGGTAGGCCGTCGTACCCAGCCGAGTTTGACTGTTTCGGTCGAGTTTGCCCGGCAGAACGGGGAAACTCGACCGCAGGTGTCAAACCCGGCGCGCGGGTCGGGCGCCGACGCGCGCGCTGGGGCCGACCAGCGCAGCGGCACCCGACCCGCGCAACGCCAGAAACGGCGCGGCGGGAGCGGGAGCCGCGGGGAGCGGAAGGGACCGGAGGGCGTTAGCTCGCGACCGGCACCGCAGCCGGATCCACCGCGGCCGCGGCGGCCCGCGCCGCAGCGGGAAGGGCATCGAAGATGCGGCTGATCGCCGTATCGTCGTGGGCGGCCGAGACGAACCATGACTCGAATACCGACGGCGGCAGCGAGACTCCCCCTTCTTGCATCGCGTGAAAGAACGGCGCGTAGCGGAACGCCTCTTGGCGCTTGACCGCCTCGTAGTTCTGCGGGGCGTTGGCGGCTGCATCCGGTCCGAAGACGAAGCTGAACAGGTTGCCGGCACGCTGCACACGGTGGTCGACACCCTCGGCATCGAGTGCAGCCGAGACGGCCTCCGAGATGATCACACTTGTCGCATCGAGGCGCTGGTAGACGCTCTCGTCGGCGGCACGCAGCGTGGCGATGCCGGCCGCGACGGCAACGGGGTTTCCGGAGAGCGTTCCGGCCTGGTAGACCGGTCCGGACGGGGCGAGGTAATCCATCACGTCGGCTCGCCCACCGAGTGCCGCGACGGGCAGCCCTCCGCCGATGACCTTGCCGAAGGTAAGCAGATCGGGCGTGTAACGCACCTCGCCGAGGTTCTCGAGACCCCAGTAGCCGGCGGCGCCGACGCGGAATCCGGTGAGCACCTCATCGAGGATGAGCAGAGCGCCCTCCGCGTGAACCAGGTCGGCTAGTGCCGCGTTGAAGCCCAGGTTCGGCGCGACGACGCCCATGTTTGCGGCGGCGGCTTCGGTGATGACAGCGGCGATCTGGCCGGGATGCGCGGCAAACGCGGCGCGCACGGCGTCGAGGTCGTTGTAGGGAAGCACAAGGGTCTGCGCTGCGGTCGCGGCGGTCACGCCGGCCGAGCCGGGCATCGCCAGCGTGGCCAGGCCGGAGCCGGCCTCGGCGAGAAGCCCGTCGGAGTGGCCGTGGTAGTGACCGGCGAACTTGACCAGCAGGTCACGGCCGGTGAATCCGCGAGCCAGCCGAATGGCCGTCATCGTCGCCTCGGTGCCGGTCGACACCAGGCGCAGCTTGTCGACGGCGCCGACGCGAGCGGTGACGAGCTCAGCGAGCTCAGTCTCTGCTGGGGTCGAAGCCCCGAAAGAGAGGCCGCGCGCTGCGGCGTCCTGCACGGCTTTCACAACATCCGGATGCGCATGGCCGAGAATCGCCGGACCCCACGAGCAGACGAGGTCCACATACTCACGACCGTCAGCGTCGGTGACGTAGGGGCCTTGCGCCGATACGAGAAACAAGGGGGTGCCACCGACCGAGCGGAATGCCCGCACCGGCGAGTTCACTCCGCCGGGGATCGACCGCTGTGCGCGCTCAAACAGCTCGTCGTTGTGTGTCACGGAGTGGGAGGTCATCGGGCATCCTTTTCGTTGAGCCAGGTGGCAAGTTCGACAGCCCAGTAGCTGAGCACTGCGTCGGCGCCGGCGCGACGGATCGACAGCACCGATTCTTCAACAGCGCGGCGGCGGTCAATCCAGCCGTGCGCCGCAGCCGCTTCGATCATGGCGTACTCGCCGGAAACTTGATATGCCCAGACTGGAATCTCACTCATCGCCGCGACATCGGCGAGCACGTCGAGATAGCCGCCGGCCGGCTTGACCATCACGACGTCAGCGCCTTCTGCAATGTCGAGCTGCGCTTCGCGCACACCCTCACGGCGGTTGGCCGGGTCGAGCTGGTAGCTGCGGCGGTCGCCGTCGAGAGTCGACTCGACGGCGTCGCGGAAGGGGCCGTAGAACGCCGAGGCGTATTTGGCCGAGTAGGCGAGCACCGCGGTGTCGGCGAATCCGTTGGAATCGAGCGTTTCGCGCACGGCGGCAACCTGGCCGTCCATCATGCCGCTCAGCCCGAGCAGTGCCGAGCCGGCCGAGGCCTGTGCCAGCGCCATCTCGCGGTAGCGCACCAGGGTTGCATCGTTGTCGACGCGGCCGTGGGAGTCGAGAACGCCGCAGTGGCCGTGGTCGGTGAACTCGTCGAGGCAGAGGTCGGTCTGCACGACGAGAGCGTCGCCGATCTCGGCGACGAGGGCCCTGGTCGCCACATTGAGGATGCCGTCTGGATCTGTTGCGCCGGTGCCCGTCGCATCGCGGTGCGACGGAACGCCGAACAGCATCACTCCGCCGATGCCCGCTGCTGCGGCCTCAGTGACGGCTCGGCGGGCGCTGTCGAGGCTGTGCTGCACGACGCCAGGCATCGACTGGATCGGCAGTGGATGCTCGGTGCCTTCACGCACAAACAGCGGAAGAACGAGGTCGGCGGGGTGGAGGCGGGTTTCGCTAGCCAGGCGGCGGAGCGCGGGGGTGGCACGCAGTCGTCGCGGGCGGATGACGGGGCTATTCACCCTTCAAGCCTATGCGGCCTCTCTGAGTGTCGCCGCCGCATCCGCCGTTCAGGTGGGCGTTCGGCACGCTCAGGATGCGCGCGCCGCCCGCACCAAGGCGTCGATCAAGCTTTCGGCACTGCGCTCGTCGGCGATGACATCGACACGCAGGCCGACGGCCGCCGCGTCCTTCGCCGTGCGCGGACCGATGCAGGCGACCAGAGTGGTCTCAGGGATCGGGCCGAGCTGCTCCTGCACCTGCTGGGCCACGCTGCCGGAGGTGACGAGCACGGCGTGCAGGCGCCCGGCAGCGACATCGGCGACAACCTGCTCGCTGACCGGCACCCCGATGGTGCGGTAGGCGACGACCGATTGCACATCGTGACCGATGCGGCGAAGGCCCTCAGTCAACAGCGGCTTGGCGATTTCAGACCGCAGAGTCAGGATGCGCAGCGGGATCACGCCGTCGGTCGCCGCTTCCCATTCAGCAAGCAGGCCCCGCGCTGAGTTGTCTTCGGAGGGAACGATGTCGACCTGGTAGCCGGCTGCGATGAGCGCTGCAGCGGTGGTCTCCCCCACCGCGGCGACGCGGGTGGTGGGTGGAACCACAACCCGGTGCGACGACAACACGTCGACGGTCGTCGCACTCGTCACGGTCATCCAGTCGAACTCTCCGGCGGCGAGGCGCTCCAGCGCGGCCTCGAGTGTCGGGGCGTCGTCGGTCGGAGCGAAGTTGATCATCGGGGCGACAACCGGTTGGGCGCCCTGAGCGCGCAGCTTGGCCGACACCTGATCGCCCCAGGGGCCGCCTCTGGGCACGAGCACGCGCCAGCCGGCGAGCGGCTTGACCTCGACCGACTTCGTCATGAGGTGCCGCCCGGAGAGATGTTGTCCGGCAACGATTCGCCGACCGCTCCGTCACCAAGAGGCTCGGCTCCACCACCAGATGCGGCTCGAAGCGGCGCAAGTTCGGCCGCCCCCTTCGCGAGCAGCTCCGCGACGACGCGCTCGGCGACATCGTGCGCGGCGTCGAGAAGATCGACCAGCGCGTGAGATTCCGGGGTGGCCGCGTGCGAAGCGGTGAGCTGCTCCGTGCCATCGGGTCGGTAGACCGTTGCCGTGAGAAACAGCAGCCCATCGTCGATCTCGGCCGAAGCCCCGATCGGAGCGGCGCAGCCGGCCTCCAGGCCGGCCAGAACGAGCCGCTCGGCGGTGGTCACGGTCTGAGTAGTCGAATGGTTGACTGCCGCCAACGCCGCAGTGAGAGCACGGTCGAGCTTGCCCTCACGCACCTCGATCGCAAGCGCACCCTGGCCGGGAGCGGTCGGCCAGGCCGACAGGTCGAGAAAGTCGGTGGCCACCGCGTCGAGGCGGCCCAGCCGCCCGAGGCCGGCGGCGGCGAGCACCACGGCATCGAGTTCACCGTCGGAGACGAAGGCCAGGCGGGTATCGACGTTGCCGCGGATGTCCACCACGGTCAGGTCGGGTCGCAGCCGGCGCAGCTGGGCCACACGACGCGGCGAACCGGTGCCGACCTTGGCGCCTTCCGGCAGCGTGGCCAAAGTCAGGCCGTCGCGCGCGCAGAGCACATCGCGCGGGTCGGCCCGCTTGGGCGTTGCGCCGATGACCAGGCCGGGGTGAGCTCCGGTCGGCAGGTCTTTCAAAGAGTGGACGATGACATCGCAGTCACCGGCGAGCAATGACTCGCGCAGCGCGCTGGCGAACACCCCAGTACCCCCGAGGGTCGACAGCGACTCGCGCGAGGTGTCGCCGTGGGTCGTGATCGGGATGATCTCCACCGGCACGCCGGCCGCCGCACCGAGGCGATTGGCGATGGCAGTGGTCTGCGCCATCGCCAGGGCGCTGCCCCGGGTACCGACGCGAATCGGGGTCTGGGTGATCGGTGCGTTCATGGTGTCATTCCTGCCAGCGCCGGCTTGAAGCCGAGGCGCACATTTTCACAGCATCCGGGGCGACAGACGTCGTACCAGGGTCCGAGCTCGGTCAGCGCGGGGCGCTCGTCGACCGGTACGTCGTTGACGCGTTCCATCACCAGGTCGACCAGGCCGCTGACGTAGGCCGGGTTGGTGCCAGGCGTCGGCACGCGTACGGCGTGCAGGCCGTTTTCAGCGGCGGTCTCGATGGCCTCAGTGTCGAGGTCCCAGAGCACCTCCATATGGTCGCTGACGAAACCGAGCGGCACGATCACGACGGCACGGATGCCCCGCTCAGGCAGCGTCGCGATGACGTCGTTGATGTCGGGCTCGAGCCAGGGCATGCTCGGCGGGCCGGAGCGAGACTGGTAGACCAGCTGCCAGGCGGGCTGCTGCTCGGCGGACGGCGTGGCCGCGGCCATGACGACCTCGGCGACGGCCCGGTGCTGCGCGGCGTAGGCGCCGTCGTCGCCGTAGCGACGCACCGGCTGCCCGTCGGCATCCAGGTCCCTGAGGTCTTGACCGCTCTTGGCGGCATCCGTCGACGGAATCGAATGGGTCGCGAACAGAACCTCGACCTCGGTCTGCAGGTTGATGCCCGGAATTGCGGCCTGCACCTCGGCGAGGCCCTCTTTCACACCCTCGATGAACGGAAGCACGAAGCCGGGGTGGTCGAAGAACTGGCGCACCTTGTCGATCTGCACAGTGCCGTCGAGGCCGGTGTCGGCGAGGGCAGCAGCGAAGTCTTCGCGGTACTGGCGGCAGCTCGAGTAGGAGCTATAGGCGCTGGTGGCGATGGCGATGAGGCGGTTGTGACCGGCTTCATGTGCTTCGGTGATGACGTCGGCGAGGTACGGCGTCCAGTTGCGGTTACCCCAGATCACCGGCAGGTCGATGCCGCGAAAGGCGAGTTCGGTCTCCAGAGCCGCCTTGAGCGCACGGTTCTGGTTGTTGATCGGGCTCACGCCACCGAAGTGACGGTAGTGGTGAGCCACCTCTTCGAGGCGTTCCTCAGGGATGCCGCGCCCACGCGTGACGTTGCGCAGGAACGGGATCACGTCGTCCTGGCCCTCTGGACCACCAAAGCCGGCAAGCAGAATGGCGTCGTACTCGGTCACTACTGCAGCACCTCCACCAGTTCGGCCAGGGTGACGCGGCGTCCCGTGTAGAACGGGACCTCCTCGCGCACGTGACGGCGGGCTTCCGTCGCGCGCAGTTCACGCATCAGGTCGACGAGCTCGGTGAGGTCGTCGCTCTCGATCGGCAGCAGCCACTCGTAGTCTCCGAGTGCGAAGGCCGAAACCGTGTTGGCGATGGCGCCACGGAAGGAGGCGCCCTTGCGGCCGTGGTCGGCCAGCATCTTGCTGCGCTCGGCCTCCGGAAGCAGGTACCACTCGTAGCTCCGCACGAACGGGTAGACCGTCATCCAGTTCTTGGGCTCGATTCCGCGCAGGAATCCGGGCACGTGGCTCTTGTTGAACTCGGCGTCGCGGTGCACGCCCATCGCGTTCCAGGTGGGCAGCAGGCTCTTGAGCAGGCGCGTGCGTCGCAGCTCGCGGTGGGCCCACTGCAGGGTTTCGGCCTCGTCGGCGTGGGTCCAGATCATGACGTCGGCGTCGGCACGCAGGCCGGAGACGTCGTAGAAGCCGCGCACGGTGACGCCCTCGGCTTCGACGAGTGCGATCACGTCGTCGAGCTCGTTGACCGCGTGCGGAACATCGCGGCCGTCAAGGTCATCGGGATTCGCCGGGTCTTTGCGCAGAACGGCGAACAGGGTGAACCCCTGCGGCGACGCTTCTGGCGCATCGATCGATGCATCGGTGGAGGTGTTGGCCTGAGTGGTGTTTACTGCCTCTCCGGCAGCCGGGTGAGTCATGCTCCTAGTCTCTCCCGCTTTCGGGCTAGCACCAAAAACAGCTCTGTCGGCGAGTGGGAGAACTGCTGCTCAGCGGCGCTGAATCGCCCGCACGCCGAGCCAGACGGTTCCGCTGACGACGGCGACGGCTCCGGCCAGAAGACCCACGACAGCGAGCGGGTTGTCGTCTTGGAGCTTGCGCGCGCCCATCCGAAATCGACGCCCCCGCAGCCGTGCCTGATACGGAAGGTTGAGTTTCAGCTCGATGGCGTCGAGGGTGCCGGCGAGCTCGGCCCTGGCACGCGTGGCATCGGCGCGCAGTTCGGCCTTGCTCTTCGGCTTCTCAGGGGTGGGATGCGCGGCGGCGAGGTCGGTGCCGGCGGTAGCAGGTGCGCCAGTGACGAACGGGTCGGTGCCCGGTCGCGTCGTGCTCAGTCGAGCCTGGTCGGGTCGTTCAGTGGCCATAGTCGCCAACCCCCTTCAAAGCCTCGACATCGTGATGGATGCTTGCGGCGATCCCGTCTGGATCTTGCTTCGTTGCGACCTTGACCCGATTGATTCCGATCAGAACCAGAATCACGGCAATCAGAAGCAGCACGACGGCGACGATCAATGTTGCCAGCCAGAGCGGCAGCACCAGCGCCAGGGCGATCACGGCCAGCGCCACGAAAACGCCCAGTGCGAAGAACGCGAAGGCGCCCGCCACGACGAAGAGTCCGATGCCGAGTCCGAGAACCTTCGCCTTGTCTTTGATCTCGGCCATGAAGGCTGCGATCTCGGCCTTCACGAGAGTCGAGATCTGGCCGGGAACGTCGCTGATCAGCCCGAACAGACCCCGCTTGCGTTTCGGGTTGAACCCGCCGTACGGCACGCTGTAGCTCGGTCCGCTGGAATTCGGTGCGCTGTTTCTCGGTGCACTGGAACTCGGTGCACTGGAACTCGGTGCGCCGGAATTCGGTGCGCTGTTGCCTGGTTCACTGGTACTCACAAGCGTGCCTTCCCGGTGCGATGCAACGACTAGAACGAAGAGTTTTCGGATGCCGGGTCAGCGGCTGACTTCGGTGCGGTCTGGGAGGCCGGCTTCGCTGCAGGCTTCGACGCAGACGTCGAGGCCGGCTTCGCGGCAGGCTTCGACGCGGTCTTCGAGGCCGGGCCGGCGGCATCCGTTGCCGACTTCTTGCCTTGCACGTTCTCGACTACCTTTTTTCCGGCGTTGAAAAGCACGACGGGCAGGTCGCCGACGGCGTCGAGCGTGAAATCGCGCGCTATCGTCACCCGACGCTGCACCGGCTCCGCATTCCACAGGTCACTCGCCGCAGCGGCAATCTGGTCGTAGCGTTTGCGCCCGGCGCGTGCTCCCAGCACATAACCGACCAGTCCACCCGTGATGAACAGAAGCTTTCCCCGCATTGTGACTCCATTCCGTCAGGTTCGGTGAACCCAGCGTATCCCCCTTGCCGTCGCAGGAACATGACGGGTGTCTTCGAATGACGTCTCGCCGCGTGCAATTCGCCGTTCGCGCACCACGGCGAGGCCCGGCCTAGGCCTGTCGCGGCACGGGCCTGACGCACTTCGCTGACACGGCCCAGAGGGCGAGTGCCGTCGCGACGACGCCGACCGAATCGACACTGAAGTCTCCCGTCGGAAGAATCGCGACGAGCAGCGCGAAGACCGCGATCAGGGCGAGCTGCACCCAATGCAGAAACAAGAACAGGTGCCAGGCGAAGAGCACGCCGCGACGGATCGGCCAGAGCAGCACGATCGAGAGCAGGGCTGCGCCGATCGCACCGCCCGCGCTGAACTGCGCCGCACCCGAGACAATCCCCAGGATTTCAGCGGCGAGCGCGAGCGTCAGCCAGAATTCCGGGCGGGATGCGCGGAGCGCGAGATAGGCGTTCAGCCAGCGCGGCCCGGTTGAAATGCCTGAAGTGTCCATGATCGATTGTCCCGTCGAATGCCGTCACAAGCCGAGCGCGGCGTGACGGGTGCGAGCCGCCGCAGTGAGCGCATCCGGTATCACCGACGCCAATCCCGTGCCGGCCAACCAGGCTCCGGTCACTTCCAGTCCTGGCACAGCCTCGACCACCTCGCGCACCTGCCGGTTTCTGTCGCGCGCGCCGAGCGTCGCCGGAGAAAGTGCGTTGCGCCACGGCGTGCGGGCGAAACCGCGCACGGCGGCCGGATCGAGATCGACGCCCAGGATGATCGACGCATCGCGCACCGCCAACGCCTGAAACTCGGCGTCGCTGAGTGCGTCGGCCGGGTTCGCTTCGTTGAACCGGCCGTAGGAGAGCCTGACCACATGGCGACCGGGGCCGGCGGCCTCGGCCACCCAGTCCCACTTGGCGCTCACGTGGGTGAGGGCTTTCGCGCTCACGCCCGGAGTGCCGGCGGCCACGAGCACGCCGGTGCCGCGCGGCTGCGCGTCGAGGGCGGGCGCATCGATGACGAGGGTGGCGAGTTCGACGGCGGCGGGATGCGGCCAGTCGAGCTCAGTGAGCGCAGCGAAGTCCTCGCCGAGGGGCGCCAGCAGCTCGAGAGCGGATGCCCCCGGCGTTGCGACGATGACGAAGCGGGAGTAGAGCGTCGTGGCGGTGGTCGGGGCAGTGGCCGCGTCGGCTACCGCGTCGGCCCCCGTTCCAGGCACCGCACCAGGCACCGGCGCCTCGTCGGAGTGCGCCTTCTCGGGCGGCGCCGAGGCGCCGGTGGTGACGGTCCAGCTTGGTTTCTCGTCGGTTCCCGCCCGTGCGAGCTGCGTCACCGTCTGGTTCGTGACGATCTCGGCGCCGAAATGCTGCAGGTCGGCGACGAGCGCGGTGACCAGACTCGACATCCCGCCGCGGAGTCCGCCGACGGCGGAACCGGCCGGGGCCGCCGAGCGGAGGGCGAGCACGGCGCCAGAGAGGGATCCGGTGGTCGTCAACGCCGCATTGAGCCCCGGCGCGACGACGTCAACCTCGAGATCGGCGGCGGCAGCGGAGTAGACCCCAGACGCGACCGGTTCGACGAGGCGTTCCAGCACCCGTCGTCCCATGCGCTTCTCGACCAGGTCGCCGAGACTCTCTTCCCGACCGATCTTCAACACGGGCATGACTCGGTCGAGGTAGGCGCGCCAGGCGCCGCCCCAGCCGATCACCCGTCGCACATCGTCGGCGAGCGGCGAGGCGGGAATGCCGAGCACCCCGGTCTTCGGTAACGGGACGCAGAGCACACCGCTGCCGGCCGGCGCAGTCGCCGACGCGTGGCCGTCTGCCTGTCCTGACCGAGCGGCCGATTTCTTGGTCCGGCGGTCGGCGGGCAAGCAGAGCCAGGCGCCAGCCGAATTCGGGGCAACGATCTGTTCGGTCAGGCCGAGGCCGGCAACAAAATCGGCCACGCTACCCCGGCGTACGGCGAAACTCTCAGCCCCGCTATCGAGGGTCAGCCCGGCAACCTCGTGGGAGGCGACGGCGCCGCCGACGGCATCCGTCGCCTCGATGATGGTGACCGTCAAGCCGATGTGCGCGCACTCCCGCGCGGCGACCAGGCCGGCGACGCCGCCGCCGATCACCACGACGTCGATCATGCGAATCGCGTTCATTCTGCGGATGCGGCGGAGGCTGCAGCAGAGTCGGCAGCGCTCGCCTCGTGCACGAGTTCGACGACCCGGCTGAGCACGGCCGGATCGGTGTCCGGCGGAACCCCGTGGCCGAGGTTCAACACGTGCGAAGGGGCGGTGCGACCACGCTCGAGCACGTCGAGAACGTGGGCCTCGAGCACCGGCCAGGGAGCGGCGAGGAGCGCGGGGTCGACGTTGCCCTGCAGTGGAACCCCGCCGCCGAGTCGCCGGTTGGCCTCATCGAGCGGCACCCGGTAATCGACTCCGACCACATCGGCGCCGATATCGTGCATGGCAGCGAGCAGTTCACCGGTACCGACGCCGAAGTGCACGATCGGCACGCTGCGGTGCACCTCGACCGGGTCGGCTGCGGCATCGGCGGAACGCTCGACGTAGCCGAGATCCTTGACGTGGCCGATCGCGGCAACGGATGCCGGGGCCACGTGGGTCGTGTAGTCGGCAAGCGGCAACGCCCCGGCCCACGAATCGAACAGCTGCGCCGCGCTGGCACCGGCCAGCACCTGGGCGCGCAGGAAGCGGCCGGTGACCTCGGCGGTCCACGCCATCAGGGCAGCCCAGGCTTCGGGGTCGGAGTGCATGAGGGTGCGCGCGTGGATGTGGTCTTTCGACGGCCCTCCCTCGACGAGGTAGGCGGCCAGGGTGAACGGTGCTCCGGCGAACCCGATCAGCGGCGTCGCGCCCATCTCGGCGACCGTGCGGGCGACGCCCTCTTGGATGGGAGCGAGTGCCGAGTCGAGCACGGCCGGGTCGAGCGTGGTGAGGGTGGCGACATCCGCTCCGGTGCGTACCGCGGTGCCGAGCACCGGGCCCTTGCCGGCGACGATCTCGACGTCGACACCGACGAGTTTGAGCGGAACGACGATGTCGCTGAAGAAGATTCCGGCGTCGACACCGTGGCGGCGCACCGGCTGCAGGGTGATTTCGCTGGCCATGGCCGGGTCGAGGCAGGCGTCGAGCATGCGGGTTCCGACGCGCAGCTCGCGGTATTCCGGCAGCGATCGGCCGGCCTGACGCATGAACCAGACCGGAGTCACGTCAGGCCTGGTGCCCTGGTAGGCCCGCACCAGGCGGGAGTCGGCGGTGAGACCGCTGGAGAGAGGATGCTGCGCGTCAAGGTTCACGCTCTTGATTCTGTCAAACATCGCTGAGCGTCTGGCTCAGCGACGAATATTTCGACGTCCCCGCCCCGGCACTCGGCGGAGGCTGCACCCCGATTCGGCTGTTGATACTACAAGACGTAGAATCTGATGGTGCTGATCTGTCTGTCCGCGAGTCACAAGAACTCCTCCTTCGATGTGTTGGAGAAGTTGTCTGTCGGTGCCGGGGCATCGGCCGAGAGCATGCTCGAGCGTCACGGCCCGCTGAACGGCGCGATCATCGTCGCCACCTGCAACCGCTTCGAGGCCTACCTCGATCTCGACGAACCCTTCGGCGTCTCGCCGATTCCGGCCATCCATGCGGCCATCGACGCCGTCAGCGAGAGCACCGGCGTTCTGGCGTCGACGCTGCGCGAAACCCTCCACCTCGTGCACGGCAACGGCGTCGCAGAGCACCTCTTCGCGGTGACGAGCGGACTCGAATCGGTCGTCGTCGGTGAGGGTGAAATCGCCGGCCAGGTGCGCCGCTCCCTCGAACAGGCTCGCGTCAATGGCACGACCAGTCCCGAGCTCGAGCGCCTGTTTCAGCGCGCCTCCCAGACTTCCCGCGGCGTCAAGAACCGCACCGGCATCGGTGCGGCCGGTCGTTCGCTCGTGCGTCTCTCCCTGGAACTCGCGTCAAGCCGAGTCACCGATTGGGCAAGCGCCCGGGTGCTGCTCGTCGGCACCGGCCGCTATGCCGGGGCTTCCCTGGCCGCCCTGCGTGACCGCGGCTCCGAGAACGTGCGCGTCTACTCGCCGTCCGGCCGCGCTGAAAAGTTCGCCACCTCCCACAACATCGAGGCCGTCGCCGACGCCGACTTCGCCCGTGAAGCCGCACAGGCCGACCTCATCGTCACGTGCACAACGGCTGACCACCACGTCGTCGACGCGGCGCTGCTCGGAACCGGTCGCCACCAGCTCGGTCAGGCTGCGGCCTCCGCCGACGACCAGCCGCTCCGGCTCTGCCCGATCGCACCGTCTCCCGCCCCGGCCAACACCGTGTTCCACCAGCTGATCATCGACCTCGGCCTCCCCCGCAACGTCGACCCGAACGTGACCGAACTCGCCGGAGTCGCCCTGCTCGATCTCGAGACGATCCGCATCCACGCGCCGCTCGAGGAGCTCAACGCCACGAGCGAAGCCCGCGCCCTGGTCACGCAGGCCGCCCGCACCTTTACCGCCGTCACGAGCGAGCAGAGTCTCGCACCGGCCGTCGTGGCCCTGCGCAGCCACGTCTTCGAGATTCTCGAAACCGAGATCGAACGGGCGCGGGGGCGCGACGAGAACAGCACACAGACCGAGGCCGCCCTGCGACACCTGGTCGGCGTGCTGCTTCACACTCCGATGGTGCGCTCGCGCGAACTCGCCCGCGAGGGTGAGCACGATGCGTTCCTCGATGGCCTCGACGCCGTTTTCGGACTCAAGGTGGAGCGAACGGATGCCGCACCCCCTGGGTCAGAGTCTGCGCCATCCGTCGCGGTCAATTCCGGCTTTGCCGGTGACTCGAGCTAGGACGACGTCGGCTTCTTTCGAGAGCTCGGCTTCTCTCGAGAGCTAGTTGTTCGCGCCCCGGGCCGCGACCACCCAGCTGTCGATCACCGTCTCGTTTCGCACGACGAAGAGCTCGTCGGCGAGGTTCACTGCACTGCAGACATGGTTCGGGACGACCCTGACCACGGTTCCGCGCGGCGGCGGGGGTGTGTTGTCTAGGAACCTGACCGTCGCGTGGTGCTCAGACATGGCGACGATCCGGGCATCCGGGTAGTCGGGCAGGCGACCCCCTCCGGTCACCCAGCGGGGTTGATCGGCGCCGAGAACCTTGCTGCCGGCATCGACGATGGCGTTCTGTCCCGACCGGCTCACGACGGTTGCCCGCGCGCTGAGCGCGACATCAGCCCACGTGCAGCTGCCCAGCTCGACCTGTTGAGCGTCGTTGAAGACGTAGACCCCCGGACGCAGTTCTGTGAGCACGCTCGAATCGGCATCCGCCATGGTCGGGGTCGAACCGCCGCTGCGCACTGCAACATCGATGCCGAGGTGCTCGATTGACGCGGTGGCGCGCGTGATCGCGTCGGCTTCCTCTCCGGCCACCTGCGCCCTCCCGCCCAGCGCGTAGCCATGCCCGGGAAAGGTGAAGACGCCGGCCACCTGCAGTCCGGATCGAACTGCCGCAGCTGCAAGGGCACCGGCTTCAGTCGGCTGCGCGCCGCTGCGATGATGACCGCTGTCGACCTCGATCATGACCCGCACGCCGCTGCCCGCGAGCCCCGCCGCACACTCAGCGATGCCTTCGACCGAATCGACCCCGAGTGTGACCGTCGCGCGCTCTGCCACCGCGCGCAGCCGCGCCGCTCGCGACGGGGTGGCCCAGACCGGGTAGGCGATGAACAGATTGTCGAACCCCGCCGCCGCGAACACCTCGGCCTCTGCCACCGTGGCCACCGTCAGTCCCACGGCCCCCAGTTCGAGTTGACGACGACCGATTTCGAGCACTTTGTGGGTCTTCGCGTGCGGCCGGAGAGCGAGGCCGCGCTCGATTGCGCTCGTCGCCGTGCGCTCCAGATTGCGGTTCATCACCTCAAGGTCGACTGCGAGAAAAGGGGTGTCTGGTGCGTTCGCCACAAGTCCGCTCATGTCTCCCATCTTTCAGCGCCGGCGGTGGTCGGGCAAGGATGCGAGTCGACCGGGTCGTCTCGTAGGCTGGCCATGACCGACCGAATGAGCGGGGGCTCACGCATGACGACACCCACTGGCCTGACCACGCTGCCGTTCAGCGCGCACCCGATCCGCACCGATCGCCTGCTTCTGCGCCCGCTGACCGAGAATGATATCGACGACGTGTTCGCCTATCAGTCGATTCCCGAGGTCGTGGAATTTCTGCCGTGGCCACTGCGCAATCACGAGGAATCCCGGGAGCACACACTCGAACGCGCGGGCTTCACCCAGATCGAGAACGACAACGACCGGCTGGTCTTGGGCGTGGAACTCGTGGGGGCCGACGGTCAGTCCGGCCCAGTGATCGGCGACCTCAGCGTGTTTCTGGCCAGCGGCCCGAACGCCCAGATCGAGATCGGTTGGGTCTTTCACCCCGACCACCAACGCAAGGGCTACGCCACAGAGGCGGCCAGGGCACTGCTCGAACTCGCCTTCGGCGAGATCGGTGCGCACCGGGTGTTCGCCCGCCTCGATCCGCACAACACGGCATCCGTCGCTCTCTGCCAACGACTCGGCATGCGCCAAGAGGCCTATTTCAGAGAGAGCGAGATCTTCAAGGGCGCCTGGAGCGATCTGGCGATTTACGCGATCTTGCGGCGCGAGTGGGAAGACGAGATCTAGGAGCCGGTCGCGATCTGCACGAGCGGCAGGGTGCGGTTCTGAAAATGCGTGGTCAGCACCACCGAACTGCGCGTGCGTTAGACCTCGCGAGCCGATGTTCGAATTCAACCCGAGTTCAAGGATTGGCTCGCGAGATCTCGAGACGCGTGCTCGCAAGCTCGCGCGCTCCTCGATCAACGAAGTGGTCATTTGCCTCATAGACGCGGCCTCCTTCGTCGGCTGCTCCTCGATCAACGAAGTGAGTGACGCAAAAACGGATGTCGACCTGCGAGCTGCAGGTCGGCATCCGTTTTTCGGTACTGCTTCAGTACAGGGGCGAGTTACGCGCCCCGCAGCCGTTCGGCCAGGTAGACGTAGAGGTCGGCGAGCGGCACGCGCTCCTGCTTCATGCTGTCGCGATCACGCACGGTGACGGCCTGGTCGTCGAGCGAGTCGAAGTCGACGGTGACACAGAACGGGGTGCCGATCTCGTCTTGACGGCGGTAGCGGCGGCCGATCGCGCCGGCGTCGTCGAAGTCCACGTTCCACGATTCACGCAGGCTCGCGGCGAGCTCGCGCGCCATCGGCGACAGGGCTTCGTTGCGTGACAGCGGCAAGATCGCAACCTTGACCGGGGCCAGGCGCGGGTCGAGGCGCAGCACGGTGCGCTTGTCGACGCCGCCCTTTGCGTTGGGCACTTCTTCTTCGTCGTACGCGTCGACGAGGAACGCCATCAGCGAGCGGGTGAGGCCGGCTGCGGGCTCGATCACGTAGGGGAACCAACGCTCGTTCTTCGTCTGATCGAAGTAGGAGAGGTCCTTGCCGGATGCCTCCGAGTGCGTCTTGAGGTCGAAGTCGGTGCGGTTCGCCACGCCCTCAAGCTCGCCGAATTCGCTGCCAGAGAAGCCGAAACGGTACTCAATGTCGACGGTGCGCTTGGAGTAGTGCGAGAGCTTCTCGGCCGGGTGCTCGAAGAAGCGCAGGTTCTCTGGATTGATGCCGAGGCCGGTGTACCAGCCCATGCGCTGCTCAAGCCAGTACTCGTGCCAGGTCTCGTCAGTGCCGGGCTCGACGAAGAATTCCATCTCCATCTGCTCGAACTCGCGCGTGCGGAAAATGAAGTTTCCTGGAGTGATCTCGTTGCGAAAGCTCTTGCCGATCTGGCCGATACCGAACGGCGGCTTCTGACGCGACGCCTGCAGAACGTTGGCGAAGTTCACGAAGATGCCCTGTGCGGTCTCGGGGCGCAGGTAGTGCATGCCGGCTTCGTCGTCGACCGGGCCGAGGTAGGTCTTCAGCAGGCCGGAGAAGGCGCGCGGCTCGGTCCAGATGTGGCGGTTTCCGCAGTTCGGGCAGGGCAGGTCGTCGAGTCCGTTCTCGGGCGTGCGACCCTTCTTCTCTTCGAACTCTTCGATCAGGTGGTCGGCGCGAAAACGCTTGTGGCAGCTGGTGCACTCGACCAGCGGGTCGCTGAAGACCTCGACGTGGCCCGATGCCTCCCAGACCTTGCGCGGCAGAATCACCGCGGAGTCCAGGCCGACGACATCATCGCGCGAGGTGACCATGAAACGCCACCACTGCTTCTTGATGTTCTCTTTGAGCTCGACGCCGAGGGGTCCGTAGTCCCACGCTGAACGCGAGCCCCCGTAGATTTCACCAGCCTGAAAGACGAACCCGCGGTGGCGGGCGAGGGCAATGACGGAATCGAGGCGGGAGGGTGCGGCCACGGTGGCTCCAATGGTCGAGAGGTGGCTAAAGCCAGAAACAGGGATCAGGCCAGTTTAGCGATCCACCTGGGTGCGTGCTGATCAGCGTTTGCTGATCGAGTTGAATGGAGAGATGACCTCGACGACCGTTCCCGACTCCGCACAGCCCAGCAGCTCGCTTCCCGACATCCTGGTGGCGGCGATCGCCCTCATCCGTGACCGGCGAGTGCTGATGGTCACCGCCCGCGGCCGCGACGTGATTTTCATGCCGGGCGGCAAGATCGATGCCGGTGAGACGGCCGCGGAAGGTGCCGCGCGTGAGGCGTGGGAGGAAGTCGGGCTGCGGCTCGACCCCGCCGCTCTGACCGAGATGTTCACCGTGGCGATTCAGGCTCACGGTGAACCCGACGGGCGCCTGGTGCGCATGCGCGTGTTTGCTGCAGAGACGGATGCCGACCCTCAGCCGTCGGCGGAGGTCAGCGCCCTGCACTGGGCGACCACGGCCGACCTGTTCCGCTGCCCGCCGGCCGGTGCCGAGGTGCTGAGGTTGCTCGCCGAGCGTGGGTTGATCGACTAGGTCGCCGGAACCAGCACCCAGATGACTTCACAGTCTTCGACCAGGGAGGAATTGCGCCACGTATGCGGGTCGCGACCACGGAAGGTCATGGCGTCGCCGGGGCCAAGCTCGTGCTCATCGTCGGCGAGCACGACGGTCAAGGTTCCACGGATGACGAACACGAACTCGATGTCGCAGTCGAGCGAGTAGAGGTCGGCGCCGCCCGAACCGCCCGGGGAGATCAGAGATTGAATGACCTCGAGGTCGGTCTGGTTGCCGGGGGTAACGAGAAACTCGGCGGCACCCTGGCCGCCGAAGTTGATCGGAGACCCCGCTCCGGCCCGCACGATCTGTGACGGCGGAGGCTCGAAGAGTGATCCGACCTTGATTCCCACCGCGTCGCAGATCGCCACAAGCGTGGCGACCGAGGGCGAAACCTGGTCGCGTTCGAGCTTGCTCACGAATCCTTGACTGATGCCCGCTGCTGTTCCGACCGCGTCGAGGGTGAGACCGCGTGCGAGTCTGGCCGCGCGAAGTCGCGCCCCGATCTGAACCTGGTTGGTCACTGCATCCGTCCGTCCGTTTACGGATTGAGTTTAATGGCAACCGCCCGCACGGGCGCGCCATCCGCTCCTTCGAACGCCAGTGGAAGCAGCGAGATCAGCGGGTCGGCGAAGTCGACCGAATCGAGGTTTGTCAGATTCTCGGCAATGACGCCGGCCGCCTCCGCGATGAGATGGTGGACAGGGTAGCCGACACCGGGATGCGTGGCATCGGGCGTTTCGTCGATGTTGAGGGCGTCGATACCGAAGGTGAGAACTCCCCGCTCGATCAGTCGACGGCAGGCATCCGCGTCGAGATACGGGTTGTCGTAGTAAGCAGCCGACCCGAAGTACTGGCTCCATCCGGTGTGCAGGAGGACGATGCTTCCCGGTACGAGAAGGTCTGCCACCGGCGCGATGCGATCCCAGGTGATCGCGGTGCGTGGCGCAATGCCACGCACGTCAACGATCACACCGGGGCCGAGAAATCGATCGAGCGGGAGCTCATCGAGCTTGGGTGCCGTCTCATCGAAATGGTAGGGAGCATCGACATGCGTTCCCGATTGCGATCCCATCTGCACGCTCAGCAGGTTGAAGCCATCCGTCTTGATCGTGCTGTGCACGGTGAAGTGCGGTTCCGGGTCGCCGGGATACACGGGCGTTCCCTCTCTCAGCACGACCGAGAGATCCACGATGCGTTCTATCCTCATGGGCAATAACTATTGCATCTCAGTCATATTCCCGTCTAGAGTCGGGCCATACCATCCGGCCACCCAAAGGACTCTGATGAACGCCAACAATGATGTTGACAGCGCCGAACCGAGCATTGTCCTCAACGCTCGCCCCAAGATGACCGAGATCGAGGGGTATGGGATCGACACCATTCCCGATGCCGATCGCACCTCAACCTGGGTCGACCTGCTTCGTATTCAGTTCGGCGGCGCGAACACGTTCGCTACCGTGCTGCTCGGAACCTTTCCCATCCTTCTCGGGCTCTCCTTCTGGCAGGCCGTACTGGCCACGATCTGCGGAGTGCTCGTCGGCACCCTCTTCCTGATGCCGATGGGACTGTTCGGACCACGCACCGGCACCAACAACGCAGTCTCATCCGGAGCGTTCTTCGGAGTTCGTGGACGCGTGCTCGGTTCGTTCCTCTCACTGCTCACGGCAATCGCCTTCTACTCGATCTCGGTGTGGGTCAGCGGCGATGCGCTCGTCGGCGCCCTCAACCGTCTCGGCGGCGTTCCCGACTCGATTGGCCTGCGCACTGCCATCTACGCGATCATCGGCTTGATCGTGATCGTCGTTGTCGTGTTCGGCTACCAGTTCATGCTGTTCGTGAACAAAACGGCAGTCTTCGCCAACACCGCCCTCATCCTGCTGGCCGTTCTGGCGTTCTCCGGCACTTTTGACGCGGGCTACAACCCGGGTCCCAGCGCTTTCGCCCTGGGTGAGTTCTGGCCCACGTTCGTTCTGGCCGCGCTCATCGTGATGGGCAACCCCATCTCCTTTGGCGCGTTCCTCGGTGACTGGGCTCGCTACATTCCGGCGAGCACTCCGCCGCGCAAGCTTTTCCTTGCCACGTTCCTCGGGCAGTCACTCACGCTCATCCCCTTCCTCTTCGGAGTCGCCACGGCAACGCTCGTGGCCGGCGAGGCCGACTACGTCTTCGCCCTCATCCAAATCTCGCCGGCGTGGTACGCGATCCTGCTCATGCTCGTCGCCTTCATCGGCGGCTTGTCGACCGGAACCACCTCGCTGTATGGCACCGGTCTCGACTTCTCCTCCGTCTTTCCACGATTCAGCCGCGTGCAAGCAACCATCGCCATTGGCGTCGTGGCATTCATCTTTATCCTCACCGGTCGCATCTTCTTCGATCTGCTCGGCGCAGTGAACGCCTTCATCGGTGCCATCGTCGTGACCACGACTCCGTGGATGGTGATCATGGCGATCGGATATTTCGTGCGTCGCGGATCTTTCGACCCGCGCAGCCTGCAGGTCTTCAATCAGGGCAAGACCGGCGGCAAGTACTGGTTCAACAGCGGTGTCAACTGGCGCGGCATGGTCGCCTGGATCGGGGCGGCCGCACTCGGACTGCTCTTCGCCAACTACCCGCCGGTGATCATCGGCCCCTTCATCAATGCCGCCGGCGGGATCGACCTCAGCCTGATCGTCGCCATTGTCTCGGCCGCCGTGCTCTACCTCGGGGCGCTCTGGCTCTTTCCCGAACCGCGCTACGTGTTCGGCGAGGAGGGCCCCCGCGTCATTCCGTCCCGGCCAGGCGAAGTGCAAGATGTCGTACTCGATCACTCGTCGACCGCGGCCAAGATGGCGGCCAAGCGAAAGGCAACGACCAATGCGTGACACCACCCCCCGCCTCAACTCCGGCGGAAAAATCGGCCAGGTCGACGCGACGCGTGTGCCTCGGTACGCCGGCGCATCCACTTTTGCCCGGCTGCCCCGCTGGGACGAGGTCGATGCCGCCGACGTCGTCATCCTGGGTGTTCCGTTCGACACCGGGGTGAGCTACCGCCCGGGTGCACGATTCGGACCGGGCCACATTCGGGAGTCCTCGCGCCTGCTGCGGGGCTACAACCCCGCGCAGAATGTGCAGCCGTTCGCCGTTTTGCAGGTCGTTGACGGCGGCGACCTCGCCGTCAACCCGTTCTCGATCGAGGAAGCCCTCGCCGAGATCGAGGCCGGGGCGAGCGCCGTTCTCGAAACCGGCGCCAAGCTCCTCACTCTCGGCGGCGATCACACCATTGCCCTCCCCTTGCTCAGAGCGATGGCCGCGAAACACGGCCCGCTCGCCGTGGTGCATTTCGACG
Source organism: Glaciibacter kafniensis (assembly GCF_039538945.1). NCBI lineage: Bacteria > Bacillati > Actinomycetota > Actinomycetes > Micrococcales > Microbacteriaceae > Glaciibacter > Glaciibacter kafniensis. The sequence continues at coordinate 42,031 of NZ_BAABCN010000015.1, read as the reverse complement.
CACACCTCGACACCTGGGACAGCTATTTCGGCGCCGACTACACGCACGGCACACCGTTTCGTCGCGCGTCGGAGGAGGGGCTGCTCGACAAGAACGCGTGCCTGCACGTGGGAATCCGGGGTCCGCTGTACACCGCGGACGACCTCGACCAAGACGGCGACCTGGGCTTCGAGATTGTGCATGCCACCGAGATGGATTCACTCGGCGTCAGCGGAGTGATCGAGCGGATGCTGCGTCGCCTCGGTGACCGCCCCGTCTATGTCTCCATCGACATCGATGTGCTCGACCCCGCGTTCGCCCCTGGAACCGGAACTCCGGAGGCCGGAGGCTTCACCAGCCGCGAGTTGCTCGCCATTCTCCGTGCGCTCTCTTCGGTCAATCTCGTCGGCGCAGACATCGTCGAAGTCGCACCCGCCTACGACCACGCCCAGATCACCGGTGTTGCCGCCGCCCACGTTGCCTACGAGCTCATCTCCGCCATGGCGATTGCGCAGGCAGCGTCGTGAGCGGCGTCGGGAGGGGCGGCTCCGTCGCTGCGTCGACGAGCGACGCGGTGTTGGCCGACGCGGTGCTGGCCGCCGCGGATGCGATCATCGCGGACTTCGGACATCACCGCCGAGACGCCTACTTCTCGGGTTTCGCCAACGACGCGACATTCGTCTTTCACACTGCTCCCGACCGGCTCGAATCGCGAGCCGCCTATGAGGAGCTCTGGGACGAATGGGAACGCTCCGCAGGCTTCCGGGTGCACAGCTGCGTCTCAACCAACCGTCGGGTGCAGGTTCTCGGCACGGCCGCGGTGTTCAGCCACAACGTCGAAACGACCCTCGAGATGGACGGGGCAGTCGAGACCGTTCACGAACGGGAGACGATCGTGTTCGAACTCCGAGACGGCCAGTGGCTGGCGGTGCACGAGCATCTCTCAGCACGCTCGGAGTGACGAGCGTCAGCGTCGTGGACGGCCGCCGGACCCAGGCGTATCGTGGGCGGGAGCAGCCCTCGGGAGGCAGCCATGTCGACATCCGAATCAGGAGAAGCCCGCCGAAAGAATCGCCGGGCACTCACTAGACACGACATCACGGTCGTTGACAGGGCCGTGCTCCGGCGGGCTGTGGGTGCGGCAGCCCTTGGCAACGCCATGGAATGGTACGACTTCGGCGTCTATGCCTACCTGGCCACGACTCTCGCCCGCGTCTTTTTTCCCCCGGGAGACATCGGGCTGGCAACCCTCGCCTCACTGGGCGCGTTCACCGCCGCTTTTCTCGTGCGACCCATCGGCGGCGCGATCCTCGGCCCGCTCGGTGACAAGATCGGCCGGAGAAGCATCCTCGCCCTCACCATGATCGTGATGGCGATCGGCACCCTGGCGATCGGGCTCATCCCCGACTACGCGACGATCGGAATCTGGGCGCCGATCCTGCTCCTCATTTGCCGGCTGGTGCAGGGATTCTCTGCCGGGGGCGAGTACGGCGGCGCGGCGACCTTCATCGCGGAGTACTCGACAGACCGCCGTCGCGGCTACGCCGGATCCTGGCTCGAATTCGGCACATTGAGTGGCTACGTGTTGGGTGCGGTCATCGTCACGGTCATTCAGTTTGTGTTTCCGGAGGATGTGCTGCTGTCCTGGGCCTGGCGCATCCCGTTTCTCCTGGCCGGTCCGCTCGGCCTGATCGGCCTCTATCTGCGGCTCAGGCTCGAGGAGACTCCCGCCTTCAAGAAGCAGCAGCAGGCGTCGACGGAACGCGAGCAGGAGAAGACGCCGTTTGCGCGCTTGTTCGCCCAGAGCTGGCGCCCCCTGCTCGTCTGTGTCGGGCTCGTACTGGTCTTCAACGTCTCCGACTACATGCTCTTGACCTACATGCCGACCTACCTGACGGGCTCACTCGGTCGTGACGCGATCAGCGGCCTATTGATCATCATCGTGGTGATGGTGATGCTGATGACGGTGATGGCCACCGGCGGGCGGCTCTCCGACCGGTTCGGCCGCAAACCCATGCTCTACGTCGGCTGCATCGGCTTCTTCGTGCTGTCCTGGCCGGCGCTGAAGCTCATCCAGTCCGAAAACATCGTGATCAGTTTCTCGGGACTCCTCATTCTCGGACTGATTCTGGTGACCTTCATGTCGACCATGCCCGCGACCCTGCCCGCCCTCTTTCCCACCGTCATCCGCTACGGTGCCCTCGCGATCGCCTTCAATGTGTCGGTCTCGCTGTTCGGCGGAACGACGCCGCTGGTCACCGACGCACTCGTGCAGTGGGCGACGGATGCCCACCTTCCGTTCGCACTCGATATCCCGGCGTTTTACTTGATGGCGGCGGCCCTCATCGGGGCGGTGGCCGTGTTCTTCACTCCGGAGACGGCGCAGACCCCGCTCATGGGTTCCGGCCCCGCCGTCGCCTCCATCGAAGAGGGAAAGTTCGTCATGGCCCAGTACGCCAATCCCGAATCGGACATGTCGCAGTCAGACTGGGGTCAGGATTTCGCTTCCTCGCACGATGATGACGAAATCGGGAAGGACCACGGCGACGACGGGAAGGACGGCACCTGACGCATGCCGTTGGTCGAGCCTGTCTCGAGATCGGCTCGCCGGGTCTCGAGCTGTAGGGCCGCTGCGCGGCATTGTGGTGAACGCATTTGACCATTTCGTTGGTCGAGGAGGCCGCCCGCGATCGGGTCGAGACCCCGTGGGCCAATGTTTGAACGCAACCCGAGTTCAAGGATTGGCTCGCGAGATCTCGAGACGCGTGCTTGCAAGCTCGCGCGCTCCTCGATCAACGAAAAGGCCATATACCTCATAGACGCGCACTCCTGCGTCGCGTGCTCCTCGACCAACGAAATGGCTAGTGCACGTACTCCAAGAGATCGAGCCCGACCTGACGCATCCCGTCGAGCACGGCCAGCCGTGAGGTCACGCCCGTGTCAGCGAAGGACATCGAGACCGCATAGGTCACGCCGGCCCGCGGACCGCGCACGATTCCGATCTCGCTGCGCACGCCGGCATCCGCTCCGGTTTTATTCACCAGCAGGAGCCCGTGGTCACCGGTGCGGTGGGCATGCGGATCGAGGCCGAAGGCACTCGCGACCATCGACAGGTCGGAGTTCAGAGAGAGCCAGCCGAGCACCCGCTCGCTCGCCTCGGCGTCGACGATCTCGCCACGCGCGAGGGCCGTGAGCAACCAGGTGAGCTCCTTGGCGCAACCGACCGAGAGGTGGGGGGCGTCGTCGGGGCCGCGCTTGTCGCGCACGCGATCGAGCAGAGCCGACCGGGTGAGGCCGAGTAGTTCGGCACGATCACGCACCGCATCGAGACCAACCGCGCGAATCAAAACGTTGGTCGCCAGATTGTCGTTCGATGCGCCGACGAGGGCGGCGAGATCGGCGACGGGCAGCGACGGAGCCTGCAGGTGCTGCCAGATCCCCGAGCCGCCGACGGAGTCGGCCGCCGTTCGATCGAGCAGCGTGTACATGCCGAAGTCGGCGTCGCGCAGCTTCGCGGCGACCTCGACGAGCAGAAGAATGGTGCCGATTCCGGCGCTGGGCATGACGACGTGGTCGTCGATCGAGAACAGTTCACGCCCCGAGACCAAGTCGGTCGCCCGCGCAGACACTTGCACGCCGTTCAGAGCCAGCTCACCGAGCGCCTGAAACCCGCGCGCGAAATTGTCGTGGGCATCCGCGCCCTGGTGCTTACCCCGACGCTCGTCGGCGTGCCGGGAACGGCGCACTGAGTCGGGGGCTGGCGTGGCCATGGCGGCGGTCCTTCATTCGTTGGGGCGGTGAATCGCCCGCGATCACACTAACTCACGCCCCTGACACAGGGAATGGCGGGGTGGCCGAGGCCGGCGTGCAACCGGCGCACAGCCGGCTCGCGCGACCTACCAGATGGTGACGCGCTGAGCCGGATCGAGCCAGAGCTCGTCCGTCTCGGTGACGCCGAACGCCGCGTAGTAGTCGTCGATGTTGCGCACGATCTGGTTGCAGCGAAACTCGTTCGGCGAGTGCGGGTCGATCGCGAGCAGGCGCACGGCTTCTTCGTCGCGGAGCTTCATCTGCCAGGCCTGAGCCCAGGAGAGAAAGAACCGCTCGGCTCCGGTGAAGCCGTCGATCACCGGCGGTTCTTCGCCCCCGAGCGAGAGCAGGTAGGCCTTCCAGGCGATCGAGAGACCGCCCAGGTCGCCGATGTTCTCGCCGATCGTGAGGGCACCGTTGACGTGGTTGCCCGGAATCTGCTTGGGCTCGAGCGCGTCATACTGCGCGATCAGCGACGCGGTGCGCTGCTCGAATGCGGCCCGGTCGGCTTCGGTCCACCAGTCGGTCAGGCGTCCGTCGCCGTCGTACTTCGAGCCCTGGTCGTCGAAGCCGTGTCCGATCTCGTGCCCGATCACGGCGCCGATCGCGCCGTAGTTGGCCGCGGCATCCCGGTCCTCATCGAAGAAGGGCGCCTGCAAAATGGCGGCGGGGAAGACAATTTCGTTGAAGCCGGGGTTGTAATAAGCGTTGATCGTCTGCGGGGTCATGAACCACTCGTCGCGGTCGAGCGGCTTGCCGATCTTGCCGAGTTCGCGCTGAAACTCGAACTCGCTCGTCGCGCGCACATTGGCGATCAGGTTGTCGGCGTCGATCGACAGGGTCGAGTAGTCGCGCCACTTCACCGGAAAACCGATCTTCGGGGTGAACTTGTCGAGCTTCTCGAGCGCACGCTCGCGCGTCTCGGCGGTCATCCAGTCGAGCGTCGTGATGCTCTCGCGGTACGCCTCGACGAGGTAGTCGACCAGCACATCCATGCTGGCCTTGGCGCTGGACTTGAAGTGGCGGTCGACGTAAATGCGGCCGACGGCCTCGCCGAGCGCGCCCTCGACGAGCGAGACGCCGCGCTTCCAGCGGTCGCGGATCTGCGGGGTGCCGGTCAGCGTGCGGCCGTAGAAGTCGAAGTTCGCCTCGACGAAGTCGCTCGACAGGTAGGCGGCAGACGAGCGGATGACCTGCCAACGCAGCCAGTCCTGCCAGGCTTCCAAGCGGGGCTCGGTCAACAGCTCGGCCAGTCCGGCGACGAAGCTCGGCTCGCGCACGACGACTTCGGTGAACGCCCCGGCTGGAGCGTCGATGCCGGTCAGCCAGAGGTCGAGGTCGGCACCGGCGGCGAGTGCGGAGACCTGATCCCAGTCGCGCAGGTTGTAGGTTTTTTCGCTGTCGCGGGTGGCCACGTTGTCCCAGTGGTGCCCGGCGAGCGCGGTCTCGAGATCGATAACGCGCTGGGCGCGCTCCGCGGCGTGCTCCAACCCGGCCAGCGTGAACATCCGCTCGAGGAAGGCCAGGTAGGCCGTGCGTACCTCGGCGAATTTCTCGTCGCGAAAGTAGGACTCGTCTGGCAGCCCGAGGCCGCCCTGCTCGACGAAGACGAGGTAGCGCTCAGGATTGCCCGGGTCGTTGTCGACGTAGAGCTGAAAGGCCCCGGGCACGCCGGCGCGTTCGAGCTGGCCGAGCGTGCTGATGAAAGTGGGGATCGAGGTGATCGTGTCGACGGTGGCGAGGTCGGCGGTGAGCGGTGTGGCGCCGAGGGCTTCGATGCGCGCTTCGTCGATGAAGCTCGCGTAGAGGTCGCCGAACTTGCGTTCCTCAGTGCCGGGTTCGGCGTTCTGGGCCTCGAGGATGATCTCCTGCACGGCCTTCTCTGCGCCCTCAGCCAGCAGATAGAACGACCCCCACCTCGCCTTGTCTGCGGGGATCTCGGTGCGGGCGATCCATGTGCCGTTGACGTGCCTAAACAAGTCGTCTTGCGGGCGAACCGCCGGGTCGAGTTCTGCTCTGTCGATACCGGATGCGAGGGGAGCGTCAGTCATGCCTCCACCCTATTCGGCGCGGGCGTGATTGTGCCGAGCGTCGCTGTTTCTGCCGAGAATCGCCGGTGCGGCGGCGACTCTCGGCACAAACGGCGATTCTCGGGGGTTTTGGCAAACATCGGCGCCCCGGGTTGCTGTGCTTGGATAGCAGCACCATGAACACCGTTCTGAACGTCATCTGGCTGGTGCTCTCGGGCTTCTGGCTCTTTCTCAGCTACATGCTTGCGGGAATCATCTGCTGCATCCTGATCGTCACGATTCCGTTCGGCATCGCGTCGTTCCGCATCGGTTTCTACGCGCTCTGGCCGTTCGGCCGTCGCGTGGTGAGCCGCCCCGATGCCGGAGTCTTCTCGTTTCTCGGCAACGTGATCTGGGTGATCGTGGCCGGTATCTGGATCGCGATCGAGCACATCCTGAGCGGCATTGCGCTCTGCATCACGATCATTGGGATTCCGCTCGGCATTGCCAACTTCAAGATGGTGCCGATCGCGCTGATGCCGCTGGGCAAGGAGATCATCGACGCCGGCGACCCGCGCGCCGTGATGGTCTAGAGCGCGCCGATCGTCTCACGCTCCTCGCGTGCGCCGGATGCTCGCGAGTGCGCTCAATCTGTCGCCTCGCCGCGCAGAGAAGCGACGATTTGAGCGCACGCGCGCACAGGACCCGGTCGCTTTCGTGCGCGGCTGGCGATCCGTCGGCTCGTAGGATCGAAGCATCAGACTTCTGCGCCGCGCCCCCATGGATCGTGAGATCCTGCGACTCGCCGTCCCCGCGCTCGGCGCGTTGATCGCCGAGCCCCTGTTCTTGCTCGCCGACTCGGCGATGGTCGGACACCTCGGCGAAACTCCGCTCGCCGGCCTCGGCCTGGCCAGCGCGGTGCTGCAGACGATCATCGGGCTGATGGTGTTCCTCGCGTACAGCACGACTCCGGCCGTCGCCCGCTGGCTCGGCGCCGGTGATCGGCGCAAAGCTGTAGCGGTCGGAATCGACGGGCTCTGGCTCGCACTCGGTCTCGGCGTCGTGCTCGGCGTCGCCGGCTGGTTCACGACTCCGATCCTCGTCGGTGCCTTCGGTGCGAGTGAGGCCGTCACGGCGGATGCCGCCAGCTATCTGTCGATGTCGATGTTCGGCATCCCGGCCATGTTGCTGGTATTCGCGGCGACGGGGCTGCTGCGCGGCCTGCAGGACACCCGCACGCCGCTCTACGTGGCCGGGTTCGGGTTCGCCGCGAACATCGTGCTCAACTTCTGGTTCATCTACGGCCTCGGACTCGGCATCGCCGGCTCGGCTCTCGGCACGGTCGTCGCGCAGTGGTCGATGGTGCTCGTCTATCTCATCGTCGTGGTCAGGCAGGCCCGTCGCGACGGCGCACGCCTCCGCCCCCACCGTTCGGGCATGCTCCTCGGCGCGGCGTCGGGTGGCTGGCTGTTTGTGCGCACGGCGAGTCTGCGCGCGGCGATGCTGCTCGCGGTGTTCGTGGCGACCGGCCTCGGCTCGGCCGATCTCGCCGCGTTCCAGATCGCGATGACGCTGTTCGCGACCCTCGCCTTCGCCCTCGACGCGCTGGCGATCGCCGCCCAGGCCCTCGTCGGACGCGGCCTCGGCGCCGGTGATGTCGCCAACGTGCGCGCGGTGCTGCGTCGCTGCCTCGAGTGGGGAATTGCGGGCGGTGCGGTGCTCGGCGTGCTGGTGATCGCGGTGAGCGGCATCTTGGGCGGTCTGTTCACCAGCTCGGCGGATGTCGCGGCTCTGCTCCCGCCGACGCTGATCGTCTTGGGTCTGTCTGTGCCGCTCGGCGGACTGGTGTTCGTGCTCGACGGTGTGCTGATCGGGGCCGGCGACGCGCGGTATCTCGCACTCACCGGCATCCTGAACCTCGCTGCCTTTGTGCCGCTTGCGCTGCTGGTGCAGGCGTTCGCGCCCCCGGGAGCAGCGGGTCTCGCTCTGCTGATGGCCGCCTTCGTGTTCGGCTACCTCGGCGCGCGGGCGCTCACGCTCGGCCTGCGGGCGCATGGGGCGCGCTGGATGGTCGTCGGCGCGCGTCGCTGATCTGTCCCATCCGCTCGCTCGCTCGCTCGCGCCGCGGCGCTCTCCGCGCGTGCGCTCAAATCGTCGCCTCGGGCGCTCGGCGGCGACGATTTGGGCGCACGCACGCCTCTGATCGAGCGCTCGCTCGATCGCCCGCAATCGGGGTCGCTAGGGACGCGGCGGCGCCGTCGTGTTTCCGGCGTGGAAGACGCTGCTGAAGCAGGTGCCCTGCGGTTGTCCACCGGCCAGCATCTGCACCAGGGCCTCGCCAGCGGCGCGCCCCTTAGCTGCGGAGGGCTGCACGAGCGTGGTCAGGTCGTACGGTGCGAGGCCATCGACGCGCACGCCGTCGAAGCCGACCACGCTGACATCCTGAGGAACTCGCAGTCCGAGCTCCTCGGCCGCCCTGATCACTCCGGCGGCCAGAAGGTCGCTTTGCGCGATCACCGCGGTCGGGCGCGTCTGCGGATCGCGCAACAGCGTCAGCCCGGCGAGCCGGCCCTCTTCGACATCGCTCGCTGCAGCTGTCACACCGGTGATCTCCGCGAACACCGCCCTGGCGCCGGCGATGCGGTCGCTCGCCGTGGCCGAGGAACTCGCGGCCTCGCGCTCGGGGGTGAGCGGGCCGCGCGTGCGGTCGGGGTCGAGCGGCAGAGTGACCAACGCGACGGCGCGGTGCCCGAGCGTGTGGAGATGTTCGGCGCCGCGACGCGTGGCTTCCTCGTTGTCGATGGAGATCCTGATCACGTCGTCACCGGCCTCGCCCTCGATCGCCACCATGGGGATTCCGCGCTGGCGCAGCACGTCGACCGTGTGCCCGAGCCGCGGGCTGCAGCCGATCAACACGACGGCATCAACCGGGGCGCTGCCCACGCTCACGGCGCCGTCACCCGTATCGGTGAGCAGCAGCAGGCCGGCACCGAGCGGGGCGATTCCCTCGGAGAGGCCGTCGAGCATCTGAATCTTCACCGGGTCGAGAAAGGCGGCGCGCACTCGTTCCTCGAGCACAACACCGACGATGCCGGAGCGACCGCGGCGCAACGACTGCGCGCGCGGATCGGGGCCGGCATAGTTCAGCTCGGCTGCCGCGGCGAGCACGCGTGCCTTGGTGGCGTCGGAGACGGGGCCAGACCCGCTGAAGGCGAGCGATGCCGTCGACGGAGATACGCCGGCACGCCGGGCGACGGCGGCCAGAGTCGGCCGTTCGGGTGAGTCTGAGGGCATGGTGTCCTTGCGAGTGATCCCTGTTTCAGGATAGTTTAGTCGAATCGATTCGATCGAATCGATTCGACCCATTCGAATCGGCACATCACGTGTCACGGCACGGTCTCGGCACCTCCGGACGCCCACCAACGCCCCACATCGATCCACCCGCACACACCACCCAGCTCAGGAATTTCACCATGTCGCAGCCGACCCCCTCCCCTGGCAACGCAGTGCCGTCGCCACTGAGCAGCGAGGGCCTCCCCCGCGACACGAGTACTGCCACCAGCCCGAGCACGACCCCGAGCGCGGCCCCCAGCTCCGTCGCGAGCTCCGCCCCCGCTCTGTCACGGCGCGAACTCCTCAATTGGCGCAACGCGGTCTTCGTCGTCTTTCTACTCAGCGGACTCTGTGTCGCGAGCTGGGTGTCGCGCGTTCCGGCCGTGCGCGACGGCCTCGGCCTCAACACCGCCGAAGTCGGCGTGCTGATATTCGGGCTCTCCGCCGGCTCGATCCTCGGTCTCATCTGCGCCGCCTGGATGCTCGCCCGCTTCGGTGCCCGCCGGGCAATGATCACCAGCATCGCGGTGACTGCCGTTGGACTGGTCGCCATCGGAATCGGCGCCAGCATGGTCTTCTCCTTTCCGGTCGCCTTCGCCGGCCTCGCCCTCGTCGGCTTCGGCATGGGCTCGGTCGACGTCATGATGAACGTCGAGGCCGCGGCCGTCGAGCGCGAGATCGGCAAGACCCTCATGCCCCTGATGCATGCCTGCTTCAGTTTCGGAACCGTGATCGGCGCTCTGATCGGCGCCGGCGCATCCGCCCTCGGCATCAACGTCGCCGGTCACCTCTTCGGCATGGCCGCGCTCGTCATGGTGGGAGTGATCGTTGCGGTTCGGTTCATTCCGATGCGAGAAGAACTGGGCGACATCCACGCGGCGACGGATGCCAGCACCGCGACGGCCGCGACGGCCGCCTCCCATGCGCCAGTCGCCCCGACGCCGTCCTGGCGTGAACGCCTGCGCGAAAGCCTCTCGGTCTGGGCCGACATGCGCCTCATCTTGATCGGTGTCGTCATGCTCGGCATGTCGTTCGCTGAGGGGTCGGCCAACGACTGGATCGCGCTGGCCGCCGTCGATGGCCACGACATGAGCAAGACGAACGGCGCCCTTGTCTTCGGCGTGTTCGCCGTCGCCATGACGGCCGGTCGCGTGGTCGGCGGCCCGATCATCGACCGCTTCGGCCGCGTGCTCGTGCTGCGGGTCTGTGCCGTGATGGGAATCACCGGTCTGTTGCTCTTCATCCTCGCGCCGACCGATGCGCTGCTCTACGTCGGCACCGTGCTCTGGGGAATCGGCGCCTCGCTCGGTTTCCCGGTCGGAATCTCGGCCGCCGCCGACGACCCGAAGCACGCAGCGGCCCGCGTGAGCGCCGTCGCGATCATCGGCTACACCGCATTCCTCGTCGGCCCGCCCGTGATCGGCCTGCTCGGCGAAGCCGTCGGCATCCTGAACGCCCTCTACCTGATTCTGGTGCTCATGCTGCTCGCCGGCCTGGCCGCGCCTGCCGTGCGCGAGCGGGTGGGCGCGCGCGCCAAGCGCTAGTCACGCACCGCCGCATGGCATCTCGCCGCATGCCTCTCGCCCCGAGTTGCTTTCCACCATCTTTCACCTGTAAGTTTCTTCTGACAGGTGAAAGGTGGTGGATGAATGTCGTTGGAAGACGAGCTGGCGAAGGTCACGGCAATCGCCCATCCCCAGCGTTATCGCATCATCGCCGCGCTCTCGGCCGAACCGCTCCACGTGAGCGAATTGGCTCGCAGGCTCGGGATGTCGCGGCCGCTGCTGTACATGCACCTGCAACGACTCGAGGAAGCCGGCTATCTCAGCGGTCGGCTCGAGCTCTCAAGCGACGGCAAAGCCCTCAAGTTCTTCGAGGTCGTGCCATTCGTTCTCACCATTGACCCCGCCGCGATCATCGCGGCCGTCGAAGCGGATGCTGCGGCAGACGCCGCGGCAGATACTGCGGCAATTACTGCGGCAATTACCGCGGCCGGCGACGCATCCGACCCCGAACAGAAGCAAGAAAGCGAGAAATAGCTATGGAACTCGGATACATCCCCTGGTTCGCCTGGATCGCGATCGCGGGCATCATCGGCGGCATCAGCTATCAGATCGTCGTGGCCATCCAGAACGCGAAGACGCGGCGAGTGGAACTCAGCAGTTCCGGTGAACTCCGTGAGGTCGTCGAGCGCAACACCGCCGTCAGCACCGAGCTTCTCGGCAAACTCGGTTCACTCGATGCACGCCTGGCCGCGGTCGAGAAGACCCTCACCGACATCCCCTAGCAGCCGGCGTCGCGTGGGCCGGGTGCGCCACCCGCGCACGCGACACTCATCCGAAAGAGTTAAGCTCTTCGGGTGCGTCTCGTAATAGCCCAGTGTTCCGTCGACTACGCCGGGCGTCTCAACGCGCACCTGCCGTTGGCCACCCGCCTGCTCATGCTCAAAGCCGATGGCAGCCTGCTCATCCATTCAGATGGCGGCTCCTACAAGCCCCTCAACTGGATGAGCCCGCCCTGCTCCCTGGCCGAGGTTTCGCCCGAAGACGACCAGACGGATGCCGGCATCACCGCCATCTGGAAGGTCACCCACGCGAAGACCGCCGACGAACTCACGGTCAACCTCTACGAGGTGATCCACGATTCGGCGCACGAACTCGGCATCGACCCCGGCCTGATCAAGGACGGCGTCGAATCGCAGCTGCAGAAGCTGTTGGCCGAGCACATCCACCTGCTCGGCGAGGGCCACACCCTGGTGCGTCGGGAGTACATGACGGCGATCGGCCCTGTCGACATCCTGGCTCAGGATGCCTCGGGCAAGTCGGTCGCCGTCGAGCTCAAGCGTCGCGGAGACATCGACGGCGTCGAGCAGCTCACCCGCTACCTCGAGCTCATGAACCGCGACCCGCACATCGCTCCGGTCACTGGCGTTTTCGCCGCCCAGGAGATCAAGCCGCAGGCCAGAAAACTGGCAGAGGACCGCGGCATCCGCTGCCTGCTGCTCGACTACGACGCCATGCGTGGCCTCGACGACACACTCACGCGCCTCTTCTAACGTTCTTCTAGCCCGTCCTGGCGCTCGGTGATCAACCCATTCGACGGAGATTTTTGCGATTTGGGCCGATTTCAGCCCGATTCGAACGGTTCCGGCACGAATCTCCGTCGAATGGGAATGCCGAGGCGGATGCCGCGACCCGGGTGATCGAACGAACCCGGTGATCGAGCGCCGGACCTCTCGTCCCCGTAGTCTGGCTGCCAACGCGCGAGTCGCGCGGAACGTTGAGGGGGACGCATGATCGAACGCACCGAGGGATTTCTGAGCGTCGCCGACGGTGAACAGATCTGGTGCGAATCTGCCGGAACCGGTCCCGATCTCATCCTCTCCCATGGCCTCGGCGGAAACGCGGCGGTCTGGTATCAGCAGCTGCCCTTCTTTGCGCAGAACTACCGGGTGATCACCTGGGATCACCGCGGCTTCGGCCGGTCGACGAACACAACGGGCACGCACGGCCCCGAGTCTTCGGTGTCTGACCTGCTGGCGATCCTGGATCACTTCGAAGTCGAGAACGCCCATCTGGTGGGCCAGTCGATGGGCGGCTGGGCGACGCTCGGCACCGCCCTGGCCGCGCCCGATCGCGTGGCCTCGATCGTTCTGGCCTGCACGACCGGAGGCATCCCTGCCGGTTTCGGGGCGCAGGCCGGTGCGCCGGCCGCCTCCGACCCTCCAACCTCACGCCCCCGTGCGACTCCCGGCCCGACCGCGGGCTCCGGTCCGCACGCCGCGCGCCCGCTCGGCGAACACCCGGCGCTCGGCGAGCGGCTGCCCAGCCTCGACCCGGCCCGCGCCTACCTCTACCAAGCGCTGGGTTCGTTCGGAGCGCGTCCAGACGATTCCGAGTTCTTTCGCATCCTCACCAACCACAGTTTCGACCCGGACGACCTGCGCACGTTGGACATCCCTACCCTCTTGATCGCCGGTGAACTCGACACCTTGATGACGCCCAAGCTCATTCGACGAGCAGCCGAGTATCTCCCGAACGCCGCGGTGATCGAGCTCGCCGGCCGCGGCCACTCCCCCTATTTCGAGGATCCCGACGCCTGGAACACGGTCGTCGCCACGTTCCTCACGCACGCAACCGCACAGGCCGCCGCATGATCGCGCGCGAAAACGTGACCGAATCCCCGAACACGACCGCGAACACCGCCCCTGCCCCGCCCGCCATCGAGTTCTATCCGTCACCGACACCTCGCCCGTTCTCACAAGCGGTGCGCATCAACGACGTGCTCTACCTCTCCGGCGAGCTCGGAATCCGCGCCGACGGCACCCTCGCCGACGGCTTTGAGGCGCAGGCCCACCAGACCATGCAGAACATCGCCGAGACGCTCCGCTCGCTCGGCGCGGGCATGACGGATGTCTTCAAAGCGACGATCATGCTCGACGACATGTCGCGTTGGGCTGAGTTCAACGCCGTTTACCTCGAGTACTTCGATGCCGAGCGGCTCCCCTCACGCAGTGCCTTCGGGAGCTCTGGCCTCGCGCTCGGCGCTCACCTGGAAGTGGAATGCTGGGCCTACGTTCCCGCCCTTGCGCGTTGATCGCCCGTCATATGGCCGCCGGAATCACGCGGTTTCCCAGACTGGCCACCTAGGATAAGGCGAGTGAATCCGACTTTAACGCGCACCTGGAGCGCAATTCTCTTTGACCTCGACGGAACCATCACCGATTCCGCGCCGGCCATCACCAGCTCCCTTGCGCACACCTTTCAACTTCTGGGACGTCCGGTCCCGCCCGCCCACGAGCTTCTCGCCTACGTCGGCCCGCCCCTGCTTGCCGCCTTCCGCGAGTACGCCGGGATGACCCCGACCGAGGCCGATGAGGCGCTCGGCGTCTACCGCGCGCACTACTCGGGCGAGGCATCGCTCGACACCGCCATTTACCCCGGCGTCGCCGGCCTGCTGGAGCGCATCCACGCCGCGGGCATTCCGCTCGCGCTGGCCACCAGCAAGCCAGAGCAGAACGCCATCAAGATTCTCAATCACTTCGACCTGGCGAAGTACTTCACCGTCATCGTCGGCGCCTCCGAAGATGAGGTGCGCAGCGCCAAGGCTGACATCGTGAAGGAGGCGCTGGTGCGCCTCGCCGCTGCCGGTGCCGACCTGAGCGCCCCGGTGATGGTGGGAGATCGCAGCTACGACGCCGAAGGCGCCGCCGCGAACAATGTGCCGGCAATCTTGGTCGAGTGGGGCTATGGCTCACCGGCAGAGGCCACCGCGGCGACCGCCGTCGTGCACTCGGCCGACCAGCTCGCCAAGCTGCTGCTCGGCTAGACGCAGCTCGCCCGCGATTCAGTTCTGGCGCGCGGGATTCCCCGCGCCGACGTGCCTTACCAGCCCCGCGTCAGCACCTCGTCGAGCATGTCGATGAAGAAGTCAGCACTCTCGATCGTGAGACAGAGCGGCGGCTTCACCTTGAGTACGTTCTGACGTTCCGACGTCGGCTGCACGACGACCCCGAGCTCTCGCATCCGTTCGCAGATTGCCGCGGTCTCTGCGGCGGCCGGCTCCAGCGTGACCCGGTCCCGCACAAGTTCCACCCCGAGATACAGCCCGAGACCGTGCACCGCCCCGATGAGCGGATGTTTCGCGGCGAGCTCGGTCAGCCGCTGCACCAGATGCCCGCCGACCAGCCGGGCATTCTCCTGCAAGCCCTCGTCGCGCATCACGTCGAGCACCGCCAGCCCCGCCACCGAACCGACCGGGCTCCCGCCCGCCGACGAGAAGAAATTGCCCTCCCTGGCGAGGGACTCCGCGATCTCCCGTCGGGTGATCACCGCGCCGAGCGGATAGCCGTTGCCCATGGCCTTCGCGACCGAAATGATGTCGGGCACCACTCCCTGCTGCTGCACTCCCCAGAAATGCTCGCCGAGACGCCCGTAGCCGACCTGCACCTCATCGGCGATGCACAGACCGCCCCGCGCCCGAATGTCGGCATACACTCCGGCCAGATAGCCGACGGGCAGCACCACTCCCCCGGCGTTGCCGAGGATCGGCTCGCAGATGAATGCCGCGACGCCCTGAGCATCGTCGGGCAGCTCACCCCGCTGAGCCGCATCCGTCTCCTGCAGCGCATTGAGCTGCTGCGTGAAGTCCACCAGATACTCGGCACCGGCCTGTGCGCCGCGATGCCGACCCCGATAGCTGTTCGGCGCATCGACCACCGTGACCCAGTCGGGGCGATTCGCCAGGGCGAACGGGTTGTCGTAGGCCGACGTCGTGACGGCATCCGACGCCATCGTCCAGCCGTGATAGGCCTCCCGCAGTGCGACGACAGTGCGACGACCCGTGTGCATCTGAGCGAGGCGCAATGCGAGATCCACGGCCTCGCTCCCGCTGTTGACGAGCAGCACGGTGTCGAGCGACGGGTCGGGAGCCAACGCGACAAGCCGCTCGCTCAGGTCGGCGAGAGCCCGGTAGAGAAATCGGGAGTTGGTGTTGAGCAGCTGCATCTGGTCGAAGATGGCCCTGCTGAGCCGCGGATGGCTGTGGCCGATTGCCGAGACATTGTTCACCATGTCGAGATGGCAGCGCCCGTCGGTCGCCACCAAGAATTGCTGCCAACCTCGCTCGATCTGAGGCGGGTTCTCGTAGTAGCGCTCCTGCGCCGCGGCAAAGACACGCTCCCGGCGATCCGCCTCCCGCTCGGCGGACTCCGCGGCCGACATGACCGCGGGCTCAGCTGCCGGCACCGGCGAGAGGCCGAGTAGCGCGGCCGGATCCGGCGCCAGAACGCGCCAGGCCTCGCCCCAGGTCGGCGTCGCGAACCGAGGCGGCGTCGCCCCGCTTCGCCGACGCTGCACGGTGAGTCGCCCCACCGACCGACCATCGGCCAACTCGCGCTCGTCGACGTGGTTCACGGTGCCGACGAGCTGCCCGGCCGTCACCGCCGTGCCCACCGCCACCACCGCGGTGAGACCGCCGAGCACGAGCTCCTCTGCACTGTCGCCCGGAGCGCTCAGGCGCAGCACGAGCTCCTCCCCGGTTGCCCGCACGACGACGGCAGCGAGAGGTGCATGGATGCGCGTTGATCCGCCGAGAAAGACCTCGGTGATCGCAGCAAACGTTTCGGACTCCGTCGGCTGGTGGGGGCGACTCCTGGTCAACCGGTGCTGGCCGTAGGGAGCGACGGCGACGGCACTCTGATCCAGCGCCTCAGCCGCCAGCGCCCATTCGGCGTCAGGCCGCAGCCAGCGGCCGTCATGCAGCAGCGGGCTCGTCACCGACAGATCGAGAATCACGGAGTCGCCCGCGTCGATTGCCGCGATCATCGACGCCTCAGCCACGAGCACGCGCACAGGACTGTGCGCCGAGCTCAGCGGCGACCGACCGAGCAGCTGACGAATCGCCACCTCGGCCTCGTCGAACCCGATGCGCTGGGCGATGTCGAAAACCTGCCATTCGGCCTGCATGCGTTCTTCGGCATAGACGTTTCCGATCTCACGCTGCGTCTGGTCTTCACCGCTGACCACGAGCACCGCACCGCGCAAAATGAGGAGCGGCCAGAGCGCCGCAATCTCCTCATCGTGCAGCGGGACGACCTCATCGAAGCGGCGCACCGCTTCGAACACGGCAGCGGGATTCTGGGGAACGTGCGGAAGGATCGATGACATCGTCACCGCGAGCTCGGCGACCAACCAGCCGTACCCGAGATCGCCGAAGTCGATCACTCCGTCGGGGAAGAGGCGCCCGTTGTCGAGGCGCGTGCAGACGACGTTGTCATCGGTCACGTCTCCATGAATCGGTTGCACCCGCAGTGCCGGGGCCAGCACATTCAGTCGGTCGGCGGCGCTCCGGGCCTTCTGACGCACGAGGTCCCGACGTGCCGGTTCGGGCATCCGATCGATCAGTTGATCGACGACCGCGGAGGCGTTGCGCATGTCCCACTGCAGCTGCCGATCGAGGCCGTCACCGCTGAAATCGGTCAGACCGTCGGCCACCAGCGCGGAAATGCGGCCCAACTCGCCGATCACACTCGCGTCGAAGTGCCCCGCGTCGACCAGCGAGCCGCCCGGCAGAAATGTGAACATCCGCACGGGAAGCAACCCCGTCGCATCCGGCCACCATTGCCGGCTCTGCCCATCACGCCCGCGCACCGGCACCGGGATGCGCAACCCCCGATCGGAGAGGTGCTCCATCGCCGCCCCTTGGGAGGCAAGCTCGCTTTCGGCGAACGCTGGGTTGTCGACCTTGAGCAGATAGCTGCCTTCCCGGCCGGCCGGATCGGCGCCGTCGATTCGAAAGTTGCGATCCTGCTGGCTCCCGAGCTCCTGCGCCGTGCCGGTGATTCCGTAGAGCTCGACGGCCATACGCACCGCGTCGGCCTCGGTCACGGCCGGGCGTACGAGTTGCGGACCATCGAAGAAATTGAACACGGCTGACTCATCTCGGTGCGAGTTTCTACAGACAGCCGGTGCGCTGCCAACTGCGTCGAATCTATCCTCCCGGCTCCCGGCGGAGCCAGCACTGAGCGCAGGCGAATCGGCACTCGCCGGCGGCGAAACCGGTCGCCACAGCGCCGACGCGCTGCGCAGAGGCGCCGCCTCACGGCCGAGGACCTCCTCCCCACATAAGGTAAGGAGATGCCCTCCGTGCCCGAACACGAAATCATTGCGCCCGTCGACCTCACCGTGCCGGGGGGCCGGTTGAACAAACACGCCATCGGCTGGTCCCGTCATCTGTGGCACAACACCGACCGCATCGGCCGCGGCCTCTACGGCTGGGGGCGCAACAAGCGCTGGGAATACTGGGGAATCGTCACCCCGACCCACATCATCGGCATCACGGTCTCCTCGCTCGACTACGCATCGCTGAACCAACTCTGGGTGCTCGACCGCACGACGCTGATGCCCATCGACGAAACAGTCATCACCCCGCTCTCTGGCGCGGTCACCCTGCCAGGCACGCTGCGCGCCGGACCGACGACGGCCCGCACCAAGACCCTCACAATTGACATCGATGAAGTCGGCGGCGGCACCAACATCCGCGCCGTCACCCCGCGCGTGAGCCTCGATCTTGTCGCCCTGCGCCCGGCACACCATGAGGCCCTCGGAGTCGTCGTGCCCTGGTCGTATCGCCTGTTCCAGTACACGGTGAAGGATGTCGCCCTGCGGGTGCGCGGCAGCGTCACGGTTGACGGCGTCGACTACGACGTGTCCGCCGCCGACTCCTGGGCGGTTCTCGACCACGGCCGCGGCCGCTGGCCCTACCGGATGACCTGGAACTGGGGCGCCGGTTCCGGGGTCGTCGACGGTCAGACGATCGGTCTGCAGCTCGGCGGAAAATGGACAGACGGCTCCGGCTCCACCGAGAACGCCCTCGTCGTCGACGGCCGCCTGCACAAGATCAGCGAAGAACTCGAGTGGGACTACGACCCCACCGACTTTCTCTCACCCTGGGCCATCCGCGGCGATGGCGTGAACGTGATCTTCACACCGTTCTACGACCGCGTCGCGTCGAGCAACGCATATGTCATTTCTTCGAACACCCACCAGTGCTTCGGCCATTACTCCGGCACCGTCACCGTGACCGACACCGGCGCCGACACCCACAATGACGGTGACAGTGACGTTGAACCAATTGTCGTGAGCGTCGACGGTCTCGTGGGCTGGGCCGAACACGTGCAGAACCGCTGGTGACTTTCACCTCGCCAGCCTGACCATCGCTGTTCGAACACCGAGCCCGCGCGAAGGTCTGTGCTGGTCGAGCCCAATTTTTGACCTCTCAGCACCCGGAAACCGTCTTCGGGAGTTTCCCAGACTTCATCGCCTCACCAGGTCACGATTCCACAGGCCGACACGCCCGGCGCTGCATCAACCCGGGCCCGCCCCGAGTTGTGCACCGAGTTACCCACAACCTTTCCACCTGTGGATAACCCTGTGGAGAACACTGTGAGAAACGATGAAAACCCCCGTTAACCAGTGGATAACCTGCCAGCTGGGTGTGGATAACTACACGCGTGTAGTTCGAATTTTTTCGGCGGAAACCCCGATTTACACTCGAAATCTGCGGTATTTCACAGGCCTCAAAGTTCTCCACAGTTCATCCACCGCTGTGGATAACTCACGCTGCGGCGTGTTCAGCGGCGAGTCGTCGCCCCGCTTCGTGTCGCCCGATGCTCTCCAGGGCCAAAATTGCGGCTCCGACGATCGGTGGCGCGGTGATGAGGCGGATGCGCGCCAGCGGTGCCCGGTCGGCCAACCTGCTCTCGATACCCGCCATCAGGCGCTCGTCGGCGGCAGCGAGCACACCGCCGCCGAGCACGATGGGGGTCTCCCGATTCATCAGACTCAGCCGCGTCAATGCGGCAGTCACCATCAGCACGATCTCCTCGGCCTGCCGATCGACCAGGGCTCCGGCTACGGCATCCCCCGCGCGCGCCGCAGCAAAGACGTCTGGGCAGAGTAGCGCCAGCTCACTCGACGGGATCTGCCCGAAGTGCAGCGCTTCGACGACGCCCCGCACCGACCCCCGCCCGAGAGTGGCCGGAATCATCGAGGCCAGCATCGTCGCCTCGCCCCGGCCGTCCTCGGCTCGCATCGCATGCCAGAGCGCGCTCTCACCGAGATGCCAGCCACCGCCCCAATCGCCCGAGATCATGCCGAGCGCGAGAAAGCGCACGACCTCGCCGTCGGAGCGCACACCGATGCAATTGATGCCGGTGCCACAGATGAGGGCAACCGCGTCGGACTCCAAGGTGCCGGCCCGCAGCAACGCGAGCAGGTCGTTGTCGATCACAGTCTGCTCACCCGTCACACCACGCGACCAGGCGCGTCGGTTGACCACCTCCCGAAAGAGCTCGGTCTCAACCGGCAGGTCGAGCCCCGACAAGTAGATGCTTGTGCGCACGAGCGGTCGCGGGCCCGCGGCAGCGGTCACCTTCTGCACGAGTTCGTCGATCAGCTCGGCCACCCGCTCGCGCCCGATCAGCTGGGGGTTCGAGCCCGGCCCGGTCACCTGCGCAAGCACGGTTCCGTCGAGACCGATCGCCCAGACGTCGGTCTTCGATCCGCCGCCATCGACGGCGATGACCATTCCATGGGGCGGCACGGCGCCGGTGGCTACACCTCCTGCAGACACACTCATCACCGAGCCCACGGCAGGTATTGGCTATTGCCGGCGAGCAGCAGGTCAGTCAGTTTCTCGGCCTTGTCGAACTGCCCGACGAGCGGATGCGCGAGCATCGCCCGCAGCGTTCGGTCGCGCCCGCCGTGAATCGCGGCGTCCAGCGCCAACCGCTCATAGCCGGCCACCGCCGAGATCAACCCACGGATGTCGTCGGCCACCGGCGCGATCGGCAACGCGGTCACCCCGTTGGCTCCTACCACGGCCGGCACTTCGATCACATGATCGTCGGGCAGAAACGGCAGGGCACCGCCGTTGCGCAAGTTCACCACCTGGGTGTCGCCCCGGTTCGAAGCGAGCGACGCCAGCAGATCGACGGCCGCTTCGGAATAGAAGGCTCCGCCACGTAGCGCCAGAATCTCGGGTTTCGTGTTCATGCTCACATCGGCATAGATCTCAAGGAGCGCCTTTTCGACCTCCTGAACCGCCTCCGCGCGGCTCGGTCCGGCCAGCTGTTCCCGCAGCACCTCATCGTGCGCGTAGTAGTAGCGCAGGTAGTACGACGGCACATTCCCCAAGAGGGATATAACGCTCGCCGGTAGCTCGATCTCCTCGGCGAGCTCGCCGAGATGCCGGCCGAGCAGCTCGGGAAGCGCGTTGCGCCGACCGCCGCCACCACTGCCGACCGGGCTGCCGACGACGTCATCGACCCACACCTCGCGCTCCCAGGTGAGGTGATTCAGCCCGACATGCCCCAGGCTCACTCTGCGGTGGTCGACACCGAGCAGTGCGGCGAAGCGCCGTTGAAAACCGATCGCCACATTGCAGAGTCCGACCGCGCGGTGACCTTCGTTCAGAAGAGCCCGAGTGACGATGCCGACCGGGTTGGTGAAGTCGATGATCCAGGCGTTCGGTTTGGCGTGCGTGCGCACGGCGTCTGCGATGCCCAGAACCACCGGAACCGTGCGCAGTGCCTTGGCAAAACCGCCGGGTCCGGTGGTCTCCTGACCGATGCAGCACTCGCCATGCGGAAACGTCTCGTCGCCGTGGCGAGCGGACTGGCCGCCCACCCGCAACTGAATCAGCACCGCGTCGGCGTCCGAGACGCCGGCGACGAGGTCGGTCGTCGCGATCACCCGGCCCGGGTGACCCGCAGCCTCAAACATGCGCTGCGACATCCCCGCCACCAGGGCAAGCCGGTCGGCGTTGGTGTCGACAAGCCAGAGCTCCTCGATGGCGAGGGTCGCCGACAAGCGGGCGAACCCATCGACCAGTTCGGGTGTGTAGGTGGAACCGCCACCGACGACAGCAAGTTTCATGAATTATCCCTTCACGCCGGTCATTGTGATGCCCTCGACGAAAACGCGTTGGGCGAAGAAGAAGATGACGACAACCGGAACCATCACCAGCACCGTCATAGCCATGGTCAGACCCCAGTCGGTGCCATGGATGCCGCGGAACGACGCGAGTCCGTAAGCGACAGGCCACCAGTCCGAGTTTTCAGAGGTGTAGAGCAACGGGCCGAAGTAGTCATTCCAGGAGTGAAAGAACATGAAGATTCCGGTTGCGGCGATGCCCGGCTTGGCCATCGGGATCACCACGCGGGTGAGCACCTGAAACTCGGTGCAGCCATCGACCCGGGCCGCATCCGCGTACTCCTTCGGAATCGTCAAGAAGAACTGACGCAGCAAGAAGATCGAGAACGCATCGCCGAGCAGGTTCGGCAGTATGAGCGGCCAGAGGGTTCCGGTGAGTCCGGCGCCCGACCACATCACGTAGACCGGAATCGCCGTGACCTGCGGGGGCAGGAGCATGGCGACGATGATCGCGGTGAAGAGCAGATTCGAGCCGGGAAACTTGATCTTCGCCAACGCATACGCCGCCGGCACGCTCGAGACGAGCATGAACGCCGTCGCCAACACCGCATAGAGCGCCGAGTTCGCGAACCAGCGCAGCAACGGCACCTGGGTGAACACGTTGAGGTAGTTGCTCCACTGCACCGGGTTCGGCCAGAGCGATGCCGTCAGGGTCTGCTCGCTCGACATCAGGGAGGTGAGACCCACGAAGACGATCGGGGCGATGAAGAGCACGCCGAGGGCAACGAGCACCGCGTGCTCACCGACCCAATAGAGTCCGCGTCGAGAGAGTCCGGATGGGGCGAATCCGGGCTTCGAGAGCCCCGTTTGAGTCGTCATCAGGCAGCGCCTTCCGGGGTGAACGCCTTGAACCGGCGCAGCAACAACACGAGAATCACGGCAGAGACCACGAAGAGCAGCACGGCCAAGGCCGAGGCGTAGCCGAGTTGGTATTGGCTGAAGCCGCGCACATAGAGCCATTCGGTGTAGGTGAGCAACGAGTTACCCGGATAGCCGAGGTTGTTTCCGGTGCCCTCGCCGACTACCGCCTTGCCGGACGCCACGCCCGAAGCGACCGCCGCCTCTGTGAAATATTGCAGGGCGGCGATGATTCCCGTGACGAGGGCGAAGAGCAGCACCGGAGTGATGTTCGGAAATGTCACGTAGCGCAGCTGCTGCACGCCGTTTGCCCCATCGAGCGAGGCCGCCTCGTACTGCTCGCGCGGGACATCCAGCAGCGCAGCAAGAAAGATGATCATGATGTCGCCCATCACCCAGATGGCCAGCAGCAGCAGCGAGGGCTTCGACCAGGCCGGGTCGTTGAACCAGAGCGGACCTTGAATTCCGAAGAAGCGCAGCACCTGGTTCACCGGCCCCGTGCCGGGGTTGAACAGAAAGACGAAGGCGACGACGGAGGCGACAGGGGGAACGAGCGCCGGCAGATAGAAGAGCGTGCGCCAGAAACCCGAAGCCGCGCGAGCCCGGGCCAGCAACCCGGCGATGAGCAGCGCGAAGATGATCTTCACCGGCACCATGATCGACACGAACCAGAACGTGTTGATCGCCGCGATGACGACCTTTGGGTCTTTGGTGAAGAGGTATTCGTAGTTGCGCAGGCCGATCCATTCGGGCGGCGACACGAGGTCGTAGCGGGTGAACGAGTAGTAGACGGATGCGATCAGCGGGTAGACGAAGAAGATCAACAGTCCGAGCAGCGCCGGTGCGAGCAGCGCGAGCGTCGCCAGTTTGCGACGCAGGCGGTACCTCGGGGTGCGGACGGCGGTCGCCGTCTGCACCCCGAGAGTTTCCTGCCGGACGTCAGCGGTCGCGGTCATGTCAGGGACCACTCACAAGCTCGATCGAGTCGTTGATCTGCTTGTCGATGTCGGTCAGCGCGGTGCTCAGATCCCCGCTCGGGTCGGTTTGGTAGATGTTCCACCAGTCCTGGAACGACTGCTGGTAGCCTGCGCCGACCGGGCTCGGCGGCGTCGTTGTCGTGTGCTCACTCTCCGAAATGTCGAGGAAGGTCTGGAACTGCGGCGATACCTCCAGGTCGCTCGAGGTGAGGGCGGCGTGGGTGGTTGGCACGTTCTTCAGCCCGTTCGATAACTTGACGACCGCCGCGGTATCGGTGGTGAGGTACTTCATCAGAGCCCAGGCCAGCTCCGGGTTCTTCGACCCCTTGGAGATTCCGGCGATGTTTCCGGTGATGTAGCCGCCGCCGTAGAGATCGGTGTGGGCATCGGCCGTCGGGAACGGCGCGGTGCCGTAGTTGAGCTTCGGCGCCTGGTCGTCGATGAAGGCCGTGCGGTACTCGCCGTCCATGTTCATGGCGACTTGACCGGTCTGGAAGGCGTTGTCGGCCGAGAACTCTTGGCCGAGCCCTGAGGTGAATGTGTTGAGCTTGTCCCAGCCGATCTTCTGTACGTAGGCCGTTTGCCAGTTGATCAGATCCGGCCAACCGGCATCGGTTCCGATGGCGGATGTGCCGTCGGCGTTCAGCCATTCGGCGCCGGCCGCCGGTCCGATGTGAGCCGGTGCGTTCTCGTACCAACCCATCGTCGGGTTGAAGCCGAGAGTCTTGATCGACCCGTCGGCGTTGTAGGTGGTGAGCGCGTCGGCCATCGTTTCGAGCTCGCCCAGGGTCTTCGGCGGCTCGGTGAACCCGGCCGCGCTCAGCAGATCCTTGTTGTAATACAGGCCATAGACATCCGCCAGTACCGGCATGCTGCAGCGCGTGCCGTCGAACTCGGTGTAGCTCTTCACGGTGTCGGTGAACTGGTTCATGTCGACGTTGTCGCGCTTGATCACGTCACCGAGGTCGCGAAATGCGCCGGTCGAGCAGAAGTTTCCGACGATGTCAGTGGAGTACGAGAGGCCGAGATCGACGTTGCTTCCGGTGGAGATGGCCTTGCGCAGTTTCTCGTCGTCTTGGCCGGGGTGCACCGTCACTTTCACCTTGGGGTTGGCCTTCTCAAAATCGTCGACCACAGACTGGATGACGTCGGCCTCGCGGTCTGAAAAGAAGTGCCAGAACGACACGGTGCCAGAGAGCTCGGTCGGCGTCGTTGTCGCGAAGTCACTTCCGGAGCCTCCCGACGTGCATCCGCTCAAGATGAGAGCAGATGCCGCGGTGAGGGCCATGACCGGAAGGTGGAGCCGGGCTATTCGCTTGTTCATTTCTTCCTGCCTCTATCCGATGGGTGGGGAGCTCGATTGATGGGGAGCTAGGGGGTTTCGATGCGTTCGACGTCGCGCAGTAGTCGCTCGCGCACCTCGGCGACCAGCAGCTCACGGGCTCCGGTCAGCACGGGGTAGGTGGCAACGGTGGATGCGACGACGACGGGCGCCCAGCGCGAGGTACGCCGCAGGTGCGCCTGAACGCGCTCGGCCAGTTGAGCGCCTCCTGCGATGCCGGTGGGGCCGCCGAGCACGACAACCTCAGGATCAAGCACGGCGAGCACCGGAATCACTCCGAGGGCGATGCGCGGCGCCAAGGCGGTGATCACCGCGTCGGCCTCCAGACCGGAGCCGGCGCCGGAGTGGGTGCCGGCGCCGACCTGTTCGATCAGGGCCGAGTAGCCGCGGCCGCGCAAGCCGCACTCGCGGGCCAGACGCACGACCGCCGGGCCGCCGATCAGGTCTTGCAGGTCGTCGGCATTCGGATCGAACTGAGCCGCGGCCTTGGGAACGGGAAGGTAGCCGATCTCCCCGGCACCTCCGCCGGCACCGCGGTGAAGTGTGCCGCCGAGATCGACAGCCAGACCGAGACCCGCTCCCATCCAGAGCAGGGCGAATCCGCCCGCCTGGGCAACCGCACCGCCTCTGCGTTCGGCCAGGGCAGCCAGATTGACGTCGTTCTCGATCGTGACGGCAATGCCGAGGGAGTCTTCAAGCAGCTTGCGCACGCCAGTGCGCGGCCAGCCGGGCAGCGTATCGGTGAAGCTGAGCTCGTCGGTGCGGGGGTCGATCGCCGCCTGAACACCGATGCAGACAAAGTGCACGGCCGCCGGGTCTGCGCCATTCGCGGCACAGACTGCGTCGATGGCGGTGCGCACATCCGAGAGCGCCGTGCGTTCTTTGGCCGGGCGCTGCACCGAGGTTTCCACGATCGGGTGCACGGTTCCGCTTGCATCGACGAGTGTCGCCGCGATCACCGAGGCGCTGATGTCGATGGCGACGCCGAGCACCCGGTCGACGCGCACTCCGTAGCTCGCCGCGTTGGGGCCACGCCCTGCCGAGACCTCCCCGACCGCATGAATGAGGCCGGCCTCCTCCAACCGAAGAACCATCTGGGAAGCGGTGGGCTTCGACAGACCGGAGAGCTCGCCGATGCGATTGCGGGTCAGCGGCCCATGCGTGAGCAACAGCGACAGCGCGGTGCGATCGTTCGTGGCTCGCAGCCATGACGGTGTTCCCTGAACAGTCTTCGTTGACATCAATCGCATCCTCGCGTTGTGGTTTCGACGAATGTATCAAGAAAGTTTCTTAACAGTAAGGGCCCGGCCGCATCTTTTTTGATCACAGTTGCGCAACCGAACCCGCACCGCACCCACAACCACTTACACAGCCACATGCCAGTCTGACAAAAATACCGTCTGGTATCTTTTACGAGCGGGGACACAAGTGGGGCGGACCCAGCGCGATCGTGGGCGGTGGCACCTGATATGTCTCACCGGCCACGATCGCGCAGCGTGACCATCGACCGGTATCGGTGATTAAACTGAACCTGAGTCGAGGAGCGTGATGGCGCAACAACAGCGTGCCGCCAACACCCGTGAAGCCATCGTCACCGGTGCGGCAACGGCATTCCAAGCACATGGCTACGGCATGACGTCGCTGGCCGAAATTGCCGAGGCCTCCGGCGTCACCAAGGGTGCTCTCTACTTTCACTTCGACTCGAAAGAGGCGATCGCCCTCGCCGTGATCGACGCGCAACACGCGGCAGCCGGCACCATCGGAGTGGCCCTGCATGAGTCGGGCACGACCGGCATCGCCGCCACGCTGACCGCCTCCTTCGCGTTTGCCCGGCAACTTCGAGAGAATCCGATCGCGCGCGCCGGCATCCGCTTGACCCTCGAGGCCTCGAGTTTTCAAACGCCGGTGGTCGGGCCCTACCTTGACTGGATCGCCTGGATCGAGGGGTATCTCGTCGAGGCGGCGGCCGCAGGCGACCTCAGAGAAGAAGTCAACCCCTCGACGTTGGCGCACCTCATCATCCCCGCCTTCACTGGCGTGCAGATGGTCTCCGAAGTGCTCACTCATCGCGACGACATCTACCAGCGGGTCGAGGAGCTCTGGTTGCTCCTGCTTCCTGGCACCGTTCCACCTGACCGGTGGGAGCAAATTCGCGAACTCCTCGCTCGCATCCGTCGTGAGGTCAGCGAGCAGCCGTGAACCTCCCCCACCCGTGGACTGCTGAATCAGCGTTAGCGCTGATCAGCACAGACCCGGGGGTGCGAGGTGTCTACCTTGCGAGCTATCAGGGACATGACGACGCGCTGGCCGCGCTGGCCCAGGTGGCGGCGGATGAGGCGCGCATCGAAGCGGATGCCGTCGCCGACGGTTTGGCAGAAGAGACTGACGAAACAGAGGGGGCAGGGGAGGCAGAGCTTCGACGCCTCCAGGACCTCACCTATGGGCGTCCCACGCTCACGACCGAGGGCCTGGAGCGTGAGCAAGCCGTTCAGCGCCTCGCCGCCATCGCGGCAGCCGAGCACCGTCGACGCGCCGATGTCTACGCAGCGCTCAGCCGGATGAAAGATGTTTTCACCGAGCGCAGTCCCCTCACCGCCGCCGTCTCTGAGCCCCTCGGCACCGGTGTCGGTGCGGGGCTTGCTCCGGGCGCCCGGGATCCGACGGAGGCGACGGAGGCGACGGATGCGAGGGATGCGAGGAAGTTCAGACGCGCGCGCGTTCCCTCTCGAATCCTGCTGCTTGCAACCCTGACGGCTGGGGTCATCATCGGAATCGGCCTGGGCCTGGCCTCGGCCGTCGGGTTCGAACAGCCGGTCAGCGCGCCGACGACATCCGCGGCGGAGAGCGCACCATCCGACCTGCTCACTCTGAGCCGGTTTCCCGGCAATCTGACCGCGGCCGATGTCTGGTTCGCCCAAACCCAAACTGACGCTGACGTTTTCACTGGCTTCATCATCTTTCAGCGAGAACGAATCGAAGCCAGCGCCAGCCGGTTCGCCGGCACCACCGCCAGCGGGTGGAGGCTCTGGGTGGCCAGAACGCCGTCGAAGGGATTCTGTTTGATCGCCCGCCGCGATGAGGGACCCGACACCAGGCCATCCACCCACCGGGCGTGTGCCAGCCGCGTCGATTTCGAGAAATCAAGCCTGCGCCTCGTGCTCGACACCACCACGGTCGTCTGGAACGGAATGTCGATCCTCACGTCGATTCGATGGTGAGCGCCGTCACAGGACAGCTGGTCGGTCAGGCCGAGGCCGCCGCACGTTCGCGCGCTCGTGCACCGGCGCGTTCGGCGGAATCCATCAGCTCGTTGATGCCGAGAAAATAGATCTCCCGGTCCGTCAGCGCGATGAGTTCCTCACGCAAGGCTGCGATCTGCGGATGCGAGGCGGCGGTGACCGGCAAGGTGCGTCCCCACCATGGCGCCGAGTCGTGTGCGTGCATGTCGTGCGAGATGCTGCGCGCCCGCGCGATGCCGGCGGCGAAAGAGAGCACATACGTCGAGAGGGCGGCGTAGTGCCTGACGAGTTCGGTTCCCTCGAGCCCCGTCTGGGCATAGGCCCCCAGCATGAGTTCGATGGTGTCGAGTTCGCCGGGCCCTTCGGTGCTGAGCACGATGGCCTCGAGGCCCACCGCCGGGTAGTCCGAAAAGACATCGAGCGTTGCAGCGCACAACTGTGTGAGCCGTTCGCGCCAAGCCTCCTGCGGCGCCGTCACCTGTTCGATGCACATCGAGATCAGCCGGTCGAGAAGTGCCTGCATGAGCCCTTCTTTGCTGCGGAAATGGCGGTAGATCGCGGTCGGCGCCGCGTCGAGCATCGCACCGAGTTCCCGCACCGAGATCGTGGTGGTGCCGGGTTGAGCGGCGATCCGAAGCCCGGCCTCGATGATCGAATCCGCGTCGAGGCGCGCGCGCTCCTTCGGGGCGGTGCGTTGCTTGTCATCGACAGTTTTCATCGATTCCCTCTGCCTCCTTCGAAGTGACATCCGTCAGTCGATCATGGCGGAACACTGCGCCTGCCGCTCCCGCCGCGCGCCGCTCCCGCCGATTCAACCTCTGCAAAGTTTCGCACAGATTACGATTGTGAACAGTGTTGTGAACAGTGTTGACAATGAGGCTTTCCGGCAGTTAGTCTCCTGAAATCCGGTCGACGAGGTCCGGTCGACGATGACGCCGTATCGAGCACGAGGAGTTTCCGTGGCAGTACCCGCAGATTTGATCTACACGGGCGGGTGGATCTTCACCACCCGTTCGCACACGCCGGAACGGATGGCGGTGGCCGTCACCGACGGCGTGATCACCGCGGTGGTTCCCGAGGCAGACACTGCCGCGCTCACCTCACCGCACACCCAGGTCATCGACCTCAACGGCGGATTGCTCGTTCCCGGCTTTCAGGATGCGCACATTCACCCCGTTTCCGGCGGCGTCGAGTTGCTGCAGTGCAACCTCACCGAGGCGACCACTGCCGACGAGGCGGTGGCGATGATCGCCGAGTACGCCGCAGCGAACCCCGACCTCGAGTGGATTCAGGGCGCCGGCTGGTCGATGGATCACTTTCCCGGCGGAAACCCCACCCGAGACCTGCTCGACGCCATCGTGCCCGACCGGCCCGTCTTGCTCTCCAGCCGCGACCATCACAGCACCTGGGCCAACACGAAGGCCTTCCAGATCGCCGGCATCACCGCCGCCACAGCCGACCCGGCCGACGGGCGCATCGAGCGCGAAAGCGACGGCACACCGGCCGGCGCCCTGCAGGAAGGGGCCTCAGAACTCTTCAACGAGGTGCGTCCGCAGACCAGCGATGACCTCGCCTACCAGGGACTCCTGGCCGCTCAGGCCGAACTCTTCTCTCTCGGTGTCACCGGCTGGCAAGATGCCCTCGTCGGAACCGGCTTCGGCATGACTGACTCGCTGGTCGCCTATGAGCGTGCCATCGAAGAGGGTACGCTGCTCGCCCATGTCGTCGGGTCCCAGTGGTGGGAGCGCAGCGCCGGCATCGAACAGGTTCAGCAGATGATCGAGCGTCGCGACGATGTCGCCGCCCGGTACCCGGCCGAGACCCTTGACCTCGGAACGATCAAGATGATGGTCGACGGCGTTGCCGAGAACCAGACCGCCGCCATGAACGTTCCCTACCGCGACGCGCACGGGCATGACACCGACAACTCCGGCCTCTCGTTCATCGACCCAGAGCTGCTCAAGCACTACGTCACGACGGTGGATGCCGCCGGCTTCCAGGTGCACTTCCACGCGCTGGGCGACCGCGCGGTGCGTGAAACCCTCGACGCCGTCGAGGCAGCACACCAGACCAACGGGTCGAACGACAACCGCCACCACCTGGCGCACCTGCAGGTCGTCGACTCGGCCGACACCCCCCGTTTCGCGCAGCTCGACGCGATTGCAAACATCCAGTCGCTCTGGGGCTGCCACGAGACGCAGCTCGACGAGCTCACCCTGCCCTTCCTTCCGGAGACCTCAGAAGACCACCACTACCCGTTCGGCGAACTTCACTCTCAGGGTGCACGTTTGGCCGCCGGCAGCGACTGGCCGGTGTCGAGTGCAAACCCGATCGCGGCCATTCACATCGCGGTCAACCGGGTCTCCCCGACGTCGACAGACAGGCCGCTCGGACCGCCGAGTCAGAAGCTTGACCTGGCAACCTCCCTCACCGCCTACACGGCGGGATCCGCCTACGTGAACCACCGCGATCACGACACCGGGGCCATCGTTCCCGGTTACCTGGCCAACCTGGCGGTGCTTGAGCCCAATCCGTTTGACCTCGATCCGAGTGAGATCTACACCTCAACCGTCACGTCGACCTGGGTGCGCGGCACTCAGGTCTACGCCCGCACCAACTAGTGCTCCACCGAACCCCGGAGGGATCCATGTCCACCACAGCACCGTCATCCCGAGCACGCCTCAGACCGCGCCGCCTGCTCACCGCGTCGGCACTCGTCGTCGTTGCAGCACTCTCTCTCAGCGCGTGCACCGCGCCGAAGTCCGAATCGAACGACGATTCACCGAAGTTCGAACTGACCGCGCTGACGCCCGCCCCGACCGGCGAGCTCGATTCGTTCACCTGGTCCATTCACGCCGAGCCGTACTCGCTCGACTACGCCTACGCATTCGACTATCCAGACAACCAGGTGCTCGCCAACGTTTGCGAGTCACTCCTGCGCTGGAACGCCGACTTGACCATCTCCCCTGGCCTGGCCGAGTCGTTCGAGAACCCGACCCCGACGACCTGGGTCTACAACATCCGCCCTGGCGTGACCTTCCACGACGGCACCCCGCTCACCGCGGCCGATGCCGTCGCCTCGATGAGCCGCCATCTCGACCCGGCTGTCGGCTCGTCCTGGTTCAGCGTTTATCAGAATGTCGCAACGATTGAACAGACCGGCGACATGCAGGTCACCGTCACCACGACGGTTCCCGACTCCCAGTTCAACCAGGGCATGACCGGCGCCCCCGGCGTCATCGAATCGGCTGCCACCCTGGCCAAGGCCGGCAAAGACTACGGCAACTCGTCAACCGGAGTGAACTGCACCGGCCCCTTCTCCTTCGGGGCATGGAAGTCCGGCGAAAGCATCACGCTGGATCGCTTCGACGGCTACTGGGACCCCGACCTCACCGCCAAGTCGAAAGAGGTCACCTTCGTCTTTCAGAACGACCCGAACGCGCGCATCAACGCGTTCAAGGCCGGCGAAGTCGACGGCGGTTGGATGGTTCCCTCCAACGGAATCGACCAGTTGAAGACCTCTTCTGAGGGCAAGGTCTACTTCGGCACCAACACCGCCGTCGCCAGCATGATCGTCAGCAACCTCGACGGACCGCTCGGTGATGTGCGGGTACGCCAGGCCCTGACCATGGCCATCGACCGCGACGGGCTCCTGAAGGCCGCTGAACAGGGCTACGGCACCGTGACGGATGCGATCACCACGAAGTCGGTCTGGAACGGCGCCGATGAGGCAACCGTCACGGCGGCATTCGGCGACTTGAAAAAATACCCCTATGACCTGGATGCCGCGAAGAAGCTGATCGAGGAAGCCGGCGTTTCCGGTCAAGAGATCGTCATTGCCACCTCGCCGATCACCGCATCTTTCGACGTGATCGCCCAGGCGACCGCCGCTGCAGCGACGGCGATCGGTCTGAAACCGACCATCCAGACCATCACCCCGAACAAGTGGACGACGATGTTCTCCGACCCATCGGCCCGCGAGGGAGTCGACCTCTTCTACACGCTCTGGTACCAGTCGACTGCTGACCCGTTGGAGAGCCTCGCCATTCTCCGCACCGGCGAGTTCAGCAACTACGGCAACTGGTCAGACCCCGAGTTCGACCAGATCGTGACCGACGCCGTGAGCATTGCCGACCCGGCCGCGCGAGCAGCCGAAGCCGCCAAAGCACAGGTCATCGTCAACGAGCAGCTGCCCTGGCTGCCGCTCTACGAATCGCCCACCGTCGTCTGGCTCGGCAAGAACATCACAGGCGTCGCTCCGTCGATCAACTACCTGTACTACCCCTGGGCGGCCACAATTGGCGCAAGCTAACTGCGGCCTGCGCGTTGACCGGTCGGCTGAAAGTGAGGCCGGCCGGTGAACGTCGCCACGCTCGTCGCCAAGAAGCTCGGAACCCTGGTGCTGACGGTCTTTGCCGCCTCACTCCTGGTCTTCTTCTCACGCGCCCTCGTGCCGGGCGACCCGGTCTCCTTCCTCCTCCGCGGTCGCAAGCCCAGCCAGGAGGCCGTCGCCGAGATCACCGCACAGTTCGGTCTCGACAAGCCCATGTGGCAGCAGTACCTCGACTGGGTCGGCAACCTGTTTCAGGGCGACCTCGGCCGTTCGCTGCAGTTCAGGCAAGACGTGACGACGGTGCTGGCCGACCGGCTCCCTGTAACGCTGGGCCTGGTCGTCATGGCCGGCGCCATGATCGCGATCTTCGGTTTGGCTGCTGGCATTGTCGCGGCTCTCAACCGCGGAAAGACCGCCGACCGGGCGATCCTGATCACCATGACCGGCCTGGGTGCGATTCCGTCGTTCGTGGGCGCCATCGTGCTCATCGCCGTGTTTTCGGTGCAGCTCGGCTGGTTTCCATCGTTCGGCAGTGGAGACGGGTTTCTCGACGGGATCTACCATCTGATTCTGCCGTCACTCGCCCTGGCCCTCGCATTCGTCGCCCTGGTGGCTCGGGTCACCCGCTCATCCATGCTCGATCAGCTCGAAAGGGAGCACGTGGAAGTTGCAACAAGCCGAGGGCTGACGCGAGCTCGGGTCATCCGTCGTCACGTCTTGCGCAACGCGATCGGACCGATCTTGACCGTGAGCGGTGTGCTCGTCGCCGGTCTGCTCGTGGCCAGCTCGATCGTCGAGCAGGCGTTCGGGCTGGCCGGTGTCGGCTCGCTGCTCGTGCAATCGGTCGACCGCCTCGACTTTCCGGTCGTGCAGGCCATTGTGCTGCTGATCGTGATCGTCTTCGTGCTGGTGAACACCGTCGTCGATCTTCTGGCGCCGTTGATCGACCCGCGCATGGCAGCAGGGGCGGCGGCCCGATGAGCGCGCCGGCGGTTCCCACCGCGGTGCTCAGGTCACTGCGGCTCCCCCGCGCGAACGGCCTGTTTCTGGCGAGTCTGATCGTCGTGGCGATCATGGTGATCTCGGCCATCGCCGCTCCGATTCTTGCGCCATACGACCCCGACTTCGTCGACCTCGCCAATGTGTTGTCTGGTCCGACGAGCACTCACTGGCTCGGCACGGATGCGCTGGGTCGCGACACGCTCAGCCGAATGATGTTCGGGGCACGCTCCTCGCTGCTCGGACCCTTGCTCGTCGTCATTCTGTCGACCATCTTCGGCATTCTTCTCGGCCTGCTCGCCGCGTGGCGTGGCGGCTGGATCGACGCGGTGCTCGCGCGCATCTTCGACCTGCTGTTCGCGTTTCCGGCACTGTTGCTGGCCATCCTCGCCGTGGCACTCTTCGGCAAAGGTCTGGCTGCCCCGGTCGCCGCGATGAGCATCGCCTATGCGCCGTTCGTGGCACGCCTGGTGCGCTCGCTCGTCGTGACGGAACGCACCCGCCCCTATGTCGCGGCCTATCGGGTGCAAGGTTTCTCGGGCGGTTGGATCGCGCTGCGCCGCGTGCTGCCGAACGTAATGCCCACTGTCGGCGCGCAGTCAACGCTGAATTTCGGCTACGTGCTGGCTGACCTGGCCGCCCTCTCGTTCATCGGCTTGGGCGTGCAAGCGCCGACCGCCGACTGGGGCGCCATGATCAACGAGAGCCGCGGAGCCCTGATGAGCGGGCAGATTCTTCCCGCTCTGGTTCCCGCGATCGCCGTCGTTCTCGTGGTCATCGCCGTCAACATCATCGGAGAAGAATTCTCCGACCGAATCGGAGGGCAGCTTTCGTCATGAGCCTCTTGAACATCTCCGATTTCACCCTCGACCTGACGACCGGTTCGAAGGCACGTCTGCTCGATGAGATCTCGCTGACGGTCGAGGAGGGCGAGACCGTCGGCCTGGTCGGCGAATCCGGGTCAGGCAAGTCACTGACCGCCCGATCTGCGCTCGGCCTGCTGCCCGGCCTGTCCGAGACCAGCGGCTCCGTCGTGCTCGACAAAACCGATGTGCTCACCGCCAGTTCGGCGCAGGTTTTGGCGCTGCGTCGCGGCACGGCGTCGATGGTTTTTCAAGATCCGCGCTCCGGCATCAACCCGATGCGGCGCATCGGCGACTACCTCGCCGAATCGCTCATCCTCTGCAACGGCTGGTCAAGAGCGGATGCCGCCGAACGGGCACTCGAACTGCTGCGCTCGGTCGGTCTGCCGCGGCCAGAGGCGCACCTCAACCAGTATCCGCACGAGCTCTCAGGCGGAATGCTGCAGCGAGTGATGATCGCCGGCGCACTGTCGACGTCGCCCCGGCTGCTGATCTGCGATGAGCCGACGACGGCCCTGGATGTGACGACGCAGGCCGAGATCATCGGCGTGCTGACCGAACAGCAGGCGCAGCGGGGCATGGGAATGCTCTTCATCACCCACGACCTCAACCTCGCCTCGGCGCTCTGCGACCGGGTCTACGTTCTGAATTCCGGCCAGGTCGTCGAGCATGGCGGTGTGAAGGATGTGTTCACCAACCCGCAGGCTGCCTACACGCAGCAGCTGGTCGCAGCAACGCCGAGCGTGTTCACGCGGGCTATTTCGGTGATCAGCCCGGCGGAGTCCGCCGCGTTCGTGGAGACCGGGCCGGCGTCGACAGCTTCGGTAACCGCACCATCTGCATCCTCAGCATCGGCGCAGCCCACGGGCGTCATGCTCGAAGCGCGGTCGCTGTCGAAGACCTACTACGTGAAGGGCAATGACCCGCTGATCGCCGTGAATAACGTGTCGCTGTCGGTTGTGCGCGGTGATGCCCTCGCCGTGGTCGGCGAGTCGGGGTCCGGCAAATCGACCCTGGCTCGCATGATCGTCGGGCTTGAGCAGGCCGATACAGGCGACATCCTGGTCGCCGGCGTCACCCGGGCGTCAGGTGGTCGCAACGGCAGGGTTCGCACCAAGGCAGAGCGTCTGGAGCGAGCCCGCACCGTGCAGATCGTGTTCCAGGACCCGTACCTGTCGCTCGATCCGCGCATCCTGGCCGGTGCCGCCGTCGAAGACGCGCTGCGTTTGCACACCCCGCTCAGCCATGCGGAATCCCGCACCAGGGTGCTCGCCCTGTTCGATCAGGTCGGCCTCGGCGAGAAGCACGCCAATGCGCGTCCGCGCACCCTGTCGGGTGGGCAGCGGCAGCGCGTCGCGATCGCGCGTGCCCTCGCCGTCGGTCCGGATGTGTTGGTGCTCGACGAGGCGACGAGCGCGCTCGACGTGTCGGTGCAGGCTCAGGTCCTCGAGGTCGTCGACGAGATTCGTCGGCAACGCGGGCTCACACTGCTCTTCGTCAGCCACGATCTCGCCGTCGTGCGCAAGGTCTGCGAGACGACCATGGTGATGCGTCGCGGTGAGATCGTCGAGCACGGTCAGACGGCTGACCTGCTCGAGAATCCGCAGCATCCGTACACGCAGCTGCTGCTCGATTCGATTCCGCGCCCGGAGTGGGAGGTCCAGGTCGAGCAGGCCTCGTAGCCCCAGCCGCGCAACCCTGCGAACCACCCTCGCCGAGTTTGACACTTGCGGTCGAGATCCCCTGTTGCGCCGGGGAAACTCGACCGCAACTGTCAAACTCGGCGTGAGTGTCAGGCCGCGGCGACCGCCCGCTCGACCGCCGCCAGCGATTGCTCGACGTCTGCCGCATCCGTCGACCAGTTGCTCACCGAGATGCGCAGCACGTCGCGCCCCCGCCAGCGGGAGCCTGACATCCAGGTGGTGCCGTCGGCGAGCAGCAGCTCGGTCACCCGGCGGGTGCGTTCGTCACTGCCGAAGCTCACGCTGACCTGGGTGAAGACCACGTCGTTGAGCACCTCGGCGCCGGGAATCCGGGCGAGACCGTCGGCCAGAGCTCGCGCGTGGACCGCCAATCCGTCGACCAGGTCGATGGTTCCCGATCGGCCGAGCGACCGAAGCGCCGCCCAGACCGGCACCCCACGGGCACGCCGGGAGAGCTCCGGCGTCTTCTCGAACGGGTCGCCGACGCCGAGATGATCGGCTATGAGGTAGTGCGTATGCACGCCGAATGTGGTGCGCATCGGCTCGGACCGAGCGACGATCGCCACGCCGCAGTCGTAGGGAACGTTGAGGGTCTTGTGGGCGTCGGTCGCCCAGGAGTCAGCCAGGTCGACCCCATCGAGCAACTCGCGATAGCGCGGGCTGACCGCCGCCCAGAGCCCGAAGGCTCCATCGACGTGCGCCCAGGCCCCGCGGTCGTGTGCCACGGCAATCGCCTCCCGCATCGGGTCGAAGGCGCCGGAGTGCAGATTGCCGGCCTGCAGGCAGACGATCGCCGGGCTCCCCGGCTCCCCCGTCGCATCCATCGCTGCGGCCAGGGCGTCGGCGCGCAGGCGACCCTGCTCGTCGACCTCGACGACGGTGGGGGCGCCGAGACCGAGATAGCGCAGGGTCAGGTCGATCACGTCGTGTCTCTCGGCACCGACGAAGACACGGATGCGTGGCGCCCCGAACAGCCCGTTCACCGCCAGGTCGCAGCCGGCGCGGGCCAAGACCTCGTACCGGGCCGCGGCGAGGCCCACGAAATTCGCCATCGTCGCGCCGGTCGTGAACCCGACGTCGGACTCCGCCGGAAGCCCGAGCAGATCGAGCAGCCAGCCACCCGCTGCCTCCTCGGCCGCCGCGGTTGCCGGGGTCGCGAACCGCAAGGCGGCGTTCTGGTCCCAGGCGCTGACCAGCCAATCGGCGGCGAGGGCGGCGGGCAGCGTGCCACCGATCACCCAGCCGAAGAAGCGGCCGGACTGCATGGCCATCAGCCCCGGTTCGGCGAGCCGAGCCAGCTCATCGATGACCAGAACCGGGTCGGTCGGCGCGTCGGAAAGCGGTGCAGCGAACCCGCCCTGAAGCTCATCGGCGCGCAGCCGCGGGCCCACCGGTCGGGAGCCGACCGTCTCCAGCCAGCTCAGCGCGTGGGCGCGTGCACGAGTGAGAACGTCGGTGTAATCCTGAGCCTGAGTCGACATTTCCTCATGCTAACCCGACCATCCGCGCGAGCCGAGGGGTGAGCCGCGGGGTGATCGGCTGCCCGAATCAGCGGCCGGAATCGAGGCCTGAATGAGTGGGAGTGAGTTGTCAGGGCCCGTGCTCCGGGCGAGGCTATTCGGCGACGGAGAGCCGGGCCCGGTAGGCCGCGACATTCGCCCGGTTTCCGCAGTTTCCGACATCGCAATAGCGCTTCGAGCGGTTGCGAGAGAAGTCGACGAGAACTGCCTGGCAGTCGTCGGCCGCGCAGATCCGCATCCGCTCGCGTTCACCGTTGCGAATCACATCGACCCACCCCATCGCCGCCTCCACGAGGATGCGATCGGCCAATGGGCTCTCGCTGCTCGTGGCATGCAGGTGCCAGCCCAGGTCGTCATGCCGCACGATTTGCGGAAGAGCGCGGGCCGCGGTGAGCATCCCGTTGACGAGGTCGACGACCTTCTCTTCGTCGGCAATCGTCCAGAGCTCACGCAGGGGTTCACGAATCGCGCGCACCCCGGCCAGCTCGGCCTCGTCGTGTGTGCGAGAGCCGGTGTATTGATTGGACCGAATGAACTCGTCGAGCTCTGCCGGTGTCGTCAATTCGTCGCGCCCGGAGTCGGACAGCTCGGGCAGCGTATTCACGAGCGCGGCTGTCGAAACCAGGGTTGATTCAACGTCATAGGCAAACAGCACATTGACTCCTGACATCGTTTCGATTATTGTCATGAGTATAACGCATTTGACTCATGACGCCCTGGGATTCTCCCGTGCGCCCGTCGGCCACTTCGGTCGCCCCTGATGACGAGTCTCCCGCCCGAGCGCCCTCCCGAAAGGAGCCAGCCATGACCATCACGACGACGAACAAACGGCTCGGCTCCGGCCTGGCCATCGCGTTCCTGGCTGCGGCATCGTTCGGCATGAGCGGACCGTTCGTTGCGCCGCTGCTCGACGCCGGCTGGTCGCCCACCGCCGCCGTGCTCTGGCGCACGGCGGGGGCAGCCGTCGTGCTCGCCATTCCGGCGATTCTCGCGCTGCATGGGCGCTGGCAGATCCTGCGCAAGAATGCGGGCCTCATCCTCGCCTACGGAGTCTTCGCCGTACTCGGCTCCCAGCTCGCGTTCTACAACGCCATCGAGCACATGTCCGTTGGCGTCGCGATCCTGATCGAGTACCTGGCGCCCGTCTTTCTCGTCTTCTTCTTCTGGGCGCGTTCGCGCCGGCACCCGGGCTGGTTCACCATCGCCGGTTCTGTCGTCGCCCTCACCGGCCTCGTGCTCGTTCTCAACCTGGCTGGCGCCGCCCCCAGCCTGGTCGGCGTCTCCTGGGCTCTCCTCGCCTCGCTCGGTGCCTGCATCTACTTCGTCATTTCGGCGCAAGCGGATGCCGACCTGCCGCCGATCGTGCTGGCTGCCAGCTCGATGGTGGTCGCCTCGATCGGCCTCGGTTTGCTCGCAGTGACCGGCCTCGCTCCGTTCAGGTTCAGCTTCGGCGAGGTCGAACTGCTGGGCTCGTCGGTGTCCTGGCTGGTGCCGGCTGCCGTGATCCTCGGGATGTCCACCGTTGCCGGCTACTTGCTCGGCATCGCCGGAAGCGCGCGGCTCGGCAGCCGCCTCGCCTCCTTCGTCGGGCTGACCGAGGTGCTCTTCGCCGCGGTGATCGCCTGGGCGCTGCTCGGCCAGCTCCCGGCTCCGATTCAATTCGTCGGGGGCGCGCTCATTCTGGCCGGGGTCGTGCTCGTTCGTATACAAACCGAGCGCGAGCCCGCAGCAGTACCGTCGCCGGTGACCGTCCCGTTGGTCGAGTCCGTCGCGCCGGTCAAGCCGTTCGTCGAGCCGTTGGTCGAGCCGTTGGTCGAGCCGTTGGTCGAGCCTCAGACCCGGGCCCCTGTCCCTACTCGCTGACCATCTCGTCGGTCGAGCCTGTCAGTGACCCGCGCGCGCCAAGCCCTGTGGTGGATCTGGCCGATCCCGTGACGTTGCGGAGGAGGCATCGCGTGGCCGAGGTGAGCTCCGTGCCCGATGGGCTGCCCCCGTTCGACGGAGATTTGATCCTGAAACCTCGAGATCGGGCCAGAACCGGCCCAAATCGCGAAAATCTCCGTCGAATGGGCGCGCGGCTGGGTCAGATCTCGACCGGCCGATTGCTGTCAAACGGCGATGTGGGCGTTGGTGTGGTGTTGCGGGATGGCGAGGGGGATGGGGAGGGGGACGGGGACGATATCGCGGGCGAGGAAGCGTTGAGGAGCCTCATCACCTCGCGCTTGCAGGCCTCAGTGCTCCCTCATCCCGGCCGACCCCATGACCTTCGCCACCTCGATGGCGATCACCACCCGCTCGGGGTTCGGCCGCGGGGTGCGGTACCGCACTCCGTAGAGCTGCTCGCCCTGCGCGACTGATTCCGGATCTTCGAGAACCCTTGCCGGGCCTTCGAACGAAATCCAGCGCCCCCCGTCGATCTGACCGATCGAGGCCCTTCCACCGCGCACGACGTTGCGCACCTTGGCGGTGCCCCGCGAAGTAATGATGCGGATCGTGCCGTCAAGGTAGGTGAACCCGACCGGCACGACGTGGATGGTTCCATCGGCAGCAAAGGTCGAGAGCGTGGCCAAGTGCCGCTCTGTCACGAAATCGAGGGCGTCGTCGGTCAGCTGGGTGTTCATTGTGCTCAAACTATCAGTGCAAAACCATTGACGCCTCAGCTTATTGACGCCTCAGTTGATGCAGGCGCCGGCAGCAAAGTTCTGCGCGGGCGAGGCGGATGCCGGCGGCGCGGCGGCGCCTGACGGCCCGGTTTCGGCAGACGCGGTGCTGGGCGGTGTGACGGTCAACTCGTCGGTGCCGAGAATCAGGGTGACTCCGGAGACCTTCGTCGACAGCGAGACGATGGCACCCGGCACGAAAGGAGCCAGCGCTTTCGCTTGAGCCTCGAGCCCGGCCGGATATTCAATCGTGGTGGTGACCGTCGCGTCGGCCGAGCCGGGGGTACCGGTGGCAAAGCCCAGTGACGTCAGTGTAGAGGTCGCAGACGCGGCGGCCCCATCGGTGTCGCCACCGTTCAGCACCGTGACGGTCACACTGCCCACGGGAGCCGCTTTTGCCTTGACATAAGCGGATGGCGGACCGATCATTCCTGCGATGAAGCCCGGCATCGCGGCCGTGTCGACCTCGACAACGTCCAGATCTTGACCGTCGACCTCAATAGTCGGAGTGCCGCTGATCGGGATCGTCGCCGTGGTGATGTTGTTGGCGTTCAGCCCGTGAAGCTGCGCCGCGAGGGCCAGAAGATTGAGCCCTGGATCGGTTTCGATCGAAGAGCTGACGGCATCCAGAACATTCTGAAGCTTGACGGGGTTCAGCAGGGTTCCTGCCGAGAGGATCTGCCGAGCCTCCACGGTCAGAAAGTACTGTTGCCGCACTTGCCGGTCGAGGTCGCCGTTGTTCAGCCCATGTCGCTGCCGCACAAACGCGAGCGCTTGTTGCGCGTTCAGGGTTGAGACTCCAGCCGGCAAGTTCAGCGTGGAGTATGGGTCGTCGACCGCCGCGTTGAGACACACCTGAACCGGGCCGAGAGCATCCACGATGTTGTAGAACCCGAGCATCGAGACACGCACGAAGTGATCTATGGTCAGCCCAGAGAGGTTCTGAATCGTCTGGATGAGCAACTGCGCTCCGGCAGCATCACCACCGTTCTGACTGCCCAGAGTGAAAGCGGCGTTGAGCTTGTCCATGCCGTATCCAGGGATGTCGACCCAGGAGTCGCGCGGGAACGAGATCAGCGTCGCCGTGCTTCCGTCGGCCGGAACGTGCAACACCATCATGGTGTCGGTGTTGGTTCCGCCGCCGTCATCCTCGGTGCCGAGTTTGGCCAGCTGGTCGGCGGTTGCATTCGCCGGCCGGTGATCGTCGCCGACGAGCAGGATGTTCTGATCGGTTCCGTCGGCGTCCTTCTGCGGCGCATTCGAATGCGTGATGGCGTCGATGTGGGTGATTCCCGAGGTGAACCGTTGGTAGTTGTAGAAGACGTAGCCGCCGGTCACGAGCACCGCGATCACGACGATGATCGCGCTCCAACGCAGCACCAGCCGCGTTCGGGTGGCACGCCGACGCCGCCGAGGCGGGTCGATCTGCTCGTCACTCACCGGGCATCCGGTTGCTCGCTGGAAGTCACACTTCAGAGTACGAGGCTCCCCCGTGCGGCCCCCGCAAACTTTGGGGCTTCCCAGCTGACGGCCAGCGATCTCTCGGGCGGTGAGCAGCTATCACCGCGGACTGGGAACACCAGTTCCCCTCTCTGCCTTCTGAGTTTTCTTGTCATTCGAATTACGTGAGTGTAGTTATTAACAGGAGTTTGCACAGTGTGGATAACTTTTCGGTGCTCGCATCAGGTCCTGACCCATGCCATCACCGGTGGTCGAGGAGCGCCCGACGGAGTCGGCCGCGTCTATGAGGCAAATGACAATTTCGTTGGTCGAGGAGCAGCCGACGCAGGAGGCCGCGTCTCGAGATCCGGCGAGCCAATCCTTGAACTCGGCTTGAGTTCGAACATCGGCTCGCGAGGTCTCGAGCTATGGCGCCGCTGCGCGGCATTGTGGGACACGTAAATACCTTGTG
>NZ_BAABCN010000014.1:0-86527 GCF_039538945.1 Glaciibacter kafniensis | reverse complement strand
CCGTGCCATATTCGCAATCCAATCAGTAATAGCGGAGGACTACTGACCGGAATCCCTGGGTCGGCCCAGGCGGTTTGTGGCGGCGAGTCGCAGAATCTCCTCCTTTACGTGCGCGGCTGGCAGCGAGTGCCGAT
Organism: Glaciibacter kafniensis; assembly: GCF_039538945.1. Classification (NCBI taxonomy): domain Bacteria; kingdom Bacillati; phylum Actinomycetota; class Actinomycetes; order Micrococcales; family Microbacteriaceae; genus Glaciibacter; species Glaciibacter kafniensis. Next base: position 86,393 of record NZ_BAABCN010000014.1, on the reverse strand, counting down.
CGGCGGCGCGGAATAGCGGCGCCGATCAGCTACGCGGACGCTACGCGACCGACTCCGCCGCGTCGCGCTTGGGCAACACCCAGCCGGGCCGCGCGAAGTGACAGGTGTAGCCGTTCGGGTAGTTCAGGAGGTAGTCCTGGTGCTCGGGCTCGGCCTCCCAGAAGGCGCCGAGCGGTTCGATCGTCGTGACGACCTTGCCGGGCCAGAGCCCGGAGGCGTCGACGTCGGCGATGGTGTCGCGCGCCGTCGCATCCTGTTCGGGGCTGGTCGGGAAGATCGCCGAACGGTAGCTCGAGCCGATGTCGTTGCCCTGGCGGTCGCGCGTCGATGGGTCGTGCACCTGAAAGAAGAACTCAAGCAGCTCGCGGTAGCTCGTCTGTGCCGGGTCGAAGACGATCTCGATCGCCTCGGCATGGCCATGGTGGTGACGGTAGGTGGCGTTCGGCACGTCACCGCCGGTGTAGCCCACGCGCGTCGAGAGCACGCCCGGGCGCTTGCGGATGAGATCCTGCATGCCCCAGAAACATCCGCCGGCGAGGATTGCGGTTTCGGTCACTGTGCTCATGATTCGTTCTCCTTGGGAAAAAGTGGGGCGGAGGTGGGTGGTGTGGGGGAGTCGGATGAGGGGCTGTCGGGTGCGGTGCCGCCCGACGTTGAGATTCCCGACGTTGAGTCTCCGGATGCGGCGGCACCGGTTGCCGACGCAGCCGCCGGGAACATGGAACGGTACCGGCCGTAACCATCTTCCTCCAGCTGGGCCACTGGCACGAAACGCAATGCTGCGGAGTTCATGCAGTAACGCAGCCCGCCGGCATCCGCTGGGCCGTCGTCGAAAACGTGGCCGAGATGACTGTCGGCACCGGAGGAGCGCACCTCGGTGCGCTTCATGAACAGCGCGCGATCGGTTTTCTCGGTGACGGCATCCGTCTCGATCGGCTTGGTGAAGCTCGGCCAGCCCGAGCGGCTGTCGTACTTATCGGTTGAGGCGAACAAGGGCTGCCCCGACACGACATCCACATAGATGCCGGGTTCGTGGTTGTTCCAATACTCGTTGCGAAAGGCCGGCTCGGTGCCCTCCTTTTGAGTCACCCGGTACTGGTCGGGGGTGAGGCGAGCAAGCGCCTCGGGAGTCTTGCGGTACTCGTTTGACACGTCATTCCTCCTTCTCGGCGTCGCTGGCTGCGGCGCCCGGTGACACCTACTGTTCGGAGTCACTGGAGAGAACGGATGGGAGGCAGAGGCTGTTCCCGAAAGGCTGGGAGGCAGCTGTGGGTTTGAGTAGCTGTGGGTTTGAGTAGCTGTGGGCTTGAGCAGCTGTGGCTTTAGACCGGCCGGCTCTGCTTGCCGTCGAGCCAGAGTGTGTCGGACTCGTCGCTGTGCGCCGTGCCGGTTGCCACGTGCTTGGCGTCGATCTTCTCGCCCTTCTTGATCACGTGCACCAGCGCCATGGCATGACCCCGGCCCAAATCGTAGTCCGCCTTCAGCCAATCGACGATCACCCCGGCTTTCGTGTCGGGGTCGTCGAAACCCTTCTCCTGAGCGAGGGCGATGAACTGGCGCGGCGTCAGTCCGGTCTTCTCTTCGATGTTGTCGAGGTACGCCTGGAATGACATCGCTGCTCCATTACATTGGTGTGTTGGTGGTTGCGATGATAGCGAATCCGGGCGTTCCGGTGGCCGCGAAAACCGCGCTACGGGATGTCGGGGCTCGCCAACTGGATGGTGATCACCGGTGCCTTCGGGTCGTTCGTGTCGGCGCCGACGATGACAAACCACGAGGTGGCCGCATCGGTTCCGCTGTAGAGCGCGTTGAGCGTGGTGCCGGCGTTCGTTGAGGAGTCGCGGCTGATCCAACCCGACGACACGAGCGACGCGGCCATGTTCGTGGCGGTGGCCGTCGCATCCGTCGTCGCTGTCGTGGTGATGGTGCGGATGACGCCGAAATAGGGTGAGGCGCCCGCACCCTTGTCGACCAGCTGGGTGTGGTCGTCGACGTGAACGATGGCGTCGGCGGGGATGAGTGCCTGAATGGCGTCGGCCAGGCGCACCGTCTCGGTGGCCGCTGAGGCGTCGGTGAGCGGGTCGGGCACGATCGGAGTGAGCGCGGTGGGCGTGACGGCGGCCGTCGGGGCAGCGGATGCCGGTGCCGACGACGTGGGGGCGGCGGTCGGCTTCGGAGAACTCGACGCACCCGTGCCGCCCCCGGCCGTGCAGCCGGTGAGGGCAAGCGTGCAGGCCAGCGCGAGCGCGACGATCGGAGTTCTCATGCTGAAAAGTCTAGGCGTGGCATCCGAGCGACGCGGCGGCCAGGTGCCTCAGACTGCGAGAGCAGGCGGGTCGCAGGCGGGTCGCAGGTGCGCCGTTTGCGCAACTCAGGCCGGGAAATGAGCCAGGTACGTGCTGAACGCGAGCACCACGCATCCGCCGATCACGATCGCGAACAACGCCAGCCACACCGGCGACGGCACGCCGGTGCGGCGGTACAACAGGTAGGCGTCGGAGGTGGGCAGCCGGTCGCGGCGGCGCAGATGCACGCCGATGACGGTGAGGAGTCCGCGCACCGAGCCCACGAGCAGCGCAGTGCCGAGCACCAGCAGCGCGTAGCTCTGCACGTTCGGCGTCGCGTAGAACCAGAGCAGGGCGCTCGCCGCCGCGGCGGCAAGCACCACCAGGACTCCGAACAGGTTGCGGATCACCAGCACGGTCAACACCAGCATCGCCCCGCCGAGAAAGAGGGCGATCGCGGTGTACCCGGTGAAGACGCTCCAGAGTTGCGCTGCGCCGACGAGCGCCGGTGCCGGGTAGCCGAGCATGCCGCTGACGACGATGCCGAACGTGCCGCGCCCGCTGCTGAGGGCGTCGCCGGAATGGTTGCTGCGGATACGGATGCCGTGCACCGCTCGGCCGGTGAGAAGCGCGGCGACCGCGTGGCCGAGTTCGTGCACCAGCGTGGTGAACAGGCCGAACCACTGCCAGGTGACGCGGGGGATGCTGAGGGCGGCGGCGATCGCGAGGATGCCAAGGAGCGCGGCGGGAGTGATCTCGACCGGGGCGGTGGGGGCGAAGAGCGCCGGCCAGTCGAAAGAGGAGAGTGAAATGTCGATGCTTCCATTTTGCTGCACCGGGCCGCAGCTGGCGTGCGTGGAACGGGGCTCGGCGGCAACTCGCAGCTCACCGATAGTGTGAGGGGAGAAGCCACACGACTCGGCGTCGTCCGGCGACACCAGACATCCACGCATTCGAGGAGCACCATGCCCACCACCGTTAAAGGCGTCATCGCCCGCTCGAAAGGTGCGCCGGTAGAACTGGTCGACATCGTCATCCCCGATCCCGGCCCCGGTGAAGTCATCGTCGACATTGACACCTGCGGCGTCTGCCACACCGACTTCCACTACAAGGAGGGCGGTATCAACGACGAATTCCCCTTCTTGCTCGGCCATGAAGCCGCCGGACGCGTCAGCGTCATCGGCGACGGCGTCACCCACGTCGCCGTCGGCGACTTCGTGGTGCTCAACTGGCGCGCCGTCTGCGGTGACTGCCGCGCCTGCAAGCGTGCCGAACCCTGGTACTGCTTCAGCACCTTCAATGCCAGTCAAAAGATGACCCTCACCGATGGCACAGAGCTCAGTCCGGCCCTCGGCATCGGCGCCTTCGCTGAGAAGACCCTCGTGCATGCCAAGCAGTGCACCCGGGTAAATCCGGATGCCGACCCCGCGGCCGTCGGACTCCTCGGCTGCGGCATCATGGCCGGCATCGGCGCCGCCATGAACACGGGCAACGTCAGCCGCGGCGACTCGGTCGCCGTGATCGGCTGCGGAGGTGTCGGCAACGCCGCGATTGTGGGATCACGCCTGGCTGGCGCATCCGTCATCATCGCCATCGACCGCGACGCCAAGAAGCTCGTCAAGGCGCAGCAGCTCGGGGCCACGCACGCCATTGATTCGTCGGACCTCGACGAGGCCGGCGTGGTCGCAGCGGTGCAGGCACTGACTGGCGGCTTCGGCGCCGACGTCGTCATCGATGCGGTCGGCCGCCCCGAAACCTGGCGGCAGGCGTTCTACGCCCGCGACCTCGCCGGAACCGTGGTGCTCGTCGGCGTGCCCACCCCTGAAATGATGCTCGAAATTCCGCTGCTCGATGTCTTCGGGCGGGGCGGCTCGCTGAAGTCGAGCTGGTACGGCGACTGCCTGCCCGAGCGCGACTTCCCGATGCTGACCGAGCTCTACCTGCAGGGTCGGCTGCCGCTCGATGAGTTCGTGAGCGAGAAGATCGGCATCACTGAGATCGACGCGGCCTTCGAGAAAATGGCGCGCGGCGACGTGCTGCGTTCGGTAGTGGTGCTCTGATGTCCGCCATGGCAGCACGTATTGACCACCTCGTCACCGTCGGAACTTTCAGCCTCGACGGTGGCACCTGGGATCTCGACAACAACGTCTGGATCATCGGCGACGACACCGAATGCGTCGTCATCGACGCCGCCCACGATGCCGACGCCATCCTGAAAGCCGTCGGCGATCGCACGCTGCTGGCCATCCTCTGCACCCACGCGCACAACGATCACATCGGCGCTGCTGGTCGCGTGCGTGCGGCAACGGATGCCCCGGTCTGGTTGCATTCCGCCGACACCATGCTCTGGGACATGGTCTATCCGGCGGGTGCGGCGGGTGCGGCGGGTGCGGCTGATCCGGGTGATGCGCCGGTTTCGAACCGACCGAGCGCTCCGCTGACCGACGGCCAGCGCATCTCGGTTGCCGGAATCGAACTCGAGGTGTTGCACACGCCCGGGCACTCCCCGGGATCGGTTTGCTTCTTTGCGCCGGCTCTCGGAACGGTCTTCACCGGGGACACCCTGTTTCACGGCGGGCCGGGGGCGACGGGTCGGTCGTTTAGCGACTTCCCAACCATCATCTACTCGATCACCACCAGGCTGCTGACTCTGCCGGCCGACACCGTGGTGCGCACCGGGCACGGCCAGAACACGCTGATCGGAGACGAGGCGCCGCAGCGCGAGGAGTGGATCGCCCGCGGGCACTGACCTGGCCAACCTCGCGGGGATCAGTCGAGGTCAGCTGAGTTCTGGCCGCCTCGACCGCTTCGGCCACGGGGCGCGACCTGGCCGGCTACCTGGCCGGCTACCGGGGCGCTGCCGGGCCGCTGCCGGGAGGCTGCCGGGCCGCTTCCGGGCCGCTGCCGGGCCGCTGCCGGCAGGCCCGCTATCGGACCAGCTCGCTACCTGCTTCGAGCAACACCGGTTCGTTCGCATCTTCAAGACCGTCGACGTCGCATCTGCCCTCGCATCCGCCCTCGCTCGTCCGACGCGCATCACGCCGGCGCGCGACCTGGGAGAGCACGGCATCGACGAGGAGCCCGAGCGCGAATGCAATGACGATCGCGGCCACGGCACCGAGCACGGGATTGTGCTTCAGCCAGGTGCCGGCCAGCACTCCGATGAACACGGTGCAGAGCGACCAGCCGAGCGCCGACAGCGAGGCCAGCGGAAGGTAGCGGCGCAGCGGAAACCCGGTGGCGCCCGCGGTCATGTTCACGACGACGCGTCCGATCGGCACGTAGCGGGCGGTGAGCAGAAGCGTTGCAGCTCGGCGATCGAGGGCGGTGCGCGCCCGACTGACGCCGGCGCTGATGCGCGGGCGGCGCATCCACTGGAAGCGATCGAGCCCGATGCGGCGCCCGATCAAGTAGGCGATCGAGTCGCCGATCACGGCGCCAACGGCGGTGACCAGCACGAGCAGGATCAGGTTGGGGGCGTTCGTCGAGATCGCGAGGGCGCCGAGGGCGACGACGATCGATTCGCTGGGGACGGGCGGGAAGAATCCGTCGATGATCACGACGAGGAGAACGATCAGATAGACCCACGGTGACGCGGCCAGGGCGAGCACGAACTCGCTGAGTGACTCTAGAAGGGGCATACGTTCAGCGTATGAAACGGGCCATGCGCAGCGCGTCGGTCTGAGGTGTCATCCTGGTGAACGGTATGTCCACCCGGAGGATGAGGTTCGGTTCCTGACTTCGGAGATTGTGGCCAATCGTGGTCACCCAAAGCCCGATTTCGCCCCTATTCTCCACAATGTCCGAACTTGCGAACGGGAGCCGTGCGCGACGCTACTGGGCGACCTCGGCTGGAGCCGAGAAAGTGACGCAAACTCGGAGATTCTGCGACACACCGCGCAAACCTGGCCAGATTGCCCGGCGTGTCGCCGAATCTCCTCCTTTACGTTCGCAAGAGAGGGGTCCAGCCGAAGAATCGAGCTGGCCGCCGAAGTATCGGCGGCCAGCTCGGGCATTCAGCGTGTCAGCGGGTGCGCGCGGCGCGGGTGTGCGGTTTACCCGTTCGGCAGAATCACCGCACGGCCCGAGATCGTTCCGGCGTGCAGACGCTCGTACGCGGTGGGCGCATCGGCGAGCGAGAACGTCTCAACCTCGACCTCGATCTGACCGCGACGGGCCATGTCGAGTACCTCGATCAGTTCGCTGCGGCTGCCCCAATAGGGGGCGCGCACGGCAGCGTCGTACGCGATGACCCCAAAACCGACGGGAAGCGATCCGCCGCCGATCCCGACGATCGTCACGTCTCCTTCGGCTGCCACCGCGGCGCCCGCGATGTTGACGGTCGGCTGGATGCCGACAAAGTCGAAGACGGCGTTCGCACCGAGCCCGCCGGTGAGCTCTTTGATTGTGGCGACGGCATCCGCATCGCTCAGGATGGCGTGATGCGCGCCGACCTTGCGCGCCAGGGCGAGCTTCTCGTCGTTCACGTCGAGGGCGATGATGGTCGCTCCCGAGAGAGCGCGCAGAATCTGGATGCCGACGTGGCCGAGGCCGCCGGTTCCGATCACGACGGCGGTGGTGCCGGCGCCGAGTTTCGGCAGGGACTTCTTGATGGCGTGATAGGGGGTGAGCCCGGCATCGGTCAGTGACACGTTCTTGACCGGGTCGAGGGCACCCAGCGGGACCAGGTGTCGCGGGTCATCGATCAGCATGTATTCGGCCATCGCGCCGGGGGCGCCGAGTCCGGGAGGGGCGATTCCCTCGGTGGCGGCATTGCTGCAGTAGTTCTCTTTGCCGGCCGCGCAGTTGTGGCACCGGCCGCAGCCCCACGGTCCGTAGACGGCGACTGAATCGCCGACTTTGAACTGAGTGACGCCCGCGCCGAGCTCATGCACGATGCCGGCGCCTTCGTGGCCGAGGGTGAGCGGCAGACCAAAGGTGTAGGCCTCTTCGGGCAGGCTCATCACGAACTCGTCGGAGTGGCAGACGCCGGCTGCCGTGACCTTGAGGAGAACTTGGCCGGGGCCGACCTCGGGAATCGGAATCTCAACGACCTCGGGACGTGACCCGATTGTGCGGTACTGCAATGCCTTCATGGTGATGTTCGCCAATCCCGAACGGCTCGAAGTCCTCGGTAGTGGGTGGGCCGTCCGTCTTCCTCGAGGCTAGTCGCCGACCGTGTGTCAGTGGTCAGAACTAGCGTGACATGTATCTACTCATAGACGCTCGTGCCAGAGAACATGGAGAAGATCATGAAGGTATTGGTGGCAACGGGCCTGACCCAGGGCGAACGGCCCGACGACTTCAACAACTGCGTTGATGGCGAGCTGGTCTGGATGCGGGAGGCCTGCCCTGAGGGACGAAGTAAGCAGCGAAAGAGGTGCGTGTGCAGGCGAGCATTTCTGGGAATGAGTTCGCTGAAGGATACGACGACCGTACTCGTGCGCGATGTTCCTGGTTTGACCCGGAACGAGTTCGACATGGCGCTGCGAGCATGTTTTGGTGCCGCCGGATGGTGCTCCTGCTGCACAACCCAGTCGGTCGAGGAATTCGTCGAAGAGGTTCTTCTCCCCGCCCGACTTTTCCCAGAGGGGGCGGTGCTGGAACGTCGCCGTGACGGGTTGTGGTTGCGGGCGCAGCTTGAAATCGCATCGCTGAGCGAGCCTGATCCGACTTTCTGAACTGAGACGGAAGGGCCCCAAGAGTCAGCGGTCGGGTTGAGCTGAGTCGAGAACAGAGGTGAGGAGAGAAGTGACGGCGCGGCTTACGCAGTTCGACTGCGTTCTGTGTCCGGCTCATCCGGCCGTAGTCACTGGCGGCTAAGCAACCCCGTGCGCCCCGGGTTCTTCTCGAACCAGTCGCTGACATACCAGCAGGAGGGTAGGACGCGATAGGGCGTTGTGGCTTCGATGTCGTTGACAGCGAATTCGACGAGCTCGCCGGCGTAGCCGTGTCCGCGCATCGGCGGTTGCGTGAATGTGCGGGTGAGCGCGATCGCGTTGCCACTCACCGCGTAGTCGACGATGCATGCCAGCTGGCCGTCGATGCGCATGGCGTAGCGGCGGGCATCCGGTTCGTGAACGAATTCGTGGGCCATCGTTCCAGCGTAGTCATCGCTGTGTGCAACGCGCTGAGCTGCGCAGCACACGCCGAGGTCGACGACGTACCCAAAAATGTCCTCCCATCACAGTCAATTCCCAGGTAGGTTCTTAGACGCACCGTGACGGGTGCCTTGCAACGACCTTGCACGACATCTGCACGACACCCGGGGGGATCATCGAGCTCCTCCTTGTCGACCGAACCAATGGAGCGAACATGACCGATTACAACACCCAGACTGCGACCCCCGGCTACGCCGCACAGCCCGTCTCCCAGAAGTCCTTCGTAGCAACCTGGCTCCTGGCCATGCTGCTCGGCGGCTTCGGCATCGACCGGTTCTACCTCGGCAAGATCGGAACCGGCATCCTCAAGCTGATCACGCTCGGCGGATTCGGCATCTGGGTTCTGATCGACCTGATCATGGTTCTGGCCGGCGCGACCCGCGACAAGCAGGGTCTGCCGCTGTCGGGCTACGCGGCCAACAAGAAGGTCGCGATCATCGTGACCATCGTGCTCTACGTGCTGGGCGCCATCAGCGGCGCGGCCAACACCGCCACGCAGCTGGCCAACCTGAGCGCCTAGTTCAACAACTGAAAAGGGCCGGGACGACAGCAGTCGTCCCGGCCCTTTTCAGTGCGGGCGTTGCTGCCCTCGACGAGGTGCAGGGAGAACACGCGAGGTGGCCTCGTACCTGCACCGGTGTCGGAGCGCTCTTCGAGCCGCCGTCGGTGGTCACAGCTACGCTCGAATCACCAACCGAAAGTGGGCCCGATGTTCTTGCTCGATGGCAGCGTGGTCACCAGCGCCAGCGACCTCTCCGCGGCATCCGCCTGCGAGTTCGCGTTTCTCCGCAAGCTTGACGCGAAGCTCGGGCACAAAGAAGCCGAACCCGATCCGGTCGACGCCATGCTCGACCGCACCGCCCGACTGGGCGACGCCCATGAGCTGCGCGTGCTCGAACGCTACCGGGCCGCGCTCGGTGCCGGCGTCGTCGAAATTGCCCGCCCCGAACAACTGGACCGCGACGGCATCGAGGCGGTCGCCGTCGATACTGCCCAGGCGTTCGCCTCCGGCGCCGAACTCGTCTTTCAGGCCACCTTCTTCGACGACGGCTTCGGCTCTACCGGCGGTTCCGACAGCCCCATCGCCTTCATCGGATTCGCCGACTTCATCGTGCGCCAACCCGATGGCAGCTACCTGATCCAAGACACCAAGCTCGCCCGCCGCGCCAAGGTCACGGCCCTGCTGCAACTGGCGGCCTACGCCGACCAGCTCGAACTGATCGGTGTGCGCCCGGCCGACACCGTCGAGCTGCTGCTCGGCGACGGGGGAGTGAGTGTGCACCGGCTCGCCGACATCCGCCCGGTCTACCGTCGGCGCAAGCAACGCCTGCTTCAGCTGATCGGTGAGCGTCTCGCCGACGAGAACCCGGTGGCCTGGGGTGATCCGCGCTACGCGGTGTGCGGGCGCTGCGCGACCTGCGAGGCCGAGGTGCAGCAGCACCGCGACCTGCTGCTCGTGGCCGGTCTGCGGTTGACCCAGCGTGCGCGGCTGGCCCAGGCGGGCATCCGAACGATCGACGAGCTCGCGACATCTGCGCACCTCGCCTCGGGCGGCGACGTGGAGGGAATCGCCGAGAGCACCCTGCACGCGTTGCGCACCCAGGCGCAGCTGCAGATCAACGCCGTGCCCGGCGAGGCGCCGCCGATCGAGGTCTACAACGCGTCGGCGCTCGCCGCGCTGCCCACGCCCAACCCGGGCGACATCTTCTTCGACTTCGAGGGCGACCCGCTCTACACCGAGGGATCCGCCCGGCAATGGGGGCTGGACTACCTGTTCGGGCTGGTCGAACCCGACGCAACTTTCCGCACCTTCTGGGCGCACACCTTCGCCGAGGAACGCCAAGCGCTCCGCGACTTTCTCGACTATCTACGGGCTCGACGGGCCGAGTTTCCGGGCATGCACATCTACCACTACGCGGCCTACGAGCGCACCCACCTGCTCAGCATCGCCGCCCGGCACGGCGTCGGCGAAGACGAGATCGACCAGCTGCTGCGCGACAGCGCCCTGGTCGACCTCTACCCTCTGGTGCGCAAGGCGCTGCGGGTGGGGTCACGCTCCTACTCGATCAAGAAGCTTGAGCCGCTCTATATGGGCGACGAACTGCGCGGCGGCGAGGTCACCAATGCGGCCGACTCAATCACCGAGTACGCCGACGCCCGCGAGCTCGCTGTGCAGGGCGAGACCGTCGAAGCGCAACGGATGCTCGACTCGATTGCCGACTACAACCGGTACGACTGTGTGTCCACGTTGCGCCTGCGCGACTGGTTGCTCGAGCAGGCCGCGGCCGGCGGCATCCCGGTCGGGTTGCATGACACGACCGACGACGAGCCGGGGGAGCTGCCGCCCTCGCCGCTGCGGGACGGGCTCATGGCGCTCGCCGGAGACCCGCTCGACCCGGATCGCACCGCAGACCAGACGGCCGCCGCCTTCGCCGCCGCGGCCCTCGACTACCACCAGCGCGAGCAGAAGAGCTTCTGGTGGGGCCACTTCGCCCGCCTCGATCAGCCGATCGACGAGTGGGAAGACACCCGCGACGTGCTGCGCATCACCGATGCCCGTCTCGAACAGGACTGGTACCGCGAGGGCCGCCAGCGCACCGACCGCCGCACCATCCGGGTCTGGGGTCGCCTCGCGCCGGGTAGCAGCATCAAGCCGGGCGATCAGGCCGGTCCCTACTTGCTCTACGACTACCCCGGCCCCTACCTCGACCCGCGCGCGTCGCCCGGCGCGCGCTCGGCCCGCACCGTGAAGGTGCTCGAGGTCGGTTGGGACGGCAGCTATCTGCTCGAAGAGACGCTGCCGAAGGATGCCGCCCAGCACGCTCAAAAACCTGTCGCGTTGGCTCCCTCGGCGCCACCGCCCGCCGGCCAGCAGAAGCCCGCAATCGAAGAGTGGGCCCAAGCGATCGTCGACGCCCAGCCGGAGTGGCCGGCCGAACCGATGGTCGACATCTTGCGCCGGGTGCCCCCGCGCACCCGTTCGGGGGCGCTGGCTCCGGCCCCGCACGACCCCGCCGGCAACGAGCGGATCGACGCCGTCGTGGCGAGTCTGCTCGACCTCGATCGGTCCTATGTCGCCGTGCAAGGGCCGCCCGGCACCGGCAAGAGCTATCTCGGCGCCCACGTGATCACCGCCCTGGTGCAGCAGCACGGCTGGAAGATCGGCGTCGTCGCCCAGTCGCACGCCGTCGTCGAGAACCTGCTCGCGGCCATCGTGAAGGCCGGGCTCGACATCGAACTGGTCGGCAAGGTCGCAAAGACCGGTACGGCGGTTGCAAGATCATCCGGGACGGCCGGCGGGAGCGCATCCGGTGCATCGGGTGCCTCAGGTTTGGGCTCCAGTTCCGGCTCGGGCTCCGGCTCGGGATCTGGCTCTGGTTTGGGCTCGGTTGGCGACCGCAACGACGACACCGACCTCGACGCCGAAGCTTCGCCGTTCACGGTGCTGGCCCCGAACGGCCAACTGCTTTTCAGCCTCGACAATGCCCACTCCGGGTTTGTGCTCGGCGGCACGGCCTGGGATTTCAGCAACCCCGCGCGGGTGCCGAGGCAGAGCCTCGACCTGCTCGTCGTCGACGAGGCCGGCCAGTTCTCACTCGCCTCGACCATCGCGGCCAGCGTCGCGGCCGAGCGGCTGCTGCTGCTCGGCGACCCGCAACAACTCCCGCAGGTGAGCCAGGGCACCCACCCGGAGCCAATCGACCAATCGGCGCTCGGCTGGGTCAGCGCCGGGCACGATGTGCTCCCGGCGTCGCTCGGCTACTTTCTCGCCGAGAGCCGACGGATGCACCCGGCCGTCACGGCGCCCGTCTCGCGTCTGTCCTATGAGGGCGAGCTGCATTCGCACCCCACCGCGGTGTTGCGTCATCTTGACGGCGTCGAGCCCGGCCTGCACATCGTCCCGGTGCAGCACATCGGCAACTCAGTGGAGTCGCCGGAGGAGGCGGCCGCTGTGGTCGCCCTCGTCGAGTCTCTGCTCGGCACGCCGTGGACCGATCCGCACGACCACCGTGCCGCCGACCCGCTCGATCAGGCCGACATCATCGTTGTCACGCCGTACAACGCCCAACTGAACACGGTGCGGGACGCCCTCGCGGCAGCCGGGTTCGGGGCGGTGCGGGTGGGAACCGTCGACAAGTTCCAGGGGCAGGAGGCGGCGATTGCGATCGTGAGCCTCGCGGCATCCTCGGCCGACGATGTGCCGCGTGGCCTCGGCTTCTTGATCATGAAGAACCGGCTCAACGTGGCGATTTCGCGCGCCAAGTGGGCGGCCTACCTGGTCTACTCGCCGGCGCTCACCGACGGCCTGCCGGTGACGCCCGACGGGGTGGCGGAGCTGAGTGCGTTCATCACGCTGGTCGAATCGGGGGTGTAGCTCCATCGTTGATCGAGGAGCAGCCGACGCAGGAGGCCGCATCTATTAGGTATATGGGCCATTTCGTTGGTCGAGGAGCACGCGACGAAGGAGCGCGCGACGAAGGAGCGCGCATCTCGAGACCCGGCGAGCCGATCTCTTGACGTGGGTTGCGTTCGATCATCGACTTGCGGGGTCTCGAGACACTCGCTGGCGCTCGTTCCTCGACCAGCGAACGGGCAATTCGCACGCTTTTCTCAGCGTGAAATCCTCTGACGGTAAACGGACACCCCAAATCACGCGTAACGTTAACAGGTGGATTTCATATCTTGGACTTCGAGATCACTGGAGCCACGCCCAGGAGAGGCACTACCGTGAGCGACGAATGTATCCATGGCTTTGACGACGGACTGTGTGCCAGTTGTTTTCCCCAAGCTGCACCTGACGTAGCGCGTGTGGTTTCGAACCCTTCGCAGCGCGCCAGCAAGGCACGCGAGAAGGTGGCGCCGACCACTTTGCGTTCCGCACCGGTCGCACCCAAGGGTGGCGCACTGAAGCCCACCGTGTCATTGCGTTCCGCCCCGGTGAAGGTTGGCGATCAGCGCATCTACCACCTCACCCACATCAAGAATCTGGCCGGCATCCTCGAGAGCGGCACCCTGCACGCCGACGCGAGCGAAGCCTGGGACGAGTCCCGCCCCGCCTTCGACATGTCGTCGGAGGGCAACCGTGAATGGCGCCGCACCACCCGCGTCGCCGGCGACGACACCGAGAGCATTGCCAGCTATGTGCCCTTCTTCCTCTCGCCTGATGCGAGCGTGTGGGAGAGCATCCGTTCGCACGCGCTCGACCCGCGCCTCACCCCGAAGGCGACGAACTCGACGCCGGCTGACTTCGTCATTCTGGTCAGTGCCGTCAAGAACGCCACCGAGTTGCACCCGGCCGACGTTGCCGAGAACGATGCGGCGATCGTCGTGACGGATGCCGACGCTGCGCTTGAGCGCACACGCTTCGGTGAGACGCGCGACTCGGCTTTGCGTCTGCTGCACCACGTGCGTCAGAACGCCGATGCCGGCGCGCTGCTCGAGGCGGAGTTCTTGGTTCGCACCGAGTTCCCGTTTGAGCAGATCGTGCTGATCGGCGTCTCGAACGACCGTGTGCGGGATGCCGTCAAGGCCATCCTCAAGCCGTCGGGCTACCGCACCAAGGTCGCGGTCTACCCGCCGTGGTTCTTGCCGTCAGAAGAGTCTGCGCTCGAGGCGTAACCCTCTTAACCCCTCCGTTGCCCTCTCCGTTGGTCGAGGAACGAGCGAGAGTCAGCGAGCCCGTGTCTATTAGGTATGTGGCCTATTCGTTGATCGAGGAGCGCGCGAGCTTGCGAGCACGCGTCTCGAGATCTCGCGAGCCAATCCTTGAACTCGGGTTGCGTTCAAATGTCGGCTCACGGGGTCTCGAGACGGCCGCGGGCGGCCTCCTCGACCAACGAAATGGTCAAATTCGTCCACCACAATGCCGCGCAGCGGCCCTACAGCTCGAGACCTCGCGAGCCAGCCTTCAGACGCGGCCTCGCACCGCGCGGGTCGAAAACCGCCACGCCCAGTGAACTCAACGGGCGTCACGGTTTTCAGCCCGCGCGGTGTTCTTTTTCCGTTGGTTGGGCTTGTCGAGACCTCCGCCGGCCGGTTCTCAGACGCGTCCAGGCGTGCAGGGGTCGGCTCGCGTGATCTCGACAGGTTCGTGATCTCGTCAGGTTCGATGAACCGACGGCAGGGGTGCCTTTTTCGCTTATGAACTTCAGGCTCATATGACTCTGAAGTTCATTAGCGAAAATGCGGCCCCCAGATTCGCGTCAGCGTTTGGAGTCGGCCAGACGGACAGCCAACCGGACGGCCAGACGCTAACGCGGCGGCAACACCGTCAGCACCCGCAGGATGTATTGGTGAAACTCCGCCATGTACGCGCGCAGAAACTCCTCGGTTCCTTCATTCGTGACTCTGCCGTCATCCGCAATCAGACCAGGCGTCATGTGGATGTAGGCCTCTGGAGCCGTCATCTGCGGTGCGTTGCTGAACGAGAGAGTGCCGCGCAAACTCTGCTGGGCCAGCGCCGTGCCGATTGCTCCGGATGATGCACCGATCACTCCAGACGGCTTGCCGGTCAAAGCGTTCGACCCCCACGGGCGGCTCGCCCAGTCCAGTGCGTTCTTCAATGCGCCCGGCACCGACCGGTTGTACTCCGGGGTCACGAACAGCAGCGCGTCGGCGGCATTGATCTGCGCTTTGAACTCCCGCGCCACTGGCGGATAGTCAGCGTCGAGGTCACGGTTGTAAAGCGGCAGATCCTTGATCACGATCTCGGTGAATTGCAGGTCGGCCGGTGCGAGTCGAATCAGCGCTTTCGACAGCGTGCGATTGATCGAATGCGCCGAGAGACTACCGATGAAATAGCCGACGGTGTACGGCGGTTCATGTTCGAAAATGGTGGGCATAGCGAGCTCCTGACTTGATCGACGTCTCGAGCGAGACGAGACCCGGTGGCCCGGTCCCGACCAGTTATGGAGCTAGTCGTGGCCAGGCCACCGGTGTGGTTATGACGGAAAACGCACCATCGCGGCCACCCCGCCACCGCCCGGAACGTCATCCTGCCTGACGGCAAACACCTTCGCGCCGCTGAGCAGAGCCCGGCGCACAATCTCATCGACGACGCCGTAGTTGATGGCGTCGTCTTCATCGTCGAAGGTGATCGCCCCGCTCGTTTCGTCGATTGAGCCGCTCACGGAGTGGTCCATGTCGAAGAGCAGCGTGTCGATGGCGTTGCCGGTTGCCGCTCGGGCGATGTCGGTTAGATCGGTGACCGCCCGGCCGTGCGCGGCATTGGTTCCGAAGCGTTCCTTGATGTCATCGAGTTCCGCCGCATAGAGGGCGTCGAGAATCGGTCGCGCGGCGGCGGCAAGCTGCTCGTCGGAGCGCTCCTCCGGGTTGCCGGAGATCACGGCCTCGGTCAGCCGCGGATGCGTCGACACCGACCGGTAGATGCTGACCAGCGGCTCGGCGCCGGCCAGAATCATCGGCCGGCTGGTGCCCAACGCCGTCGGGCGCACGGCCTTGACGATCGCCTGCGCATATTCCCGCATCCGCACCTTGTGACCTTCGTCACCCTGCACTCGGCCGCCGCGGTTGTTGCTTTCGGCACTGCGCCCCCTGACGGATTCCAGACCGACCGCGTCAGCGACATCCTCTGGCAGATCTTCAATGTCGAGCCGGTTCGCCGCCTGGTCGGCAGAAATCTCGATCAAGCGCACCGAGTTCTGGGCGAGGGCCAACACGAGGGCGGCCTGCGGAAATGTCACTGCGCGCAGCAGCGGCTTGATGTAGAAGCGGTCAGACACTTCGACGGCCGAGACGAGAACGCTCGGCAGACGGTAGCTGGTGCGGCTGGTCGCGGTGACGAAAACAGCGAGGCTGGTCGACTGGTAGCGCCAGAAGTCGCGGTCACCGATGAGCTCTTCGACCGACTCGGTGATCGCCGAGACGAGGGCGGCTGGCGTGTCGACGGCGACGAGCTGGTCAACGGCGGTGCGCAGCAGATTCTTCAGCAAGATCTTGGCCTGGTCGGCTTCGGCTGGAAGGTTGCCGGCTGGGAGATAGATCGAAACGCACCCTGGTTCCCGGGTGGTTGCGAGAGCTTCCACATCGAGTCGGTTCGGGATATCAGTGTGCAGCATATGGATCTCCTTTGACGCAATGAGAGCCAGCGGCGAGGCTTTCCGCTGGGTCTTCCTCGTCACGAACTCGACCGTGGCGCCAGTCTACTTTCGGTACGGTGCGCCTGAACAGGGCCGGTTTACTCGCTGAGCAGTCCGCGGATGTCGTCGGCCGACAACGCGTCACTGAACGCGGCGTCATCGTCCATCACCGCGGTGAAAAGCTTCGCTTTTTTCTGCTTGAGTGCCATCACCTTTTCTTCGATGGTGCCGGTGGCGACCATCCGGTAGACCATCACGTTCTTGGTCTGGCCGATGCGATGGGTGCGGTCGATGGCCTGCGCTTCGCTCGCCGGGTTCCACCACGGGTCGAGCAAAAAGACATAGTCTGCCTCGGTGAGATTGAGGCCGAAACCGCCGGCCTTGAGGCTGATCAGAAACACCGGAGCTGCTCCGGTTTTGAACCGGTCGATCACCTCCGAGCGGTGCAGAGTCGACCCGTCGAGGTAGCAATACGGGGTTCCCTGTGCGTCAAGACGCGCGGCCGCTTTCTTCAGAAACGACGTGAACTGACTGAAGATGAGTGCCCGGTGGCCCTCGGCGACAACATCCTCCAACTGTTCGAACAGGGCGTCGAGTTTGCTGCTGGGCACCGCCGCATACGCCGGGTCGACCAGGGAAGCATCGAGGCTGAGCAGCCGCAGCAGCGTCAACGACCGGAACACGATGAACCGGTTCGTGTCGAGGTCTTCGAGCAGTCCGAGGAGCTTCTGCCGTTCCCGCTGCAAAAACGTGTCGTACAGCTTGCGGTGCTCGGGGTTCAAATCGATCTGCAGGGTTTGCTCCTGCTTCGCCGGCAGGTCGCGGGCGACGAGTTCTTTGGTGCGACGCATCAGAAACGGGCGGATGCGTCGGCGCAGTCGGGCAAGTCGCACCGGGTTGGTGCTCAACTCGATCTGGCGCACGTAGTCTTCGGCGAATTTGCGGGCCGACGGGAACAACCCGGGCGCGACGATGGCGAAGAGCGCGTGGAGTTCGAGCAGGTTGTTCTCCATCGGCGTTCCTGTGATCGCCAGTTTGAAGGGGGTGTCGAGTTCACGTGCCGCGATGTGCGCCTGACTGGTGTGATTCTTCACGAACTGCGCCTCGTCGAGGATCAGCCCGGCCCACGCCTCGGCCTGATAGGTCTCGGCGTCGAGACGGAACAATGTGTACGACGTGATGATCACGTCGGCCCCGGCGGCGACATCCGCCAAGCTCTCGCTGCGCGTCGCCTCGGTCGTGCTGATCGCGCGCACGACGAGGCCCGGGGTGAAGCGCGCGGCCTCAGAGACCCAGTTCGATACGACGGAGGTGGGTGCGACGACGAGGAACGGAGCTGCTCCCGCCGTTGGTCGAGGAGGCCCGCCAGGGCCGTCTCGCGACCCGGTGACCTGGTCCGCGTCCGTACCCCGCGCATCCGCCACCCCCGCCCGCGCATGCTCCATCAACGCCAGCGCCTGCAAGGTCTTGCCGAGCCCCATGTCATCGGCGAGCACACCGCCGAGCTGGTGCTGCCAGAGAAACGCGAGCCAGTTGAAACCCTCGGCCTGGTACGGCCGCAGCGTCGCGTGCACGCCGGTCGGCAGCGGGGTGACCGGCACCTCGGTCAGATCGCGCAGGCCAGACACCGTCGTGCGCCAGGCCACCGCTTCGTCGGTCTCGTCGGCGAGATCCTCGAAGTCGGCCCAGAGTCCGGCCTGGTAGCGGCTGATGCGCAGGCCCGTCTCCCACTCCTGCAGCGTCTTCGCTTCTTCGATCAGCTCGCGCAGCTGCTCAAACTGAGGCTGCAGCAGCGACATATACGAGTTGTCGACGAGCAGCAACTTCTTCTGCCCCTTCGCCAACGCCTTGTAGAGCGGCCCGAACGGAATGCTCCGCCCCTCAACCTGCACCAGCACACCGAGGTCGAACCAGTCACGCTGATCGGTCTCGATCGTGGTGAAGGTGAGCTGGGGCGTGTCGGTCAGCTCGAGATACTCGGGTTGGCTGCCGACGATGTCGACGCGAACACCCCTCAGGCGCGCCAGCGCCGGCAGGGCGCGCGAGCTGAACTCGGCGGCGTCGATGCCGGTCAGGCTGTGGCGGGGTTCAAATGCGGCGGGCCCAGCGACGGGCCCAGCGGCGGGCCCAGCGGCGGGCCCAGCGGCGGGGGAAGCCTGTGCGGGGAACAGGACCGCAGCGACCGGTACGAGCACTCCAACGGCACGAGCAACGATCACGTTCTCCGTGTCACGATTGCGCTCGATTGTCGGTTCTGCAGTGCTTATCGATTCGGTGTGTGATGACTCATCGAGTGGAACCCTCGTGACCAGCGATCCGTGGCGATACTCCCACGCCCAGTCGAGCTGCAGAGTGTGCCTCGGCCGATAGCTGGCCGTGAGCACCAGAACCGGCGGGAGCGCCGCCGGAAACCGTACAGAGGCATCCGAACTGGTGATGCGCACGAGCCGGCTGAGTTCCGGAAAATGGTCGCTCATGAATTCGTCAACATCACCGGCCGGAACGTGCACCGTCGCCGCCTGCCCGAGCAGACCCCGTTGAGCCTCAGTGAGCGGCAGGCCGGTCGGGGCGAGCGTGAACACGGTGGGGGAGACCGGTGCGTATCCGTAGAGTCCGTGGTCACCGATCGGGGCGGTGAACTCCGGCGGATACGCGGTGCCGTCGATGGTCAGGATCGTGCTGACCCGCAGGCCGGAGATCGGCCGGTTGGCGTCGCGGGGAGTGTTCGCAGACGTTGCACTGCTTCGACCGTCGGATGTCGCGTCCAGGCTGACCTCCGCCCGCCTGCCGATGCGCACCTCCGCGCCTTTCGAGGTGCCGACGAGGGCGATGCCGAGGCGCTCCGCCTCGTCGAACAGATTCCAGAGCAGCGGACTGGTGAACTCGTCGAGGTACAGCCAGTCGGTTTCCTGGCCGTAGTAGAGCGCCCGTACCGCGCGGTGCAGGGCGGCGAATTGGCCGAACCAGTCGTGATGGGTGGGGCTCAGATTGAGCCGGTTTCCCTGGTGCGACAGATTGGTCCAGCTGAGCGAACCCTTGACCCATTTGCCGGAGGTGCCGCGCATCACCGGCCGCACCCCGAGTCGGTAAGCGGCCCGCCCTGCGACCGGGTCGGTCACGGTGCGCGCCGACGGGCCGCTCCAGCGTTCGAGCGTGCGCGGCAGCTGCTCCCGCAGCTCGAACTGCAGAGCCATCGGGGCCGGCGGGGTGTCGCCTGGCGCGCTCGCCGGGGCGAGCGGTCGGGTGTATCCGAATTCGACGGATGGCGCGCTCGGGTTGGTCAGCGCGCTGACGGTCCGCTTCCACGCGCGATCGCCCCCGGAATCCGTGGGGGTCGCGGGCGTCGGCATCCGTCAATGTTCTCACCCTCCACTGACGCTCCACGTCGAAGCACCCGGGGCGCCGTGCTCCAATCGGCGCCCGACCCTGCCGCCGAACTGTGGCGAATGACCATTCCGCGCGCCGAAAATGGTCATTCGCCACTGCTCGACGAGGCAAGATCGTCGCGACGCTCGCTTCCGGCCCCACCGGACTGCCAACATGAACTCATGACGTATATCCCCGCCGACACTCGTTACGACTCCATGCCCTACCGCCGCAGCGGCCGGAGCGGGTTGAAACTGCCTGCGATCTCCCTCGGACTGTGGCAGAACTTCGGAGGCGACAAGCCACTCGACACCCAGCGGGCGATTCTGCGTCGCGCGTTCGACCTCGGCGTCACCCACTTCGACCTGGCCAACAACTACGGCCCGCCGTTCGGCAGCGCCGAGACCAATTTCGGCCAGATCCTGCGCGAGGACTTCTCCGCTCACCGCGACGAACTCATCATCTCCACCAAGGCCGGCTACGACATGTGGCCGGGTCCCTACGGCGAGTTCGGCTCCCGCAAATACCTGCTCGCCAGCCTCGACCAGTCACTCGACCGGATGGGCCTCGACTATGTCGACATCTTCTACTCCCACCGGGCCGACCCCGACACCCCGCTCGAAGAGACCATGGGCGCCCTGCACACCGCCGTCACCAGCGGGCGCGCGCTCTACGCCGGCATCTCCTCCTACTCGCCGGAGCTCACTCTCAGGGCCGCCCGCATCCTGGCCGACCTCGGCACACCCCTGCTGATCCACCAGCCGTCCTACTCGATGTTCAACCGCTGGGTCGAAGACGGCCTGCTCGACACCCTCGCCGAACTCGGCGTCGGCTGCATCCCCTTCTCGCCGCTGGCCCAGGGGCTGCTCACCGACCGCTACCTGCAGGGCGTGCCCGGCGACTCGCGCGTCGCCCAGCAGGGTTCGGCCAGCAGCGAGATGCTCACCGACAAGACGCTGGCCAGCATCCGTGCCCTCACCGAGATCGCGGATGCCCGCGGCCAGTCGCTCGCTCAGCTCGCGTTGGCGTGGGTGTTGCGCAATGACGTCGTGACCTCCGCTCTCGTCGGTGCGTCGTCGGTCGCCCAGCTCGAAACGAACCTCGGCGCGCTGAACAATCTCGCCTTTACCGCTGAAGAGCTGGCGGCAATCGACCTGCACGCCACCGACCAGGGCATCAACCTCTGGGCGCCGTCGAGTGCGGTGAAGTAGCCCTTTTCCGTCAGTGTTCCGACAGTTGAGACCAAGAGTCGCCCATTTTTGCTAGTGCACTGTGCCTATTCACTAGCAAAAGTGGGCGACTCTCGGGGAGACAGCGACAAGTGACGAATGTCGCAAACCGGGTGCGGTGATCCAAGAGTCGCCCATTCTTGCTAGTGCGCTGTGCCCATTCACTAGCAAGAATGGGCGACTCTCGTGCGCGCGGCGTATCTGGCGGGTGCGATTTCGAGAGGCTACTCGCCCCGCTCACCGCCCCGCTCACCGCCCCGCTCACCGCCCCGCTCACCGCTCGCGCGCGTGCGCTCAAACTGTCGCCTCCGCGTGCAGTGTCGCGACGATTTGAGCGCACGCGCGGAAGCGCACGCGCGGAAGCGCTCGCGCGGAAGTGCACGCGCGAATCGGCTACTAGGCGCGTCGCCCCTCGCCCGTCGGGTGCGCGCCCGCCGCGTCGATGATCCAGGCGTACTCGAACGCGCGCTCCCGCCACGCGTTGTACCGGCCAGACACCCCGCCATGCCCGGCGGACATCTCCGTCTTCAGCAAGACATCCGCGTTCACCTCGCGCAGCTTCGCCACCCACTTCGCCGGCTCGACGTAGAGCACACGCGTGTCGTTGAGGCTCGTCGTGGCGAGGATGCGTGGGTAGTGCTTGTCGCGCACGTTCTCCAACGGGGAGTACGACTTCATGTAGGCATACACCTCCGGATCGTGCAGCGGGTCGCCCCACTCGTCCCACTCGATCACGGTCAGCGGCAGCGACGGGTCGAGAATCGAGGTGAGCGGGTCGACGAACGGCACTCCGGCCAGGATGCCCGAGAACAGATGCGGGGTCATGTTCGCGACGGCGCCCACAAGCAGGCCGCCCGCGCTGCCGCCATCCGCCACGAGTCGGTCGGCCTCGGTGTACCCGGCATCGATGAGGTGCTCTGCGCAATCGGCGAAGTCGGTGAACGAGTTGCGCTTATGCAGCTTCTTGCCGCTCTCGTACCAGAGTCGGCCCATCTCGCCGCCACCGCGCACGTGTGCGACCGCGAAGATCATGCCGCGGTCGAGCAGGCTGAGCCGCGAGATGCCAAAGCCAGGGTCGACACTGTGCTCGTAGGCGCCGTAGCCGTAGAGCAGCGTCGGTGCCGGCACGCCGGGGGTGACAAGATCGCGTCGGTAGACGAGGGAGATCGGGATGCGGGTGCCGTCGGTCGCGGTCGCCCACTCGCGACGCTGCTCGAACAGGGTCGGGTCGTACCCGCCGAGCACGGGTTGCTGCTTGCGCAGCCGGCGCTCGCCGGTGGCGACGACCACGTCGTAGACCGTCGACGGGGTGACAAAGCTCGTGTAGTTCAACCGGATCGTCGGCTGCTCCCACTCGGGATTGCCCATGGTGCCGACCGAATACAGCTTCTCGTCGAACTTCAGCTCGGTCAGACCGATCTTCTTCTGGTCGTCGCGCCGGGCGATCGCCACCCGGGTGAGCCCCTCCGAGCGGTACTCGACGACGCAGAAGTCACGAAAAGCATCGACGCTCTCGAGCCTGACCGCCGGGTTGTGCGGCAGCATGATGAGCGCGTCGCCCTGGGGGTCGGCGGCTGCGACACTGACGAGCTCGAAGTTCACCGCATTGTGGTTGTGCACGATCAGCAGGCGATCCTCGCCGCCGATCACCGCATGCTCAACGTCATACTCGACGCCCTCGCGACGCGGCCAGACCACGGCGAACTCGCCGGTCGGGTCATCGGATGCGAGCAGGCGCGTTTCACTCGTCACGCTCGACCCGGCCTCGATCACCAGGTAGGCGCGGCTACGGGTGCGACCGACGCCGACCCAGAACCGTTCGTCGGGCTCATGAAAGACCGAGACATCGCTCTCGCGCGGGGTGCCGATCTCGTGGCGCCACACGGTGTCGGGCCGCCACGCCTCATCGACCGTCGTGTAGAAGACGTAGGTGCCACTCCGGTCGAACATTGCCCCGGCCGCCGTGCCCGGGATCTCGTCGCTGAGATTGTCGGTCGACAGATCGACGGTCTCGTCATCGTCATCGGCAACGCTGGCCGGGCGACGGATGCGTGTGGGGTCGATGTCACGGATGCGCAGCGTGTAGCGCTCATCGCCTTCCGTATCGACGCCGTAGAGCAGCAGGCCGCCGTCGGAGCTCAGGTCGAAGCTGCCGAGGGAGTAGAAGTCGTGGGCGGCAGCTTCGGCGTTGTCATCGAGCAACACCTGCTCGCCGGGAACCGTCGGCACCTCGTCGGTCTGACCATGCACCGTCGCGCCGTTTGTGGGGGAGACCACGGGCGGATCCCAGTCGTCTGGCCCGTCGATCGGCGCCCGGCAGTGAATGCCGTATTCGAGACCCTCGACCGTGCGGGTGTAGTACCACCACTTTCCACGCCGCACCGGAACACTGAGGTCGGTCTCCTGGGTGCGGTCGGTGATCTCCTCGAAGATCTGCTCCTGCAGCAGTGTGAGGTGCTCGGTGCGGGCATCCGTGTAGGCGTTCTCGGCTTCGAGGTGGCTGATCACCTCTGGACTCTCCTTGTCGCGCAGCCACTCGTAGTTGTCGACGTAGACGTCGTTGTGGTGAACCCGTTCCACGGGCTTCTGTGCTGCGACCGGAGGAATGATCATGTCAATCAGCGTACTTCTCAGCCGCCTCGTGTGGGCCGCCGAGTGGGAACTGAGAGAGGCTCGGTTTATGTGTCGTTGTGTGACGTTGCCGAGTGAATGTTCAGCTTCGAAAACCTACACTCGACGTTATTGGTTTTGAGAAATCGATGCTTTCAACACAGATTCCGGCGAATGATCGCCGGAGTAGACACCGGACAGGAGGTCAGGATGACCAATCTCACACCAGGAGTACGACAGGTCATGCAGTGCAACAGCAGCGCTGGCGAATCCTGCCTCAGCCACGGTGCCGGACACGCGGGAAACGACCTGCAGAACCGGGTGACCGCTGCCACGCCGAGCAAATGGCGCGACGGATTCGTCAGCCACCTCGGCACCGGCGGCTGGATCGGTGTTGAACTGCTCGGACGCTTCGATGCAACGGATGTCGATGCAACGGATGCTCATACAACGGATGCTCACGCACCGGATGCAGGCGCCCCGAGCATCGAAACGCTCTGGCTCTGGAACCACGCCGACCTGCGTGCGACGCTGACTCTCGGCGAACCCGTCGCGGTGCACGCGCTGTACCACGCGCTCGCCGTGGGCAGCGAGCGTTTCAACGTGGTGGTGGCGTCGCTCGACTAGAGAGCGACATCCGTTTCGTTAGCTCGTCGTTTCGTCAGTTCGTCAGTTCACGTTTCGTCAGTTCATTCGCGTTCGTCAGCTCGAGCTCATGCCCTCGTGGGCATCATCCCTGCCATCGCGTCCATCATCTTCTGGCAGCTTGCAGCCAGCTGACGGTTCACGTCGGCGCACATGCGTGCGTCGTCGCTCGTCTCGGCGTGCATCATGCACTCCTCGGCGCAGGCGTTGCTCATCGACATCGTCGCCTGGAGCGCCGTCATCATGCTCGGGGCGTGCATGCCAGACGGGCGCATCATCATCCGCATCATCGTGTTCGCCATGTCGGCTGAATTCATGCACATGCTGGTGCACTTCATCATCTCGTCGCCCATCATCGAGCTGGCGCACATTGTGCAGGCCTGCTCACAGGCGGAACAGGCCTCGATGCACTCCTGCATCAGTGCCATGTCCATGCCGGTCGCCGGCATTTCGGCGGCGTGCATCTCCATCATTTGCATTGCCATATTCATATCGGTGTCTCCCATTTTTGGTCTCGAGCACCGACGGCTGCCGACGCCCGGCCATGCGTTTTTACCTGCTTCGGATGGTACGCCGGGCAGCCGACAAAGTCAGCAGTCACGAGAGGGCCCGCGAACCGATACCCTGTAATTTGTGTCTACATCTTCTAATCCTTTTGGTCAGGTGCTCGTTGCTCTGGTGACTCCATTCACCGCCGACGGTGAAGTGAACTGGGCCGACGTCGAAAAACACATCGACGACGTCATCAACGCCGGCGCCGATGGCATCGTCGTCACCGGCACCACCGGTGAGACCTCGACACTGACTGACCCCGAGAAGATCCGCCTGGTCGAGGTGGGCAAGAGCGTCGCAGCCGGCCGCGCGAAGATCATCACCGGTGGCGGTTCCAACGAAACCGCCCACGCGATCGAGTTGGCCAAGCAGAGCGAGAAGGCCGGCGCCGACGGCAACATGATCGTCACGCCGTACTACAACAAGCCGACTCAGGCCGGTGTGCTCACTCACTTCCGGATGATCGCGGACGCGACTGACCTGCCGGTCATCCTGTACGACATCCCGGGTCGCACCGGCATCCCGATCAGCTACGAGACGATTCTGCGTGCAGCGAAGCACCCGAACATCCTCGCCATCAAAGATGCAAAGGGCGACCTGGCCCAGGTCAGCCGAGTGCTGAACCAGACCAGCCTGATGTACTTCTCCGGCGACGACCCCAACGTGCTGCCGCACCTGTCGATCGGCGCCACCGGCCTGATCGGCGTTACCGCGAACATCGCAGCCACCCCCTACCGTCAGATGGTCGACGCGGTCAACGCCGGCGACCTCAAGGCGGCCACCGCTGCCCACAAGCAGCTCGAACCGCTCGTGCGTGCCGTGATGACTCACGTGCCAGGCACCGTGGCGGCCAAATACATCCTGCACGGACTCGGACGCATCCAGAGCCCGCGCGTTCGTCTTCCGCTGGTCGGCCCCGAAGAGTGGGAAGCCGCACAGATCGAAGACGAGATCGACCTGGTGAAGAACATTCCCGGCGTCGACTTTTCAAACTTCCGGCCCGACCGCAACGCTGCCGCTGGCGGCGCGTTGCCGAAGGTGGCCGGCACCACACGCTGAACGCGCACATAAACACCTGAGGAGGGCATATGCCCAACGACGTATACGACCCGCCGGTACTTGCACCGGACACACTTCGCATCATCCCGATCGGCGGTCTCGGCGAGATCGGTCGCAACATGACGACCTTCGAGATCAACGGCAAGATCCTGATCGTCGACTGCGGCGTGCTGTTCCCCGAAGAGCACCAGCCCGGCGTCGACCTGATCCTTCCCGACTTCACGCCGATCAAGAACCGTCTGAAAGACATCCTCGGCATCGTGCTCACGCACGGTCACGAAGACCACATCGGCGCGGTTCCCTACCTGCTGAAGCTGCGCGCCGACATCCCGCTGATCGGTTCTGCACTCACCCTCGCCTTCATCGAAGCGAAGCTCAAAGAGCACCGCATCAAGCCGTACACCTTGCAGGTCACGGGCGGCCAGGAAGAGAAGATCGGCCCGTTCGATCTCGAGTTCGTCGCGGTCAACCACTCGATCCCCGACGCGCTGGCCGTTGCCATCTTCACCGACGGCGGTTCTGTGCTGCACACCGGTGACTTCAAGATGGACCAGCTGCCGCTCGACGGCCGCCTCACCGACCTGCGCGACTTCGCACGTCTCGGCGAAGAGGGCATCGACATCTTCCTCTCCGACTCGACCAACGCCGACGTTCCCGGCTTCACGCCGACCGAACGCTCGATCGGTCCGGTTCTCGAAGACGTCATCGCCCGCGCGCCGCGCCGGGTCATCGTGGCCAGCTTCTCCAGCCACGTGCACCGGGTGCAGCAGGTGCTCGACGCCGCGCACGCCAACGGTCGCCGCGTGGCACTGCTCGGTCGCTCGATGGTGCGCAACATGACCATCGCCGCCGAGCTGGGCTACCTCAAGGTGCCTGAGGGCGTGCTGGTCGACTTCAAGAAGGCCGGCAACATCCCGGACAACAAGATCGTCTACATGTCCACCGGTTCGCAGGGTGAGCCGATGGCCGTTCTGGCCCGCATGGTCAACCGCGACCACCAGATCGAGGTGGGCGAGGGCGACACCGTCATCCTCGCATCCAGCCTGATCCCCGGCAACGAGAACGCGGTCTACCGCATCATCGATGGCCTGATCAAGCTCGGCGCCAACGTGGTGCACAAGGGCAACGCCAAGGTGCACGTCTCCGGACACGCTGCCGCCGGCGAGCTGCTCTACGTGTACAACATCCTGAAGCC
The DNA here is from genome assembly GCF_039538945.1 of Glaciibacter kafniensis. Lineage (NCBI taxonomy): Bacteria > Bacillati > Actinomycetota > Actinomycetes > Micrococcales > Microbacteriaceae > Glaciibacter > Glaciibacter kafniensis. The sequence continues at coordinate 59,192 of NZ_BAABCN010000014.1, read as the reverse complement.
GAAGAACGTGCTTCCGGTTCACGGCGAATACCGCCACCTGGTCGCCAACGCGAACATCGCGGTGGAGAGCGGTGTGCCTCGCGCGAACACGTTCCTCGCCGAAGACGGCACCGTCATCGACTTGCACGACGGTGTCGCGAAGGTCGTCGGCCAGCTTGACCTCGGCTTCGTCTACGTCGACGGTTCCACCGTCGGTGAGATCACGGATGCCGACCTCAAGGATCGCCGCATCCTCGCCGAGGAAGGCTTCATCTCGATCATCGTCGTGGTCGACAAGGCCAACGGCAAGGTCATCACCGGCCCCGAAATTCACGCCAAGGGTTTCGCCGAAGACGACTCAGTCTTCGACGCGCTCAAGCCGAAGATCGAGGCCGCGCTGGCCGAGGCCGCCGGCAACGGCGTGCGCGACACGCACGCACTCGCTCAGTCGGTGCGCCGCGTGGCGGGCCGTTGGGTGAACGTGACGTTCCGTCGTCGCCCGATGATCGTTCCCCTGGTGATCGAGGCGTAACCCTCGCACACTGAAATACTGCCGACCCTGGTTTCGACCGGGGTCGGCAGTTTTCGTTAAGGGCGACCGGCCGACCACCGAAAGGTCATCCTCAAGGCTGATATCTGCGCGAAACCTGCGGGAATGCCCCCTCGGGTTCACACCCCGCCCATAGGATCAACGAAATCACTACTTTGGGGGCAGCTGTTGAGCGTCGCGCGTAAATGGGTTTTTCCGATCATCCGACTGGTCTTGGTCGCGGCCATCGCCGCCGCTCTCGTGAAGGTGGCATTCTTTCCCGACAACGCGGAGGCCAGCAACCCGAGCATGCCGACGGGCCAGATCGTCGAACCACAGATTCCAGTGGCGCTCGGCACCATCACCAACGACGTCACTCTGCCCGGCACCGTGCAGGCTGATCCTGCGGTTCCCGTGCGCGCCACCGGCGCCGGTGCCGTCGACGAGGTTTTCGCGCAAGCCGGGCAGCAGGTCAACGCCGGTGACAAGCTCTACGACATCAAGGTCGAGACCATCAACGAGCCGGTCGAGACGAAGGATGCCGCCGGCAACGTGACCGGGATGACGCAGCCGCGTCCCACGGTCACCTTCGCCAAGGTCTACGCACCCATCACCGGTGTGCTCAGCTCGCTCACCGTGCTCTCCGGCCAGGCGGTCGCCGTCGGTGACACCGGAGGTCAGATCGCCCCGCCCAGCTTCTCGGTGAGCGGTTCGCTCAGCCCAGACCAGCAGTATCGCCTGCTCACCCAGCCGACCGAGGCATCCATTGCCATCACCAACGGTCCTGCCCCCTTCACCTGCACCGGCCTCACCATCACGACGCCGCTCGCCGGCGCCGACAGCGCGGCCGGGGCCGGGGCCGGTGCCGAGGGTGCAGCGACCGGTGGGTCTGCCACGACAGTGCGCTGTGCGATTCCGGGCGACGTCACGGTGTTTCCCGGACTCGCCGCACAGATCACTATTGCCGGCGGCAAGGTTGAGAACGTCATGGTCGTGCCGATCACCGCGGTCAAGGGCTCTGCCGAGACCGGTGTGGTCTGGCTCGCCGGCGGCGAGGGCACAGCAGAAGAACGACCGGTCAAGCTGGGAATGAGCGATGGCACGAACGTGCAGATCGTCGAGGGTCTCGCCGAAGGCGACCTGATCAACCAGTTCGTGCCGGGAGCCGTTGCGCCAGACGCCAACGGGTGTATCCCACAGCCCGACGGCAGCATGATGTGCGGCGACGTCGTGAGTGCTCACTGATGCTTCTGCGACTCGAGGGCGTGACGCGAACGGTTCCGCTCATCGATGGTGCGCCGCTGACCATCCTCTCCGGGGTCGATCTTGAGGTGGCCGTCGGCGACCGCATCTCAATCGTTGGGCGATCCGGATCGGGCAAATCGACACTGCTTAACCTGCTCGGGCTGCTCGACAACCCCACCACCGGCGAGATGACTTTCGACGGGCGCGAGGTGCGGTCGTACTCCTCGGCAGTTCGCGACAGGGTGCGTGGCCGCGATGTCGGCTTCATTTTTCAGCAGTTCAACCTGCTGCAGGGCAGAACCGCGCTCGAGAATGTGATGACCCCCCTGCTCTACGCTGAAGGCCGCCAGTTTTGGCAGCGCGCCCGGATCGCGGCGGAGATGCTCGATCGTGTCGGCCTTGGACACCGTGCCTCGTCCATGCCCGACAAGCTGTCGGGAGGTGAACAGCAACGAGTCGCGATCGCGCGCTCGCTGGTTCGCGGTCCGCGGCTGATTCTCGCCGACGAGCCGACCGGTGCACTCGACCTGGAAACCGGGTCGAGCGTGATGGAACTGCTTGACGAGGTCGCCACGGCCTCGGGAGCAGCACTCGTCACGATCACTCACGACCCCGCGATCGCCGCGCTGTCGAAGACGCACTACCGACTCGATCTCGGTGTTCTCACCCCCGTCGCCGGCTACGGCGGCCCCGCGCTGACGCCGTCGGCGGCAGCACCAGACGCGACCGGTTCCACACGGCAGGATGAAGCAGCCGATAGCGTCGCTGACACCGAGCGAGTCTCCGCATGAAGCGCTTCACCACCGGCATCGTCGGTTCGTTCGCCGAGGCCTGGCAAGAAGTCCGCATCCACAAGACCCGCGTCATGCTCTCGCTCATCGGCGTGGCCGTCGCAGTCTGCGCTATCACCACGGTGGTCGGTCTCGGCGCCGTGGCGAAACAAGCGATGGTCGAACAGTACGAGCGAGGAAGCGGGCGACCGGCGCTGCTCTCGATCTATCCGTCTCTGGCCGACGGCTCCGCTCCGCCGACCGATCTCATGCAATCAACGTGGGAAACCACCCTCGATCGCTACGACATCAGCTTTGCCAGCCGCGTTGTGAACTCAAGCCAGACCGTTCAGTTCGTCGATGGGGCGACGGGCGTGCAGACGATGGGCGTTGACGTTCCCTATGGCGAGATGCATCGCATCCGTCTTTCTGAAGGCGCCTGGTTCACTGACGCGGATGTCGATCGGCTTGCGCCCGCGCTCATCGTGAACGAGGTCTTCTACAATCGGCTGGGGCGACCCGATCTGGCGACGCACCCCACCACGACGTTGGTCGGGCAGCAGAACACGACGGCCGTGATCGTCGGGGTCACACCGTCGTCGCAGTGGGATATGACGCCGACCATGTTCATGCTGACCGATGCGTTGCAGGGGCTCGTTCCCGTTGGAGCCGCATCTCAACAGCCGTCCGACCCGAACTCCTACATGATGGGCGGCCAGCCGCCCGGCTACGAGTTGTGGGTGCCCACCGAGATCTCGGATCAGCTCGTCACCGCCTTGCAGCGGGACATCGGCGCCTCACTTGGAAAGGGAGCCAATGCGAGCGTGAACCGGCAGGACTACCAGTCGTGGGGCGGTGGCGACCCGTTCCTCCCGATCCAGCTGATGATCGGGGGAGTGGCTGGTCTCGTGCTGCTGCTCGGGGCGCTCGGCCTGCTGAACATTGCGCTGGTCACGGTGAAACAGCGCATCAGGGAGATCGGAATCCGCCGCAGCTTCGGGGCAACCGCCGGGCGGGTGTTCTTCGCCGTGATGATGGAGAGTGTCGTCGCGACGGTCGTTGCCGGTGCCGTCGGCGTGGCATTCGCGGTGCTGATCGTGAAGAACCCGTGGATGGAGGGCCTGATCGGGCAGGGCCAGGTCACCGATTTCCCGCCGTTCCCGGTGGAGGCAGCGGTGCTCGGCCTGCTGGTCGCAACCTTTGTCGGCGCCCTCGCCGGCCTGCTTCCTGCCCTCGTGGCGGTGCGCGTGAAGGTGATCGACGCCATCCGCTACTAGATCGCTGCGTCGCTGAGGTGCCTGTCCGATTACTGAGTCGTGTTCTCCCATTCGACGGAGATTTGGGCGAAAAGGCCCGATTTTCGCGCGAAAGTCTGCATTCGCTGCCGAATCTCCGTCGAATGGCGGACTGCTCATGCGTGCGTTCAAAACGTCGCCCCACGCATCCGTCTGGCGACGATTTGAGCGCACGCACGAACAATTCGTGGCCGGCGGATGCCGACACTCGCGAAATCACGTGCGCCGAGATGGACTCCAGGCACGAGGCATACCCGACCTCACCCCGGCGCGCGCGCCACGCCGCCACGCCGGACGCCGCCACGCCGCCACGCCGCCACGCCGACACGCCGGACACCGCTCCAGCAGATGCGGCGCGTGGGCGTGGGAACCGGCCAATGTCGGCGGGCAGAGGTACCGTTGATTCCATGGCTACGAGCACTAAGTCGACCGGTCGTGCGCGCAGCACGCCTGCGTCAGGCGGCACCGCGCGCAAGCCGGCGAACAAAACAGCAACTGCGAAGACCGTCAAGTTTGCGGCGGCAGAGCCGAAACCGGCTCTGTTGGTGCGCATCTGGATGGCGCTGGCCCACCTCGCCGGTGGCGCTGCGCGCGCCCTCGGCCCCGAAAAGCTGCAGAAAGACGAGCGCCGCGACGGACTCCCGTTCTTTCTCGTGCTGCTGGCGATCTTCGGTGCGGTGATCGAATGGTTCCTGATCAACGACGAGGTCGCTCAGAACCTTGACGCCTACACCTTCGGCGGACTCTTCGGCCGGGTCGCGTTCGCGCTGCCCGTGATCATGCTGATCTTCGCGGTCTGGCTGTTTCGCAAACCCAGTTCCGTTCATGACAACGGCCGCATCGGCATCGGTCTCTCCCTGCTGCTCGTCTCGGTGTCTGGCCTCTGCCACATCTTCGGCGGTCAACCAGAACCCAGCGACGGCATGATCACGCTCGCCGGCGCCGGCGGTGTCATCGGGTGGATGATCGCCGCCCCGCTGATTTTGCTGACCACCTCGATCGGTGCCACGGCCATCGTCATCCTGCTGCTGGTGCTCAGCCTGTTCATCATCACCAAGACCCCGCCGAACAAGATCGGTGAGCGGGGCCGCGAGCTCTACGCCTGGCTGTTCGGCGCCCAACTGCCCGACGCCGACGAACGTCAGGCGGCCAAGGCGGCCAAGCTCGAGAAGACCGCGCAGATCGAACTCGACGGCATCGATGGCGACGGGAGCGACGGCGACGAAGACCCGAACGCCCTGCCGTGGTGGCGTCGCAACACCAGCAAGCGTGAGGAAGACCCCGATTTCGGGGGCGCCATGGTGACCGATCCGGATGCCGACAGTCACGACGACGACCCGATGAGCGTTTTGCTCGGCGGCGGCAACGGCGACGCCCGCGGCGGCTTCGACACCGCTCTGGAGCCAGAGACCCCGCGGGTTCCGCACACCCCGCACCCCATCGAACCCGACTACGCCGGCACAGAGGTGCTCAACGTTTTGGGCGACCTCACCAAGGCCGAAGCGGCCGTCAAGAGCCTCGTTCCTGACGCCGCGGTGCACAACCCGGCCATCGGCTTGCACGCCGACGACGAGTCAGAACTCACCGACGAGCTTCCCGGCTTCGAAAACCTCGACGACCCCGACGGCGAAGGGATGCGTCAGCTGGTGTCTGCGTCGCAGCCGACCGCGCCCTACCAACTGCCCAACGCCGCCACCCTCGTCGCCGGCCCGCCGGCCAAGGCCCGCTCCGAGGCCAACGACGACATCGTCAAGTCGATCACCGAGGTGCTGCGCCAGTTCAACGTCGACGCCAAGGTCACCGGCTTCTCCCGCGGCCCGACCGTCACCCAGTACGAGATCGAACTCGGCCCTGGCGTCAAGGTCGAGCGCGTCACCGCCCTGAGCAAGAACCTCTCCTACGCGGTGGCGTCGAACGAGGTGCGCATCCTCTCGCCGATCCCCGGCAAGAGCGCCATCGGCATTGAGATTCCGAACACCGACCGTGAGATCGTCACCCTCGGCGATGTGCTGCGCTCCGGTGCGGCCACCAACAGCACGCACCCGATGACCATCGGTGTCGGTAAAGACGTCGGTGGTGGCTACGTCGTGGCCAACCTCGCCAAAATGCCGCACCTTCTCGTCGCCGGTTCGACCGGTTCGGGCAAGTCGAGCTTCGTCAACTCGATGATCACCAGCCTGCTCATGCGCGCCCAGCCGAGCGAGGTGCGCATGGTGCTGATCGACCCCAAGCGGGTCGAGCTCGCACCCTACGCCGGCGTTCCGCACCTGATCACCCCCATCATCACCAACCCGAAGAAGGCAGCAGAAGCGCTCGCCTGGGTAGTCAAAGAGATGGACATGCGTTACGACGACCTGGCCAGCTTCGGCTTTCGCCACATCGACGACTTCAACAAGGCGGTCGTCGGCAATGAGATCGTGTTGCCGCAGGGGAGCGAGCGCACGCTCAAGCCCTACCCCTACCTTCTCGTCGTCGTCGACGAGCTTGCCGACCTGATGATGGTCGCCCCGCGTGACGTCGAAGACTCGATCGTGCGCATCACCCAGCTCGCCCGGGCATCCGGAATTCACCTCGTGCTCGCCACCCAGCGCCCGAGCGTCGACGTGGTGACCGGTCTGATCAAGGCCAATGTGCCGTCGCGCCTCGCCTTCGCCGTGACCAGCGTCACCGACTCCCGGGTCATTCTCGACCAGCCGGGCGCCGACAAGCTGATCGGGCAGGGCGACGCCCTCTTCCTGCCCATGGGGGCGTCGAAGGCCGTGCGTGTGCAGGGTGCTTGGGTCAACGAGGCCGAGATTGAGAAGGTCGTCGCCCACGTCACCCGCCAGGCTCGGCCAGAGTACCGGGCGGATGTCGCGGCGACCGCAGCGAAGAAAGAGATCGACTCCGACATCGGTGACGACCTCGACCTGCTGCTCGCCGCCGCCGAACTGGTGGTCTCGACCCAGTTCGGCTCGACCTCGATGCTGCAGCGCAAGCTGCGCGTCGGCTTCGCCAAGGCCGGCCGTCTGATGGACCTGATGGAGTCGCGCGAAATCGTCGGCCCGTCCGAGGGCTCAAAGGCCCGCGACGTGCTCGTCAACGCGGAGCAGTTGCCCGCTGTGCTCGCGCGTCTGCGTGGTTCCGATGCCGAGCAGGCCGCCCTCGCGACGCCGGCCGCTGCGCCGATGGAGGCACCGGATCCCCGGTACGCCGAAGACCCGGTCTCGCGAATGTCGGAGGGCTATCCTGAGGTAGAGGTCTCCGATGACGAGGATGCCTGGAACTTGACCGACAGGGACTGATTCGATGGCTTCACCCAACGTCCCGGTGGCGGTTCCCAGCAACTGGAACCTGCCCAACCTGATCACCGTTGTGCGCATTCTGCTCGCTCCACTCTTCATGTGGATGCTGCTGGCCGACAACGGCGAAGACGGCGCATTGCGCTGGTGGGCAGCGGGCCTGTTCATCGTCGCGATCGCCACCGACGGAATCGATGGCGCGATCGCCCGGCGTCAAGGACTCGTCACCGACCTCGGCAAACTGCTTGATCCGATCGCCGACAAGGTGCTCACCGGGGGAGCGCTCATCTGCCTGTCGATCCTCGGCGAGCTGTGGTGGTGGGTGACCATCGTCATTCTGGTGCGCGAGGTCGGCATCACCATCTTCCGCTTCGCCATGCTGCGTGACCGGGTCATTCCGGCCTCTCGTGGTGGAAAGCTCAAGACGATCCTGCAGTCGGTCGCCATCTCGCTCTACCTGGTTCCGCTCTGGCTCGTCTTCGGCGAGTGGGTGCACTATCTCAACGCGGTCGTGATGGCTGCGGCGTTGATCATGACGGTCGTCACCGGCATCGACTACTTGGTCGCCGCCCGTCGCGAGAATCGGTCACGGCGCGATGCCTAGGCACTCAGGGGGGAGCGCCGGCCCGTCCGCACGGGTCGCCGCTGCGACAGCGGTTGACCACACGGCGGAGTTGATCGCGACTCTCACCGCTCGTCGCCTCACCATCGGCGTCGCCGAGTCGCTGACCGGCGGACTCCTGATCGCCGAACTGATCCGCATCCCAGGGGCATCCGTTGTCGTCACCGGCGGAATCGTCGCCTACAACACCGAGCTCAAGCGCACGCTCTTGGGGGTCGATGGCGGCATGCTCGCCGTGCATGGCGCTGTGCACCCGGATGTCGCAATTCAGATGGCGGTCGGCGTGCGCACCGCGGTCGCAATCGGTGGGGTTCGCGCCGACATCGGAGTGTCAACCACCGGTGTTGCCGGGCCAGACGCGCAAGACGGACAGCCTCCGGGAACCGTCTTCATCGGGGTCTCGTCAGAAAATCGCACGGTGGCAATTCCGGTGCAGCTGACGGGTGATCGGGCTAGGATTCGAGCAGAAACCGTGACCGCGGCAATCGAAGCTGTGCGTCAGCTGATAGCTCCGGACGGCATGGAATAGTTCCCGCAACACCCCGGTTACAGACAGCACATTCACAAACAAAGCCCAGTCATCGTGAGTAGTGTCATAGTGTCGGATGTACGTAGTAATGTTGAACATCCGCCACATGAACCTCCGTGTTTGAGTGGCAAGAGAAGGAGGTTCCGATGATTCTTGTTCGTCAGGAAATCGGCGATGTGCTCAGGGACTTCCGCCTGCAAAAAGGTCGTACCCTGCGTCAGGTCGCGAGTAAAGCCAGCGTTGCGCTCGGCTACCTGAGCGAGGTCGAACGTGGTCAGAAAGAAGCCTCTTCGGAGATTCTGGCCTCAGTTGCAGATGCGCTCGACACCCCTATTTCGGTCATCATGCGTGAAGTTGGCGACCGTCTGGCCGTAATCGAGGGAATCGACAGATTTCCCGACACCGTGCCCGACGAGTTGGTTGCCCATTTCGATGCCGGCATGATGGTGCGCTAGGCCCTCGCACACGCAATGCGACTGTATTAATGCGTACGAGCGAGTTTCGCCGTGCCGTCAGCGATGAATTCGGTGACGGCTACGGTCGTGTAGTCACGAACGATCTGGTTTTGACCCCGCTCGGCGGGCGCACGGCCGAACAGGCCCTCGCCGGCGGGGTTCCCGCACGCGACGTGTGGCTGGCGCTCTGCGCCGAGACGGATGTCCCCGAGAGCCGTTGGTACGGCGTCGGGCGTCCGGTCGTCGCGAAGTAGCCGAGTCCGCCGCCGCCGCTGAGCGCGCCACCGACACCGCTGAGTCCGCCGCGCGGGTCGGGTGCCATTGCGCGGGTCGGCCCCGGTGCACGCACCGGCACCCGACCGGCGCAACGTCATTCCGCTCTGGGGTGGGAGTCTCTCGGACTCCGAGATGACTGGCGTGGTGCGGTTCGAACATGTCCAGCTTTTGTGTTCGACACGCCGGGTTCCTCTCGAATACGTGTTCGGGTTTTGATAGGCTCCTCCACAGCAGCTATCGGTGACGAACTGTCCACGGTGTGCGGTGCTTTCTGACCAGTGTCAGAGGCTCGGCGTACAGTCGATTTTGTCAACGACAGACTGCAATTGCCTTGTCGAGACAGCGAAGTGGGGCCTCCCCGCTCGCAGATCCGACAGCCTATAGGCGACCGACGCACGACAATAAGGAGCCCGACATGCCCTCAGCAGCAGACCGCGAAAAAGCACTCGAAACCGCACTCGCCCAGATCGACCGCCAGTTCGGCAAGGGCTCAGTCATGCGCCTCGGAAGCGACGAGCGTGCCCCCGTCGAGACGATCTCAACCGGCTCCATCGCATTGGATGTCGCGCTCGGCATTGGCGGGCTGCCGCGTGGCCGCATCGTCGAGATCTACGGCCCGGAATCCTCGGGTAAGACCACACTCACCCTGCACGCCATCGCCAACGCGCAAAAGAACGGCGGCATCGCCGCGTTCATCGACGCCGAGCACGCGCTCGACCCCGAATACGCCAAGAAGCTGGGCGTCGACATCGACGCGCTGCTCGTCTCTCAGCCCGACACCGGCGAGCAGGCGCTTGAAATCGCCGACATGCTCGTGCGAAGCGGCTCGATCGACCTGATCGTGATCGACTCCGTTGCAGCCCTCGTGCCGCGCGCTGAAATCGAGGGCGAGATGGGTGACACCCACGTCGGCCTCCAGGCCCGACTGATGTCACAGGCTCTGCGCAAGCTGACCGGTGGCCTCAGCCAGACCAACACCACCATGATCTTCATCAACCAGCTGCGCGAGAAGATCGGTGTCTTCTTCGGAAGCCCCGAGACCACCGCCGGTGGTAAGGCGCTCAAGTTCTACGCCTCTGTTCGCCTCGACATCCGTCGCATCGAGACCTTGAAAGACGGTACAGAAGCAGTCGGTAACCGCACGAGGGTCAAGGTCGTCAAGAACAAGATGGCGCCGCCGTTCAAGCAGGCAGAGTTCGACATCATCTATGGCATCGGAATCTCCCGCGAGGGCAGCTTGATCGACTTCGGTGTCGAGCACCTGATCGTCAAGAAGTCGGGCGCCTGGTACACCTACGAGGGCGACCAGCTGGGTCAGGGTAAAGAGAACTCCCGCAACTTCTTGCTGAAGAACCCTGACATCGCCAACGAGATCGAGACCAAGATCTTGACCAAGCTCGGCATCGGCCCGGAAGGCATCGCGGCGAAGGCTGCCGCGGCGAAGGAAGCGGCCGCCGCCGCAGCTGCGGCCAAGGCCGCCGGCGCTCCCGAGGCCGCACCGGCCAAGGCTCCGGCGCGCAAGAGCGCCTAGCGCCGGCGCTCTCACTCAGCCGAGAAGAAGTATCGAGAAGGAAGGTCACGGGCATGGTTCACTTCGAACCCGCAGATGACACGGCAAAGAAAACCACTCTGGCGCCCGTGACCTACCTCCCCGGGGTGTTTCCCGGTGATGGTCCGGTGCGCACCGCTACCCCGGTGCGCACCCCGCGCGCGACGCCGGGCTGGCATGTCGAGTCGGGCGAGGCCTCCGCGATCGAGGCCTCCGAGGTCGGTGCTGATTCATTCGATGCCGATTCCGTCGATGCCGATTTGGACGTTGCCGATTCGGTTCAGACCAACGCGGCCGGTACCGGTTCAGCTTTCGACGCGGCCGCTGGTGACGGTGATGCCGACGATTCTGCCGTCGAAGAGGAGATTGATCCCGCCGAAGAACGTGAGCGGGCCGAGCACCTCTTGATGCGGCGTCTACGCAGCCGATCGCTCTCGGTCAAAGAGGCGAGTGCAGTTCTGGCCGCCACCGACATTGACGCGGGGGAGGTCGAGGAGATCATCGAGCGGTTCCGTGAACTGCACTACATCGATGAAGACCGGTTGGCCGATCAGATCGTGCACAGCCACCACGAACGCAAGGGCCTCGGTCGTTCCGGCGTCGAAACCGAGATGCGCCGACGCGGGCTCGACCCGATCCTCATTCTCACGAAGCTGGAAGAGCTGCCCGACGACGAAGCGGAGCGGGCGGGTGAACTCGCGATCAAACGCATCCGCCAACTTGACCGGCTCGACGACCAGACCATCGATCGCCGACTCACCGGTTTTCTGCTGCGCAAGGGGTACAGTTCGGCGGCGGTTCGCGCGGCGGTGAAGGCCGCAATGGCCTCGCGCAGCGGCGGCGACAAGGCCTCGGGCGTTCGGTTCAGGTAGGGAACGTAAACTAGTTCACACTATGAGCAGTGAGACTTTGGCACGCCCCACCCTGATCGCCCCTTCGAGCGCGGCGGTCGACGCAGACGGCAAGGCCCGCACCTACGAGGTGCGCACCTTCGGCTGCCAGATGAACGTGCACGACTCCGAACGCCTGACCGGTTCGCTCGAAGCAGCCGGCTACGTCTCGGCCAACGGCGAAGAAGCCGACGTCGTCGTCATCAACACCTGTGCCGTGCGTGAGAATGCTGACAACAAGCTCTACGGCAACCTCGGCTACCTGGCCTCGGTGAAGCGCCGCCATCAGGGAATGCAGATCGCCGTCGGCGGCTGCCTCGCTCAAAAGGACAAGAACGTCATCCTCGAAAAGGCGCCCTGGGTCGACGTGGTGTTCGGAACCCACAACATGGGCTCGCTGCCGAGCCTGCTGGAGCGCGCCCGCCACAACGGCGAAGCCCAGCTAGAGATTCTCGACTCTCTCGAGACCTTCCCCTCGACGCTGCCCACCAAGCGCGACTCCAGCTACAGCGGTTGGGTGTCCATCTCGGTCGGCTGCAACAACACCTGCACCTTCTGCATCGTTCCCGCGCTCCGCGGCAAAGAGAAAGACCGCCGCCCGGGAGAGGTGCTGGCCGAGATTCAGGCGCTCGTCGACGACGGCGCCATCGAGGTCACTCTGCTCGGCCAGAACGTCAACTCCTACGGTGTCGAGTTCGGCGACCGTCTCGCCTTCGGCAAGCTGCTGCGAGCCGCCGGCAAGATACCCGGCCTCGAGCGCATCCGTTTCACCAGCCCGCACCCCGCCGCGTTCACCGACGACGTGATCGACGCGATGGCTGAAACTCCGGCCGTGATGCCGCAACTGCACATGCCGCTGCAGTCCGGTTCAGACGCCATCCTCAAGTCGATGCGTCGGTCCTACCGCTCGACCAAGTTCTTGGGCATCCTTGAGCGGGTGCGCGCCCAGATGCCGCACGCGGCGATCAGCACCGACATCATTGTCGGTTTTCCCGGCGAGACCGAAGAAGACTTTCAAGAGACCCTGCGGGTTGTCGAAGAAGCCCGCTTCGCCACGGCGTTCACGTTCCAGTACTCGATTCGCCCGGGCACCCCGGCCGCCACGATGCCTGATCAGATTCCCAAAGAGGTCGTGCAGGAGCGGTACGAACGCCTCGCCGAGCTGACGAACCGCATCTCTTGGGAAGAGAACCAGGCCGTCATCGGCCGTGAGGTCGAACTGCTCGTCGCCAACGGTGAGGGCCGCAAAGACGCCGACACGCACCGGATGAGCGGTCGCGCGCCAGACAGCCGCCTGGTGCACTTCGATGTTCCGGCCGGCTCAGAGGTTCCGCGCCCTGGCGACATGGTGACGGTCGTTGTGACCGGGGCTGCGCCGTTCCACCTCATCGCCGATTCCACCGATGGCGCACCGTTGCGGGTGCGTCGCACCATCTCCGGTGATGCCTGGGATCGCATGCAGGCCGAGTCCTGTGGGGTTCCGGCCCCGGCCGATGCGTCAGGTGCACCGCGCGCTGCCGGCCCGGTGTCGCTCGGATTCCCGTCGTTGCGACTGCAGGGCGGCGCCACCACCATCCCGATCTACACCGCCGACGATTCCGAACGCTGAGTTGATTGTCGCGATCGTCGGTCCCACCGGAACCGGCAAGTCCGAACTCTCCCTCGACCTGGCCGAACGGCTGATCCAACGCGGGCAGTCGGCCGAGATCGTCAACGCCGACGCCATGCAGCTCTATCGGGGCATGGACATCGGCACGGCGAAGCTGTCGGTCGACGAACGCCGCGGCATCCCGCACCACCTGCTTGATGTGCTCGACGTCACTGACGAGGCCACTGTCGCCAACTACCAAACGGATGCCCGCCGCGCGATCGACGAGATCCTCGCGCGCGGCGCCGTGCCGATTCTCGTCGGGGGCTCCGGCCTCTATGTCTCGTCGGTGGTCTTCGACTTCAAATTTCCGGGCACCGACCCCGAACTGCGCGCACAGCTCGAGGCGGAGTTGCTGGCCAATGGACCTGGCCTGCTCTCTGCGCGGCTCAAGGAAGTTGACCCGGTGGCCGCCTCTCGAATTGGGTCGAGCAACGGGCGCCGTATCGTGCGCGCACTCGAGGTGATTGCGATCACCGGCCAGCCTCACTCCGCGGCCCTGCCCGACGAACCCGTCTACTGGCGGCCGACCTGCACGCTCGGGCTGACCGTCGACCGCGCTGAATTGACACCGCGTCTCGACGAACGCGTGCTGCGGATGTGGGCGAGCGGACTTCTCGGTGAGGTAGAGCAGCTGATTCCGGCAGGCCTGGAACACGGCGTCACGGCCAGCAGGGCGATCGGCTACGCTCAGGCGCTCGGACAACTGCACGGCACGCTGACCGAGGCGGAGGCGATCGAACAAACGCAACAGCTCACCCGTCGCTATGCGCGCCGTCAGGTCAGCTGGTTCAAGCGCGGCGTCGACACCCGCTGGATCGAGTCGGCATCCGCCGACCGGGTCGAGCAGGCCCTGCACCTCGTCGACCAGAGTGCGGCCCTGGCCGCCACCTAAACTGAGTTCATGGGCATTGATCTACATTTCACCAAAGGCCAGGGAACCGGCAACGATTTCGTGCTGTTCGCCGATCCGGAGGGTGAGAACGAACTCAGCCCGACCCAGATTCGTGCCGTCTGCGACCGCAAGTTCGGGGTCGGCGGCGACGGCCTGATCCGTGCCGTGAAGTCGAACCGGCTCGACGCCGGGGCTGTTGCGCTGGCCGAGGACAGCGCCGCCGAGTGGTTCATGGACTACTGGAACGCCGACGGAACCATTTCTGAGATGTGCGGCAACGGCATCCGTGTGTACACCCGCTTTCTGATCGACCAGGGCCTCGTCACCTTGGAGCCCGGCGACACCCTCGCCATCGGCACCCGGGCCGGCGTGCGCGACGTGCAGCGCAACCGCACGGGCTTTCAGGTGGACCTGGGGCGCTGGATGCTTGATGGCGGCGAACCGCTCGTGCGTGCCCGCAATCTCTCGGTCGCACGCCCGGGTCTCGGCATCAATGTCGGAAACCCGCACGTGGTCGTCGCCCTCGCCGACGACGAGGAGCTCGACGCCGCAGACCTGAGCTACATTCCTCAGCTCGACCCAGAACCCGCGGCAGGCGCCAACGTGGAATTCGTGGTGCCCGGTGACCCGCTCGTCGTCGACGGGGTCGGTCACATTCGCATGCGCGTTCACGAGCGCGGCAGCGGCGAAACCCTGTCGTGTGGCACCGGCGCGGCCGCAGCGGCACTGGCCACCCGGCACTGGGCCGGAGCCGGTGCGCCGAACCAGTGGCGTGTCGAGGTGCCCGGTGGGGTGCTGGGCGTGCGGATGTTTCCGACAGAGGATGGCGAGCATGTCTCGCTCTCCGGCCCGGCTGAACTGGTCTTCGACGGGGTGCTCGGCCTGGGCTAGACCTCAGCGTCGACCCGTTCGTTGATCGAGGAGCAGCCGACGGAGGAGGCCGCGTCTCGAGATCTCGCGAGCCAATCCTTGAACTCGGGTTGCGTTTGAACGTCGGCTCGCGAGGTCTCGAGACGGCCGCGGGCGGCCTCCTCGACCAACGAAATGGTCAAATTCGTTCACCACAATGCCGCGCAGCGGCCCCATAGCTCGAGATCTCGCGAGCCAATCCTTGAACTCGGGTTGCGTTCGAACATCGACTCACGAGGTCTCGAGACGGCCGCGGGCGGCCTCCTCGACCAACGAAATGGTCAGGTCCGCCGACTTTGACCTGTGCGGTCGACTTTCCCCGGTCCGCCGGGGATGCTCGACCGCAAAGGTCAAGCTCGGCGCAGGAAGCTACTCGCCCCGATTCACCCTCAACACTCGAAAGCCCTTGCTCGTGGTCGTGCGCGACACCGTGTACTCGTCGCTGAGCTCGTCATCGAGCCAGCGGTGAAGCGAGTCGGAGCCGAGGTTCTTCTGCACGACGAGCCAGGCATCCGAGCCGGGCTGCAAGCGCGGCAGCCAAGTCGTCATCAAGTTGTGCAGTTCGTCTTTGCCGACCCGGATCGGCGGGTTCGACCAGATCGTGCGAAACAGGAGATCGGCCGGGACATCCGCCGGCAGAACAGCGGTCACATTGGTGAGCCCGAGCGCCGCGGCGTTGCGCCGAACCAGGTCGAGGGCCCGTTCGTTGACGTCGACGGCCCAGATGCGGGCGTCGGGGGAGGTCAACGCGAGGTGGAGACTGATCGGACCCCAGCCGCAGCCGATGTCGAGAAAATCGCCGTCATGCGGGGGCGGGGGAGCATTGTTCAACAGAACCTGAGTGCCAGTATCGATGTGATCGGGGCTGAAGACGGCGTTGGCCGTCGTCACCGTGTACTCCCGGCCGGCGAGTTGCACAGAGATCTGTCGCAATTTGAGTTCGCTATCGGATGCAGACGAGAAGTAGTGCTCTGGTGCCATAGTAGGAAACTATCGGAGTTCGAGGAACTAGGGTTAAAGCGATGACTGATTCCACTGCCCCACACGACGACGACGATGTAGTTGCGCGGGTGTTGGCCAGCGCTGACTCCCGGGCTTCCGGATACTCGCTTTTCACCAGCGGAACCGCACAGGCTCTGCAGGCTGACTCTGCCGACGGCGGATTCGACGGCGAACAGCTGGAACGAGCCGACCGCAACGCGCTGCGGCGTGTTCCCGGGCTCTCCACAGAGCTCGAAGACGTCACGGAGGTCGAGTACCGCCAGCTGCGGCTCGAGAACGTCATTCTGATCGGCGTGTACACGCAGGGCACGATCACCGACGCCGAGAATTCCATGCGCGAGCTCGCCGCCCTCGCCGAAACAGCAGGGGCCACCGTGCTCGACGGCCTGATGCAGCGACGCGCGAAGCCGGACCCCAGCACCTATTTCGGCAAGGGAAAGGTGCAGGAGCTCGCCGCCGTCGTTCAGGCGATGGGCGCCGACACCGTCATTGCCGACACCGAGCTGGCACCGAGCCAGCGGCGCGCGCTCGAAGACGCGGTCAAGGTCAAGGTCATCGACCGAACCGCCGTCATCCTCGACATCTTCAGCCAGCACGCCAAGAGCCGTGAGGGCAAGGCGCAGGTCGAACTTGCCCAGCTTCAGTACTTGATGCCGCGCCTGCGCGGCTGGGGCGATTCCATGTCGCGTCAGGCCGGTGGCCAGGTCGGCGGCACCGGAGCCGGCATGGGCTCTCGTGGTCCCGGTGAGACGAAGATCGAGCTCGACCGTCGTCGCATCCACACGCGCATGGCGAAGCTGCGCAAGCAGATGGTCGAGATGAAGCCGGCCCGCGAGGCCAAGCGGGCCAATCGCAAGCGCAACGCCGTGCCATCCGTCGCCATCGTCGGCTACACCAACGCCGGCAAATCGAGCCTGCTCAACCGCATCACCAATGCCGGCGTGCTCGTCGAGAACTCGCTGTTCGCAACGCTGGATGCGACGGTGCGCAAGTCGACGACGGCCGACGGGCGCCTGTACACGCTCACCGACACCGTCGGTTTCGTGCGCAACCTGCCGCACCAGTTGGTGGAGGCGTTCCGCTCGACCCTTGAAGAGGTCGCCGACTCGGATGTGATCGTGCACGTCGTCGACGGCTCACATCCTGACCCCGCGAGCCAGCTGGCCACCGTGCGCGACGTCATCGGCGAGGTGGGGGCCCGCGAGATTCCCGAGATCGTCGTGTTCAACAAGAGCGACCTGATCGGCGACGACGAGCGGCTGCTGTTGCGTGGCCTCGAACCCAGCGCCATCTTCGTCTCGGCCCGCAGCGGCGAGGGCATCGACGAGGTTCTCACCCGGATCGCCGAGTTGATTCCTAGCCCGCAGGTCGAGCTTGACCTGCTGATTCCCTACGAGCGGGGCGACCTCATCTCTGCGCTTCACCAGCACGGCCGGATTCTCTCGACCTCCTATGCCGAGACCGGCACAGAGGTGACCGCGATGGTCAACCCCGATATCGAGCCGCAGTTCGCTGAGTTCCGGGTGGTACGGGCCGTCACCGCCTAACGGCGCCGGGTCGTCACAGTCAGTCATAGTCGGTCGCCGCCCTGCCAATTGCCGAACTCGGTGATTAGAGTCGTCAGCACTCGCTCGCTCGGAGCGGGTGCATGGTGATCTCAGGGCGGTGGCGCGACGGTGACGACTGCTTTTCGCCCGCCTGTCTCATTTGAGCTCTATCCGCCGAGATCGGATGCCGCGGCATCCGCCCTCGCCGGCACGATCGATCGACTCGCAGAAGTCTCACCCGACTTCATCTCGGTCACCTACGGGGCAAGCGGATCGTCGCGCACCTCGTCGCTGGACGTGCTTCGGTACATCCTGCACCACACGAACGTCGACCCGATGGGCCATCTCACCTGTGTCGGCTCCTCGCATCGACAAGCGAGCAGCCTGATTCGGGAGTTTCTGGATGCCGGGGTGCTGAGCTTCTTGGCGCTCAGGGGTGACGCTCCCGCCGGTCTGGCCGAGGGCGAGGAGTTTCTCGGCGACCTCAAGAGCGCGGGAGAGCTCGTGCAGCTCATCCACCGGGTGCAGGCCGAGCGCGTGCCGTATCGCGAGACGCCGGTGCCCGGTGTGCCGGCGGCACGCCAGCTGAACACTCAACGCACCAAGGTGCGGATCGCCGTTGCGGCCTTTCCGAACGGACATCCCCGCTCACGGTCGACCAGCCAAGACATCGACACCTTGCTGGCGAAGCAGGCGGCCGGGGCGAACCTGGCGATCACCCAGTTGTTCTTTCACGCCGACCACTACCTCAGCTTCGTGCAGCAGGCACGCCAGGCCGGAGTGGAGTTTCCGATCCTCCCCGGCATCATGCCGGTGACCAGCCCGACCCGGTTGAGGCGCATCCTGGAGCTGACCGGTGAGGCTCTGCCCTCCGGGCTCGCCATTGAACTCGAAGTCGAGCCGACCGAGCAGGGGCAGCGTGAGATCGGAATCGACTATGCCGCCAACCTCGCAGCCGAACTGATCGCCGGCGGTGCCCACGGGCTTCATCTGTATGCGTTCAACGAGCACGACACCGTGTTGCAGGTGCTCGAGCGCTCCGGCCTGGCGACCACTGCACCCACCCGCAAGACCACCCGCGAGCCCGCCCCTGCCCGCGAGCCCGCCCGCGAGCCCGCCCCTGCCCGCACACCCGAGCCAAGGAACCGCACATGACCACTGAGCACGCATTCCCCACCGGCACCATCCTCGGGTACCCGCGGATCGGACGCCGCCGAGAACTGAAGAAGGCGGTCGAAGCGTTCTGGGCCGGAACGACGACGGCCGACGAGCTTGAAGCGACCGCGGCGAACCTGCGTGCAGACATCCGCTCTCGACTGGCCGGACTCGGCCTGGGGCGCACCGACTCGGCGATTCCCGAGAGCTTCTCCTTCTACGACCAGGTGCTCGACACCCTCTGTCTGGTGGGCGCCGTGCCGCCCCGCTTCCACCACCTGATCGGCGAGGACGGCAGCCTCGACCTGGCCGGCTACTTCACGCTTGCTCGCGGCGACGGCGAGAACTCGCCACTCGAGATGACCAAATGGTTCGACACCAACTACCACTACATGGTTCCGGAGATCGGCCCGGACACGGTCTTCTCCCTGGCCGGCGATCGCATCGTCAGAGAGTTTGAAGAGGCCGCGGCCGCCGGATTCCTCACTCGACCCGTGCTCGTCGGGCCGGTCACCTTTCTGCTGCTCTCCAAGCCCACCGACTCCGCCCCCGCCGGCTTCTCGCCGCTTGACCGTCTCAACGATCTGCTGCCGATCTACGCCGGTGTGCTCCGCCGGCTTGCCGACGCCGGTGCCGAGTGGGTGCAACTCGACGAGCCAGGAGCCGTCTCCGAGAGCCTCGGCGTGCCGCGCAGCCAGGTGCTCGGGGCACTCAGCCGCGCCACCGAGACCCTCGGGCGCCTCGCTGTGCGGCCGTCGCTCTTTGTGGCGGCGCCCTATGGCAGCCTCGACGACGCTCTGCCGGTGCTCGCCGCGGCTCCGATCGAGGCCATCGGTCTCGACCTCGTGCGCGGTTCGCGTCCCGAGGCCACCGCCGGGCTCGCCCAGAAGACCCTCGTCGCCGGAGTCATCGACGGGCACAACGTGTGGCGGGGCGATCTGGCCGCAGCATTCGCCACGGCCGCCGGGCTCTCCGGGCATGCCGCCCACGTCGCGGTCTCGACATCCACCTCGCTGCTGCACGTTCCGCACGACGTCACCGACGAACCAGAGCTTGCCGCCGAGCTCGCCGACTGGCTGGCCTTCGCCGACCAAAAGATCGGGCAGGTTGTGACTCTGGCCCGCGGGCTCACCGAGGGGAGCGACGCGATCCAGCACGAGCTCGCGGCGGCGCGCACGGCCCTCGCCGCACGCACCGCGGCGCCTGGCGTGGCTGACCCCGCGGTGCGGGCGCGCACGGCGGCCCTCGCCCCCGCGGATTTCAACCGTTCCGCCTATCCGGTTCGGGTCGCCGCTCAGGATGCCGCGCTCGGTCTTCCCGAGCTGCCGACGACGACCATCGGCTCGTTTCCCCAGACCGCAGACATCCGTCGCGCACGTGCGCAGCACCATCGTGGGGAGCTCTCCGCTGTGGACTACCAGGAGCGCATGCGCGCCGAGATCAAGCGGGTGATCGACCTGCAAGAACAGCTCGGGCTCGACGTGCTCGTGCACGGTGAACCCGAGCGCAACGACATGGTGCAGTACTTCGCCGAGAACCTCGACGGTTTCGCCACGACGGTGAACGGCTGGGTGCAGTCCTATGGCAGCCGATGTACGCGTCCGTCGATTCTGTGGGGCGATGTCTCACGGCCGGCCCCGATCACCGTCGGCTGGTCGACCTACGCGCAGAGCCTGACCAAGAAGCCGGTCAAGGGGATGCTGACCGGTCCGGTCACCATTCTCGCCTGGTCGTTCGTGCGCGACGATCAACCCCTTTCCGACACCGCCAGGCAGGTGGCGCTGGCCCTGCGCGACGAGATCGCCGACCTCGAGACGGCCGGCATCACGCTGGTTCAGGTTGACGAACCGGCGTTGCGCGAACTGCTTCCGCTCAAGAAGCGTGACCAGGAGGCCTACCTGGAGTGGTCGGTCGGAGCATTCAAACTGGCGACCGCCGGTGTCGCCGATGCGACCCAGATTCACACCCACCTCTGCTACTCGGAGTTCGGCGTGGTGATCGACGCGATCCGCAACCTCGACGCCGATGTCACGAGCATTGAGGCGGCGCGTTCCCGCATGGAGGTGGTGGCCGACCTCGGCGCGAGCGGATTCAGCCACGGCATTGGGCCAGGCGTCTACGACATCCACTCGCCACGCGTGCCGGACACCGACGAAGTGGTGGGGTTGCTCGAGCGGGCGCTGGCCACGATTCCGGCCCGTCAGCTCTGGGTGAACCCGGACTGCGGGCTCAAGACCCGTGGCTACGACGAGACGATCGCGTCACTGGCCAACATCGTCGAAGCGACGCAGCTGGTGCGGGCGCGCGTCGGGGCATCCGTCGGTTGGTAGACAATTCGGTGGTCGAGGAGCGCGCGACGAAGGAGCGCGCGTCGAGGGAGTGCGCGTTTATGAGGCACATGGCCATTGTCATCTCAGCTGGGCGCGGAGTATCCCCGCTGGCGCGCGGTAGAGCCCGCGCCGGCGGGGATACCCCGCGCCCAGACGGGGCGGGGGGCCGAATGGCCGATTACGTGTACCACTTTGCCGCGCAGTGGCCCCGTAGCCCATATGCCGAGATCAGGCGAGATGTCGAGATCAGGCGAGCCGATCTCCAGGCCTGGGCTGCGTCCGAGGAGTGGCGGGAGGCGGTTTCGACAGGCTCAACCAACGGAGCGGTGCGATGGAGAGGGCGGCCGCAGGTGGTCTTGACAGGCTCGGCCAACGGAACGCCGTTGCGCGGATCGAAAACCGTGACGCCCGTTGAGTTCAGTGGGCGTGGCAGCTTTCAACCCGCGTGGCGCAATCGGACCCGGCGTCCGACCCGCGTGGCGCAATCGGACCCGGCATCCGACCCGCATGGCGGATGTGCGGCAGGGACGTTGAGGGGCGAATTGTGCATTGCGCGCGTTGGGCGCCGCTGCGCGCGGTGGCGCCGACCCGCGTGACGGCACCGGACCCGCGCAGCGGATGCGGCCTGGCCGGCGGAGGTCCGCTACATCGCCCGGCACTCGTGAGAAGACTCGACGCCCACGCGGCTTGACCTTACCCAGAGAAGCGTCACCTTACCCAGAGAAGCGTCGACCCGGCCGCGGGCGGCCTCCCCGACCACCGAGACGTCGCTAGACCGAGCGGAGAACCGCCACGATCTTGCCGAGAATCTCGGCATGGTCGCCCATGATCGGCTCGAAGTTCGTGTTGCGCGGAAGCAACCAGGTGTGGCCGTCACGCTGACGGAACACCTTGACCGTCGCCTCGTTGTCGAGCATGGCGGCGACGATCTCACCGTTCTCCGCGGTCTTCTGCTGACGCACGACCACCCAGTCGCCGTCGCAGATCGCGGCGTCGATCATCGATTCGCCGACGACCTTGAGCATGAACAGGTCGCCCTTGCCCACGAGCTGGCGGGGGAGCGGAAAGATCTCATCGATCTGCTGGTCAGCGGTGATCGGGATGCCGGCGGCGATACGGCCGACAAGGGGAACCATTGCGGCGTCACCGATCTGCACGTTCGACGCCGAGGAGTCGGCGTCTCCGACCGAATTGTCGTCGGTGGACTGCGGCAGCTCGATCAGAATCTCGAGCGCGCGCGGACGGTTCGGGTCACGGCGCAGGTAGCCGCTCAGCTCCAACTGGTTGAGCTGGTGCGTCACGCTCGACAGCGAGGCGAGGCCCACGGCGTCGCCGATCTCGCGCATGCTCGGCGGATATCCGCGGCTGCTCACCGAACGTGAGATCACGTCGAGAATCGCCAGCTGCTTCTCGCTGAGGCTCTTTCGGCGACGTGTGCCGCCCCGTTCGCGGGGGCCGCTGGTCTCTTTCGTCATGTCACTCGCTCCTCGTGCCGATGTCGTTGGGTTCGAATGTCAGAGGTGTCTGGTTGTGTTCGATCCGTCAACAAAAACTGTATCCCCGCACTCCTGGAAAACAAACACTTCTTCGAGTGTGTTGCCCGATTGTTTTGAAGAACAACGTAAAGAGGCTTGATTCTTCGAACAATCGAATATATATTCGGAACATAGATTCGGATGCGGCTCCCTCGATGGGGATCCGGATACGTACTTACCAGGAGGTTCACCTTGAGCACAGCAGTCAGCACCGCAGCTCCGCACGGCTCCAATGGCACCACCCGCCTGCGTCTGACCCGACGCGGTCGCATCGTTTTCAGCACGATGGCGGCGCTCCCGCTCGTCGTCGGTGCGTTCGTCGTCACCCTCAACGGGGGAGCGGCCATCGCCTCCAACTCCGGCACCGCTGGTTCTGCGTCGTTCGACTACGTCACGGTGTCAGCCGGGCAGTCGCTCTGGCAGCTCGCCGAGACCCTCGCCCCCGAAGCCGACCCGCGCGATGTCATCGCTGAGATCGTCGCCCTCAATCAGTTGTCGACGGCCACCGTCGAGCCCGGCCAGCGCCTCGCCCTTCCGCTCACCGACTGAGCCTGGCGTCAACCGTCCGACCGGCAGTGTGCCAGGGAACAGGCAGCCGTCGTCGATCGAGTCGAGACCCGTGCCTATTCCTCACCGTGTTGCGAGTTGCTAGCGTTGACGCATGGCGACGCGCAGCGAGACGACGGCCGCGAGGTTTCAGCTTCCGTCGGGATCGTCCGGGTGGCTCACAGTGCGCGGCGCTCGAGAGCACAACCTGCAGAACGTTGACGTCGACATTCCGCGCGATGCCTTCGTGGTTTTCACCGGGGTATCAGGTTCAGGAAAGTCGTCGCTCGCTTTCGGCACAGTCTTCGCCGAGGCCCAGCGACGTTACTTCGAGTCCGTCGCCCCGTATGCCCGTCGACTGATCGACCAGGCTGGTGCGCCCGACATCGACTCGATCGGCGGCCTTCCTCCCGCAGTGGCCCTCAAGCAGGCCCGCGGAGGCGTAAGCTCGCGCTCCTCGCTCGGCACGATCAGCTCGCTCTCCGACGTGTTGCGCCTTCTGTTCAGCCGGGCCGGCACCTACCCAGATGGTGCGGAACATCTTCCGGCGGCTGCGTTTTCGCCCAATACTTCCGCCGGAGCCTGCCCGACCTGTCAGGGGTCCGGGGTGGCGAGGTCGACGACCGAAGACCTGCTCGTTCCCGACCCGTCATTGTCGATAGACGGGGGCGCCATCGCCGTGTGGCCGAACCGGGGCTGGCAGGGCCTCAACTTTCGTCGCATCGCCGACGAGCTCGGCTACGACATCCATTCGCCGTGGACGGACCTGGCGCCGAGCGACCGGAATCAGATCCTCTTCGGGGATGACGAACCCACCGTCGTCGTGCACGCCCGCGAAGGCGGGAACAAGAATCCGTACAACGGGTCCTGGCAGTCGGTCGAGAGATATCTCCTGCGCACCTACGCCAAAACCGAAGCGGAGTCCCAGCGCAATCGGCTCGAACCGTACCTCATCGTGGGCCCCTGTCCCACCTGTCGTGGCAAACGCCTGCGCGTCGAATCGCTCGCCGTCACCTTCGGCGGATACGATATCGCCGAGCTGGTCGCGCTTCCTCTGTCACGACTGGGCGATGTCCTCCAGGCGGGCCTTGAGGCGCAGGGTCGCGCACGGGGCCAGCACGGGGCACCGGCAGCATCCGCCGCCAGAGCACTGGTCAAGGATTTCGGCGGACGCGTGGACGCTATCATCCGGCTGGGACTCGGCTACCTCCCGATGGACCGCTCCAGCGTCAACCTTTCCCCGGGCGAGCTGCAACGGATTCGGCTCGCCAGCCAGCTCAGATCGGGTCTGTTCGGTGTGCTCTATGTCTTGGACGAGCCGTCCTCCGGATTGCATCCGGCGGACGCCAAGGCCCTGTACGAGGCCCTCCGGGAACTCATCAATGCAGGCAACTCCCTGCTCGTGGTCGAGCATGACCTCCGCATCGCCCGGCGTGCTGATTGGATCATCGACGTCGGACCGAGAGCCGGCAACCAGGGAGGGCGGGTGATCTTCAGCGGACCGCCAGACGGCCTGGAGCGTGCCACCGACTCCGTGACCGCGAAATTCATGTTTCCCGACGGGCCGCCGCCGACGCATCTGCTGCGCGTGCCCCCGGCATGGCGTGAATTCACTCACCTCAGCAGGAATAACCTTCAGAACATTTCCGTGAAAATTCCACTGGGGGTGATGACCACGATCACCGGCGTCTCTGGCTCGGGCAAATCGTCGCTGGTGACCGAAATCATCGACCGGGTGAACGCCGAGAATGAGGCAGGGGCGCCCCGGCAGCGAATCATCTCGATCGACCAGAAGCCGATCGGACGCTCGCCTCGATCCAACCTGGCGACGTACACCGGCCTCTTCGATACCGTGCGTCAGCTCTTTGCGGGCACTGCGGATGCGAAGGCCCGTCGTTTCACTGCCGGCCGCTTCTCGTTCAACGTTGAGGGCGGGCGCTGCCCGACCTGCCAGGGAGAGGGCTTCATCAGCATTGAGCTGATCTTCATGCCCGACGACTACTCGCCCTGCCCCACCTGCCACGGCGCCCGCTACAACCCCGAAACCCTGAAAGTTCTCTACCGCGGCGTCACCATTGCGGACGTGCTCGCCATGACCGTCACGGCAGCCCAGGATTTCTTTGCGGAGGTTCCCGCTGTCAATCGAGCGCTCGGTGTGCTGACCGACGTCGGGCTGGGCTACCTGACGCTCGGACAGCCGGCCACCGAGCTGTCCGGCGGCGAAGCGCAACGGATCAAGCTCGCCACTGAGCTTCAGCGGCCCGGCCGGGTCGGCACCATTTTCGTGCTGGACGAGCCAACGGGAGGACTGCACCCGGCCAACGTGCGTGCCCTCATCGAAGTGTTCGAAACGCTCACCGAGACAGGCAACACGGTGATCGCCGTTGAGCACAACATGGATGTCGTCGCCGCGTCAGACTGGATCATCGAACTCGGGCCCGCGGGCGGCGATCGAGGTGGCCACGTCATTGCCGCAGCAACGCCCCCCGATCTGCTGGCGGTGCCGGGCAGTGTGACCGCTCCATTCCTTGCGCAGGCGCTGCCGGTCTGACCAGGCAGCAGCACCAGGCTGGCCCGGTAACATTGCTCGGGTGACCAGCCTCAGCGACCTTCCCCTGCGCGACAATCTGCGCGGACTGATTCCCTACGGTGCCCCGCAACTTCACGTTCCGGTGGCCCTCAACGTGAACGAGAACACGCATCCCATTCCCGAGGCTGTTGCTCACGACATCGTGGCCTCCCTCGCCCGGGCGATCTTGACCGTCAACCGGTACCCCGATCGTGAGTTCACCGAACTGCGCACGAACCTGGCCGACTACCTCGGTCACGGTCTCACTGCCGAGAACATCTGGGCGGCCAACGGATCGAACGAAGTGCTCCAGCAGGTGCTGCAGGCATTCGGCGGCCCCGGTCGCAGCGTGCTCGGTTTCTCGCCGACCTATTCCATGTACGAGATTCTCGCCTCCGGCACCGGAACCGACTGGATCGCCGGCGAACGCGATGCCGACTACGAGCTGTCCCCGGAGACCGCTGTCGCCTGGGTGAAGAAGACCACCCCCTCGCTGGTGTTTCTCTGCTCGCCGAACAACCCCACCGGCACCCCGCTCTCCCTTGAGACGATCGCCGCGGTGTACGACGCGACCGACGGCATCGTTGTCGTCGACGAGGCCTACGCCGAGTTCGCCGCCGACGGCGAGGCATCCGCTCTGACCCTGCTGGCCGGGCGCCCGCGCCTGCTCGTCTCCCGCACTATGAGCAAGGCCTTCGCCTTCGCCGGTGCTCGGGTCGGCTACTTGGCCGCTGATCCGGCGGTGACGGATGCGATGCGTCTGGTTCGCCTGCCGTACCACCTGTCGGCGCTCACGCAGGCTGCGGCCAACGCGGCTCTTGCCCACACCCCCGAGATGCTGGCGATGGTCGACGACATTCGCGTGCAGCGCGATCGCCTCGTCGTCGAGCTGCGCGCTCTCGGCTACGCCCCGCACCGCAGCGGCAGCAACTTCGTGCTGTTCGGCGGGGTGGATGACCCGAAAGCCACGTTCCGCGCGCTTCTCGACCAGGGCGTGCTGATCCGTGACATCGGCATTCCGAACCACCTGCGCGTCAGCGCGGGAACCGCCGCGGAGACCACCGCTTTCCTCAGCGCGCTGGCCGGCCTGCGTGCCGCGCCCAGCTCAGCCGAATAGGCTAGCGGCATGACTTCTCTTGCCGTGTCCACCGCCCCCCGCGTCGCGCAGATCACCCGCGCCACGAGCGAGTCGAGCATCGAGCTCAGCATCAACCTCGACGGCACGGGCGTGAGCGACATTCAGACGTCCGTCCCGTTCTATGACCACCTGCTCACCGCGTTCGCCAAGCACTCGCTGACCGACCTCACGGTGCGCGCCACCGGCGACGTCGAGATCGACGTTCACCACACCGTCGAAGACATCGGCATCGCGCTCGGCCAGGCCATCAAGCAGGCGCTCGGCGACAAATCGGGCATCTCGCGCTACGGCGACGCCCTGGTGCCGCTCGATGAGGCGCTCGTTCAGGCCGTCGTCGACATTTCGGGTCGGCCCTACCTCGTGCACACCGGTGAGCCAGCCGGCTTCGAATTCCACTTGATCGGCGGGCACTTCACCGGCTCCATGGTGCGCCACGTCTTCGAAGCCATCAGCTACAACGCGGCGCTGACCGTGCACGTCACCGTGCTCGGTGGGCGCGATCCGCACCACATCGCCGAGGCCGAGTTCAAGGCGTTCGCTCGCGCGTTCCGCCAGGCCAAGGCCCTCGACCCGTTGGTCGTCGGAATCCCGTCGACGAAGGGCGCACTGTGACCTCGGTTGTTGTTCTCGACTACGGAACCGGCAACGTCCACTCCGCGGCGAAGGCCCTGGAGCAGGCCGGTGCCGATGTGACGTTGACGTCCGACCGCAAACAGGCTCTCGCTGCCGATGGTCTGGTGGTGCCCGGTGTCGGCGCGTTCAGCGCGGTGATGAGGGCGCTGAAGGATGTCTACGGAGACGAGATCATCGATCGGCGCCTTGCCGGCGGCCGGCCGGTACTCGGCATCTGCGTGGGCATGCAGGTGATGTTCGAGCACGGCGTCGAACGCGGCGTCGACACGGAAGGCCTCGGCGAGTGGCCGGGCACCGTGACGCAGTTGAAGGCGCCGGTGCTTCCGCACATGGGCTGGAACACCGTTGAAGCGCCCGAGGATTCGGTGCTGTTCCGCGGTCTTGCCGACGAGCGGTTCTACTTCGTGCACTCCTATGCCGCGCAGGAATGGACGCTGGAAGTGGAGCCGCCGTTCCCGGTACCGAAGCTGACCTGGGCCGACCACGGCGGAAAGTTCTTGGCAGCGATCGAGAACGGTCCGCTTACCGCCACACAATTTCACCCGGAGAAATCCGGAGAGGCCGGCATCCGACTGCTGGCGAACTGGCTCGAGTCACTGCGCCACTAGCCACGCAGCGACGAGCTGAGCGGCCGCCGGTTGTTCGGACACCGGTCGTTTGGCTGCCGGCTGTGGGGCTGTGCATCGCGTCTGATCGACACGATCACTCAGGTCGCGCGAGTAGAATCAAATGTTGATTTCGGCCGCCCAGCGGCCACCCCGATTGAGGACATCCCATGAGTGAGTTCAATACAACACCGCGTCTCGTGCTTCTGCCCGCTGTTGATGTGGCCGGTGGAAAGGCCGTGCGGCTCACGCAGGGCGAAGCGGGCACCGAGACCAACTACGGCGACCCGGTCGACGCCGCCGCCGATTGGGCCGACCAGGGCGCCGAGTGGATTCACCTCGTCGACCTCGACGCCGCCTTCGGCCGTGGCAACAACACGAGCGTGATCAAGAAGGTCATCAAGCAGGTTCGCGGCGTGAACGTCGAGCTGTCCGGCGGCATCCGTGACGACGAGTCGCTCGAGGCCGCTCTCGGTACCGGGGTCAAGCGCATCAACCTCGGCACGGCGGCGCTGGAGAACCCCGAGTGGGCGGCCAGCGTGATCGCCCGCTACGGCGAGGCCATCGCCGTCGGTCTCGACGTGCGCGGCACCACCCTTTCTGCCCGCGGCTGGACCAAAGACGGCGGAGACATCTGGCAGGTGCTCGACCGCCTCGAAGACGCCGGCTGCGCCCGCTACGTGGTCACCGACGTCACGAAGGACGGCACATTGCAGGGCCCGAACGTCGACCTGCTACGCCAGGTGATGGACCGCACCCACCGCCCGGTGATCGCATCCGGCGGCATTTCAAGCCTCGACGACCTGATCGAACTGCGCCAGCTCGTGCCCCAGGGGCTCGAGGGCGCCATCGTCGGCAAGGCACTCTACGCGGGTGCATTCACGCTGCCTGAGGCGCTGGATGTCTCCGGCTCATAACCTCGGATCCACCGGCCGCCCTGGCGGACCCTCCGACTCGGCGGGCCAGCCCTGGGCCGGGCGCGAGTTCGAACCCAACGAGCACGCCGAGGATGACGGCACAACGCCGCCGCTTCTCGCCGAAGCGCTGCGGGCCTTTCGCGCGCGCGAAGTCGGCGAAGAGAGCGTCATCGACGCCCTCAGGGGGTCGCGCCTGCTGATCCCGCTGATCGCCGAGCTCGGTGAGGCCGGAACCAGCGAACACGGTCTGACGATCGACAAGAGCCAAGAGCTCTCGATCATCACGGTGGCCGGACCAGACGGACGCAATGTGCTGCCGGTGTTTTCGTCGGCAGCCACCATGGCGGCCTGGAATTCCGACGCGCGCCCGGTGCCGGCGGATGCCGTGCGGGTCGCGCTGGCCGCGGCGCAGGAAGAGACAGATCTGGTGGTGCTCGACCCGATCGCACCGACCGAGTTCGTCGTGCGGCGCCCGGCGCTCTGGGCGATCGCACAGAGTCTGCCGTGGACGCCCAGTTATGCGAGTCGTACCGTGGCCGACGCCTTCGACGAGTCGATCGCGTCGGAACTCTCGGTGCTCAGCGTCACCCTGGTGTCGGGGGATCCGGACTCCCGCCTGGCCGGGCCGGAGCTGATCGTGCGGTTGGAACTGATTGACGGGCTGACCCAGGTCGATCTCGACGCTGTCATGGCTCGGCTTGCCGCGCGGTGGGCGGCGAACGATGTGATCGCGACGGCGGTTGATTCCCTGAAGGTGCAGCTGATCGCCTCCGTGTAGCCGGCTGCCCGGTGCAGGGCGAGCAACCGGATCGCCCGAATTGCCCTAGGGAATGTCGGGGGAGTCGTTCAGGATGGTGACATGGAACCGATCACTGGCCGATTCTCGCCTGCGACGCTGGCGTGGTTCGGCGAGGCGTTCGCCGCTCCCACCGAGGTCCAGCTCGGTGCCTGGGACGCGATCTCCCGCGGCTCGCACGCCCTGGTCGTTGCCCCCACGGGTTCGGGCAAGACCCTGGCGGCGTTTCTCTGGGCGATCGACCGGCTTGCCGGCCAGCCCAGCACGGCCGAACAGGCCGACGGCTCCCGTCCGGCCGGCTCCGGTCACGTCGCCGCGCTCCCGGCAACGCGCGGCACCCGCGTGCTGTACATCTCGCCGCTCAAGGCACTGGGCGTCGACGTCGAACGCAATCTGCGGGCACCGCTGATCGGAATCGGGCGGGCCGCACGCCGTTTAGGCGCCGAACCCCCACTCGTCACGGTTGGGCTGCGCTCTGGCGATACGCCGAGCACAGAGCGGCGACGGCTGATCAAGAACCCGCCAGACATCCTGATCACGACGCCGGAGTCGCTGTTCCTCATGCTCACCTCGGCGGCGCGCGACACCCTGCGCACCGTCGACACCGTGATCGTCGACGAGATCCACGCTGTCGCCGCGACGAAGCGGGGTGCACACCTGGCCGTGTCTCTGGAGCGCCTCGACGCCATGCTCGAGCGGCCTGCGCAGCGGATCGGCCTGTCTGCCACCGTGCGGCCACCGAGCGAGGTCGCCCGCTTCCTCTCCGCGAGTGCGCCGGTTGAGATCGTTGCGCCGCCCAGCGGGAAGCGCTTCGACCTCTCGGTCGTTGTGCCGGTCGAAGACATGAGCCAGATCGCCCCGCCGGCCGAGCGGGAGGGCAGCGCCGCAGCATCGGCTCCCCAGGCCGGTTCTATCTGGCCGCATGTTGAGGAGGCGATCGTCGACCAGATCCTGACGCATTCGTCGGCGATCGTGTTCGCGAATTCACGGCGGCTTGCCGAGCGTCTCACCGCCCGGTTCAACGAGATCTACGCAGAACGTCAGGAGCTGGTCACGGCTGACATGCCCCTCACCGCCCTGGTGTCTTCGGCCGCGGTGGCCGCGCCCACCCGCGCCCCGGCCGCGCTGATGGGGGCGGCCGGGCAAACTCTCGGCGCCGACCCGCTCCTCGCCCGCGCCCACCACGGTTCGGTGAGCAAGGAGCAACGGGCCCAGATCGAAGACGATCTGAAATCCGGCCAGCTACGATGCGTGGTGGCCACCTCGAGCCTGGAGCTCGGCATCGACATGGGCGCCGTTGACCTGGTTGTGCAGGTGGAGTCGCCTCCTTCCGTCGCCAGCGGCCTGCAGCGGGTCGGGCGGGCAGGTCACCAGGTGGGGGAGATCTCGCGCGGCATCATCTATCCGAAGCACAGGGCCGACCTCATTCACTCCGCTGTCGCCGCCGAGCGGATGACGGCCGGCATGATCGAGTCGATTGCGGTCCCAGCCAACCCACTCGACATCCTCGCCCAACACACGGTGGCGGCCTGCGCGCTCGAACCGATCGACGCCGAAGAATGGTTCGTCACGCTCCGGCGCAGCGCGCCGTTCCAATCGCTGCCCCGCTCCGCCTATGAGGCCACCCTCGACCTGCTCGCCGGGCGGTATCCCTCCGACCAATTCGCCGAGTTGCGCCCCCGCATCATCTGGGATCGCGACACCGGCACGCTGACCGGCCGCCCCGGTGCGCAACGGCTCGCGGTCACCAGCGGCGGCACGATCCCCGATCGCGGTTTGTTCGGCGTCTTCATGGTCGGCGCAACAGACTCGGCGACCAGTCAGGGCCGAAGGGTCGGCGAACTCGACGAAGAGATGGTCTACGAGTCTCGGGTCGGCGATGTCTTCGCGCTCGGCACGACGAGCTGGCGCATCCAGGAGATCACGCACGATCGAGTACACGTGGTTCCGGCCTTCGGTCAGCCAGGACGATTGCCGTTCTGGAAGGGCGATGGGCTGGGCCGCCCCGTGGAGCTGGGACGAGCCATCGGCGAGTATGTGCGGGAGCTGGCATCCGCTTCTCCCTCAGACGCGCAGGCGCGGTGTGCGGCCGGAGGGCTCGACGACCGCGCGGCCAACAACCTGCTCGCCTTTCTTCAGGAGCAACAAGCGGCCACCGGCCATCTGCCCACCGACCGCACGCTCGTGGTCGAGCGTTTCAGAGACGAACTCGGTGACTGGCGGGTCGTGCTGCACTCGCCGTTCGGCATGCAGGTTCACGCGCCGTGGGCGCTGGCTATCGGTGCGCGGGTGCGCGAGCGCTTCGGCATCGACGGCAGCTGCATGGCCAGCGACGACGGCATCGTGGTGCGCATCCCCGACACCGAGAAAGAGCCGCCCGGCGCCGAGCTCTTCGTCTTCGATCCCGATGAACTCGAACAGCTCGTGACAGACGAGGTGGGGGGCTCTGCCCTGTTCGCCTCCCGCTTCAGGGAGTGTGCCGCGCGCGCCCTGCTGTTGCCCCGCTACAACCCCGGTCGCCGATCGCCGCTCTGGCAGCAGCGCCAGAAGGCCTCGCAGCTGCTGGACGTCGCCCGCGAGTTTCCGACGTTCCCCATCATCCTGGAGACGGTGAGGGAGTGCCTGCAAGACGTCTACGACCTCCCGGCGCTCACCGAGCTCGCCCGGCAGATCGCCGCGCGTTCCGTGCGCCTCGTCGAAACCACAACGGATGTCGCCAGCCCGTTTGCGAGCACCCTGCTGTTCGGTTACGTGGCTGCTTTCATGTACGAAGGGGACTCCCCGCTGGCCGAACGCCGGGCGACGGCGCTGTCGATCGACTCCATGCTGCTGGCCGAACTCCTCGGCCGGGTTGAGTTGCGGGAGCTGCTCGACCCCGCGGTGACGGACGAGGTGGAGCTGGAACTTCAGAGGCTCGCGCCCGAGCGCAAGGCACGAGGACTCGAAGGCGCCATCGACCTGTTGCGCGGCCTGGGGCCGCTGACAAGTGCGGAGGTCGAAGAAAGGCTGGAGAACCCGGCGGAGACCGACCACCACCTGCACCAGCTCGTTGCAACGAAGCGGGCGATCCAGGTGCGGTTCGCCGGGGGCGACTGGTGGGCGGCGATTGAGGATGCGAGCCGGCTGCGGGATGCACTGGGTGTGCCGCTGCCGCTCGGTGTGCCGGAGGCCTTCACCGAACCGGTGTCCGATCCGCTCGGCGACCTCGTCAGCCGGTACGCCCGCACCCATGGCCCGTTCACGAGCACAGAAGTCGCTCTGCGGTTCGGCCTGGGCGCTGCCGTGGCCGATGTGGCGCTGCACCGTCTCGCCGGGGCGCGCCGCGTCATCGAGGGCGAGTTCCGTCCGACCGGCAGCGGTGCAGAGTGGTGCGACAGTGAGGTCTTGCGCAGGCTTCGCCGCCGCTCGCTTGCCGCGCTTCGACACGAGGTGGAACCCGTCGACCAGGTGGCGATCGGCCGGTTTCTGCCAGCCTGGCAACACGTCGGCGGCGCGCTGCGCGGAATCGATGGCGTGGCATCCGTCATCGAACAGCTCGAAGGCGTGCGCATTCCGGCGTCGGCGTGGGAATCCCTGGTGTTACCATCGCGCGTGTCCGACTATTCACCGACGATGCTCGACGAACTGACAGCCACCGGCGAAGTGCTGTGGGCAGGGGCAGGCACGCTGGCCGGCAATGACGGCTGGGTGAGCTTGCACCTGGCGGAGACTGCCCCGCTCAGCCTGCCGTTGCTGCCAGACGGGGAGACCACGCCACTGCAGCGGGAGGTGCTGACCACGCTCGGCGGTGGGGGCGCATTCTTCTTTCGCCAGCTCGCCGATGCGGTGGGGAGTCAGGACGACGCCGAACTGGTCACCGCGCTCTGGGATCTGGTGTGGGCCGGGCTCGTCAACAACGACACCTTCGCGCCCATTCGTGCCCTCATCGCAGGCGGACACACCGCTCACCGCCAGGCCAGATCAGCGCCGCGCTCACGCCTGCACCGAGGGAGAGCAATGCCGAGGCCGACCATGCCGAGCCGAACCGGTCCGCCGAGCGTCGCAGGGCGTTGGTCGATCGTGCCGCTGGCCGAGCAGTCGCCCACCGTCAGGGCTCACGCGCTGGGGGAGACGCTGCTCGAACGCTATGGAGTGGTGACCAGGGGCGCGGTGATGAGCGAGGGGATCACGGGTGGGTTCGCGCTCGTGTATCGCACGCTCTCCGGTTTCGAAGAACTCGGCCGCGCCCGCCGCGGCTACTTCGTCGACGGACTCGGCGCCGCCCAGTTCGCCACCGGCGGGTCGATCGACCGGCTGCGTGCGTCGCTACCCACGCCGTCAGAGCAGGAGCGCAGGCGGGAGGCCGGGCGGCAGGACGTGGTGGCCCTCGCCGCGACGGACCCGGCGAACCCGTACGGTGCGGCATTGGCCTGGCCGCCGCTGCCGGAGGGCACCAGTCACCGTCCAGGACGCAGGGCAGGTGCGCTCGTCGTCATCGTCGATGGTGAGCTGGTGCTCTATATCGAACGCGGAGGCAAGTCGATTCTGTCGTTCAGCGACGACGATCAGGTCGTGTCGGCCGCCGCAGCGGCAGTGGCCCAGTTGATCACCCGCAGGGGTGTCGCGCAGCTCGGTGTTGAGACGGTGAACGGCCGGTTCATCATCGGCACGCAGCTCGGCCACGCGTTGCAAGCCGTTGGCTTTGGAGCGATTCCACGCGGGCTGAAGATGAGGAGTTGATGTGCCGGAGGGCGACACAGTGTTCCGCACTGCCCGAAACCTCGATGCGGCCCTGCGTGGTGCAGTGCTCACCCGCAGCGACTTCCGTGTTCCCCGATTCGCGACGGTGAACCTGGCCGGCGAGACCGTGCACGAGGTGGCGAGCCGCGGAAAGCATCTGCTGATCAGAGTGGGGGAGACCAGCATCCATTCGCATTTGAAGATGGAGGGCTCCTGGCACCTCTACCGGCCGGGCAGCCACTGGAAAAGGCCAGCCTGGCAGGCGCGCGCCATTCTCGAAACGGATGACTGGGTGGCGGTCGGATTCGACCTCGGCATCCTGGAGATCCTCCCGCTCGCCGACGAGGCGCAGGCGCTGGACTACCTCGGTCCCGACCTGCTCGGCGAGGACTGGGACGCGGGTGAGGCGTTGCTGCGGATGGAGCAGCGTCCAGAGCGCCCCATTGCCGTCGCACTGGCCGACCAGCGCAATCTCGCGGGTCTCGGCAACGAATACGTCAATGAACTGTGCTTCTTGCGGGGCGTGCTCCCGACCAGGCGCGTCGGCGAAATGGCCGACGTGCCGGCGATGATCGCCCTGGCCAAACGGCTGATCGAGGCCAACCGCGACCGCGACCGGCGCACCACGACCGGCGACACAAGAACGGGCGCACACAGTTGGGTCTACTCCCGCGAAGGACTGCCGTGCCGTCGGTGCGGCACCCGGATCCTCCGAGGCGAACTCGGCCGCACCGACCTGGAGTTGCGCGTCACCTATTGGTGCCCACAGTGCCAGACATGACAGTGGCCAACCGCGACAGCGGCAACGCCACGCTCAACGATGAGCGGGCCGCCTGGGCGACCTGCTCATCGAGAACGTCTGGCTAGCGAACTAGTTGACCGGACCGGTGTACTTCTCGCCGGGGCCCTGGCCGATCGGGTCGGGAATCGCCGACGCCTCACGGAACGCCAGCTGCAGCGAACGCAAGCCGTCGCGCAGGCTGCGTGCGTGCATGTCTGAGATGTCGGGGGCGGATGCCGTCACCAGGCCGGCGAGGGCGGTGATGAGCTTGCGTGCCTCGTCCAGGTCGAGCTGGCTCTCTGGATCATCGGCCAGTCCGCACTTGACCGCGGCGGCACTCATCAAGTGCACTGCAGCGGTCGTGATGACCTCAATTGCGGCGACATCGGCGATGTCCCGCGTGGCCTGCGCTGCGTCATCCTGATCAAATGTGTTACTCACTGCCATCCTCTGCTAGACTCGACGCGGCTCCGGGGCAATAGCTCCGGTACGAAAGTGGATAATCTCCCACCCGCGCTTGACCGCTTCATCAAGGTTACCGGGTAGTTTGCACTCCGCCGGCTCGGCACTGGGTTCAGTTCTGAGGCGGTAGACAGGGTGTCGTGTGTAGTTTGGCGAAAGTAATTTCGTGCAAGTTATACGCGTGATTTCTCACTTCGTCACGGGCGACATCCGTCACCTGTTGTAGCCACGAAGATTGAGAAAGAGGAGCGACGCATCAGCGATCCCCGTACAAATGACCGTATCCGCGTCCCTGAAGTTCGTCTCGTCGGCCCCGCCGGTGAGCAGATCGGGGTCGTGGCCATTGATGTTGCCCTGCGCATGGCACAGGAAGCAGATCTCGACCTCGTCGAGGTAGCTCCCACGTCCAAGCCGCCGGTTGCCAAGATCATGGACTACGGCAAATTCAAGTACGAGGCTGCGCAGAAGGCCAAAGAGGCCAGGCGCAACCAGGCGAACACGATCCTGAAAGAGGTTCGTTTCCGCCTCAAGATTGACAAGCACGACTACGAAACCAAGCGCAAGCGCGCCGAGGGCTTCCTGAAGGCCGGCGACAAGGTCAAGGCAATGATTTTGTTCCGTGGACGTGAGCAGTCGCGTCCCGACCAGGGCGTACGTCTGCTTCAAAGATTTGCCGAGGATGTGGCGGAGTTCGGTTCGGTCGAATCGACCCCCACCATCGACGGTCGAAATATGGTCATGGTCATTGGCCCCCTGAAGAACAAATCAGAGGTCAAGGGCGAGGCCCTCGCACACCGTGCTGCTGATAAAGCAGCGAAACAGGAGGAAAAGAATGCCTAAGCAGAAGACCCACTCCGGGGCCAAGAAGCGATTCAAGATCACCGGTAGCGGCAAGGTCATGAAGCAGCAGGCTGGAATGCGTCACAACCTGGAGGTCAAGTCTGCCAAGCGCAAGGCTCGCCTGAACCAGGACCAGGTGCTGTCAAAGGCCGACAGCAAGACCGCCAAGAAGCTTCTCGGTCACTAAGACCCTCGTTATCTCGTTAGGAATATAGAAAAATGGCAAGAGTAAAGAGGGCCGTCAACGCCCACAAGAAGCGTCGCGTCATCCTTGAGCGCGCCTCGGGCTACCGCGGACAGCGTTCACGCCTGTACCGCAAGGCCAAGGAGCAGGTCACACACTCGCTGGTTTACAGCTACCGCGACCGTCGTGCCCGCAAGGGTGACTTCCGTCGCCTGTGGATCCAGCGCATCAACGCGGCATCGCGTGCCAACGGCCTGACCTACAACCGTCTGATCCAGGGCCTCGGTCTTGCAGACATCAAGGTTGACCGTCGCATGCTGGCCGAGCTGGCCGTCAACGAGCCCGCCACGTTCGCGGCTCTCGTTGAGTCCGCCAAGAAGGCTCTTCCGGCTGACACCTCGGCACCGAAGGTCGCCGCGTAGTCAGACGACTGTGCAGGTCAGACGACTGTGCAGATTGACTGCGCAGGCTCTACCTCGCTTTACCTCCGAACGGGAGCAGGCTTCACCGCCTGCTCCCGTTCTGCATTTCGGCCCGGTCCCGGCTCTGAGTCGGCGCTCTTCCAGCAGCGTTTCGACCTCGTTTTCGGCCTCGGGGCGAGAAAGCCTCAAGTAGGCTTGACCCATGCTTGATAACCCCCGTTCCCCGCGTGTTCGCGCCGTTGCCAAACTCGAAAAGCGTGCCGCTCGCTTAGAGACGGGAATGTTTCTTCTCGAAGGCCCCCAGGCTGTCTCTGAAGCGCTGACCTTCCGCCCCAACCTGGTCGTTGAGCTGTACGCCACCCCGACCGCGCTCGAGCGCTACGTCGAGATCGCTCAGCTGGCCACCGACGCCGGCGTCGACATCGAGTTCGTCAGCGAACAGGTCATCGACGCGATGGCCGACACCGTCACGCCGCAGGGTTTCGTCGCGGTCTGCCACCAGTTCCCGACCTCGGTCAAAGACATCTTCAACAACGAGCCCAAGCTCATTGCCATTCTCGAAGAGGTGCGCGATCCCGGCAACGCCGGCACGATCATCCGTGCAGCGGATGCCGCCGGTGCGGACGCCGTGATCTTCACGGGTCGCAGCGTTGACCTGTACAACCCCAAGGTTGTGCGTTCGTCGACCGGCTCGATCTTCCACCTCCCGGTCGCCGTCGGCGCCAACCTGATCGATGTGCGCGAGCGTGCGCGCTCGGCCGGCCTGCAGATCCTCGCCGCCGACGTCAAGGGCGGTGACCTCCTGGAGGCTCGCAACTCGGGGCTGCTCGCCAAGCCGACGGCCTGGCTGTTCGGCAACGAGGCACGTGGCCTCACCGACGACGATCTGCTGCTCGCCGACCAGTCGGTGTCTGTGCCGCTCTACGGCCACGCCGAGTCGATGAACCTCGCAACCGCCGCATCCGTCTGCCTCTACGAAAGCGCCTTCGCGCAGCGCAGCTAAGCCAGCAACTGGGTCGTGCATGTCGGCGTGCGACCGCACGCCGACGTGTTACAACTCGGTAACCGTCGGGCCACAGCCATAGGGAAGACGAACCCTCCTACCCTAGGTTGGGGGGCATGGAGAATTCTGAGTCTCTACCCCCGACGTCGAATATCACTGTGCGCCGCGGTGAGCCTCTCGTCGTCGTAACCGACGTCAACAAGCATTTCGGTGAACTTCACGTGCTGAAGAACATCAATGCCCAGGTCAATCGCGGCGAGGTCGTCGTGGTCATCGGCCCGAGCGGCTCTGGTAAGTCGACGCTGTGCCGGGCGATCAACCGACTCGAGACCATCGACGATGGTGTGATCAGCATCGACGGCCAGGTGCTTCCGGCTGAGGGCAAGGCTCTCGCACACCTGCGCGCCGATGTGGGCATGGTCTTTCAGTCGTTCAATCTGTTCGCGCACAAGACCGTGCTCGAGAACGTGACCCTCGGCCCGATCAAGGTGCGGGGCGTCTCCCGGCGCGAGGCCGAAGCCCGGGCGATGCAACTGCTCGAACGTGTCGGCGTCGCCAATCAGGCGAAAAAGATGCCGGCCCAGCTGTCGGGCGGCCAGCAGCAGCGCGTGGCCATTGCCCGCGCCCTGGCCATGGACCCGAAGGTGATTCTCCTCGACGAGCCGACCAGCGCGCTCGATCCGGAGATGATCAACGAGGTGCTCGAGGTGATGATCGATCTCGCCAACGACGGAATGACCATGATCGTGGTCACCCACGAGATGGGCTTCGCTCGCAAGGCCGCCGACCGGGTCATCTTCATGGCCGACGGCGAGATCGTCGAGGAAGCGACCCCCGAGGAGTTCTTCACCACGCCGCGCAGCACCCGGGCCAAGGATTTCTTGTCGAAACTGCTCTCGCATTGACTGCGAGTCACTGAGCCGGGGGCGGCCTGCCGCCCCGCACCAAGAAAGGGACGAAAAATGCGAAAGAGAATGACTCTCCTGGCCGTTGTGGCCGTTGCAGCGCTCGCCTTGGCGGGATGTTCGGGTTCCGACTCGGGAACCACCGGCTCGACGGATGCCGGATCCACACCGACCGCCCCCTTCGAGGTGGCGACCGACGTCGCCCTGACCGGCAGCCCCACCTTTGACGCCATGACCGAGCGTGGCTCGGTCAAGGTCGGGGTGAAGGAAGACCAGCCGGGCCTCGGCTACCTCGACGCGGCCACGGGCGAACGCACCGGGTTCGACATCGACATCGCGCGCTGGATCGCCGCCTCGCTCGGCTTCTCCGAGGACAAGATCGAGTTCGTCGCCATCCCCAGTGCAAACCG
The DNA here is from genome assembly GCF_039538945.1 of Glaciibacter kafniensis. NCBI lineage: Bacteria > Bacillati > Actinomycetota > Actinomycetes > Micrococcales > Microbacteriaceae > Glaciibacter > Glaciibacter kafniensis. The sequence continues at coordinate 19,821 of NZ_BAABCN010000014.1, read as the reverse complement.
TGAAGCAGCGATCGTCAACGGCGATATCGACTACTACGTCGGCACCTATTCGATCACCGACAAGCGCAAGGAACAGATTGATTTTGCCGGACCCTACTTCGTGACCGGGCAGGGACTGCTGGTGGCCGCCGACAACTCCGACATCACGAGTGAAAAGGATCTTGCCGGAAAGACTGTCTGCTCTGCGACAGGTTCAACGCCGATCCAGAACATCAGGGACAACTTCCCCGACACCAAGACGGTGGAGTTTGACACCTACTCGCAGTGCGTTGACGCGCTGAAGGACGGCTCGGTCGACGCTGTCACAACGGATGCCGCGATCCTGATCGGGTATGCGGCGCAAGAACCGGATGTGCTCAAGGTGGTGGGCGAGCCGTTCACCGTCGAGAACTACGGTGTTGGCCTCCCGAAGGGCGACGACGCGCTGCGCACCTTCATCAATGAGATGTTCACCAATGGTGGCGAGACGTGGACTGCGATCTACGACGCCACCCTCGGCCAGTCCGGAACCAGCGTGGAACAGCCAGCGGTCGACCAGTACTAGTGGCGACAGCACGTGGTGGCCGTTCCCTCTCGGGGACTGCCACCGCGTGGATCGACGTGTGGTGGGCATCCGCCGCATGTGAACGTCACGAGCGGGAGTGAGAAGCATCCGGCATGGACACACTGATCAACAACCTCGACCTATTTGTGTCGGGGTTTCGAAACACACTGATTCTCTTCTTCTTCTCGGCGATCTTCGCCTTGATCCTCGGCACTGCCGTCGGCGCGATGCGCGTGTCGCCGGTACCGATCATGCGCGGCGTCGGCACCGTGTACGTCAACCTGGTTCGCAACACCCCGTTGACGCTGATCATGTTCTTCTTCGCCTTCGGCTACCCGAAACTCGGCCTCATCCCCTGGCCGTACGAAGTGCTCGCCATCATCGCGCTCAGCCTGTACACGGCGACGTATGTCGCAGAGGTGCTGCGCTCCGGCTTCAACACGGTGCCCGTCGGGCAGGCAGAGGCTGCGCGGGCGATCGGCTTGCCGTTTGCGCAGACCATGACGCTCGTCGTCATGCCGCAGGCCATGCGCGCGGTCATTCCGCCGATGATGAGTGTGTTCATCGCGCTTCTGAAGAACACGACAGTCGCCGCCGGCTTCTCGGTGGCCGAAGCCGGCTCGATCAGGGCCAACCTCTCTGAACGTGGTGAACCGGCCATCGTGGTGCTGCTCTGGGTTGCCGCCATCTTCGTGCTCCTGGTCGGGCTGCTCTCCCTCCTGCAGCGATATCTCGAGCGCCGATGGAAGGTGTTGCGATGAGCAGCGTTCTGTATGACGTGCCTGGCCCACGGGCCATCCGGCGCAATCGCATCTTGGGCATCGTCACGGTGCTCGTTGTGTTGGGCATTCTGGCCTTCATCCTCTACCGCTTCTCGGTAACGGGGCAGTTCACTGCCGCGAAGTGGCGGATCTTCACCTTTCCACTCGTGCAGCAAGCGATCGTGAAAGCCACCCTGTCCACGCTCACGGCGTTCGGTCTCGCTGCGGTGTTCAGCATGATCCTGGGGCTGCTGCTCTCGATCGGGCGCCTTTCGGCACACGCCTGGATTCGGGTTCCCGTGACTCTGTTCATCGAACTGTTCAGGGCAATACCCGTGCTGATCCTGATGATGATCATGTACTACGGGCTGCCGCCGCTCGGGGTGACGTTCGTCACCCCGCTGGTCGCGGTGGTAACGGCCCTGACCCTCTACAACGGTCCGGTTCTGGCCGAGGTGTTTCGTGCCGGCGTTGAGTCGCTGCCGAACGGACAGAAGGAGGCCGCGTATGCGATCGGCCTGCGCAAGAGCGGCGTGATGCGTCTCGTGCTCTATCCCCAGGCGATCAGGGCGATGATGCCCGTGATCATCTCGCAGCTGGTCGTCGTACTGAAGGACACGGCGCTCGGATTCATCGTCACGTTCAACGAACTGCTGTACCTCGCGAAGTTCTACGGATCGCAGGTGACGTACGGCTCACCCATCATTCCGGCGACTCTGGTCTTCGGCGCCATCTACGTCGCGCTCTGTCTGTTGCTCGCCGGGCTCGCGAAGTGGGTCGAGGTTCGCAGCCGCGGCAGCCAGCGAGAGTTGAAACCGGTTGACGTGGAAAAGATCGAACTCCGAGCCGGCGAGATCTAGCGATCGACGGCAGGTGGGTGACGCAGGTGGCCGACGCAGCCGCACGCACTAAACTTGGGTCTCGTGTCAGAGCCTATGAACAGCGACCCCGCTGAAATCACTGAATCAGGCGTGAGCGCGGCTGTCGATGCCGCCCTCGCCGCCATTTCCGCAGCCACCGATTCCGCTGCCCTCAAGACCGTGCGCACCGAGCACACCGGCGAGTTTTCCCCGCTCGCACAGTTCAACGCGCTGATGCGCAGCGTTCCCGGCGACCAGAAGGCCGCAGCCGGCAAGCTCGTCGGCGGCGCCCGCGGGCGGGTCAACCAGGCACTCGCCGCCAAGGAAGCCGAGATCGTCGAGGCCGAAGCGACGGCTCAGCTCGCGGCCGAAGCCGTTGACGTCACGGCCGCCGCCTCCACCTGGACGGCCGGTGCGCGGCATCCGCTGCCCCTGTTGCAGGAGCGCATCGCCGACGTCTTCGTCGGCATGGGCTGGGAAGTTGCAGAGGGCCCGGAGCTCGAGAGCGAATGGTTCAACTTCGACGCGCTCAACTTCGACGAGGACCACCCGGCCCGCGCGATGCAGGACACCTTCTTCATCGAGCCGACCAACGCGCACCTCGTGCTGCGCACCCACACCTCACCGGTACAGCTGCGCGCCCTGCTCAGCCGCGAACTGCCGGTCTACGTCGTCGCGCCCGGCCGGGTCTACCGCACCGACGAGCTCGACGCCACGCACACCCCGGTCTTCACCCAGATCGAGGGCATCGCCATCGACAAGGGCCTGACCATGGCTCACCTGCGCGGCACGCTTGACCACTTCGTCAAGGCCATGTTCGGCGACGAGGCCAAGGTGCGCCTGCGCCCCAACTACTTTCCGTTCACCGAGCCGAGCGCCGAGCTCGACCTCTGGCACCCGACCTTCTCGGGCGGCGCCCGCTGGATCGAGTGGGGCGGCTGCGGCATGGTCAACGCCAATGTGCTGCGCTCGGCCGGAATCGACCCGGAGGTCTACTCCGGATTCGCATTCGGCGTCGGCGTCGAACGGGCACTGATGTTCAGAAACGATGTAAAGGATATGCACGACATGGTCGAGGGCGATGTTCGGTTCAGCCAGCAGTACGGGATGAACGTCTGATGCGCGTCCCACTGAGCTGGCTCGGCGAGTACGTCGACCTGGAAGCCGGAACCACACCGGAAGACGTGCACGCCGCCCTGGTCAGCGTGGGTCTTGAGGAAGTAGAGATCCACCGTTTCGAGGTGACCGGTCCGGTCGTCGTCGGCGAGGTGCTCTCCTTCGACGAGGAGCCGCAGTCCAACGGCAAGACCATCCGCTGGTGTCAGGTGCGCGTCGCGCCCACGGGTGTCGAGCTCGCCGCCGACGGCGGTCCGGCCATCCACGGCATCGTCTGCGGTGCCCACAACTTCTTCGTCGGAGACAAGGTCGTCGTGACCCTGCCAGGCTCCGTGCTGCCCGGACCGTTCCCGATCGCCGCCCGCAAGACCTACGGTCACGTGTCAGACGGCATGATCGCCTCGGCTCGTGAGCTCGGTCTCGGCGACGAGCACGACGGCATCCTGCGCCTGGTCGAGCTCGGACTTGATGCAGAGGTCGGTGCGGATGCGTTGACTCTGCTGGGTCTGGACGACGCGGCCGTCGAGGTCAACGTCACCCCCGATCGTGGCTACGCCTTCTCGATTCGTGGCATTGCCCGTGAGTACTCGCATGCGACGGGTGCGGACTTCCGCGACCCGGCCCTGTCGGTTCCGCCGGTCACTGTCGCCTCGGAGTTCCCGGTCACCATCGACGACCAGGCTCCGATTCGCGGCCGCGTCGGTGCGAGCGTGTTCGTCACGCGCGTCGTGCGCGGCGTCGACCCGAGCACGCCGACCCCGGCCTGGATGATCGCCCGCCTCAAGCTGGCCGGCATGCGCTCGGTGTCGCTCGTCGTCGACGTCACCAACTACGTCATGCTCGAACTCGGCCAGCCGATCGGCGGCTACGACTTCGACAAGCTGGCCGGCGGCATGCTCGTGCGCCGCGCCCAGCCCGGCGAGAAGCTGGAGACGCTCGACGGCGTCAGCCGCACGCTCAGCCCAGAAGACCTGCTGATCGCCGACGACTCCGGCCCGATCGCCCTCGCCGGCGTCATGGGCGGAGCCTCGACCGAGGTCGGCGCAACCACCCGCAACGTGCTGATCGAATCGGCGAACTTCGACCCGGTGTCGATCGCACGTGCCGCGCGCCGGCACAAGCTGCCGAGCGAGGCATCCAAGCGTTTCGAGCGTGGCGTCGACCCGGCTGTCGCCGTTGTCGCTGCCGCGCGCGTCGTTCAGCTGCTCGTCGAGCTCGCCGGGGGAGTGGCCGATGACCTCGGCTCGCTGCACGACGCGACGCCGGACGCGGTCGCCATCGACTTGCCGAAGGGCTTCATCTCCGGCCTGATCGGACTGGAGTACACCGCGGCCGAGGTGCGCACCTCGCTGGCCGAGATCGGCGCATCCCTGGCCGAGACCGAGACCGGTTTGGCCGTCACACCGCCGAGCTGGCGCCCCGACCTGACCGATAAGTGGACGCTGGCCGAGGAAGTGGCCCGCATCGTCGGCTACGACCGCATCCCGTCGGTGCTGCCGATCGCGCCGCCCGGCCGCGGCCTGACCCGTGCACAGGTGTTGCGCCGTGCCGTCGCGACGACGTTGGCTGCCGCCGGTCACACCGAGGTGCTCGCCTACCCGTTCGTGTCGGAGAAGCAGAACGACCTCTTCGGTTCGCCCGACGCCGGCGGAGTTGCCCAGATCAAGATCGCCAACCCGCTCGACGGGGAGGTGCCGTTCCTGCGCACCTCGATCCTGCCTGGCCTGCTGCAGATCGCACACCGCAACCGCTCACGCGGCCTGGTGAACCTCTCGATCTTCGAGCAGGGCCTGGTCTTTCGCCCGGAACCCGGCGTGACGTATGGCGCGGCAACCCTGCCGCCCGGCGCCGTGCGCCCGAGCGATGCCCTCGAGGCAGAGCTGAACGCCGGCATCCCGCCGCAGCCGCACTTCGTCGCCGTCGTGCTCACCGGCAATGTGGTCACCCACCAGCCCGGTCAGACCCCGGTCGCCGCCAGCTGGCAAGATGCCCTCGCCGCCGTGCAGCAGGTCGCCCTCGCCACCGGTGCGCGCATCGGTGTGCGCCAGGGCAGCCACCAGGCGATGCACCCCGGTCGCACCGCCGAACTGTTCGTGACAGCGGATGGCGAAGAGGTCGTTGTCGGGTTCGCCGGCGAGCTGCTGCCCGCCGTCGCACGCGCGGCAGAACTTCCGAGCGTCGTCGGCGTTGCCGAGCTCGACCTCTCGCTGATCATTGAGCTGGCCGACCCGCAGATCGTGGCCAGCCCGATCGGAACGATGCCGGCGGCGACGCAGGATCTGTCGCTCGTCGTCGACGCGTCGGTTGCGGCCGGCGACGTTCTCGCTGCCGTGCAGGATGGCGCGGGATCATTGCTCGAGCACATCGAACTCGTCGACGACTACCGGGGTGCCGGCGTCGCATCCGGGCTCAAGTCGTTGACCTTCGCGCTGCGCTTCCGGGCGCCGGATCGCACGCTGACCGCGGCTGAGGCCAGCGCGGCCAAGCTCGACGGCGTGTCCGTCGCGGCGGCGCGGTTCAACGCGAGCTTGCGCGAGTAGCTCCGTCCCTGGTCGAGCGCGGCCACTCGCATCCGCCACCCGCAGCATCCGCTGTCTCCGCATCCGCCGAGTTTGACACTTGCGGTCGAGTTTCCCTGGCGCACCGGGGTATCTCGACCGGAACGGTCATGCTCGGCGAGAAGTGTCTGCCGAGAGTCGCCGTTTGTGCTGAGAGTCACCCGCTGAGCGGGTCATCTCGGGGCAACGGCGTTTCTCGCGTTAACGACCACGCGCATCCGCCGAGTTTGACACTTGCGGTCGAGTTCGCCTGGCACACCGGGGAGTCTCGACCGGAACGGTCAAGCTCGGTGAGAAGTGTCTGCCGAGAGTCGACGTTTGTGCTGAGAGTCACCCGCTGAGCGGGTCATCTCGGGGCAGCGGCGTTTCTCGCATTAACGACCACGCGCATCCGCCGAGTTTGACACTTGCGGTCGAGTTTCCCTGGCACACCGGGGTACTTCGACCGGAACGGTCAAGCTCGGCGAGAAGTGTCTGCCGAGAGTCGCCGTTTGTGCTGAGAGTCACCCGCTGAGCGGGTCATCTCGGGGCAACGGAGTTTCTCGCGTTAACGACCACGCGCATCCGCCGAGTTTGACACTTGCGGTCGAGTTTCCCTGGCACACCGGGGAGTCTCGACCGGAACGGTCAAGCTCGGCGAGAAGTGTCTGCCGAGGGTCGCCGTTTGTGCTGAGAGTCACCCGCTGAGCGGGTCATCTCGGGGCAACGGCGTTTCTCGCGTTAACGACCACGCGCATCCGCCGAGTTTGACACTTGCGGTCGAGTTTCCCTGGCACACCGGGGTACCTCGACCGGAACGGTCAAGCTCGGCGAGGTCTGGAGCACCAACGAAGCGGATGCGCACGCGGGCCGCGACCGCGGACACCAGGCACAGCGCGGGCCGGTAGGTTTGTTGTATGGCTTTTTCGGTGGCAGTAGCGGGCGCAAGCGGTTATGCGGGCGGTGAGCTGCTGCGGCTGCTCGCCGGACATCCGGACTTCGAGGTGCGAACCGTCACCGCGAACAGCAACGCCGGCGCGCGACTCGTCGACGTGCAACCGCACCTGCGCTCCCTGGCCCATCTGACCCTCGTCGAGACGACGCCGGAGACCCTGTCGGGGCACGACGTGGTCTTTCTCGCCCTGCCGCACGGCAAATCCGGCGAGCTGACCTCGCACCTCCCGGCCGACACCCTGGTCGTCGACTGCGGCGCCGACCACCGCCTCGAAAGCGAAAGCGACTGGGCGGCGTTCTACGGCGGCGACTACTACGGTGCCTGGGCCTATGGCGTGCCCGAACTTCCGTTGGCGCTGGCCGACACACCGGGCGACACGGCGACCGGCAAACAGCGCGACCACCTCGTCGGCGCCCGCCGCATCGCCGCCCCCGGCTGCAACGCGAGCACCGTCTCGCTCGCCCTTGCTCCCGGCATCCACGCCGGCGTGATCGAGGCGACCGACATCGTCGCCGTGCTCGCGGTCGGCCCCTCGGGTGCCGGCAAGGCGCTCAAGGTTGCGAACCTGGCCGGCGAGATCCTCGGCTCCGCCAACCCGTATGCGGTGGGCGGGGTGCACCGGCACATCCCCGAGATCCAGCAGAATCTGCGTTGGGCCGGCGCCGTGGACCCGACCATCTCGTTCACCCCGGTGATCGTGCCGATGTCGCGCGGCATCCTCGCCACCTCCACGGCTCGCATCGTGCCAGGCACCTCGGCCGCCGACGTGCGCGCCGCCTGGGAGAACGCCTACGCGAACGAGCCGTTCGTGCACCTGCTGCCGGCCGGCCAGTTTCCGCGCACCGCCGACGTGCTCGGCGCGAACACCGCTTTGATCGGTCTCGCCATCGACGAGGCCGCCGGCCGCGTCGTCACGGTGACCGCCGTCGACAATCTGGCCAAAGGCACCGCCGGTGCCGCCATCCAGTCGGCGAATATCGCCCTCGGACTCCCCGAAACCTCGGGACTTAGCGTGAATGGAGTTGCCCCGTGAGTGTGACCGCCCCCGCCGGATTCATCGCAGCCGGCGTCACTGCCGGCCTCAAGAAATCAGGCGGCCTCGACCTCGCCCTGGTGCAGAACCTCGGCCCGTTGCAGAACGCGGCGACGGTCTTCACCAGCAACCGCTGCAAGGCCAACCCCGTGCTCTGGAGCGAGCAGGTCATGCGCGACGGCCGCGTGAGCGCCATCGTGCTGAACTCCGGCGGCGCCAACTGTTACACCGGAAAGATCGGCTTTCAGACCACGCATGCGACAGCCGAAGCCGTCGCGGAAGCCCTCCAGGTGTCAGCCGGTGACGTGCTCGTCTGCTCGACCGGCCTGATCGGCGACCAGCTTCCGCTCGGCAAACTGACCGCCGGTGTGCAGGAGGCGGCTGCCGTGCTGGCGACGGATGCCGCCGCATCCGCCGACGCCGGATTGGCCGCCGCGCAGGCGATCATGACCACAGACACCCGCCCGAAACTGTCGAGCCACCGTTCGCCGACCGGCTGGTCGATCGGCGGAATGGCCAAGGGCGCCGGCATGCTCGCGCCGGGCCTGGCCACCATGCTCGTCGTTATCACGACCGACGCCGTTCTCAGCTCCCCGCAGCTCGACGTCGCCCTGCGCGCGGCGACCAGGGTCACCTTCGACCGCCTCGACTCCGACGGTTGCATGTCGACCAACGACACCGTGAGCCTGCTCGCTTCGGGCGCCAGCGGTCTCGACGCCGACCTGACCGAGTTCACCGACGCGCTCATCGCGCTTTGCACCGACCTCACCCTGCAGCTGCAGGAAGACGCCGAGGGGGCAGCCCACGACGTGGCGATCACCGTGCAGAACGCCGGCAGCGAAGACGAGGCAGTGCGCGTCGCTCGCGCGGTCTCGCGCAGCAACCTGTTCAAGGCCGCCATCTACGGCAACGACCCCAACTGGGGCCGGGTGCTCGCCGCTGTCGGCACCGTCGACGCGGCGGATGCCGCCTTCGACCCGTACGGCATCGACGTCGCGATCAACGGCGTGCAGGTGTGCACGGCGGGGGAGCCGGACCAGCCGCGTGAGCTCGTCGACCTCAAGCCCCGCGCGGTTTCGGTCGTCATCGACCTGCACGAGGGATCTGCAGCGGCGACACTGTGGACCAACGACCTCACCCACGACTACGTCGAAGAGAACAGCGCGTACTCCAGCTGATGGCCGACGAGACGAGCAAGCCGGCTTCCGCCGCGGCCGAAGTTGAAGCTGAAACCGTGACTGAAACCGAAGCTGAAACCGCGACTGAAACCGAAACGAACACCCCCGCCGAAGCCGCCGTCAAGGCCGCAACCCTGATCGAGTCGCTGCCGTGGCTCAAACGCTTCCACGACCAGATCGTAGTCGTGAAGTTCGGCGGCAACGCGATGGTCAGCGACGAGCTGCAGCGCGCGTTTGCCGAGGACATGGTCTACCTCCGCTACGCCGGCATCCGCCCGGTCGTCGTGCACGGCGGTGGCCCCCAGATCTCGGCCATGCTCGCGCGGCTCGGCATCGAAAGCGAGTTTCGCGGCGGCTACCGCGTCACCACGCCCGAAGCCATGGACGTGGTGCGCATGGTGCTCACCGGTCAGATCAACCGCGACCTCGTCAGCCACATCAACGAGCACGGCCCGTTGGCTGCCGGTCTCTCCGGTGAGGATGCCGGCCTGTTTCGCGGTCGCCGCCGCGGAGTCGTCATCGACGGCGAAGAGGTCGACCTCGGACTCGTCGGCGATGTCATCGGCGTCGATCCCGAGGCCGTGCACGCGCAGCTCAACGCCGGCCGCATCCCCGTGGTCTCGTCGATCGCTCCCGACGGTGATGTGCCGGGGCAATCGCTCAATATCAACGCGGATGCCGCCGCCGCGGCCCTCGCGGTGGCCCTCGGTGCCGCAAAACTCGTGATTCTCACCGACGTCGCCGGTCTCTACAGCGATTGGCCCAACCGGGATTCGTTGGTCACCGGCATCGACACGACGGCGCTGCGGGAGCTGCTGCCGAGCCTCGAATCGGGAATGATCCCCAAGATGACCGCCTGCCTCGATGCCGTCGACGGCGGAGTCGAGAAGGCCGCGATCATCGACGGACGCATCCCGCACTCGATCCTGCTCGAAATTTTCACACAAGACGGAATTGGTACAGAGGTGGTACCCGCATGAGCAACGCCGGCACGAACGACACCAACGCGAACGGCAACCTGAACGACGCCGGCACTCCCGCGTCGGTGACACCCACCTGGCAGCAGCGCTACAGCGACTCGATGCTCCCGGTCTTCGGCATGCCGCTCGCCCTGCTCGTGCGCGGTGAGGGCTGCTACGTCTGGGACGACGAGGGCACTGAATACCTCGACTTTCTCGCCGGTATCGCCGTGAACGCACTCGGCCACGCGCATCCAGCCCTCGTCGCCGCGGTCACTGAGCAGATCGGCACCCTCGCCCACGTCTCGAACTACTTCGCCTCGCCGCCGCAGATCGAACTGGCCGAACGCCTGCAGCGCCTGACCGGTGCCGGGCGGGCCGGCCGCGTCTTCTTCGCCAACTCGGGCACGGAAGCCAACGAAGCGGCGCTCAAACTCGCGCGCCTCAACACCGGAGACGGCGCAGACGGCAGCCGCACCCGCATTCTGACCCTGACCGACTCCTTTCACGGCCGCACGATGGGCGGCCTCGCACTCTCGGGCAAGCCCGCGATGCGCGCACCGTTCCTGCCGGTTCCGGCCGGAGTCGACCACATCGAACCCACCATCGCGGCGCTCGAAGCCGCCATCGACAGCACCGTCGCGGCGCTCGTCGTCGAGCCGGTGCAGGGCGAGGCCGGCGTCTTCGACCTGCCGGACGGCTACCTGGCCCGGGCCCGCGAACTCTGCACGGAGCACGGCGTGCTGCTGATTCTCGACGAGATCCAAACCGGGATCGCTCGCACCGGCGACTGGTTCGCCTTTCAGCACGAGGGCGTCCAGCCGGATGCCCTCACTCTGGCCAAGGGGCTGGGCGGCGGTGTGCCGATCGGTGCGCTGGTCACCTTCGGCGCGGCATCCGACCTGTTCAGCCGCGGCCAGCACGGCTCGACCTTCGGCGGAAACCCGCTCGCCACCGCGGCAGCGAACGCGGTACTGACCGTGATCGAGACCGACGATCTGGTCGCAAACGCAACGGCGCGCGGCCGGCAGCTGCGCGACATCATCGCGCGCATGGACTCACCGCTCATCACCGAGGTGCGCGGCCGCGGTCTGCTGCTCGGCCTCGGGCTGTCGCAGCCCGTCGCGGTCGAACTCGCGGCTGCCGCGCTGAACGCTGGGCTCATCGTCAATGCCCCCAACGCCTCGACGATTCGGCTCGCACCCCCGCTGATCGTCGGCGATGCCGAACTCGTCGAGTTTGAGCGACGATTCCGGTCTGCCCTCGCCAGCCTTTAGAGTTGTCCAATCCCCAGTCTGAAATCATCTGCTTCAGACACAATCGAAAGTGATCCCGTGACCCGCCATTTCCTGCGCGACGATGACCTCTCTCCGGCCGAACAAGCCGAGATCCTCGACCTTGCACTGGAACTGAAGCGAGACCGATTCGCGGTCAAGCCGCTCGCCGGCCCGCAGACGGTCGCCGTGATCTTCGACAAGTCATCGACCCGCACCCGGGTTTCGTTCGCGGTGGGCATCGCCGATCTCGGCGGCAGCCCGCTGATCATTAGCACCGCGAACAGCCAGCTCGGCGGCAAAGAGACCGCGTCAGACACGGCCCGTGTGCTCGAACGTCAGGTCGCAGCCATCGTCTGGCGCACATACGGCCAGGCGGGCCTTGAAGAAATGGCGAACGGAACCACCGTTCCCGTCGTCAACGCGCTCTCCGACGAGTTCCATCCCTGCCAGCTGCTTGCCGACCTGCTCACGATTCGTGAACACCGCGGCGACCTGGCCGGCCAGACCCTCGTCTTCTTGGGGGACGGCGCCTGCAACATGGCTCAGTCCTACCTGCTCGCCGGCGCGACCGCCGGCATGCACGTGCGCATCGCCTCGCCGGCCGGCTACTCGCCCGACGGCCAGGTTGTCGCCGATGCCGAGGCGATCGCCGCCACGACCGGCGGTTCGATCACCCTGTTCACCGACCCGGCCGCGGCCGTCGCCGGTGTCGACATCGTGATCACCGACACCTGGGTGTCGATGGGCAAAGAAGAAGAGAAGGCTGAGCGCCTGGCTGACCTCGGCGAGTACCGGGTCGATGCCACGCTGATGTCGCTGGCGAAAGCCGACGCGCACTTCATGCACTGCCTCCCGGCCGACCGCGGCTACGAGGTCACCGCGGATGTCATCGACGGCGCGCAGAGCATCATTTGGGATGAGGCAGAGAACCGTCTGCACGCCCAGAAGGCTTTGCTCGTCTGGCTGCTCGCCCAGAACGCGGCCTGATCGTGCAGCACGCCGAAGCCCGCGAGCTGCTCGTTGCCGCAGTCGGTCACCTCGACCAGCTCGATCGACACCTGCATGACTCGGATGCCGACGATCTGAGTTTGTTTGTCGCGGCTGAAACTGAACTCACGGCCGCCTTGTCGCTCGTCGGCAGCGTCGATGCCGAACTGCGCCGTGGCGTCATCAGCGACGGCGATCTCGAGACCGTTGAGATTCTGCGCCGCCGACTCGCGGAAACCCTGGGCGATGCCCCGGCGACCGCAACCGACAACGCGCTCGACCTCCCGGCGCTCCGTGCCCGTCTGGTGAGTGTCGCCGGCGAATTCGAAGCCGACGTGTTCGACCTCATCGCCGACATCGACGACGAAAACGAATAGCCCTCGCACGCACCGGCATCCGCCGATATCCCGGGCACGGCACCAGCCGTAACCTGCGTAAACTCGAAGTGATCAATTTCTGAAGGAGAACCATGGCTGAACGCATCGTCCTCGCCTATTCGGGCGGACTCGACACCTCGGTCGGCATCGGCTGGCTGAAAGACGCAACCGGCAAAGAGGTCGTCGCCCTCGCCGTTGACGTGGGACAGGGCGGCGAGAACATGGATGACATCCGTCAGCGTGCTCTCGACTGTGGCGCTGTCGAATCGATCGTCGTCGATGCCAAAGACGAATTCGCCGACGACTACATCGTTCCGGCGCTCAAGGCCAACGCGCTGTACCAGAAGCGCTACCCGCTGGTTTCGGCGCTCAGCCGCCCGCTGATCGCCAAGTACCTCGCCTCCACCGCCAAGGAGCTCGGCGCTGATTCTGTCGCGCACGGTTGCACCGGCAAGGGCAACGATCAGGTGCGTTTCGAGGCGGCCGTTGCCGCTCTCGCGCCCGACCTGACCAGCATCGCCCCCGTGCGTGACCTCGCGTTGACCCGCGACAAGGCGATCATCTACGCCGAGCAGCACAACCTGCCGATCCTGCAGTCGAAGAAGAACCCGTACTCCATCGACAAGAACGTCTGGGGCCGCGCGGTCGAGACCGGCTTCCTGGAAGACCCGTGGAACGCGCCGATCGAAGACCTCTACGAGTACACCCAGGATCCCAGCGTCTACCGTGAGGCCGACGAGGTCGTCATCACGTTCGACCAGGGTGTTCCGGTCGCCATCGACGGTGTGCCGCACACCCCGCTCGAAATGGTTGTCGCGATGAACGCCCTCGCCGGCAAGCACGGCGTTGGCCGCATCGACATGGTCGAAGACCGCCTCATCGGCATCAAGAGCCGTGAGGTCTACGAAGCTCCCGCCGGCATCGCCCTGATTGCCGCACACGAAGAACTCGAAAACGTCACGCTCGAGCGCGACCAGAACCGCTACAAGCGTTCGATCGAAGCCAAATGGTCTGAGCTCGTCTACGACGGCCTCTGGTTCTCGGGTCTCAAGCGCTCGCTCGACGCGTTCATCGACCACACCCAGAAGTATGTGTCCGGCGACATCCGCCTCAAGTTGCAGGGCGGCACCGCCGTGGTGACCGGCCGCAAGTCGGAGCAGAGCCTCTACGACTTCAGCCTCGCCACCTACGACACCGGTGACACCTTCGACCAGTCGCTGGCCAAGGGCTTCATCGACCTCTGGTCGCTGCCGAGCAAGATCTCCGCACGCCGCGACCTCGCCGGCAAGTAGGCATCCGTATGTCTGGCGACGACGTCGCAAACCGTGCCGGTGAGGCGGGCGCCCTCTGGGGTGGCCGCTTCGCCGGCGGGCCTTCGCCCGAACTGGCGCGGCTGAGCAAGTCGACGCATTTCGACTGGCAGCTGGCCGAGTACGACATTCGTGGTTCGCGTGCGCACGCTCGGGCACTGGCTGCGGCCGGCTACCTGAACGATGAGGAGCTGGCCGACATGGTCAGCGCCCTCAACACGTTGGAAGAGGCCGTCATCGACGGCCGTTTCCAGCCCGCACCGACCGACGAAGACGTGCACTCCGCCCTGGAGCGCGGCCTGATCGATCTGACCGGAGTCGAGCTCGGCGGCAAGCTGCGCGCCGGCCGGAGCCGCAACGACCAGATCGCCACGCTCATCCGGATGCTGCTGCGCGACCACGCCGCCAAGCTCGCGACCCTGCTGATCGAGCTCATCGACGCACTGGCCTCGCAGGCCGAAGCGCACGCCGACGCAATCATGCCCGGCCGCACCCACCTGCAGCACGCTCAGCCGGTGCTGCTCGCACACCACCTGCTCGCGCACTGCTGGCCGATCGTTCGTGACCTCGAGCGCTTCGCCGATTGGAGTCGCCGCGCCGACTTCTCGCCCTACGGTTCCGGTGCCCTCGCCGGCAACACCCTCGGGCTGGATGCGCGCCTGGTCGCGACCGACCTCGGCTTCGGTGCCGTCGTCGAGAACTCGATCGACGGAACCGCGAGCCGCGACCTGGTCGCCGAGTTCGCCTACATCACCGCTCAGATCGGTATCGATCTGTCGCGCCTGGCCGAAGAGATCATTCTCTGGAACACCAAAGAGTTCGGCTTCGTCACGCTCGACGACGCCTACTCGACCGGTTCGTCGATCATGCCGCAGAAGAAGAACCCCGACATCGCCGAGCTCGCGCGCGGCAAGTCGGGGCGCTTGATCGGCAACCTGACGGGTCTGCTGACCACGCTCAAAGGCCTGCCGCTTGCGTACAACCGCGACCTGCAAGAAGACAAAGAGCCGGTCTTCGACTCGATCGAGACGCTCGAAGTGTTGCTGCCTGCCTTCACCGGCATGGTTGCGACCCTGCGTTTTCACACCGATCGCATGGCCGAGCTCGCTCCGCAGGGCTTCTCGCTGGCCACGGATGTCGCCGAATGGCTGGTCAAACGTCACGTCACGTTCCGCGACGCTCACGAGATCACCGGTTCGCTGGTCAAGTTCGCCGAAGACCACGCGCTCGAGCTGCACGAGGTCGACGATGCAGACCTGCAGTCGATCTCGGTGCACCTCGTTCCCGAGGTGCGTGAGGTGTTGACCATTCGTGGATCGGTGGAAAGCCGCGACGGACAGGGCGGCACCGCTCCCGTTCGTGTTGCCGAGCAGCGCGCCCACCTGGTGGAACGCGTGCGCACACTGGCGGCTGCTCTCACCGAATAGAACTTCACCGCTCATGGGCCTCGACCGCACGCTGTTTGATCAGCCTGCGGTCGAGGTCGCTCCGTTTCTGCTCGGGGCAGTGCTTCGCCATGCGGGAGTCGCAGTGCGTCTGACCGAGGTCGAGGCGTATCTGGGCGGGGGAGTCGATCCCGGTTCCCATGCTTTTCGGGGCCAGACCGCTCGCAACGCGAGCATGTACGGCCCATCGGGCCATCTCTACGCCTACTTCACCTACGGCATGCACGTCTGCGCGAATGTCGTCTGCTCACCGGCGGGACAGGCGTCAGGCCTGCTGCTGCGCGCGGGCGAGGTGATCGAGGGTCTCGAACTGGCGCGGGCGCGGCGAACGACGGCGCGTTCCGACCGGGATCTGGCCCGTGGTCCGGCACGCTTGACCGTTGCGCTCGGAATCGGGCTCGATGATGACGGGGCCGATCTGTTCGCCGCGCCGTTCGGGCTGACGCTGCCGGGGCATCCGCTGCCATATCTGACCGGCCCGCGCACGGGGGTCGGCGGTGACGGCGGCGGGGAGCTGTTTCCCTGGCGGTTCTGGATGCCGGGGGAGGCGTCGGTCTCGCCGTATAAGCGGCATCCGCACTCTCGTTGATCGAGGAGCAGCCGACGCAGGAGGCCGCGTCTCGAGATCAGGCGAGCCGATCTCTGAACGCTGGTCGCGTCTGAAGATCGGCTAACGGGGTCTCGAGCTTCCGGGCCGCTGCGCGGCATGGTGGTGAACGAATCTGACCATTTCGGTGGTCGAGGAGGCCGCCCGCGATCGGGTCGAGACCTCGCGAGCCACTGTTTGAACGCAACTCGAGTTCAAGGATTGGCTCGCGAGATCTCGAGACGCGTGCTCGCAAGCTCGCGCGCTCCTCGATCAACGAAATGGTCCATATGCCTAATAGACACGGGCTCGCTGCGCTCGCTCGTTCCTCGACCAACGAGGCCGGTGGATTACGCGATCGCGAGCCGCACCAGCGCGGCGCAGGCGCACGCCCAGGTCAAGCTGGCGAGGGTGCCGATGATGAATCGCTCGCGCGCCTCGGATGCCGCCAGCTCGGTGAACCGACCAACACCCTTGATCGCGACCACGACGGCGATCGCTTCCGGAAACCCCGCGAGAATCGCGCCGGTCACCGCAAGGCGTTCGAGGATGCCGATGGCCAGGCCGCCGCGCAAGACCTCGTGAACGGCTCCGCCCTCGTTCGTGCCGTCGGCCTGCACGGCAGTGTTGGCGCCGGGCGAGTCTTCAACCAGAATTCCGCCGTAGGCGCCGGGGGCGACTGAATCGCGCGTCGCGAGCCGGAGTGCGTACGCGGCGATCGGACCGCCGCCGATAACCGAGAGGGCGAGGGCGATGATTCCGAGCAGGGTGCCGAATGAGCTCTGGCCATCGGGGTTCGGGAGTGCCGCCAGAAGCAACGCTGCAGCAAGTGTTCCGCCCGACACGATGGCGTAGAGAGGTCTTGCGAACTTGAACGCAAACGCCGCAGCGACCAACGAGGCGACGGTGACGAGAATCAGCAACAACCAATAGAAGTAGCCGAAGAGGTCGATGGCGGGGTAGAAGTTCATGCGGCTGGGTCCGTCTCGGTTGTTCGGCGGTGCAGGTCGGTTAAGAGCTTAACGAGTGCGGGGCCCGCGGCCTGCTCGGCCCGCCAGGACGCGGTCTTGAGACGCTGGCTGATTGCAGCGGTCGAAATTCCGAGGCGCGATGCGGCGTCGGCTTGGCTGAGCCCCGTCTGCACAAGGTCGATGGCTTGCCACCCCTCGGGGGAGCGACGCTGCCGCAGAAGCAGCAGCATCCCGATCAGCGACTCGAGGTCCGCTGCGTCAAGAGCGGATGCCTCGAGGTCGGCAGCCTCACGGTCATGTGTCACACCGTCGTGTGGCTCACGGGTTCGCGCTTCAAGGCCGCTCGGTTCGGCCTCAGGGCTGATCGCGGCCAGAGCGAACCGGGTGTCGGTGCGTTTTGCGCGGGTGACGGCATCCCGTGCCGCAATGAATGCACTGCCGGCGGCCGTGCGGGTCGAGGCCGGAAGCGGCGTGCGCACCGCACCGAGGCCGAGGCCGATGCTCCAGTGGTCGGTGCGATGCACCAGCAGGATCGCGTCGAGAGTGGTCGCGGCATCCTCGATCATGACCTGGATCTCGTCACCCGCTGTTTGATCGGGGGGCAGAACGAATGCGGCTCGAAAATTGGAGTTCAGGGCGCGCATCAGGTCGCCGGCGCGGTCACGGTCGGTGCGGCTGTCTCTCTGATCGGCAGTGATGACATACATAGCGTTAAGCCTCCATCCCGAACTGAGCCTAATCAAGTTGCAAGGCTTAATCAAATCAAATTAAGTCTCAATCCTTAGCAAGCAGGAGGACGGTTGAGCTGGAGTTCGAAATCGAGACCGGGAGTGAACGCGACCGGCGGGCGTCGCGCTGGTAATCTGGCAGCGTGTCAGACCCCAGCATCCTCACCCAGCAGACCAACGATCCCTCCTTCGACAACGTCTGGGAGGAGATCACCTGGCGCGGCCTCGTTCACGTCTCTACCGACGCGACCGAACTGCGCGATCTTCTCGCCGGTGAGCCGATCACGTATTACTGCGGATTTGACCCGACTGCGCCGAGCCTGCACCTCGGAAACCTGGTGCAGCTGCTGCTGATGCGCCGTCTGCAGCTCGCCGGCCACCGTCCGCTCGGCCTCGTCGGCGGTTCGACCGGTCTCGTGGGCGACCCGCGACCGACCGCGGAGCGCACCCTGAACACGCGCGACACCGTCGCCGAGTGGGTGGGCTACCTGCAGTCGCAGGTGTCGCGCTTCCTCAGCGGCGAAGGCAGCAATGCCGTCACGCTGGTGAACAACCTCGATTGGACCGAGCCACTGTCGGCAATCGACTTTCTGCGCGAAATCGGCAAGTACTTTCGCGTCGGCACCATGCTCAAGAAGGATGCCGTCAGCGCGCGCCTGAACAGCGACGAAGGCATCAGCTACACCGAGTTCAGCTACCAGGTGCTGCAGGGCCTCGATTACCTCGAGCTCTACCGCACCTACAACTGCGTGTTGCAGACCGGGGGCAGCGACCAGTGGGGCAACCTCACCAGCGGCACCGACCTCATCCGCAAGGCTGAGGGCGCGAGCGTGCACGCCATCGGCACTCCGCTGATCACCAATAGTGACGGAACCAAGTTCGGCAAGAGCGAGGGCAATGCCGTGTGGCTCGACCCGTCGCTCACGAGCCCTTACGCCTTCTACCAGTTCTGGTTGAACACCGACGATTCCGACGTGATCGGCCGACTCAAGGTGTTCACATTCCTGGACCGTGCCGAGATCGAGCGCCTCGAGCAGGCTGTCGCGTTGGAGCCGTTCAAACGTGAGGCGCAGCGCGCGCTGGCGTTCCAGGTGACCAGCCTGGTTCACGGAGTGCCGGCGACGGATGCGGCGATCCAGGCCGCGCAGGCTCTCTTCGGCCAGGGCGACCTGGCCGAGCTCGACCCGGCAACGTTGGAGGCGGCACTGCGTTTGCTGCCGAACACGACAACCGCGCCGAATGCTCTGGTTGTTCAGTTGCTCGTCGACACCGAGCTCACGTCGAGCCTCGGCGAAGCGCGGCGTGCTGTCGCCCAAGGTGGGGTGTACCTGAACAACGTGAAGGTGACCGACGAAGCAGAGACAGTGGCGGGATCGGTTCTTCCTGGGGGAGTGGCTGTGCTGCGTCGGGGCAAGAAGACGCTCGCCGGAATCTTCGTCGAATAGCTCTCGCGCTCTCTCGAGGTTCATCCTCATCGTCCGAACGGGCCTCAGCATTCTGCTGGGGCCCGTTCGTCGTTGAGCGGATGTCGGTGGGTCGAGCCCATCTCGGCGGTCGAGCCTGTCGAGGCCCGGTCCCGTCTCCGCATCCGTGCGTCGAGCCGTGAGAAGTGATGCGTGTGAAACGTTTCGCACGCGTCATTTCTCACGGTTCGGCGGCCTACGGGCGGCTGGGGGCGTGTGGAGGGCGAGTGACGGGCGGGAGCCGACACGCCCGGGATGATTCGCGGTTTGCGGGGTGCTCGAAAACCCACGTATAGTCATCTCTTGTCACCCCAAAGGTTCGGTCAGCGGCAAGCTGAGCGGCCTCAAGCGGGGCCAATCCCAAACAAAACACAAACGGACTTGTTCGTTCATTCTTTGTTTGATGAGTTTGTGTGCTTCTTCGGGAGTGGATGAACGACAGTGTTTCAATCGAGTTGCCCCAGAGCGAAAGCCGTTTGTCGGCCTGAAGTTGGGTGCGTCCGATCCTTGAGAACTCAACAGCGTGCACAATGTCAAATGCCAAAAACCTCGTACCGGTTCTGCCGGTAGGAGATTCCTTTGGAAAACATTTATAACAACAAAGCAAGTCAGTAATGATTTGTTCTGTCAGTTTCAAACTTGTGTCTTTCCCGCCCATTCCGGCGGTGAGGCACACTAGATGTGACGCCGAGCTTGCTTGGTTAGTCAATCAAACATTTACGGAGAGTTTGATC
>NZ_BAABCN010000013.1:0-29764 GCF_039538945.1 Glaciibacter kafniensis | reverse complement strand
GTTGCGTTCACGTGCACCATGACGACGGGGGCGGCGCCGCCCAGGGTGGGGGTGCCGGCGTCGCGGGCGGCGGCGTCGAAGACGCCGCGGAGGATGTCGGCACGTTTCTCCCCGCCGGTGCGGGTGTCGAGGTCGTCGAGCTGGTCGGCGCCGGGGATGACCTCGCCGGCGTCGATGCGGGCCCGCTCCTCGGCGTCGTGGTGGGCTTGTTCCTCCGCGGTCGGGAACCGGCCCGGCTCCGCCGGAACCGGCTGCGCATGAGCGCTCAAATAGGTGTCGAAGATGCCGTTCATGATTCCGCGGAGCTCCGGGGTCACCCCACCGCGCAGCGGGTAGAGCCCGTCGCGGAACTGGCCGAAGCCGAAGCTGCTGCGGGCGGCCAGCACGGTGCCCTCGGTCGGCGCGGTGCCGTCCGGGTCCAGGAGCGCCTTCCACTGTTGCATCTGCCCGCGGATGAGGTCGGCCGAGAACGCGAACCCGGCGTTCGGCAGGCCCTCGTTCTCCGCAGTGATGGCACCGGTCGCGGAAGCGACCAGGCCCCGCTCGGCGGCCTCGACATCCGTGGGGTCGAGGTAGCTGGGCAGGTCGGAAAGCCCGGTGACGATCGCTTCGGCCGCATCCACGCCGAGGGTTCCGGCGGTCAGGGCGGCGGCGACGACCGGGTAGCGCGGTGGCAGCATGCTGCCGCCCATCTGACGGACCCGGGTCTTCTCACCGAGCTTGACCCGACGCTTCACCTCCCGGGCCGAGACGCGGGTGAGCGTCGTGATCAAGTCGGTGCCGGTGACGCTGCCACGCGTGCGCGCCAGGGACACCGCCTGAATGCGCGTGTCCGAGCGCACCTCGACGTCCGCGGCCAGGGCGACCCGGCCCGCATCCGCTAACCGGCCCACCGCTTCCATCGACCCCAGCAGAGCCAGCAGGTCATCGTCGGAACGGAGGTGGGCGTGCAGTCCGCCCATCGCATCGGCCATCACGGTGGCGGCGAGCTCAAGGGAGTCAGCGGTGGAGAACCGGGCCGCCATCATCGTCGTCACCTCGAGCGTTTCAGCGGTCGAAAGCCCGGCCGTCAGAGCCTGCACCTGCAGCATGACCGCGGCCACCGGAGTGTCGGTGGTCGGGGCGATGATGGGGGAAACAGGCTCTGATTCCATGTTTCAATTCTCTCAAAATGGGAACTGGAATGCGAGCATTTCTCAGGATCGGTGGATAACTTTTCGCAGGTATGTCTGTGGAGGAGCACGCCCTGACAGGCGTCGTTGGGCGCGCTCAAAGGTCGGCTCCCGAGGTCGACAAGCTCGATCAACGAGATGGGGAGTCCAGAGGTTGGCTCGCGGGGTCGACAGGCTCGACCAACGAGGCGGGACAGGCGCGATCAACGAGGTGGTGAGTCCCGAGATCGGCCTGCCAATCTGGGCTGGCTCCTGAGGGGCTTCTGCACGCGGCAGCGCCCGCTGTAGCGCGCAGCAACGCCGGCCGGAAACGGGGGACGACAGTCCCCCTTTTGGGCGCCAAAATGCGATTTGAGGGTGAAATGGGGGGTGAATTCAGGCCAAAAATGGGCGTCCTCGTAAAGGGGGACGTACAGACCGCTCTACCGTAGTGATTCACTCTCCGCGTCCGACGCTGTGCCGCAGGAGTGCGCTGATGCGCTCAGTCACGTGAGCGTGGTCATGTCAGACCGCTACTTTTTGAGGACGCCTCGCTATGCCGATTCACACCGCCGTTCCCTCGCGCCGCTCTGCTCGTCACTGGCATGCTCGTCACGCGCTGGCCGGTGGAGGATTCTTCTCGCCGAACCGCCCGCACAACCGGGTGATCGCGAGTGTGGTGGCTGGTGTACTGGTGGCGGCTGGGCTTGTGGTCGGCGCCGTCGTGGCACCGGCCATGGCCGACACGCTCGTGAGCCTCGAGGCAACGGCTGATGTGCAGATCCTCGCCGGAGAGACGGCATCCGTCTCTCTCACCGCGACCGGCTCAGCCGGAAGCGACCTCTACAACGTCGCCTTCCGCTACGAGCTTCCCGCCGGTGTGGCCTACCTGCCCGGCAGCGCACAGGGTGCAGACAAGGTCGGTGTGGCCGAGCCGAAGATCCTTACGATCGTCGACAGCGCCGGCCCGCCGCAGGTGACCCACCAAGTGTTGATCTGGCAGAACCTCACCGACCTGCTGCAGAGCGACTCGTCGACGCTCACCTTCGACGTCACACCCGACCCGGCAATCTACCCGGTCGGCTCCAGCTTCAGCGGCACGGCCGCCGTGTTTGCGCCGAGCAACCCGCGCCAGCTCGTGAAGTTCGATTCTGCCGGAAACGCGGCGGCGAACAGCTACGCCGGGTCGGATGCCGCCTCGCCGTCACCGACGGTGGTGTCGGCGATCGAGGTCACCAAGTCCGAACCCAGCCCCGAGCACGAGCTGATGCGCGGCGTGCATGACCAGACCACGATCTACACGATCGCCACTCGCAACACCGGTGTCGCCCCGACGAACGATGTTGTCGTGGTCGATTATCTTCCGGCCGGACTCGAATTTCTCGGCTGTGGCGAACCCGACAACAGCACGCCAGGGGACTCTGAAGAATACGCCGGTTCCGGTCGTCTCGGTGGGGCTGCAGCCGGCACCAACTGCGAGATTCCGGTGTCGGTCGAGACGGTCGACGACCGCCCCGGTTTCGAGGGAGAGGTCTTCACCAAGGTCATCTGGAAGCGCGTCGCACTGCTCGGGGCCAACGAGACTTGGACCCTGACGTATGCCGCTGGCATTCCACTCTTTGCCAACGCGATGTGGCCGTCTGGTCAGACTCCCGACGCGGTCAGCGGGTCACAGGGATCGAACCTCGACAACAACACCGGCGCATCCACTCGCCAGAAAGACCCGAAGACCGGCCAGGCGCTGACGAACACCGTCGTCGCATCCGGCACCTACACCGGCCCGGTTGCGCCGAGCACCGACACCGCGGTGAGTTCGACCGACGATCAGACAGTGCGGGCGATGGACCTCGCGATCGAGAAGACAGGGTCCTCTGACTTCTCCAGCGGCCAAATTGCGACCTTCACGCTCACCCTGCGCGCGAGCGAGTACGCGAACAGCAGCGACATGGTGATCACCGACACTATCCCGAACGGCTTGTGCCCGCAGGTTCCTGACCCGTCGATCATCGAGAACACGACGGGCAAGCAGCTGAACCCCGAATGCCAGGTGGCCGGAGCCGTCGACGGGGCCACCGTCTCAGCCGTCGTCTTCAACACGGATGGAACATTCACGCTCACTCTCAAGCCAACGGTTCCCCTGACGCCGCCGACCGGTGCGACCCTCGTCAGCAACGGCACACACACCGTCACCTACACCGCGTTCATGGGGACCAGTTACGACGGCGACGGCTCCGGCTCGAACTGGAACGGCCCGACCGTGGCCGGGGACCGGTTCACCAACACCGTCGGAATCGTCGGTGTCACGACGGATATCACTGGCGAGCAAGAAACCGGCCAGATTCCGGTCGCCGATGACTCGAAATCCAGCCTCGGCACCGATGCTCCCGAAATCGACAAGAAGATTCTCAAGCGCCCGGCGCCGGGCGCGACCGCGGTCGACTGCTCCGCAGCGGATTCCGCCGACTTCGTGGACAGTCTGGCTCCCGAAACCGAACGCACCTATCACCGCGGTGACACGATCTGTTTCAAGCTTGAGGTCGCATTCTCCACGTCGACCCAGACCCGCAACGCCGTCGTCACCGATTTCGCGCCGGTGGGCACAACTTTCCTCGACTACGCCGTTGCGCAGTCGAGCGGCGTTGGCGCCGCTCAGGTCACGGCCGTGCCCGGCACTGAAGCCGCCGTGCCGGCCGGCGACCTTCCGGCGTCGTGGTTGATTGGAACCCAGGTCGGGGCGAGCACCTTCGTCGACAAGGGAAAGACGCTCACCCTGTTCGTGCGGGCCGTGGTGACCGACCCCTCGCCGAACGCCGGAAGTGTCGACATCACGGCGAACCTGATGAAGTACCGCCAGGAGTCAACCTCCGGTACGGTGCTCTCCCTGCGCGACAGCGTCGACTTCGCCGTCGGCGCACCCCCGGTTGTCACGCTCACAAAGAGCGTCGGCGCAATTACCGATGCGAACGGAAGCACGACCCCGGCGGCGCCGGCGAACAACGTGCTGGTCAGAGAATTCGACCGGGTCACCTTCGTGCTTGACGTGACCAACGCGGGCAGCGTCGCGACCGGCAACAACGTCGGCGTGCGCAATCTGCGTGTCTGGGACGCTCTGCCGATCGACTACAGCTGCGACTCCTGGTCGATTGACGACATCGAGATCAGCGACGGCGGAAAATGCCTGAATCCAGAGGACACCGGCTATCCGGCGAACTCGGCGACGCCGGCCGACCGCAGTGTGATCGTCTGGACCCTGCCCGGTGTCATCGAACCTGGCACGGCGCATCCGTCGCTCAGCTACACGCTGACCATACCGGCCGACATCTCGGTGTCGAGCGCGTTCACGAACACGGCGTCGGTCGTCGGATTCGATGTGCCGACCACGAGCGGTGACGGTCACGACGCGAAGTACTACCCGAAGGACTCCCTCGACCCGTCGACGACACCGAACGCGGTGCCGGCCAATGACGGCGCGACCCTGCGCCTGGCCGACGCGACAGTTGCCAAGACGGGGGTCTCCTCGCTCGATCTGACGAACAATGGCCCCGGACAGGCTGTCGCCGGCGAGAAGGTCAACTACACCTACTCCGTGACGGTCCCGGCGGGCTCCACCGTGTTCAACGGAGTGCTGAGCGATGCGCTGCCCGCCGGGCTCAGCGTTACGGCCAGCTCGGTCGCAAGCGCCTCGTTCACCGACGGCGCTCAGCCTGCCGCGCCGCTGCCCGTCGGGTTCGCGCTCGACGTGGAGAACTCCGAACCCGAATTCGGCACGCTCACCTTCAGGCCGACCTGGGACAACCAGTCGTCGGCCAACCAGGTCTTCACCGTGACGCTGACGAACGTGCTCGTCGGTGTGGGCCTGACCTCGGGCAAGCTGACGAACACCGCGACATTCGCGAGCACCAGTCTGCTCGCCGACGGCGATCCGATCTCCACTACCGCGACCGCCTCAATCGACGTGGTCGTGCCGGCGCCCACCATCACGAAATCAGTGAACAAGGCGCAAGCCCAGGGCGGTGACGAGGTGATCTTCACTCTGGTCGCCGCAAACACGATAGGGCGTCCGGCCGCCTTCAACTCGGTTGTGACTGACTGCCTTCCCGCCGGACTCGTCTTCACCGCGCCGACCGGTTTTCGCACGGCTCCTGCCGGAACCGTCGTAGCGGCAGCGGCCGGAACCGGCGTCACGCGCATCGAACCCGACGGGCCGCCGGTCAACGGATGCGCCGTGGGCACCACCCTGCTCACCTGGACGCTGCCGGGCGACGGAAGCCTTCTCGCGCCCACGACCGCGACGATCACCTTCGCGGCCACCGTGAGCACGACATCCGCTGGTCTCGTGACCTATTCGAACACCGCGACCGTCACCGGATCGACTCTGTCGGCCAACGGCACGAACGACCCGAACGTCGAGAAGGTCGTCTCCAAGACCAGCACAGCGGCGACTGTCTCGGTCGAAGGCGCGACAACGGTGAAGACAGCCGACCGGCTCACCGCGACCATCGGCGAGAGCATCGGTTACACGATCGCCATCACCATTCCGAAGAACGTCAACTTTTACAACGCGGCGATCATCGACACGCTGCCTGCCGGCATGTCCATGGACGCCGCCACGCGCGCCATCACCTGTGTGACGACCAGCGCCGCCGACTGCATGGCGACGTTGCCGGGTGGCGGGGTTGCGCTGGCGCCGGCCGCCGGCCTGGTCGGCTGGAAGCTCGGCAACCTGACCGCGAATGCCGAAGCGCGCATCGTCACCATCAGGGTGGCTGGCACGGTCACCGATGTCGTCGCGAACGAGGCGGGAGTGAAGCCGTCGAATAGGGCGAATCTGGTCTGGAACGAGACAAGCAAGAGCGACCCGGTGAACGCCAACGATCCGTTCGACAAGACCGGGCCCGCCGACCCGGCGGAGGTCACCATCGTTGAACCCTCCGTGCGAGTGGCGAAGAGTGTCTCGAACACGACGCCGGAGCCAGGTGAAGACTTCAGCTACACGATCACCGTGACGAACGCGAACACGACGAACGCCGCACTGACCAGTGATGCACACACCGTGACCGTCGTCGATACAATCCCGGCCGGAATCGATCTGAGCTCGATCACGGCGATCTCCGATGGTGGCACCCGTGTGGGAAACACCATCACCTGGGTGATTCCGACGCTGGCGAAGAACAGCTCCACAACGCGCAGCTACCACGCGAAACTTGCCGCGTCCGGCACCTTGACCGCCGGTCAGTCGATCGTTAACAGCGTTCTGGTGTCGACCTACACGTCGCTCGACGGCAGCGGCCGCGTCTACGGGCCGACTCTTTCGGCCGAAGCGACGGTCACCCCCGACTTCCCGCACATCACCCTGGCCAAGACCGTTGCAAACGGCACGACGGCGTATGCCGGCACCCCGTTCGGTTGGAGGCTCACGCTGACCAACGACGGTCGCGGCACGGCGAAGTCGGTCACTGCGTCCGACGTGCTCCCCGCCAACTGGGAGTACGTGGCCGGATCCGGCACCGTGTCGATCAACGGTGCGATTGCCGTGCCGCTGGCCGACCCGACGGTGTCGGGTGCGGCAACGGCCCGCACGCTCGTCTGGGCCCCGTTCGCCAACGTCGCGCCGGGAGGCACGATTGCGATCAGCTACACGGCCAGCCCGCAGACGGCGGCGCTCACCACCCCCGGTGTCGGCTCGACGGTCAACCACACGAACACGCTGTCCGGCACGGCGACGGATGCGACGGGTGCGACGGGCAACAAGACCGCCGAGTTCACCGGCCCGAACAAGACGGCGACTGCGCACATCCACTCGGCTGATCTCGCCATCGTGAAGATGGCGGGCGCCGACCTTCTGGCCGGCACCAGCGGCACCGGCTGGACCTTGACGGTGAACAACAACGGCCCCGATGCCGCAGTCGGACCGATCACCGTGGTCGACGTGCCGGCCACGTGGCCGGCCGGCGTCACCGTCACCGGCGTCAGCGGAAGCACCGACTGGACTTGCACCGTGCCGAGCCCCGGTTTCACCTGTGTGAGCACCGCTGCCTCGTTGGCTTCGGGCGCCGCACTCAAGCCGATCGTCGTCACCGTTGCCGTTGGCGCGGCTGTCGCCCCGACATCGCTCGGCAACACGGCGACTGTCGCGGCAGTGACGTTCGATCCGCTTCTGTCAAATAACTCGAGCAGTGCTCCCTTGGCGGTCATCGCGAAAGCAGACCTGACGCTCGTGAAGACCCTCACCACGACTGTCGTCGGCGCGGGGGAGCCAATCACCTGGCACGTCGTGCCGAACAACCTCGGCCCGTCGGTGTCGCGTGCCGACATCACGGTGACGGATGTCGTGCCCGCCGGTGTCAGTGGCGTTCTCGCGACAAGCGCAGATTGGGATTGCGATGCCGATGCTGACACTCCTGCCGACGCTGGGGACACGATCACCTGCACCTACACCGCGAACGACGGCATCATGCCGCTCGGAATCGGTGATGCGGTGGTTCTGACCGGAATGATCGACTCCAGCTACACCGCCGGAGCGATTGAGAACACCGCGGAGATCGCCCCTGGCGCGACGACCGACCCCGATCTGACCAACAACGAGTCGACGACGGCGGACAGCGGCGTGCCACTCAGCAACACCGTCATCGCGGTCGAGAAGACGCTGCTCTCGCCGCTGCCCGTGATCGTGCCCGGAGACAACGCCGTGTACCAGATCACCGTCACCAACCAGGGTCCGGCCGACGCCCGCGTCGTCACGATCTCCGACGTGTTGCCCGCCGGATTGACCTTCCTTTCGGCGAAGAGCACCACCGGAACCTGGACGTGCGACGGAACGACCGATGCTCCGACGGTTGACTGTGCGCTGACCGGAACGCTGAGTGCGGCCGCCGCCAGCAAAACCGCAGTGGTGGAGATCACGGTTGCGACGGACAGCAGCCTGACCGGGCAGATCGTGAACGGGGCGACGGCATCCGCTGAGAACGCTCCAGACGTCTACGACGACACCGCCACCGACCCCCTTGGCAAAGCGGATCTCTCGATTGCGAAGAGCCACCCGGCTGGCGCCGTCGTGGCGGGCACGAGCCTCGACTACACGCTCACCGTCACGAACAACGGCCCGTCTGACACCCCGGAAACAATCGAGGTTGTCGACACCGTGCCGGTCGGTCTCGTGCCGACGAAAGCGAGTGGCACCGACTGGGACTGTGTCATCGACACGGTCGTGCCCGGCGCACCGACGGCGATCACCTGCGAACTCGACGGAGGCATGGCGGCCACGGCCGTCGCCCCGTCCATCATCGTCACCGTCGACATCCCGTCGGATCTGCCGGCGCAAACGCTCGTGAACACGGCCACGGTCACCGGCCCCCTCGGTGACCCGACCC
The DNA here is from genome assembly GCF_039538945.1 of Glaciibacter kafniensis. Lineage (NCBI taxonomy): Bacteria > Bacillati > Actinomycetota > Actinomycetes > Micrococcales > Microbacteriaceae > Glaciibacter > Glaciibacter kafniensis. Next base: position 21,243 of record NZ_BAABCN010000013.1, on the reverse strand, counting down.
CTGGCAACAACACGGCCACCGACCCGACGGTGATCACGACAGTGGCAGCGGTGAGCATCGCGAAGGATGTCGCCTCAGCGGCCCCGTTCGTCGCCGGCGAAAGCGTCGACTACACAGTCACCGTCACCAACGCCGGCCCCTCGGTGGCGAACAGTGTGCGGGTTGCGGATGTCGTTCCGACCGGGATGACCGTCACCGCGATCTCCGGCACTGACTGGACCTGCGTTGTGGCCTCAGCTGACTGCACCCGTGCAGTGCTGCCGCTCGGCACCTTCACCCTCAGCATCACCGCAACGATCGATCAGGCCGTTGCCGAGGCAACGACTCTGGTGAACCAGGCCAACCTGACCTGGACCGACAGCGATGGCAGCCACACCGACACCGATCCGGCTGATGTGACGGTCTCTGCCGTCGCGGATCTCAGCCTGAACAAGACGGCGGTTGACGCCGAGGGCACGGCTGTCACGACGGTCATCGCCGGAACCGAGGGGCGTTACCTGCTGCAGGGCACAAACCACGGCCCCTCGGCCGCGGTCGCTCCGCTGCAGATTGTCGATCAGCTCCCGGTCGGAATCAGCTACGTCGGAATTGCCGACTCGGGCGACTGGGCGTGTGCTGCTGCAGCAGTCGATGCCGATGGTCAGAGCGTGGAGTGCGCCCTGGAGGGCACCACCGTGCTGGCTGCCGGTGCCGACGCGCCTCCATTGACGCTCGTCGTGAAGTACGACGCGGCCCTGCCGGTGGGCGACCTCACCAACACCGCGGTCGTCAGCTCGCCGACGACCGACCCCGACTCCGACAACAACCCCGCCGAGTCGGTCGTCACCATCCTGCAGTTGACCGATCTGTCGATCACGAAGACCCACACCGGTTCGGTGCGGATCGGCGACACTCTCGCGTTCGACCTCGGCGTGACGAACGCCGGGCCGTCGGCCGCATCCGGTGTCACAGTGACCGACACCCTGCCGGTCGGACTCGACTTTGTCGACGCAGCGGGCAGCGATCCGGCGTGGTCGTGCGTGGCCACCGTGACTGAACCGGCTGCGACTGAACCGGCTGCGACTGATGCGACCGCGGCTGATGCGAACGCGGCAGCGGATGCGGCAACCACGGTGACCTGTGTGCTCACCGGCGATCTCGCACCCGGTGCAACTGCTCCTGCGCTCTCGATCACCGCCCTGGTGAATCCTGGTGCCTACCCGACAGTGGTGAACACGGCATCCGTCGCCTCGACCACGCCAGAGTCTGATCCGACGAACAACACCGCCGACGACACCGTCACGGTGCCCGCACAGGCGACCCTGACGGTGACGAAGACGAGCAACGGAACATTCATGGTGGGCCAGAAGGGCGGCTACACGCTGACCGTCACTAACGCCGGTCCGACCGAGGATCCGGGGCCGATCACACTCACCGACGCGCTACCGGCCGGTCTGACCTTTGACAGTGCGACCGGCACGAACGTGGACTGCGGCGAGAAGCAGCAGGTCGTCACCTGCACGCTTGATGGCGCGCTCGCCGTCGGAGAGACGGCCACCATCGCGCTGACGGTGAATGTGCTGGAGGGTGCCTACCCGAAGGTCGTCAACTCGGTGCAGGTGGAGTCGCCGACCGAGCAGCTGCCAGAAGCGCAGCTGACCGACAGCGACACCACACCGGTCGCCGCGGCGCCATCTATTGCCAGCACCGGATTCAACGGAATCTGGCTGGTGTTGCTCGCGCTGCTCGTGCTGCTGCTGGGCGGCGGGTTGTTGCTGGCGCGGCGCCGGGTGGCGTAGCACGCAACGACCACCCCCAAGCTGGGGGCATCTGGAGCCCGGATTTGTCGGCCGTTGGGGGGACGCCCCGGCTACCCTGAAAATGTGGGGGAAATCTATGGAACGCCGCGTGTTCCGCGCGACTACGTTTCCCGACCGCATCTGACCGCCAAGCTCGACACTGATTCTCCGCTCGTCGTCGTGCGCGGGCCGGCCGGCTCCGGCAAGACGGTGGCCGTTGCCGACTGGGCGACGGCCAGCGGCAGTGCGCATCCGTTCTCTGGCGCCTGGTATCCCGTTGACAGCGCATCGACGACGCGTCTGGCGTTTTGGAACTCGCTGATCCAAACGATGCTCGACGCCCGGCTTTTGCCCGATACCGGGCTGCTCGCGCGCTCGGTGGACTCCCTCGGCAGCGAACCCGACTTGACACGGCTGCTGCGTCGAGGTTTCGCGCAGATCGAGCAGCACACCGCCCTGGTGATCGACGACTTTCACCTCATCACCGACGACGCCGTTCACCGCGACCTCGTCGCGCTCCTTGTCGCGCAGCCGCGCCTGCGCGCGACGGTGGTGACCCGAACCTGGGGGCCGCTGGAATCCGACTCGGTTCGCTTGGCGCTCGCCCCGGTCGTCATCACGCCCAACGAGCTTCCGCTGTCGGTCGAGGAGACGGCCGAGGCACTGGCCAGCGCCGGTATTCACGATGACGACGGAACCATCGCCCGTGCGGTCTGGGAGACCGTCGGCGGAAGCACGGTGCTGACGCGCGGCGTGCTTCTTGCGATGGCGCGGGGTGAGATCGGTTTCAGTATCGCTTCACTGAATGAATCGATCGCGACCGTGAGCGGTCGCATCCTTCGTTCGCAATTGCCGACGAGCGCCAGGGATGTCCGCCAGCTCAATTCCATTCTGCGGTGCTCAATTGCCGAGTTCTTGACCGTCGATCTCGCCGAACGGCTCACTGCACGTGACGATGCAGCTGAGCTGCTCGCGCAGGCAGAGCGCGACGGATTCGGAATGTGGGCCGAGCGCCCGGGCGGGCCGCAATTCACGTTCACTCCTGCCGTGCGAGCGGGTCTTCTCGCTGAGTTGACCCAACGGTTTCCGCGGGACGTCAAACGTCTGAACCAGGTGACCGCCGAGTGGATGCTGGGCAACGGCAGAGAACTCTTGGCGCTGAGGCATGCGATCGCAGCCGACGACATGGAGCTGGCTTCACGCGTCGCGGTCAACGACTGGTTCTCGTTGCTTGAGCTCCACAGGGCTCTTCTGATCGAGATGGTCGGCGCGCTGCCGTTGCGCACGCTGCAGCGAGCGCCCTTACTGACGATGGTGCTGGCTCTGGCCTACAACGCTTCACAGGTGCACCGGGTGAAGGCCCTCGAAATGTTCGGCCTGGCGATCGTGTCGGCCAAACTTCGCGGGCCGAAAGAGCCGCTGGCGAACCGCTTGGTGCTGCTGACGATCGAGAGTGTGGCTTTTCGGGTGATGGGGCAGATCGGCCAGGCGGTGTCTGCGGCCGAGCGGGCACGTGCGCTGCTCGATGAACTCTCGGTCGACGAGCGCGATGAACTTGCCGCGCACATGTCGACTCTGACGTCGATGCTCGGCCTGAGCTTCTTCTACGGAGGCCAACCAGAGCGCGCGCAGAAATTGTTTGAGACTGCGGCTGTGCCACAGGGGCGGACCGGGGGCGCGTGGTATCACGGGCTCGCGCTCCACGCCGGGGGCCTCGCCCTCACCGGCGATATTCCCGAGGCGCAGGCGTTGCTGACTCTCGCCGACGAGGTGGAATGGCCTGAAGGCTGGCGCGACGGCTACATCGGAGCCTGGGGTCACATCGCCGACGGGATGATCGCGCTCGAGTCGTTCGATGCGGTGAAAGCACAACACCATGTGACGGTGATGGAGCCGCACCTGGCAACAATTGAGCATTGGTCGCTGTTCGCGCAGGTGCAGGCGATGGTGTTTCTGATCACCGGCCGGGCTCACGAGGGAATCGCGTACCTGCGCTCGGAAACCAAGCGCCACTCTGCATCGCTGAATCCCCACACGAACATGCGACTCGATCGAAGCAGAGCCCTGCTTTACTTTGCGGCGGGGCGCGAGGGCGAAGCCGAAGCGCTGCTGCGCAAACACCCGAAGTCCGCGCCAGGGGTTGCAGTGAATTGGGCCAGACTCGCGCTCCTGGCCAACCAGCCGGAGCGCGCGATTCGTGCGCTCGACGAGGTCGCTCCGGCGACTCCGATGTCGTCGCGACTTCAGAGCGAGGCGTTGCTGCTCCGCGCCAGCGCAGCATTGCGGTTGGGGCGCGACGAGTTCGCGTTCACCGCCCTCGACGAGGCGGCCGGCCTCATGCTTGACCGTCGCCTGAACTTCGCTCTTCTTCTCCTTCCGCGCAGCGATGTCGAGGCGCTGGCCGCACTTGCGGCGGCCCATGGTCACACGAGCGCCGTCGCTCTGCTCGCCCAGGTCGACGGGCACCCCCCAGTCTTCGGCGAGTTGCGCCCCGCGATTGAACTCACTGAGCGGGAGCGGGTTGTTCTGCAGCAATTGGTCACGACCGGCAACCATGCGGAGATCGCTGCCGCCCTGTTTGTCTCGCCGAACACCGTGAAGTCACAACTGCGCGCCCTGTACCGCAAGCTCGGAGTTACCTCGCGAACCGAGGCGCTTCTCACGGCAAGCGAGCGGCACCTCATTAGTTCGTGAGCCGAGAATGTCGCACATCCTCCTCCGCACCCGCCCATCTCGGTGGTCGAGGAGCGAGCGCCAGCGAGTGTCTCTGAGGCAGATGACCACTTCGTTGATCGAGGAGCAGCCGACGAAGGAGGCCGCGTCTCGAGGTCTCGCGAGCCAATCCTTGAACTCGGGTTGCGTTTGAACATCGGCTCGCGAGATCTCGAGACACGTGCTCGCAAGCTCGCGCGCTCCTCGACCAACGGAGTCCTGGTGCCCCGTTTTCCGTGATGAACTTCAGGCTCATATGACTCTGAAGTTCATTACGGAAAACGACACCTGCCGACCTCGCCGGATCTCGAGCTGCGCGCTCCTTCGTTGAGTGTTCCTGCGTCGCGCGCTCCTCGATCAACGAAATGGTCACCTGTACGCCCGGTTCGCGCTACCCGATCAGGCTCGGCTCCAGATCGCGCAACGTGCGGAAGTGCGTCATCCGCACCACGCCGAGCGCCGCAATCGCGAACGCACAGACCAGCCAGATCGCGAGCACCACCACGTCGTTCATTGCATCCGTCAGATTGCCGCCGTACATCAGCTGCCGCATCCCATCGACCGTGTACGACATCGGCAGCAGATGGTGCACCGTCGCCAACGGGGCAGGCAACGTCTGCCACGGGAAGGTGCCGCCCGCCGTCACCAGCTGCACCACCATCATGACGAGGCCGATGAACTGACCGACGCTGCCCAGCCAGACATTGAGGGCCAGGATGATCGCCGCGAACGTGATCGAGGACAGCGCCATCAGCCCATAGGTACCGGCCGGGTTCTCGACCTTGAAACCGAGCACGACGGCCACGATCACGTAGAGGCCCACCATTTGCAGCGCACCGATCATGGCCGGGGTCAGCCAGCCGGCCAGGGTGATCTTCAACGGTGAATGCAGCGCGGTGATCGCCCGGCGGGAGACCGGCTTTACGATGAGAAACAGGGCGTAGATGCCGATCCAAGCCGCCAGGGCGACGAAGAACGGGGCGAGACCAGCGCCATAGGTGCCCGCTTGAGTGACAGCGGATGTCTGCACGGCGACCGGGTTCGCGATGTTCTTCGCCTGGGCCTCCCGCTGGGCCTCTGTCGTCTCTGGAATGCTCTGAAAACCGGATTCCAAGCCGGAATGCAGGGTGGTCAGGCCGGTGACGAGCTCGGGCAGGCCGCTGGACAGCTGGGCCGCCCCGGCACTGGCCTGGGCCGCGCCATCGGCCAGCGTGCTCGACCCGGAAGCCGCCGTGGCGATTCCGTCGGCCAGCTGCGGAGACGCATCCGCCAGTAGCCGGGCGCCGTTCGCAACCTCGGAGGATCCGGCGGCCAGCGCGTCGATCTGCGAGACCGCGTTCTGCACCCGCGCGTTGCCGTCTCGCACGGCGTTGCCGAGCACGTCCAGGCGGCCCAGCACGTCGCTGATCTGAGCCGAAGTCAGCACGCCCGATGCCTCAAGCTGCTGCTGAATCGCGTCGCGTGTCGGCTGCAGCTGATTGACGACATCCGTCGACACCGCGCCCACCTCGTTGCCGACGGTGGCGAGCTTCTCGTCGCCGGCGGCAACCTGGGCCGCGCCGTCGGCGAGCTCGGCCGTCTGAGCCGGAAGGTCGGCCGTCGCCGACGCCAGGGTGTTCAAGCCGTCGCGCAGGGCGACGGAGCCAGAGGCCAGCTCCGCGTTGCCGGCCGCCAGCTGGGCGGCACCGGATGCCGCGGTGCTGGCCCCATCGAGCAGCTCCTGAGCGCCGTCGGTCGCGGTGACGAGACTCGTTCGAATCGTCGACAGCCCGACCAAGAACTTTCCGGCGGCCTGTTCGTTCACCTGCGCCACGATCTGCGCCTTGATCGCCTTCACGGCCTGCTCGCCGATGGTGGTGCCGAGATAGCTGTTCGCATCGTTCGTGGTCAGAATGACGTCGGCCTGCCGCGGCGAGGTTCCGCTCGACGACAGGATGGCCTCTGAAAAGTCCGCGGGCAGGGTGACGCTGAAGTCGTAGACCTGATCGTCGATGCCCTGGGCGGCTTCCTCGGCGGAGACCCGATGCCACTGGAAGGTGCCGTCGGCCAGCAGCTGTTTCGCGATCTCCTCGCCATAGTTCGTGGTGGTGCCGTCGCTCGTCGCACCGGTGTCGTTGACGACCAGGGCGACAGGAATCTCGTTGAGTTTCGCGTAGGGGTCTTGGTTGGCCCACAGATAGAGTCCGCCGTAAAGCAAAGGCACGATGGCGAGGGCGAAAAGCGCGAGCCGGGCCATCGGGGTGCGGGTCAGTCGCCGAAATTCCGCGGCGATCATGGCGGGAACCTTCATGATCGGGCCTCCGGGTCGTCAGCCGTCGGCTCGTCATCGGCCGGGCTGTCGGCGGCGGACGTCTCGGCCGAGGTCTCACCGACCGTGATCGCTTCGCCGGCAGTCTCGCCGGCGGCAATCGCCTCGGGGCCGGAGCGCTCGAGCTCCAAGCGCTCGGTTCTCTCACCGTGAAAGATCGTGCCGGCCTCTGCGGTGATGCCGAGTGCTGCGGCCGACGCGACCCCGGCGATCACCAGCACGGCATAGCCGCGCCGCGCCAGTTCATTGGCCCGACCCCACCAATCGGCGGGGTCGCCGCCGTGCCGGTCGGGGGCGGTGATCACCAGGCCTTCCACGTCGTCACGCATGATCGCGAGTTCGGTGAGCAGACGGATGCGCACGATCGCGGGAACCGTTCCGATCGTCCAGTTGCGCCATTCCTTCACACCGAGATCGACCAGCGCATTCTTCGTGGCGAGCGGTCCAGACGGATGCCCGGCGAACATGAGCTCCTCGGCCACCACCGCGAACACCGTCACTTCGCCAGACGGATCGTTCACTTCTGGGGCATCGACGAGGGCGACGCGGGCGCGCAGCAGGCCGAGGTTCACCGTGTCGTCGATCCGCACCTCGCCGCTGTCCGGACGCATCCGCCCGGAGGCGATCAGCCCGAGAACACTCGGTCGCTGCTCGGTTTCGGCCACGGCGAGTGAGGCTCTCCCGCTCAGATATTCGGCCGAGATTCGTGGCAACGCCGACTCGTGTCGGCCCTTGCTCACCTCGGTGAGAGTGATGATCATGTGCCCTCCCCAGCTGCGGTTTCTTCAGTGTAGGTCGCCGCTTGCGCGCCGCGGCGGAGAGATTTCGCGTTGACAGCGCTCAATTCGCGTGTTTAGACTGACTAGTCAGTACAAGTTGCGTACGACAGTTTTCACAAGGAAGAAGGATTCGACGTGCAGTCGATTATTTGGGCGGATGACCTGGCCCTGACCGCAAAACGCGGCACCGTTTATGGGCCGGTCACCCTCCGCATCGGTGACGGCGTCACCGTGCTGTGCGGCCCAGCGGGAAGCGGTCGAACGAGCGCCCTGCTGACACTGGCCGGCCGGATGCGTCAGGGTTCCGGAACCGCAGAGGTGCTCGGGCATTCCCTGCCGCGCCGGGCCAAGGTCGTGCAGAGGGAAACTTCGATCGCCGGCTTCGACGGCATCGATTCCCTCGAGGTCTCTGTGTCGGTCTGGGCCGCCGTGCGGGAGCGCCAGGCGTGGCTTTCCCCGTGGTGGTCGTTCATCCGACGCCCGAGAGATGCCGACTTCGCTGCACTCGCCGGCCCGGTTTTCGGCCCGGTTGCGCTTCCCTCCGTCGCGACGACGATCTGGGACCTCGACGAGACGCAGGCCATGCTCCTGCGCGTGACGCTGGCGATGCTCTCCCGCCCGCGCATCCTGTTCGTCGATCAGATTGAGCAGTTGCAGAGCCCCGCTTCGCGTCGCGTGGTCTGGGAACGCCTGGCCGAGATCGCGGCGAACGGCACAGCGGTCGTCGTTGCGGCAACCGCCGCCGAACCCGAACTCTGGACGGGCCTCGCCGCTCGCCCGACCGTCATCACACTGACCGAGGACCACTAACCATGTTTGCTTTTCTCTCGCCCGGCACCGAGCTTCGCCGGTTCACCAAGGGCACTCTGCCCAAGATTGCCGTCGCCGTTCTGCTGTTCATTCCGCTCATCTACGGCGCCCTCTATCTCTGGGCGTTCTGGGCCCCGACCGACGAGCTGAAGAATCTGCCGGTCGCCCTCGTCAACGAAGACACCGGTGCTATCCGTGACGGCGAGCAATTCTCCGCCGGCGACGATGTGACGACCCAGCTGCTCGACGGCAAAGAGCTTGCCTGGCAGAAGACCGATGCGGCGGATGCCGCGGCGGGCGTCAGCGACGGCACCTACTACTTCTCGGTGACGATCCCCAAGAACTTCTCCGAAAGCGCGGTCTCCGCCGCAAGCGACGCGCCCACGCAGGCGGTCGTGCAGGTGAACTACAACGACAGCAACAGCTTTCTCGCCTCCACCCTGGGCAAGCAGGCCATGGTGCAGCTGCGCGACACCGTTGCGTTGAACATCGGCGACCAGACCGTGAACACGCTCCTGGTCGGTCTACACGACGCGGGCAGCGGCATCCGGGATGCTGCCGATGGCGCCACGACACTGGCCGACGGTCTCGACACGGCCAAGGCCGGTGCCGGCGACCTCGTGGTCGGACTCGCCACCCTCGCGGACGGCAGCGAAGCGCTGGCCGACGGCGCCGGGAGGCTCAACACCGGGGCCAGCTCGCTGTCCGACGGCCTCGCAACCCTGAATAGCGGGGCCTCGACCCTGTCGAGCTCATCGGGTGAACTCGCCTCTGGCGCCAACCAGCTCTCGACCGGTGCCGCAAACCTGAACGCCGGAACCGCCCAGGTCTCCGGCGGGGTCGCCACTCTGGAGGGCAGCGTCTCCGACCTGATCGCGGCGATCAACGCCGCCCCGGCCGGCACCCCGGCCAGCGCGTTCGTCCCCACCCTGCAGGAGCTGCAGGCCGGCGTCGGCCAGGTCGCGGCGGGGGCCACCCAGACGGATGCGGGGGCGGCAACGCTCGCTGCCGCTGCAGCCCAGCTCGCAGCCGGAGCCGACCAGCTCTCGGCCGGTGCCGGCCAGGTGGCCGCAGGGGTCGACTCCGCGCACACCGGCGCGGTGACGCTGGCCGATGCAACCTCCACCCTGTCCACCGGAACAGACAGCCTTGTCGAAGGATCGCAGGCACTGCTCGACGGCGGCACCCAGCTCGAAAGCGGCGCTGGCCAGCTGGTCGACGGCAGCCATACGCTCGCGACCGCGCTGAGCGAGGGCGCCGACAAGATTCCCAACGATTCAAGCGCGATGATCGACGAGAAGTCGACGGTCATCTCCAACCCCGTCGCCCTCGCCGAAACCTGGGACAACGAATCCTCGAGCTTCGGTGAAGGATTCGCCCCCTTCTTCATTGCCCTGGCGACCTTCGTCGGTGCGCTGATCACGTGGTTGATCCTGCGCGCCCTGCCGACGCGGGCGCTGGCCACCTCGGCCAGCGGCATCCGCACCGTCATGACCGGATTTCTGCCGGCGATGGCGATCGGCCTCGGCCAGGTCATCATCATGGTGCTCGTGCTGGTCTACGGCATCGGGCTTGAGCCGGTCTACTGGCTCGGCATGAGTGCGTTCATCTATCTGACGACGCTGGCGTTTCTGGCGCTGCAGCAGATGTTCATCATTCTGCTCGGCTCGGCCGCCGGTCGCGTGGTCAGCCTCGTGCTGCTGATGCTGCAGCTGAGTTCGTCGGGCGGCACCTACCCGGTCGAGACCACACCGAGCTTCTTCCAGGCGATGCACCCCTACACGCCCGCATCCTGGGTGGTGACGGGCCTGCGCGAACTGATCACCGGCGGCACCGACTATAGGCTGTGGGTTTCGGTGGCGTTGCTTCTGATGCTGCTTGTCGGATCCCTCGCAATCAGTGCGTTGAGCGCGTCGAAGCAGCGGATGTGGACGATCAAGCGTCTGCACCCCGAGCTGACGATCTAAGAACGAGAGGCGAACAGATGCCACGGGTGACCGGCACGAAGAAGGCGATCCTCGAAGCGGCGCTTCAACTGGCGGCCACCAAGGGCATCACCGGAACCACGATGGATGAGGTCGCCGAACTCGCCGGCGTGGCCAAGGGCAGCGTGTATTACAACTTCACGAACAAGGACCAACTGTTCGAAGAGTTGATGGAGCAAGGAGTGGGCGCTCTCGCAGAAGTTCTGCGGGAGGCTCGCTCCGGGCTGCACGGCTGGTCGGCGATCGAGGCACTGGTCGACACCCTGCTCGGTCGCATCCAGGAGAATTCGGCGCTGGCCAAGCTGATGGCCGCCGAGATGTTCAGAACCGACCGGGCCTGGCAGAAAACTCTCTTCGCGTTGCGGCATGAGGCCCTCGGCGAGTTCGCTGCGGCGATTGCCGAGTCGGCGCCGGCCGCGAAGAACAACGGAACCAGCGAGTTGATGGCCTCGAGCGTCTTCGGGGCGGTGCTAATGGGCGGCCTCGAATGGCTGGTCTTTGAGCCGGAGCGTTCGCGCGAAGAAGTCGCGGCGACGATCCTGCAGGCGCTCGGCGGGCAGCTGCGCCCGGCCTGATCTCCACCCGCATCTCCACCCCTGGGCGGTGGGCTGGCTGTTGTCTTCTCGAGAAGCTGGATCTACCTCGATCAGCTACCTCAGGAGATCCTCATGCCGGTTCAACTTCTCGCCAACGCGTTGCTCATCATCGCCCTGCTCTGCTGGATCGGTTACCGTCAGGTCACCTGGCAGCCCGTCGCGATCACCCGCATGTGGCGCATGCCGATCGTGCTCGGCGCAATCGGCCTGTTCTCCCTCACGGGCGGCAGCATCTCGATGAACCTCACCACGCTCGACCTGGCGATCTTTCTCATCGAGATCGTGATCTCCCTCGGTGTCGGTGCGGCGATGGGAGCGATGGCGACTTTTCGCCCGCTCAGTCGTGAGGCCGCAGAGGCCTGGGCATCTCGCTCGGCCCGACGGGGGAGCGGAATCGTTCCAGCGCTGCAAAGCCGCACCGGCTGGATTGGACTCGCGCTCTGGATCGTGCTGATCGCCGTACGCATCGGCATCGACGTCTACGCGACCTCTCTGGGTTCGCACCTGGCGGCATCCGCCGGAATGATCTTCATCATGTTCGCCGCCAACCGTGCAGCCCGCGCCGCAGTCTTCGCCTACCGGGTCGATCATGTCGTGCCCATCGCTGCTGCATGATTGTCTCGTGAGCGAACGAGCCCCCGAGCAGCAGCCAGTGCCGGCAACGGATGCCGCGGCGCGCGCCCGCGTCGCCGCGCGCGTCGCCGAGCAGCCGCAAAGCCTTCTCGGCCGACTGCTCAACCTGATCGGTGCCGGTGTGGTCGGCTACGCGCTCCTCACCGATGTCGGCCCGGCTCTTGCGCCGGCTCAGAGCGCGATCAGCGCGATCACCGCAATCACCGTGGCCGCGTGGATCGTCAGAGTGCTCGTTCCGCTGCGCTGGACGGCAGTCGCCGTCACCGGGGAACTCGTGATGATCGCCGGCGGCACACTGGCCGCCGTCCCCACCAACGGACTCGCCATCGCCCCGGCGTTCGCCGGCATCGTCATGCTGCTCAGCCGCCCGTCGCGGCCGATCCCGCTCGGCGTCTCTGCCGGCGTCGCCGGTGTGGCGCTCATCGCGGTCGGGGCGTTGCTCGCCCCGGCACTTCCGCTTCTCCTCCTCGGCATGGAGGGCGTCTTCGGCCTGGCGGCCGTGCTCGGATTCAGCCGGCGCCGCACTCGGCTCGCCGACGCGACAACCCGGCTCCTGCTCGAAGAGCGCGTCGCATTCGAACAGGAGCGGGCCCGGTCGGCGACCTTGATCGAGCGCTCCCGCATCGCCCGCGACATCCACGATGTGCTCGCCCACAGTCTCGGCGGCCTCGTGATCCAGCTTGACGCCGTCGAAGCGCTTCTCGAAGCCGGCGACATCGAGGCGGCAGAGAAGCGGGTGGCCGATGCCCGCGCACTCGCCGCATCCGGTCTCGGTGAAGCTCGCCGCGCGGTCGACGCCTTGCGCGAGCCTGATGACCGGGCGAACACAGCCGTGGCTCCCGTCGATTTCGAGCGCAGCCTTCACGACCTGCTGAACGCCCACCGTTCGCTCGGCGCAACGGTCGACGTCGTCGAGCGCGGAGACGCTCGCCCGCTGGACGCCGCGCAGGCCGATGCGCTGTATCGCGCGCTGCAGGAGAGCCTGAGCAACTCCCGCAAGCATGCGCCGGGGGCGCCTGTCACGGTGGTGCTCGAGTGGGCCGCTGACCGGGTGATGCTCACCGTGACCAACCGGATGTCGCGGCTCGAGCATCCGTCCAGCCGACCGAGTGCGAAGGGCTCCGCTGACGACCTGGCCATAACCGGAGGCGGGCACGGTTTGACCGGTATGCGTGAGCGACTCGGCGCGCTTGCTCTCGGCGGAACTCTGCACGCTGGCGAAGCCGACGATAACTTTGTGGTGACCGTGCGGGTGAACCTGGACCTGAATCTAGACCTGAATCGGGGCAGCCCGCTGGAGGAACCAACCGATGACTGAGCCCGATGTGATCCGCGTGGTGGTCGCCGACGACCAAGCGATCATTCGCGATGGCCTGGTGACCGTGCTGTCGCTGCTGCCCGACATCTCCATTGTCGGCGAGGCGGCGAATGGGGCGGAGGCCGTGCGGGTCGTCACCGAAACGCGGCCAGACGTTGTTCTGATGGACCTGCGGATGCCGGTTCTCGACGGCGTAGGCGCCACCCAACAGATCGTGAGCGCGGTTCCGGGAACGGCAATTCTCGTGCTGACCACCTATGCCGACGACGCATCGATCCTGGGTGCCTTGCGTGCCGGTGCGCGCGGCTACCTCACGAAGGATGCCGGCCGAGCCGAAGTCGCGGCCGCCGTGCGCGCCGTCGCGAGCGGGCAAACGACCCTCGCCGCCGGTGTCGGCGACCGGGTGATCAGCTCGCTGCTCGGCGGTCCCGGCGCAGCTGATGCGCCGGAACCCGCGGCCACCCCCGAGACCTTCGCCGCACGGTTCCCCACGCTGACCCAGCGAGAGCGCGACGTGCTCGCCCTGCTCGGTGAGGGGTTGAGCAACCCCGAGATCGCCGCGGCACTGTTCGTCAGTGTTGCAACGGTCAAAACCCACATCAACGCGATCTTCGCGAAGCTGGCACTGCGCGATCGGGCGCAGGCGATCGCGCTCGTGCGCTCGTGATCTGCTGAGCGCCCGCGCTACGGCATAGTGGCACTCAGCGTCCGTCCGGCTCGCTCCCGGTTCGCCCCGCGATAGCATTGAGTGTGCCCGGCGACAACTTGCTCGACCAGCCCGAGATCTTCCTCCCCGCAGAGCCGGAGGTGCTCGCGGCGCTCAGTCGAACCGACAGGCACGAGATTGACACCGTTGCCGCCGCGCATCCGACATCGTCGCTCGCCTGGGCCGAGCTCGCCGATCTGGCCTACGCGAACGGTCGCATCCTCGAGAGCTATGCGTATGCCAGGGTCGGCTATCACCGGGGGCTCGATGCGCTGCGCAAGGCCGGATGGCGCGGGCACGGCCTGATCCCGTGGCGTCACGAACCCAACCGGGGCGTGCTGCGCTCGCTCTATGCGTTGCGTCGTGCCGCCAAAGAGATCGGCGAGACCGATGAGGTCGTGCGATTGACCACATTCTTGAATGATTCAGACCCCACGGCCATCGGCCGGATCGAATCCGAACACACGACGACGCAGCTGATCACGATCATCCCTGCGGCGTCGACTGAGAGCTCAGCAGCTTCGAGCTCCACAGTCATCCGAGGAGAGGAATAACGAATGCCAGCGATCGTACTGATCGGCGCCCAGTGGGGCGACGAGGGTAAGGGAAAGGCCACCGACCTGCTCGGCAGCCGCGTCGACTATGTCGTCAAGTTCAACGGCGGCAACAACGCCGGACACACGGTTGTCGTCGGCAACGAGAAGTACGCCCTGCACCTGCTGCCCTCCGGCATCCTGAGCCCGGGAGTCACCCCGGTCATCTCCAACGGCGTCGTCGTCGACATCGAGGTGCTCTTCGAGGAGCTCGATGCGCTGATCGCTCGCGGCGTCGACGTGTCGAAGCTCAAGGTGAGCGCCAACGCGCACGTCATCACGCAGTACCACCGCACCCTCGACAAGGTGACTGAACGCTTTCTCGGCAAGCGCCAGATCGGCACGACCGGTCGCGGCATCGGCCCGACCTACGCCGACAAGATCAACCGCGTCGGCATCCGCATCCAGGATCTGTTCGACGAGAACATCCTGCGCCAGAAGGTGGAGGGTGCGCTCGAGCAGAAGAACAACATGCTCGTCAAGATGTACAACCGCCGCGCCATCACCGTCGACGAGATCGTCACCGACCTGCTCAGCTACGCCGAGCGTCTGCGCCCGATGGTCGATGACACCGCGCTGACCCTGCACCGGGCGCTCGACGCCGGCAAGACCGTGCTGTTCGAGGGCGGCCAGGCCACGATGTTGGATGTCGACCACGGCACGTATCCGTTCGTCACGTCGTCGAATGCCACGTCAGGTGGCGCGGTGACCGGTTCTGGCATTGCTCCGAACCGCATCGACCGCGTTATCGCTGTCGTCAAGGCGTACACGACTCGCGTCGGTGCCGGCCCGTTCCCGACCGAGCTGTTCGATGAGTCGGGCGAGTTTCTGCGCACCAAGGGCTTCGAGTTCGGCACCACCACCGGTCGCCCGCGGCGCACCGGGTGGTACGACGCCCCGATCGCCCGCTACACGGCGCGCATCAACGGCGTCACCGACTTCGTGCTCACCAAGCTCGACGTGCTCGACGGCCTGAAAACGATCCCCGTCTGCGTCGCCTACGACGTCGATGGTGTGCGCTTCGATGAGGTGCCGGTCAACCAGTCGGACTTCCACCACGCCACCCCCATCTATCAGGAGTTCCCGGGCTGGACCGAGGACATCACCGGCGTGCGAGAGTTCGCCGACCTGCCGAAGAACGCTCAGGACTACGTGCTCGCCCTCGAGGCCATGAGCGGATCGCGCATCTCCGCGATCGGTGTCGGCCCCGACCGTGAGGCGATCGTGGTGCGTCACGACCTGATCGACTAACCGAGCGCTTTTCTGCTTCGCCCGACCCGCCGCATCCACCCGGATGCGGCGGGTTTTTCACCCCCACTTCGGGGCAGGATCGCCAAAAGCGGATGTGTCGTCCCCTTCGATCACTACGCTGAGCGCGGCCCAATTTCGATGGAGGATTAGATGAGCCGAATGATCTCGTTCCGCCCGAGTGTCTCAGCAACACGTCTGCGACGTCTGCTTGCCCTCGCCGTGGTCCTTCCGCTTGTCTCCGGCGGCGTCGTCGCGGGATCAGCCCTCACAGCCGCTGCCGCCGATGTATCGACAACCGTGACCACCGACGTTGAGCTCGCCGTGGCCTTCGCCGCAGCATCCGGTGCGGGCAACACGGTGACCCTCGGTGCCGACATCATCTCGGCGGGACTGATCGTTCCCGCCGGTGCGACTGTGACACTCAGCCTGAATGGATACGAGCTGACCGCGACGGGCGCGCCGGAGCGAGCGGGCATCGCGGTGCGGGTCAGCTCGACACTGATCATCGACGGACCGGGCGACGTGACGGCGAACGGCGGTGATTCTGCTTCAGGAATCGGAAGCCCGGTGGGCGACGATACGCCAGAGGGAGGTGCCGGCACCATCATCATCAATGGGGGAACGATCCATGCCAACGGCGGCAGGATCGGAGCCGGCATTGGCAGCGGTGGGTGGTCAGAGGGCGGAATGATCAGCATCACCGGTGGCACTGTGTTCGCACAGGGTGGCAGCGGAGGTGCTGGAATCGGCAGCGGCTACAACCGCGGTCCCGGCTCGATCAGCATCTCCGGCGGAGACGTGATCGCCCTGGGTGGTGCCGACGCGGCCGGGATCGGAAGCGGTGTGCAAAGCCAAACCGGCACCCTCTCGATTTCCGGTGGAAACGTATCCGCGATCGGCGGCAACCGCGCAGCCGGGCTGGGCGGTGGCTATACCAGCTCTGGCCTGGCCGTCAGCATCACCGGTGGATCGGTAATCGCGGCCGGTGGCACCGGAATCGCCATCGGCGCCGGCGAGGACAACCCTGGCGACTATTTCGGTTCACTCTCGAATAGCGGATCGCTGCAGACCTTGCCGGGGAACACGGTGCGGATTCCTGCGGGACAGACCTTCGTCAACTCGGGAACGTTTCTGAACGGCGGCATCGTCGTCGTCGATGGAGTGCTCGAGAACTCGGGAACGCTCTCCGGCGGAGCCGTCACGATCACCGGAGCACTCGTCAATACCGGCACCCTTCCCGCAGGAATTGTGGTTGGTTCCCCGGCCATCACGTTCCACCCCAATGACGGCGATGCCACCCACGACAGCGTTGACGTCTTCGCGCCGAGCCTGAAGGCCATCACGGACGCAGCCGTCGCTGCTGCCTCGCCGACCCGAAGCGACTATGACTTCCTCGGCTGGTTCACTGCGCCAAACGGGGGCAAGGTATGGGATGCCGAGACAGCGCTGACGACTGATATCGACCTCTACGCGCACTGGAAGATTCAAACCCACACGGTGACGTTCGAAGCTCAAGGGGGCAGCGCGGTCGATGCGCAGCTGATCGACCACGGAAGCAAAGCAACCGTGCCGACTTCGCCGACACGCACCGGCTATGACTTCGCCGGCTGGACAACGGATGAGTCTGGCTCTGCTGCGTGGGATCCGGCCGTGGCAGTGAGTGGCGATCTGATCCTCTTTGCGCAGTGGACGGTATCGAGTGTGACCGTGTCCTTCGATTCAAATGGTGGAAGCACCGTTCCGGCGGTAACCGTTGACTACGGAAACACGATCACTCCTCCGGCCGACCCGACTCGTTCGGGCTACTCCTTCGCAGGCTGGACAACGGATGCAGAGGGTTCAGTTGCCTGGGATTCCACCGAGGCCATCACCGCTGATCTCACTCTCTACGCGAACTGGGAACTGGTTGCAGCGACGCCGACGCCCCAGCCGACTCCGACAGGTGTTCCCGCAGCGCCGACGGGAACGGTGACACCGACCGGGTCCGGACTCGCGAGCACCGGCTGGGACGGAAATCTGGCTTCGCTGCTTGCGCTTGCGCTGCTCGGTGCGGGAACCGTGGGATTGGTCTTCGTGCGGCGGCGGCGTCTCCACCAGTAACGCACGACCCTCGTGAGTCGAACGGGCCTCAGCTTCTGCTGCGGCCCGTTCTCGCGTGACCATTCGCGCCGCTCCTGTAGAGACTCTCCCCGAATAGAGACCCGTCGCATCCGCTCGAATGCGGCGGGTATTTCGCCCCCAGTTCGGGGCTGTGACCGGCAAAAACGCATCTGACGCCCCCTTCCATCACTACGCTGAGCGTGCCCATCACGCAATGGAGGATTCAGATGCGCCAATTGACCCTGCTTCGCCCGAGAGTTTCCGCGGAACGCCTCCGGCGTCTCATCGCGGTCGCCGTGGTCGTTCCCCTCGTTTCCGGTGGCATTGTCGCCGGTTCAGCGATCACCGCCTCCGCCGCGGATGTGTCGACGACGGTGAACAATGCCGTTGAGCTCGCCGCAGCGTTCGATGCCGCTTCCGGCGCAGGCAACACGATCGTGCTCGGCGCCGACATCACCTCGAGTGGGCTGACCGTTCCCGTTGGCGCGACAGTGACCCTCGATCTGAATGACCACACGTTGGGTGTGACGGGTGCGGACGAGAAGGCGGGCATTGCGGTGCGCGTCGGATCAACGCTGATCATCGACGGCCCGGGTGAGCTCACAGCTCAGGGCGGCGATGCCGGTGCTGGCATCGGAAGCCCCAAGAGCAACGATAAGCCGGAGACTAACGCGGGAACCGTCATCATTCACGGTGGAACGATTCGTGCCACCGGCGGAAACCTCGGTGCCGGAATCGGAAGCGGAGGATGGTCGGCCGGCGGCACGACCACGATCACTGGCGGCGAGGTGCATGCAACTGGCGGGGGCTCGGCAGCGGGAATAGGCGGCGGGTACAACCATGTTGCCGGAACGATCAGCATCTCCGGCGGGTCCGTCACGGCCATCGGCGGCGCCGGTGGTGCCGGCATCGGCAACGGTGTGACAGGCCACCCCGGCACCCTGACGATCACGGGTGGAACTGTCGACGCGATTGGCACCGGTCTCGGTGCGGGGCTGGGAGGAGGAAACCTGGGTTCTGGTCTGAACATCGCCATCACCGGAGGGTCTGTGTCAGCCACGGGAGGTAGCGCTTCAGGTATTGCCGTTGGTCCGGGAGCGGGCTACACCGGGTCCGTGTTCGGTTCGCTCTCCAACGCGGGCTCGCTGACAACCGCTCCCGGCAACATCGTGCGGGTCTTCGCCGGACAGACGTTCTTCAACTCTGGAACATTCGTGAACGACGGCCTCGTCGTTGTCGACGGCGTACTCGACAACTCCGGAATCATCGGCGGAACAGGAGGCATCCCGGTCTTCGGTGCGCTGGTGAACACCGGCACCCTTCCCGCGAGCTTCGTGAGCAACACTGCAGCGTTCACGCTGTACCGCAATGACGGAGTCGTGCCTGAGAACAGCAGTGAGGTGTACGCACCGAGCCTTCAGATCGCCAAGGACAAAGGGTTATCCGTTGCCACGCCCACGCGAGTCGGGTACGACTTCAACGGATGGTTCACCGCGGCAACCGATGGCGAACTGTGGGATTCCGCGACACCGCTGACCACAGACACCACCCTCTACGCGCAGTGGACAATTCAGAGTTTCGCTGTGACGTTCGACGCTCAGGCAGGAAGTGCCGTCGACGCGCAGACGATCGACTACGGAAAGCTGGCCGCAGTGCCGACCCCGCCGACGCGTGTCGGCTGCGACTTCGCGGGCTGGACCACGGATGCAGCGGGCACGCTCGCCTGGGACGACGAGGTTGCGATCACCTCGGCTCAGACGATCTACGCGCAGTGGACGATTCAGAGCTACACCGCACGATTCGATTCGAATGGCGGAAGCGCGGTACCGTCGGCATCCGTGTCCTACGGGAGCACGATCACTCCTCCCGCTAACCCGAGTCGCGAGGGCTACACCTTCACGGGGTGGTACACGTCGGCAGCGGGAGGCAGCGCCTGGAACTTCCTGAGCACGGCGACGGCGGATGTGACGCTGTACGCCCACTGGACGGTGCAGAACCGAACGGTCACGTTCAATCCGCAGGGTGGCACCGCAGTCAATCCGGTGAGCACGAACTACAACACCGCGATTAAGGCGCCGACGTCTCCGACGCGCACGGGTTACACCTTCTCCGGTTGGTACACGAAGACGACCGGTGGCAGCACGTGGAACTTCGCCACCAAGGTGACGGCGGACACCACGGTGTACGCGCACTGGACGGTGCAGAAGCGCACGGTGACGTTCAAGTCGCAGGGTGGCAGCGCGGTGAAGGCGATCAGCGTGAACTACAACACGAAGATCACGGTGCCGAAGGCGCCGACCCGCACCGGGTACACATTCGCCGGCTGGTACACGAAGGCCACGGGCGGCACCGCACGTTCGTTGAAGTCGGCGATTACCGACAACGTGACGGTGTACGCGCACTGGACGGCGTTGAAGAAGCAGGTGACGTTCAACACCCAGGGCGGCAGCAAGGTCGCTGCGGTGACGACGAACTACAACACCGTCGTCAAGGCGCCGAAGGCTCCGACGCGCAGTGGCTACACCTTTACGGGCTGGTACACGAAGGCAACGGGCGGCAGCACCTGGAAGTTCACGAGCAAGGTGACGGTGCACACCACCTTGTACGCCCACTGGGCGAAGAAGTAGCCTCCTCGCTCTGTCTTCGTTGAGGGTCAACGGGTCTCAGCTTCGGCTGGGGCCCGTTGGTGCGTGAGGGCCGGCCCGCTTGCCACGTTGGTCGTGCCCCTCTGAGGCTTATGGGCCATTTCGTTGATCGAGGAGCGCGCGTCTATGAGGTACATGACCGTTTCGTTGATCGAGGAGCGCGCGAGCGTGCGGGCACGCGTCTATGAGGTATATGACCGTTTCGTTGATCGAGGAGCAGCCGACGCAGGAGGCCGCGTCTCGAGATCTCGCGAGCCGATCCTTGAACTCGGGTTGCGTTCAAACATTGGCTCACGGGGTCTCGACCCGATCGCGGGCGGCCTCCTCGACCAACGAAATGGGTCAAATTCGTCCACCACTATGCCGCGCAGCGGCCCGGAAGCTCGGGGCCCGGTCCCGTCGCCGCATCCGTGCGCCGAGCCGTGAGAAGTGATGCGTGTGAAACGTTTCGCACGCGTCGTTTCTCACGGTTCGGCGGGAGCCGGCTTGAGCGGTGGCGGCCTGGTTGGCCGCACCCGCCAGGTGGGGGCGGATGCCGACACGCCCGGGATGATTCGCGGTTTGCGGGGTGCTCGAAAACCCACGTATAGTCATCTCTTGTCACCCCAAAGGTTCGGTCAGCGGCAAGCTGAGCGGCCTCAAGCGGGGCCAATCCCAAACAAAACACAAACGGACTTGTTCGTTCATTCTTTGTTTGATGAGTTTGTGTGCTTCTTCGGGAGTGGATGAACGAAAGTGTTTCAATCGAGTTGCCCCAGAGCGAAAGCCGTTTGTCGGCCTGAAGTTGGGTGCGTCCGATCCTTGAGAACTCAACAGCGTGCACAATGTCAAATGCCAAAAACCTCGTACCAACTTCGGTTGGTAGGAGATTCCTTTGGAAAACATTTATAACAACAAAGCAAGTCAGTAATGATTTGTTCTGTCAGTTTCAAACTTGTGTCTTTCCCGCCTATTCCGGTGGTGAGGCACACTAGATGTGACGCCGAGCTTGCTTGGTTAGTCAATCAAACATTTACGGAGAGTTTGATC
>NZ_BAABCN010000012.1:382-276170 GCF_039538945.1 Glaciibacter kafniensis | reverse complement strand
TCGCTGCGGCATAATCAAAACACTGACCCGCACGGTGTTGAGAAACTCCACCACTCAGCGGGACGTGACCGTCGCACCTTTCTGCTTCCAACTGTCAGGGCGTTGAGCCCCGTGAAGATAGATTATCGTCGCGCTGCCTGTTCCTGTGCGTTTCTGACTGAAAATTTCGTCAGACACCTCCGCAATTTCAAAGAAGTGGCCCGGTGGAACCCGCCAGAACACCGCTCATTGTGAATTATTAAGGTTTCCCTTGACGCGTTACGGGCGATCTCGGTAATATCTCCACAGACAGCGGGCAATAAGGCGCAATATCCCACTCGAGTCATGGAATATCGATGAACTGTGAGGTGGGGGGCCATTTCTGAGGTCGTGTGTCGGCGGTTGCGTTGTGTAGTGCCGAGTGGTTTAACAAATGCCGTGATGGGCATCCCGTAAAGAAGCGAGAGGATCCACAATGAAGCGCACAAGAGTAAACAGTTCCCAATCATTCGCAAGTTTCGTCGTCCTTGCCGTCCTGGCAGCGGGCGCACTGACAGCGTGTTCCAGCACCCCAACCAGCGAGACGTCAGACGCGGCGGATCCGGGAGCATCAGCCGGCCTGGGGCTCCTGAAAGACGGTGAGGTATCGGTTGGTTTTATGAACGGCCTGATGCCATACATCGGTATGGAAAACGGCAAAGTCACGGGCGTGGACGGCGACCTGTTCCAGCTCGCAGCCGACGATCTCGGTCTCAACGTCAACGCCGCCGGAATGGAATTCTCGGCCATGATCGCCGGCGTTCAGGCCGGCCGCTATGACATCGGAATCGGCGGTGTCGCGTGGACCGAGGAACGATCCAAAGCAGGATCTTTCACCGATCCGGTCTACTACAGCCCCGCCCTGCTGCTCACTGCACCGGGGATTGAGATCAAGACCATCGCAGACATGGACGGTCTCACCATCGGTGCGGCCACCGGGTCGATGAACGACGACGCCGTTCGTGCTACCCCGGGTGCTATCGCCAAGTCTTACCCCGCTTGGGCGAATGCCATCACCGATCTCCAAGCAGGTCGTCTCGACGCGGTGAATATCGACCCGTTGACCGCCGTCTACATGCGCGATACAAACCCCGACTTGTCCGGATTCGGAACCTACGTTGTGCAGGCGCCGACCGATGAGGAGGTTGCGGCAAACCCGGGGTTGCAGGGATTCCGTCCGTACCAAGTCGTCTGGTATTGCTCGCCCAAGGCCGAAGCGCTGTGCGACTCCCTCAGCGACGTGATTCGCGGCTGGTACGACGACGGGACATCCGTGACCGTTCTCGAGGACTGGGGCGTAGACGCTCAATCGTTCCTCACGAGCAGTGACGAAATGACCAGCATCCGAGTCGGAGTAGATCGGGACGAAAACTGGACTGCTCCGACGCTGAAGGCATCGGAGTAAGCATTGTGAAAGTCGATTGGCTGAGCTACGCGCCCTTCCTTGCGGAAGGTCTTGTCAAGACCCTTGAACTGACCGCGCTCGGATTCCTCGGTGCCTGCCTCGTCGGGATGCTCGTGGCCGTTCTGCGACTGTCGCCGGTGAAGGCAATCCGCACGATCGGTTATCTCTACACCGAACTATTCAAGAACCTCCCGATGATCACCGGTATCTTCATCATCTATTTCGGTCTGACCGGGATCGGTCTCGTTCTTGACTCGTTCACAGCCGGGTATCTCAGCCTGTCGTTGTTCTACGGTGCCTACCTCGCGGAGATCTTCCGCGGTGGACTTCAAGGAATCAACAAGGGTCAGCTCGAGGCTGCGCAAGCACTCGGGCTGACCCCCCTTCGGGTTCTGTTTTCCGTGCAAGTTCCGCAGGCGGTCCGGCTTTCGCTGCCGGCCACCTCCACGATGCTGGTGGACCTGCTGAAAGGAACGGCGCTCCTGGTGACGATCGGTGGGGGAGAGCTGATGACTCAGGCGTCTATCGTTTCGGCTCAAACGTTCCGGCCGCTGGAGGTGTATGTCGTGATCGGCTTGATCTACCTCGCGATGTGCTGGCCATTGGCCAGGCTCGCTGGGTGGCTGGAGACACACCTGCATAAGGGCACGGCACTGTCGCCCCTCGGACGGAAGCTTCGCCACGAGGCTCTTCTTCAGCTACGCACACGGAACGACTCGGCTCACCCTCGTCCGGACATGACCGACCCGGTACTTATCTCTGAAGGCGGAGCCAAATGAAGACACCGGTCATAGAAATTCGCGATCTCCACAAGACCTACGGAAAATCAGAAGTACTTCGAGGCGTCGACTTATCCATCAACAGTGGCGAGGTCATGGCGATCTTGGGTCGAAGCGGGGGAGGCAAGAGCACCCTCCTTCGATGCATCAACCTCCTGGAGACACCGACCGCAGGAGACATCCGGGTGGGTGAGCATCTCGCATTTTCCGGAGGTAAACCGGCAACGGGAAAGAATCTGGTGCGCCTGCGCCGAAGCGTCGGGATGCTCTTCCAGGGGTTGAACGTCTTTCCACATCTCTCTGTGGTCGAGAATGTCGCTCTGCCCATGGTTCGCAGCCTGGGAACGGATGAGTCGGTGGCGGTGAAAACGGCACTCGACCTGCTCGACAAGGTCAAGCTGACGGAGAAGGCGCTCGCCATGCCAAGTCAGCTCTCCGGCGGACAACTACAGAGAGTCGCTCTGGCGAGGGCGCTCGCACTCAACCCGCTGGCATTGCTGTTTGACGAACCGACATCAGCTCTCGATCCCGAGTCGACGCTTGAGGTGTTGCAGGTGATGAAGGATCTCAGCGCAGACGGGATGACCATGGTCATCGTGACGCACGAAATCGGTTTTGCCTTCGACGTGGCAAAAACCATCGTGATGATCGACGAGGGCATCGTCGTTGACAGCGGTTCGCCGGCGCAGTTGGCATCCAACTCCCAACATGACCTCACCAAGCGGTTTCTCCGCGAGCATCTGCAGTTTGACAGTAGCTCGCCAGCGGGCCAGCCGCGCCCGACGCGCTCCCGCTGACGATCACCACCCATTTCGAATCATTTCAGAAGGAACGACGAAGCAGATGCCTCACGAAATTTACGACGCAATCATTATCGGTGGCGGCGCGGCCGGACTTGCTGCAGCGAACGAGCTGCTCGATAAGAAGGTGCTGCTCCTGGAGCGCGACAGCCGTCTCGGCGGACGTCTGCACTCGTATTCGGAAGGCGATTACTGGATGAACCTGGGCGCGCATCTCTTTCCCGGACCAGATTCCTACATGGGCAAGCTCGTCACCTCGCTCGGCCTCGAGACCATCGCGATTCCCGGTTCAAAATTCGCGATCACTTTCAATGGAAAAGTTTTCACGAAGAACCGCGTCGAAAGCTACCCCCTGACATTGCCCATGACCCTCAGAGAGAGGGTGAGCTTCGCCATCATCGGATTGAAAATGCTGAAAACGGTCGCGGACTGGCGATCGACTCAGAACCCAAACTCTGGCAGTCACAGCTCGGAAAGGAGCAAGAAAACGACCAATCGGCTTGCGAAGACACGATTTCGAGATCTGCTAGGGACTCCGTCTCCGCGGGTGGACGCGATCTTCTCCACTGCGGCTCGCCGGGCCAGCGCGGAACTGAACGAGCAGAGCGCCGGCACCGGTGCTGCACTGTTCGGAGGTGTGTGGGCGGGGAAGAAGAGTTCGCTCGCCTATAACTTGAACGGTGGCTCGGCAAAGCTTGCCGAAGCGTTGGCGAAGCGCTTGGGCGAGCGCGTCCGGTTGAACACCGCGGTGACCGCTGTCTACGAATCTGACTCTCTGGTTGTCGTCGAGGCGCATCATCACGGCAAGCGGGTGAGCTTCCGGGCCCGTCAGGTGATAGTTGCGACCAGCGCAGATATCGCAGCGCGCATCGCAACAGGCTTGCCGACCGAGGTTCTGAGTTGCCTCTCGAATGTTTCATACGGTGCGTTCGTGTCGATGGGAGTCATCACGTCGGAGTCCGGTCCTCAGCCGATAGATCCGATCTACGCGATCACGTCGCCCGATTGCTCGTTCGACATGATGTTCAATCATGCCAACCCACTCCGCACAGAGGGCAGTCGCGCCGACGGCGGGAGCCTCATGGTGTACAGCGGTGGAGATCTGGCTCGCACGCTGCTCATGAGTTCGGACGAAGCGATAACCGAGCTCTTCGTGAACGACATTCTCAAGCTCTATCCTCAGCTGACCGGAAAGATCGCCAAGACTCGAGTTCAGCGCTGGCCGATTGGGCTTCCGTTCAACCGTCCCGGATTCTCACTCCACAGCGTGCGCCAATACTGCGAATCCGGCACCAACTCCATCGACCTCTGCGGAGATTACTTCGGTGACCTCGGGAACATGGAATTTGCGGCACGAAGTGGCATTGAGGCGGCGCGCCGGGCACTGGCACGAATCGCTGCCCCCACAATCCAGAGCATGTCGTGAAAACCATCATCGTCGGTGGAGGCATTGTCGGTGTCACCGCTGCCTACTATCTGGCGAAGGAGGGAATTGAAGTCACCCTTCTGGAGGGGCAGCCCGAGCTCGCACTCGACGCGAGTGCAGGCAATGCCGGACTTATCGCTCCCGGTCACTCCTTCGCCTGGGCCTCGCCTTCGGCGCCGGGCATGATGATCAAGTCGCTTTTTGGCACTCAGTCCGCAATTCGCGTTCGCTGGCCCCTTGAACCTCGATTCATCGCCTGGGGTCTGCGATTCCTCCGTGAATGCACGGCCGGCCGCGCCCGATCCAACAGCCTCGTCAAGCTCAGCCTGAGCCAATACAGTCAGGCGCTCCTGGAAAACGTCATTTCGGCGGAAGGCATCGACTGCCACTATCAACGAGGTGGTGTGGTCTACCTCTATCGTTCTCCTCGAGAGCTGGCAGAAGGCATCGCAAAGATGCAGTTGGTACGGGATCACGGACAGAAGATGGTCGTGCTCACCCCGTCGGAATTGGGCGAACTTGAGCCCGCACTCCGCGACGCGACCGGCGAATTCGCCGGTGGCATCCTCGGCTTGACCGATACCACTGCCAACTCAGTTCTCTTTGCACACGCCATCGCAGACAAGGCACGTGAATTGGGAGTAGAGATTCGCCTCGGCACCCCGGTAGAGGCGCTTCTTGGTGACCGGCGCCGTGTGACCGGAGTGCAAACTTCGCACGGTGAGCTCCTCGCAGACGCGGTTGTTGTCGCCGCGGGTGCGCACAGCCCTCAGCTGATGAAAGGCCTGGGCATCAACCTGCCCGTCTACCCGGCGAAAGGGTACTCACTGACCATTCCAGTGATCAGCGAGAGGGACGCACCCCAAATCGGTGGACTCGATGAGCGCACACTCGTCGCCTGGTCCCGGATGGGCGACCAGCTCCGGATGTCGTCCACGGCAGAATTCGCCGGTTTCAACCCGACGGTGAGTCGATCGGCGATCCATCACATCCTCACGATCGGCAAGGAACTCTTTCCGGGCGCAGCAGACTGGGACCAGGCCGTTGTGCGCACGGCCTTTAGGCCGATGACGCCGGCGGGGCCCCCGATAATCGGCGCAAGCAAGGTGCGAAACCTGTATTACAACACGGGACATGGGCATATGGGGTGGACCATGGCGTGCGGTTCGGCTCAAATCCTCGCTGACCAGTTGCTGGGACGCACGTCGGCCATCGACACCAGCGGATTCGCGCCGAAGGCGTCACAATGACCGTCTTGGCGATCGATCAGGGAACGTCGGGAACGAAGGCAATCGTGCACGACGGAGAGTCGATTCTCGCCGTGGTTGAAGTTCCGGTTCGCCCGCACTATCGTTCCGGGGGTCTCGTTGAGATCGATGCGCACACCCTCCTCGATTCGGTTCTCGAATCGGGCAGGCGCGCCGTCGCCGAAGCCGGAAATCCGCCCATAGACATGGTTTCCCTGGCCAACCAAGGGGAGTCTGTGCTTGCCTGGGACCAGGAAAGTGGGCAACCGCTCAGCCAAACGATCATCTGGCAAGACAAGAGGGCGCAGCCGATCTGCGACGAATTATTCGAGTCAAGCGCGGCAATCTCCGCCACCACTGGACTCGTCCTCGATCCGTATTTCTCAGCCCCGAAGATGACCTGGCTGCGCCGAAACCAGACGAAGGACGGCGTCGTCACGACAACCGACAGCTGGCTGGTGCACCAACTGACCGGAGAATTTGTCACGGATGCGACCACCGCAAGCCGTTCGCTGGTCTTCGGCCTGGACTCGGGGGAGTGGGACGCCGACATGCTGAGGCTCTTTCGTCTCGACGACGAAGCCCTCCCACGCATTGTTCGGAATGATGAAGTCGTCGGGACGACCTCCGCATTCGGGGGCTCGATCCCGGTGGGAGGCTTGATCGTCGACCAGCAGGCCGCCTTGCTGGCCCAAAACTGTTTGTCGGCCGGGGACCTCAAATGCACCTTCGGAACTGGTGCGTTCCTGTTGGGCAACGTTGGTCAGGCCCCCCTCCGATCGGCACACGGCCTGTCGACCTCGGTCGCATGGTCGTTTGCCGATGGGCAGTCGTATTGCCTTGACGGACAGTCACTCACCATGGGATCGGCCGTCAGGTGGATGGTGGCGGCAGGCCTGCTGAGCGCTCCCGATGCGCTGGATGCCGAATGCGGTGAGAGCACGAATGGTGCAGTGTTCGTACCGGGGCTTGCCGGGTTCGCAGCCCCTCGCTGGGAGACTGACGCACGTGGAGCCTTTGTCGGTCTCAGCCTCGAAACCGAGAAGCATCACCTGATCCGGGCCGTCGTGGAGGGGCTTGCTGCGCAGGTCACCGAGCTTGTGCACTGTTTGGAACGCGATGCGGGAACGCCCATCCGTCGGTTGAATGTCGACGGAGGCGCGACTCGCTCACGTGCCCTGATGCAGGCGCAGGCCGACCTGTTGCAGATCCCGATCGACTGCTTCCCGTCGGCTCACGCCACGGTGCTGGGAACGGCGGCAGCGGCCCGGCTTTCTCTCGACCCGGGCAGAGCGCTCGGCGAAGTAGTCACCTCCTGGACACCGAGCATGAGCTATGAACCGAGGTGGCAGCCGGATCGCGCCGACGAAGTTCGGTCCGCCTGGGACCAGGCCGTCTTGGCCACAACTTCATTGGGGAGGAAACGGTGACCAAGATTTATGATCTCGCAATCATCGGTGCCGGTGTCATCGGCTGTGCTCTCGCGCGCGAGTTTTCCCGGCGGGGACACAGCGTTGCGCTTCTGGACTCGCTCGCTGATTTCGGAGACGGCACCAGTAAAGCAAACACCGCAATTCTGCACACCGGATTCGACGCTACACCGGGCACCCTCGAGTCGCGGCTCGTCGCCCAGGGCTATGCGCTCCTGCTCAACTATGCACAGCAGGTCGGAATTGCCTATGAGAACACTGGCGCGATTCTCGTTGCGTGGGATACCGAGCAGGTGGCGACCCTGCCCAAGCTGCAGGAGAAAGCTCGGGCCAACGGCTACCTCGATACCGAAATCATCGACGCAGACGCTGTCTATTCTGCGCTCCCGCAGCTTGGTCCAGGAGCGCTCGGCGGGCTGACCGTTCCTGGAGAGTCAATTATCGACCCATGGTCGACGTCCTTGGCCTTCATCAACGACGCCACCGAAGCTGGCCTGGAGTTCCTGCGTGAGCACCGGGTGACCGCGGTTCGTCGAGACGGAGGCGTGACGACTGTCACGACCAGCGCCGGCTCCGTCCAAGCGAATTGGGTCATCAACGCGGCCGGCCTCGGAGCGGACATCGTTGACCGCCTGTTCGGCTATGACCGGTTCACGGTCACCCCTCGACGAGGCGAGCTGATTGTGTTTGACAAAGCCGCGCGAGCCCTCGTTCCGAAGATTGTGTTGCCGGTCCCGACCTCACGCGGAAAAGGGGTGCTCGTCGCCCCGACTGTGTTCGGTAACGCCATGCTCGGCCCGACCTCCGAAGACCTCGAGGACCGCTCTGATCGCTCGACGGGCCAGGCGGGCATCGCAACTCTTCTCGAGAAGGGGAGGCGAATCATGCCATTGCTTCTGAACGAGGAAGTCACCGCCACGTACGCGGGATTGCGCGCCGCAATCGACCACCCTGACTATTTCGTCGATGTCGACGCCGGAGAAGGGTATGTCTGTCTCGGCGGCATCCGTTCGACGGGGCTCACCTCGAGTTTGGCGCTCGCCGAACACGTCAATGAACTCATGGTCGAAGCGGGGCTCCCGTCCCGCATGACGGATGGTCGCTTCGATTCCAAACGGGTGCCGAACCTCGGGGAATCGTTTCCCCGCCCATACCAACAGGCCGAACTGATCCGGGAAGACCCCGCGTATGGGGAAATCGTGTGTTTCTGTGAACGCGTCACGAAGGGCGAAGTTCGCGATGCGCTGAATTCGCCCGTGCCGCCCGGTGATCTTGGCGGGCTCAAACGGCGGACTCGCGTGATGATGGGACGCTGCCAGGGGTTCTACTGTGGTGCCGCCATTGAATGCCTCTTCAACAAGGACAAGCACAATGAGTGAGTTAACTCTGACTCCCGACGTCGTCGTCGTCGGGGGAGGCCCAGCCGGGCTCACCGCGGCGACGGAGCTTCGTCGACAGGGCGTCGCGGACGTCCTAGTTATTGAGCGCGAGAGCGCGGCGGGCGGTATCCCACGGCACAGCGATCACACCGGATACGGAATTCGAGACCTTCATCGAGTGATGCCTGGTCCGGCGTATGCCCAGCGACTCGTCTCGCTGGCCAATGTGGCCGGGGCCTCGATCTGGACACAATCGATGGTGACCGGGATCGACGATGACCTCACTCTCTCGGTCACATCTCCGCGGGGAATTCAGCAGATTCGACCCCGGGCGTTGGTTCTTGCCACCGGGGCCCGGGAGCGCCCTCGCACCGCACGGATGATCCCCGGAAGCCGGCCACAGGGCGTGTACACGACCGGGCAGTTGCAGAACCTGGTGCACCTTCACCATCAACGACCGGGCTCGCGCGCGGTCATCGTCGGTGCGGAGCTCGTGAGCTGGTCAAGCGTTCTGACCTTGCGTGAAGCCGGATGCACGCCCGTGCTTATGACGTCCACGCATGACAAGGCGGAGGCCTACAGCTCACTGTCGCTGGCTGGCCGCATCGCGCTGCGCACTCCGGTGGCAACGCACACTCGTGTTCTGGCCATTGAGGGGAAAGACCGCGTCACGGCGGTCATCCTCGAAGACACTCAGACCCGCCGGGTGCGCCGCATCGAATGCGACACAGTGGTGCTCACAGCTGAGTGGGTACCAGACAATGAGCTCGCCCGAAGCGCGGGAATCGAGATCGCGCCTGGGTCTCTCAGCCCGCGGGTCGACGCGAGCCTCCGCACCTCGCACAGCGGCGTGTTCGCGATCGGAAATCTTGTGCATCCGGTGGATACCGCTGACGTCGCGGCGCTTGATGGGCGCCACGTTGCGCTCGCTGTGCGGCGCTGGCTCAACGACGCGTCACCATTCGCGCCGTCTGTGACAATTCATGCCGGGCAGCCACTGCGGTGGATCTCGCCGTCGACTCTTCGTCTCGACGACGAGGCGCCCGCGCGTGGGAAGATACTGGCCTGGACGGATGAATACATTGGCGCGCCTGTCGTTGAGGTGCGGCAAGGCGGCCGGATCATCGGTCGTCGTCGGTTGCCATGGCCTGCTGCTCCGGGACGCGTTTTTCGCATCCCGTTCGCCCTTTTCAAAAACCTCGACTACGCGGCTGGCGACGTGTCCGTCACCGTGCGATAGTCGATTTCACCGCCACCGAGGAGAACACAATGACCGAAAATACTCACATTTCTGACGCCGTTTCACGCCATGACGTCGAAGGGATCACCACGAGAGCCTCGAGCTTTCCGTCCTACGTGCGTGCGGGCGACTACGTCTTCATCACTGGTCAGGTATCGATCGATGACGACGGGCAGGTCGTTGCTCCCGGAGATGTCCACGCACAGACCGCTCAAGCCCTCTCCCGGCTACGGCGAATTACGGAGGCAGCCGGAGGCGGGATCGACAGCATCGTGACCGCCACGTGTTACCTCACCAAGGCCGAATTTGCCCTCGAATTCAACGCGGCCTGGGCTGCAACTTTTGGCGAACACCGGCCTGCCCGTGCCACAGTGGTCGCCGAGCTCCTCGACCCACTTCTCCTCGTTGAGGTCCAAGCCACGGCGTACATTCCGGTGACCGGCATCAGTCAACTGCCGAGTTAACCCAGTACGACCGAGAGTCGCCGTTCGAACGGCGACTCTCGGTCGTAGGGGGGACCTTCGGCGAATGGTTAGCCGAAGCGACCCGACACGTAGTCCTCTGTCGCCTGCACGCTCGGGTTCGAGAAGATCGTGGTGGTGTCGTCGTACTCGATCAGCTTGCCCGGCTTGCCGGTTCCCGCGATGTTGAAGAACGCGGTTCGGTCGGAGACGCGCGAGGCCTGCTGCATGTTGTGCGTCACGATCACGATCGTGTAGTCGGCCTTCATCTCTTCGATGAGGTCCTCGATCGCCAGGGTGGAGATCGGGTCGAGGGCAGAGCATGGCTCGTCCATCAGGATGACGTCGGGCTGCACGGCAATCGCCCGCGCAATGCAGAGACGCTGCTGCTGGCCGCCGGAGAGTCCGGAGCCCGGGCGGTCGAGACGGTCCTTGACCTCGTTCCAGAGGTTCGCGCCACGCAGCGACTGCTCGATCAAATCGTCGGCCTCGCTCTTGGGCATCCGTCGGTTGTTGAGCTTGACGCCGGCCAGCACGTTGTCGCCGATCGACATAGTTGGGAACGGGTTGGGGCGCTGGAAGACCATGCCCACCTGGCGACGTACGAGCACTGGGTCGACACCGGGGCCGTAGAGGTTGTTGCCGTCGATCAGCACCTCGCCCTCGACGCGCGTGCCGGGGATCACCTCGTGCATCCGGTTGAGGGTGCGCAGGAACGTTGACTTGCCGCAACCGCTCGGGCCGATGAATGCCGTGACGGTGCGCGGCTCAATGGTCAGCGTGACACCTTCGACTGCCAGGAAGTTTCCGTAGTAGACGTTGAGGTCGTTGACTTCAATACGCTTTGACACTGTGATTCCTTCGAGTTCTGAGGTCGAACGCGTTAGCGGCCGAGTTTGGGGGAGAAGAAGCGGGCGATCAACCGGGCGAGACCATTCAAGAGCATCACGATCAGAATCAGGGTGAGTGCTCCGGCCCAGGCGCGGTCGATATAGGCCTGGAAATCGGCGCCCTGGTTGGCGTACTGGGTGTACACGAACACCGGAAGGGTCATCATCCGCTCGCTGAACAGGTCATAGTTCATGCTCGCGGTGAAGCCGGAGATGATCAGCAGCGGCGCGGTCTCACCGATCACCCGGGCAATCGAGATCATGATGCCCGTCACGATTCCGGCGAGGGAGGTCGGCAACACCACCTTCAGAATGGTCAGCCACTTCGGCACACCGAGCGCGAACGCCGCCTCCCGCAGCTCGTTGGGCACGAGCTTGAGCATCTCTTCACTCGAGCGCACCACAACCGGGATCATCAGCACCGAGAGCGCGACGGCGCCACCGAAGCCAAAACGGATGCCCGGGTCGTTGAAGATGAGAGAGAAGAAGGCGTAGGCGAACAGGCCGGCCACGATCGACGGGATGCCGGTCATCACGTCGACAAAGAAGGTGATGCCCCGCGCCAGCCGGCCGCGGCCGTACTCGGTGAGGTAGATCGCGGCGAGAAGGCCGATCGGCACCGAGATCAGGGTGGCGACGCCGGTGATCAGCAGGGTTCCGACGATCGCGTGCAGGGCTCCACCGCCGGCACCGACGATGTTGCGCTGCGATTCGGTGAAGAACGTCGGAGTGAGGAACGCCGGCAGGCCGTTGATGACGGTGGTGCTGATGAGCGAGACCAGCGGCAGCAAGGCGAGAACGAACGCGGCACTGACCAGCGCGGTGACCAGGCGGTCTTTGGCCTTACGCAGGCCCTCGACGAAGAAGGACAACGCGAAGATCGCGACACAGAACAGCACGGTTCCGAAGAATGCGGTGCCCGCCCAGTTGAAGCTGCTCGCCTCATCGGCGATGTCGATGAGGAGAAAGACGATTCCGACGAGCGCGACACTGCCGAGGAGTACCCACAGCGGCGTGTTGCGGGGGAGCTTGCCGGCGGTCAACGAGTTGGTCAGCGGCCGGGCGGGTGGTGAGCCAGGTGCCGACGAACCCGGCATCGAACCGTGCGCCGTTGTCGCACGCGGCGTGGGGGCATCCATGCGCGCGGGGTCCTTCTCTGTCGTTGTCATCAGTTCGCTCCCGAGAAGGCCTTGCGGCGGTTGATGATGACGCGGGCGAGCATGTTCACGGCCAGCGTGATGATGAAGAGGATGAGGCCGGTGCCGAGCAGGATGTTCACCCCGGTGCCGTGGGCTTCCGGAAAGTTCAAGGCGATGTTCGCGGGGATGGTCGAGGGGTTCTGCGAGGTGAGCAGCTGAAAGATGATCTGCGGGCTAGGCGAGAGCACCATGGCGACCGCCATCGTCTCACCGAGCGCGCGACCCAGGCCGAGCATCGACGCGGAGATGATGCCGGGCCGACCGAACGGCAAGACGGCCATCTGAATCATTTCCCAGCGGGTGGCGCCGAGGGCGAGGGCGGCTTCTTCGTGCAAGACCGGAGTCTGCAGAAAGACCTCGCGGCAGATGGCGGTGATGATCGGCAGCACCATGACTGCGAGCACGACGGCGACGGTGAGGATGGTGCGCCCGGTTCCGGATGCCGGTCCGGCGAAGAGCGGGAACCAGCCGAACCACTCGACCAGGGTGGTGTAGAACGGCTGCAGCATCGGCGCGAGCACTCCGATTCCCCAGAGGCCGAACACGACGGACGGCACCGCGGCGAGCAGGTCGATCAGGTAGCCGAGGCCCTGTGCCAGCTTGCGCGGTGCGTAGTGGGAGATGAACAGCGCGATGCCGATCGAAATCGGAACGGCGATGAGCATGGCCAGGGCGGCGGCCCAGATGGTGCCGAAGGCGAGCGGCCAGACGTACTCCCAGAAGTTGCTGAAATCACCCTTGAAGTCAGCGGCCGGAGCGAAGAAACCGGGGATGCTCTGTACGAGCAAGAAAACGGCAACGGCGGCGAGCACGGCGAGAATCAACGCACCGGCCACCACTGTCAGGGTCGAGAAGACCCGATCACCCGGACGCTGCTTCGCCTTGGCTGGGCGGTTCACCACAGGGGCAACCGGATCAACTGAGGTGGTCATTCCTGGCGACTCCCTGGGGTGTGGGGTGGATGTCTGGGGGATTGAGATTCTGACCAGTGGCCGTGAACCTCAGTGTGCCCGACCCGGAAACCGCGTGCACGCTGCGGCTTCCGGATCGGGCGGATGTGAGGGGTGTTACTTGATGGTGGCGATCACCGCAGCGACCTTGGTCTGCAGGTCAGCGGAGAGCGGTGCGGCGCCGGCGGACTTCGCAGCCTCGGCCTGGCCGTCAGCGCTGGCCATGTAGCCGACGTACGACTTCACGAGCTCGCCCTTGGCAGCATCGGCGTAGTCGGTGCAGACGATGGCGTAGCTGACCAGAACCAGCGGGTAGTGGGTCGGGTCGGTGGTGGTGCGGTTGAGCTGGATGGCGAGGTCATCGGCGGCGCGGCCTTCGACCAGCGGGGAGTCGTTGACGACTGCCGCTGCGGCATCCGCCGTGTAGCCGACGAACTCGTCGCCGACCTTGATCTTTGCCACACCGAGTGAACCGGCGCGTGAAGCGTCGGCGTAACCGATGGTGCCCACGCCGTTGGTGACGGCGTCAACGACACCCGAGGTGCCCTGGGCGCCTTCACCGGACTGGAACGGGAAGGTGTCGGCCGGCTTCTCGGTCCACACGTCGGGAGCAACCTGGTTGAGGTAGTCAGCGAAGTTCTTGGTGGTTCCCGAGTCGTCCGAGCGGTGAACCGCGGTGATCGGCGTCGCCGGCAGCTTCGCGTCGGCGTTCAACGCTGCGATGGCCGGGTCGTTCCACGTCGTGATGTCGCCCTTGAAGATCTTGGCGAGGGTGGATGCGTCGAGGTTCAGGTTCTTGACACCGTCGACGTTGAAGATCACGGCGATCGGGGAGATGTAGACCGGCAGGTCGACGGCGGTGGTGCCGGGAACGCAGCTGGCGAAGCTGGCCGCGAGCTCCTCATCCTTCAGGTAGGAGTCGGATCCGGCGAAGTCGGAACCGCCCGATGCGAAGGTCTCACGACCGGCGCCCGAACCCGACGGGTCGTAGTTGATCGTGACATCAGGGTTGGCGGTCTGGAACTGTGCGATCCAGGCTTCCTGGGCGGCACCCTGCGACGAGGCGCCTGCTGCGTTGATGGTGCCGGAGAGGGTGCTGGTGGTTGCGGTCTCGCTCGGTGCGGCGCTGCCGCTTTCGTTGGCGGCGCATCCGGTCAGAGCGAGTGCGGCAACAGCCAGAACGGCGGCAGGAGCGCCAAAACGCTTGAAGTTCACGGGAAATCCCTTCGAGGGGTTGAAAACAGGATGAGGGCCGATCACAACTTTTGCCTCTGTGCTCGACCTGTCAGTGACGCTACGTCCTGTGGTTAACGAGACTCCCCTACGTCGGTAAACGGGAGGTGAACGACGATCGACCATTCCCACGCCCACCACGCACG
Source organism: Glaciibacter kafniensis (assembly GCF_039538945.1). Lineage (NCBI taxonomy): Bacteria > Bacillati > Actinomycetota > Actinomycetes > Micrococcales > Microbacteriaceae > Glaciibacter > Glaciibacter kafniensis. The sequence continues at coordinate 261,567 of NZ_BAABCN010000012.1, read as the reverse complement.
CGAGCCGTGAGAAATGACTCGCTTTTTCGCGAAAATCGAGTCACTACTCACGGCTCGGCGTCAGAACACTCCCAAATGGGCTACATCCGCGGCGCGTGCGTTTCGATCGCGATGATGCCAGAACTCGGGTTGTCAGAAGAAAGATGCACGACCGAGAAACCGCCGGTCTCCAGGTCGGCCGCCGAAGAAATGTAGGAGCCGAGCGTCGTGCCGGTGGCCAACGCCATCTCCCGCAGAATCTCGGGCAGCACCGGCCCGTGGCTGCAGAGCACGGCGGTCTTGCGCGAGCGCACCCGCTTGCCGATCACGCTGCGCACATCGGCGCTGCCCTCTTCTTGGGCGGCCTGGCTGATCTTGTCGGTGCGTTTGATCGGGATGCCGGTGGCCGCCGACAACGGGGCCACCGTCGTCACGCAGCGGGTCGCCGTGCTGCTCACGATCCGACGGGGCTTCCAGGCGGTAATCGTTTCGACGACGCTGGCCGCCTGAGCGACGCCACGTTCGGTGAGCGGACGCGTGGCGTCCGGGCCATCCCAGCGGGCCGGGGGAAGGGCCTTGCCGTGACGCAGTGCGATCAGGGCGAAGGTGCTCGTCACCCCCGCATCGACGAGTTTCGCGAAGGCGTCGATGATCACGACATCCGGTTCATAGCTGAGGTAGGTGCGTGCCTTTTTGATGGTCACCCATTCGATGGCGGCCACCTCGCCGTTCGGCACGAACGTCGAGCGCTGAATCGCCTCTGGAGTGACCTCGGCCGCCCAGTAGTGCACGATCTTCTCGCGGGTGTTCGGCATCACGTAGCGCGAGATGCCGAGCGGAACACCGAGCGCGACGGCGAGTCCGGTCTCTTCTTCGATCTCCCGAACCGCCGTGCGGGGGAGCGATTCGCCCGGGTCAACTTTGCCCTTCGGGATCGTCACGTCGCCGTGCACTGTGCGGTGAATCAGCAGCACGTGCATCTTGCCGTCAATCAGGCGCCAACAGACGGCGCCCGCCGCGTAGACGGCCGTGTCAGTCATCGATTTCGTTGATTTCATCGACGGATGGCCAAACGCTTGCGGTGCCCGATCTGTTGCATGAGCCTATTTTGCATGTCATCGAGGAGCTGACCCGAATCGTCACGGTCGTGGCGCGTCCATTCACCGGTTTCACTCAGCCACCACGACGAGGTGCGGTCGTCCATGGCGCGCGCGAACAGGGAGTCGATCTCGGCGAGATGCTCGGGAGCGACAAGGCGTACGAGCGCTTCGACGCGGCGGTCGAGGTTGCGGTGCATCATGTCGGCGCTGCCGATGAACACCTGGGGGTCGCCGTTGTTGTGAAAGGAGAAGATGCGGGAGTGTTCCAGGTAGCGGCCGAGAATTGACCGCACACGGATGTTTTCGCTCATGCCCTCGACGCCTGGTTTCAGACTGCAGATGCCGCGCACCCACATATCAACCTTCACCCCGGCTTGGCTGGCTCGGTAGAGCGCATCGATGATGGCCTCATCGACCATCGAGTTGACCTTGATCCGGATGCCGGCCGGCCGTCCGTCGAGCGCGGCAGCCGTCTCATCGTTGATGCGCTTGAGCAGCGCCTTCCGTAGGTGCAACGGGGCTACCAGCAGACGCTTGAACTTTTTCTCGATGGCATAACCCGAGAGCTCATTGAACAGACGGGTCAAGTCTTTGCCGACCTGGGCATCCGCCGTCAATAGCCCGAGATCTTCATAGATGCGGCTGGTCTTCGGGTTGTAGTTGCCGGTGCCGATGTGGCTGTAGTGGCGCAGCACGCCCTGCTCCTGGCGCACGACGAGTGCGAGCTTGCAGTGCGTCTTGAGGCCGACGAGGCCGTAGACCACGTGCACGCCGGCCTTCTCGAGCTTGCGCGCCCAGGAGATGTTGGCCTGTTCGTCGAACCGCGCCTTGATCTCGACGAGGGCGAGCACCTGTTTGCCCGACTCGGCCGCGTCGATGAGGGCTTCGACGATGGGGCTGTCGCCCGAGGTGCGGTAGAGCGTCTGCTTGATGGCGAGCACGTGCGGGTCGGCGGCCGCCTGCTCGAGAAACGCCTGAACACTCGTCGCGAACGACTCGTAGGGATGATGCAGCAGGATGTCCCCGCGCGAGATCGCCGCGAAAACGTCGGGTTCTGAGTTGGGCTCCGGCGGCATCAACTGCACCGCGGTGGTCGGAACGTGCTTGGCGAAGTGCAGGTCGGGGCGGTCGATGCGGGAGAAATCGAACAGGCCGCCGAGGTCGAGCGGAGCCGGCAGTCGGTACACCTCCTTGTCGGTCACATCGAGTTCGCGCACGAGCAGGCCGAGGGTGACCTCGTCCATGTCTTCGGTGATCTCGAGTCGAATGGGCGGGCCGAACCGGCGGCGCAGCAGCTCCTTCTCGAGGGCCTTGATCAGGTTCTCTGTCTCGTCTTCCTCAATCTCGACGTCTTCGTTGCGGGTGACCCGAAAGACGTGGTGCTCGAGAATCTCCATGCCAGGAAACAGGTCGCCGAGGTGGTTGGCGATGAGGTCTTCGAGGGTGATGAAACGCAGGTGCTCGACGGGCTCTGCACGGTCGACGCGCACGAACCGCGGCAACATCGGCGGCACCTTGAGCCGGGCGAACTCCTGCTTGCCGGTCTTCGAGTTGCGCACCCGGATCGCGAGGTTGATCGAGAGTCCGGAGATATAGGGAAACGGATGCGCCGGGTCGACGGCAAGGGGCATCAACACCGGGAAGATCTGGTTCGAGAAGTAGTCGCGCAGCGACTCGCGTTCGGCAATGCTCAGGGTGTCCCAGTTGACGACCTCGATGCCCTGCTCGGCGAGGGCCGGCCGAACCAGATCGTGAAAGGCGAGCGCATGACGGTTCTGCAGGGCGTGAGCGGCCTGCGAGATGTCGGAGAGAACATCCTGGGGGGCGCGGCCGACGTTGGTGGGAACGGCCAGGCCGGTCAGGATGCGCCGCTTCAGCCCGGCGACTCGCACCATGAAGAACTCGTCGAGGTTGCTGGCGAAAATGGCCAGAAAGTTGGCGCGTTCCAGCACCGGCAGGTCGGGATCCTCGGCGAGCTCGAGCACCCGCTGGTTGAATGCCAGCCAACTCAGTTCGCGGTCGAGGTAGCGTTCGCTGGGCAGCGCGGGATCATTCGCACCGACCAACGGATCGAAGTCGTCGTCGAAGTCGCTGCCGAAGTCGGAGTCTGCCTGGATGTTGTCGCCGTCCATCCGTCCATCTTTGCACCGCCGACCAAACTTTCGGGGCGAGCTCGGTGAACGTCATGTGCTTTTAGGCGGAAGTCATGTCTGCGCCGCCTCTGCACCGCCGGATCTCTCTCGAATTGGAACGCCCATTCGACGGAGATTCTGCTCGAAAAAGCCGATTTGCGCCCGATTTCAGGCATTTTCGGTGAGATCTCCGTCGAATGGGGAACGGGTCTCCCGAGCCTGCACCATCTCGTTGGTCGAGCTTGTCGCCCCGGTGAGTCGATCTCGGGGCCCGGTGCCGTCGCGCGGGTCGGACGCCGTCGCGCGGGTCGGATGCCCGGCCGCCACCGAGCGAAATGCCGTCACGCGGGTCGGGTGCCGCTGCGCTGGTCGGCGCCAACCCGCGCCGCGGCGCTCGACCCGCGCGACACCGTTCCGGTGGTCGAGCCGGTCTAGATCACGATCACAATTCCGCTGAGCGGTGAGGAGCCCGCCGGTACTGCACGTCAATTGTGTGATCGACAAATCCCAGCGACCGGTACAGGTGCACCGCGCCCTCATTGTCTGCCTCCACGTAGAGCGCCGCTGTGGTGCAGCCGCGGGCGCGCAGTCGGCGCAGGCCCGCCTGCATCAGGATGCGACCTAGACCGCGGCCGGCGGCATCCGGATGCACACCGATCACATAGATCTCGCCGAGGCGGTGTCCCTCGGCGTCGGGTTCCTCAATCTTCAACCAGTTGTAGCCGATCAGACGGCCCTCGCCGGCGGGGGCGTCGGGCACGTCGCGAGCGAGCAAGAAATCACCGGCGTCGAACCAAGGCTCCGCCTTGCGGTCGGCGAGGTCGGCGAGCGTGACGGCACCCTGCTCCGGATGGCTCGCGAAGGTCAGCGCATTCAGCGCGACCCACTCGGCCTCGTCGACGCCCGGTCGAAACTCACTGATCACAATCGGGGGAGCGGACGTCGACGGGCCGGTCTGTGCAGGGGAGGAGCCGGATTCGCCGCTCACGGCGGGAACGGTGTCAGAGCTGGACTCGTCGTCGCTCAGCGGCATTCGCAGCTGGAGCAGCGTGCGCACGGGAGCGAACCCAAAGCGAGGGGCAAGCGCGCGGGCACCGGGGTGATCGCCGTGCGCCCAGGCGGTGAGTTCAGAGAATGCTTTCACCGCGTCGGAGTTCGCAGGGCCGGCCTTCGCTGCGTCGGTACCTGATGCGTCGATTTCGCTCAGCAGCGCCTCCACCGCGTCGGTGCCGAATCCGCGCCGGCGGTGCTCAGGCACAACTACCAGGTCGAGTTCGCCGTGGCCGATGATCGCAGCGCCAACAACGGTGTCGGCGTCGGGGTCAGCGCCAGCGCTAGTGCCAGTGTCGGCGCCAGCAGTGCCGGCGCCGTCGGTGTCAGCTGTTTCGGTGGTGTCAGCAGTGCTGCCGGTCGCGTTGTCACCCTGCGCCGCACCGACGATCAGCGCCGCCCGGCGTCTCCCCGCCGTCGCATCGAGCAGGCTCTGCTCGTTGAACGGGTGGTAACCGTCGAACCGGGTTGCCGCCTCGGCGACCTCTCGAAATGCGGCCGCGGAGGCGGCATCCGTTTGATCAAGAAACCTGAGTGAGAGCGACACGCGAGCCATTCTCCTCTTCATGCACGGTGAACCGATAGCCGACGTTGCGCACGGTGCCGATCAGCGACTCCTGGTCGCCGAGCTTGGCGCGCAAGCGACGCACATGCACGTCGACCGTGCGGGTGCCGCCGAAATAGTCGTAGCCCCAGACCTCGCTGAGCAGCTGCTCCCGGGTGAACACCCGAGACGGATGCGCCGCCAAGAAACGCAGCAGCTCGAACTCCTTATAGGTGAGGTCAAGCGGTTTGCCGTGAACCTTGGCCGAATAGCTCGCCTCATCGATCACGACGCCGGCAGCCCGAATCAGGGGAGCGGGAACGTCGCGTGGGGTGCGACCGGCAGCGAGACGGATGCGCGCATCGATTTCAGCCGGACCGGCCGAGTCGAGAATCACATCGTCGACGCCCCAATCAGGACTGACCGCCGTGAGACCGCCCTCGGTGATGATGAGCAGCAGGGGAGTCTCAGCGCCTGTGGACCGCAGAATCTGGCAGAGACCCTTGGCCGCGACGAGGTTCGTGCGTGCGTCGACGAGGATCAAATCCGATTCGGGCGCTACAAGGATCTGTCCCGGCTGGGCAGGGAGATATGTCATGCCGTGCGAGAGCAACGCCAGGGCGGGTAGAACATCATTGTTGACCGCCGAGGTAAGGATCAACAACTGTGCCAACCGCATCCTCCAAGGATCGTGCGCCAATACTACAGTGCGCGAGATTGCGGCTGCGGCAGGGCAGAATGGGGAGGGTGAAGAGGCAGTGGAAATCCGTCGCGGTGGTCTGGCTATTCAGCGCCGTCTGCGTGGTGCTCGTCGGGCTGCTCTCTGATCCCGGTCAGTACCTGGCCTGGATCGGCTTGTCTGCCGCCGGCTGCACCATCATGACCCTGTGCATCCAGCTCGCGAGCGGGCGTCCGGAAGGGTATGTGAACCGGGTGACCGCCAGCATCGTCGGCGCCGTCGTCGTTCTCGGCGCAGCGACAGGCGTATTCGCCGTGCTCGGACTGCTCTGACATCCGGCGTCGTGCGGGGCCATCGCCACGCCGCAGAGCAGTAGAGTTGAACCATGTCGCCGCTTGCATTCGAAATCCTCTTCCTCGGCCTCCTCGGACTGGCCAGCCTGTCGATCGTCTGGGTCTCAGCGGTCGTTCTTCTGAACCTCTTCCGGGGTCAGCGGTAGTTTCAATGATCGAACTGCCGGTCGGTCTGCCGCCCGAACTCGTTCCGCTGTCGTGGCTGATCGGGGTCTGGGAAGGCTCTGGCGTTCTGGACTACTCGATCGGTGACGACACCGTCACGCGCGAATTCGGCCACCGCCTGAGCTTCAGCCATGACGGATTGCCGTATCTGAACTACAGCTCGTACACCTGGCTCGAACCCGAAGAGGGCTCGGACAGCGACGAGAAGACCCCGCTGGCCACCGAGACCGGCTACTGGCGATTGCACCGGCCGCAGGGCGACGGCGATCCCGGTCCTGGGCTGTTGCCCGCGCTCGGGGCGATCCCGTTCAACGATGCTGAAGCCGTCGAGACCCTCCGCAATGACAGCGGCGGGTTTGATATCGAGGTCACCCTGGTGCACCCGGGCGGCGTCGCGGAACTCTACCTCGGACAGGTCGCCGGCCCCCGCATCGATCTGGCCACCGACGCCGTTGTACGGAGCGAGACCGCGAAGCCGTATTCGGCGGCGACCCGCCTCTACGGGTTGGTCGAAAATCATCTGCTGTGGGCGTGGGATATCGCCGCCCTCGGCCAGACCCTGCGCACTCACGCGTCGGGTCGCCTCGCACGAGTGGAATAGACACACCATGACCGAACCTCTGGTTTCCCCCCTTCTTGAGCTGGACGGGGCGGTGCAAGCCGACGGTCTCGACGCCGGCGTCGCCGCCCACTACGGCAACCCGATGATCGAACAGCGTCACCTACTGGCCGGTGAGGCGCTCGTCGATCTCTCCCACCGCGGCGTGCTCGGCGTGGCCGGGCCCGATCGGTTGAGCTGGCTCAACTCGATTTCGAGCCAGGCGCTGCTGGGGCTGACGCCGGGGGAGTCGACCGAAACGCTGCTGCTCGATCAGACCGGACGCGTCGAGTACGCGATGCAGGTGATTGACGACGGCGTTGAAACCTGGCTGCTCGTCGAAGCGGCTGAGCTTGCCGGCCTGCACGCCTGGCTCGACAAGATGCGTTTTATGCTGCGCGTCGAGGTGCGCGACCACACCGCCGAGTACGCGACGATCGGCACGATGGGGGCGGATGCCGCTGGTGAAGCTGGTGAAGCTGGCGCGGCGGGTGACGCTGGTGCGACCGCAATCTCCGGCACCAACCCGAGGCAGCACGCCGCGCTCACGCCGGCGGCTCCCAACGGTGTCCCGCTCGTCTGGAACGACCCGTGGGAGCAGGTGACGCCGGGCGGCTACCAGTACGCCGAGACGGCAGAGCACCCCGGGGCATCCTGGCACTGGTGCGAAACGCTGATTCCTCGTGCGGCGCTCCCCGAGGTGCGCAACGCCGTCGCGGCCGGCTCACTGCAGGTCGCCGGCATCCTCGCCTTCGAGGCACTGCGCATCGCAGCCTGGCGTCCGCGCCGCGCGCTGGAGACCGACGAGAAGTCGATCCCGCACGAACTCGACTGGCTGCGCACCGCTGTACACCTGAACAAGGGCTGCTACCGCGGGCAAGAGACGGTGGCCAAGGTGCACAACCTCGGACATCCGCCGCGTCGCCTGGTGCTGCTGCACCTCGACGGGTCTGACTCAATTCTTCCGGTGCACGGCGACGAGGTCTCGGCCGACCGGGTGCTCCCGGGTAACGAGCCAGAGCGGCGCCCGATCGGTGCCATCACTTCGAGTGCCCGGCACTACGAGCTCGGGCCGATCGCCCTCGCCGTGGTCAAGCGCGCGGTGCCGGCCACGGTCACCGTCTACGTCGAGTCGCAGGGCGTCTCGATCGCGGCCAGTCAAGAGGTCATCGTGCCGCAGTCGGCCGGCGCGGTGCTCGACATCCCGCGGATGCCGCGGCTCGGTATCCGTCCGCCGCGCTAGAAATCGGTGGTCGAGAGGCTACTCCCAGCGAAAGCCGATCGGCTCCACGGATGCCCACGGCAGGGTCAGCTCGCCGAGCTTCCAGCGCGCCGGCCCGCCCTGCACCGGCCAACCCTGCGCCTTGAGCGCGGCGACCGTCGCCACCCAACGCTGCTTCGGCCCATAGGCACCGAGAGGTGCCTGGTGCTGCCAATTGCGGTCAAGATCCCGCAGCAACTCGTACACTCGCTCGCCGGGCACATTGCGGTGAATCAGAATCTTCGGCAACCGCTCGGCCACGATCGACGGCCACTCCAGCTCGTCGAGGCGGAGCGAGATGCTGAACCGAGTGGGTCCGCCCAAAGCGACATCCACCCAGGCGTGAATGCGCCCGATCTCATCGCAGGTGCCGTCGATGAGCACGCCTTTCGGCTGCAACCGGGTCACCAACATCTTCCAGGCCGGCACCACCTCAGACTCGTCATACTGGCGCAGCACATTCTGTGCCCGAATGATCGCTGCGGTGCGCCCCTTCGGCAACGGAACTTCAAAGCCGCCGACCGCGAACGAGACATGCGCGTGGGCCGCGAAACCGGTCGTGCCCTCCCGCACCTCCGCGAGTTGCTCGTTCGCACCGCGCACCCGGGCCGGGTCGATCTCGAGGCCCAGCACCTGCACATCCGGTCGCTTCTTGGCCAGCCGGTGGTGGAGCTCCAAGCTGGTCACCGCGCTCGCGCCGTAGCCCAGGTCCACGACGAGCGGGTCGGTGACATGGCGCAGCACGTGGAGGTGGCCAATCCAACGGTCGATGCGGCGAAGCCGGTTCGTGTTCGTGGTTCCACGTGTGATTGTTCCGACCGGCATAATCCCATTGTCCTCTCTCGCTAGAGTTGAAACATGTCTGCGCCATACACACTCGTCCTCCTCCGTCACGGCAACAGCCTGTGGAACCAGCAGAACCTCTTCACCGGCTGGGTGGATGTTCGACTGAGCGAACAGGGAATCATTGAAGCCCGCCGGGCCGGCGAACTCCTCGCCGAAGCCGGAATCCTCCCCGACATCGTTCACACCTCGGTGCTCACCCGCGCCATCCAGACCGCCGACCTCGCTCTGGAGCAGGCTGACCGTCTCTGGATCGACGTCAAGCGCTCTTGGCGTCTGAACGAGCGTCACTACGGCGCTCTGCAGGGTCTCGACAAAGCTGAGACCCTGGCGAAGTACGGTCCTGAGCAGTTCCAGCTCTGGCGTCGCAGCTTCGACGTGCCTCCGCCTGTTTTGGCCGACGACGCCAAGTGGTCGCAGGTCGGCGACGCCCGCTACGCCAATCTCGGCGACGCTGTTCCCCGCACCGAATGCCTAAAAGACGTCATCGAACGGATGCTTCCCTACTGGGAGTCCGACATCGCCAGCGACCTCAAGACCGGCAAGACCGTGCTCGTCACCGCCCACGGCAACTCGCTGCGTGCGCTGGTCAAGCACCTCGACGGCGTCTCCGATGAGGACATCGCCGAGCTCAACATCCCGACCGGCATCCCGCTCGTCTACAAGCTGGGCGAAGACCTGATGCCGCTCGGCCCTGGCGAATACCTCGACCCTGAGGCCGCAGCCGCCGGTGCCGCAGCGGTCGCCGCGCAGGGCAAGAAGTAGCCCTCGCCACCGAACGAATGACGCCCCCGGGAGCATCTGCTCCCGGGGGCGTCGACGTTGCCGAAAAGGTGCACGGCGGGTGGTGCAGGGTGCGACGCTACGCGTTGCTGTCCTGGTGCCAGTCGCCGGTACCGAGATACTGAACCTTCTTCGCGATCGACACCGCGTGGTCGGCGAAACGCTCGTGGTAGCGGCTGGCGAGCGTCGCGTCGACGGTGTCTGCGGCCTGACCCTTCCAGGTCTCGCCGAGCACCGCGTCGAACACGCTGAGGTGCAACGCGTCGACCTTGTCATCTTCGTTGCGGATGGTCTCGGCCAGGTGCATGTCTTCGGTCGTCAGCAGCTCGGTGAGCTTGTTGGCAATCTCGACGTCGAGCGCGCCCATTTGGCGGAACGTCGGGCGCAGGCTCTTCGGAATCACCTTGTCGGGAAACCGGTAGCGAGCCAACTGCGCGATGTGAGTCGACATGTCGCCCATCCGCTCGAGCGAAGCGCTGATGCGCAGCGCACTGACGACGATGCGCAGGTCGCGGGCGACCGGCTGCTGACGGGCCAGGATGGTGATGGCCAATTCATCGAGTTCGACGGTCAGCAGGTCGATCTTGTCATCGTCGGCGATGACCTCCTCAGCGAGTCCGACATCAGACTCGTTGAACGCTCGTGTCGCTTTATCGATCGAGATCGCAACGAGGCGGGAAATCTCGACGAGACGCTCCTGCACCTCGGCAAGCTCCTGCTGGAATACTTCACGCATCGGTGTGGTCCTTCCTGGCCGCGCAAATCGCGGGCCGCTGAGACCCGACTGGTCCCCGAGCTATCGTGCCGGGGTCAGGTTAACGGCAGGTGCCGCGGGCTTGAACACTTTCTAAAGTATCGTGGCCGCTTGCGTTTACCGTCTTCGACGCGTTTGCGAGTCACTAACCTAGAAGAATGGAATCGACGTGGCTGGTGCTTGTCTGCCTGGCTTTGGGGTTGGCGGTCGGTGCCGGATTCGTCACTTTGCTCTACGCGGCTGAACGACACGGCCGGCAGGCAGCAGAGGTGGTCAACCCCGCGGTTCCCGACGGGATCGACCAGGTGCTCGACGCACTCGAGTCGGCCGGGGTTGTGCTCGATCCGTCGAACAACGTTGTCAAGGCCTCCCCGGGCGCGCTTTCACTCGGCCTGGTCTTCAACCGTCAGCTGGTGCATCCCGAACTGCTCGACCTGGTCGGCCGGGTGCGGCGCACCGGCGAGACGATCACAGAAGACCTCGAGCTCGCCCGCGGCCCCTTCGGCGAGGCCAGCATGCATTTTCGAGTGCGCCTGGCCACGCTCGGCACCCGCTATGTGCTGTTGCTGGCCGATGATCACACCGAAGCATTCCGGCTCGATGAGGTGCGCCGTGACTTCGTCGCGAATATCAGCCACGAGCTGAAGACTCCGATCGCTGCGGTCGGTTTGCTGGCCGAGGCTCTCGATCAGGCAGCGGATGAACCGGTGCAGGTTCGCCGGTTTGCCAACCGGTTGACGTCGGAGTCGCGTCGCCTCGCCCGCCTCACCCAGGAGATCATCGAGCTGTCGCGCCTGCAGGCCCAGGAAGCGCTCGAACTCCCCGAACTGGTCAGTGTCGATGCGATCGTCGCCGACGCCGTCGATCAGAACCGGGTCGTCGCCGGCGCGGCGAATATCACGATCGCCGTCGGCAAGAAGACCCGTGCCTACGTCTATGGCGACGAGCAGCTGCTGGTGATGGCGGTGAACAACCTCGTGGCCAACGCGGTGGCGTACTCCTCGGAGGGGTCGCGGGTCGGTGTCGGCGTGCGCCGCAACGACGGTGCCGTCGAGATCACCGTCACCGACCAGGGCGTCGGCATTCCAGAGGCCGACCTCGACCGGGTTTTTGAGCGGTTCTTTCGAGTCGATCAGGCGCGGGCCCGCAACACCGGCGGCACCGGCCTCGGCCTCGCGATCGTCAAGCACGTCGTGCAGAACCACGGCGGCGACATCCGCGTCTGGTCGCAGCTCGGCCACGGCTCGACCTTCACCATCAGAATTCCGGAAGCCCCGGTGACCGACCACAACTCACTTCCCACCACCACCGCTTTGGCGGCGACAGGAGACACCACCCCGTGACACGCATTCTTCTGGTTGAAGACGAGAGCGCACTGAGCGAACCGTTGAGCTTCTTGCTCGAGCGGGAGGGCTACGAGGTCGTGGTAGCCGAAGATGGGCCGAGCGCCCTGGCCGAGTTTGACCGCGCGGGCGCCGACGTGATCCTGCTCGATCTGATGCTGCCCGGCATTCCCGGCACCGAGGTCTGCCGCGAAATTCGCACCACGTCAAACGTGCCGATCATCATGCTGACGGCCAAAGACTCCGAAATCGATGTCGTCGTCGGCCTCGAGCTCGGGGCCGACGACTACGTCACCAAGCCATACTCGACGCGCGAACTGCTTGCCCGCATCAGGGCGGTGATGCGGCGCCGCATCGATGAGGGCGACGACAGCGAGAACGTGCTGAGCTCCGGCACCGTGCAGATGGACATCGAACGCCACACCGTGTCGGTGTCGGGCGCGGTCGTTCCCATGCCGCTCAAGGAGTTCGAGCTGCTCGAGTTTCTGCTGCGCAATGCAGGCCGAGTGCTCACCCGCGGACAGCTGATCGACCGCGTCTGGGGAACAGACTATTTCGGCGACACCAAGACCCTGGATGTGCACATCAAGCGCATCCGTTCGCGCATTGAGCAGACGCCATCAGAGCCGACGATGCTCGTCACGGTTCGCGGGCTGGGCTACCGCTTCGAGGCGTAGGCCGGCACGTCGGCAGGCGCCGGAGCAAAAGAAAAGCCCGCATCCGGGTGGCGAGAGCCGATCGGATGCGGGCATTTCTGTGAAACGAAGTTACGGGGCCGGCGTCTCCGTCGGCGTGGCGGCCTCGGTCGGCTCCACAGCGGGAAGCTGCGTGGCCTCCTGGGTCGGAGTCGGGGTCGGCGTCAACGTCGAGTACTGCGGCAGCTGATTGGTCAGAACCGGAACAAGAAGCTCGACACCGGTCTCTTCGCCGTACTGGAAGAACACGGGGAGCAGCGCACCTGGAATGGTGTCGATGTTCTCGAGCGCGACGCTCGGGTAGCCCTTGTCACCGATCGGAATCGTCGAGTTGCCGGGAATTTCGACCTCCTGCGAGACCTTCTTTCCCTTCGACTCGAACTGGATCGCCAGGTTCTGCGACGTGACGCCGGAGTTCACGACGGTGACGAGCAGGTTGCCCAGCTCGCCATTGTCAGAGATGACAATGGCGTTACGGATGGCGAGTTCACCCACATTGCCACTGACGCCATCACTGGCGTCATAGTGATTCGTGGTCGCCTGGGGTGCAAACAAGTTGCAGGCGCTCGTGCCCAACAGAATGCCAGCCGCCAAAACGACGGATGCAGCGATACGCGCCCTCACAAGACCTCCACAACGGTTCGACGTTCAACCTGACCGGTCAGAACGCCGCAAAATTACGCTTTGAGTTATAGCTTATCGGTGTTCTCGGGCGAGAGCGTGCGGGCCGAACCCTACCATTGGGGCCTGTGGTATCCTAGAGGTTGCTGAAGGGATACAAATACATGCTGTTTGAGGTTGGCGAAACTGTCGTATATCCCCACCACGGAGCCGCAACTATCACTGAAGTGAAGACGCGGATCATCAAGGGTGAAGAGAAACTCTACCTGAAGCTCAATGTCACCCAGGGCGACCTGACCATCGAAGTCCCTGCCGAGAATGTTGACCTCGTCGGCGTTCGCGACGTGATCGGTCGAGAAGGACTCGACAAGGTTTTCGATGTGCTGCGCGCACCGTTCACCGAAGAGCCCACCAACTGGTCGCGTCGCTACAAGGCAAACCTCGAAAAGCTCGCCTCCGGCGATGTCATCAAGGTGTCAGAGGTCGTTCGTGACCTGTGGCGTCGTGACCAAGATCGCGGACTCTCCGCCGGAGAGAAGCGGATGCTGGCCAAGGCGCGTCAGATCCTGATTTCTGAACTGGCCCTAGCCGAGAAGACCGACGAAGAGAAGGCATCAACCGTTCTCGACGAGGTACTTGCCTCGTAGTTTTTTCATCCCTGTCAGGCGGCGCCGCGAGGTGCCGCCTTTCTCATTCCTTCAGCCCACTCCTCCCAGCAGATAGCCTCCACACATGACTGAACTGCACGCCCCGACCGTCGCGGTCATTGTCGTCGCCGCGGGCAGCGGCACCCGGCTCGGTCGCGCGCAGCCGAAGGCGTTCGTTCCGGTCGCCGGCGTGCCCATGCTTGAACGCGCACTCGAATCCGTTTTTGGGATGCGCGAGCCGACGCAGGTCATTGTCGTCGCCCCTGAAGCGTTGCTCGCCGACGCCCGCACGATGGGCGATCGCGCGGCCCGCGGCATCCCTGGCGGGTTCGCCGGCATTGGGACCGTTGTCGCGGGCGGCGACACTCGACAACAATCCGTCAACCGGGGCCTGGCCGAGCTGCAGCCCGCAATTCGTACCGTGCTGGTGCACGACGCGGCCCGCGCTCTGACCCCGTCGGCGCTGTTCGACGCGGTAGCCGACGCCGTTCAGTCCACCGGGGCAGGGGTGTTGCCCGGTCTTGCCGTCGTCGACACCATCAAACGGGTCGACGCCTCAGGCGCGGTGCAGGCCACGCTCAACCGGTCGGAGCTCGCCGCCGTGCAGACACCGCAGGGTTTTCCGCGCGGGCTGCTTGTCGAGGTGGCTGAGACTGCCACCGCAGCGGCCATCGCCGAAGCGACGGATGACGCGGCGCTGGTTGCCGCCGCCGGCCATCCGGTGCGTGTCATCGCTGGTTCTGCTCTCGCTTTCAAAATCACCACTGACGCCGATCTGCGCCGGGCCGAGCTACTGCTCGCCGAGCGAGCGGATGCAATCGCACCCCCGGCCCCGATCCTCCCGCGCATCGGCACCGGACTCGACGTGCACGCCTTCGACGACGCCTCCCCGCTCTGGCTCGCCGGCCTGCACTGGCCGGGGGAGCGCGGACTCTCCGGGCACAGCGACGGCGATGCCGCCGTTCACGCCATCTGTGACGCGCTGCTCTCCGCGGCAGGGCTCGGCGATATCGGTGGCGTCTTCGGCACCTCTGACCCGCGCTACGCCAACGCGCACGGTGAACTGTTCCTGCGCGAAACGCTGCGCCTGCTCACCGAATCGGGATTCCGGGTCGGAAACGTTGCAGTGCAGATCATCGGCAACCGCCCGAAGCTCGCCCCGCGTCGGGCCGAAGCCGAAGCCTGGCTCAGCGGCATCCTCGATGCCCCGGTCAACGTGTCAGCGACGACGACCGACGCACTCGGTTTCACCGGTCGCGGCGAGGGTATCGCCGCGTCGGCCACCGCCCTCATCGTTCCGGTTGCGGCGCATGCGGCGACGACCCCGGTAACCGTGCAGAGTGCTGTCCTAAGCTGGGAGGCGTGACTGTGCGACTTTACGATTCGAAGGCTCAAGCCCTTCGCGACTTCATTCCCCTCGTGCCCGGGAAAGTCGGGATCTACGTCTGCGGTCCCACCGTGCAGTCGTCGCCGCATATCGGCCACCTGCGCAGCGCCCTCGTCTACGACCAGCTGCGCCGCTGGCTGGCCTACCGCGGCAACGACGTGACCTTCGTGCGCAACGTCACCGACATTGACGACAAGATTCTGGTCAACGCCCAGGGTTCGACCGAAGAATGGTGGGCTCTCGCCTACCGCTACGAGCTGGAGTTCACCGCCGGCTACCAGCGCCTCGGCATTCTTGCTCCCACCTACGAGCCGCGGGCGACCGCCAGCGTGCAGCAGATGCAGGAGATCATCGAGCGTCTGGTCGACCGCGGCCACGCCTATCCGGCCGCCGACGGCTCCGGCGACGTCTACTTCGCCACCGGCAGCTGGCCGGCCTACGGTGAGCTCACCCGGCAGAGTCTTGACAACATGGAAGCCGCAGCAGATGCCGACCCGCGCGGCAAACGCGACCCCCGCGACTTCGCGCTCTGGAAGGGACACAAGGCCGATGAGCCTGCGTCTGCTTCGTGGCCGTCGCCCTGGGGCGACGGCCGACCCGGTTGGCACATCGAATGCTCGGCCATGGCGGCCCGCTACCTCGGCAGCCAGTTCGACATTCACGGCGGCGGCCTCGACCTGCGTTTTCCGCACCACGAGAACGAACTCGCCCAGTCCACTGCGGCCGGCGATGCCTTCGCCAATTATTGGGTGCACAACGGCCTCGTCAACGTCGGTGGCCAGAAGATGTCGAAGTCGCTCGGCAACTCGGTCTTCGCGGCCGAACTGCTTGAGCAGGCTCGCCCGATCGTCGTGCGCTACTACCTGGGCGCCGCCCACTATCGGTCGACGCTCGACTTTCTGCCCGGCTCCCTCGCTGAGGCCGAGGCGGCGCTCGAACGCGTCGAGAGTTTTCTCGACCGCGCCGACCGCCGACTCGCCGACACCCGGTTCGCCGCGTCCGGCGTCGAAGTGGTGCCCGATGAGTTCGCTACGGCAATGGACGACGATTTGGCCGTTCCGCAGGCGCTCGGTGTGCTTCACGACACCGTTCGGGCCGGCAACGCCGCGCTCGACGCCGAAGACCTGCACGCCGCAGCATCCGCCCGCTCTCAGGTTCTCGCCATGAGTGAGGTCCTCGGAATCAACCCCCTGTCGCCCGGTTGGGCCGTGGCGACGGATGAACCAGCCATGGTCGCACTGACCGCCCTCGTCGAGCGCCTGCTCGCCGACCGGGAAATCGCCAGGCAGAGCCGCGATTTTGCGGCCGCAGACCGAATCCGGAGCGAACTCGTCGACGCCGGAATCACCATCGAAGACACCCCATCGGGTGCCCATTGGAGTTTTGACTAATGAAGAACACAGATCGCAAGGCGCGCACCGGAGCCGTGCGCAAGGGCGCCAGAGGCCCGCAGGTCGGCTCGGGCGGCCAGGGTCGCCAGGCCCTCGAAGGTAAGAAGCCGACGCCGAAGGCCGTCGACCGTCCGTACCACCCCGCAGGCAAGCGCAAGGCCGCTCAGGAGCGGTTTGCCGCAGCAGGCGGCACCCGCACGCGTAAGGCACCCGACGGCGCCGAGACGCGCGGCGGCTACCAGGGCGGTGCACAGGGCGGCGGAGCTCGTGGCGCAACCCGCGGCGGAACCGGCAACACCGGCGGCGGCGGTTCGTCGACGCGCAACGTGAAGCAGATCGACGAGCACGAAATCGTGACCGGCCGCAACTCGGTGCTCGAGGCGCTGCGCGCCAAGATCCCCGCGAAGGCCCTGTACATCGCGACGCGCATCGAAATGGATGACCGCACCAAGGAGATCCTGTCGATCGCCACCGGCCGCGGCATCCCGATCCTCGAAGTGATGCGTCCGGAGCTCGACCGTCTCGCCGGTCGTGACTCGGTGCACCAGGGAGTCGCGCTCAAGGTTCCGGCCTACGAGTACGCGCACCCGATCGAACTGCTCGAGCTGACCATCAGCCGCGGCCACAAGCCGTTGTTCGTGGCCCTCGACGGCATCACCGACCCCCGCAACCTGGGTGCGATCATCCGTTCGACCGCCGCATTCGGTGGTCACGGTGTGATCGTGCCTGCGCGTCGCTCGGTCGGCGTCACGGCGTCGGCATGGAAGACCTCGGCCGGTGCCGCAGCCCGCACCCCTGTCGCCATGGCGACCAACCTGACCGCGACGCTCAAGGCGCTCAAGGAGCGCGGTGTGTTCGTGCTCGGCCTCGACGGCGACGGCGACGTGTCGCTGCCCGGCCTGAGCCTGGCCGACCGCCCGATCGTGATCGTCGTCGGCAGCGAAGGCAAGGGGCTCTCGCGCCTCGTCGCCGACACCTGTGACGCGATCGTCTCCATCCCGATCAGCGCCGCCGCCGAGTCATTGAACGCCGGAATCGCCGCGAGCGTCACGCTCTACGAGATCTCGCGTCTGCGCGCGGAGCACTCCAGCGCGAAGGCCGCGACGAAGGCAGCGACCAAGGCTGCGAAGGCTGCAGCGGTCTAGCGTTCGCGCTCTCGCTTAACGAAAACGGTGCCGTCCCCGTGGGGGCGGCACCGTTTTTCGCATCTCGGTGGTCGAGGAGCAGCCGACGCAGGAGGCCGCGTCTCGAGATCCCGCGAGCCGATCTCCAAACCCAGTGAGCCGATTTCGCCGACTTTGACACTTCCGGTCGAGATTCCCTGGTGTGCCGGTCAAACTCGACCGAAAGTGTCAAGCTCGGCGCAGCTGATCCGCCGCACGGGCGGCCCGGGCGGCGACTAGACCTTCAGCCGCCAGTCGCTGTCATCGTCGGATGCCGCGGCACCGGCCACCGAGATTGGCATGGTGATCGAGCCCGTCGGCGGGTCGATCACCGTGACCTCATCGCGGCGGTGGCGCAGAACATCCTGCACATACGAGGTGACGGCCTCGGCCAGAGGAATGTCGCGGCCCTGGTTCTGGGCCATGAACCAGCGGTGGTCGAGCAGCTGGTGAAAGACCTCGGCCGGTTCCAACTTGCCCTTGAGCTCCCGCGGAATCGCGCGCACGACGGGCTCGAAGACGCGCACGAGCCACTCGTGGGCGACCATCTCTTCGTCGGCTTCCGGGTTGCCGTAGCTGGCCGTGTAGGAGTCGAGGTCGTTCAACAGGCGCCTGGCCTGGTTCTCTTCGGCGTCGAGCCCGGTCAGGCGCAGCAGGCGGCGCTGGTGGTGGCCGGCGTCGACGACCTTCGGCTGAATGCGCACGGTCGTGCCGGTCTCGTCGGTCTTGATGCCCAGCTCCTCGATGTCGAAACCGAGGTGGTTGAGGCGCTCCACGCGCTCGGTGATGCGCCAGCGCTCGGAACTGTCGAACGATTCAGAGCCGGTCAGCTCCTTCCAGAGCGAGCGGTAGGCGGCCACGATGCCGTTGCTGATGCGGATGGGGTCGAGTTCGTCGGCGACGCGGCCACCGGCCTCGAGGTCCATCAGCTCGCCGGCGATGTTCACACGCGCGATCTCGAGGTCGTTTTCACGCTGCCCGTTCGAGAGCCCGCCAGGATAGAGTTGGCCGGTCTCGGCATCCACCAGATACGCGGCGAACGCGCCGGCATCACGGCGGAACAGCGTGTTCGACAGCGAGACGTCGCCCCAGAACAGGCCGACCATGTGCACGCGCACGAGCAGCACGGCGAGGGCGTCGACCAGACGGGTCGCGGTGTCGGGCCGCAGCGTCTGTGAATAGAGCGCCCGGTAGGGCAGCGAGAACTTCAAGTGCCGGGTGACGAGCACCGACTTCAGCGGGGCGCCGTCTTCATCGGTGCGATTGGTGATCACGGCGAGCGGCTCGACGCAGGGCAGATCGAGACCCTGCAGTCGGCGCAGCATGTCGTACTCACCCTTGGCCATCTCGCTCGTGGTCTCTTTGATCGCGACGACGCGACCGCTGAGGTGGGCGAAACGAACAAGGTGCCGCGAGATGCCCTTGGGCAAGGCCGCGATGTTCTGATTCGGCCAGGCGTCGAGGGGGAGATGCCACGGCAGATCGAGCAGCGCCGGGTCGGCCGTTGCCGAAAGAATATTGAGAGAACCGCTCATGACTCGAGCCTACCGGCGTCAACCTGGGTGAGTTTCCCGGATGCGGTCGAGAGCGACCGCGGCAGGGCCGGCGCCAGGATTAGGCTGGCACCGTGAACCCCATTCCCCGCTCGACAGCTGCCCCCGTGACCGTCACCCTGACCGGAGCGGGCGGCCAGATCGGCTACGCGCTTCTCTTTCGCATCGCGTCGGGCCAGCTGCTCGGACCCGACGTGCCGATAAGGCTCAGAATGCTCGAAATCCCCGGTGGGCTTGCCGCCGCGGAGGGCACGGCGCTGGAGCTGCAGGACAGCGCGTTCCCTCTGTTGCACTCGGTCGAGGTGACGGATGATGTCACTCGCGCGTTCGACGGAACCAACGTCGCGCTCCTGGTCGGCGCGCGCCCGCGTGGTCCCGGCATGGAACGCGGAGACCTCCTCGAAGCCAATGGCCAGATCTTCGGACCCCAGGGTGCGGCGATCAACGCCGGTGCCGCCGATGACGTGCGGGTGGTTGTCGTGGGAAACCCGGCGAACACCAATGCGCTGATCGCCTCGGCTCACGCCCCCGATGTTCCGGCGGAACGGTTCACCGCGCTCACTCGTCTCGATCAGAACCGGGCCGTCGGCCTGCTGGCGGCGCGCCTCGAAGTGCCGGTCGGTTCCATTTCTGATCTGACCATCTGGGGCAACCACTCGGCGACGCAGTACCCCGACGTGTTTCATGCGCGTTCCGGCGCGACGCCGATCGTCGATCTGGTCGATGAGCGCTGGTTGAGCGACGAGTTCATTCCCCGGGTGGCCAAGCGCGGCGCTGAAATCATCGCGGTGCGCGGTGGGTCATCGGTGGCCTCGGCCGCGAACGCGACGATCGACCATGTCTTCGACTGGGTCAACGGCACCGGCGAGAGTTGGACATCCGCGGCAATCGTCTCTGACGGCTCCTACGGGGTTCCGGCTGGGCTCATCTCCTCGTTTCCGGTGCGTTCGGTCGACGGTGCCTGGCAGATCGTGCAGGGCCTCGAGATCAACGCGTTCTCACGTGCGCGCATAGACGCATCCGTCGCGGAGCTGATCGAGGAACAGAGCGCGGTGCGGGCACTCGGGCTTCTGCCGAGCTGACCCACGGCCCACGGTTACGAAGGAGCGTCATGCACAAGTCAGCGACATCGGTCGATGAATACCTGGAGGGGTTGGAGGGCGAGAGCGGGGAGGCGATTCGCGCACTCGACCTGCTCATTCACCCGCTGCTGAACGGGCTCTCCCGCACACTTTGGGAGGGCGTGTTCCGGGGCGGTACAGAGCAGCAGATCATCGGCTACGGCGACCTGGTGCAGACACGGTCCCGTGGAATCGAGGTCGAATGGTTTCTGATCGGCCTCGCCACGCAGAAGAACTATCTCAGCCTCTATGTGAACGCTGTCGAAGACGGCGAATACCTCGGACAGCAATTCGCCGCATCGATCGGCGCCTCGAAGGTCGGGGACAGCAGTCTGAGCTTCGCCCGTTTCGAGGACATCGACCTCGACGTGCTCACCGACCTCATCATTCGCGCCCGCGCGTCGGTCGGCTAAAGCCGGCCTGCCAACGACGAGGGGCCCGGCCACCTTTCGGTGTGCTTTGGGATTCTCGCCCGTCTGAGTGTTGCGGGTTAATGACGAGGGGCCCGGCCACCTTTCGGTGTGCTCTGGGATTCTCGCCCGCCTGAGTGTTGCGGGTTAACGATGGAGGGCCCGGTCACCTTTCGGTGACCGGGCCCTCCATCGTGATGGTGAGTCTTAGTCGGTGACTGCTCCGCCGAGGCGCAGGCCGTTCTCTGCATCGAAGAGGTGCACGTGGTTCGGCGTCGGGGTCAGGTAGACCTTGTCGCCGGCCGACGGGTGAACACGACCGTCGACGCGCGCAACGATGTCGGTGCGCTTGCCGGCGATGGTGGAGTGACCGTAGAGGTAACCGTCAGCACCGAGTTCTTCAACCAGGTCGACGTCGATCTCGAGGCCTTCGCCCGGGGTCGACGACACGTGAATGTCCTCGGGGCGAACACCGATCGTGACCTGCTGGCCGGATGCGCCGGCGAGGGTCTCGCGAGCAACCGGAACGGTCGAGGTGCCGAACTTGACGCCACCGTCAACAGCATCAGCCAGGAACAGGTTCATGGCCGGGCTGCCGATGAAGCCGGCAACGAAGACGTTGTTCGGCTTGGCGTAGAGGTCGCGCGGGGTGCCGACCTGCTGCAGCAGACCATCTTTCAGCACGGCGATGCGGTCGCCCATGGTGAGCGCCTCAGTCTGGTCGTGGGTGACGTAGACGGTGGTGACGCCGAGACGGCGAACCGTCGAAGCGATCTGGGTGCGAGTCTGAACGCGCAGCTTGGCGTCAAGGTTCGACAGCGGCTCATCCATGAGGAACACCTGCGGCTGACGCACGATGGCGCGGCCCATGGCGACGCGCTGACGCTGACCACCGGAGAGAGCCTTGGGCTTGCGGCCGAGGTAGGGCTCGAGGTCGAGCATCTTGGCGGCTTCGAGAACGCGAGCGGCGCGCTCGTCCTTGTTGACGCCGGCGATCTTGAGCGCGAAGCCCATGTTCTCGGCAACCGTCATGTGCGGGTACAGAGCGTAGTTCTGGAAGACCATGGCGATGTCGCGGTCTTTCGGCGGAACATCCGTCACGTTGCGCTCACCGATGAAGATGTTGCCGTCGTTGACCTCTTCGAGGCCGGCGAGCATGCGCAGGGAGGTGGACTTTCCGCAGCCGGACGGGCCGACGAGAACGAGGAATTCACCATCGGCGACGTCGAGGTCAAGCTTGTCGACGGCCGGGCGAGTGGAACCCGGGTAGAGACGGGTTGCCTTGTCAAAAGTGACAGTAGCCATGTTTCTATATTCTCCTTCACCGGCAGGTACGTGCCGGACGATCCTTAGTGATGGGATTTATTGATCGCAGCGCCCGTGAGCGCGCGCGATCGAAACTCAGTATGACACGCGCGGAGCACAGTTCCGAAACCGTGAATGGTCGCGGGCGTTCTGCTGGCGGTCACCCCCCGTTCGGGCGCTGTGTGGCCCTTTCCCAGACAAGCAACCTACTATTTGAGAGCATTTGCATAGAGCTTGCGTGCAACCCCACGTACCGGAACGAGTATTAATGACAATCGGTGGATCAGGCGACGATCACCTCTCAAAGAGCCAGCGACGCGACGCTGCCCGTCACAAGGCGAAGCAGCTTCGCGAGAATCAGAAGAAGAAGGACCGTCGAAACCGGGTCTTCCTGCAGGGCGGAATCGCCCTCGCCGCCATCGCAATCGTCGGCCTCATTGCAGTTGTCATTGTCACGTCCATTCGCCCTGTCGGTCCCGGACCGGCGAACATGGCGAGCGACGGCATCCTGATCGGCGAGGGCATGAAGGTCGTGCAGACCTCCGCCCTCCGCCCAGAGGCCAAGCCGATTCCGTCGAAGCCGGATGCCACGGGCACCGTCACCGACATCCGGATCTACCTCGACTACCTCTGCCCGCTCTGTGGCGACTTCGAGAAGACCAACAGCAAGCAGATCGCCAAGCTCGTTGAGTCCGGTGCTGCGACGGTCGAGATTCACCCTGTGGCACTGCTGACCCGCAAGTCAGCGGGAACCGAATACTCCCTGCGCGCGGCCAACGCCGCGGCGTGTGTGGCGAACTATGCGCCAGACTCCTTCTTCGACTTCAACTCGGCGATGTTCGTCGACCAGCCCGAAGAGGGCTCGGCCGGTCGCAGCGATGCCGAACTTCTCGACGTCGTGAAGGCGTCCGGAGTGAAATCAAACCTCACGGCGATCGGTACCTGCATCACCGATCGCACCTTCACCTCGTGGGTGGACGCGGCGACCACGCGCGCCGTCACCGGCCCGCTGCCCAACACCGATCTCAAGGCGATCAAGGGCACCCCGACCGTGCTCGTGAACGGCAAGCAGTATGTCGGGTCGCTCACCGACCCGAAGGAGTTCGCCGCCTTCGTGCTGCAGGCTGCGGGGGAGACCTACTCCACGTCGACCGCCACGCCGGTTCCGACCGCGACTCCGGCTCCGGCCGAGCCTGCTCCGGCGGAGCCGGCTCCCGCTGAGACTCCGGCTCCCGCTGAGACTCCGGCTCCGGCCGAAACTCCGGCCGGATAGCGCTCGGCGCTTCGGCAGCTGTCGCCGCAAACCACCGTGGCCAGGTCGGTTTTCGCAAGAGTGGCCTCGACCATTTAGGATATAGACCGAGGTTTCGCCTCATGCCGGCCTGGCGCAATTGGTAGCGCACCACTCTTGTAAAGTGGGGGTTACGGGTTCAAGTCCCGTGGCCGGCCCTGTAACGCCCTACTCCCGACTGGGATGTGGGGCGTTTTCAGTATCTGCGCGACGCGCAAGAGTGAGCCAACCCAACGGTTGCCCGCGCTTGCCAGCGCTTTCGGCGATCGAGCTCAACGCGGGCCGCACTCGGGCGGCTCGTAGAATCATCTGATGACCCAAACCAGCCCAGCCCCGATCGTTTCGTCGTCAGCACCGGCGAAGCACCGCGGCATCCCGGTGTGGCTGGCCGTGGCCTTCGCCGTCGTGTTTGGCGCGCTCAACGCCATTCAGTCGCGCCTCAACGGTGAACTGGGTCATCAGCTCGGCGACGGCTTCGTCGCCGCGGTGATCTCGTTCGGCAGCGGCCTGGTGATTCTCAGCATCGCCATGCTGCTCTGGCCGACGGGCCGACGCGGGCTCGGCAAGGTGCGCGCGGCGCTGACGGTTCGATCGTTGTCGTGGTGGCACATCCTCGGCGGCACGGCAGGTGCGTTCTACGTGCTCTCCCAGAGCCTGACCGCTTCGTTGCTCGGCGTCGCGCTCTTCACCGTCGCGGTCGTGGCCGGGCAGACCGTCAGCGGGCTCGTCATGGACCGCTTCGGCGTCGGTCCCGGCGGCCACCATCCGCTGACCGCGCCCCGTGTGATCGGGGCGATCGTCACCCTGCTCGCCGTCGCACTGGCCGTGTCCGGACAGTTCGCGAGCGGGGTTCCGCTCTGGCTGATGTGGATGCCGTTGGTCGCCGGATTCGGTCAAGGCTGGCAGCAGGCTGTCAACGGCCGAGTGCGGGCTACCGCCGAGAGCGCGCTGACCGCAACGTTTCTCAACTTCGTCTTCGGCACCATTGTCCTGGTAATCGGACTACTGGTGCACAGCCTGTTCGTCGGGCTGCCGACCCAGCTGCCGAGCGACCCCTGGCTCTACCTGGGCGGCGCCATCGGCTGCATCTTCATCGCCGGCAACGCCCTGATCGTGCGCACGACCGGCGTGCTGGTGCTCGGGCTGGGAATCGTCGCCGGCCAGCTGCTCTGCGCGCTCGCGCTCGACCTGTTCGCCCCGACGCATGCCGGCCCGATCGCCTTCTCGACGATCGCCGGCACGGCCCTCGCCCTGGTGGCCGTGCTGATTGTCGGCGTGCGCCGCAGGGAAAAGCGCTAGTCGGCGAGCCGGGGCCAGGGAGCTGACTCGAGGCGTTCGACCTGCTCGTTGAAGTCGCGCAGGAGGCTCATGAGCTGCTGCTGCTTCTCCGCCGGCCAGTCGCCGACGACGGCACTCAACTCGTGCTCATGGGAGGCGCGCGCGTCGAGGAGCGCGGCCCGGCCCGCGGCGGTGGGTGCGAAACGGCGAGCCACCTCGCCGGCGGCCCCTGGAACGTATTCGACGTACTCGTGACGAAGCAGCGCGCCCAGCTGGCGATGCACTGTCGAGGTGTCAAGACGCAGGGCCTGCGAGAGCTCCTTGAGCGTCATCGGGTCCACCAGTTCGAGCCGATTGAGCAGCACATAGCCCGAGCGGTCGAGCGCGGATGAGGCGGCGGGCGGCCTCAAATGGTAGCGGGACAGCAGCATGAGCTCGTAGTGAAGCGGCTTCAGCGGTTCGCGAGGCTCCGGCACGGCTCTCCTTGTGGTTCGTCGAGTCTTGCTCACCAGCCTATCTCGCTCTTGCATCATGCACGGCTATTGCATCATGCAAATTGCTTGTACTATACATAGGCGCCGTTTCGTGCCCCCACTTTTCCTTCAGGAGCCCAATGACCCCGGATCTATCAACACCAACGACTGCTGCTCGCCCACCTCGCTTTGCCGTCGTCGTGCTCGCATTCGTGGGAATCGTCGTCTCACTCATGCAGACGCTGGTGGTGCCGCTGATTCCTCAGCTTCCGTCGCTGCTTCACACCACGGCCACCGACGCATCCTGGATCATCACCGCCACGCTGCTGGCCGGGGCGGTCGTGATGCCCATCGCCGGGCGTTTGGGCGATATGTTCGGCAAGCGACGGATGCTGGTCATCTCGCTCGCTCTTCTCGTTGTGGGATCCGTCTTCTCCGCTCTGACGAGCTCACTGGGAATGATGTTGGCGGGCCGAATTCTGCAGGGACTCGCGATGGGTGCCATTCCGCTCGGAATCAGCATCCTGCGTGATGTGCTCCCACGCGAGAAGGTCGGCCCAGCCGTGGCGGCGATGAGCGCTTCCATGGGAGTCGGCGGTGCCATTGGGCTGCCCGTATCGGCATTGATCGCACAGAACGCCGATTGGCACGTGCTGTTCTGGGCCGCAGCCGGTCTGGGCGTCGTTTCGCTGGTCTTGGTGGCAACGATTCTGCCCGAATCACCGGTGCGCACCCCGTCACGCTTCGACTTCGTGGGCGCCCTGGGATTGGCAGCCGGATTGATTGCCCTCTTGCTTCCGATCACCAAGGGCGCGAGCTGGGGCTGGACGAGCCCGTTGACGCTGGGGCTCTTTGCCGCTGCGGCACTCATCCTCGTGCTCTGGGGGATTCTCGAGTTGCGACTGGCCTCTCCGCTGGTTGACCTCCGAGTCTCTGCTCGTCCCCGGGTGCTCTTCACCAACCTGGCCTCGATCGCCGTTGGCGTCGCCATGTATGGCATGAGCCTGTCGTTTCCGCAGCTGCTGATGGCACCGACGTCTACCGGGTACGGGCTGGGGTTGACCATGGTTCAGGCCGGTCTCGCGATGGCACCGGGCGGCATCGTCATGATGCTGCTCTCGCCCGTCTCGGCGCGGTTGACCGCGCGACGCGGACCCAAGACGACACTGATCATCGGCGCAGTGGTGATCGGCGCCGGCTACGTTCTCGCGTTCTTCCTCATCGACGCGGTGTGGCAGATTGTTGCCGCCTCCATGGTGATCGGCGCCGGCATCGGGCTGGCCTACGCCGCCATGCCCGCCCTGATCATGGGGGCGGTGCCTCCCACCGAAACCGGTGCGGCGAATGGCCTCAACGCGTTGATGCGCTCGGTGGGTACGTCGGTCTCGGCAGCGGTGATGGGAATGATCTTGGCCAACATGACGATGTCGTTTGGCTCGGTCACGGTTCCATCCCTGGCCGGATTCCACGTGACATTCGCTGTCGCCATCGGCTCTGCGGCCGCGGCTCTCGTGCTGGCGGCTCTGATTCCGCGCAGCCGCAGTGCAGTCGAGGAGCCACCGACGAACGGGACGAGCTCTCGGAGCGCACGCCGTCGGGTGTCGAGCGCGGCCTGATTGCTGTGCCGTAGCCGCTGCGCGGGTCGGATGTCGCGGCGTGGGTCGGCGCCAACTGGCGCAGCGGCATCCGACCCGCGTAACGGCATCCATTGGATGAATCTGTTGCCGCGCCCGGTGAAAACCGCTGCGCCCAATGAAGTCACTGGGCGTAGCGGTTTTCGACCCGCGCAGCGCAGCTACAACGCCGAGAGAAACTTCTCGGGATCGATCTTCAGCCGCTTGCCGGCCTTCGCGTTGGCGGGCACCCCGCCGACGTACAGCCAGCCGAGCAGCTCCTCGGTGTCGGCCAGCTTGTGCATTTTGCGCACCGTGGTCGCGCGCGTGAGCGGTCCGGTGCGCCAGAACACGCCCCAACCGGCGTCAGCGAGCAGCAGGCTCAGCATGTGGGCGACGCCGGCCGCTGTGGCGTCCTGCTCCCATTTCGGCACCTTGCTGCTGCGTTGACGGCTCGCCACCACGGCGATCAGCAACTCGGCCCGCAGCGGCTTGGCGGCCATCCCTGGGTCGCGTTCACCCTTCTTACCGGATGCCGCCACCAACGCCTCACCGAGGCGCTCACGCGCTGCGCCACGCAACTCGATCAGCCGCCATGGGCGCAGGGCACCGTGGTCGGCCACCCGCGCCGCGGCCTCAACCAGAGGAAGCAGCTCGGCGTGACTCGGGGCATCCACGCTCACCCGGGAGTAGGAGCGTCGCCCTGCGACCGCTGTGAGCACCTTCGACATCGAACTACTCAGACGATTCGGTCGGCCCAGTCGACGTCGGCTCGGTCTCAGGCGTCTCAGGCGTCTCAGCCGACTCGGTCGTCTCAGCGGGGGCGAAGTTCAGCGAGATTGAGTTCATGCAATAGCGGTCTCCGGTCGGAGTGCCGAAGCCGTCATCGAAAACGTGGCCGAGGTGGGAGCCACAGCTCGCACAGCGCACCTCGGTGCGCTTCATGCCGAGAGTGTCGTCCTCGATCAGCTCGACCGCTTCCGGGCGCACCGACTCGTAGAAACTCGGCCAGCCGCAGTGCGAATCGAACTTCGTTCCGCTCTTGAACAACTCGGCGTTGCACGCGCCACAGGTGTAAATTCCCGCGCGGCCCTCGTCGAGGAGTTCGCCGGTCCAGGCGCGCTCAGTTCCGGCCTCACGCAGCACCGCGAACTTCTCGTCACCCAGCTCTTCGCGCCATTGCTCCTCAGACTTCGTGACTTCGTAGCTCATGCTGTGTCCCTTCACTTACAAGTCGCAACAGAGCGACTCAACCTGTCACAAGACTAAACTCCGCAGCGCCCGCGCCACATTCCGTGAGGGCTGAACACAGGCTGTCCCGGGGGTTTCGTTACGGGATGTGACGGTGCTGCGGCTGACAGGACGGCCCGCGATGCTGTCGCTAGACGAGGGCGGATTCGGCGAATAGTCAGGCCGCTCCGCTTAGGATGGCGATGGTCATGCTGACGACTGTGCCGACGACCGTGCCGAGCCGAAGAGAGGGCGAGATCTGGTGGAAGAAGACCGTGCCCCCGACGCCAAGCCCGCATCCGTCGCCCCGAAGCTGTCAGATCGTGACCTCGCCATCCTGGCTTTCGAAGCGCAATGGTCGGAGCATGTCGGCGCAAAAGAACAGGCGATTCGCGCCGAGTTTTCGCTGTCGGCCGCCCGCTACTATCAGTTGTTGGGCGCGCTGATCGACTCACCGCTCGCTCTCGCCCACGACCCCATGCTGATCAAACGACTTCAACGGATGCGTGACGCTCGCTCGGTAGCTCGAGCGCGTCGATCGATCCACACCCCTGACTACACGCGATCGAATGATCTGCCGAACAAGGACCGAACAGACTGACGATGCCTCGCAACACACCGAACGATCGATTCGATTCCCTCCCGCATTCCGTTGACCGCGTCGGCGCGCACCGTGGACCGGCCAAGAAGGGTCGCGGTTGGATCGTGCTGGCCTGGGCGTTCGGCGCGACGGTGCTGCTCGTCGGCGCTGGCGTCGCCGTGCTCTTCTTGCAGAACGACAAACTCAATTTCTCGGCACCAGGGGCCGCCTCGAGCGCTGCCCCTGCGGCTTCGGCAACGCCAACGGCCACCCCAGAGCCGACCGAAACGGCAGCTGCAGAGCCGCCAGCCGAAACGACCGCACCGGTTCCGGAGGCAACTGTCGACCCGAGTCTGAGCGTGACGGTGTTGAACGGTACCCCCGGTACAGGGGTGGCCGCCGCTGTCGGCGAGACCCTGACCGCCGCCGGCTGGACAGTGGACGACACCGGAGACGCTGACAGTGAAGACGTCGCGACCACCATCGTTTACTACTCGGACGCAGCGCTCGAACCGGCAGCGCGTGGCGTGCTTGCATCGCTGCCTGGCGCGGAAACACGCCTCTCCGACGAGTTTTCGGGCAATGGAGCCTCCTTGACGGTCGTCGTCGGAAACGACTACGCCGGCTAACTCGATCTGGAGTTGATGCCGCTTCTTCGAGCCAGGTGCGCGGCATCCGCGGCCATGAACACCATGTAAATTCTGCATTCCAGTCAGAAAAATTGCTGTGTCAAACCCCTTCTCTTCTGCCCCCATTTCGCTAGTATCTGGTCTTGGTCGCCCATTTTTGCCGGTGTTGGCCTGTCTCGCAGAGGCGATCTGACCCCGGCAGAGTGAACGCAGTCACTGCGGCCGGCCCGGCACGGTCAAGAGGCAGGTGCTGACGGAAACACAGCAATCGGGAGTAACAGATGGCGAACGGAACCGTGAAGTGGTTCAACGCTGAAAAGGGCTTCGGCTTCATCACTGTCGACGGGGGAGGGCAGGATGTCTTCGTGCACTACTCCGCCATTGACATGAACGGATACAAGGTTCTCGAAGAGGGCCAGCAGGTGGTATTCGAGGTCGGTACCGGGGCGAAGGGGCCCCAGGCCGAGTCGGTGCGACCAGCCTAAGTAGTTAATTTCGGGGCGCGCCCCGTCTAGCGCCGTCCGGTTCACCGGGCGGCGCTAGTGTTTGGCGGATGCACGCCACAACGCCCGGTCCCCGTCCACAGCGTCGCTTTGCGGGATGGGGCATCGCTCTGCTGATTCCCGTCTTGGTGCTCACCGCGTGCACAAACGCCGCGCCGGAGCCGACCTCAACGCCTCGGCCCGTCGTGCCGAGCTCTACGCCGACACCGACTGTCGTCGCCCTGGCCCCGTTGCGCGGAACCCCACAGGATCTGGGCAGTGCGACCTCCCCTGCCCTCTCGGTGAAGATCGACAATCACGAAGACGCCCGGCCGCAGATCGGCCTGGAGCGCACAGACATCGTCTTCGAAGAACTCGTCGAGGGTGGGCTCACCCGCTATGTGGCCGTGTGGCAGTCAGACATCCCCGACCTCGTCGGCCCTGTACGGTCCATTCGGCCGATGGACCCCGACATCATCACTCCGTTCGGCGGGATCGTGGCGTACTCGGGCGGCCAAGAGATATTCATCGCCATGATGGAGGCCACTCCGGTCGTCAACGCCAGGTTCGACGACGATGAAACGGGTCTCTTCTATCGCATCGATGAGAAGGACTCCCCGCACGACGTCGTCGTCGAGGCGAAAGAACTCATCGCCCTGCACCCAGACCTGGCGCCGCCTGTGCAGCAGTTCACTTATGCCACGACCCCGGCAGAAGCCGCCGCCGTCGTCTCTGGCACGCCCACCACCACGATTAACAGCCGATTCTCGGATGCCCGTTGGCCGAGTTGGAATTGGAACGCCGCGAGCAGCAGCTACCTGCGTTCGCAAGAGGGCGAAGCCGACCTCGACAGCAACGGTGCTCAACTGCAGGCAACGAATCTGCTCGTGCTGCGCGTCGGCATCGACGATACCTATGGCGACGTGCCGAAGACGGTCATGCTGGGCTCCGGAGAGGCCTGGGTATCGACCGGCGGCAAGACGGTGCATGCCACCTGGTCAAAGGATGCCGCGGGCTCGCTGATCCGCCTGGTCGCCGACAACGGCGCCCTGATCACTCTCGCCGCAGGCAACACCTGGATCGAGCTTGTTCCGACCGACACCGGTTCGGTGGAACTCGTACCGTAACCCGACGTCGTTCACTTGCACTCTCGACCCCTGAGTGCCAGAATCGACTTGGCACTCTCTCCGTTTGAGTGCTAATCCGTCACAGTTTTGGAACGTCCGGGAGGGACGAGAAACACACATGGCAAAGATCATCGCTTTCAATGAAGAGGCCCGTCGCGGCCTGGAGCGCGGCCTGAACATCCTCGCTGACACGGTCAAGGTCACCCTCGGCCCGCGTGGACGCAACGTCGTGCTGGAGAAGAAGTGGGGCGCCCCCACGATCACCAACGATGGCGTTTCCATCGCCAAGGAGATCGAGCTCGACGACCCTTACGAAAAGATCGGTGCCGAGCTCGTCAAGGAGGTCGCTAAGAAG
The DNA here is from genome assembly GCF_039538945.1 of Glaciibacter kafniensis. NCBI lineage: Bacteria > Bacillati > Actinomycetota > Actinomycetes > Micrococcales > Microbacteriaceae > Glaciibacter > Glaciibacter kafniensis. The sequence goes on along the minus strand of NZ_BAABCN010000012.1, from coordinate 230,632 downwards.
ACCGACGACGTCGCTGGCGACGGCACCACCACCGCTACCGTTCTCGCTCAGGCCCTGGTTCGCGAAGGACTGCGCAACGTCGCAGCCGGCGCCGACCCGATCAGCCTCAAGCGCGGCATCGAGAAGGCGACTGCAGCAGTCATCGCCGAGCTCATCGCCAGCGCCAAGGAGATCGAAACCAAGGAAGAGATCGCTGCCACGGCATCCATCTCCGCCGGCGACGCCGAAATCGGCGCCATCATTGCTGAAGCGATCGACAAGGTCGGCAAGGAAGGTGTTGTCACCGTTGAGGAGTCGAACACCTTCGGCACCGAGCTTGAGCTCACCGAGGGCATGCGCTTCGACAAGGGTTTCCTGTCGGCATACTTCGTGACCGACCCCGACCGTCAGGAAGCGGTCTTCGAAGACCCCTACATCCTGATCGTCAACTCCAAGGTCTCCAACATCAAGGACCTGCTGCCGATCGTTGACAAGGTCATCCAGAGCGGCAAGCAGCTCCTCATCATTGCTGAGGACGTCGACGGCGAGGCTCTGGCCACGCTCGTTGTGAACAAGATCCGCGGCATCTTCAAGTCGGTTGCCGTCAAGGCTCCTGGCTTCGGCGACCGTCGCAAGGCGCAGCTGCAGGACATCGCTATCCTCACCGGTGCACAGGTCATCTCTGAGGAGGTCGGCCTCAAGCTTGAGAACGTCACCCTCGACCTCCTCGGTAACGCCCGCAAGGTCGTCATCACCAAGGACGAGACCACCATCGTCGAGGGCGCTGGCGACGTCGAAGCCATCGCCGGCCGCGTTGCTCAGATCCGTTCCGAGATCGAGAACACCGACAGCGACTACGACCGTGAGAAGCTCCAGGAGCGTCTCGCCAAGCTTGCCGGTGGCGTTGCAGTCATCAAGGCCGGCGCCGCGACGGAGGTTGAGCTCAAGGAGCGCAAGCACCGCATCGAGGACGCCGTTCGTAACGCAAAGGCAGCTGTCGAAGAGGGCATCGTCGCCGGTGGTGGCGTTGCACTCATCCAGGCTGGCAAGACCGCATTCGAGAGCAAGGCAATCCTTGACCTCGTCGGCGACGAGGCAACCGGCGCGAACATCGTGCGCGTTGCCATCGACGCTCCGCTCAAGCAGATCGCACTCAACGCCGGCATGGAGCCGGGCGTTGTTGCAGACAAGGTGCGCAACCTGCCCGTCGGACACGGCCTCAACGCCGCGACCGGTGAGTACGTTGACATGATCGCTGCCGGCATCAATGACCCGGTGAAGGTCACCCGCTCCGCGCTGCTCAACGCATCGTCGATCGCTGGTCTGTTCCTCACCACCGAGGCCGTTGTCGCTGACAAGCCGGAGAAGAACGCTGCTCCGATGGGCGACCCGTCCGGCGGCATGGACTTCTAAGTCCAAGCCACCTGCTTCACCTGTTTCATGCGCTGGGCGTCTCCTTCGGGAGGCGCCCAGCGTTGTTGTTTGTCCGTTGGTCGAGCATGGCCAGCCGCCACTGGCGCGATCACCGATGTCGCGGCACGTGGTGGAGAAGCCGGCACGCGGTCAAACACCTGCCCCGAGCACATACGCGTGCCGCGAGCACACACTGCATGCGTGAAGCGCCTGGCGAATCAACGACAGGCGCGTCAGCGCCCGAAGAGCCGCGCGTTCGCCTGCTCGATCTCGGCATACTGCTGCCCGGCCACGCTCAACGCGTGGTTGATCGACTCCAGGCTCTGCTCGACGAGCTGCTGAGTGGACCGCCACTCGGCGACCACCCCCTGAAAAGCCGTCGCGGCCTGACCTGACCACGACGCCTCCAGGTTGGTGAGCTGGGCGAGCAGCCCGCTGACCTCGCCCTGAATGCGTGTGATCGAACCCCGCACCGCAGTTGTCGTGCCGAGAACTGCCTCACTGTCTACCTGATACCGAGTCATGATGCTCCTTTCACCTCACGCAGGAATGCGGGATGCGAGCCACGCTACGGCGACGCAAGAGCGGCACGGATGCCGTGGGTCGGCATCCGTGCACAACCTCCCGATCGGCCAGCGGGGGAGGAGCGCTCCTCCTCGAGTCGGGACGGCGCCAGGGGGAACCGAGCTCAGGAGTGGAGGTACGTCGGCGACGGCGCGTCTCCGGCCCAGTCTGCGCTCTGGACCGCGACATGCCTCCGTTCCTGAACTGGCCCCGTACGCAAAGGAGGAGATTCTGCAACACGCCGTGCTGAACAGCCTGTTTTGCTCGGTGATTCGCAGAATCTCCTCCTTTGCGTGACGCACAATCCACGGCCAGCGGGCGGATGCCGGTGGTTCGGCGTCTCGGTACCTCATCGGTCGGTCCCTCATCGGTCAGTCCCTCATCGATCGGTGACGAGTCGGGTGGGGTTCGAGCGTGAAATACCTCGCGGGCACATCGCGACGTGACACACACAAGCATGCCGATCCCATTCGACGGAGATTCGGCCCATTTCGCGCCGAAACAGCAGCCATTATCGGCGTGTCGCCAGTAATCTCCGTCGAATGGGCGGTGAGACAGAGGTGGCAGCTCACAATCGGGACGCGGGGGAGGCACACTCAGTTGTGCGACCGGATGGGGGCCGGGTGCGTGGGTGTGGGTCAGGTGGGTGTGGGTCAGGTGGGTGTGGGTCAGGTGGGTGTGGGTCCGATGCGCGCGTGCTAGTTACGCGGCGACGTGATCAGTGGGCGCGGAGCGTTCGGTGAGCCCGCCAGCGGGAACCAGATGCGGAACGTGGCGCCGCCACCCGGAGTCTCGAGCACCTCGACGGTTCCGTTGTGGCCGGCCACGATGGAGGCGACGATGGCCAGGCCCAGCCCGCTTCCGCCGGTCTCCCTGGCGCGAGAGGTATCGGCTCGCCAGAACCGCTGAAAGATCTTCTCGCGAATCTGCGGCGGAATTCCCTCGCCATGGTCGATCACAGCGACCGAAGCGCGTTGATTGCGACGGTCGACGGCGACCTCGAGTTCGATCGGGCTGTCAGGCGAGGTGAACCGCAAGGCGTTGCCCATCAGGTTCGTGATGACCTGACGGATCTTGTTCTCCTCGGCCATGATCACCGCGGGAACGGTCGGCTGCTCCTGTTCGACAGCCGGCGACGCCATCGCAACCGGGTCGTCCGTCTTGCGTGGCTTGCGTGTGCGCAGCCGGGCGAGAGTGGCGCCGAACGAAATGGTCCCGGTTGCCGGGGCGACGGTCTGGGTGCGCCCGGCCGCGGATTTGGCCGCAGCGGTCTTGGACGCGGCGGCCTTGGACGCGGCCGTCTTGGCCTGAGCCGGCGCGGCTTGCGGGGTCGTCTTCGCCGCAGTGAGCGGCTTCACTTCTCCGGTGGAATGGGCGAGGTCGATTGCATCCAGCTCGGCGGTGTCGACGAATTCCGTCGGGGTCGCCGTGACAACGGTGACGACCCGGCCCGGCGACTGCGCCATCGCATCGAGCGCGGCGTCGCGCGCCAGTGGCATGAGGTCGACCGGGGCGAGCTTCAGCGGCTTGGCTTCATCGAGGCGTGCCAGCTCGAGCAGGTCCTCCACGAGGCCACCCATCCGGATCGCCTCTTTTTCGATGCGCTCCATCGCCTGCGCGACCTCTTCAGGGGTCTGCAGCGCGCCCATCCGGTAGAGCTCGGCGTAGCCGCGCACCGAGACGAGGGGAGTGCGCAATTCGTGGCTGGCGTCGCCGACGAAGCGACGCATTTGGTCGATGGTGCGCGCTCGATCTTTGAAGGCTCGATCGATGCGACTGAGCATGGTGTTGAGCGATCGGTTGAGCCGGCCGACCTCGGTATTCGGGGTTGCCCCGCCGAGCCGTTGACTGAAGTCTCCGTCGGCGATGGCCGCAGCGGTGCGCTCGACCTCGCGCAACGGCGCAAAGGTGCTCGTGACCAGGAGTCGGGTCAGCAAGGCGCCGACAATGACGACGCCGAGCCCGAATCCGAGAAAAATGGTGAGATACGTCGCCATAGTGTTCTCGGTCGGTTTGAGCGAGACGGCCATCAGTAGGGTGCCATAGGTGCCCTGCGGACTGATGACAAAGGGCACGGCGACGGCGTGGAACGTGGTGTCGCCGGCCTCGTTGTGCAGGGTCAGGATGGCGCCGTCGAGCGCGTTGACCGACTCCAGATCCATCGGAATCCCGACCTCGGGCAGCTCGGCTCTCGGCCGATCGTGCCAGGTGTGGTACCGCAGCACGCCGCTCTCGTCGTACAGGGCCACGTAGTAGTCGGACGAGACACCATCTGCACTGTTCTGGGTCAGAGCGCCCGCCGTCGTCGAAGTCAGCGCGGTCTGCGCCTCCGTCTGCAGCCGGGCATCCACTTGCTGGATGACATACTGGCGCAGCATGGCCATGGTGCCGATGCCAGAGACCAGAAGTCCGAGCGTCAGCATCAACACGGTCACGCCGGTGATTTTTGAGCGGAGGGAGACGCGGTTCCACCGCTGGGTGAGTGACTCGTGCATCAGGCCCCCAGTTTAGGAGTGGATTCTGGGACTATGCCTTGGCAGCCTTGAGCATGTACCCGAAGCCACGCTTGGTCTGAATCAGCGGCTCGCTCGAGTGCGCGTCGACCTTGCGGCGCAGGTAGGAGATGTAGGACTCGACGATGCCGGCGTCGCCGTTGAAGTCGTACTCCCAGACGTGATCGAGGATCTGCGCCTTCGACAGAACCCGGTTGGGGTTCAGCATCAGGTAGCGCAAAAGCTTGAACTCGGTGGGAGAGAGCTCAATCGGAACGTCGCCGACGAGTACCTCGTGGGTGTCCTGATCCATGGTGAGTTCGCCGGCGCGGATGACCGCATCTTCGTCGGCCTGCATGGTGCGGCGCAGGATGGCCTTGATGCGAGCGACGATCTCGTCGAGGCTGAACGGCTTCGTGACGTAGTCATCGCCACCGACGGTGAGGCCGGTGATCTTATCTTCGGTGTCGTCCTTCGCAGTGAGGAACAGGATGGGGGCCGTGTATCCGGCCGAACGCAGGCGCTTGGTCACGCCGAAACCGTTCATGTCAGGCAGCATGACGTCGAGGATGATGAGGTCGGGCTCTTCTTCCAGCACAGCGGAGATTGCCTGCGCGCCGTTGCCGACCGCGCGCACGGCAAAACCGGCGAAGCGGAGGCTTGTGGTGAGAAGATCCCGGATGTTGGGCTCGTCGTCGACAATGAGAATGCGGGGGCCATCAGTCATAACGACAGTATCTGCGCGTTAGCTGGTACTTTGCTGGGAGTGGCTGGGGTGGCTCACTGCGGCAACTATGCGCCCGCTGTGCGAGGGCTGATGCGGATGCAGCAGCGTCCGGCGTCTGCGTCGCTCACCACGGTGTGGGCGTCGTCTCCGGCACCTGCGGCCAAGCCGTTGACGAACTCGTAGTTGAGAGCACAGACAATCGCGGTGTGATGCTGCGCGAGACGGTGAAACGGGCAGTTTCCGAACACCAGATCGTCGTCGTCTGTCACCGGCTCGAAACCGTTCTGCTCGAGCGCTTCTGGCAACGACGATGCCCGCGAACCGGCCTGGTTGCCCTTCGCCTGGGCGACGGTGCGGAGGGCGTCGTGAATCGGCTGGCCAGATGCCGCGGAGAGTTCGATCGCGCTCGCGAGCACATCGCCGGCCAGGTCGTAGTGGCGCTCGGGCACCGAGACGCTGAGCTCGGTGCTCGCGCGGCGGTAGAGCTTCGCGGGGCGCCCGGCGCCGGGGCCGCTGCGGCCGCTGAGACGCTTGTACTCGACCTCAAGAAGGCCGAGCTCGGCGAGGCGATCGAGGTGAAACGCTGTCGTGCTGCGGGAGAGCCCTGCCGCTTCGGCTGCGGCGTCCCGAGTGACCGATCCGGGGCTGCGGGACACCAGATCGAAGAGTGCGCGCCGTGCCGGATCGGACAGGGCGCTGACGGCCGCCACCCGGGCGGAGAGCGGGGCGGGTGCGTCGGGCTTTTTTAGTGCATCGAATGGTGCTGGGGCGTTCATGAGCACATTCTAACTCTAAAAAGCATGGATCTTGACAAAAGAGTTCTGCCGATCTAGCGTCGGAGTACCAGCGCGGAAAGGCCCGTCATGTCACCTGCAGAACTGCCACTGAACGCACCCGTTGCCCTGCGGCATCCGTCGCCCCTGCATCGGGTTGAATCAACATCTGCGATCGACCGGGTGAAGGCTACCGCCGCCGTCGCCGACCTGCTCACCGCGCTCGGACGGGACACCGGCACCGCGCATCTGGCCGAGACTCCGCGGCGCGTGGCGGATGCCTTCATCGAGATGCTCACACCGAGAGACTTCGCGCTGACCACGTTTGTGAACGATGAGGGTTACGACGAGCTCGTGGTCGTGCGGGACATTCCCTTTCACTCGCTCTGCGAGCACCACCTGCTGCCATTTCAAGGGGTCGCGCACATCGGCTATTTGCCGGGCGATCGCATTCTGGGGCTGTCGAAGTTTGCCAGGGTGCTCGAGTTCTTCGCCCGCGACCTGCAGGTGCAGGAACGCCTGACCAAGCAGGTGGCCGACTGGTTGCAGAGCGAACTCGCACCGCGCGGTGTCGGGGTTGTGATCGAGGCCGAGCATCTGTGCATGTCGCTGCGCGGTGCTCAGGTGTCGGGAAGCCGCACCACCACCAGCGCGGTGCACGGCTCCATTCGCGACGATCAGCGCACCCGCGAAGAGTTCTTCGCGCTGTGTGGGCTGCGGCCCTGACCCGCTCAGTGGCCTGAGACAGAGCAGCCGAGAGACAGAGCAGCCGAGAGACAGAGCAGCCGAGAGAAGGAAGACTCCGCATGAGCAACGATCAGACATTCATCATCGTCGGCGCGGGGCTCGCTGGCGCGCGTGCGGCCGAAGGGATGCGCGAGCAAGGCTTCGACGGGCGCATTCTGCTCGTTGGCGCCGAAGACGCTCTGCCATACATCAGGCCGCCGCTGTCAAAGGAATACCTGACCGGAAAGATGGAGCAAGACGACACCTTTGTGCATCCGGCCGAGTGGTACGCCGAACACCACGTGACTCTGCTGCCCGGCGCTACCGCCGTCGCCCTCTCGCCGGGCACCCACGAACTCACACTCGATGACGGCCAGACCCTTCACTATGACAAGCTGCTGCTGGCGACGGGCGCGTCCTCACGCCGTTTTGCGGGGCCGGGTGCCGACCTGATCGGCGTGCATCACCTGCGCACATTTGGGGAGTCGGCCCATCTGCGCGAATGGCTCGAACCGGGACTGCGCAATGTGGTCATCGTCGGCGCCGGCTGGATCGGCCTGGAGGTGGCCTCGGCCGCCCGCGGCTACGACAACACCGTGACGGTGCTGGGGCGTGAAACCGTGCCGCTGAACGTCGCGATCGGCGACGAAGTGGGCGCGGTCTTCGGGCAGCTTCACCGTGACAACGGAGTGACGGTGCGCATGGAGACCGGGGTGAGCGCCCTTCTCGGCGATGCGAATGGGGTCACCGGCGTACAACTCGACACCGGCGAAGTTGTGCCAGCCGACGTGGTCGTGGTCGGCATCGGGGCAGTGCCGAACGTGACGTTGGCCCAGGATGCCGGGTTGGCCGTTGCGAATGGAATCGTCGTGGATGCCGCCTTCCGTACACTCGATCCTGATATCTACGCCGTCGGTGACGTGGCCAGCGTGTTCCACCCCGTGCTCGGACATCCGCTCCGGATCGAGCACTGGGCCAACGCCGAGAATGCCGGTCGCGCGGCCGGAAGGTCGATGGCCGGCGCCGCTGTCAGTTACGACGAGATCCCCTATTTCTACACCGACCAGTTCGACCTCGGCATGGAGTACTCGGGGTACGGCGAACTGACCCGCACTGCCCAGGTCGTGTTTCGCGGTGACCCCGTCAAGCGGGAGTTCATCGCGTTCTGGGTCGCCGACGGGCGTGTGGTCGCGGGAATGAACGTCAATGTGTGGGACGTCCATGAGACAGTTCAACGTTTCATCAGAACCGGCGTGCAGGTGGACCCGGCGCGCCTAGCGGATGAGAACATTGCACTGGAGGACCTGCTGGCCTCCACGACCGGATAGGGGCAGGATTTGAGTGCAGTCACCGCGTCGGGAATCGTGCTTCCCGACCTGATCCACCCGCAACGCACCCTGGGCGGGCGGGTCTTCGACTTCTCGTGTGAGGTAGCGGTGATGGCAATCATCAACCGCACTCCCGACTCGTTCTACGATCGCGGCGCGACGTTCGCGCTCGACGCTGCCGTCGCATCCGCTCGCCAAGCGGTGGCCGACGGCGCCGACTGGGTCGACATCGGCGGGGCCAAGTTCGCGCCAGGGCCGGCGATCCCGATCAATGAAGAGATCGACCGGGTGATTCCGGTGATCGAAGGGCTCCGCGGCTCTGGGGCGGTCATCTCGGTCGACACCTTCCATGCCGAGGTCGCCAGGGCCGGCATCGCCGCCGGCGCCCACGTCGTCAATGACACGACGGGGGTGCACGACCCGGCCATGGCCGAGGTCGTCGCCGACAGCAATGCGACCCTCGTGATCACGCACAGCCTGGCGAAGCCACGGATGCCCTACCCGGCCCCGCGCTATGACGATGTCGTCGCCGAGGTGGCGGCCTTTCTGCGGCAGCGAGTCGACCTCGCGGTCGCGCACGGGGTGCCGCTGGAACGCATCGTGATCGATCCGGGCCACGACCTCAACAAGAACACGCTGCACTCGCTCGAGTTGACCCGTCGGCTCGGGGAGATCGCCGCCATCGGGCTGCCCGTGCTGGCCGCGGTGTCGAACAAGGACTTCATCGGCGAGACGCTCGACCGGGAGCGGTCTGAACGGGTCGACGGGTCGATCGCTGCCGCCGTCGTCTGCATCCTGCAGGGCGCTCGCATCGTGCGCATGCACAATGTGCGCGCCGCCGTCGACGCGGTGCGGATGACCGAGACGATCCTCGGTTTCCGTGCGCCGGCGTATCTGCGCCACAACATGGCCTGAGGCGATTTGATGCGTGAAACGGAAGTGCACCGATGCTGAACCGCGACGAGCTCCTCGACCGCTACCGAATCAGCGACCGGTCGGCACCCGGCGTGCGGATGAACTTCATCGCCACCCTCGACGGGGCGGCAACGCGCGACGGGCTCAGCGGCGCGTTGAACAATGCCGACGACAAGCAGGTCTTCGACACCTTGCGCACGTTGACCGACGTGATCCTGGTCGGCGCAGGCACGGTGCGTGCCGAGGGTTACGGCGGGGTGAGGCTCGAACCCGTGGATGCGGCCTGGCGGGTTTCGCAGGGAATGCCCGAGCAGCCCGCACTCGCGATCGTCTCGTCGCGACTCGAGATCGACCCGGCGCATCCGTTCTTCGCTGATGCCGTGAGCCGGCCACTGGTGATCACTCACGCCGCCGCGCCGGCAGAACGGCGGGCGGCGCTCGCCGCGGTCGCCGACGTGATGATCTGTGGAGAGGCTGCGGTTGATCCCCGGCTGATGCTTGCCGAGCTCGCCACCCGCGGACTCGGCCAGGTGCTCTGCGAGGGCGGTCCACACCTCTTCGGCGACTTGCTCGCCGCCGATTGCGTCGACGAACTCTGTCTCAGTCTCAGCCCGGTGCTCGACGCCGGGAACGCCGGGCGGATCGCGGTGAGCGCCGCGGCAACCCCGCGGCCCATGCGCCTGCTGCACTCGTTCGCGGCCGGCGACATGCTCTTTCTGCGCTATGGTCGGGCGCGCTGACGCGACCGCCTCGTCGATCGGTATATGGCCTTTTCGTTGATCGAGGAGGCCGCCCGCGGCCGTCTCGAGACCTCGTGCGCCGATGTTTGAACGCAACCCGAGTTCAAGGATTGGCTCGCGAGATCTCGAGACGCGTGCTCGCAAGCTCGCGCGCTCCTCGATCAACGAAATGGCCCATATGCCTCATAGACACTCGCTGGCGCTCGCTCCGCGATCAATGAGAGGGCGAGACGGCGCGCTACACCTCGACGAGACTGTGCGCGTCGAGAATCGTGTAGCTGTAGCCCTGCTCGGCCAAGAACCGCTGCCGGTTCTGCGCGAAGTCCTGGTCGACGGTGTCGCGTGCCACGAGTGTGTAGAAGTTCGCGGTGAGACCCGACTCCTTCGGCCGCAACAGGCGTCCGAGACGCTGCGCCTCCTCCTGCCGGGAACCAAACGAACCCGACACCTGGATGGCCACTGTCGCCTCAGGCAGGTCGACCGAGAAGTTCGCCACCTTCGACACGACGAGCACCTCCACCTCGCCGACCCGGAACGCCTGAAACAGTCGTTCGCGTTCGTCGACCGGCGTCGATCCGGTCAGCTTGGGGGCGTTGAGCGCCTCGGCCAGCTCGTCGATCTGGTCGAGGTACTGACCGATCACCAGGATGCGTTCACCCGGGTGCTTTGCGACCAGCCGCTTGACGACATCCAACTTCGCCGGCGCGGTGGCGGCCAGCCGGTAGCGCTCGTCGTCGGCTGCCGCCGCGTAGCTCAGCCGTTCGGATTGCGGCAGGTCGATGCGCACCTCGTAGCAGGCGGCGGGGGAGATGAAACCCTGGGCTTCGATCTCCTTCCACGGGGCATCGAAACGCTTCGGGCCGATCAGGCTGAACACGTCGCCCTCCCGGCCGTCCTCACGCACGAGCGTGGCGGTGAGGCCGAGGCGTCGACGCGCCTGCAGCTCGGCGGTCAGCTTGAACACCGGCGCCGGAAGCAGGTGCACTTCGTCGTAGACGACGAGTCCCCAGTCCATCGCGTCGAGCAGGGCCAGGTGGGCATATTCGCCCTTGCGCTTCGCCGTCAAGATTTGGTAAGTCGCGATCGTGACCGGCTTGACCTCCTTCACCTGACCCGAGTACTCACCGATCTCGTCGGCGGTCAGGGTGGTGCGTTTGAGTAGCTCGTCACGCCACTGCCGGGCCGACACAGTGTTCGTCACGAGGATCAAGGTGTTGGTCTTTGCCGTGGCCATCGCCCCAGCGCCGACGAGGGTCTTGCCCGCGCCGCAGGGCAGCACGACAACACCGGAACCGCCTTCGAAGAAGTTCGAGACGGCCTTGTTCTGATAGTCGCGCAGCGCCCAGCCGTCTTCGACCAGGTCGATTGGATGCGGGGTTCCCGGCGTGTAACCGGCTAAGTCCTCGGCCGGCCAGCCGAGCTTGACGAGCTCCTGTTTGAGCTGCCCGCGGGCCCAGGCCTCGACGAGGAATGAGTCGGGTGTCGGATGCCCGATCAAGAGTGGGGCGATGCGCTTGGCTCCCGAGATTTCGGTGAGCACCGCCTCATCGGTGCTGCGCAGAATCAACGCGCCATCGGCATCCCGATCGATCACCAACCGGCCATACCGGCCGACAGTCTCAGCGATGTCGACCGACACCGTCTGGGGGATGGCGAACTTGGAATACTTCTCGAGCGTTGCCAACATATCCGCCGCGTCATGCCCGGCAGCGCGCGCGTTCCAGAGGCCGAGCCGGGTGATCCGGTAGGTGTGGATGTGCTCTGGCGCGCGTTCCAGCTCGGCGAAAATAGCGAGATCGTGGCGTGCGTCCTCGGCGAGCGGGTGTGCAACTTCGAGCAACACCGTGCGGTCGCTTTGGACGATCAGTGGTCCGTCAGACATAGCCGCCAATCCTACGCCCGTCTGGCGAGTGGCGGGGGCAGGGCGCGCCTCCGACACGGCACAACACGCGATGTACCCGCGCAAACGGAGGTGTTAGGGCGCCGGTGAAATGCTGACGATGCTGGAGATCGGAAGAGTGCGTTCGATGTCAGCGCGCCGATCCCTGGCGCGGAACCGCCCGCCGCCGACGCTTGCCGGTTCGAGCAGATAGTCGACGACGACCCCGCCGGGCATCGCAATGCTCACGGTGACCGTCTGCTTCATTCTGATCGCGGCATCAAGTTGCCGGGCCAGCCAGGCGCCGGCTGCCTTGCCCTCACCGCCGTCGCTGGTGCGCAGTCGCTCAACCAGGTCGACTGCCGGGTCGGATGCGGCGACGGGCGTCTTCTGCGCGAGCGGAACCCGGCGCACATGAACGATCTCGCCTGACTCGTTCTCAGCGGCGACCGGGTAGCGGGAATCGCTCAATGCCCAGAAGACAGCGTCGACGGCGAACCTGCTGCCCAGCCGGTCCGGCCCGAGGCGGTGCAGCCCAAGGGGGGTCAAGGTTTGGTCGACTTCGATGGTGCCGAGTAGTGCGGGATCCGCCGAACGCACGACAGATTGGGCCGGGGCGTCGTCGGCCGAGGCCGGCAGCACGCGAACGCGACCGTAGCGGGCGGCGGATTCCCGAATCAGGTAGTCGAGCGGCTGGGGAATGCCGGTCAGGGAGATGGACCGCAGAAACTCAAGCAATGATTCGGCGGTCTCGCCGGCTGCCAGGGCCCGATTCACCGACGCGGCGGTGATGCGGTAGCTCGAGGCGAGTTCTCGGCTCTCCACATCGGCCAGCGCGCGCAGACGGGCATCGATCGAGGGGGCCAGAGGGCCGGGGGACACAATGGACAGGTCGTGTTGCAGGTAGACGGTGCCGACCTCGGCCGGCAGCGAGGCTTCCATGATGGCGATAGCGTCGTCGAATGCTCCGCCGAGCACTGCAGCGCCGGCGGAACTCGTGGTGTGATGCGCGGTGATTCCGATGAACTCAGCCTCGGCCTGCACCGCCGTCACACGGTCGTCCAGCCAGGCACCGCCGGCCGGGTAGAGCCAGCCGAGAAAGTCGCGCAGCTCGCCGTCCCAGAAGACGCCGGCCTGGGCGGGCAGGATGTCGAGGACATCGGTCGGCAACGACGCACGCCAGGATGCGGCCAAGGTCGACCACCGGTGAGGGGTGCTGCCCATCAGCCAGGCTTCGCCCAGCTCGGTTTGACGCCAGTAACCCTGTTCTTTGGCGATCAGTTCGGCGCGCGCGGCGAGAGCGACCAGGGTGGGAACTGCCTCGACCTCGACCGCGGCGGCTACCGCGAGTCGTTTGGTGTCTGGCAGTCCGAGCCCGCCGCGACTGAGCTCGTGCACGGGCTCGCGGGAGATCTCGCTGACCAGTTCGGCGAGCGATGACACGGCGGTGAAGGCGCGCTCGGCCGCCAAATTTGTGGTGAACGCGGCGTCGGTGTCGGTGGGTGGGGCAAACGACGGCGGTGCTGCGACAGAGGCGAGCATCGTCGCACTCGGCAGACCCAGCTCCGGCCAGGTGGCCAGATGAGCGCTCACCGCGTCGTATGGCTTCAGGTGGCCGTCGGAATAGATTGCCAGCAGCATGGTGTCGAGCTGCCCGGCGACGGCTTCGACCTGGCTCACCGCAACCGGGCGTTCGCCGAGAGCGCTGAGGCGAGCGGCGATCTCGGCCACGGTCGGGGAGAGTGCTGTGTCGTCGGCCAGGGGACTCTCGCCGGCGATGGCGAGCACCGCGAGGGTCGCACGGTCGAGGTGGGCGAGCGTGTTCTGGATCGCGACGGGATCCAGCAGCGCCTCGGCCAGGTCGAAGAAATCATTGATGCCGGTGGCGGACACCAGGCGGGCCTCGATGGCACGGCGCAACGCCGCGTCATCCAATGCACGAAGACGCGACGCGAGCGTGAGCATGGCCGCTAGCTTTTGTTCGCTCGGGTTTGACGGCTGCGGCGCACGGTGCTGATCACGAGGAGGGCGATGATCAGAACGAAGCCGACGGGAAGGCCGAACAGCGGAAGCATGATGACGAACGGCCAGATACCGGTGCTGAAGCCATCGTTGGCTCCGACGCCGGCAGCGGTTGCGGCGATCACGGCGACGAAGGCGATGATCGAAAGCCCGATTACGGCCGCAACCATATAGGCCAGGATGCGGTCGATCCGTTGCGGACTCGGCGGGGGTTGAATGGTCACAGTCCAAGGATAACGGGCACGGACCCACCGAAGGCGAATAAGCTGGGTCTTGAAGACGTGCATTTCAGCGCGCCCGAATTTCAGCGAGGTTCACATGCCCACCGGCAAAGTCAAGTTTTACGACGAGGAAAAGGGTTTTGGTTTCATCAGTTCTGATGATGGCCAGGAAGTTTTCCTTCACGCATCCGCGCTTCCCGCGGGAGTAACCGTCAAAGCAGGCTCCAAACTCGAGTTCGGAATCGCCGACGGCAAGCGCGGTGCACAGGCGCTCTCTGTGCGCGTGCTCGAAGCGCCGCCGAGCTTGGCGAAGATGAGCCGCAAACCGGCCGACGACATGGCGATCATTGTCGAAGACCTCGTCAAGTTGCTCGATGGCATCGGGGCGAACTTGCGTCGCGGTCGGTACCCCGACAGCGCCCACAGTCGCACGATTGCAGCGATGCTGCGCAAGGTTGCCGAGGAACTCGATGCGTGATGACGAGCAGACATCGATCGGGGCCGAGCTGATCGATGCTGAGTCAGTTGCAGTCGAATCAGTCGCAGTCGAAGTTTCAGCCGAAGTGGCAGCCGATTCAATCGCAGCGGAGTCGATCGCGGCCGACGAGACCCTTCTCGCGGCCGTCGATGTCGCTCGCGCCGCGCTGACCCAGATCACTCCGGCCGACACGATCGGTGAGCCGGTCGGTCACATTGTCGAAGACGAGCACGTTCTGTCGTTGCTGTTCGACTGCCTGATGACCGGATACCCCGGTTGGCACTGGACCGTGACGCTGTCACGCATCGATCAGGATGCCGCTCCGACGGTTCTGGAGACCGAGTTGATGCCCGGAAACGACGCGTTGCTCGCCCCGGAATGGGTGCCGTGGTCTGACCGCCTTGCCGAACACCGCACCGCGCAGGAACTTGCTGCCGTCCAGGAAGCGCTGGAAGGTGCCGACGACGACGACGCTGACGGCGACGAAGACGACGAATCAGATGATTCGGACGACTTCGACGACGATGACGACGACGATGACGACGACGATGACGACGACGACGACGAGAACGATGATGACGCCGAAGACGCCCTCGACGAGGACGCTCTTGACCACGACGACTTCGACGATGACGGTGACGACGCCCTCGACGGAATCGATTTCAACGAAGCTGAGCTAACGTCGCCGGAACTGAACCCAGACCAGACCAGCTAGTCCGAGTCCCAGACCGATCAGGGTGCACCACAGCCACCAGCCGAGCCCTGCGGCGTCGAGTTCGGCGCGCAGACTGAACACGATAATGGTGGCGACCAGCCACGCCACCGTGCCGGCAAAGTAGGCCTTGCGCGCGTCAGTGCGCGCGGGCAGGGGGTCGGGACGTCTCTCGCTGTCTTTCAACCACAAGCGCATGAGACGTCCCTGACCGCCTAGCGGCCCAGCTGGTCGACGACGTACTCGATCGAGCCGACGAGCTTTCGCACATCTGACGGCTCGATCGCGGTGAACGTGGCAACGCGCAGCTGGTTGCGGCCGAGCTTGCGGTACGGCTCGGTGTCCACAATGCCGTTGGCACGGAGCGCCTTCGCGATAGCCGACGCATCGATGCGGTCATCGAAGTCGATCGTGACGACGACCTGCGAGCGGTGGGCCTTCTCGGTCACGTACGGGGTCGCGTAGTCGACGCGCTCTGCCCAGTCATAGAGAACGGATGACGACTCCTGCGTGCGTGCAGAGGCCCAGGCCAGTCCGCCGTTGCCGTTGATCCAGTCGAGCTGGTTTTCGAGCAGCAGCAACGTGGAGAGGGCAGGCGTGTTCAGGGTCTGGTTGAGACGCGAGTTGTCGATCGCGTTCTTCAGGCTGAGGAACTCCGGAATGTAGCGACCGCTGGCGGCGATGCGCATGACGCGCTCGATCGCAGCGGGAGAGAAGAGAGCGAACCAGAGCCCGCCATCGGACGCGAGGTTTTTCTGCGGGGCGAAGTAGTAGACATCCGCCTGAGCCGCGTCGAAGTCGATGCCGGCGGCGGCGCTTGTCGCGTCGATGACGGTGAGGGCTCCCTCGTCACCGCCAACGCGGGTGACCGGCGCCATGACGCCCGTTGAGGTTTCGTTCTGAGGCCAGGCGTAGACGTCGATGCCGGGGGTGACGACGAACTCGCTGCGCGAGCCGGCCGGGGCGTTGATGACGTCGGGGGCCTCGAGGAACGGGGCGGCGGCCGCGGCGGCGAACTTGCCGCCGAACTCGCCGAAGACGAGGTTCTGGCTGCGTCGTTCGATTAGCGAGAAGGCTGCGGCATCCCAGAAGGCGGTCGACCCGCCGTTGCCGATGATGACTTCGTAGCCTTCCGGGGCACGAAAGAGGTCGGAGAGACCGGTGCGCACGCGCCCGACGAGGTCTTTGACCGGCGCCTGACGGTGTGAGGTGCCCAGGATGCTGGCTCCGAATTCGGTCAGGTGGTGGAGCTGCTCGGGCCTCACTTTGGACGGGCCGCAGCCAAATCGTCCGTCGAGGGGCAGCAGTTCAGAGGGAATGGTCAGATCCGGCATACCGCGATTCTAGTTGCCTGCGGGCGGCGGCTAAGCTTGATACGTTGCGCTATCGGGTGTGCGCGACTTATCAAGTGGGAGGTTGGGGATGACAGACCTCATTGACACGACCGAAATGTACTTGCGTACGATCCTCGATCTCGAGGAAGAGAACATCGTTCCTTTGCGCGCGCGCATTTCTGAGCGGCTCGGGCACTCAGGTCCGACCGTGTCGCAGACTGTTGCACGCATGGAGCGCGACGGTCTCGTCGTGGTCTCCGGCGACCGCCACCTCGAATTGACGGAGGCCGGCCGCAGCAAGGCTGTGCACGTCATGCGTAAGCACCGCCTCGCCGAGCGTCTTCTCAGCGATGTCATTGGTCTTGAGTGGGAGTTCGTTCACGACGAAGCCTGCCGCTGGGAACACGTGATGAGCGAGAAGGTCGAACGCAAGATTCTCGAGATTCTCGGCCACCCCACCGAATCCCCCTACGGCACCCCGATTCCGGGGCTCGAAGAACTCGGCCAGCCGCCGGCAGCGGCGTTCATGTCGGGTGTGACCAACGTGGTCAGCGTCGTCGCGTCGTCGGAGTCCCCCGTGACCGCCGTCATCCGCCGCATGGGAGAACCCGTGCAGTTCGACACTGAACTTCTCTCTCAGCTCAAGCAAGCGGGAGTTCTCCCCGGTGCGACCGGAGTGTTCTCGGCCGCCGGCTCCTACGTGTTCGTGCAGGTTGACGGCTTCGGTGAGGGTCTGGAATTGCCGAACGAAATGGCCAGCCACATCTTCGTGACGACCCCGGAAACGGTGTAGTCAAAACCCTCTGACTACCCCCAAATTGGTGTCAATTCGTTACCATTTCGTTAGTGATTTGAGTGCCGAACGTGACAAATCGGTGTATGTCCCGTAACCTCTTGCATGTCCCACAGACCAGAAGCCGGTCAAAGGACCCGAATCAAGACGCCTCCTCGGCCCGTCTCTTGAATCTCGGAAACACACGCGATTAGCGCATTGGACGGGGCAACTACCTAGTGTTGCCGAGGCGCCGGAGGTTACAACTTTGGCTGAATTAGGTAAAAACCTGTCCCGTCGTGGGGCAGCGACAACTCAAAAACCTGAAACCACCCGCGCGGGAGACGTTGTTGCTGCCGCGCCCCACAAGGGTCGTCCTCGCACCTCGAAGCGACGCGGAAGCCTCGGCAACCTCGTGGTGATGACTCTGGCCGGCGGCCTTGTCGCCACCATGGCGCTTCCCGCGTATGCGTTCACGCCGGGCACCAATGAGACCCAGTTCGGCACGACAGCCTCGACGGAGCTCAGCCAGGCTGCCGCTCAGAACGTCACGGTCGACGCCCAGGCGGCGTCTGTCACCGTCGCTCGAGACGGTTTCACCGCGACGACCGAAGAAGAGCTTGCCGCAGCTTCTGCCGCTGCCGCCGCTGCTGTAGAAGCCGCTGCCGCCGAAGCGCGACGCCAGAGTGCCGCTGCAGCGATGACCACATACGCTGCGTCATACTCCGGCCCGTCGGTATCCGACTTTCTCGCGAACCCGGCTTACCCGAACTACGACCTCGGCTCAGTCTTCAGCGTGGCCTCGCAGTACCAGGGAGTGCCATACGTCTACGGCGGCGCGACACCGGCCGGCTTCGACTGCTCAGGCTTCGTCATGTATGTCTACGCGCAGTTCGGTATCAGCCTGCCGCACTCGTCGACGGGTCAGGGAGCAGCGGGAACCCGTATCTCTGAAGCCGACGCTCGCCCCGGCGATCTGGTGATCATGGATGGCCACGACGGCTTCTACGCCGGCAACGGCAACATCCTGCACGCGCCCTATGAGGGTGCGTCAGTGCGCATCCAGCCGATTTGGACGAGCGACTACTACATCGTTCGACTCGGCATCTGAACCTTCGGCATCCACACGGATGTGACGACGTCAGTCTGAACATCCGGTGACAGCCACCTGGATTGGCGCGCCACGACTTCGTGGCGCGCCAATTGTGGGTTAACCTGTTGCCCTGATGTTTTGCAGACGATTGAAAGATCGGAAAGAGCCAATGAGCGAGCAACGCACGATCCACACCATGGATCAGCGCGGCTGCTTCGCGCGGCGGCACAGCAGTCAAATAGACCAGAGCCACACCGTGGCCCTCGGGGCGTTGTCATTGTGACAGCGCCCTTTTCTGTTTGCCCGCTCGCTTCGTCTCGCAGCACACCGTAAATAGCAGTTCGAATGGCTGGAAGCCGTCCAGCCGTTTTCGAAAGGGAGCGCATGCGCACACTGGTCCTCAACGCGGGGTACGAGCCCCTCGCCGTTGTGTCTTTCAAGCGGGCACTGATTCTGGTCATGAACAACAAAGCGACGGTCGTCGAAAGCGATCGGGGACATCCGGTCTTCGCCGCCTCCGGATCGTGGGAACGGCCGAGCGTGATTCTGCTCACGCGGTATGTGCGTCTTCCGCGCTCGCGGATCTCGCCGGTAAGTCGGCGCGGCGTGCTGCGGCGCGATAACCACCGCTGCTGCTATTGCGGCAAATCGGCCACCACCATCGACCACGTGCTGCCGCGGTCGCGCGGTGGGCGCGACACCTGGGACAACCTGGTGGCTTGCTGCCTGCGCTGCAACAACATCAAGAGCAACCAGACGCCGGCCGAGATGGGCTGGGGGATGCGCTTCAACCCGGCCGCACCGCACGGTGGCAACTGGGTGGTGCGCGGTGTGGAGACTCCGATGCCGCAGTGGGGCGAGTATCTGGCTCCTGCGGCTTGATTCGGCGCTGTGGGCGCTCCGTGCTTCGCGCTCCGTGCTCCGTAGGTCGGTGTGCTCGGTGTTCTCGGTGAGGGACGTTGCCGGCGGGCCGTTCGGCGTCACGCGGGTCGGATGCCGCGACGCGGGTTGGGGCCAACGGGCGCGGCGGCGCCGGGCCAGCGCAGAGACATCCGTGCCCATTTTTGCGGCCGGGGTAACCCTCAAGGAGAGCTTGAGCATCCCCTGTTCTGGGGGCGACTTTCGGGAATATCTCCCGTAGTGTGGGGGAGTTGCCCGCCCCTGAAACAGTGTTGAGGATTGTCACGTGATCGCTTCCGGCCCGTCCGGTTCCCCTGAGAACGCTGACGTCCTGCCCTCGCGGCGTGCCCTGCGTGCGCAGCGGGAAGCGGCAGAGGCGGCGGCCGAGCAGTCCGGGCCTGCGGATGTCGAGATGGTTGAGTCGTCGGCAGCCGAGTCTTCGGCAGCCGAGTCGTCGGCAGCCGAGTCGTCGGCAGCCGAGTCTTCGACAGCCGAGTCCTCGTCGGTCGATTCCACCGTGGTCGTCCCTGATTCGCGCGCGCCCATGCCGGTCTCATTCGACGATCTCACGGCGCCGCCCACAGTGCTGCCCGCGGAGATTCGCTGGGACTCATTGCCGACGACCGCCGTGCTGCCGATCATCGTCGCCGCAGCGGATGCCTCGGCTCCGCCGGCTCTACCCGGTGAGCGAAAGTCGGCGAAGCGCGCTGCGTCGCCGTCGAAGCCACGAACTTCGCACGCCAAGCCACGGATGTCCCCGGCGACTTCGCGCTCTCAGCAGGCCAAACCGCGAACTCAGCCGTCGGCCCCGAACTCTCTGCGTCGCCGTACCGGCTCGCGGAGTCCGATCACCGTGCTTGTCGCGATCGTTGCGATCCCCGGACTCTTTCTCACCGCTGGCCTTCCCGCCTATGCGTTCGTTCCCCAGTCCGAATCGGGTGCCGGCACCTCGGCGCGTGCGCAGATGGAGTCCGAGGCGCAGGGTGTCGTCGTGGCACAGTCCGCAGCGCACACCGTCGTGTCCCGCGATGGATTTTCGGCGAGCACCGAGGAAGAAGTCGCCGAGCTCTCCGCTGAACTTCGCCGCGCGGGTGCCGCCGCTGCAGCGCGTGCGTCGGCCGCTGAGTTCGCGGTCAGCGGCATCCGTGCTGAGGGTGATGACTATCCGTGGCCGTTTGAAGCCACCGACAACGAGGGCGGTGGCCTCTCGCCACTCGGCTACTACTACCGTGAGTGCGTCGACTTCGTCGCCTGGCGCCTCAACCGCGACGCCGGCGTCGGCGGCAGCCCGTGGAAGTGGACCTGGAGCAAGATGACGCCGGGCAACGGCAACGCCTCTGGCTGGGCGGATGCCTGGGCGAGCAAAGGTTGGCCGACCAGCACAACGCCCGTGGTTGGAGCGGTGGCCTGGTTCACCTACAACCATGTGGCCTATGTGCAGTCGGTGCCGGGCGACGGAACGGTGGTGCTCGAGGAGTACAACTGGATGGGAATGCACTCGTACCACACGCGCACGGTCTCCATCGGGGAAGTGCCGTTGTACCTGTACCCGCCCGGGTAGCGCGGCCGATGTGGCTCGGTGACGCCTCGGCGTCAGGTAACCGCTAAACTTTCTGGGTCAGCCTCTGTAGCTCAATGGAAGAGCGACTCCGTCCTAAGGAGCAGGTTGGGGGTTCGAGTCCCTCCAGGGGCACCACGCAAATGGTGCGAAGCTCTCCGCCCGTTCGGGTCAGGACCTACTCGTGCTCGTTCTCGCGCGACGAGAGGATCGAGAAGGGGTCGCCGTCGGCGGCACGGTGGAGGTCAGCGATATCTTCGTAGACGGCCGAGGCCCCGGCCTCCATCAGATCCTGGCGACCGGTTCCGCCGGAGAGAAGCCCGATCGTCTTCACACCAGCTTTGCCTGCGGCGATGACATCCCAGATGGAGTCACCGACCATGACTGCCCGATTCGCGTCAACCCCGCATTTGTCGAGAGCGACCGAGATGATGTCGGGTTCCGGTTTTGCTTTGTCGACATCCTCGGCGCTCGTGATCGCGTAAACGAACTCATCGATGCCGAGCACCTTCTGGAGTGCCTCGAGTTCGTGTTCAGGGGCGGAGGTGGCAAGCACGACGCGCGTTCCTTGGTGTGCAATCGCGCGAATGAACTCGCGTGCACCAGGAAACGTCTCAAGCCGAGGCATCAGGATCGAGTAAAACGTGGTGTGCAAGTTCTTCGCCTCGTCCTTTATCGAGTCCGGCTGGTCGTCGATGAGCTGGGCGAGGAGCTCGCTCGCGTCGGCTCCGATGGCACGCTGGATGCGCCAGGACGGAACGAACAGCTTCAGCTTTTCGAACGCTTGCGCCCACGCCTCGATGTGCAGGAAGTTGGAGTCGACGAGCGTTCCGTCGATGTCGAGGAGTACGGCGGTCGGAGTGCCAGGGTCAGGCGTCATCCGGAGGGGTTCTCGACCGGCGTGCCGTCAGGGTCCGTGCCCGTCTCCAGATCGACATCGTCCGGCTTGGTTGGGGTAGTGTCATCCGGCTCGCCACCGGACGCGATATCCGTGTCCTGGTGCGGATCTTTTGTCGCGTTGCCGGTGGGGGAGCCGTCACTGAGCTCGTCGGTGTAGTTTTTTTGCTCTGTGCTGACGTTGGTGGAACCGTCGGGGGCGGCGGAGGGTGTTTCGGTGGGAGTCATCTCACGACGGTACGTCGAATGTCGATCGTGCAGCAGGGCTTGACACAACGCCGGGGCCGAGGATTCCGACTCGAGAGCGGGCTGCAGCAGGAGGAGCTAGCAGCGCTGTCAATCCCTACCTCCTCCCGGCGGCGGCACGTAACGTCGACACTGAGAGCGTCGACACTGAGAGCACAGAGGAGAGCGATGAGCGACGTCGATGCGATCGTAGTGGGTTCAGGTCCAGACGGCTTGGCAGCCGCGGTCACTCTCCCCCCGCGCGGGGTTGTCGGTGCAGTCCACCCCGAAAGGTAACCATGTCTGTCAACACTCGCGAGATGAACTGCTCACCCGAGGACGTCTTCGCCATACTCGCCGACGGCTGGGTCTTTCCCACCTGGGTGGTCGGCGCATCTAGGATGCGCGATGTCGACGACAGCTGGCCCGCCAAGGGCAGCAAGCTGCACCACTCGTTCGGAGTCTGGCCCGCCGTCATCGACGACCAAACCACCGTGCTCGAATGGGATCCGCCGCGATTCATGGTGATTCAGCCTGCCGGGTGGCCGATCGGCGAAGCGCGGGTGACTCTCGAGGTCAAGCCGCGCGGCGCGGGCTGCGTCGTGCGCATCACCGAGGTCGCCGCGAAGGGGCCGGGTGCACTGATCCCACAACCGATTATCGACGTGCCGCTGCACGTTCGAAACGCTGAGACCCTGCGCCGCTTGGCGTTCGTGGCGGAGGGACGAAAGTAGAAGCAACCACCTCGTTCCCCCGCGTCATGTCAGAATGTGCATCACGATCGACCCGACGGGAGCACCATGAACGAAACCGTGATCATAGTGCAAGGGCACAACGCGGCCTGGTACCCGCCCGAACGCGCCACTGTGCAGTTGTCCATCGGGTTCGATGGTCCTGATCGGCAGTCGGTCTTCGACGCCACGACCCGCGCCGCCGAGACCGTGCGCTCGATGATCGTGACCCTGGGCGCGGCGCAACCGGGCCCGATCAGCCGCTGGTCGTCTGACTCGGTCAGCGTCTGGAATGAACGCCCGTGGAACAACGAGGGCAAACAGCTTGCATTGGTCTTTCACGCCACCATCGGGTTCACCGTGCGCTTCAATGATTTCGAGGTGATGACCCGCTGGTTGGATGCCGTCGCCGCCGTCGACAGCGTCACAGTGGGCGGCATCGAATGGTCGCTGACCGCTGTGCGCAAGGCGGCGGTGTTCGCGGAGGCGCAATCTCTGGCCGTGGCGGATGCGGTCACGCGCGCGACCGTCTACGCGCGGAGTCTCGGCCTGGAATCGGTTCGCGCGATCGCACTTGCCGACCCGGGGATGCTGGGCGACCACGGTTCGGGTCCCGCGCCCGGCCCGCTCGCACGCGGCGCGATGATGATGGCCGACAGCAGGGGAGGCCGGGCGGAGCTCGCGCTCACACCGCAGCGGATCGAAGTGTCGGCGTCGGTCGACGCGAGGTTTGTCGCCGCGTAGCCTCGGTCGTTCGATTCCGCCACATCCGCGACACGCACTCCACTCCTGAAGTCGGTCCCGGCGGTGCCCGACGTGCTGCCCATGCGGTACCCGTTTTGCGGCTGCGATGCCTGTGACGAGGACATCGAGAGGGCGGGGATTCCGCTGTCGAACAGCTGACGGCTGCGAGACGCGCCGAGGCTGCGGCGCGCCTACTGGCCGTGCCGAATGCTTGGACAGCCTGGCGACCACGCTCCAGTTCGGTCAGCGGAACCTAACCTCAGAGGCGGGCCGAAGGTCGAACGCGACCACCGGATGGGGCTTCCGTTTTCGCTAATGAACTTCAGGCTCATATGACTCTGAAGTTCATTAGCGAAAACGTGCAACCCCACTCCGTTGGTTGAGCCTGTTTGTTGAGCCTGTCGAAACCCAGCCGATCCAGAAACGGGCTGGGTCTGAGGGTCAGCTCACGGGGTCTCGATGCTCCTATAGATGTCAAGCTGCGATCTGAGCGATTCCGTCGGTACTGTGGCGGGTCTGAATGGCGATGAGGATGGCGAAGATTTCTCGGGCGACGTAGCGTTTGAGCAGCCGCATGGTCTCGCGTTTGGTCTTGCCTCGGGCGAGTGATTTCGCGACGTAGTCGCGGGTCTTCTCCTGGCGTTTCATTCGCACCATCACGATCCGGTAGGCGGCCGAGCAGCAGCACCGCCCCCGTGTCGCTCGCCTCGACCAACTCGCTCACCTGAGGTCAGCGGTGTGTCGCTCCCGCGGGCAACCGGGCGGTGTTGCCCTCCGAATCCCCGTCCGCCCGCAACGCGGCGTCGAGATCGTTGACCAGCACGTCCCTGGCATCGAAGATCATCGTCGCCCGGTGCTCGTCGTACGAGTTCCAGACCGGTTCGCCGACCGCATGAGTGGGGATGCCGAGCTTCGCAAATGACAGCCAGCGGTGTTGCACCCTCGCCGAAAGCCGTCTCGCGGCGGAGTCGGTTGCGAGCGCTTCAAGCAGCGGGAGCGGGCCGCGGGGGAGCGACCCCCAGAGGTACGGCAGCTCGGAGGAACGCGGGGCCCTGCTCCCGAAGGCCTTGCGCACCGGCGGCGAGTAGTCGAAACGGTAGAGCCAAACCGGCGCGAACGGGCTGTGGGCGTCGGCAATCGCGAGCGGGGGCATCCGGGCGGCCCTGTCGTGGGCCATCGTGTGCGCGCTCGCGTGCCCCTCGTAACTGGTCGATATCACAGCGGCAATTCCCGTGGCCGCATCCCGGTTGGAACCGAGGAGCAGCGGCACGCGGTGAGCCCGCCCGTTCTGAAGTGCGGTGAGCGGATGCTCGCACACGAGTGTTCCATCGACGACAGGGGCGAACGGTGTGCGGGCGGCTGTCGGGGCGGAGGTCGCCGCAGAAAAGCGGGCTCCGCCGAAATGCCGGGTCTCGTCGGATGAGCGGGTCGCCTCGGAGAGTCGGGTCGCCGCGACGAGCCGGCCCGCCGCAGCGATCAGGGCGCCGGGCGGCGTCTCGCGCAGCCGCTGGAGGCTGGCGGGGTGCACACGGAGCATGGCCAAGACCGTGCTGGCAACGTTTGCGGCGTGTTCGGCAGTGTGAACGGAGTCGGCCGACGGGCTCTGTGCGATCGCCCGGTGAAAGAGGCCGGCAGCGGTCGGCACGGCGAGAAGTGTGGTTACGATGTCGCCGCCCGAGGATTCGCCGCCGATCGTGACCCGATTCGGGTCGCCGCCGAACTGAGCGATGTTGCCCTGCACCCATTCGAGCGCGGCGATGACATCCCTCAGGCCCAGATTCGAGTCGGCCGGCTGCTCCCGCGTCGCAAACGAGGAGAAGTCGACAAAGCCGAGAATCCCCAGCCGATAGTTGACGCTCACAACGACGACGTCGCCTCTCTCGGCGAGCGATCGACCGGAGAACGGATGCTCGTGTGCTGCGCCCTGCAGATTGTCGCCGCCGTGAATCCAGAACAGCACCGGCTTGCGAGCAGCGCCGCCCGACGGTGACCACACATTGAGCGTCAGACAGTCTTCATCCAGGCGAGCGGCAGCAGAGCGGGACAACAACACCGACGAGCGCGGTTGAGGAGAGCGTGGCCCGAACTCGGTCGCCTCGATGATCGCTGCCGAGCGGGATGGCGGCTGCGGTGCGCGAAAACGCAATTCTCCGACCGGCGGCGCCGCATAGCGGATGCCACGCCACACATTGGTGGAGCCGTCGAGGCTGCCGCGAACGGCGCCGAACTCGGTGTCGGCGATGACGCCGATGCTGTGCGGTGATTCCACGATCCCCCCTCCTGGCAGAGTACGACAGCGGTGCACGCTGCACTCGTGGGAGGTTCGGTTAACGCGACAGCTCACACCAACTCGACCACAAGCGACACCTCGCCCCGCACCTCGCTCAGCGTCACCGCGTTCGTTGCACCGCGCAGAGAACGCAGCCCGAGGCCGTTCGTCGGCCCCGACGAAATCACGCCCGACGATCTCACCGTGATCACAACGGTCTCACGGGGGCCGACAACCCCGAGATGCACGTCGACACGTTGCCCGTTTCCGTGACGCACGGCGTTGGTGAACCCTTCCGAGAGCGCATCCACCGCCATCTCGGTGCGCGCGGCGTCGGCTGCCAGTACCGGCCAGATCTCGTCGTCGTACCGCGAGGTGATGCGCAACGCGCTTCCCCACATCGTGACCAGCGCTTTGAGGCGATCGGAGGCCGGAGTGAGATCCACGACCTCTCCCTGCGCGACCTCCTGCTTGATTCGGGCGATGGTCGTCATGACCTCGCCCCATGCATTTGTGGACAGCGCGTTGTCACCGGCATCCGCGGACCGACGCTGCAGCGTGAGCGCGGCAGCGACCAACTCGCCTTGCACCGCCGTGTGAAGCAGGTGGGCCGTTTGCTTGCGCGCCAGCCGCAACCGGTTGTGAATGTGAGCAGTGTGCTGCACCTGCTCGGCCAACAGACCGGCCAGCCGTTGTTCATCGCCGGCGAGCTCCGTCGCGGTAGCCGCGATGATGCTGAGCGCGAGCGCAAAGCTCGGATAGATGAAGGCGGGCGACCAATTCAGGCTGGGCGAATACCCGGCCAGATGCGCCGACCAGACCATGACGAGGGTGCCCACAATCGCGGTCGCCGTGTAGCAGAGCGAGAGGAGGCCGATCCGTGCGACGGGGTGATGCACGACGCGCGCCAACACCATCGTCGCCGCATTGCCCGACAGATAGATGCAGGCTCCGAGCACGAGTTGGATGGCGGTGAAAGCCAGGCTGACGTTGGCGAGCAGATGGGGCAGAAAGACCAGGGCGAGCAACACGTAAGGGAGCACGAGGGGAGCCGGCTGCAGTGCGGTGAGGATTCGGGACGAACGCTCAAGAAACGAAACCGGGTCTTCGGCGGCTGCCGGCGCGGCCGCCGGGCCGTCCTCGCGATAGAGCTCATGACTCATCGGGCGCACGATCTCGTCGGCGATCGTGCGCAACAGCACGGATGCCTGCGTCGCGTCCAGGGGCTCGGCGCGCCGCGAATCGAGCGTGGCGTCGATGCGCGTGGTGACATCGTCGACGTACTGCCGACGAAGCCCCTCCAACTGCTGCTCATCGAATTCGCGCTGCAGATCCAGGGTCGTCAGAGCCGCTCGCAGGCGGCGCTGAACCACCCGATGCCGTCGAAGAACATCGATGAGGAGTGCGATCAAGGTCAGCATTGTGATGGTGCAGACCACATTGATGGCGACGCGAACGGCAACGTCGCCGGCCTGCATGTGCAGGCCGACGGCATCCGACACCACGATCAGCAGAAACGGCCGCGAGCCGCCGAGCACGGCGAAGACGATGAGAGCCCTGGCCCGACGGAAGCGTCGCTGACCTGGACGCAGCACGGTGTACCGGGCGACAAGCATCCCGACCCCGGTGAGAACATGCACGACGGCCGCGACAGCGAAGTCGGCTCCCCTCGCCGGCGTGGTGTCGACGTATTCTGAGCCGCCCATCACCGTCACCGCGAACGGAAACGTGAGCAGCCACGACCAGAGTGTCAGAACGTTGGAGCCGAACGCCCGGTCGACCCACCGAAAGCGGCGACTCATGCCGAGGGTTCTGAAGGGGCTGGCTCGAGATTCGACGTCGGCGCGAAACCGAACACCCGTAAGTAGAGGTTTGTCGCGGCCACCCGCGGCGTGATCGACGCATCGTTGGTCAATCCCAGGGCATCGAAGGTGCGGGTGAGCGTCTTCTCCAGCGCGCGTAGGCTCGTGGCGCGCTGACGGGCGATTTCAGCGTTCGACGAGCCGAGCGCGACGAGCCGCAAGGTGTCGAGCTGGGTGCGGGTGAGGCGCCCGATGAGTTCGGCGGGGGCCTCGGCCCCTCGTGACGGTGCGGCCGGCTCCGGTGTCGCGGTAAGTGCTGCATTGACCGCATGGATGAGTGCGTCGACCGACTCAATCGCGGCTTTGTTCACGAACACCGAACCGCGCGGGGCGATGGCTGCGCCGGGTGCGGTGCCGGCCCGTGGATAGTTGGTCAAAAACACGATGGCGGTCTGCGGGGCCTTCGCATTCACGATCACGGCCAACTCGATGCCGTTCGGGCGCGAGCCGAGATCGATGTCGGTGATCAGCACATCGGGGTCGACATCGTCGAAATCGGCGAGTGCTGCACCGGCCGAGGCGCGGTCGTGCACCGTGAAACCGGCGTGACGCAGCGCATCCGCAATGAGCGCTCGCATCAGTGGCTGATCCTCGACAACGAGTGCCGTGCGCTTCCATGCTCGGTCGACCATGAATTCAGGGTAGTAGCTCAGGCGGCTGCAGCGCGCTTCTGCGCAGTGCGGGGTCACCGGGCTGACACACTGGTAGGGCGAGTGAGGAGAGCCGATGCCGCTGATCGACAACGCCATCTATGTGGAGGGCAAGCGTGTGGCAACGCCGGCCACCCTCGACGAAACCTACGAGGTGATGAAGGCCCACAACGGCTTCGCCTGGATCGGCCTCTACCGGCCGACCGACGACGAAGTGCGGTCGGTGGCCGATGAGTTCAGCCTGCACCACCTCGCCGTCGAAGACACTCTGCAGGGGCACCAGCGGTCGAAACTCGAACGCTACGGCGAAGTGCTGTTCATCGTGCTGCGCCCCGCTCGCTACATGGATGCCGACGAGCGCGTCGAATTCGGCGAACTTCACGTGTTCGTCGGCCCCGACTTCGTGGTGACGATTCGTCACGCAGAGTCGCCGGATCTCGCGAAGGTGCGCCACCGGCTGGAGGCCGAAGAAGACCTGCTCGCCTTCGGGGCGGAGGCGGTGCTCTACGCGATTCTCGACCAGGTGGTCGACGAGTATGCGCCGGTGATGGCCGGCCTGCAGAACGACATCGACGAGATCGAGGATCAGCTGTTCGACGGCGATCCGGCCGTCTCCCGGCGTATCTACGCGCTGTCCCGCGAGGTCATCGAGTTTCAGCGCGCAACCCAACCGATGGTCGGGATGCTGGAGGCTCTGCAACGCGGATTTGACAAGTACGCGGTCGACGTCGAGTTGCAGCGCCGGCTGCGCGACGTGCTCGACCACACCATGCGGGTCGTCGACCGCGGCGATTCGTTTCGGCAGCTCTTGCAGAACGCACTCACCACGCACTCCACGCTCGTCGGACAACGGCAGAACGACGAGATGCGCAAGCTCTCGGAGACCAGCCTCGCCCAGAGTGAAGAGGTCAAGAAGATCTCCAGCTGGGCGGCAATTCTCTTCGCGCCGACGCTGGTCGGCACGATCTACGGCATGAACTTTCGGGTGATGCCCGAGCTCGATTGGGAGTTCGGCTACCCGTTCGCGCTCGCGCTGATGGTGGGGATGGGCTTCGGGCTCTACTTCGTGTTCAAGAAGCGCGGCTGGCTCTAACCGCTGGTCGAGCGTGTCGAGTCCTCAGCCGCGAGGGGCAGACTGCGCACGCTCGCAAAGCGGCGGGCGCTGCCGTCGATCGGATCCGTGAAGGCAACGTTGCTCGCGAGAAGTTGCAGCGGGGTCGAGAAGTCCTCGACCGGCACACCCCTGACCACCGGGTACAGCGGGTCGCCGCTGATCGGAACGCCGAGACCGAGCATGTGCAGACGCAGCTGGTGGGTGCGGCCGGTCGTCGGCGTCAGCCGGTAGACGCCCAGGTCGCCGATGACGGACTCCAGCTCGATGAGCGACTCGGCATTATTCGGCGCATCGGCAACAACCTCCGCCTGCAGGCGGCCGCGCTGCTTGGCCAGGTGGTTGTGCACCGTCACTGGCAGCTCGAGCCCCGGCCGCACGGGCGCCAGCGCCCGGTAGGTCTTGGCGATCTCGCCGCGCTGAAACATGGTCTGGTACTCCCCACGCCAGCGCCGCTCGGTCGCCATCACGAGAAGACCGGATGTCACGCGGTCGAGCCGATGCAGCGGCGAGAGCTCGGGCAGCCCCAGCTCGGCGCGCAGCCGCACCACGACACTCTGCTGCACGTGTTTGCCGCGCGGGATCGTCGAGAGGAAGGGCGGCTTGTCGATCACGACGATCCGCTCGTCGCGGTGCACGATGTGGAGAGTTCCGGGAACGAACTTCTCCTCGGCGAGGTCGCGGTGAAACCAGACGAAGGTGTGGGAACGATAGGGGTCGCTGCCCGCTGCCGGTTCGCCCGACTCATAGACAATGCGATGCTGGTCGAGGAACGCGGACACATCGATGTGCTCCGCCAGCCGTTCGTGCAGCCAGGCGCCCATGTTCGGCCAAGGTCGAGGCTCGGCCGGGTCGCGGTCCGGAGTGCGCAACCATGCGGCATCCAGCCCGTGGCGTTGCGAGAGCGGAGAGCGTGGGGGCATCAAACGATCGTACCCAGTCATTCTGCGGCACCGACGCCTCCGTGCACTGCCAACGGGACTGGAGCGATATAGCATGTTCAAGGTGGTTACGCTGAGGCGAAGAGAGTGACTGACAGCGCGTAGTGAAAGCGCCTCAAAATCTGGTGAGAGTGGGCGGGCAAATTTCCATGAAGGATAACGCGGAGTCGACTCGACTTCCCTACGGGCAGGGCCGACAAGCGCTCGTTGAGGCGGCCGTGCGACTGGTTGCCCGTGACGGACTCACGAAGCTGACCTACCGTTCGGTCACTGCCGAAGCAGGGGTAAGCCAGGGGAGCCTGCGGCACCACTTTCCGAATCTGCTCGCCCTGCTCGAGGCGGCGTTGGAGTGGTGTGTCGAGCTCTCTCAGTCGTACATGTCAGATTTGCCACGGGTCGAAGAATTGCTTGACCATTTCACGAAGATGATGGACGACAACCCCGACATGCCGGTGTTTCTCACCGAGGTGTTCGTAGCCTCCCGCAACTCCCCAGAGCTCGGTGCCGTCGTGCGTCGCAATCAGGACGTTTATCGTGCTCGTGTACGCACGGTCCTGGGCAAAGCCGGCGTCGCAGATGATGTCGACGAACTCGTCGATGCTCTCGTGGCGCTCGGTGATGGGATGGTCTACCAGCGAGTGGTGTTCGGACAGGAATGGTCTGCGGTGACCGACCGGCAGGTTGCAGGGGCGCGACGACTGCTCAGACAGCTTGCGCTATCACCCGCAGAGTCGACTCCGGCGTAGCGGAGACGGGCTACCTGGTTGCTTGGCCGACGGGTGGAGTCGACTCGACACGGAGCGGGCGAAGCGCTCCTGACCACGCGGTCAACTGATCGAGCATCTGGGTCAAGAACGGGAGTTGGTAGTCCCCGGGGGTGAACTCCGCGAGTCCGGGCGAGAACTGAGAGGCGAACGGGAGCACGATATTCGTGCGAACCGTGGCCACCTGGAGCTCCGCGAGGATGAGTCGGAGGTGTTCAATCGCGCGGGCGCCTCCTGCGCTGCCCCCGTAGCTTACGAACGCTGCCGCCTTGTTGTTCCACTCGCGGTTGAGGTAGTCGAGGGCGTTCTTCAGCGCGCCGGGCACCGAATGATTGTATTCAGGCGTCACGAAGATGTACCCGTCGTATTCTGCGATCTTCGCCGCCCAGCTGATCGAATGGGACTTCTCGTAGGTGCCGCCGAATGAGGGCACACCCCTCTCATCGAGGAGCGGAAGGTCGAAGTCTGCGAGGTCGATGAGCTCGTAGTGGGCGTCATCGCGTTCGCTGGCTCGGTCAAAGACCCATTGCGCAACAGTCGGCGCTTTGCGGCCGGGGCGGGTACTTCCGATGATGATGCCGATTTTGATGGTCATGGCGTCGTTTCCTCTGTGTGGTGGACCAAGAGCAACTGAAAGAGGGGCGTCCGCAGCGCACTGCGCTGCGGACGCCCCTGAGTTGGAGCTACTTCGTGTTGAACGCTTCGCGCACCGCAGTTTCGTTGCGGGTCAAGAAGTCGATGAGGATGCTCAGCACAAGGCCCGCCGCCGAGAACAGGGCGATCACCAGCAGTGCGTTGATCGACGTGGCTGCCCAGTCGTCCGGGGTGAAGTCGCTTGCCGCGACTCCGGGGCGAATCATCAGCACGATGAAGACCACAGACGAGCCGAGTGCCGAGCCGACGCGCTGCAACGTCACGACGGTACCGCCGGCGCTGCCGGCGTCGATCTCGGGAACGCGAGCGAGGATCGACCCGTTGATCGGTCCGAAGAACAGCCCCGATGCGGCACCGGCGATAAAGAATGGCAACGCCAGAGTGAGCATTCCGACGTCGGGGATCTGAACCATCAGCCAAATCGCAATGTTGCCGACCGTCAAGATGACGAGGGAGATCGTGACCGCGAAGCGTCCGACCAGTGCCTGGAAACGGTCTGCCACCAGTCCGCCGACCACGCCACCGAGCGAGAGCGGAAGCAGCATCAGTGCGGCTGAACTCTCATCGTTTCCGAGTCCCCACACCCAGAGGGTCGTGAGCGCGATGAAGATCGATGCCGTAAAGCTGGCGAAGGCGAGAACCAAGGTGAGCAGGCCAAAGCTGAACTCAGGCAGCTTGAAGAGGCTCAGTCGCAGCAACGGGAGCCCGCCGCGCTTCTCGATGCTCCGCTGCCAGAAGACGAAGATGATGGCGGCGAGCAACGAGGTCGCGAAGCTCCAGATCGCCCAGCCGGGAAGCGCTCCAGAGTCGGACTGGATGAGGGGCAGAAGCAGGGCGACGAAGACGACAGCCGAGAGGATCACTCCGAACACATCGAAGCTGCCCACTGAGGCGGTATTGATTCGTGGGAGCAGCTTGAAGGTGAAGAGAAGGGCGACCGTGCCAAGCACCGCCGAGAATGCGACGGTCACCCGCCAGCCCGGGTCTGCGCCGAGTCCGTCAACTGACCAGGCTGCGACAAACGGGGCGATGAGTGAGCCGACCCCCGTCGTCGCCAGGAAGAACCCGAACGCGCGCACCCGGCGGCGTCCGGTGAACAGCAGTTGGATGTAGGCGAAGACCGGTGCCACGACCATTCCACCCATGAGCCCGTGGCAGACGCGCAAAATGATCAGCTGGGTGGTGTCCTGCGCGAGGCTGGTGCCCAGCGAGGTGAGTACGTAGCCGGCGAGGCCGATGGTGAAGATGATCTTGTGGCCGTATCGGTCGCCCAGTCGGCCGGCGGGAATCAGCGACACTCCGTAGGCGAGCGTGTAGCCACCGATGAACCAGGACAGGGTCGAGGTGGAGGCCCCGAATGACTCGGTGAGGGCCGGCACGAGAAGATTGGCCGATTGCATGTCGACGAGACCGATGAATATACCGGTCAGCAGGAGTGCCAGTGCGGCCCACCGTCGTGCGGGGGAGAGCGTTTCGGCGAGCGAATTGCTTGCGGTGTCTGTGGAAATTGTCGTGGCGGTAGTAGCGCCACTGGTGTCTGGACGTGTCATTGAAAGCTTCTCTCTTCATCATTGAAGGTGGCCGGTGATCGTCACGGCCGTGAGGGGTATGCGGGGTCAACACTGTCGACCTGGTAGCGTGCTGAGCAACCTTTCGTTGCGTAGCATCCGGTTCAGAATTCGGGCTCCAACACATTTCTTGCCGGTCATGTGGGAGCGCGAGGATACCTGCCGCGAAAGGGCGGTGGGCGTGGCGACCGAGAGCTCACGGGCTCTTTGGTCACCATCGCTCGCCGGTTGAGGGGTCTCGTTGTCATGCGGTCCGGCCGCCCGACGACGCGACGATGCGGCCGGCCGCCTTGCGAGCGGTTTCCAGTGCTCCGTCGATGTGACCGTTCCAGCCGAACGCGTAATCGCTGCCGATGAGCTGGACGCGCCCCTCTGGTCTGGCGAGCTCCTCGAGGTCGTCGAGCTGACCGGTGCGCAACATCGCCCAGGTCTCACCCGAGAGCGGATCGGCCGTCCAATCGTGCCCATGGACCTCGACGAGTTCGACGTCAGGGAGCCACTGGCGTACGGCCGCCTCGACGGCACGCGCATCGGTGATGTCGAGGTTCGCAGACTGCGGCCCGAAGCCAATCAGGATGGAATCGCCGTCGATCATGTACTCATATCCGGTCATGGTGAGCGGCGAGGTGTCGGGAGCGAACGCAATGAAACGTCCGACGTCACCCTTCGTACGCATCCAGACCTTGAACCCGGTGGAGACCTGGCCACGCGTGGCTGCTGCACGCTTTTCGGCGGAGAGAGGTGGGTCGAACTCGATTGAGTTGAGGATGTTGAGTGGCACAGTGACCAGTGCGTTGCGTGCGCGGATGAGGGAGCCGTCCGCGGTGCGCACGGTGACGATGTCCCCGTCCTGTTCGATGGACTCCACCGTTGTCGAGAGGCGGATTTCGGCGGTGGTATCGGCCGCGATCGCCTCGATGTAGGTGCGAGTGCTCTCGCGGAGCACATAGGCGTTGGCCGACTCCGCTCGCATCTGCCAGAGTCCGCCGGCGAGAGCGGTGTGGTGGAGGATCTGCGACCACGCGGCATCGTCGGTGAGACCGCTGAACGAGAGAGTCCAGTGGGTCCGAAGAAGTTCGGCGACGGTGTCGCTGAGGCCGAGCTGGGCGATGCGCTCCGGTACAGAGGTGTTGTCGGCCACACGGGCAGCTTCAGTGAGTGGGAATGGTTCGTGAGGGCGAGGGAACGCCTTCAGAGCGCCCTCGGCGAGGGCGCTCTGGCCGGGGCCGACGAGCGCCTTGTATTCGTCGACGGGAGAGGAATGCAGGGCTCCGTCTGCGATCCAGTGCACCGTGTCAATGTCTTCCACCGGCTCCAGCTCAAGGCCGTACGCGATCATGTCCGACCAGACGTGGGGCTGGTTCCAATGTACGAATCCGCCGCCCAACTCGAGTTCTCGGCCGAGCGGAGTGTGTGTATACCAGGTGCGTCCGCCGATGCGGTCCCGTGCTTCCACGACCATGACGGTCTGACCCGCTCTGGTCAAATCACGCGCAGCGGCGAGCCCGGCGAAGCCAGCGCCGACGATCAGCACGTCAACGGGCTCGGGTGTATCGGTGGTGGGTGCACTCATGCTGTGGAATCCTTATTTCGAAATTGAGGTGGCGAGATCGCCGTCGCGTGTTCCGCGGGGTCAGAAGGAGAAGAGGTTCTCGCGAAAGGTCGACCCGGGGAAGTCGGTGCGCATCGCCCCGATCCGCTTGAGCTCGGGGACGAGTTCGTCGATCAATCCGTCGATGACTTCGCCATTGGCATCCTGGGTCGCCATGAAGATGTAGCCGTCGCCACCGACCTCCTCCATCGCGTCGACGAGGTTTCGGGCGACATCCTTCGCGGGGCCGGTGGTGCCGAGCGCGTCGTCTCCCCAGTGGAAGTCGATGATCGCCTCGCGCAGTGAGATGCCGCGGCGGGCTTTCTCCTTGAGGCTCTCGAACATGCTTGTCGTACCGTTGACCTCAAGGTCGAGGGGGAGGGGCTTCTCAAGGTCGAACGTCAGCAGATCGATGCCGAGGTGGGCGCCGTGCTTGCCGAGTACCGGCACAAGCTGGGCATCCGTGATCGCAGCGCGTCGAGCGGCCGGGCTCTCGAAGATGTACGGGTGGAGGGCGTAGAGGATGCGTGCCTCGCGCGGGTCGCGGCCGACCGCTCGCATGCGGGCATGGATATCCTCGCGGAACTCCTTCATGGCTTCGACGCCACCAATCGTGACCGACATGATCAGTTCGGCGTGGCGTGCGGCGAACTCACGACCGCGCGGGGAGCCGCCTGCCTGGGCGAAAAGAGGCTTCTTCTGCGGCGACGGGTAAGAATTGAGCGGCCCGCGCACCTTGAAGTGTTCGCCGACATGGTCGATCGCGTGAACCTTGGTGGGGTCGGTGTAGACGTTGTTCTCCAGGTCCTTGACCACAGCACCCGGCTCCCACGAGTCCCAGAGCTTGTTGACGACATCCATGAACTCGTCGGCGATGGCATAGCGTTCGTTGGTCGGAGGCAAAGCATCGAGTCCGTAGTTCTGGGCGGCTTCGTCTTCACTCGACGTGACAATATTCCAGCCGACGCGGCCGCCGCTCAGATTGTCAATCGTTGCGTACAGGCGGGCGAGGAGAAAGGGCGGGTAGAGGCTGGTCGACCCTGTGGCGATGAGTCCGAGTCGGCTGGTCTTCGCTGCGAGATAGGTGATGAGTGCAACCGGGTCATTCTTCGGCGCGCTGAGAACGTAGCGGAGATCCATGTCCGTGTTCCCGCCGAGCACCCGGGAAACCCCGGATGTGTCTTCGAAGAAGAGAAAGTCGAATCCGGCGTCTTCAACGCGTTTGGCCAGCCAGCTGTGGTACCCGCCGTTGTGCCAATCTTCACCAAACGTGCGGTCGGTGCCGGCATGCCAGGCGGGGGGTTGAAAGGAGCTGAAGAATCCGAAGTGCAGTGGAGTGGACAAGAGGTTCGTCTCCAAGGGGCTAGATCGACGGTGAGTGAGTGCACGCGGGGCGGTGCTCGTGCGCATTGCGATCCTCCCCTGAGTGCCGCGGTGATGCGTGCTCGGTGGGCGGGTTACAACGCTGTGAGAACTGATCTTGCACAGAATTCGCAAACATTGCAAGTGCTTTGTTTGTATTGAGGCGAATCCCGCTGATGTGTTGTTTTTGAAACATCGTGTTTGCTATGTTTTGTGCACGCTCTCTCGATGCCGAGCTTCCGATCGGGAGCGTGGCCGGTGTGCGAAGTGCAAGCGATATTCGATCGGAGCGACGATGCCACCATCCGCCTCAGCACAGATGGCTGGTGCATTGGATGTGTCGATCTTCCCATTCGTGCTCGGCGGAAATGCTTTCGGGTGGACTGCTGCCTGACCAGGCGCCCGTGCCGCAGCGACACAGTGACCGACAGCGAGTCGGAGAACAGAAAGAGGAGTCCAATGTCGAATGACACAACCTTCAGCGCGAGTGGGGCCTACGACCTGGCCCAGGCCGAGCCGTTCAAGGCGGGAGTGATTCAGTGGGTCCGCAAGCCGGGCGAGGGTGGGCGCGATGACCTCGGATGTGGGTTCTGGACTGTCGGTCCGGCGGATGCCCCTGGGCCCGTCGAGGTGGTGATTCACGCCGATGAGACGGTCCATATTCTCGAAGGTCGGGTGCGCATCGAGGTGGCCGACGGACCCACCCACGAGCTGACTGCGGGTGATGTCGCGTCATTCAATGCGGGCACTCGAACGGTCTGGAACATCATCGAGCCGACGGTCGAGTTCTTTGTCTATTCGTGATGCGATAAGCGGTTGTTCAGAAACATCGCAGATGCTATGTTGTGATTCACGCGGCCACCCCACTCAGTCAGGCCTGGCCCTCGCGAGGGACGCCGGATCGGGTTCCGCCACCTGCTCAAGGAAGAGGAGAACATGAACGTTCGAAACGAATTGCTCATCGACGGCGAATGGCGTCTCTCGGGTTCACCGACACGCATTTCCGTCGTATCGCCCGCAACCGAGCAACGAATCGGCGAGGTCTCCGACGCCAACGAAGCCGATGTGGATGCGGCGGTAGGCGCAGCGCGACGAGCGTTCGACGACGGTTTCTGGAGCCGAATGCCGCTCGTGGAGCGGGCCGAAATTCTGACGCGTGCTCTCGACATCCTGAAGTCGCGCAGCGACGAGATTGCCGACCTGGTGACCGCGGAGATGGGCGTACCGACGTCGATCTCCCGGCGGAAAACCCCCGCCGGCATTTGGGTGGGCGAATACTTTCTCGATCTGGCACGTGCCGGTGCAGAGAGCGAGGTGCGCAACACCCGATTCGGCCCCACCGCGATTGTGCGCGAACCGATCGGTGTCGTCGCCGCCATCACTCCCTGGAACAGCCCGTTCAATATGGCGATCGCCAAGATCATCCCCGCGCTCGCCACCGGATGCACCCTGGTGTTCAAGCCCGCACCGGAGACTCCCCTCGACGTCTTCGAGATCGCCGATGCCCTCCAGGCGGCTGGTCTGCCGCGTGGAGTCTTCAACCTCGTCACTGGGGGCCGAGAAGCCGGCCGTGCGCTGACCTCGCACCGCGGCGTCGACAAGATCAGCTTCACAGGGTCAACCGCTGCGGGCCGCGAGATCGCCCGCACGGCCGGCCCGAATTTCACGCGACTGCAGCTCGAGCTCGGCGGAAAATCTGCGGCCATCATCGCCGAGGATGCGGACCGCGACACCGTGCGGCGGGGGATCATCGACGGCACCTTCGTCAACACGGGTCAGACCTGTAACGCCTTCACCCGCATCCTCGTTCCGGCAAACAGCCACGACGAATGGGCGACCGTGATCTCTGAGGCCGCCGCGTCCTATGTCATCGGCGACCCCACTGACCCGGCAACCACGATGGGCCCCCTCGCCTCACGCACCCAGTTAGACCGCGTGCTCGACTACATCGAGATCGGCAAGCAGGAAGGTGCGCGCGTTGTCGCCGGGGGCGGCCGCGTCGACGGCCTGGACTCGGGCTACTATGTCGAGCCCACCGTGCTGGTCGGAACCGACAACACCATGCGGGTGAGCCGCGAGGAGATCTTCGGCCCCGTCGCCGTCGTCATCCCGTACACGACGGTGGATGAGGCGATCGCGATCGCCAACGACTCGGAATATGGCCTGCACGGTGGAGTGTTCACTGAGAACCCCGCAACGGCGGAACGCGTCGCGCGGTCAGTGCGTTCCGGTACCTTCAGCATTAATTCGTTCACGCACAACGTGCAAGCGCCCTTCGGCGGGGTCAAGGACTCGGGCGTCGGCCGCGAGTTCGGTCCAGAGGGAATCAACGCCTTCTACGAGTTGAAGTCCGTGAACCTCACCGAGCAAACCGCGGGACTGTTCGGTGAGGGTGAGCAGCCGTGAGTACGCTGCGTGACGCTGCAGCCATCACCGGAGTCGGTTGGACCGAGATTTCGAAGAAGAGCGGACGCAGCGCCCTGTCGCTCGGCGTCGAAGCGTCGCTCCGCGCGATCGAGGACGCCGGCCTCCGGCCGACGGACATCGACGGCTTGGTGACGTATTACTGGGGAGTGCGCGACACCCCGGCCCCGGCGGAACTGGGCAACGCACTCGGCCTCACGGACTGCACCCTCTCTCACTGCGACAGCGGTGGCGGTGCCTGGGCCTGTTCCGCGATTGCCGCAGCGGCAGCAGCGGTGGCGACCGGCCAATGCCGCAACGTTCTTGTCTACCGTGCCGCGAACTCCCGTTCGGAGCCCCCGTCGGGCCCTGGCCTCGACTTCTGGCCTTCCGGGCAGAGGCAGTGGAGCGAGCCGTATGGTGCGGCCCATGCCGCGACCCTGTACGGGCCATACGTGAGTGCGTGGATGCACGAGTTCGGCATCGAGAATGCTGACTTCGCTCCACTCGCCGTGCTGCAGCGGGCCAACGCCGGCCTGAACCGCAAGGCGCTCATGACCGCGTCGATGACCACGGAGCAACACCAGGATTCCCCCTGGATCGTCTGGCCGTTCCGCCTGCTGGACTGCAGTATCTGGAACGACGGCGCCATGGCGGTCGTGGTTTCGCTTACGTCGGAGGCCACGCGGATGCGCCGATCCGCCGTCTCCGTGCGCGCTGTCCAGGGCGGCAGCCTGGGTGCGCCGGTCATGGCGCGGACGGCCTCCCGGCGATGGGAGCTCAACGCGCTCTCGGCTGCACCCCGACTGTATGAGAAGGCGGGAATCACGGTCGACGACCTTGACCTGGCCCAGATCTACGACCCGTTCACGGGGATGGCGATGCTGCACATCGAGCAGTTCGGCCTTGCGCCGCTCGGTGCAGGCCCCGCGCGTCTGCGCGCGGGCGATTTCTCGCTCGACGGGCGCCTCCCGGTGAACGCCAGTGGCGGCAACCTCTCCGAGGGGCATTTTCTCGGACTCGGCCACATCGTCGAGGCGGTGCAGCAGCTGCGGGACGACGGCGTGTGTGACGACTACTGCGATGGTGCGCACGACTACGACCGGAATCGCTGCCGCCAGGTGCGGGATCCGGAACTTGCTCTCGTTGTCGCCGAGTCCGGTGACAGCTCGATGATCTTGCGGAGGCACTCATGAGCGCACCGACGAAGCCGCTGCCGCGCATCGACGCCGACAGTGCCCCGTTTTGGGAGGCCGCGGCTGAGGGACGCCTCGTCGGGCAGCGCTGTGGGTCATGCGATTCATGGCGTTGGCCCCCACGCGAGCACTGTCCTGAGTGCCACGCGGCGACCCCTGTCTGGCACGAGCTGCCGGGAACCGGAAGCATCGTCGGCCTCGTGGTCGTACACCGTCCGATGGATCCGGCATTCGCCGATGAGATCCCTCTTGCCCTGATCCACGTCGTTCTCGACGGCACTGACGACAAAGGGGTGCTCCAGTCCACCCTTCAGCAGGGCGAGTGGGAGCACGCTCGCGTGGGGTCACGGGTGGCCGTTCAATTCACACCACTGCACGACGACGTCGTGCTTCCCACCTTTACATTGCTTGAACTTGAGAAGGAGATTTGACATGACGACATCCACCGGTTTCGGCCCCCTGGCGGGGGTTCGCGTCCTCGATCTGTCGCACGTACTCAACGGTCCGTTTGCGACGATGCTGCTGGCCCACCTCGGCGCTGAGGTGATCAAAGTCGAGCAGCAGGACGCCCCCGACCGTTTCCGCCATGCCTGGATGCCCGTCGATTCGGACCACGACGGTTACGAGTTTCTCGCGGTCAACGCCAATAAGAAGGCGGTGACCCTCAACCTCAAGCACCCGAAGGGTCGCGAGATCTTCACTGACCTCGTGCGTACCTCCGATGTCGTGGTCGAGAACTTCTCGACCGGCGTCATGGAGCGGCTCGGCTTCGGCTACGAAGCTCTCAAGGAGCTCAAGTCCGACATCATCTACGGTTCCTCGAAAGGCTATGGCGAGACGGGGCCCTATTCGTCTTACCGCTCGTATGCCACCGTTGCCATGGCGACGTCGGGCTGGGCCGATGCGTCGTGGCGGATGTCTGGCGCCTCTGGCACCCAGGTGCTCGGCCCGGGCGACGAGGCGGCGGGAGTCTCGCTTGCCGTCGGGATTCTCGGCGCCCTCTACCGCAAGGCAGTCACCGGAGAAGGGCAGAAGATCGAGGTCTCGATGCAGGAGTCCATGATGGGATTCAACGTCGCGTCGTTCCATGAGTTCTTCGAGGGGCAGGGCCCGGCCGGCGCCTACATGGAGGCGAAAGACGGCCACGTGGCGTTCCACGTGCCCGACATGACCCAGGAGCAATTTACGGCCTTCGCCACGGCGCTCGGACACGCTGACGCACTCGAGGATGTGCGCTTCGCGACCACCGAATCGCGCCGCAGCAATCTCAAGCTCGTGCAGGCGACCGCGGGGGAATGGCTGACGGAGTTCACGCCGAAGGAGCTCTTCGAGCTGCTCACCCCGCAGAAGTTGCCGATCGGCCCCGTGAACACGATTGCGGACCTGATGGAAGACCGGCACCTCGCGGAGCGCGAAGCATTCGTCAAGGTCGACCACCCAGAGGCCGGCGAGGTCACTCTCCTCGCCCCATGGATCCGGTTCAGCGAGACGCCAACCCGCATCACGCATGCGGGACCGCGAGTGGGGGAACACACCGACGAGGTGTTCGGTGAACTCCTTGGTCTCTCTCGCGAGCAGATCGACGGACTGCGCGCTGAAGGCGCCGTCTAATGGCAGACACGCTAGTGGCAGGCACGATCGACGCGCGGATGCTGATCGGAGGTGAATGGTCGGCCGCGTCGAACGGCGCCCTGATCGAGACCCTCAATCCGGCGACGGGGGCCGTGCTCGGCACGATTCCCGACGCGACGCGCAGCGACGTCGACAGAGCTGTCGCTGCCGCCCACGCGGCGGCGGGGGCTTGGCGTCGCCTCGCTCCGGTGGCGCGCGCCGAGATGGTGAATCGGCTTGCCGCGGCCGTCGAGGCCCGCTCGGAAGAGTTCGCTGCGCTCGACTCTGCGGAGAACGGTAGCCTGCTGACCGAGATGCGCCGCGACATCGCGGCGGGGGTCTCTGCATTGCGGTACTTCGCCGGCCTGGCATTGCAGGTGCGGGGAGAGACGCTCCCCGGCCCCACCGGAGAGATCACCTACACGACCAGGGTGCCGTTCGGGGTCGTCGGCCGGATCGTGCCTTTCAACCATCCATTCATGTTCGCGGCCAGCAAGATCGCCGCACCGCTGGTGGCGGGCAACACGGTCGTGCTCAAGCCGAGTGAGTTCACGAGTCTCTCGGCTTTGCTTCTCGCGGACGTTGCAAACGACATCCTTCCGGTCGGGGTATTCAACGTGGTGACGGGCGCCGGACCGGAATCCGGGGACGCCCTTGTCTCGCATCCGAACGTGCACCGTATCGCCTTCACCGGTTCGGTCGCGACGGGACTCGCCATCCAGCGTCGTGCCGCCGAGCGCATGGTCAAAACTGTTTCCCTCGAACTGGGGGGCAAGAACCCGCTCGTGGTGTTCCCTGACGCCGACCTCGACACCGTCGTGGACGCCGCCGTGCGGGGAATGAATTTCACCTGGCAGGGCCAGTCGTGCGGGTCGCTCTCCCGCAACCTCGTGCACGCGTCGATCTATGACGAGTTCGTCGATCGGCTCGCGGAGCGCGTGAGCGCCCTGCGGCCGGGGCTCCCCGATGACCCGGCGTCCCAGACCGGTGCCATCGTGAACGACCGCCAGCTCGCGAAGGTGCTGGACTACGTTCGCATCGGCCAGGAGGAGGGCGCGCGGTTGATGACCGGAGGCACCCGGGTCGTCGACGGCGTGCTCGCAGACGGCCTTTTCGTTCGTCCGGCCGTCTTCGCCGACGTCGCCATAGATTCCCGGCTTGCCCAGGAGGAGATCTTCGGCCCCGTGCTGTCGGTCACACGATTCTCTGACGAGCACGACGCGATCCGAATGGCCAATGCCACACAGTTTGGCCTCACGGCGAGCGTCTTCACCCAGGATCTCGGCATCGCGCACCGCTTTGCAGAGAGCGTCGACGCCGGCTACGTGTGGGTGAACGAGGTGTCTCGCCATCTGCCGGGAGCGCCATATGGGGGAGTCAAGAACAGCGGCATCGGTCGAGAGGAAGACCTCGGCGAGCTGCTGTCGTACACCCAGACCAAGAGCATTCACATCACGTACGCGCATGGATCACTCCGCTGAGACAGCACCACCGCGTGGGGATCCACCCCTCCCGCGCGACGACAACGACGAAAGGAACAATGACATGACGAACACAACGAATGTGGTCGACCAGGATGAGATGCCAGACGGTGAAGGCCTTGCTCGCCTGAAGGAGTACGACGCGAAGATCAACGCCCGCAACATCAGGGGCCAGTGGTCGTTCGAGCCGATGATGGACTCGGTGATCGGCGGCCCCAAGCCGCGGGGTACAGCGATGGTGTGGCCGTGGACCGAGACCCGCGACCTCCTCGTTGAGGCCTCGAAGGTGTTGGGCCCTCGCGGTATCGGCCGCACGAGCCTTGTTTTCACGAACCCGGAGATCGCCCAGGGAGCGCCGGGCTCGACGCACACGATGGCGATCGGCATTCAGATCATGCGGGCGCAGGAGCTCTGCTGGTCGCATCGGCACACCATGAGCGCCCTCCGATTCATCATCGAAGGAAACCCCGCAACCTACACGGTCGTCGATGGTGAGCCGCTCACGATGGACACCTTCGACCTTCTGATCACCCCGCGCGCATCCTGGCACGATCACCACAATCCAACCGACGACGAGGTGATCTGGC
This sequence comes from Glaciibacter kafniensis, assembly GCF_039538945.1. Classification (NCBI taxonomy): domain Bacteria; kingdom Bacillati; phylum Actinomycetota; class Actinomycetes; order Micrococcales; family Microbacteriaceae; genus Glaciibacter; species Glaciibacter kafniensis. Next base: position 187,359 of record NZ_BAABCN010000012.1, on the reverse strand, counting down.
TGGACGTTCTCGATCTCGGATTGACCACGGGACTCAACCAGGCATATTTCGAGCCATACGGTCCAGCCAGCCAGCCGCAGCGCTCGACCGTTTCAGACAATCAAGGTCTGCGGGCTTCAACACTCCGTCCCGTGCGTGAGAGCGCCAGAGCGAACCGGCTGCCCATCCGCTACGCGTGGAAGGACGTCGAACCAATCCTCGACGCCTACGCGAGCGACGCAACGGCCGGCGACTCCTATGACGGTCTCGCTCTCCGCTACGCCAACCCCGTGACCGGTGGCTCGACGTTCCAGACGATGGACTGCTGGCTGCAGCAGTTTGTACCCGGGTTCGACGGCACCCTGCACCGTCGCTCGTCGTCGGCCGTCGGATACGTGATCTCGGGAGAGGGAACCCTCGAGGTGGAGGGGAAGGTCTTGCAGCTGCGCACGGGCGATGCCTACGCCATCCCGAACTACGCCTGGCACCGATTCGTCAACACCTCTGATGCCCCGCTGCGAGTGTTCAGCACGCATGACATCCCCGCGATGCAGGCCCTCGGCTTCTTCTACGAGGAACCAGAGGCGATCATCGGAGCCGCAGAGGCACCCCGCGTGCCCGCCTCGCCCACGAAACAGACCTATCGCAGCGATGCCTTCCTCGAACGTGACGAGAACCGATGACGCGCTACACCGCCCAGGACATCCGCGGCGTCGTCGCCATTCTTCCGACCCCGTCGGTGGACGGCGCTGACCGATGGGATGCGGTCGACACCGTCGACCTGGCCGAGACCGAGCGGCTGACACGCTCACTCGTGGAGGCGGGGGTGGATGTCATCCTGACAAACGGCACGTTCGGCGAGGGCGCGACGCTCACGCTGAATGAGGTCCTCGCCTTCAACGACACCGTCGTGCAGACCGTGAGCGGACGGGTGCCGGTCTTCTCCGGCGCGACAACCCTCAACACGCGGGACACCATCGACCGCGGCCGTCGCTTGCGCGATCTGGGTGCGGATGGCCTGTTTGTCGGACGCCCGATGTGGGTGGCACTCGATGATGACCAGATCGTCGAATACCACCGCTCCGTTGCCGAGGCGTTGCCGGATATGGCCCAGGTCGCATACGACAATCCGAGCGCCTTCAAAGGCAAGATGTCGGCGGATGTCTACGCACGCCTGGCGCAGATCCCCCAGATCGTTGCATCCAAGCACATGGGTCTTGGCCTGCTCGGCGAACGGTTCACGGCGGATCTGGAGGCCGTGGCCGGACGGATCCGGCTGCTCCCCGTCGCTGACGACTGGTCCACGAGCGCGCGCATCTACCCCGAGGACATCGTGGCGTGTTGGAGCGGCGACGTGAGCTGTGGTCCCGCGCCCCTGCTCGCCCTTCGGGATGCGATCTTCGCGCGCGAGTGGGATACCGCCGACGTGATCCAAGGCGAGATCGCACACGCAGTGGAGTCGCTCTTCCCCGGCGGAAGCTTCGAGGAGTTCTCGAAGTACAACATCCAGATCGATCGGGCGGAGTTTGAGGCGGCCGGGTACTTCCGGCCAGGGCCGACGCGGGCGCCATACACGACGGCCCCCGCGAGCTATCTCGAGGGTGGCGCCGAAGTCGGCCGGCGATGGGCGGCCCTGCAGCACAAATACGTGGGCGTCCAGTCCCGCGAGGAGAGCACAAGGAGAGCATCATGAGCGACACATTCACGACCGCGCCGGCGAGGCCGCGCCCCGAGGCGCCCGTGCACGTCTCGCGACTCGGATACGTCACTTTCGAGACGCCCGATGTCGAGCGTCTCACCGCGTACTACAAGGACGCACTCGGTTTTGTCACGACGGATGCCGATGACCGGCGAGCGTTTCTGACCACCGGCGGCGACCACCACTGCACGGTCATCGAGAAGGGCACCGAGGCGCGCGGCCGCACTGTCGTCGGCTACGAGATCCAGGAGAGTGTGGCGGATGCCCAGCGCCGGCTCGCGGCGATTGGGATCGACTCGGAGCGGCGCACCGATATCGGCCCGGGAACCCCCGATGTGCTCGTGGTCACCGAAGCGGCGACGGGAGCCACCCTGCACCTCTACCAGGAGCAGGAGCGCAGTGGTGTCGCGCAGAGCTTCGACCACCGCCCCAGCAAGCTCGGCCATGTGGCGGCGTACACCCCCGACGTCTCGGCGATGCGCTCCTTCTACGAGTCGGCGCTCGGATTCCGCTGGGCCGATTCGATCGGCGACTTCTTCGTTTTCATGCGTTGCAACGCCGACCACCACGCGGCCAACTTCATGCAGAGCGACAGCTACGAGTCGATGCACCACATCGCCTACGAGGCGCGAGATCTCAGCCACCTCCAGGTGATGCTGGACAACCTCGCGAAGCACGACTTTCCCATGTATTGGGGCCCGGGCCGACACGTCATCGGACACAACATCTTCACGTACCACAAAGACCCAGACGGCAACAGCGTCGAGCTGTTCACGCAGCTCGACGTCATGCTCGACGAGGAGAAGGGGTACTACGAACCCCGCCCGTGGCACGAGCACTTCCCGATGAATCCGACGACGTGGGAAGCGGACCAAAGGCTCATGAACGCGTGGGGGCCGGTGCCAGAGGGCGGCCCGATCAAACGGTGAGGCCGGTTCTGCTGCCGGCCGACACCAGAACCAACGACAGCACCAGAACCAACGACAGCACCAGAACGAACGACAGAGGGAGAGAGATGTCCGACGACGCGATGATTGCCCAGGTTGTCGGAGCGCACCGTGCGCTCGCGGCAACCGGCCAGTCTGACCTGATTTGGGGGCACATCGCCATCCGTGACCCGCACGGGCGAGGGGTGTGGTCGAAGGCATCCGGGTGGGGGATGGAAGATCTGACATCTGACCGAGTCGTGCTGGTCTCCTTCGACGGCGAGGTGCTCGTGGGAACGGGGAAGCGGCACCTGGAGGTGCCCATTCACACAGAACTGATGCGACAGCGCCCCGACATCGGAGCGACCGTGCACTCGCACGCAGAGGCGGCGGTGGCGTTCGCGTCGCTCGGGGTTCCTCTGCGGGCGATCAGCCACGCCGCCACGCCCTTTCTGGGCGACGACGTGCGGCGGTTCACGCGCACGGCGAACCTCATCAGCACTCCCGAGCTGGGAATCTCACTCGCAGAGGCGGTCGGCGACGAGAACGGATGTCTGATCCCCGGCCACGGTCTCGTCGCGGTCGGCGTCGATGTCGCCCACGCCGTCATGCACGCGGTGCTTTTGGAGCGTGCGTGCGCGACCCAGCTGCGTGCGATGGCATCGGGACCCATCCGGGTGTGGACATCCGACGCTGAGGTGGCCAGCAAACGGGCCGAGATCTGGCCGGCGTCATCGATGCGCGCCGCCTATGCCCACCTCGTGCGCCGGGCAGTGGGCGTGCGGGTCGACGACCTGAGCTCGCCCTGAGATCGGGAACCGAAAAGCTCAATCGCTCCCTCTCAACATGCCCTCTCATCGTGCCCTCCCAACGGGGCACTTCACTCTCATGAAAGAAGCCACACCATGCAGGATTCCTGGAGTCTGACCACGTATCGACCCGCGGGAGCGGCTGCCGATTCTCTTGCCGCAGCGGTGCGTCGCTCCGACGGCCGCCTCGTCGTTCCTGAGGAACTCCGCCCCTACCAGGGGCTTGCCGCTGCGCTCGACGATTGGGAGGCTCTGGCTCCCCGTCTGCACAACCTCGATCCGGCCGGCCTCATCGTCGTGGAGGGCGAGGAGCTTCTGCCGATCCGATTTCCCCGCAAGCTCCTGTGCGTCGGAGCCAACTACCGCGACCATCTTGCGGAGATGGGGGTCGACACCGTGCCGGAGGGATGGCAGCCCTACTTCTTTCTCAAGGCTCCCACCACCACGCTCATCGGTGACGGTGACGACATCGTCATTCCCGACGATCCCGCGTTCCGGGTCGATTGGGAGGCCGAGCTCGCAGTCGTGATCGGTCGTGGCGGACGCGACATTCCTCTCGATGAAGCGTTGGAGCATGTCGCAGGGTATGCCTGTTTCAACGACGTCACTGCGCGGGCCCTGCTTCGCCGCGAGGTCTCGATCGCACCGCCGTTCGGTTTCGACTGGTCGACATCGAAGGGGCTCGACACCTTCGCACCGCTCGGCGCGATGACTCCGTCGTGGCTGGTCGAGGATCCAGGGGCGCTCGCCGTGCGTTGCATCGTCAACGGCGAGATCAAACAGGACGGGACGACGGCGAACCTGATCACGGGTATCGCAGAGGTGATCGCCGCTGCCAGCTCCCATTGGACCCTCGAACCCGGTGACGTCATCGCAACGGGAACCCCGGCCGGTACAGGGGCTGGCCGAGGCGAACAGCTCGCCGAGGGCGACCTCGTCGAGGTTGAGATCCCGGGATTCGCTCCGCTCCGCAATCGCGTACGTGTGCGAGTGCCCCAAACGAGATGACGATCCGCGACCCCACTCGTCGCGCCGTGCTGACTGAACAAGAAATGAGACAAGAGATGAATCAGACGACGAAGAGCCCGACCGTCGCGGTGATCGGCGGTGGTCTTGCGGGACTCGCGTCGGCCGTGGGGCTGCTGAAGTATGGCTTCGACGTGCAGGTCTTTGAGCAGGCTCGCCAGCTCGGGGAGGTGGGAGCCGGAATCAACATCAGCCCCCAAGCGGCCAAGGCGCTCATCGGAATCGGACTGGGGGAACAGATCGCCGAGGTGGGAAACGTCGTCACCGGGCATCTGCAACGGTCGATGTACACGGGCGACCAGCTCGCCGAGACGCTGTTCGTGGAGCCGGGTCACAGCACCAGCCGCTACGGCGCCCCCTACTACACGTTTCATCGGGCTGACCTGATCGGAGTGCTTGCCGGCGCGGTGGATCCCGAGCGGGTACACCTGGGGGAGCGCCTGGTCGGACTCGATGAGGGACCAGAGGGAGTCACCCTCACCTTCGCCAGCGGCACGGTTCACACCGCGGACGTGGTCATTGGCGCCGACGGCATCCACTCCCGGGTGCGTGAGGTTCTCTACGGGGAGGACGAGCCCGAGTTCACCGGGCAGATGGTGTGGCGTGCGCTCATCGACGGCGATGCGTTTCCGGAGGGGTTTCTGGGCAAGCACGGCTTCTACGGCTGGATCGGCAAGGGCAGCCACCTGATGACGTATTACCTGCGCGGCACCAACTTCATCAACATCACGACGCAGGCGGATGCCGACGGCTGGCTCGAAGAGGGCTGGTCGATCGGGGGAGATCCCGACGAGATGCGGAAGAGTTTTCCGAACGCCACCCCCGAACTTCAGTCCATTCTCGACTCCATCACGCAGTGTTCGAAATGGGGGCTCTTCGGTCGAAAGCCGACCGAGAACTGGGGGCGCGGGCGCGTTCAGCTCATCGGTGACGCCGCGCATCCGATGCTTCCGAACGCCGGTCAAGGCGCGGCGCAATCCTTCGAAGACGCCTACGTGCTGGCCCGGTGGCTCGACACGCATCGCGCTGATCCGGAAGACGGCCTTGAGGGGTTCCGGCATGTGCGCATCCCGCGCGCCCACGCGGTGCAACGGCAGTCGCTGGCAAACAGCAAGCTCGTGCACGCCGGCGATTGGGAGAAACGGCAAGAGGTCTTCCAGGAGCGAGAAAAAACGGGGGATACTCCGCTCGGCCTCGGGTGGATCTACGGCTATGAGCCGGAGCAGGAGTGGTCGATCCGTCGCGAGTACCCGCTGTCGTCGCCGGCTGCGGTGGAGGTGTGATGCCGTTGGCGTGACGATGATCGCACCACGAAGAACGAGTGTGAAGAAAGAAGAAGGGGACTCCGTGATCCGGAGCCCCCTTCTTCTTTCTTCTTCTGTGCGCTGTCCGGTCAGCTGTGCAGGTCGATCAGCTGACGGAATTTGCTCGAGTGGAACACGGTCGGTTCGGCCTCGTGCACTGTCACGCGCTCGATTCCGAGCAGCACGAACTCGTGATCGCCGGCGGGACTAGACGACTCAAGGCTGACCTCCATCCAGACGCTCGCTCCATCGACGAGGAGCGCTCCGCCGTCGCTCCGCGTGACGTTCGCGTCGGCGAATCGGTCGCCAGTGCGCGCCGACATCGAGCGGGCCAGACCCGCCTGCTGTTCGCTCAGGATGCTCACCCCGAGTCGTTCGGCCCGTGCGAGCCGCGGCCAGGTCTGCGACGTGGTCTGGGGAAAGATCGCGACGAGAGGCGGCTCGAGCGACACCGTGACGAAGCTGCTCGCGATGAGCACTTCAGACACCCCATCGACCTCAGCGCAGACGGCGACAACCCCGGATGGGAAGCATCCGAATGCGGAGCGAAGCAGCTGCGGAGTAAACGTCGCTCGCTCGAACGACTGGCTCTCCAGGAGTGTCGCGCTCATCGTGCCACCTCCGTGCGTCGTACCCGGGCAATGACGTCGCCCCAGCGTTCGGCGTACGCCTCGAGCACGCCGTCGTCGGAATATGACGAATCGCGGAGGTAGAGGCCGGGGGCGGGCGTGGTGGCTCCGAGTTCGACCAGAACCGGCTTGAGAAGCAGGTCGGGAGCGAGGGCATGGCCGGGGCCTGCGCCGAGCATGAGCGGAACGGCAACAACGTCGCGCATCCCGTCACCGGTGGAGAACTGGTCGAGGAAGAGCTTGAGCAATCCGCTATAGGTCGCCTTGAAGGTGGGGCTGGCCACGACGACGACGTCCGCGGCCTGCACCCGGCTGACGGCATCCGCCACTTGGGGGTCTCCCCAGCCGAGCAGGCCGGGTCCGAAGGTGGCGAGGTCGATGATGTCGGTGGCGTCGGTGCCTGTCAGCGCCTTGTGCACCTGCAGTGCCGCATCGAGCGTGCGGGATTCGGGCTTAGGATTCCCGACAATGACCGCGCTCACGATGTGCTCGCCGGGGCGTGGTGGGTTGGATGTTGCATTGAATGCTCCTTTGCATAGACTCTCGCCGAGTCCGGCTGCCGGAGCGATCAATGATCATCACGCGACACACGGAGGACTCGGCTCTCACATTGCTGACGAGTCATTCCACGTTGTTGTGTCGCGGAGGACGGAGGGTGTCTTACACCATCGCAAATGCAACGTTAGCTCGTCCGCGCGGTTTGCGCCAGCCCTGTGTCGGAGTAATTCACGAACGGCCGCGGGTCGACGAGCGGGCTGCGGCCGCGGCGAGGACGAGAGGCACGTTCCGCGCCGCCCACTCGTCGAGGATGTCGTCCATCTTCGGCATATTCGGCATCATGAAGAACACTGATTCGGAGGGCGCGGAGGCGCCGAGTTCGACGAGTAGTGAACGCAGGTGCACTTCGACTCCGAGTTGATGGTTGGGTTCGGATGCGGTCATCACGGGCACCGCGACAGACTCGCGGAGGCCGTCTTTGGGGTAGCGGTCGAGAAAAGCTTTGAGTACGCCCGTATAGCTCCCTTTGTACGTCGGAGAGCCGACGATGAGGATGTCGCAGTTCGCCACCTCGGTCGCGAGCGCGGCGAGTGTCGCGTTCGGCCAGGTGAAGAGAATCTCGGCATGGTCGATCAGGTCGATCTCCGTGACCGTCGCATCCGGAATCGCTGCCGCCACCCGCGAGGCGATCGCAGCGCAGACGGCGCGTGTTCGAGAGTGAGGCTTCGGATTGCCGACGAGCACAATTACGGAGGTCATGGTGCAAGTATGCAGGTGACAACATTGCAAATGCAATGTAGTGTTCAAGCACCTTGTCAACGAAGCCTGAGGATAGAGGCCACGATGCCCCCCATGACCCCTGACGCCCGCACCATTTCACAGCCGGCGGTGTCGGCATGAGCCGATCGCGCATTCTCGTTCGCGGTGGCCACGTTGTCACCGTCGACGACGACCTCGGAGTGATTCCGGATGGCGAAGTGCTCATCGAGGACGGCATCATCGTGGCGGTCGGTCCAAACCTCGGCGTGAGCGATGCAGAAATCGTGCACGCGGAGGGCGGCATCATCGCGCCAGGAACCATCGACACCCACCGACACACCTGGCAGGCACAACTCAGAGGCGTCGCCACGAAAATCGCACTCCAGGAGTACATCAACGGATTCTGGGTCGACTCCGTGCCGTCATACTCGGCCGAAGACGTCGAACTCGGTACCTACGTCGGCGCACTCGAAGCCCTGGACGCCGGCGTCACCAGCATCTTCGACTACTCCCATGTCAACAACAGTCCAGAACACGCCGACGCCGGCATGGACGGCCTGAGCAGATCCGGCATTCGCGGCGTCTTCGGCTACAGCTTCGGGCAGGCCGAGATCTTCGCGCCCCCTTACTTCGATCGCATCGCCGACTTCGCGCGTTTCGCGAAAGAGCGATTCCAGTCGCCCGGCCTGATCACCCTGGGGGCTTCGCTATCCGAGATCGGACTTGCCCCCGTCTCGTTCAATGCGGCACAGAAACGTGTAGCGGACGAATATGGTGCGATCTCGTCGTCGCACATCGCCACCGGGCAGACGTTTCCCACCGGACTCAAGGAACTTGCCGCCGCCGGCGTGCTCGACGAGAAGCTCATTCTCGTGCACGCGACGACTTTCAGCGACGACGACTGGCGCATCGCCGGTGACGCGGGGGTCAAGATCTCGACCACCCCCGAGAGCGAGCTCAATATGGGAATGGGGCGCATCGCAATCGCACAGACACTCGCGCACGGTCTCAAGCCCACGATCGGTGCCGACGTCGTGTCGTTGGGCGGTGGCGACATCTTCACCCAGCTGCGCATCGCCCTGAGCTTCGCCCGCTGGAACGACGCAGAAGCCACCCTCCTGCAGGGCCGGGATGTCTATGGGATGACGATCCATCCCGACGACGCCCTGCGCTGGGGAACGATCAACGGGGCAGAGGCGCTCGGTCTCGGACACCGCACGGGGAGTCTCACGCCGGGCAAGCAGGCGGACGTCATCGTTGTCAGCGGAAAGAATATCGGTTCGCGCCCTGTCAACGACGCCGTCGGTCAGCTTGTGCTGCAGACCTACCCGGGAAGCATCGACACCGTCATCGTCGGCGGGCGCATCGTCAAGCGCGACGGGCGACTCGTCGGAGTCGACGTACCGGCACTGCACCGCCGACTGGAGCAATCTGCCGCACGCGTGCAGGAGCGGATCGCGGAGCGCGTCGCCGCCAAGCAGCCGCTCACCGCGGAGCAGATCGCCGGATTCCCCGGCTGGATCGCATACAACCTCGCCAGCTGATTCACCCCCGGCGCGGGTCGGCTGGCCCGCGCCGGGTCTCTTGGAGGAACGATGAGCACGAACAGGATGATGGACCGCACGGCGATCACCGGGGTTGGCTGGACCCGGATGACGAAGAAGAGCGGCGAAAGCGTGCTGAGTCTTGCCGTCGACGCATCACTCGACGCCATCAGCGATGCAGGGTTGAAGCCGACCGATATCGACGGTCTCGTCACCTACTACTGGGGCATGCGCGACACCCCTGCTCCGGCGCAGATGGCGGAGGCCCTCGGGCTCATCTCCTGTCGGATGTCGTTCTGTGACAGCAGTGGCGGTGCGTGGGCCGCTGCGGCGATCGGGGCAGCAGCGATGGCCGTGTACTCCGGAGTGTGCAAACACGTGCTCGTCTATCGGGCGGCCAATGCGCGGTCGGAACCGATGTTCCTTCCCGGGCTCGATACCTGGCACTCCGGTCAGAGGCAGTGGAACGAACCGTTCGGTGCGCAGCATCCCGCCACGATCTACGGGCCGCACGTCAGCGCCTGGATGCAGGAGCATGGACTGCAGAACGCGGACCTGGCCCCACTTTCAGTACTTCAGCGCGGCAACGCTTCCCTGAACCGAAAGGCACTGATGACAGAGCGGATCACCGTGACAGACCATCAAGAATCGCCGTGGATCGTGGAACCGTTTCGCCTTCTCGACTGCAGCATCTGGAACGACGGTGCGGTGGCGGTGGTGGTGTCTGCAACCAAAGACGCCCGCAAGGGGCCATCCTCGGTGACGATCCGAGCAGTGGCAGGAGGGACCACCGGAGCGCCAGTGCGTCGTCGCAACGCCGCCGCTCACTGGGAGATGAACGCTTCAGCGCTCGCGCCGGAACTCTATCGACTGGCCGGAGTGAAACCGTCGGATATTGATCTTGCGGAGGTCTACGACCCGTTCACCGGTGTCGCATTGATGCACATCGAGCAATTCGGCTTATGCGAACCGGGTACCAGCCCCGACCGGCTTCGCCAAGGCGATTTCGCCCTGGACGGCCCGATACCGGTGAACACGCACGGCGGGCATCTGTCGGAAGGCACCACAGCGGGGCTCGGGCATGTCGTCGAAGCGGTGCAGCAGCTGCGGGGTACCGGTGTGCGTGACGACTTCTGTGACGGGAGTCACGATCATGATCGTCGCTATTGTCGCCAGGTACGAGACCCGGAGTTCGGCCTCGTCGTGAGCGAGTCGGGCGACAGCGCTCTCATTCTGAGGAGGGACTCGTGAATATTCTTCGCGCTCCAAGCCGACCGGATGTCGACAGCACGCCGTTCTGGGAGGCGTGTCAACGCCGAGTGCTTGTGGGGCAACGGTGCGGCGCCTGCGGTGAGTGGCGCTGGCCGCCTCGCGCGCACTGCCCGTCATGTCACGCGCGCGAACCGGTGTGGGAGGAACTCGCTGGCACAGGGACGATCGTCGGTGCCGTCACGGTGCGACGGTCGCTCGATGCCGCATTCGCCCACCTGCTCCCGCTCCCCATCATTCACGTGCGCGTTGATGGCACGGATGGCGCGATGGTGCTGACGTCCAATCTGTTGCCCGGCCAGTGGCCTCAAGCCGAGGTAGGCAAACGCGTCGCCGTGCGGTTCGCCCGTGTTCGGTCCGATCTCATCCTCCCTCAGTTCACCATCGACTACGCGAGTGGCGATGATGGAAGCAGCAGCACGGGATCCAGACGCGCACCCGGCAGATAGCGGCCGAAGAAGACGTCTGAACCCTCCTCGGTCAGCAGTGCTTCGGCCGGCTCACCCCGAAACAGTGCTGACGCGTCGACGACGGCGAACGGAATTCTCCAATCGCCGTCGTCAGCGTCACCGGCCCCACAGGTGAGGAGATGCGTTGCGCCCTCGCGCCGAATCCATGGGTCCCGCAGCTCGAAGTCGATTGCTCCACCGTGCCCGACGAAGTGCACGCCCCCCGATGCGCGGATCTCGTCGCCGCGAAACTCGGAGACATCGAAGGCAAAGTCACCCGGCTCGGTTCGGAAGGCACCGTTGGTTGTCACGGCGCCGTCGGCCAGCGACTCCACGTAGCGTACGAACCCGGCATGAATGCCCCAGTACAGGTGCTGCGTGTTCGCCGTCACGCGACGGTGACCGAGACGGGGATCGAATCGAATCCGCGGAGAGTGTTGTTGAGGTGCCGCACGGCGGAGCCTGCCGGTTCGATCGCCGAGATGCGTCGTGCGAGCGCAGCGAGCAGGATCGATGCCTCGAGACGCGCGACATGCTGGCCTACACACTGGTGAATTCCCATGCCAAAACCGACATGGCCAGAGGGGTCTCGCGTGATGTCAAATGAGTGGGGGTCCGTCCACCGACGCGGATCTCGGTTGGCGGATGCCAGGAACATGAGAATCTTCTCGCCCTCCGGAATCACCGTCTCGCCGAGCACGATGTCGCGTGTCGCCGTTCGGAAGAACGTTTGCACGGGTGACTCGAGCCGTATTGCCTCGTCGAATGCCGCGCGGGCGAGCGCCGGCTCGTGGCGCAGCCTCTGCCACTGCTCGGGATGTGTCGCGAATGCGTTGAGAATGGCGGAGAGACCGATCACCGTCGTGTCGACGCCTGCCGAAAGCAGGGATCGAACCATGAGAGGGGCCTGAGCGGCAGTGATTTCGCCCCGGTCTGCGGCCGCCCAGATCCGCGCGCCGAACCCTTCCGAAGACAATGCCTCGTGTGAGCACTGTTCGGCTACCCACCTCGAGCTCTCGGCGATGTGGGGTTCACCCTTCGCTGTCAACCAGTTGTGGGGACCGAAGGTGTTGAAGAGGTGATCACCGTAGGGCAGGAGGTTCTCGCGCCCCTCTCCGCTGATGCCCACCGCGTCCGGAAAAACTCTGAGCGGAAAGGCCTCGGCGAGCTCGGGAACCGCGTCGAATTCGGTGCCGCGGCTGAGCAAAGAATCGACGAGCTCATCGGCGTCGGCCACCCACTGGGCCCGCAGCCGCCCGAGCTCGCGTGCACTGAGAATCTTGGCAAGCACGCCCCTCGGTGCATCGTGGTGGGGTGGGTCGGCCTCGAGCAGCACACTGGGCTGACGCCACGGCGCCTCCTTGCGAAAGTTGCTGATGCCCACGCCCGACGACGACTCGAAATTCTGCCAGTCGACGAGCGCCGCATGAACGTCGGCGTATCGCCCCATTGCATACACACCGTACTGCTCCAGATACACGACGGGAGCGGTCTCACGGAGCCACTCGTGGAAAGGCTGGGGGTTCTCCAGAACGGCACGGCCGAAGGGATCTGGGGTCGTTGGTGCGTGGATCATTCGGTCTTCCTCATCGTCGGGGTGTCACAGTGGCAGAGCGTCACGGTTACAGGTCGAGTACCAGGCGGTCGCCCAGCGAACGGGAAACACAGGGGAACATGCATGTTCCCAGGCGGCGCTCCTCATCGTCGAGCAGCGAATCCCTATGGTCGATCGCTCCGCTCAGCACCGATGTCTCACAGGTGCCACAGATGCCCTCTCCACACGACGTGAGGATGTCGGTTCCCGCCCGGCGGAGCGCCTCCACGATGGTCGTGTCTTGCGAGACCCTGACAACCCGTCCCGAACGCGCGAGTTCAACATCGAAATCGCTGCGCGCAGATGCGATCAGCGTTGACGAGCTGAATCTCTCCATGCGTACCCATCCGGCCGGCTGCTCGGAGGTCGCCGCGCGGATCGCACCGAGCAGTGATTCGGGGCCGCAGGCATAGATCTTTGAGCCCGTCGTCTGGGACAGCAGGTCGATCAGATCCGGCCGCCCCGACTCGTCGGTGGCCACGACGCTCACGTGAGTTCGGAAGCGCTCCAGCTCGTTCAGGAATCCCATGGTGCGTCGCGAGCGTCCAACATAGAGAAGGGACCAGTCGGCGCCCACCCGGCTGGCCTGATCCATCATCGGGAGAAGCGGGGTGATCCCGATTCCTCCTGCAACGAACAGGTAGCTCGGGGCCGGGTCCAGACGGAAGTTGTTGCGGGGTCCACCGAAGCCAACCACATCGCCAACCGCGAGCTGCTCGTGAATGAAGCGGGACCCTCCTCGACTCTGTGGTTCCCGAAGAACACCGATCGTGAAGCGATGTGCATCCCATCGATCACCGCACAGCGAATATTGTCGCGTGAGACCGTTGGGAAGCAGAATGTCGATATGCGCTCCCGGAGACCAATCCGGAAGGCGCGCCCCATCGGGGCGCGCGAGGGTGATTCGCACAACCCCGTCAGCGGCTGTGACGGTTTCGCGAACGCACAGGACATCCTGCCGCGGTGTGCTTGGCCGCTCGGGATCATTCGATTCCGTGCCGACCGGCAAAGGTGCTGTCACCATCGCCCCCTTCTTCCAGCGGGTCCAGGGTCGGACCGCCGGGCCAGCGTATGAGCCGAGGGCAATCTGGAGCTAGCAGACTTTCCTTTGAAAGGGATACTGTCTGAAGACGGCCCGCTGGCATCCGACCGAGCCGGGCCTCATCCACATCGTCGGGGCGGGAGGACGCAAAGCATGGCAAAGGCATCGAGCGGGCAGTCCTCATTGAGCAGGGCGATGCGGGTTCTCTCGGCTTTCGACATCGATTCGCCATTTCTCACGCTTTCGCAGGTCGCGCAACGAACCGGGACGCCTGTGACGACGACGCAACGCATTCTCGTTGAGCTCGCACAGCATGGACTCGTCGAGCGCAGGGCTGACAAGAAGTACCGACTGGGGGTTCGCCTGTGGGAATTAGCCTGCCGCACGCCGGGAGCGCTGGGGCTGCGGGAGACGGCCATGCCGTACATGCAAGAGCTCCACGCGCGGGTACGCCAGCACACGCAACTCGGGGTATTGGATGGCCATGAGGTGCTCTTTCTCGAGCGGCTTTCGACCCGTGATGCCGTGGTCAACCTCACGATCATCGGCGGGCGCCACCCGCTCTATGCGTCGTCAAGTGGGCTCCTGCTGCTCGCTCAGTCGAGCGAGGACCTCGTCGAGGACGTCATCGAGCGAGGCCTCACGTGCTTCACTGCGAATTCGATCAGCTCGGGTGACCAGCTGCGGCGGGTTCTCGCCGAGGTGCGTGAGAGCGGCCATGTCGTCGCGAGCGGGCTCATTCATCCTCAGGCGCGAGGCCTCGCGGTTGCTGTCACCGGCGTAGACGGCCTCGTGGTCGCCGCCCTGAGCGTGGTCGTGAGCAACGACGAGGTCGATCCGGGCCGCCACCTGGTGATGTTGAGGCAAACCGCTCAGGGCATATCGGCGTCACTCCGCGCGGCCTACCTGCCGCCCCGCGACCCGCGCGCACGCGCCGGTGGACGATACCGATCCATGGTCAATTCGTCGCAGCAATCGATGGAGTATATGGGGCACGCGAAGCCTCTCACCTGACCTGCTTGCACCCCTGTCCACGGATGACAGAACGCCCGGAATCGGGAATGGCCCGGCCAGATTCCTCTGAAACCGGGCCATTGCGGTCCCATCCAACGTTCGGTGAGTTGCGTCAGCTGACTTCGCCTGCGGCTGCCTTGACCACCTCGTCGAACTCGGACTTCTTCACCTTGGTGAGTTGCTTGATGACGTGCTTCTCAGCCTTGAGCTCTGCTTTGTCGATCGCCTCTTCGACGGTGCTGGCACCGACAACGAGCAATGCAGCCTCGCCGGCATCGATAAGATCGCCGAGCTCCTTGACATCGGAACGGGAGACACCGCGCCAGAGGTGGCCACTCGCCGCGCCGATCGCACCGCCGACGATCGCGGTGCCGATAATGGCCGGAGGAAAGAGAAGGCCCACCACGGCGCCGGCGGCAGCGCCACCCCACCCGCCGTGCCTTGTCGCCATCTCATCTTTGTTGACATGCACCTTGCCGTCCGCGCTCTTCGTGATCACTGCCGCATCGTAGGTGCCGACGGCACCAGCAGAATGCAGATCCTTGACGACGTCGTAGTCGGCGCGGGCGGCATCTTCGCTCGGGTACGTGCCGATGTAGAGGAACATTCCATCGTTGTCAGCCATAGTGGTCTCCAATTTCATAGTGAACTTCCCGCTCGCGGTGAGCATCTGTGCCATCGAATCACGATGCAGCAAATGCGCCACCCCCGGCGAAGACGAAAATGCCCGTTTCGTTGGTCGAGGAGGCCGCCCGCGGCCGTCTCGAGACCTCGTGAGCCGACCCTCATACGCGACCCAAGTCCGGAGATCGGCTCGCGTGGTCTCGAGACGCGGCCGACTCCGTCGGGCGCTCCTCGACCAACGAAATGGCCCATATGCCTCATAGACGCGCGCTCCTACGTCGCGTGCTCCTCGACCAACGAAATTGCCCGATCAACGAGATTGCGACTGCAACCAGACGTCGACCTCAGCGTTCAGAACGGCCTTCTCGGCGGCAGCGAGAAACGAGGCCTCGATTCCGTTGCGGGCCAGCAGAGCGAGCTGGGCGGCATCCAGAGCGAACTCGGCCGTCAACGCCGCAACGTTGTCGTCGACGTACCCACCGAAGTAGGCCGGGTCGTCGGAATTGATCGTGACGAGCAGCCCCCGCTCGAGCATGCCGAGCAGCGGGTGGTCGGCCAGAGTGTCGATGACGCGCAGGCGCACGTTCGACAGCGGGCAGACGGTGAGCGGGATGCGGTCGGCGACCAGACGTTCGACGAGCGCATCGTCTTCGAGGCTGCGGATGCCGTGGTCGACGCGTTCGACCTGCAGCAGGTCAAGGGCTTCCCAGACGTAGGCGGGCGGGCCTTCCTCACCGGCGTGGGCGACGAGGTGCAGGCCGTTCGCACGGGCCAGCGAGAACACCTCGATGAACAGCGACGGCGGATAGCCGACCTCCGCCGAGTCGAGTCCGATTCCATCGATGGACACATCGCCCGCCAGGATCTGCTGCAGAATCTCGAGCGCCTCGGATGCCGGGCGGTCGCGCAGAAACGTCACGATCAGTTTGGTGCTGAGCCCGAACTCGGCCACCGAATTCGCCAGCGCATCATGCACGCCGCCGAGTGCGATCGCCAATGGGATGCCGCGGCTCGTGTGCGCCTGCGGGTCGAAGAAGATCTCAGCGTGGCGCACCCCACCCGCTGCGGCACGTTTGAGGTAGGCGCGGGTGAGATCGGCGAAGTCGACGCGTTGCCGCACCACATCGAGGTTGCGGTAGTAGAGGTCGAGGAATGAGCTGAGGTCGGCGAACTCGTACTGGGCGCGCAACTCGTCGAGGGAAGCCCAGGGGAGCGTCACCTCGTTGCGCGCGGCGAGATCGAAGATCAGTTCCGGCTCGAGAGTGCCTTCAATGTGCAGATGCAGTTCAACCAGGGGGAGCGTGATCAAGGGGAGTGCCATCAAACCATTCTGCCCGGTGCGGACGGCGCTCCCGCGACGCCTCCGCCGCGCTCTTACAACGACCTCTCCGTGCCTGCTCACGCCTCGCCGCATCGCGACGCGCCGGGCCTCCCCACAAAATGGGGGGCAAGAAACCGCGAAACTCGCACCGCCTCACGGCAAATGGCGCTCGGGCGAATTAGGGTAGGCCTGTGTGGCGCCTCGATAGAAAACCAGAAGACGACGACAATCTGTCCGAGTACTCGGGCGCGCCCGCACCCGATCCGCATAACTCGACCTCTCCGCACGCGGTCAGCCTGGGCGATCCGACACTGCTCGCCGGCAACATTGCCGAGCCGGTCTGGCAGCGTTGGCGCGACGAACTGGCCCAGGTCGGCGGGCGCTCGCCGCTGCTGCACTTCTCGGACAGCCCGCGCACACGCATCGAACTGAGCGCGTCGCATCCGGGCGGATTGCCCCAGTTCATCACGGGCAAGACGACCCTGCTGTCGAACCTGATCCGCGACGAGCTCGCCCTGCGCAACGCCCGCCTTGCCGCGGGGGAGATCACCCAGAAGGGCATCGAGTTGCGCTCGATGCGCGGCATCGAATCGGTGCACCTGGCGATCGGTCTGGCCGAATGGCGTCACGGCAACGTCGACTTCAGTGCGCCGGTCTTGCTGCGGCCGATGGCCATCCGTCGCTATGGCCGTGACTTCGAGCTCAAACTCAACGGCGCCCCCTACCTGAACCCTGAGCTGGCCCGCGCCCTGCACGACCAGTTTCAGATCACCCTCGACGCCGACGCGTTCGTCGCCCTGGCGATCACCAACGGCGCGTTCAAACCGCAGCCGGTGATCGACCGCCTGCGCGGACTCACCTCGCACCTGCCCTGGTTCAACGTCGCGCCGCGCCTCGTCGTCTCCTCATTCGCCGACGTCGGTCGTGCGCTCGCCGCCGATGCTGCGAACCTGCAGCATCCGCTGCTCGACGCGGTCGCCGGCAACCCGCGGGCTCGCGGCGTCATCGAGTCGGCCTACCAGCCCGTCGCCCCTGTGGGTCAGGATGCCCGCCCGCCGGCGACTGACACGCTGCTGCTCGACGCCGACGCCGAGCAAGAAAACGTGGTCAGCCAGATCGCGGCCGGCAACTCGCTCGTGGTGAAGACCCTGCCGGGAACCGGTGGAACCCAGACCATCGTCAACGCCATCGGCGCCCTCATCGCGCAGCACAAGCGTGTGCTCGTGGTCAGTGCGCGCCGGTCGAGCCTCGACGGCATCGCCCACCGTCTGCAGCAGGTCGGTCTGCAGGGCGTCGCGGTGAGCCCGCGCTCGCTGCGCCGTGACCTGATCCAGTCGATCACCCGCAACGAAAAGGTCACGCAGCCGCAGGTCGGCGACGTCGACGACGCGCTCGTGCGTCTGCGCAAGGTGCTGCTCGACTACCGTGGCGCCCTGACCCGGCGCGACCCGGCCCTCGGCGTCTCGGTGCTCGACGCCCTCGGTGAGCTGGCGCGTCTGGCCCAGCTTCCCTCGCCGCCGGCCACCACCGCACGCCTGGATCGCCGGGCTCTCGAACTTCTTGCCCACGACCGTGCCTCGGCGGCGGCCACGCTGAACAAGGCGGCCGCCCTCGGCGAGTTTCGCTACGGGCCAGGCGACTCGCCCTGGTACGGCGCGGCATTCGCGAATACGAACGAGGCATCCACCTCGCACGAACTCGCCAAGCGCATCAACCAGCACGAACTGCCGCGACTGCTCGAACGCGCCCTCGGGCTCGTCGGACAGACCAAGCTGCGCCCGTTCGAGACGATTACCGAGCTCGGCATTTACCTGCGCCTGCTGCTCGACATTCGCGAAACCCTTGACCGGTTTCAGCCGGCGGTCTTCGACCGCCCGCTGACCGAGCTGATCGCCGCCACCGCGGCCCGGCGCGATGCCCCCGAGATGTCGGGGGCCAGCCGCCGACGCCTGCGCAAGCTGGCAGAGGAGTACCTGCGGCCCGGCGTGCATGTCAGCGATATGAACGAGAGCCTGCGTCGCATCCAGCAGCAGCGCACGCTCTGGCAGCGCTACGTGGTCGCCGGCTCGACCCCAGAGGTGCCGGTCGGCATCGCCGATGTGCACGTCGCCTACGCACGCGTCGCCGAAGACCTGACGAAACTCGATGGTCCGCTCGGCATCGCCGGCACTCCCCGGCAACTCGCCAACCGCCCGATCAAGGAGCTCGTCTACACGATCGCCGGTCTGGCCGCCGAGAGTGAGGTGCTCGCCAACCTGCACGAGCGCACCGCGCTGCTCTCGACGCTGCGCGAGAGCAACCTCGACCCGCTGATGACCGACCTGTCGCGCCGCCATGTTTCCGAACAGGATGTCGCCGCCGAGCTCGAACTCGCCTGGTGGCAGTCGGTGCTCGAGACGATGCTCTCCGCCGACAAGGCGCTCCTCAACGCGAACACCCAGGTGCTCGACCGCCTCGAAGCCGACTTCAAACTCGTTGACGAGGCGCACGCATCCACCACGGGTCAGCTGCTCGCCTGGATGCTCGGCGAAACCTGGAAGATCGGTGTCGTCGACTGGCCAGACGAAGCGAACGCGCTGCGCCGCATGCTGCGCGCCGACCGGGCGACCCCCGAACTGTTACAGGCCGAGGCGCCGCACCTCGGCCGCGTGCTCGCGCCGGTCTGGCTTGCCTCGCCCTACGAGGTGGCCGGCCTGACCGACACAGCCCTCTTCGACTCCGTTCTGCTGGTCGATGCCGGGGCGACGACGCTGGCCGAGAACCTCGGTGCGATTCGTCGCGGCAAGCAGATTGTGGCGTTCGGCGACCCGGTCACGCAGACGCCGTCACCGTTCGCGACTGCGCTGACGGATGCGTCGGATTCCAGCGTCATCCAATCGGCGATGACCGCGCAGGAGACGAATGTCGATGCGCTGCACGCCGACTCCGCGCTGGCCCGCCTGGGCGAGTTGCTGCCCACGCTCACGCTGACGCGCAGTTACCGAGCCGGCGGCGAAGACCTCGCCGAGCTCGTCAACCACCGGTTCTACGGTGGCCGCATCGACTCGCATCCGTGGGCCGGAAGTTTCTTGGGTCATGGCAGCCTCACGCTCAACTATGTTGCGGGTGGTCACGGCATGCCGGACCCCGACAGCGGCGCCGTCGAGAGTGTCGACGCCGAGGTGACGCAGGTTGTCGCGCTCGTGATGGAGCACGCGATGAAGCGCCCGCGCGAATCGCTCATGGTGATCACCGCCAGCGCCCGCCACGCGGTGCGGGTGCACCAGGCCGTGCTCGCGGCGTTCGCCAAGCGCACCGACCTCTCCGACTTCATACTCAAAGACCGGGCAGAACCATTCACTGTGCTCACCCTCGAGCAGGCGGTCGCGCAGAGTCGCGACCGGGTGATCTTCTCGATCGGCTACGGACGCACCCCGCACGGACGGATGCTGTCGAACTTCGGTTCACTCGGCGAGCCCGGCGGAGAGCGTCTGCTCGCCATCGGCATGACGCGAGCGCGCCGCTCGATGGACATCGTGTCGTGCTTCAGGCCGTCGGACATTGAGGTCGACCGTCAGCGCTACGGCATCCTCGCGCTCGCCCAGGTGCTGAGCGAAACCGAGACGAACGCCAGCGAGGTGTCGGCACCGGATGCGCGTGAGGCGCTGCTGGTTGACCTGGCGTCGCGACTCGAAGGGCTCGGGCTGCGCGTCTCGCTCGGGCACAGGGGCAAGCTTGCGCTGGCCGCGTCGTATGGCGGGCGGGCGGTGGCCGTCGAAACCGATGCCGTCGTCGGGCGCTCGAGCCTGCGCGAATCGCTGCGTCTCCGCCCCGAAGTGCTGCGCCGTCTCGGCTGGCACTACCTGCGGGTGCACAGCTTCGATCTGTTCACGAACCCGGATGCCGTGGCGGCGCGCGTGGCGGCCTTGGTCGGAGTGCGTCCGGCGGAGTAGCTCTCGCGTCCGCGCCATCTCGTTGGTCGAGCTTATCGAGACCGCATCCTCGATCACTGGAATCGCCGCAGCCCCGAGCCGGGGGCCGCGTTTTCTCTCATGAACTTCAGAGTCATATGAGCCTGAAGTTCATCAGCGAAATCAGAACTACTCGCGCCCCTGTTGCGCAGATGTGGAGATCCCGTTGATCGAGGAGTCGGCCGCGTTCGTTAGGTATATGCCCGTTTCGTTGATCGAGGAGCGCGCGAGCTGCGAGCACGCGTCTCGAGATCTCGCGAGCCAGTCCTTGAACTCGGGTTGAGTTCGAACGTCGGCTCGCTGGGTCTCGAGACACGGGCTCGCTGCGCTCGCTCGCTCGCCCTCGACCAACGAGGAGGCGATCCCCAGCCCGCTACCCTGGAAAGCATGAGCACCGACGACCCGACGCCCGCCCCGCAGCGGCCAGACACACCGCGTCAGGCGATCGTGAAAGCCGGCGGTCGCTCGCGGCGAGCCCGCCTGGAGCCGGCACCGAACACCGACCCGAGCCCCGACGTTCCGGTCGAACGTGAAGAAGGCGGCGTCGCATCCGTCAGCGGTGACAAACCGGCAACCCGCGGTGAGAACGACGACCGCCTGCGCCTCGACCGCCCGCCGCACTGGTAGCGGAGCGTTGTCGAACGGCCCTGCGAAAGACGAAAGAGAGACAGCATGCGTGATGACAATTCAGAACAGACCGGCACCGAACCGACCAGCGGCGAACTGAGCGCCCCGGTCGTCGAGGGCGTCTTCGACCTCGCACGGCAGGGGGCCACCGGCCCGCTCGGCGAGATGATCGATGCGGGAGTGCCCATCGACATCCGCAACGACCGTGGTGACACCGTGCTGATCGTCGCCGCCTATCAGCAGCACGTCGACACTGTTGCGGAGCTGCTGCGACGCGGCGCCGACACCGGGGTCGTCAATGCGATGGGCCAGACCGCGATCGCCTGTGCGGTGTTTCGGGGCAACGAGGTGATTCTGCGGGCGTTGCTCGACGCCGGCGCGAACCCGGGTCTCGGCGCTCCGACGGGTGTGCAGATCGCCGACCAGTTCGGGATGCCGCGCATGCGCGAGGTCATTGAGTCGTACGGCATCGGGGCCTGAACCAGTTCGCTCGCCGTGATCACCCGACCGCGGCGGAGCGGTCAGCGGTTAGGCTTGAGGTTGCACAAAAGATTGGACCCACCGTGGACGAGCCGACGGCAGATGCCTCAACCGATCCGTCGGTGGACCCACAGCCCGACCCACAGCCCGACACACAACCGGCACCGCAGAAACGCCGTCGCACTCGTTATGCGGTGGCCGACGTCTGGCTGCGTCGTCTGGCGCTGGGCGGATTCATCGTGATCGCGATCGTGGCGGCAATCATCACGGCGGTCAACGGCCGCTAGGTGGAATCTCGTTGATCGAGGAGCGCCCGACGGAGTCGGCCGCGTCTCGAGATCGCGCGAGCCGACCTTCATACGCGACCCAAGTCCGGAGACTGGCTCGCCTGGTCTCGAGATGCGCGCTCCTGCGTCGCGTGCTCCTCGACCAACGAGGGTGACTACAGCGTGTGCCGCGGGTCCTTCGCCGTGCTGGCGGCCAGCAGGTCGCGGATCTCGACGAGCAGGTCAAGCTCGGATGCGGCAGCGGATGCGGCAGCAGCGTCAGCGACCGGCAGCACTCCACCGTTGCGGCGGCGCTCCTGGGCTTCCTTCATCTTGTTGATCGGCATCACGAACACGAAATACACGACTGCGGCGATCAGCAGGAAGTTGATGATGGCGGCCAGCACGAGGCCGAACGCCAACCCGCCGCCGCCCGGAAGCGGGAGCACCAATGCCTGAGCGAGATCCTCGGAATTGAAGATCGCAGCAATCAGCGGGTTGAAAATTCCGGTGACGATGGCCGTCACGACTGCGGTGAACGCCGCGCCAATGACTACGGCGACGGCAAGGTCGATGACATTGCCGCGCATGATGAATTCTTTGAAGCCCTGAATCAAGGCAGGTCCTTCCTCGAGCGGGAAGGACCTACGAAGCCGAGGGTGCCGACGCGCTCTTGCTGGTTGATGGTGCAGATGTTGCGCTTGTGACACTACCGGAGGTGCTCGGTGCGGCAGTAGTCGACGCGGCGGCCTTTGATCCGGACTCACCGGTCGAGCTGCCTGACGAACTGCCTGACGATGCCTTGATCGTCGACTTTCCTGAGTCGCGTGAGTCGTTGCGGTAGAAGCCCGAACCGTTGAAGGTCACGCCGATCGACGAGAAGACCTTGCGCAGTTTTCCCTGGCAGGTGGGGCACACGGTCAGGGTGCTGTCGGTGAAGGCCTGGTGGATGTCGAAGGCGGTGTCGCACGCGGTGCAACGGTAGGAATAGGTGGGCACTGAATCTCCAGCTGGGGGTGTCGGCGGGCGGATGCGCGCCAAACGTTTAGAACGAGAGGATTCTCGTCGGGGTGATCAGGCCGTTGACCGCCTGATCGTGTACTTCGTGGGGAACCTCGTCGACGAACTCGTTGTCGTAGACGACGGCGTAAACCGGCGGGCTCTTCTCCATGGAACCGAGCGTCTTGTCGTAGTACCCGCGCCCCCAGCCCATGCGCACGCCATGCTCATCGACGGCGGCAGCCGGCACGATGATGAGGTCGACATCATTGATGGCGATCGGTCCGAGCAGCTGACCGGCGGCCTCCGGCAACCCATGGATGCCTTCGACTTCTACTTGCTCTTCACCGACGGTCCAGTCGAGCAGACCGTCTTCACGAGAGACCGGAAACAGAATGCGGATGCCTTCTGCCTCGGCCCAGTTGAGAAACGGTCGGGTGTTCGGCTCATCGCGAGCTGAGAGATAGCAGGAAATTGACCGTGCGGAGAGGTCGATGACCAAACTCTGAAGGTTTTCGGTGAATCCGGCGGTCGCGGCATCGCGTTCACGGGAAGTTCGCGTCGAACGGCGCTCCCGCAATTCCGCGCGGAGCGCCCGCTTTCGGTGACCGATGTCAGAGACCATGCCTTTCATCCTAGATGCCGATAACGTAGGGGTCATGGGAACCAAGATTACAAAGGCAGTTATACCGGCGGCGGGGCTCGGTACGCGTTTTCTACCGGCAACGAAAGCGATGCCGAAAGAGATGCTGCCCGTCGTCGACAAACCCGCGATTCAATATGTGGTTGAAGAGGCGGTGGCGGCCGGGCTGCACGATGTCTTGATGGTCACCGGACGCAACAAGAATTCCCTCGAGAACCACTTCGACCGGGTGACCGAGCTCGAAGCGCTGCTGGAGCAGAAGGGCGATCGGGAACGCCTCGCCAAGGTCAACGCGTCGACCGACCTCGCCGATATGCACTACGTGCGTCAGGGGGATCCCCTCGGGCTCGGCCATGCCGTGCTGCGTGCGAAGATGCACGTCGGCAACGAGCCATTCGCTGTGCTTCTCGGTGACGACATCATCGACTCCCGCGACCCCCTGCTCGACAAGATGCTGTTCGAGCAGGAGTCGCGTAACACCAGCGTCGTCGCGTTGCTCGAAGTCGATCCGTCGCAGATCCATCTGTATGGAGCGGCCGCGATCGAGGTGACCGACGACCCCGATGTGGTGCGCATCACCGGCCTGGTCGAAAAACCGTCCGCTGCGGATGCTCCCTCCAACCTCGCCATCATCGGCCGCTATGTGCTGCGCCCAGAGGTCTTCGAAGTGCTTGAGCACACCAAGCCGGGCAAGGGCAACGAGATTCAGCTGACCGACGCGCTGCAAGAGATGGCCGTCACGCCGGAGACCACCGGCGGCGTCTACGGCGTCATCTTCCGGGGCCGTCGCTACGACACCGGCGACCGCGTCGACTACATCAAAGCAATCGTGCAGCTCGCCGTCGACCGTGACGATCTGCGTGACCAGCTGCGTCCGTGGCTGCGCGAGTTCGCCGCGACCCTCGACTAAAAAGGCTTTCAGCATGGCGATCACGATCCCGACGCTCCGTGACGGATCCATCACGCTCCGGCCGATCCGGGTGCGCGACGCGCGGGCTCTCGACCACGAACTGATGGCGAATCGCAGCTGGCTGCGCAAGTGGGAGGCGACGAACCCGTATGCGCCGATGTCGTTCGACACGCGGTCCAGCATCCGGAGTCTTCTCGCACACTCGCGTTCCGGCCACGGTCTGCCGTTCATCGTGGAGTACGAGGGGCAGCTGGCCGGTCAGCTGAACGTATCGTCGATCAGTTGGGGCTCGCTGTCGAGCGCGACGATCGGCTATTGGGTGGGGGAGCGGTTCGCGGGCAAATCGATCACGCCGACAGCGGTGGCGCTGGCCACTGACTACTGCTTCTATCAGCTCGGTTTGCACCGGATGGAGATCTGCATCCGCCCCGAGAACGAGGCATCGCTGCGTGTGGTCGAGAAGCTCGGCTTTCGCTACGAAGGTCTGCGGCGGCGCTACATTCACATCAATGGAGACTGGCGAGACCATTTCTGCTTCGGTCTGGTGGCCGAAGAGCTGCAACAGGGTGTGCTGCAACGGTGGCGGTCCGACACGGTGCCTCCCCATGCGGCAACGGTGACCGCCGAAGATCGGGCCGCAGCGGCGCGCCAATTGCCCATTATTGATCGATGACACACCCCTGGTAATCAGCCATGCATAGCCTTGTAACTCATACCGTAAGAACATGAGCGGTGAGGTGCTGGGCGGGGGCGTAATGGTGGCGGTGGCTGCCCTCTTGTGGGTTGCCTATTTCATGCCGACCTGGGCCCGCCGAAGGCAGTACTTCGCGATGGAACGCAACGCCGTGCGCCTGCAGCAGACCTTGCGAATTCTGGCCGAGACGGCCGAGATTCCCGCGCAGGTGCGGCTCGAGGCGAACGCGCGCACGGTGTCGAGTCAGCAGAAGCTGCTGGCTCAGGCCGAGGTGAAGGCCCGTGCCGAGCTGAAGGCGTCGACGAACGCCGCAATCGCGGCTCGCCGTGCGGCAGTGGTCAAGGCCGCCGCCTCGATGCCGAGTGTCGCGGGCGTGACGACCGTGTCGGCACCTGGGCTGGCATCGGCCGGCTCGGTTCAGTCTGCTTCTGACATCGCTCAGGCTTCTCGGCGTCGACTGCGTGCCCAGCGCGCGCGTCGCACCCTTCTTCTGTTCGTCGGTGTCGTGTCGGTGGTGGCCGGCAGCATTGTCGGTGCCGTCAGCGGCTCTTGGATACTGCTCGGCCTGGGCGCGGTCGCCTCGGTGACGGCGCTCGGTGGTTTGTCGCGTCTGGCCAAGATTGCCCGCGCTGAGCGTGTTGCCCAGCAGGTGGTTGTCGCGCCGCCGGTTGCTCGTCAGCGGGCTCAGCGGTTCGAGCCGGTGCAGTTCGACGAGGCCCCGGCGCCCGCCCCCACGTGGACGCCGAAGCCGCTTCCGCGCCCGATGTACCTCACGCGCGGTTCGGTCTTGCAGACCGCGATGGCGTCGGTGGATGCCGGTGCTGAGCTGCGCAAGGCGGCTTCAGAGGCCGAGTTGGCGCGTCGTGCGGCAGAGCGCGAGATCGCGTTCGCGGCTGCCGTCACCCCGATCACGAAGCCAACGCGCACGGCCGCGCCAGCGGCATCCGCTGCCTCGAGCAAGTTCGCCTCGATGGGAATCGTCGGCGACACCGAATCGGGCATGTCCGACCTTGATGATGTGCTGCGTCGTCGCCGTGCTGCCGGATAACGAAGACCCCAGCAATCCGCCTGTCGACGATTCTCTCGAGGATCAGGGTGGGGATCCCGCGTGTTGGCTCGCGAATGTCTGCCCGGAGTGCGGTTCCTACATCGACGATCCCACTCTCGGGGTCTGCCCGAAATGCGGCGGAGCGCTGCCTCCGCCTGCGTAACGGGCTGATCTGCTGGAAAGTTGCGAAAGTAATTTGCCGGAAGTCGGCCGGGAATGGCAATCCGGACGAAACCACACCGCGGCGCGTGATAATCTTCATAAGCAGTTTGGGGCTATGGCGCAGTTGGTAGCGCGTCTCGTTCGCAATGAGAAGGTCAGGGGTTCGAATCCCCTTAGCTCCACCAACGATGAAGAGTCCGGCACGAAGTGTCGGGCTCTTCATCGTTAATGAACGCTGTGATTCGAGGAGGAGAGAGGGCGGAGCCCGAACGACGGGGTCCCCTTAGCTCCACCAACGCTGAAGAGTCCGGCACGAAGTGTCGGGCTCTTCTCGCTTTAACTAACGCTGCAGAAACCGCAAAGGTCTGCTGGCACCGCACGATCGGTGCGGTTTCTCACGACCGATGTGCAATCTGGACGGTTTCTGCTGACGCGATTGACAGCATCCGGATGCTGGTCAGCTCGTCAGCTGGTTCAGCGCCTCATCGATCGGCGTCGCGCCTGTGTTGAACTGGATGAACATTCCCGCCGTGGCCGGCCGCTGCAACACTGCCGCGGCCACCTGCGCCACGTCTTGCCGGCCGATGGAACCGCCCGCGGCGTCGTCGCTTACGTCGATCAGGCCGGTGGCCGGTTCGAGAGTGAGTGTGCCGGGTCCCAAGATCGTCCACGACAACGCGGTGCGGCGCAGATATTCGTCTGCCGCGGCCTTGGCCTCGGCGTAGGCGAAGAATGGGTCGTCCGCAGGAATCCCGTGGTCAAGGCTCGCGCCGAAATACGACACCATTACGTAGCGCCCGACTCCGGCTTCGAGGGCGGCATCCATCGAACGGATGGCCGCATCCCGGTCAACAGCCCAGGTGCGCGCCGGATCGCCTCCGCCCGCGCCGGCCGACCACACTACGGCGTCGTGGCCGGCAAAGGCCGTTGCCAATTCCGCGACCGACGCGTGCTCGATATCGAGGAGAACCGGGGTGGCGCCGGCGCGGCTCACGTCGTCACTGTGCTGGGGATTGCGGATGAACGCGCTGACAGAGTGGCCGGTATTCGTCAGCACCCGGGTCAGGTGCAGTGCCACTTTTCCGTGGCCGCCGATGATTGCAATTCGCGACATGATCTACCTTTCAGTTTTTCCAGCTCCGGTCAGCCACGGGTCGATCGTGCGGAGGCCACCCGGTATCGGCATGGCGAGTTCCGGGCGTACGAGCGGCACGAGCGAGCAAGACTTCGTGCCCCGCGGCATTGTTCAGCATGCTATTGGTGATGCCCGAGATCGCCCCGAGAATTTGAGAAGGAGTGTTAGCCCGACTCCAATGGTGATCGGCATAAGAAGCACGACGACTGGGGAGCAGGGCAGCCGGACGTTGCGCTCCCGCCGTGAGCGCCGCTACTGCGCGCAAGGCGGCGATCGTATCGATGGACGAGGCGTGCTTACTGAGCAGTGGTGGGCACCGGTTCCACTGGCAGCTTCGAGCGGCTGAATCGTCGCGAGAATCGGTGCGACGGCTTCTCGACCGCCCAGTAGAAGAGCCGTGCGATCGGAAAGCACAGCAGCAGCCCGACGGCAATGGCAACGGGATCGCCGCGGAAGAGGTAGACCGCGGCAAGTAGTACCGGTTCGTGCACCAAGTACAGGCTGAACGAGATCAGCCCGAGCCACTGGATGGCACGAATTTCGAAGACTGCCCGTAGCGGGGTGGCCAGACCCACAAGTACGATTGCGCCGGCCAGGGCAACCATGGTGCTCACCATGCTGCCGACACTCATCACGAGGTCGGGGACTCCGAACTTCGCGAGGAGGCGGGGGAGTATCTGCAGCGCAATGATGAGGACGCATGCAACCATGAGTAGTGCCACATAGAGCGGCCACACGTTACGCATCCGCTCCTCAACTCGGTCGCGAATCGCTGTCAGCTGATCCCACGCGATGGCAAGTGCGGTACCGACGGCGAACATCGACATGTACATCAGCGCCTGGTTGTCGGTTTGTTGACCGACGATGCAGAGCGCAATCGTCAATGGCAGTCCGACCAGCGGGGGCACCTTCTGAAGGCATGCCGTGTAGAGAATGAGCAGAACTGAGAACAAGATTTCCCACTGAAGAGACCACAATGGCGAGAGATTCCCGGTGGAGCCAGTGATGAGCAGAAGATCATTGACTATCGCCGAGGGAAGGTAGGTGTCTGGGTGAGCGTCAACCCACGGGCCCAACCCAGGCGAATCGCGAGGTATCAGAAGCATCGACACGGCAGTGAGCGCGACCGCGGCCCAGACCGGGATGTATAAGCGTGCGAGCCGCCCGAGAACGTAGTTGCCGTAGTCGAAGTTTGCCGTCGAGAGCATCATGCGCGAGAGGACCAGGCCAGACAACACGAAGAAGAGCCACACGGAATGGGCGCCGAGGAGAGCGAGCAGCTCAAGTGCGTGGCGGATGCCGGGAAGTTGAAATAGCGGGCTGTCGATATTTTGGAGTGCGACAAGGCGCGCATGCCCGAGAACGACGACAAGCGCAGCGACCCCGCGAAGACCATCGAGTGAGCGCATGCGTCTTGAGGCTGTAGGCGCTTTCCGATCGGTCACGGTTCTCCTTTGGCTGTGCAGTGAAAAGCACAGCAACCGCCGTCTTCCCCGTCGTCCCCGATTCTATTTGGCCCGGGTGGCGATACTGTGCATTCGGGAGGTGATGGGGCGGACCACAGCTGACCACCACCTAGCCCGCCCCTGAACCCGACTATCCCGCTGGGCAGCGCGGGGATCGAGCGCATCCGGTGATCGAGCTTGTCGAGATCTCGTGACCGCGCCTGGCGCTGCAAGGCCAAAACGGGATGCGGTGGTCGATGTCGCAGTCCGCGGCGGCTCGGCTGCAGCCCGCAGACCGGCATCGGCGGCCAACATGGCCTGCCGTTGATTCAATTCGGTGATCACACCGATCTGTTCGCCGAGACGTTCCAACAACGGGTTCATGCTGAAGTCTGCCAGAGAGCGGCATGGTGGTGGACGAATATCACCATTCCGGTGGTCGAGGAGCGAGCGCCAGCGAGTGTCTCGAGACCTCGCGGGTCCGCGTTCAGGAACGGAGGGCGTGTCGCGGATGGGGCGGCCCGGGGTTCCGCGGGTGCGGCGCGACCGACACACCTCCACTCCTGAACGCGGTACCGCGCCGCCGCCGAGCCGAAATCGCTTCAGAAGCGCCCGCGCGCCGACACATCGGGCACTGCGCCGAACGACGTGCACACATGTGCACGCACGAGTTCAGTGCCCAGGAGGCCTGGCGCGCTCTTTCGCAACGCCACGTCCTCTATAGTGTGGGGCGCACCTCACCGAGGAGGACCCTAATGACCGACACACTTCCCGCGGCCCCGAGCGCCGCGACCCGAGCGCCACAGCGCAAGCTGCTTGTCTCGCTTTTCGCGATCAATGCGATGCTACTGGCTTGCTACGCCGCCTTCATGACAATTTTCGTTCCCCAGCAGGTGTCCCTGGTCGATGAGGCGAACAAAGTCGGCAACCTTGCGCTCGTGATGACGGCATCCGCTATCGGCGCGGTGATCATCCACCCGCTCGTCGGCGCCTGGTCCGACCGCACCCGCAGTCGGCTGGGGCGTCGTGCCCCGTGGATTCTGGCCGGTGCGGGCGGAGCGGCGTTGTTCATGATGCTGCTGGTCGCCATGAACACCCTGCTCTGGATCACCGTCGTCTGGGTGCTGCTCATGCTCGCGCTCAACGCGCTCGGCACCGCCGTTCCCGCCGTGGTCACCGACCATTTTCCGAGGGAGCGCCGCGGCGTCGCCTCAGCGGTGATCGGAATGGGAACGATCGCCGGAATGGGAATCGGCGTCGTCGGCGCCGGGGTCTTCGTGGAGAACATCGGCGTCGGCTACGCGGCATTTGCCGTCGGGATCTTCCTCGTCGCGGTCGCGTACGTGCTGCTCAACCGTGACGCGTCATCCGCCGATCTCGTGCTTCGGCCGTTCTCCTGGAAGCAGTTCCTCGGCGGATTCTGGGTGAACCCGATTCGCTACCCCGACTTCGCCTGGGCATTCAGCGCCCGCTTCCTCATGATCTTGGCTTACCAGGGCGTGCAGACCTATCTGCTCTACGTGCTGACCGACTTCATCGGCTTGGGCGTCGTCGAGGCGGCCGGTCTCGCTGGCCTGCTCACAATCACCCAGCTCGTGGCGGCGCTGCTCAGCACCTACGTGTCCGGCCGCATTTCAGACCGCACCGGGCGACGCAAGATCTTCGTCATCGCGTCGTCGCTGCTCATGGGTGGAGCCCTCGTCATTCCGCTGGTCACGCCGACGGTGGCGGGCATGTTCGCACTCGCCTTCGTCTTCGGCCTCGGCTACGGCGTCTACCTCAGCGTCGACCTGGCGCTGATGACCGAGGTGCTTCCCGACGAAGAGGGCGACGCGGCGAAGGACCTCGGAATCCTCAACGTCGCCACGACCTTGCCGCAGGCTCTCACCCCGCTCGTGGCGTGGATGCTCATCAGCCTCACCGGCGGCTACGCGTCGATCTTCGTGGCCGGCATCGTCTTCGCTGTGCTCGGGGCGTTGGCGATTCTGCCGATCAAGAGCGTGCGATGACGGATGCCGCGGCCGGGCCGGTGAACACGGCCGACGAACGCGAGATCACCGAGCCGGTCGCCCTGCTTCTGCCGAACGGACGGCAGAATCCTGATGCGATCGGTTGGACCAGGCACCAGCTTCACAACACGGATTCGCTCGGTCGCGGCCTCTACGCCTGGGGTCGCAATAAGCGTTGGGAATACTGGGGAATCACCACCCCAACGCACGTGATCGCGCTCACCATCGCCGGTCTCGACTTCGCCTCGCTGCACCAACTCTGGGTGCTCGACCGCCGCACTCTGACCCCGATCGACACCGTCGTCATCGGCCCCCTCGGTCGCAATGTGACCCTGCCGGGCACACTCGGCACCGGGCCGTCGCGGGCCCGCGGCAAGCGTCTGAGCATCGATATGGACGAGGTCGACGGCGGAACGCGACTGCGCGCCGAGTCGGCCAGGGTTCGGCTCGACGTGATCGCGACGATCCCCGAGAACCATGAGGCGCCGGGCACGAGTTCCCCGTTCAGTGACCGTCTCGCGCAGTACACGGTGAAGGATGTCGACCGGCCGACCGTCGGGCGGCTGTGGGTCGACGGCGAAGAGTTCGCCGTTCCCGCCGGGGAGTCCTGGGCCGTTCTCGACCATGCCCGCGCCCGCTCGCCGTACGGCACCCACTGGAACTGGGGAGCCGGGGCCGGCCTCACCGACGGAAAACGGATCGGGCTGCAACTCGGCGGTGGCGGAAAGCGCTGCCGCGGCCCGTCGCAGAACGCCTTCACGGTCGACGGCCGCGTGCACAAGGTCGCCGAGCTCCTGAACTGGGAGTACGACACGGATGATTGGCTGGCACCTTGGCGCATCCACTCGGCCCGGGTCGACCTCACCTTCACGCCGTTCTACGACCGATTTTCGACCATGAACTTCGTGGTGATCGGTTCGCGCACGCATCAGTGTTTCGGCCACTATTCCGGGTGGCTCCGTGATGACGCGGGGGAGCGCATCCGGGTGGATGGCGTTGTCGGTTGGGCAGAGGACGTGCACAACCGCTGGTAGCTGTGAGGGCGAAGGCGGCAGTTGGATGCTCGGGATACCTTGCTAATGCGCCGCGACACGGTCGTACTCGGGGAGGGTGATCTCGCCCGCTTTCGCGAACTGTTTGACCATGAGCGGGCGCATCGGCCACCGGGTCATCCACCGCATCGACGCATTCCGCAGCGCGATTCGGAGCGCCCCGGTCGGTGCATAACTCGCGACTCCGCCTGGGGCGAGTTGCTGACCTTGCTTCACGTATGGCCGCATAATCTCCTCATAACGCGGGAATGCCATCCGCGCATCGCCCGCTGCATCACCCAGTTCGCCTGCGAGTACCCAGGCCCCGACGAGGGCGAGGCTGGTGCCGAGCCCCGTGAGCGGTGTCGGGCAATACCCGGCATCGCCCAGCAGCGCCACGCGCCCGCGGTGCCAGTGTTCAAGGTGAACCTGACCCATCGAGTCGAGATAGAAGTCGGATGCCGCGCCCATCGAGTCCAGAAGCCCGGGGGTCAGCCAGCCGTCCTGGGCAAAACGTTCGGCAATGATTTTCTTCTGCGCAGGGATGTCACGACGGTCATAGTCGAGCGCGGTCGATCGAAAGCTGAAGCCAACCTTCGCCTCACCCGGCAACCGGCCGGGACGCACTGAGGCGACGAGGCCGCCTGGCGCATTGTGCATGAGGTACCAGCCGTCGAGATCGGTAGTCGCCGGCGCCGTGAACCAGGCCGTGTAGCAATGGAGCGGGCGCACGCACTCCGCCTCGGCGCCAAACGCGAGCGAACGCACCCGGGAGTGCAGGCCGTCGGCGCCGATGACCAGGGCGAATCGGCGGGGCGCTGCGTTCTCGAAGGTGACGTCGACGCCGTCGTCGTCCTGAACGAGCGCGGTGATCGTGTCGTCGAAGAGATACTCGACCTGTGCAGCCGTCGCTTCGTACAACAGCTGGCCGAGGTCGCCGCGCAGCACCTCAATCTCCGAGACGAAGCCCTCACCGCCGAACGCGTCTGTGGCGACCCGCGCATCGACTGTGCCGGTCGGCCCGACGAATGCGATTCCGCGCTGGGAGAGGGCGACGTCCCTGACACGATCCATGAGACCCATGCGCTCGATGACGGTTCGTCCGGCACCACGAAGATCGACGGCCTGCCCGCCCGTGCGCGGTGACGGCGCGCGCTCGACGACAGTCGGGGTGAACCCGCGCTCGTGGAGGAGATACGCCAGCGCCGGGCCGGCAATTCCCGCGCCAGAAATAAGAATGTCTGTGTTTTGCATGAACATGAATGTACGCTGTACGGGCGGTCAAATGCAACCCACTTTCTGAGATTTACTGATCGGATTGTGCCGAACGCACTAGTGCGCACGACAAGGGCGATCTCGGAATAGACGACACCGACCGTGTTTCCAGTAGTCTTCCGTTGGCGGCAGTGCACTAGTGCGCACGCCTATCGTTTCGCGCACAAAGAGCAGAGGAATGTCGATGAGCCCCACCCCGGTGCCGCCTTTCGCCCGGATCGCAAACGAACTGCGTGCTCAGATCTCCTCCGGCGCACTCGCCCCCGGGCAGCGCGTTCCGTCCACCCGCGAGATCACCCGCGAGTGGGGCGTCGCGATGGCGACCGCAACCAAGGTGCTGACGGCTCTCAGCCAGGAAGGGCTGGTGCGGTCGGTGCCAGGCGTCGGAACCATCGTCGTGGGACTTCAGGCAGGCTCTGGTCAAGACAGCACTTCACAGGCGACTGCCGATCAGCACACGGCCGGTGATACCGGCCCGCCGGCGGCATCCGCCGCCCTGAAATCGGTGCGAAGCCGGCCGACGACTTCTCCGACCGCGACCCTCATCGTGACGACTGCGATCGCGATCGCCGACGCCGAGGGCCTCGCAGCCGTCTCGATGCGGCGCGTCGCCGCTGAGCTTGGCGTTGCCACAATGTCGCTCTACCGTCACGTCGCCGACAAAGACGATCTAGTGCTGCGCATGATGGACGCCGTGCTGCGTGAGCGGGAACTCGCCCCGTCGCCGGCGGGCCCGTGGCGCGACAGTCTCGAAACAGCCGGGCGGATGCTGTGGGCCACGTTCCGGCGCCACACCTGGCTGGCCCCTGCGCTCTCGCTGACGCGCCCGCAGCCGATTGTCGGCGGAATGGCCTACGCCGAGTGGGTGCTGGCGGCACTCGAGGGAACCGGATTGGGGCCGACCGCGATGCTCACCACACACCTAACTCTGTTCAACTATGTGCGAGGCACTGCAATGAACCTCGATCTTGAGGCGGAGGCCGTGGCCGAGACCGGGCTGAGTTCGCGGGCCTGGATTGCGCGCCAAGAGGATGCCGTGCAGGCCGCGGTCGCGACCGGGGCGCTCCCGACCTTCGAGCGCGTCGATACGGCCGAATTCAACGTCGACCTGGGCGAGCTTTTCGAGTTCGGGCTGCAGCGCCTGCTCGACGGCCTCTCGCTGATGATCAAGACGGGCTCTCGCTGATGATCAAGTAGAGCCCCGCCCGCAGAGTTGCGCGAGTGGGCACGACGGTCAGCCCTTCGAAGGCTCGGTGAGTACTTCGAGATAGTGAGGGTTGTACATGATCCCGAGGATGTTTCCGAATGGGTCGACGACGGACGCGGTCACAAACTCGTTGCCGCGGTCAGTCGGCGGCTGGAACTCGGTCGCCCCCATGGTCAGCAACCTGTCGAATGACGTGGCCAGGTCATCCACATGCCAGTGGATGATTTCGCCGGCCGGCCGCTCGGGCGCGGGAGGCGCGTACTTCGCGTCGATGATTCCGAGCTCGTGCTGATAGTCGCCGACGCGGAATTCAACGTAGCCGGGCCTCTGAAAGTACGCGTCCATCCCGAGTAGCTCGCTGTACCAGGTGCGCGCTGCCTCGAGATCGGCGGCGTAATAGCTGACGGTGGCAAATCCTCGCAACATGATGACGACCTTTCGATTGAAGTCCTTTCAGTCTGCTCTCGCAAAGTGCTCACCCTCTGATCACTTTCATTGCGATACTGAACATATGCGTGCAGATCGGCTCGTCGCCACACTCCTGATGATGCAGGCCAAGGGGCGTGTCACAGCTCGGGAGGTGGCTGCGGAATTCGAGACATCCGTTGCCACGGTGAGGCGCGATTTCGAGGCGTTGTCAGCGGCAGGCATTCCGGTGTATCCGCAGGTGGGTCGCGGCGGCGGTTGGCAGCTACTCGGCGGTGCGCGCACAGACTTGACCGGGCTGACCTCCGCTGAGGCGCGCGCACTGTTCCTGCTGGTCGGGCCCGCCGCTTCGGTGGCGCCTGAGGTCAAGTCCGCGCTCCGCAAGCTTGTGCGCGCTCTCCCCGAGACGTTCAGAACGGATGCCGAGGCGGCCGCCGAGGCGGTGGTGATCGACCCAGCTCGGTGGGGGCGACCCCGTCGTGCCGAGCAGCCCCTCGTGAAGGCGTTGCAAGACGCCGTCGTGCAGCGCAGAAAGGTTCGCCTGTCGTACCGCGGGTGGGACCGCGACCCGGACGAAAGCCTCTGCGATCCGTGGGGGATGGTCGAGAAAGACGGGGTCTGGTACCTGCTGGGCGGCGTGGACGGCACCCCGCGCACATATCGCATCGAGCGAATCGTCGAGTCAGCGATCACGAACGAGCCAGCCGACCGCCCTGAGAACTTCGATCTCACCGAGGCGTGGAACGCGGTCGTTCGAGACGTGACTGAGCAGCGGGAGCGCGCATCCGCCACCGTGGTCACGAGCATCGCGATCGTTCCATTCCTGCGTCATCAGTTCGGCGAATCGGCCGTGATCGAAACGGGGAATGACAGCGAGCGCGTCACGGTACGTATCAGCGCTCCCAGCGAGATCATGCTCGCCCGTGGCTTGGCAGGCTGGGGCGCCGACATTGAGGTTCTGGAGCCGGCAGCGGTGCGCGCCGAACTCATCCGGATCGGCGCCGCGCTCCTGGAGCGCAACGCACCGGAGAAGCGAGGCCTGCTCTAGCCCGCCACGACATCCTCAGTGCGCGCGTAGGGCCGCAGCGACGGCGGAGACGCGCAAAAAGTCGAGCTTTTCGGCGTCCTCGGATCCCGTGGCGGCCGTGTAGACGACGATCCGCAGGTCGGTGCCGGCGACGCTGAGCACGTCGCAATCGAGCTCAATATCGCCGACGGCATCGTTGTGCAGCACCTTCAGCTCCGACTGGTGTTCCCCCACTGCGCCGCTCTCCCAGAGCTCCCGGAACCGCTCACTCGATGCCTGCAGCTCAGTGACCAGGGCCAACACCCCGCGATCGCGGGGGTACCGGCCATGAACGCGGCGGAGGTCGGCGACGAGCGACGCCTGGAACACCCCGATATCGCTCGACCGACTGACAATCGCGCCGTCGCTGTCGCCCAGCGGCGTGCCGGTGAAGTGCGCCCGAAGGAGGTTCGGTCGGCCCGTGCCGGATCGGATTGGCTCGCCGAGCAAAGCCGCCCAGAGCGGGCTCCAGGTGAGGAGGTCCCATGAAGCGGTGAAGACGGCCAAGGGGATCTCGCCGAGCCGGGCAACCAAACGCTGCACGCCGGGCGGGATGTGCGCGGGCACGTCGCCGGGTGACGGCGGAAGAAGCCCAGCGATGACGAAGAGGTGATCTCGCTCGGCGTCGCTCAGCTGGAGCGCCCGGGCGAGCGACGCCGCGACCTGAGCGGACGGATGCCGGGCACGCCCTTGTTCCAGGCGCACGACGTAGTCGACACTCAAACCGGCGAGCGAGGCAAGTTCCTCGCGTCGTAATCCCGACGCCCGTCTGGAATAGCCGGCGGGAAACCCCACGTCGACAGGCGAGAGGCGGTCGCGCCACGAGCGGAGGAGTGCTCCGAGATCACTGCGCGCATCGTGCATGGTGCCATTCTGACAGCGACAGCAGGATTGAGGGTGGTACTGCCAGTCCTCCTGTTCACCCGGGCCACGACATCCCGTCGTCGCGGGAGCAGACTCGAAAACATGACAACAACACTGATCTCCGGAGCCAATAAGGGTCTCGGCTATGAAACCGCCCGCCGTCTCATCGAGGCCGGGCACACCGTCTGGATGGGTGCGCGCGACCCGGCGCGCGGCCAGCAGGCAGCGGATGCCCTCGGCGGCCGGTTCGTGCACCTCGATGTGACGAGCGACGCCTCCGTCGCCGGCGCCGCCCAGACAATCGCCGACGCCGGTGGTCTCGACGTTTTAATCAACAACGCGGGCATCTCTGGTCCCCACAGCCAGGCCGCGGAACTGACCGCAGACGACGCTCTGGCGGTCTACGGTACCAACGTTGTGAGCGTCGTGCGTATGATCGGCGCCTTCGTTCCGCTCCTTCGCGCATCGAGCAATCCGACCATCGTCAACGTAACCAGTGGCATGGGATCATTCGCTTTCGTGCACGATCCCGAGCGGATCGAGTCGAAGTTCAACTCGCCGCTTTACACCTCATCGAAGGCCGCAGTGACGATGCTCACGGTGCAGTACGCCAAGGCATTCCCGGAGATACGCATCAACGCGGCCGACCCCGGCTTCACCGCGACCGATTTCAACGGGAACACCGGGACGCAGACGGTGAAGGAAGGAACGGATGCGATCGTTGAGCTGGCCACCCGTGGCGGCGTTGGGCCGACCGGAACCTTCATCGACCGCTCCGGCGTCGCTCCTTTCTAGAGATTTGCTCCATTGCCGTGCGAGCGCTCGCCGTCGATTCGACGAGCGACAAGTGCGGTGTGGGGCCGCTGGCCCGGATCGGCCCGAGTATGCACCTCGTGAACGTGAAAACCTGCGATCGCGAGTTGCGTGCTCATCTCGTCGACGGGCCAGCGGTATGCGGTCGTGACGGCGTGCGGAAACGGCTCGATCGTGTTGCCCTCGCCGTGTGCTCCTCCGCCCGAGTGGCGTGCGCATCATGAACCTCAGTGCCCGGCACAGCATCGCGTCTCTGGTGGGGCAAGCCCGTCGAAGGCTCGACCCGCATCGGCGTCAACGCCTACTCTCAGTGGCGCCTCCCGCGATAGATTTCCACAAGCGCTGGCCGACCGGCTGACTCACCAGCTGCTCGACCGTTCGAGGAAGATTTCATGAACGAGACCGAAGCCGTGCTCCACGATGGCTCGAAGATTGTGCTCCGTATCGAGGGAGAGGGGCGCAATCTCCTGCTGCCGGTTCGCTCGACCCTGCATGATCCGGCGACCGCCGAGACGATGCGGCAGTGGGGCGCCGACCCCGAGCTGGGGCCGCGGCTGATCGCGGGGCTGTCGACATCCTTTCGGGTGATCGCAGCCGACTAC
Organism: Glaciibacter kafniensis; assembly: GCF_039538945.1. NCBI lineage: Bacteria > Bacillati > Actinomycetota > Actinomycetes > Micrococcales > Microbacteriaceae > Glaciibacter > Glaciibacter kafniensis. The sequence goes on along the minus strand of NZ_BAABCN010000012.1, from coordinate 149,221 downwards.
GAAGCCCACCGGATGGAGCATCCCGCAGCCGAGACGTTGACGCCGCAGAACCTCGCCGCCGATCTCCTCGCCATCGCGGATGCGGTGGGAGCCGACCGGTTTGCATACTACGGATACTCCTGGCTGGCTCTGGCCGGCCTGCAACTCGCCCTGCGAACCGACCGGCTCTGGGCGCTCGCCATGGGCGGATTCCCTCCGATCGACGGCCCGTATCCGGCGATGCTCGCGGTGACCCGTGCGGCTCACCAGGCGTCGTCGAGTCGCGAAGCCGAGGCGGATGCCACGGTGAACGACGTCGAAGTCACCCCCGGCGATTGGGATTCAGCCGCCATTCAGACAGATGAGGAGCAAACGAGGCAGTTCGTCACCCTCTACGAAGCGCTCGCGGAGTTCGACGATGCCGCGGTTCAAGCTGAACTGCGGATGCCGCGGCTCTGCTTCGCGGGCAGCGAGGATGCCATTGAGTACCCGCCGCGGTGGGGCGGTGTCACCGTGCGAATCGCCGAGCCGCTGCTGCGCGACGGAGCGAAGCTGGAATCCGCGGGGTGGGACGTCGAAGTGCTCTCCGGCCTTGACCACCTGGGCGCGATGCACAGCGACGTCGTGCTGCCGCTGCTGCGCGGTTGGCTTTCCCGTGTCGGGGAAGCCCGCGTGTAGCCCATCTCTCCCCGTCGCGGACTCATCCATACCCGTCGCAGGCCCATCCGTCTCGTTGGTCGAGCTCGTCGCGACCGCCGCCGTCCGATTCCCTGACTTAACCGGCGCCGACGGATGCGCTCACCCGGGTCTCGGGCTCGCCTGTCGGCCCGGGAAACTCCCGGTCCTGGCCGGTTTGTCAACCCCCGGCCCGGATTGCCCGGCGGTGTCGGTGGTGTCCGATTAGCTGGAGGTATGGATCAGCTGGAGCTGTTGCAGAACCTGGAGTTAGCGCCCGACGCGCTACCCGACGAGGATGACTTCGGGGTGTGCGGTGACTACGACCCGATGGACTTCGTGTTCGGGAAGTCCCCGGCCGATTTTCCCGGCTGGGTGGATGGCCCGCTGCCTGAAGATCCGGCGGAGGGGCCGCTGCTCGAGAAGGGCTACGCGGCCCGGCTGGGTCAGTACCTCGACGTGGTTGCCGTCGATCACCGACGGTTGGCGATCGATGCCGCACGGCAGGCCCGATCGGTGGATGCCGCGCGGCTCTGGTCGTTGGTCTCTGACGAGTTCGTGCTGCTGAACCCGAAGCTGTCTCAGTCGGACCGGGCCGAGTGGGCGGACCAGGTCTTCGTCCGGGAGATCGGCGCGCTACTCGGGGCGCCGCAGCCGACCGCGTCTCGGCTGATCGACGAGAGCCAAGCCCTGGTGCATGAACTGCCCGGCACGCTCGCGGCGTTGGAGAACGGCGCGATCAGTTACCAGCATGCCCGGGTGATCATCGATCAAGCCCGCATCCTGCCCGCCGACGTGCGGGCGGCATTCGAGCAAGCGGTGCTGCCGGATGCGCTCCGGCTGCCGGCCAGCCAATTGCGCCGCAAAGCCGTCGCGTTGCGCGAGCGGATGCACCCGGACTCGATCATCGCCCGCACACGCGCCGCCGTCGCGGAACGCCGGCTCGCGTTCGAGGCCGCGCCCGACGGGATGGCCTGGCTGCACCTCTTCGGGCCGGCCGCCGACGTGCAGGCCGCATTCACCCGGGTGGACGCCGTCGCCCGCCGCCGGCAAGGCCCGACCGAACCACGCACCCTCACCCAGTTGCGGGCGGATGTCGCCATCGAGCTGCTGCATGACGGGGAACTGTTCGAGCCGGGCGAGATCACCGCGGAACTGCAACAGCTGCTCGACGACGCCAGTGCCGGTGGCGGCGGTAGCGCCGGTGCCGGTGGCGCTGACGGCGCTGCTGGTGGTGCTGGTGGTGGTGCTGCTGGTGCGAAGCGGACCAAGCGCCGCTCGAAGGCACGCCGCGGCATCCGGCCCACCGTGATCGTCACCGTGCCGGTGTTCACCCTGATGGGACTCAGCGACGAACCCGCCACCCTCGACGGCTACGGGCCGATCGATCCCGATACCGCACGCGAGTTGTGCGCGAAGGCGCCGTCGTTCCTGCGGTTGATGGTGAATCCGGAGACCGGGGTGCCGCTCTCCCTGGGCCGAGAGCACTACAGAGTGCCCAAAGACCTCCGGATCTGGTTGCAAACCCGCGACGGCACCTGCCGCGGAGTGAACTGCGGGCAACCCGCCGCCACCTCCGAGATCGACCACACCCGCGCCTTCGCGCACGGCGGCCCCACCGACGCCCACAACCTCGCCCACCTCTGCAAGGCGTGCCACCGGCTCAAACACGCCAGCACCTGGAACCCCATCGGCCGCGGCAACGGCGTCATCGACTGGACCTCACCCACCGGACGCGTCTACACCACCTGGCCCGCACTCGAGCTTCCCGGCACCAGCCTGCCCAACGCCGGGCTCCCGAACACGAAACCACTCGAACCGACTGTTTCGAGCACCGATCAGCCCGACACGACACTTCCCAGCAGCGATTTCAGCTCAGCCGAATCGTCCAAAACAGCACCTCCCGGCCCCGATCACGGCGCCTCCGAGACCTTGAATTCGGCACCACACCGCGAATCGGAACCTCCGCCTTTCTAACCAGCGACGCCCACTCTGGGTCGGTCGTGAGCATGGCATCACACGTTAGTGGCCTGCTCCGCGCTGCTGCTGCATGACTACCTCTCCCGCGGGCGGTACTCCAACTCCGGACGGCCGGGTTCGCCGAGTCGTGCGCACGTGCCGGTAGTGTTAGCCGACACGATCGTGTCTGCACCTGCCGGTTCGAACGCTGGCGGGTGGGCAGGAGGGGCCACGGATGCTCACTGACGCTCGGGCAGAACGGCCGGCGAAATCTCCGGGCCGTCGTTCGCTCAACCGGTCCCTCATCATCCTGGTGGGGCAGAGCGTGGTTCTGGCCGGGATCACCGTTGTGCTGTCAGCTCCAGACCCACTGGGGTTGTGGGGCAATCTGATTGTGTTGACTGTGGCTGCCGGATACGTCGCCACCGGAGTCTGGGCCTGGACCCGGCGGCCGACAAACCCGGTGGGCGCACTGATCGTCGCAGCCGGGGGAGCCCTGGTGCTCGGAAACCTCGGCAACAGCCAGATCGTGATCTTGCAAATCATCGGCATCACGGTTTCACCGATCGCCATCGGCGTGTGCGTGCACCTGCTGCTCATTTTTCCGGGTGGTCGACTGACCGGTTGGTTCCCGAGGTTGATTACCTGCTTGTCATACGCCTCGATCTTGCTTCCGCAATTGGCCATGCTCACACTCCAAGCGACCGTCGGCACCGGTGCGCCGGCCGTGGGCGCCACCAGCGCCACGACGGGGCTCCCGGCGACTGACGTGTTGCAGCGAATACAGGGCTGGACTTTCGTTGTCGTTCAGATCGCTGTGTTTGTCATCTTGGCTGTGCGATTGAAGCATGCTCGACCGCCGGTTCGGCGCCTTCTGGCCCCGATGTATCTCTACGGAATGTTTGTCGTCGTCATCGTTCCTCAGCTCCCCGCCTTCGGTTGGCCGCTGCCGGCGGTCTTTGTCGCGCAGATTCTGCTGTTGGCGGGAGTGCCGGTGATGTTCGTTGTGAGCGTCGTGCGTGGTGGCTTCGCCCAGGAAGCGGCGATGGACGTGAGCGGCGCAACGCATGAACTGGATTCGTCGGGACAGAACGAGCTCACCCCGGCACTGGTTCGCCTTCTCGGTGACCCCACCGCGCGCATCCTGCTGTGGTCGGCCAATGCCGGCGAACTCCGCGGGCTCGACGGAGCGCCCGACGAGACCGTCGTCGTTGACGCCTCGGGCCCGAGTCCGCTGTTTCGGCCCCTCGAAGAGAATTCCGCGCTCTACGTGATCACCCAGGGGGCAGAGACTCTCGGTACCATCGTCTACTCCGATCGGATGGTGAACGATCGTGACGTGCTCGACGTGGCGGGCCGACTTGTCGGCGCCGCGATTCTGCGCATCCGTTTGACCGAGCGTCTGCTGCGCAGTGAGAAGGAGCTCCGCAAATCCCGAGCGCGGGTGCTCGCCGCTGCCGACGACGCGCGAGCGCAGATTGCGCAGAACCTGCACGACAGCGTGCAGATGCGGCTGGTGGTGCTGTCGATGGATGCCGGCACGCTCGCCGGTCAATTGAGCGAACGGATGCCGGTCGACTCGCGTCAGCCCCCGACCGGTGGTGCACTACACGAAGCGGCCACCGCGCTGCGCCGCGACATCGACACGACGGCAGCCGAGCTGCGCGATCTGGTTCATGAGGTGATGCCGCCTCTGCTCATCGAACGGGGACTGGGCGCGGCGATTGTCGCTCTCGTCGATCGCGCTCCGATGCAGGCCGACGTCGAGATCGGTGACGCCGTCGTAGACGAGAGCATTCTGAGTGACGTGCAGCGAGCGCTCTATTTCGTGGCGGCCGAAAGCCTCACTAACATCTTCAAACATGCGAACGCGAGCCGGCTCAGCGTGAGCCTCGACGTGTACACCCGGGCGGCGCACTCGCCACAGCAGACGAAGGAACTGGTTCTTGACGTGATTGATAACGGGGTCGGTTTCGATTGGAGGACGGCGACGGCGCGCTTTCACACCGTGCCCTCCGGGTCTGAACCGCGCACCAAACACGCAATCGGTGTGGGCGTGCGCGGCATCGTCGACCGGGTTGAGGCAGTCAATGGCCAGGTCGAATTCTCGACAGCGGTCGGCGGCGGCACTCGCGTGAGTGTGCGGATCCCATGCGCGTTCTGATCGCCGACGACGAGCCGTTGATTCGCGAAGGGCTCGCCCTGGTCTTGAACCGCAACGGGTTTCTCGTCTCAGAAACCGTGGGCAATGCCGATGACCTGCTGTTGGCGGTGCAGAACAACCCGCCGCAACTGGTGATCACCGACATCAGAATGCCACCGGGGATGCGCGACGAAGGACTGGTGGCCGCGCTCACCATCAAGAAGCAGCACCCGGCCATTGCGGTGGTTGTGCTGTCCCAGCATGTTCAGCGGCAGTATGCGAGCGAACTCATTGCGGAGCCGACCGGAGGGGTCGGCTACTTTCTGAAACAGCGGGTGGGCGACATCGAACGTTTCTGCGCCGACCTGCGCAGTGTCGCGGCCGGAGCAACCGTGCTTGACCCCGAAATTGTCGCGGTGATGGGCGCCCAGGCCAGGCGCAGAGGGCTGACCGCCGGTGAACTGACGCGGCGGCAGCAGGAGGTCATCGAGCTGATGGCGCAGGGCATCAGCAATGCGGGAATCGCCTCGGCGCTGCATCTCACCGAACGCTCGGTGACCGGACATATCTCCCGCATCTATGAGGTCTTCGGCCTCAACGTCGAAGACGATATGCATCGGCGCGTACTGGCGGTCACCCGGTACTTGATGAAGTAGCGCCCTCACGGTTGTCTTCATGATTGTGATTGCCTCGTTCTCGCGACGCATTCTCGGAACCAGGATCGGGATCATCCGGCTTCTCATCGCCGGAATCCTCGGGCTCGCTGCCGAGGTCGGATTCGAGTCGCAGTTCGTCTGGGACGTGCAGGAGTACACCCCGGCAGAAATGAACGCATCAAACAGGCTCGTGCACTTCGGGGTGCATTGGCGGATGCCGGCGGATCGTTCGTGAAACTCGGACAGGTGCTCTCCACCCGCACAGACCTCCTCCCACAGGAATTCCTCACCGAGCTCGCGCTGCTGCAACAGCGCGTTCCGGCTGCGGAGTGGACCGACGTGCGGCATCTCCTCGAAACCGAACTTGGTGACACCATCGACAACTTCTTCGCCTCGTTCGACGAGATTCCACTCCGACGTGTTCCGGATTCGTCAGCGCAGCTGAGGCGGCGCAACACGGAAATCTCGTTGGTCGAGGAGGCCGCCCGCGATCGGGTCGAGACCCCGTCGGCCAATGTTTGAACGCAACTCGAGTTCATGGATTGGCTCGCGAGATCTCGAGACGCGTGCTCGCAAGCTCGCGCGCTCCTCGATTAACGAAAAGGCAATATACCTCATAGCGTGCTCCTTCGTCGCGTGCTCCTCGACCAACGAAATGGGCCATATACCTCAGAGATGCGTGCTCCTTCGTCGCGTGCCCCTCGACCAACGAAGTGCTCGTCGACGCGCTGTTGAAGCACGACGCACCGCTAGCCTGAACCCATGACTTCTCCTCAGTTCGCCGCACGTCCGCTCGCCGTTCCGAGGAAAGGAACCCTGGGCTATGGGCTCGGGTTTCTGGCCTATGTTCCGATTCCGTTCGTCGGGATGCTGGTTGCCGGTATCGCGATGGCGGCCGTCTATCCTGCGGCCAAGAAGCAGGGCGGGGTCGCCGCTGAGAATGCGCGGCGTGCCGCAAACTGGGGGCTCACCGTCGTCGCGACCCTGGTGGTGCTGGTGCTCGCCGTCATCGTGCTGGCCAATGTGTTCAGCGGAGTGAAGGGGTTCTTTCCGATCGGAACGCCGGTTGTCGGTTTCTTTGTTCTTGCGATCGTTCACGTCATTGTCTGCATCATGGGGCTCGTGATCGGCAACCGCGGTGACGTGTTCGAGAACGCGCTGGCGATTCCGTTCTACTCGGCCGCAACGCCGGCCGCGACGCCCGCCTCATAGAGGTCAGAAAGGAGAGGTTTGCGGTGACGTACCGAAACGACAGCTTGCCGATCGACTCCGCGCCGGTCGAGTCGACGTCGGTCGCTCTGCAGGTTGAGGGCACGACCCGGACTGCCCTGCTCGGCTACGCCGTCACCGTCGGCGGGCTGGTTCTCGCCCTCTGGATCTGCTTCGGCCGCTTTCTCTTCGGGATCGGCGGTTCGCTGACCCCGATCTACGTCGTCACGCTCGGGTTTCTTATCGCAACACTGCACTTCTTCGCGGGGCGCGCGATCGTGCGCACGGCTCGGCTGGGGCGGCGCACCCGACCCGCGACGATCGCGATGATCTGCCTCGCCTGGTTCACGGGCATCCTGCTCGGCCTGACGATTCCCGACCTCACCGCGGCCGGACCGCAGACGATTCTGAGTGGGGCGACCGAGCCGGGGCTTGGCATCGCGATCGGGTTGGCGAACCCGCTCGGCATCATCTGCATCGCCACGTCGATCGTCGCGCTGGTGCTCGCGCACGGCGATCTGAAGGACCGACTGAAGAACGAGGACGACTGATGCACGCGCGGGGGCTGCGGGACCGGGTGCGTTTTCTTCCGGGCATGATCGGCCGGGCGCCGTGGTGGGTGGCGGTGGTCGTTGGCCTCGCCGCCGTCGCGCTGGGCGCCATCCTGATTGTGCGTCCGTTGAGCTCACTCGGCACGCTCGGCCTCTTTCTTGGGCTGAGCTTCATCGCGTCTGGGCTCTCCGATATGTTGGGGGTCGATCTGCGGGCAGCCGATCCGTCGCGTGCGCCCCGCACCAACATCCGGGCGGTCACCGCACTCGCCGTCGGATGGATCGCGGCCGGTGTGATTCTGATCGTCTGGCAGGGGCTGACGATCGGGGCGCTCGGCTGGGTGGTCGCCGCGCTCCTCATGGTCTCGGGACTCGTGCGCTGCTTCGCCGCGATCCGCGGCACGACAGACGAACGTTTCGCCGCGCTGCTGTTCGGATTGACCGACCTGATTCTGGGCGTGCTGGCCGTGCAATGGCCGGATGTCACCCTGCTCGTGGTGGCCGTGCTCTTCGGAATTCGCACGCTCGTGTTCGGCCTGGCGAGCATCTGGGCTGCGCTCGCCCGCGCCTTCGGGCATCGGGCGTCGACGGGGAGCCGACCGCAGACCCATGCACGCGCGACCTTCGGGCGCTGGTCGCGCTCGCTCGCCGCAATCGTCGCGTTGGTGCTTGCGATTGGCGTCGGAATCGTCGGCGGCACGCTGCGTTCCGACTCACCGACCGTCGACGCGTTCTACGCAGCCCCGTCGACGGTGCCAAACCAGCCGGGCGCACTGCTGAAAGCCGAAGCGTTCACCCAGGGGATTCCCGAGTCGGCACGGGCTTGGCGCATCCTCTACACGACCACACGCACCGACGGCGTTCCCGCGGTGGCGAGCGGCATCGTCATGGTGGCAGCGGATGCCCCGGCCGGGCCGCGCCCGGTCGTCGCCTGGGCGCATGGCACGACCGGATACGCCACCAATTGTGCCCCGTCGGCACTCGCCGATCCGCTCGTGGCCGGCGCCCTCCCTGCGTTGGATCAGATCATTGCAAACCAGTGGATTCTCGTTGCGACCGACTACATCGGGCTGGGAACCGAGGGACCGCATCCGTATCTCATCGGACAGGGCGAAGGTCGATCAGTGCTCGACGCGGTGCGCGCCGCACACCAGCTCGACCAGATCGAGATGGCCGACGAAACCGTGGTCTGGGGGCACTCGCAGGGCGGCCACGCCGCGCTCTGGACGGGACAGCTCGCCGAGAGCTACGCGCCCGATGTGAACGTGATCGGGGTCGCGGCGCTCGCCCCGGCCAGCGATGCGATCACTTTGACGGCGAATCTGCCGACGATCACCGGCGGAAGCGTCTTCGGCTCCTACGTGATCGAGGCGTATACCGAGACCTATCCCGACGTCGATTTCAACCAATACATCACGCCGACCGCCCGCACCCTGGTACGGGAGATGGCCTCACGCTGCCTCTCGGAACCCGGGCTGCTCGTCTCGGTGCTGTCGGCCCTGTCGATCGCGAAGGACCGCAGCATTTTTGCGATCGACCCGACGAGCGGAGCCTTCGGGGAACGGCTGCGGGAGAACACCCCGACCGGGCCGATCAGTGCGCCGCTGTTCATCGGCCAGGGGCTGGCCGACCCGCTGATCGATCCGGCGATGCAGCAGAACTATGTCGACGGCCTCTGCGCGGGTGGGCAGGCTCTGGAGTATCGCACCTATGCGGGTCGCGGCCATATGGAAGTGGTGGCGCCGGATTCTCCGCTGATCGGCGACCTCCTCGCGTGGACGCAGGCGCGGCTCGAGCACGAGCCGGCGTCCTCGACCTGTGCGGCTGCTGCCGAGTGATATTCGTTGGTCGAGGAGGCCGCCCGCGATCGGGTCGAGACCCCGTGAGCCGACGTTCAAACGCAACCCAAGTCAAGAGATCGGCTCGCCGGGTCTCGAGACGCGCGCTCCTTCGTCGCGCGCTCCTTCGTCGCGTGCTCCTCGACCAACGAGACTAGACCTCGCGCATCCGCCCGATCGGGCACAGAATCATGATGTCAATGGCAGGTTCAATGCGACAAGGAGACGAAACGATGACGACACGACTCAACCCCTACCTGAGCTTTCGCGCCAACGCACGGGAGGCGATGGACTTCTATCAGTCGGTCTTCGGCGGTGAGCTGACGCGCACCACCTTCGGCGAGTATCAGACGGGCGATGAATCGGAAAAAGATAAGGTGATGCATGCCCAGCTGCTGACCGACAGTGGTCTCTGCCTGATGGGCGCCGACACTCCCAATGAGATGGAACACAATCCAGGCGGCAACGGGTCGATCTCGCTCAGCGGCGTGAACGAAGCCGAACTGCGCGGCTACTGGGACAAGCTGGTTGACGGCGGAGTAAAGACTCTGCCACTCGAAAAGGCGCCGTGGGGCGACAGCTTCGGAATGTGCATCGACAAATTCGGCGTGAACTGGCTGGTCAACATCACCGGGACTCCCTCGTAAGAGGCTCAGGATTCAGCCGGTCAGGATGCCGCCGCTCACGATTCCGGCACGACCTCGGCCGCTGATTTGTCGGGTCGCCACCCCCGCCAGGTGGGGTGGCGCAGCCGGCCGGCCGCCGTCCACTCGGCGAACTCAACCTCACCGACAAGTTCAGGGCGCACCCACCGGGCGGTGTGGGCGTCGATGTCAGGGATCTCGGCGAATGGGTTGTTCGCGTCGGCGAACGGATGCAGTCGCTCGGCGATCTCGACGAGATCCCGGTCGCTGAATCCGGTGCCGACCCGACCGACATAACGCAGCTGGGAGCCGTCGGAGCTGTCGAGCATCGGAATGCCGAGCAGCAGCGAACCGATCGCGCCGGCACGGTTACCTTTGCCGGGGCGCCACCCGCCGATCACCACCTCCTGGGTCAGGCGCAGCTTGAGCTTGATCCACATCCGGGAGCGCCGTCCGACGGCATACTGCGACTCGCGCTCCTTCGCCATCACCCCCTCCAGCCGAAACTGGCGGCTCGCGGTCATCGCCCCCGACAGATCGCCGACGAAGGCCGGCGGAACCTGCACCATACCGGTCGAGGTGAGCGCGGCATCCAGCGCCTGTCGCCGAGCATCGTACTGTTCTTGAACCAGTGGCTTCTCGGCCAGCTCCAGCAGATCGAAGACGAAGTAGCGCACCGGTGTGCGCCGCGCGGCAGCCCGCACGTCGATCGGGTCGGTCAGTTTCATCCGTGTCTGCAGCACGCCGAAATCGGGGCGTCCTGACGCGTCGAGCGCCACGATCTCCCCGTCGAGAACCGCGGATGCGACGCTCGGGTCGACCGCGGCGAGCACGCTGTCGACCAGCTCGGGATACGACGCCGTAACGTCGTTTCCGTTGCGGGTGAGAAACCTCACGCTCGGTGCAGGCCCGTCCCTAGTGAGGTAGCCGACGGCTCGAATGCCATCCCACTTCATTTCGAATGCCCAGCTGCCATGCTGCACATCCGTCGGGCTGCCCGGGCTGGCCAACATCGGCGAGTAGCGCTTTCGCGCTGGCTGGCGAACGGGGAGGGCTCGGGACCGAGCAGCCGGGCGGTGCCAGTGTGACGTTTCGGCGGCGGGAGCGGCCTCGCCCGAGGCCGTGCCGGGCGGCGGCGCCGTGCCGGACGATTCTTCGGCCGGCTTCATCAGGTGGATCAACCAGTTCTTGTCGGCCGCCGCACCCGCCGTCTTGATCAGCGCGAAACGGCGACTGCCGCCGAGTCCGCCATCCGGTTCACCGTGCAGGGTGACGATGACCTCGCTGTCGCGCCACTTCTCGAGCTCGTAGTCGCCGCTGTCCCAGATGTGAATCTCGCCGGCTCCGTAGGCGCCGGCCGGAATGGTTCCCTCGAAGTCGCCGTATTCGAGCGGGTGGTCCTCGGTGTGCACGGCGAGATGGTTGGTGCTGATGTCGGTGGGCACCCCCTTCGGGAGCGCCCACGAGACGAGCACGCCGTCATGCTCCAGCCGCAGATCAAAATGCCGGGCGCGCGCATGGTGCTCGTGAATGACAAAAGAATGGCCGGTGGTCGGGGGAGGAGCGCCAGTCGGAAGAGGCTCGGGAGTGGGGGCAGAACTCCGTTTCGACCGATAGTCGGTGAGGCGATCAGGGGAGGGCGTCGGGGTGAGGTCTGGGTCGAGGGCCGTACTCGAGGCCGTTGTCGCGGAGGCCGCGCTCGGGATCGAACCGAAGTCATCCGTTGGCCGGTGCGCCTCGCTCACCTTCGCGAGCGGATCGCCCCGCCGCTTCACCCGCTTGAGCACCTCTCGGTAGTCCAGTTGGGCGAGATCGGGCGCCTTCAGCTCGCCCCAGGTGCGCGGCGCGGCAACGAACGGATGCGCGCGGCCGCGCAGCGAATAGGGAGTGATCGTGGTCTTCGCGGCGTTGTTCTGACTCCAATCGACGAACACTTTGCCGGGGCGCAACGCCTTGCTCATGGCGCTGACGACCAGGTCAGGATGATCGGCTTCCAATGCACGGGCCAGCTCGTGGGCGACCTCCGCCACCTGGGCAGAGGTCTGACGCCGGTCAAGGGCCGCATAGAGGTGGATGCCTTTGCTTCCGCTGGTCACCGGCACCGGGTCGAGGCCCATCTCCCGCAGAATCGCGCGTGCAAATCGGGCGACCTCGGCGCATTCGGCCAGCCCGGTGCCCTCGCCCGGGTCGAGATCGAGCACGAGCCGGTCGGGATTGCGGGGTGCGCCACCGCGACCGAATTGCCACTGCGGCACGTGAATCTCGAGGGCAGCCATCTGACCGAGCCAGGTGAGCGTGGCGAGGTTGTTCACCAGCGGGTACTCGTTGACGTGATCCGAATGCTGGATCGACCGCCGCGACACCCATGACGGGGTGGCCTCATCGAGGTTCTTCTGAAAGAACGACGGCTCGGGATGCTCGGCTGTTCCGACGCCGTGCACCCAGCGTTTGCGGGTGGCCGGGCGCTGTGCGGCGTGCGCGATCAGCAACTCGGCGATCTCGGCGTAGTAGCCCAGCACGTCGGCTTTGGTGGTGCCGGTTTCGGGGTAGAGCACCTTGTCGAGGTGTGTCAGCGTGAGACGGTGGCCGTCCACGCTCACCGTCTGCGAGGGCGGCGCAGGGCGTGAGTGAGTCTCGTCCATCCCAGGTTTGCCGGTGGCGCCCATGCAGCAAGCATGCCCCCCGGTGGCGGCGAAGCCTAGCGAGCCGCGGTGCATCGGTGTCTACTTGAACCGTGAGATCGATATGGAAGGGCGCCATCACGTTCGGGCTCGTCAACGTGCCTGTCGCGGTCTTTAGCGCGACGGAGGATCACGACATCGAACTGCATCAGGTGCACGACGCGGATGGCGGACGCATCCGGTATCAACGCAAATGTGAGATCTGCGGCAAAGTGGTGCCCTACGAGAGCATCAACAAATCGTTCGAGAGTGCAGAAGGCACTGTCATTCTCACCGATGCCGACTTCAAGTCGCTGCCGGAGGAGCGCAGCCGCGAGATCGACGTGGTCTCGTTTGTGCCCAATGAACAGCTCGACCCGATCATGTTCGAGCGCAGTTACTACCTGGCTCCCGACGGCAAGTCAGCGAAGGCATATGTGCTTCTGCGGCGCACGCTCGAAGCCACCGACCGCACGGCCATCGTGCACTTCGCGCTGCGGCAGAAGACTCGGCTCGGGGCGTTGCGGGTGCACGGCGACGTGTTGCTGCTGCAGTCGTTGCTGTGGGACGACGAGGTGCGGGAGGCCAGCTTTCCGGCACTGGATGAGCGGGTGTCTGTCTCTGACAAGGAGCTCGAGTTATCGCAGGCCCTGGTCGAGTCATTCGCCGCGGACTTCGCGCCCGAACAGTTCACCGACGACTATCAGGTGCAGTTGCGTGACCTGATTGAGGCGAAGCTTGCCGCCGGAGACACGGTGAAGTTCGAAGAGACCGTGGGAGCCGCATCCGACGAGGGCGGGGGAGACGGCGAAGTGCTTGACCTGATGGAAGCTTTGCGCCGCAGCGTCGAGCGCAGCCGCTCGGGCTCGACCACACCGATCGAGGAGAAGCGGGCCGCGCGCGGGGCCGCCAAATCAAAAAAGTCGTCGGCGTAGGGGATGACGGTCTCGTTCAACCGTTCGCCGAACTGTGGCAGATGACCATTTTCGCGCCGGAAAATGGTCATCTGACACAGTTCGCGAGGCGGCTGCTCGGGCGGAAACGCTCGCGAGACGGATGCCCACGCTTCAGTCGTAGACGCGCACGAGCTGCCATTCGGCGCGACCGGTGCGCCGCACATCGAAGATGCGGGAGTCGCCATCCGTGCTCGTTCCCTGGAATCGCCAGCCGATGATCGGCTCGGGCGGGTGGGTGATCCCCTCGACGAGATAGTCGGGAGCGCCGCGCAACGGGGTGGGCGTATCGGTCACCAGATAGCGGATGCCGCGCCAGACGAGGCGCATGGGGATGCCGCGTTCGCTCCACACGGTGACGGTATCTGCGGTGTGGACGATCATGGTGACTCCTCAATCAACTCGAATGTATGTTCGATTATTAATGAGGATAGGCGCATTCGGCGCGAAACGCCAAGAGGCCTGGCCAGATCGTTGGCCGAGGAGCCCGCGACAGGCTCGACCGCCGAGAGGCCGCCCCGCAACGCCGCCTAGAGCCGGTCGTGCTCCGCGTCGGCTTTCGGAATCAGGGGCACCGCCAGGGCAGGGCAGAGGGCTGCAGCCACAAATGCCAGCGGGTAACCGACGAGGCCGATGAGGGCTCCGATGCCGGGTCCGACGAGTGACGCCGCAATGAATTGGCCGGTGTTCTGGGCGCCGAGTGCCCGGCCTGCCCAGGAGGGGCCGGCCATCTCAGCCACCGACGTGAATGCGAGACCGTTGTCAGCCACCGTCACCGTGGTGGCGATCACGAACATGACGGCCGCTGCTCCCCACTGCGCGGCATCCGTTGCGGCCAGGATGAGCATGACGGCAACGGCTGCCAGCGCGACCCAGCGCAGCGGGCGCACGCGACTGCCGACGCGATCGCTGAGTACGCCAACGCCGATCCGGCCGACCGCGCCGATGAACTGGGAGACGCCGACGAGCACCCCGGCGGTGAGGGGGTTCCAGCTGAGTTCGGTGACCAGCCAGACCAGGCCGAATGTCGACAGGGTGAACTGGGGCACGACGAGCAGGATCGAGACCGCGTGAATGCGCCAGAGAAAGCTGCTGGACCGGTAGGGGTTGACGGGGCGGAGCGCGGCAGCTGAGGCTGAAGGAGAAGTCGCTGGCGCGGCGCGCGGCGGGTTTCTGATGCCGACCGCGCAGGCCGCGGCGAGCAGCGCGGTCAAAATGAGCGGCACGATCAGTGCTGCGGCGATACCCGCGGAGCTTGCGATCGTGGGGATCGTGACCGCAGCGACGGTTACACCGAGCGGTTGCGACATCTGGCGGATGCCCATGGCGAGCCCCCGACGATGCTTCGGAAACCAGCCGACGACGACACGACCGCTCGCCGCATTGGTGCTCGCTGACGCCATGCCGCCGAGCAGAAAGAACAGGCCGAGCGAGACATAACCCGGGGCGAGAATGGTGCCAACGGCCGCTCCCGCAGTGAGGGCGAGACCGCCGGCGATCACCCATCGTTCGCCGATCCGGTCGGCCAGGGCGCCCCACGCGATCAGGGTGAGCACCATGCCGAGCGTGGGGGCGGCGGCGAGCAGCCCGGCCTCGGCGAGACTCAGCCCGCGCTCGGTGTGCAGGAGCGGGATAAGAAAGGCGGGTGCACTCACGAAGACGGTGCCGGCGGTCTGGGCGGCGACTCCGAGGCCGAGCATGCTCCACGCGCGGCCCGCGTTCGGCATCGGGGCGGGGCGAGTGAGGGGGGTTTCGGTCGTGCGTGTCACGGTGCTGGCTCTCTGGGGTGGGGTCGGGAACGCGTTGCATTCACGGTACACCACCGCGGTATACCAAGATGGTGCACCATAATTGAGTCATGGTGACGTCCTCGCAAACCGTGCAGCTCTATGACCGCATCCGATCGGCGATCCTGGATCTGGATCTGGCACCGGGGGAGAGCATCACCGAGCGCGGTCTGGAGGCGCTTTTTCACGCTTCACGCACCCCGGTGCGTGCCGCGCTGATGAGTTTGCAGTCTGACGGCCTGGTGCAACGGGCTGGGCGGGGCTGGATTGTGGCGCCGATTGACCTCGCTGAGATTCGGGCGCTCGCCGAGTGGCGGGAGTCGGTCGAGACCGCCGCGGTGCGTCTGGCCGTGCTGCGCGCGAGTGACGCGTCGCTCAATGATCTCGCTGCGAATCTGAACGCGGCGCGACCGACGGGAGACGCCGAGCACGGCGTCCAAGCAGGCGTGCAGGCGGGAAGCGACTTTCATGTCGAGTTGGCCCGCCTGTCGCACAACCAGTTCATGGCGCACGCGATCGCCGACGCTATGACGCGACTGTCCCGTACGCGCTGGCTGGAGGTGCGCACGGCCGAAGCGCGGGAGCGCGCCTGGCAGGAGCACTGTGATGTGGTCGATGCGGTGCGCGCCCGTGATGCCGATGCGGCAGTGCGGCTGGTGACCGAGCACATCCGTGGCACCAATGAGCGGTTGCTCGAATTTCTCACGGCTGAGCGACGTCGTCTGCGCGGGCGCGGGCTGTCGATCGTCAGCGGTGAGGTTGACTGACGGCTGACCCCGCTCCGGCGCTGGTAGCCTACGGTGACGCAGGCATGGGGCAGCCCTGTGCGATGGCGCGAAGAGAAAAGAATCGTCGTGAGTGACTCCCTGCACAAAGCAATCTCAATTCTCGAGGCGCTTCGCCTGAGCCCAGACGGGAGCAGCGCCCGCGTTCTCGCCGGCGAAACCGGAATCCCCAAAAGCACGGTGCAGAGACTGCTCCAAAGCTTGGCTGAAACTCAGATGGTCGTGCAGGATCCGCAGCGGTTGACCTACCGCCTCGGGCCGCGCACGTTGATGCTCGGCATGGCCTACAAGCAGGGGCTGGACCTCGGCCGGCTCGCTCTGCCGGTCATGGTCGAGCTCAGGAATCAAACCAATGAGACGGTGGGACTCTCGGTGGCCGTCGGACACGAGCGGATGTTCATCGAAGAGGCGCAGAGCCTCTTTGAATTGAGGTTTGCCTCGGAGCTCGGGCGTCTCTATCCACTGTGGTCTGGAGCACCCGGCCGGGCACTCATGATCGACCTGAATTCACGCGAGGTCGAGGAGATCATTGGCGATGCCCTGCCGTCGGCGTCGAGTGTGCATTCTCCGGTCGGCCACGATGTGATTCTCGCGCGGCTTGAGCATACCCGCCTCCAGCGTCATGCGCGGGCCTTCAACGAAACGCTCGACAACGTGAGTTCTCTCGCCGTTCCCATTCGGAATGCCCGGGGTGACGTCGTCGCGGCCCTCTCGATCTCCGGCCCGAGTGAACGCCTGACGTCGGCTCGAATGGACGAAGTCGTGCACGACCTCGAGGCGGCAGCGTTTGGGCTGAGCCGTTCGCTGGGCGGACTTGCCGCACGATTGGCGTAGTTCTCCCCTCGTTCCTGCGCGTGTTTGACAACGACTTCCGAGCGTGACATTCTGCACTAACGCCAAATGGGACACTGTCCCACATATCGGGACACGAATATTGATTACGATCCCAGAGGAGTTCACCGATGCACTCTCCCCGCACCCCGTCCAAGCCGTCGTCGCAGCGCGACGTCATCGTCGCGAGCATGCTCGGCTCAATTGTCGAGTGGTATGACTTCTTTCTCTACGCGACGATGGCGGCGCTCGTCTTCAACAAAGAATTCTTTCCGCAGTTCGACCCACTCGTCGGCAGTCTGATCGCGTTTGCCACCTTCGCGGCCGGCTTTGTCACCCGGCCCATCGGCGGGCTGATCTTCGGCCACTATGGCGATCGCCTCGGCCGTAAGAAGATTCTCGTGATCACCATGCTCATCATGGGCGGATCGACTTTCGCGATGGGGCTTCTCCCCACCTACGCCACGATCGGTGTCGCCGCGCCGATCCTGCTCCTCCTTCTGCGGATGCTGCAGGGAATCGGGCTCGGCGGTGAATGGGGTGGCGCGGCCATCCTGACCTTCGAGCACGCACCGATCAAGCGCCGTGGGCTGTTCAGCAGCTGGCCGCAGACGGGCGTGCCGATCGGACTGCTGCTCTCGACTGTCGCGGTCAACCTCGCCAGCCTCGGCGGCGATGAGGCTCTGATTGCCTGGGCCTGGCGTGTGCCGTTCCTCTTCAGTGCCGTTCTCGTCGCGGTGGGCCTCTTCGTCAGACTCCGCGTCACTGAGCCGCCGGCGTTCACCGCCATGCTGGCCGCCGACAAGCGGTCGAAAGTGCCGGCGCTGGAGGTCTTCCAGAAGTACCCCAAGCAGCTGATTCTCGGTATCGGCGCGCGATTCAGCGAGAGCATCACCTTCAATGTCTACAACGCGTTCCTGCTCACCTACACGACAGTCGTTCTGAAGCTTCCGGGCAGCGTCGCGCTACAGGGGCTCTTGATCGCGTCGGTCGTCGGCTTCTTCGTCATTCCCACCGCCGGGTGGCTGTCTGACAAATACGGCCGGCGTCCGGTCTTCGGGGCGGGAGCGTTGATCGCCTTCGTGACGGCATTCCCGGTGTTCGCACTCGTCGACACCGGAATTCCCGGCCTGATCTGGCTCGCCATCGTTGTCGGCTGGTCGCTCGGCGCCTGCACCATGTTCGGCCCTGAAGCGGCATTCTTCGCCGAACTCTTCCCGGCACGGGTGCGATACACCGGCATGTCGATCGTCTACCAGTTCGGGGTGCTTCCTTCCGGGGCCATCGCACCGGCCGTCGCAATCTGGCTGGTCACTCAGTTCGACAGCTTGTGGCCGGTCGCGATCTACGTCATGGTCGCCGCCGCCATCGCGATGGTCTGCCTCAAGCTCTCCAAAGAAACCGCCGGAACCGAAATTGACGTCGACCTGCTCGGCTCCGCACAGAGCTCGCGTTCTGCAGTTCCCGTCACCACCAACTAGGAATCCATCATGTCTTCACCCACTTCATCTGCCCGGCCCAACATCGTGCTCGTCCTCGCCGACGACATGGGGTTCTCCGACATCGGTTGCTACGGCGGCGAGGTCGACACGCCCAACCTGGATGCGCTGGCCACGTCGGGAACCCGCCTCACGCAGTTCTACAACACCGCCCGCTGCAGCCCGTCACGGGCCTCGCTGCTCACGGGGCTGCATCCGCACCAGACCGGAATCGGCATTCTCAACTATGACGATGCCCCCGACGGATACTCCGGCACGCTCAACGAGTCCTGCGTGACGGTGGCCGAAGTGCTCGGGGCCAACGGGTACAAGACGTACCTCTCGGGCAAATGGCATTTGGCCAGCGACCTGGAGAATCCGACGAGCAGTTGGCCGACCCGGCGCGGGTTCCAGAATTTCTACGGAACCCTCGAAGGCGCAGGGAGCTACTTTCAGCCGCACACGCTCATGCGCAATGAGACGAACGTCGAAGCCGAGGCCCTCGACCCGAATTTCTACTACACCGATGAAATCAGCAGCAATGCGGTGGACTTCATCGAACAGCATGCGCAGAGCGATGACGAGGACCCCCTCTTCATGTTCGTGGCCTACACGGCGCCGCACTGGCCTCTGCATGCGCTCGAGGAAGACATCCAGAAATATGACGGGCGCTTCACCGAGGGCTGGGACGCGCTGCGTCAGAAACGCCTCGAACGCCTAGTCGAGCTGGGCATCATCGACGGCTCCTGGCCGATGACAGACCGGGACCCGTCGGTGCCCGCCTGGGACGACGTCACCGATCAGGACTGGGAAGCCGCCCGGATGGCGGTCTACGCCGCCCAGATCGACCGGATGGACCAGGGCATCGGTCGGATCGTCGACACGCTGACTCAGAACGACATGCTCGACAACACACTGTTCGTCTTTCTCTCTGACAACGGTGGCTGTGCTGAGGAGATGCCGCTCGATTCTGCCTTGGATTTCGTGACCGCCTATGTCGCATACGAGCCGGAAACCCGCGACGGCCGCACCGTTGTCCCCGGCAACGACCCGAGCATCCTCCCCGGCTCGGAGGCGACGTACGCGACCTACGGGCGATCCTGGGCGAACGTCTCGAACACGCCGTTCCGCGAGTACAAGCACTGGATCCATGAGGGCGGAATCTCCACGCCGTTCATCGTGCATTGGCCGGCCGGGCTCGGCACGGAGACTCGGCTGAGCCGGCAGCCGCACCAGCTGACCGACGTCATGGCCACCGTTCTCGATATCACCGGCACGGCCTATCCGACCTCGTTCGACGGGCGGAGCATCCTCCCGCAGGAAGGCGTCAGCATGATGCCGAGCCTGCGCGACGACGCACGGGACTCCGAACGTGAACTCTTCTGGGAGCACGAGGGCAACTCGGGAGCGCGTCAGGGCGACTGGAAGCTGGTGCGCAAGCACGGCCAGCCGTGGGAGTTGTTCAACATGGTTCAGGACCGCACCGAACTTCACGACCTCGCATCCGCTCACCCCGAGATCGTCGCGACGCTCGCCGCGTCGTACGAGGCCTGGGCGCTGCGGTGCGGAGTGCTGCCACGCGAACAGGTGCTTGAGCTGTACCGCCGTCGGGGGAGAGGTCTTCCCGAATGACTCAGAGTCTTCTGTGACTCAGAGTATTTGCTCAGGACGAGGCCGGGAGGGTGTTCGCGATGGCCACCCGGAGGATGCCATTCGCTTCCTCAAGTGCAGCGGTCGCCTCAGCGCGTTCAAGACCCGTTGCGACCATCAAGATTGCTTCCTTGACCGAACCCGCGGCGCGAAGCAGCGCCACGCGTGCGGTTTCTGAATCGACGCCGGTAGCGCCCATGACGGTCAATTCGGAGCGCAGTTGAAGCTTTTCATTTGTGGCCTGGAGATCAACCATCACCCCGTTGTAGGTCTTACCGAGCTTGATCATGCTGATCGTCGTGAGCATGTTGAGAACCAGCTTCTGCGCTGTTCCCGACTTCAAGCGCGTGGATCCGCTGACGAACTCCGGGCCGACGACGACATCGATGGGAATGTCGGCAAGGGCAGCGATTGCCGAGTTGTGGTTCGAGGCGATGGAGATCGTCAGCGCGCCGACAGCACGGGCGTGACGGAGCCCGCCCACCACATACGGCGTGCGGCCTGACGCCGAGATTCCAACAACGGTGTCATTCGCAGTGAGTTGGTGCTCGTCAAGTGTCGTGGCTGCGGCCGCGGTGTCATCCTCGGCGTTTTCGACGGCAGCCTGAATCGCCGGCCGACCACCAGCGA
Source organism: Glaciibacter kafniensis (assembly GCF_039538945.1). Taxonomy (NCBI): domain Bacteria; kingdom Bacillati; phylum Actinomycetota; class Actinomycetes; order Micrococcales; family Microbacteriaceae; genus Glaciibacter; species Glaciibacter kafniensis. The sequence goes on along the minus strand of NZ_BAABCN010000012.1, from coordinate 128,793 downwards.
TCAACCCGACTATCAGACCGGGAGCGGTGCCGAAGGTGGGGGGACACTCGCTTGCATCGAGGATGCCGATGCGACCTGGTGTTCCCGCGCCGAGGTAGAAGAGGCGCCCTCCGCGTTGGAAACGCAGCACGATCGCATCGATAGCGGCTGCGATTTGTGGAGCCTGCTCGCCGACAACGACAGGAACGTGCATGTCTTCCTGGTTCATCTCAGTAACCAGGGACAGCGAGGTGAGAGTGTCAAGATCAGGCCGGCCGGGTGCCACCATTTCGGTGGTCAGTCCGATCAGTTGGCTCCTGAGCAGTTCACGGGCGTCGGTCGTAGTACTGGAATCATGCACGGTGGATATGCCTTTCATGCGGGAGATCGGAACGAAGTGCAGCCAGACGCGCGCCGGAGAGAGCGTCTCCGGCGGGCGTGGTGATGGTGAGTCCGGCAGCGGCGAGCTGAGCGAAGAGCCGTGCCGCAAACCACGGATGCCGGGTGAGTCCGCCGAGCGCGGTGGCCGTCTGTGTGCCTACTGCTGCGGCCAGGGCAGTCGCGCGCAGAAGCGCGATTGCCTCATCGACGATGTCACGGGAGACCGCATCGCCGAGCTGGGCCTCGCCGAGAATCGCGGGGGCGAAGCGGGCCAGCTGCTGCGCACGGTTGTCGGCCTCAGCAACCCAGCGCACGGGATCGTCCCCCTCGGTCAGGGCTGCGAGCTGATCGCCGAGCGAAGTCGGCGGCCGGAGACCGGACGCGGCGCCGAGCACCGCACGCATCCCCTCACGTCCGAGCCAGGAGCCGCTGCCCAGGTCCCCGATGTCGGGACCCCACCCATCAACGCGATGCAGCTCGCCGTGGTCATCGAGTCCCACCGCGACAGCGCCGGTTCCGGCGACGAGGGTCACGCCGGGCGCCCCGGCGAAGGCTCCCAGGTGCGCAGTGAGAATGTCTGAGGTGACGGCGACCGGCAATCCCAGCGACGTGTGGATGGCGCTCGCGATGGTTCGGGCCACTGACGGGTCGGTGAGGGTGCCGGCGGCGCCGACTCCGCACGCGGTCGCGCCGAGGAGAGGCTCGGGAGGGAGCAGGGCGATGGTGGCCAGGATGCGTGCGGTTGCTGCGACTCCCTGATCGGCAGCGGCGGCCACGCCGTCAAGCGTGGCGCTGTGCCGCACACCGAGTGAGTCGGCGAGCACGGCCCGGCTTGAGGTCTTGCCCAGGTCGATGCAGAGCACCAGGGGATCGTTTAGTGCGGAGACCATTCTCGGTGCCTCATCTCGGATACTCGTTTGATTCGCCGTCGGTGGCCGCCTCGGGTGCGGCGATGTTTGAAAATGTACTACACAACTTTCTAAATTTCAGAAAGTTTTTTTCGAACCGTCCTGAATGCGGCATACTTTGACAAGGAACGCCGGCGTTCAGGGCGGGGCGAATCGAATGAACCGTGAGGAAGTGCTGTGAGTATTCAGTCGACAATCGAGGCCATCGCCTCCACGCTGCCGCCCTCGACGCGACGGATTGCCGAGGCGATCCGCGAAAACCCGTCGATTGTTCTCGAGAACACCATCAGCGAACTCGCCCTCGCCTGTCGCACCTCGGAGGCGTCGGTGGTGCGCTTCTGTCAAGCCATCGGGCTGTCGGGCTATTCGCAACTGAAGATTCGCCTTGCCACGGAGCTGGGGCGGGAGTTCGCCCAATTCGGCGGTTCGCTCAGCTACGGCTCCGACATCGTCGAGACCGATTCTCTGCAGGAGATGGCGTCAAAAATCTCAACGCTTGAAATTCTGGCCATCCAGGAGACCATTGCGAAGCTCGACTTCGACGCGCTCGCCGAAGTGGTGTCCGCCGTGGATTCGGCAGAGCGAATCATTCTCTTCGGAGTCGGGGCCAGTCATTTCATCGCCGAAGACCTGCAGCACAAGCTCTTTCGAATTGGGCGCAACGCTTTTGTGCTCGACGATGCCCATGAAGCATGGGCGGGGGCGTCGCTGCTGAGTTCGCAGACGGTCGCGCTTGGCTTCTCTCATATGGGGGAGACGAAGGAGACCATCAGCTTCTTGCGGGTAGCGCGGGAGAGTGGCGCGTTCACTGGCGCAGTGACGAGTGCTCGAGAGTCGACCCTCGTCGCGACGGCGGAGGTGAGTCTGTTTACCGAGGTGCGTGAAACGACATTCCGAGCAGGAGCGATGGTGAGCCGGATCGCCCAGCTCGCCGTGGTGGACTGCCTCTTTGCCGGTGTCGCTCAGCGCCGCTTCGGCGACACCGTCGAGGCGCTCAAGCGCACGCGGGACGCCACGCGGGATATCCGCGGCGTGTAAATCGCGTCGCGGAGGGCCGCGGGGATTCGGCTGCGCTCCGCTCATGGGGTGCTGTTCGTGCCTCGAGCGCGGCACGAACGCGGTACAAAGTCGTAAATGATTTCCAATGTATTAAGAATGTTGGAAAATTCTTGACATTGACGGAATCTCGAAGGTAAGTTCAAGCCAGCGAATCGATGAAGGTTCGCTCTCGCGTCTTGAAGAATGAAAGGCACAGAATTGTCACAGCCCGTTGATGAGGTCATCGTCCGCACGTTCGAGGTGGGGGACGGTCCTCGAATTGCAGCGGCGTGGACGCAAGCCGCGCCGCAGGACGGCATGACCACGCTGCGCTTTCGCGACCTGGTGCTGCTCGACCGCAATTTCGATTCAACGGGACTATTCGTCGCAGAGGTCGGCGGCGAGATCGTCGGCTCCTCCTATGCCGTGCGGCGCCGTGTCGCCCACGATGGTGACGACCTCGAGCCGCAGACGGGCTGGATTCCGTACTTCTTCGCCGTGCCGTCCGTGCGCGGCCGGGGAATCGGCCGTACCCTCGTGTCGTCGGCGATGAGCTGGCTCGCCGGCCACGGTCGCACCGAGGTGGTCTTTTCGGGCTACACGCCCAACTACGTGCTGCCCGGGCTCGACGAGGAACGCTACCCGGCGGCAAGCCGTCTGATGCGTTCGCTCGGCTTTGAAACGGTCGAACAGCCCAGCGCGATGGACCGCTCCCTCATCGGCTACCAGATGCCAGACGACATCCGTGAACTCGTCACGAGCTTGCAGGCGCGGGGCTATGAATTCGGCAGCCCCACCTCCGACGAACTGATTCCGCTGATCGCGATGGCCGGCGAACGCTTCAACTCCGACTGGGCGCGCGCCATCCGTGAATGCATCGTGGCCGGCATGCCGCTTGAGCGCATCCTTGTCGCCCGCGACCCGTCGGGAGAGCTCCTGGGCTGGGCCATGCACGGCACCTACGAAAACGTGATCGAGCGTTTCGGGCCGTTCGGGATCCTCCCGGAAAGCCGCGGCACCGGGCTCGGCAAGGCGCTTCTGCACGTCACCCTGGAACGGATGTGCGCCCTCGGTGCGCACAGCGCCTGGTTTCTCTGGGCCGACGAAGGGTCGACCGCCTCGCACCTCTACCGCAAGACAGGTTTCGGCATCAGCCGCACCTTCACCGTCCTCCGCGCGCCGCTGACGCCGGCGCTCGTCAACTGAGAGCGAATGACAATGTCGAAAACAGTGATTGCGGTCGGTGGACACATCGGCGACATGGAACTCACCGCGGGGCCGACACTGGCCAAGATGGTGCTCGAGGGCGCGCGTGCGATCATCGTCGACTGCACCTACGGCGAGCGGGGACATCCGACTCTCACGCCGACGGTCTACCGCGAGCAGAAGCTGCGCGAGGGAAAGTTCTTCGCCGACACGATCGGTGCCGAGTTCGTGGCACTCGACTACAGCGACGGTTTTCTGCCCAATGATGAGGCCGTCGCCGAGCAGATCGCCCAGATCATTCGGGAAGCTCGCCCCGACGTTCTGATCACCCACTGGCTGAAGAGCATGCACCGCGACCACGAGTACGCCGCGCAGGCCGCGCTCCGCGGCGTCTTCCTGGCGTCGATCCCTCGCGAGGAGGAGCCGCTCGAGCGCCACACCGTTCCGTCGATCCTGCATGCCGAGAACTGGGAGGACATGGAGGGCTTTGAGGCCGACACGTTCGTTCCGATTCCCGACGAAGCGTTCGAACTCTGGCGCACCGGAATCAGCGAGCACGCCTTCGCCCGCGGTGAAACCTACGGATTTCGATTCATCGACTATTACTCCGCCCTCATGGAGGTCAAAGGCTGCCTGGTCGGACACCAGCGCGCCTGCGGATTCAAGACTGCCGGCACCGAGAAATTCGCCCTCGCCGGCCCCTGACCAACACGTCCCGCGCCAACAGTTCCCTCCCCTGCACCACCAACACAGAGAAGGTCACAGTGAAAAAGAAATCCCTCGCCCAAGCGGCAGCCCTCGGGCTCGCCGTCGCGCTGGCAGCGACAGGCTGCAGCGCAAAACCAGCCGACGATGCATCCGGCGACACCACGATCTCGTTCTTGACCCACTGGGGTCCTGACCAGGTCACCATGCTCGAGACAGCGGCGGCCGCCTTCACGAAGGAGAACCCCGGCATCAAGGTTGATGTTCAGGCTGTTCCGTTCGGCAACCTGCTGTCCACGCTACGCACTCAGGGCGCGTCGGCCGACGGCCCCACGATCACCGGCATCTACGACCTCTGGCTCCCCGAGCTGGTGCGCGATGGTCTCGCCGACGCCGCTCCGAGCGACGTCTCGGCCGAGGTCACCGCCAACTGGCCGGCGAGCCTCGTGTCGGCTGCGAGTTCGTCTGACACGGTCTACGGCATCCCGAACGAGGTGGACCTGTACCAGCTCAACTACAACACGGCACTGTTCGCCGCAGCTGGCATCGACGGCCCGCCCGCGACCTGGGACGAGATGCTCGACGACGCGAAGAAGCTCACCACGACCGACCAGCAGGGCATTGGCTTCATCACCGGCTGGGGGTCTGGCGCTGTTCACCCGTTCCTTTCCCTGCTCGCGTCCAACGGCGGAACCTTCCTCAACGCTGACGGGACCGCCTCGGCGCTGACCGACCCTGCCGCACTCGAAACGGCCGGCCTCTACCAGCAGCTCGTCGAAGAGAAGCTGACCGACCCGTCAAAGTCGCTGGCCAACGCGAGCACCACCGGCCCCTACCTCGACAACTTCACCAACGGCAAGACCGGCATGATCATCATGGCGAACTGGTGGGAGAGCGCGCTGAAGGATGCGATGGGTGACAACTTCGCCAATGTCGCGACCGCGCCGATCCCGGTTGGACCGAGTGGTACCGAATCGTCGTCGATCTCGTACTCCTGGATGACGACGGTCAACGCCAAGGCCAGTGACGCCAAGCGTGACGCGGCGTGGAAGTTCTTGAACTGGCTCAACGGGCCGGACTCCGGAGCAGACGGATCCTCCGCCATGGCTGACATGCTCCTCACGATGGGAATCCTGCCGAGCCGTACCTCTGACCTGGAGGTGAACGCTGCGGCACTCGAGACTCCGTTCCTGGCGTCCTATGTGAAGGCACTGGAGACGGCGACGCCGTTCCCCACCGTCATTGGTGGACAGGCGGCTGCCGACGCGCTGCAGAAGCAGATCGAGTCGCTTCTGAACGGTCAGGTCAGCGCCGCCGACGCGATGAAGAACGCGTCGAAGGACGTCGACTCTGCGCTGACCAAGGCGCAGAAGTAACTCTTCGATCACTTCGATCACTTCGATCACTTCGATCACCGATAAGGACCGAAAACCGCACGTGACAACACTCAAAGCCGCCGGGGAGGGAGCGAAGCTCCTTCCCGGCGGCACCTCAATCCGGGGCACCGCGTCGCCCCAGCCCAGCGGCCCCAGAGACAAGCGTGCCCGGATGAAGGGGCAGGGCGGCTGGTCCGCCCTGTTCCTGAGTCCTGCACTCATCCTGATCGGCGTTTTCACGCTGATCCCGATGATCATGACCATCGTCATCAGCTTTCATCAGTGGTCGATGTTCACCCCCATCACCGAGATGACGTGGGTCGGTTTCGACAACTACGCGATCCTGTTCGACGACTCGAATCGGCTTCAGGCGATGGGCAACACCGCCGTCTACGTGGTGTTGAGCATCCTGATCACGATCCCGCTCGGACTGCTCATCGCGATGCTGCTGTACTTTCCGAAGATCAAGGGCAAGGGTCTCGTTCGGGTCATCCTCTTCACCACCTATGTGATCCCGACGATTGCGATCGTCATCATCTGGAGCAATATCTATGCTCCCGGCTACGGTCCGCTGAGCACCATGCTGCAAGCGATCGGCATCACGCCACCCGGCTGGCTGAGCGACCCGTCGTGGGCGCTCATCTCGCTCGTCATCTTCAACGTCTGGCAGATGCTGGGCTACTACGTCATTCTGCTCGTGGCCGGTCTGACCCAGATTCCCGAAGACCTTTACGAGGCGGCCCGCATCGACGGCGCCGGTCTCATTCGCCAGACCTGGTCGATCACAATCCCCATGCTGAGCAAGACACTGGTCTTCGTGTTGCTCATGACATTCATCAACTCCATTCAAGTCTTCGACCCCATCTATCTGCTCACGCAGGGCGGGCCGGCCGGTTCGACGAACATGATCTCGTATGAGATTCAGCGTTCCGCGTTCTCGTACGGGCTGGCGGGGGAGTCCAGCGCGCTGGCCGTCACCCTGTTCATGGCGATCCTGGTCATCGGCGCGGTGCTGGGCATCCTGATGAAGGGCAGAAAGAAATGAGCGTCGCTCTCGCACCCCGACGGGGTGCAGTGTCAACACGGCAGCGGGCGCTGTCACCCCGGCAGCGGCTGAACAAGGCCGTGCTCTACGTGATGCTCGCGATTGTCGCGATCATTCCGCTCTTCCCGCTCTACTGGCTGCTGATCTCCGCCTTCAAAACGCCGGCCGAATTCTCGCAGGTTCCCCCGACCTGGTTCCCGGCCGCGCCGACGCTCGACCCGTTGATAACGGCATTGACCGAGGTGCCGTTTGCGCAATCGATGCTGAACAGCCTGATCATCGTCGGCGGAAGCACCATTTCGGTGCTCGTGACGAGCATTCTCGCCGGCTACGTCTTTGCCAAGCACACCTTCCGCGGAAAGAACGTGTTGTTCTGGGGTGTCGTCGCGACGATGTTTCTGCCTCCGGTCGTCACGCTTGTTCCGCTCTACTATCTGGTCACCACGATGGGGCTCGATGACTCGTATTTGGGAGTCATGCTTCCCTGGCTGGCGAATGCATTCGGGATCTTCCTGATGCGTCAGTTCATCTCGGATGTTCCAGATGAGATCATCGAGGCAGCTCGCGTCGATGGGGCAGGCGAGTTTCGCATCGTCTGGCAGTTTGTCGTTCCGATGCTGAAGCCCGCCGTTGTGACCCTGGCCGTGTTCATGTTCGTCTACGGCTGGAACAACTTCATCTGGCCGCTCTCGATTTTGAAGTCAGAAGCCCTCTATCCGGTGGTGCTGACCATCAACCGGCTCATGTCGTACACGATGAGCTTTGAGTACCAGAACGTCGTGATCGCCGGGGCGCTGGTGGCATCGATCCCGACACTTCTCGTGTTCTTGGTCGCGCAGCGTGTCTTCGTGCAGGGGATTGCGAGCAGCGGAATCAAGGGCTGATCGGGCTCGGTGCAGTCCCTCGTTGGTCGAGGAGGCCGCCCGCGGCCGTCTCGAGACCTCGTAAGCCGACCTCCAGACGCGACCCAAGTCTGGAGATCGGCTCGCCGGGTCTCGAGCTATGGGGCCGCTGCGCGGCATTGTAGTGGACGAATTTGACCATATTTCGTTGGTCGAGGAGGCCGCCCGCGGCCGTCTCGAGACCCCGTGAGCCAATGTTTGAACGCAACTCGAGTTCATGGATTGGCTCGCGAGATCTCGAGACGCGTGCTCGCAAGCTCGCGCGCTCCTCGATCAACGAAAAGGCAATATGCCTAATAGACGCGTGCTCCTCGACCAGCGGGTGGCGGCGTGCTCAGTGCGCGCCGTGCACCGGCTGGTCGAGCCTCGCGAGAATCGCGGTCGACGCCGCCGCAAAGCTCGCCAGCTGCTCCTCGCTCAGCGCGCTCGCGAAGTAGCGCTCGACGGCGGCCTCGTGGCAGAGTCGCGCGGCGGCAAAGGCGGTCTTGCCCGCGTCGGTGAGACGGATGTCCACGCTCCGCGAGTCTGTCGCGCAGTTGTCGCGGCTGAGGAGTCCGCGTTCTTCCATGCGCCTGAGCTGGTGCGAGAGTCGACTCTTCTCCCAGTCGAGTCCGCAGCGCAGCTCAAGCGAGCGCAAGGTTTGCTGCTTCGCCTCTGTCAGTGCGAGCAGCACTTCGTAGTCGGGCTCGGAGAGCCCGGTGCTGCGCGCGAGTTCGCGGTTGATGCGACCGGTGAGCTGGGCGCGGAGTCCTTGGTAGGCGGTCCAGGCATCCTGAGCCGCCGTGGTGTGCGTCGTCGCCGAGCTCGTATTCGTTGCCATGGAATAACTCTACGCGCAGATGGTTGATACATCTACTAAATAGTTTTATGGTTGATGTAACAACCTCAACGGGAGAAGGACACATGCAACTCGGCGCCTACAGCTTCGGAGACGTTCAAACAGATCCGCAGACGGGCCGTCTCGGCTCTACGGCCGACGGCATCCGCAACCTGTTTGACGCGATCACGCTGGCGGATGCGGCGGGCTTGGACTACTTCGGCGTCGGCGAACACCACACCAGGGAGATGCCGGCCTCGGCGCCCGCAACGGTGCTCGCAGCGGCGGCCGGAGCGACGACCAGCATCACCCTCGGCAGCTCGGTGACGGTGCTCAGCACCGAGGACCCGGTGCGCGTGTTCCAGCAGTTCGCGACGATCGACGCGATCTCCGGCGGTCGCGCCGAGATCACCGCCGGGCGCGGCTCGTCGGTCGAGTCCTTCCCCCTGTTCGGCTTCAGCCTGGGCGACTACGACGACCTCTACGCCGAGAAGCTCGAACTTCTGCTCGCGCTCAACGAGAACGAGCGGGTGACCTGGAGCGGAAAGTTCAGGCCGGCGCTCGACGACGCCCTGATCGTGCCGCGCCCGGTGAACGGAACCCTGCCGATCTGGCTCGGCACCGGCGGCAACCCGAGCTCCTCCATCCGCGCCGGTAAGCTCGGCCTGCCAGTGGCCTATGGCATCATCGGCGGCTATGCCGACCGGTTCGCCCCGCTCACCGAGCTCTACCGGCAGACCGCACTGCGTGCCGGACACGATGCCTCGGTCATCAAGGTGGCCGTCGCCAGCCCTGGCCTCGTCGCTCCAACCTCGCAGGGCGCCAAAGACATCTACTACGAGGCGTGGTTTCGAATGATGACCGAGCTAGGCAAGTTGCGCGGGTTCCGCCCGCCGACTCGCCCCGAATTCGACGCGCAGGCCAACGGTCGCGGTGCTCTGCTCGTGGGTAGTCCGAGCGAGGTCGCCGACCGGCTGATCACCCTGCACAAGAGTCTCGGGCACACGCGTCACATTCTGCAGATGGACGTCGGCAACCTGCCGCAGGCCACCTTCCTGCAGTCCATCGAACTGTTGGCGACCGAGGTGCTCCCGGCGGTGCGCGCCGAACTCGGTGATGACAGCGTCGAGCTCGTGGCAAATCCGCCCGTCGACGGCTCAGCGGGAGGTGCAGCATGAGCGACGTACAAGCGGTGAGCGACGCGCTGGCGATGGTGGCGATCCCAACTGCGGCGACGGCAGACGTGACGACGGTCGCGGTGCTCGGCGTCGGTCGGGTCGGCAGCGCGGTTGCCCGGGCGGCGATGAAGGCCGGCTACACGGTGACGGTGAGCGCGTCGGGTGATCCAGACGACATCCGCCTCTTGACCGAGATTGTGATCCCGGGCGCGACGCCGATGCAGGCCGCGGATGCCGCACGCGCGGCCGACCTGGTCGTGCTCGCGGTGCCGCTGCACAAGTTCCGCACACTGCCCGCCGACGCGCTCGCCGGTAAGACGGTGATCGACTCGATGAACTATTGGGCTCCGGTCGATGGTTCGATCGATGAGTTCGACGAGGATCCGCGCTCGACGAGTGAGATCGTGCAGGAGTACTTGGCCGCCTCGCAGGTGGTCAAATCTCTCAATCACATCGGCTACCACGAGCTCGAGGCCGACGATCGCCCGGCCGGAGCCGCGGATCGCCGCGCGCTCGGTCTGGCCGGCGACAGTGATTCGGCGAAAGCACTCGTCGCCGAGTTCATCGAGCGGCTCGGCTACGACAGCATTGACGCGGGGGACCTGTCCGCGGGGCGGCACTTCCACCCCGGAACCGCGGTCTTCAGCGGGCGGCACACGGCGGCCGAGTTCGCGGCGATCCTCGGGGGCCTGGCGGGCGCATCCGTGCCTGACGAGCTTGGCGGGACGGTGTCGACCTCTGTCGTGGGCGATCTCGTGGTGGTCGTCTAGCCTCGTCTCCGCGCCGAGTCTGACCATGCCGAGTTCCTGTTGCGCGAACAGCCGGTTGATCGAGCCGGTCAAGCTCGGTGAGCACCGCTATTGCGTGGGTCGATCATCCGGGGAACAGGTCACGTCGTCGCTAACCCAGCCTGTGGCTGAGAAGCTGTCCACTCGATAGCCTCCGGCTCGCATCGGCATCACGGTCGCGGTCGCCAGTACCTGCCCGTCGTCCAAATGGGAAGTGACGGTCATGAACTCATCTGTGCCGATTGCGCTCTCAGCGGCAGGCACCTCGTCCAGTAGCGCGGCAAGCCCGCGAATCGCAACCCGGATCATCACCGGATCGTCCAGAGCGTCCAGCGAACGCGCCGAGTCGCGTGGAAAAAGGGATGCCTGCTCCTCGAACCAGCTCAGCTGGTCTTGAATCGCCCCCGACCGTGTGGCGGGCCCAGGGCTTCCATCCCACTCCAGAATCCATCCGGTGGAACAATTGGGCGCAGGCACCTGAGCCGGGTCTTCGGCCACCGTCACCTGCGCACAACCAGCCAGCGCGCCGGCAACTGCGACGGAGGCAAGTATCGGCCCGAACTTTCTCACGCTGCTCCCTCTCCAGATAGTTGAACAACCTACTCCGCAATCAGCGCGCAGCCTTCCCTCTGTTTATGTCGTTACCGGGGGACAGCTTGCACCGAGCGCGTGACGACAATATTCAGCTGTGCGGGTGCACCACTCTCACCGAGGGTTGATACCGCCCACAGCTGAACATTATTGACACCACCCGAACCGCACCGTGCCCTAGCCTCGAAGCATGGCTAGAAGCATTGCAACCAACACCGGCGTCGACCTCGATGCACTCCTCGACTTCGTGCGCCCGCGGCACCGGATGCTGCTGGCCACCACCCGCAGCGACGGCCGGCCCCAGCTGTCCCCGGTCACCGGTGGCGTCGATTCCGCCGGTCGAATCGTCATTTCGACCTACCCCGCCCGCGCCAAGGTGCGCAATCTCGAGCGCGACCCGCGGGCATCCGTCACCGTGCTCTCGGACGACTGGGATGGCGCCTGGGTGCAGGTCGACGGCGACGCCGAGGTGTTGCACCTGCCGGAGTCGGTCGAGGGACTCGTCGACTACTTTCGCTGCATCGCCGGCGAGCACTCCGACTGGGACGAGTACCGGGCCGCGATGCTGATTCAAGGCAAGTCGCTGATCAGGATCACGCCGACCCGCTGGGGACCGATCGCGACGGGCGGCTTTCCGCAGGGCGTGGCAACGAAGCTCGACGCGCTCTAACTCGCCCACCGGGCTGCCCGCAACCCCTAAGATCTGCATCATGGTTGCAACGATGCAGACACTCCCCAGGCGCACGATCGCGGCCTACGCGATCGGTTCCCTCGGCACTGGCGGGTTCGCCACCCTGCCCGGACTCGTACTCGTCTACTACCTGACCGACACCCTCGGCATCGCCGCGCTCGCGGCCGGCCTCGTCGTCACGCTGGCCAAGATCTGGGACGTCGTGATCGACCCCGTGATCGGCGCCCGCAGCGATCACAGCCTGAAAGCGACGGGGTCACGCCGTCGCTTCATGCGACTTGGCGCCCTGCTGCTCCCGGTCTTCTTCATCCTCACGTTCGCGGTTCCGGCCGCACTCGACACCGTCTCCTCTGCGATCTGGGTCACCCTCGCATTTCTGCTCTGCGCGACTGCGTTCAGCCTGTTTCAGGTGCCATACATCGCCCTTCCCGCCGAACTCACCCACAGCTATGACGACCGCACCCGCCTGCTCACCTGGCGCGTGGTCGTGCTCGCCCTGGCCATCCTGCTCTTCGGCGCCGGCGGACCGCTGCTGCGCAGCGCGAGCTCCGACCCCCGGCTCGGCTACCTGATCATGGCCGTGGTCGCCGGTCTCGTGATCGGCATCGGGATGCTCATCTCGGTCACCGTCGCGCCACAGGGCCGACCCGATCTGCGACCGCAGCCCGCGGCATCCGTCGGTCACAACTACCGGGCGAGCCTCGGCGTGCTCCGCCGCAGCCAACCATTTCGCGCGCTGCTCGGCACCTTCGTGCTGCAGGGCCTGGCCACAGGGCTGATGCTCGCGGGTGCTCAGTATGTGGCGACCTGGGTGCTGCACTCCGAGGACGCCGTCACGTTTCTGTTCATCGCACTGATCGCCCCTGCGCTGCTGCTCGCGCCCGTCTGGGGGAGGATCTCGCGGCGCTTCGGCAAGGAACGCGCGTTTGTCTGGGCGAGCATTCTGTTCGGTGTCGCGGCAGTGTCGATGGTCGCGTTGATCTGGGCGCCCGGCGACTGGGTCTACCTGCCGGTCGCAGTCGCCGGTGCCGCATACGCGGGAATGCAATCGCTGCCGATGGCGATGCTTCCCGACGTGATCTCGCACGATGCGCGTCGCAACGGCGACGGCAGCGCCGGACTCTTCGGCGGCGTCTGGACGGCCGGAGAGACGACAGGAATGGCGCTCGGAGCGACGACGCTGACCGTGGTCTTGGCGGCATCCGGCTACGTGGTGTCGGTCGGCAACACGGCTGCCGCGCAGCCGACCAGTGCGGTCATCGGCATCGTGCTCAGCTTCAGTCTGGTGCCGGCCGCGCTCATGCTGGCCAGCCTCTTCACCCTCGCCCGCTATCGACTGCGGAAGAGCGACATTGATGCACCGATCCCGACCGTGGAGGTTCACCCATGACCGATCTGCCCAACTCGACAGACTTGACCGACTCGACAGACTTGACCGACTCGACAGGCCTGGCCGGCATGACTGACCGCAGCTCGCTGGCCGCAGCAACGATTCCCCAGGACTCGGCCGCGCCTCTGTTCAGCGCGGAGTCCCACGACATTCTCGTGCGACTGCACAAGCTGCGTGAGCAGGATGCCCCCACTCACGGCGGCCGCGTGCTCTCCTACGTCTATGACTCGGGTCTGGCCGAGCTCGATGAGTTGGCGGCCGCAGCGATCCGCATCATGCAGCCGGTCAACGGCCTCGACCCGACGACGTTTCCGTCGGTGGCGAGCATGGAACGCGACGTGATCGGCTTCGCCCGGCGGATGCTGGGGGCCGATGACGACACGGATGTCGTCGGCAGCGTCACCACCGGCGGCACCGAAAGCTGCCTGCTCGCGGTGAAAACCGCCCGCGACGTCTGGCGCTCCGCGGGAGGACACGGGACTCCGCGCCTGCTCGCCCCGGTCACCGTGCATGCGGCGTTCCACAAGGCAGCCCACTACTTCGGTCTCGACCTCGACCTCGTGCCGGTCGACGCCGACGGGCAGGTCGCCGCGCGAGATCTGATCGCGCGGTTCGGCGCCGATGTGGCGCTGGTCGTTGTCTCGGCTCCGGCTTATCCGCACGCGAGCCTCGATCCAGTGGCGGAGGTCGCCGCCGCGGCATCCGTTGCCGGCCTCGCCTGCCACGTCGACGCCTGCATCGGCGGCTGGGTGCTGCCCTGGTGGCGCGCCGAGCCAGACACACGCGAGCTCCCCGTCTGGGACTTCCGGGTGCCCGGTGTGACCAGCATCTCCGCCGATCTGCACAAGTTCGGCTATGCCCCGAAGGGAGTCTCCGTGCTGCTGCAACGCGGACGCGACCGCCAGCGTGCCCAGTACTTCGCGACCAAGCGCTGGCCCGGTTATCCCGTGGTCAATCCGACGATGCTCGGTTCGAAATCGGCCGGACCGCTCGCGGCAGCCTGGGCGATCATTCACCGGCTGGGCGACGACGGTTTCGCGAGCCTGAGCGCCTCGTGTCGTCGGGCGACGGATGCGCTCACCAGCGCGGTCGACGCAATCGACGGGCTGCGCGTGGTCGGCTCGCCGGCCGGCCCACTGTTTGCCGTGGCGACCGACGAGTCGGTGCCTGCCGAGCGCCGCATCGACCCGCACATCTGGGCTGACCGCGTGAAGCAGCTCGGCTGGTTGCTGCAGCAGCAGCCCGGACTCGACCAGTCGGGGCTCGGAACACACGAGGGCGGAGCGACCGCGGTGCGCCTTCCGGCGACGACACACCTGACGATCACACCGGTGACCGAATCGGTGCTGCCCGAGTTGTTGCCGACGCTGGTGCAGGCCGCCGATGAGGTACGGGGTGTCGCTCCCGTCGATCCGGCGCACCTGCTGGGTGCGATCCCGGGCCTGGCCGAGTTGTTCGCGGCCGGGGGAGCCGCGGATGGAGGCGCGGATGCCGGCGCGGGCGGCCTGACGTCAGCGCACGCGTTCGGGGTGCTCAGCCAGCTCGGAATCGGAGGCGGTGGCGCAGCACTGCCCGAGCACATGGCGCCGTTGCTCGCGCTGATCGAGGCGTTGCCGGCGCCGCTCACCGAGCGCCTGTTGATCGAGCTGCTGGCGCGTCTGGTGGAGCCGACGCAGTAGCGCCGCTTTAGGTCAGCGGCACCAACTACTCAGGCGAGGCGAACGTCTCCATCGTCAGAACGGGCGTACCGTCGACATCCGCGAGCGACAGCGCCACCCGCACCTGACCGAGCGCCGCCACAGACTCCGCGTGGGTTCCGCCACAGGGAATCCTCACGGTCTGCTCCGGCAGCGCACACACCCACGAGCGTCGGTCGGTCAGACGCTCGCCGTCACGCTCGACCTGTACCGCGGCATCCGTGGCCGCCCAGTCGGCCAGCGTTGAGCCGATGGCCGCTTCGATCGCGGGCAGCGCCTCGGCGATGCCCTCGGTGACGAAGCCCTTCTTGCGCAGCGATTTGCCGAGGCGGTAGGTGTCGATCGAGCCGTTCTCACGAATCGTCGACACATCGATGGCGGTGCCGTCGAAGTCGGGGGAGCCGAGTCCGTCAACCCGCACCTCCTTCTTCCACCGGTCGGCGACAGCGCGATTGAGCGCGAGCGACGCCACGTGGCAGGCGGTGTGCCCGACGGAGAGGCGTCTGCGGTAGTCGGCGTCGACGACCAGCTCCACGGTGTCGCCTGCGCTGATCGCTGCGTCGCCGGCGACAAAATGCACCACGACGAAGGCCCAGCCGTCGGTGCCCTTGCTGACCGGGATGTCACGTCCGACGAACAACGCGGACCCGTCGGTGGCACCGACGACACAATCAAGAATCGAGTACTCAGCATCACCGACCCGCAGCGAAGCCCGGTCTGCCCCTTGGTCTGGCCAGCCGGCATCCACCGGATGCACACAGGTCGTGTCGAGCAGCACCGCCTGACGGTCGTCGCCCAGCGTCTCAACATGCAGCACTGTCGCTGCGCCGGCGACGTCGCCGGCGGGGTAGGTCACGAGCGTGTCGATGAGCGGAAGGGTCATGAATTGCGGTCCCGTCGGAGTGCGTGCCACAGCGAATGACAGTGGGCAGCAGCGAATAAAACGTCAGCGGATAAGAAATCCGCAAATAAATCACGGATGCTGCCACGACGAGCGTGGCAGCATCCGGTGAAACATGGTTCAGATCGGCTAAGCCTTGCGTGCCTTTGACGAAGTCTCGTCTGACTTCGCCTTCTTGTCGGCGCGCTTTTCCTTCAGGGAGCGATCTGCGCTCTTCTTGCCGGCTTCTTTCTTGGGGGATTTGTCAGCCATCTGTACTCCTTCATCCGAGCCTCTTCGGCAGCGTTCACTCGACCATACGCGGGTTCGCACAAAAGAGCATCTTGCACGCGCCGACGTGCATGCGCCTCACCACACAAAGCTGCGCACTGTATCGAGCGCTGGCCCGCGCACAGACCCGCGTACTCACCCTGTCGCTGCGAGCCAGGCCGACGTAAGCTGTGCCCAGAAATGACGAGCAGCCCGCCAGTCGGCTGCACTTCGCGAAAGGCCGACATCATGAACGAACGCACCACGTACAGAGCGGTACTGCTCGGACCGAACCCGATCGGTGCCGGCGAACCCGTCGAACTGAAATTTGTCGACGGGAAGCATCAAGACACCATTGTCGTCTCGGTCGAGGAAGACGGCGAAACCATCACCCGCACCTACCGCAAGGGCGCCGAGACTGCGGAACCCATTCCGTACCGCTTCGTCGACGAGGAAGACAGCGGGCCGCCGAACGTGCAGAACTAGGCAGCGGTGAACGCAGCAGGTCAGCCGGCCGAGGAACATTTCGAGCTCGTTGTGGTCGGCGGCGGCAAGGCCGGCAAGACCCTCGCGATGGACCTCGCCAAGGCCGGCCGCCGGGTCGCCATGGTCGAGCGGGAGATGATCGGCGGCGGTTGCATCAACGTCGCCTGCATTCCGACGAAATCGTTGGTATCCAGCGCCCGGCTGCTCGGGGTGCTGCGCCGTGCCGATTCCCTCGGCGTGCACGTCGGTGACGCCCGCGTCGACCTCGACCTGCTGCGCGCGCATAAAGAAGGAGTCGTCGGCGATATGGTCGCCTTGCATCGCGAACTCTTCGCCGCCAGCGGCATGGACTTCATTCTCGGTCAGGCTCGCTTCGTCGGGCCCCGACTGGTTGAGGTGGTGACGGATGCCGGCGGCCGGCGTCTGCTTCGCGGCGACCAGGTGGTCATCAACACCGGCACCCGGCCGAAACTTCCTGACATTCCCGGCCTCGCCGGGGTCGGACCGATGACGAGCGAAGACGTACTGCGTCTGGAATCGATCCCCGCCCGGGTCGCCGTGATCGGCGGTGGCTATGTCGGATCGGAGCTCGCCCAGATGCTGCAGGCGTTCGGCGGCCAGGTGGTGCAGCTCGTGCGCGGCGACCGGCTGCTCTCGAGTGAAGAACCTGAAGTTTCGGCAGCGCTGCTCGACTCTTTCATTCTCGATGGGATTGTCGTGCGACTCGGCGCGAGCGCGACATCCGTTGCCCGCACCGTTGACGGGATCGAACTCGCACTCAGCGATGGCAGCACGCTGCTGGTTGACGCGATCGTCGTCGCTACCGGACGGCGTCCGATCACCGGCGCCCTCGGCCTCGACACCGCCGGCGTTGCGCTCGACGCGCGGGGCTTCGTCGTCGTCGACGACACGCTGGCCACCACCGCACCGAACACCTGGGCGGTCGGCGACGTGACGGGCCACGTCGAGTTCACCCATGCGTCGTACGACGACTACCGCATCGTGAAAGCGAATCTGGCCGGCGGCTCGCGCACGACCACCGACCGATTGATTCCCTCGGTGGTCTTCGTCGAACCGGAAATCGCCCGGATCGGCCTGACCGAATCCGCCGCGCTCGCGGCCGGTCACACGATCAGCGTCGCGATGCAGAAGGTGATCGCGATTCCGCGCTCGCGCACGCTCCGTCAGACCGAGGGACTCTGGAAGATCATCGTCGACCGCGCAACCGAGCGCATCCTGGGCGCATCGCTCGTTGGCGTCGACTCCGGCGAGGTGATCGCAGTGATTCAGACGGCGATGCTGGCCGATGCGCCGTACACGCTGCTGCAGGACGCGATCATCGCGCACCCGACGATGGCCGAGGGTCTGACGACGGCCTTTGCCTCGCTGACCCCTGTCAGCTGATCGAGCTGCCGGATCAGGTGGGATCGAGCTGCCGGATCAGGTGCGCTTGACCGTCGTGCGCGCCGCGCGCGTCAAACGCAACGGCAGCGCCATGATCGGTCCGACGAACCGCCGCTGCAGGTTGCGCGCCGGGCCCCAGACATACTGAACCAGGTACTGCGCGAGGATGGCCCCTGCCGCCAGAGCCGCCGCAACCGCCGCCGCCGCGAGCATTCCCATGAGCCCGTCGACGTTGCCGTCGGCCACCTGCATCAGGCTGCTGAACAGGAGCAGGCCGGGCACGAGCGGTACGAGCGCAGAGACGACGACCACGAACGGCGGGGTGCGCACCAGCGGGGCCGCAACTGTGGCGATCAATCCGATCAGAAAGGCGCTGCCCGCCGACGCCCAGACCTGACCGAGGGTCGCAGTGATGCCGGCCTGATAGAAGAATTCGGCGAGAGCGCCGAGCACGCAGACCACCCAGAGCGCCCGCCATGGCATCTGAACGGCGAGAGAAAACCCGACCGCGATGACGATGGCACCGAGCAGCAGAATCGGCAGATCGCTCAGCGACGGAGCGAGGTCGAGATCGATCCGCAGGTGAAGCCCGAGCCGGGCGAGCATGGCCGACGCGCCGGCGACGCCGGTCACCAGACCTCCGGTGATCAACACCGCTTCGACCAACCGGGCGGTTCCCGTGATGTAAAACCCGGAGAGGATGTCATGCACCGCGCCAAACACCGTCACCCCGGCCAACAGCATGATGATGGTGGCCACGACGACGAGCGACGGATTGGCCGCCGGGTCGATCAGATGCACGATCGCGGCCACGACGGGGCCGATCGCGCCGCCGACGACGGTTTGATAGAACACCGGAACCTTGCGGTGGGCCAGTGCGCTGGTGATCAGGTCCACGAAGAAGGTGGCGATGAACGCCGCGACCACCACCGTCACGCCGCCGCCGATCAGCAGTGCCGCACCGGCGCCGACGAGGCTCCAGCCGAGACGCCGCACGAGCACGGGCACCAGCGGCTTCGAACTGACAATCGTCGCGAGACGCTTGCGCGCCACAGCGACATCCATCGGCGTCTCGATCAGCTCGGCGATGAGCTGAGACGTCTCGGACAGCCTCGTGAAGTCGAGGTTTCGAAACTTGACGTTGCGGCTACGAGAAATGGTGTCGTGGGTGGCCGGGTTCTCAAAGGTGAGGGTGATCAGGGTGTGAGTGATGTCGGCGTCGATGCCTTTGAGACCATATGCCCTGGTCACAGCTTGCATGGCGGCAACGGCATCTTCGGCGCCGGCGCCGGAGGCGAAGATGACCTCGGCCAGCCGCATGGTGAGGTCGAGAACCGCCCGGGCGTGCAGCACGTCGATCTGGATGGCGCCGGTGTGCTCACTCATCGAGTGGACCGAGCCAGGCTGTCGCCACAGTGGAATGCGCCGACTCGGCGTCGGACGGGTGAAAGATGCCGGCCAGCACATCGCGATACAACCGGCCGAGCTCGTTGCCGGCGAAGTACGACGAACCGCCCGACACCCGCAGCGCCTGGTCGACGACATGCTTGGCGTTCTCGGTGGCGCGATGCTTCAGCCCGGCCAGCTGCGCAAACCACTGCGAGCCACGGTTTTCCTGCACATCGACGGCTCGGGCCACATCGCGAATCTGCGGGTAGATGCCATCCATCGCCATCGCCGCGTCGGCAATCCGCCACCGGATGTCGGGATCCTGCGACAGGGCACGCCCGTCATTCTTCATCGAGGTGCGACGCCCGGCCGCCGAGACAGCCAGCTCGAGGGCGCGCTGCCCGATCCCGGTGTACACCGAGGCCAGCAGAATCTCGAACGTGGCAAAGATGCTGAAAATGAGGGGGTCGGCGTTGGGGCCAGGGTCGAGCGAGCGAAAAACCCGTTCGGGACGGGCGTAGGCGCCGTCGAGCACTGTCGACTGGCTCTGGCTGGCTCGCATGCCCAGGGTGTTCCAATCGTCTTTCTGGCTGACCCCTGGCTCGCCGCGATCGATGAACGCCCAAACGATCTTCGGGGCGTCGGGGCTCGAGCTGTCGAGGCCCATCGTGCCGAGGCGGGTCCAGGCGGGGGAGAGCGAGGTGAAAATCTTGGTGCCGGTGAACCGGTAGCCGCCGTCTGCCTGTGGCTGGGCATCCGTTTTCGAACCGAAGAGAACCAGATCGTTGCCGGGCTCGCTGACGCCGAATCCGAAGATCTCGCCGCGGCCGGCCTCCTCGAGCAGAAAGGTGAGCACCTCGTCGCCGCGGTTGCGCAGGGCCAGAGCGACGCCGGTCCAGACGAGATGCATGTTCACGGCCAGCGCGGTGGCCGGGGCATGGGCGGCGAGCGCGATCTGGGCCTGTGTGACCTGCTCCAGGCTGGCGCCCAGGCCGCCGAACTCGACGGGCACGAGGGCCCGCAGGTAGCCGGCCTCGGCCAGGTCGGCCAGGTCGTCGGTGAAGAACTCGTTCGCGTCGTCGTAACCGGCCGCGCGCCCGCGAATGCCGAGGAGTAGTTCGTCGCTCAGCAGGGGAGTGCCGGGGGAGGGCGCGGTTGTGTTCACACATGCCAGCCTAGTTTTCAGCGGCGGTGTTGCGTGCCTGTGGGGAGGAATTGGTTGGAAGTGAACCGGAACTGTGGCTGCAGTGCTCGACGGCAGTGCTCGACGGCAGAGCTAGACGATCGGGCTGTCGTGCGGTGCGTCCGGCGGAGTAGGCGATGCCGGCGTCGAATCCTTCGCACTCGGAGTGCCTCGCCGGCGGCGTCGCACACCGCGCACAATCAGCAGCACGACGACGGCCAGCACGCCGAGCACGATCAGCCACGGCAGCGCATAGCCGAGCGCGAGCAGAAGCCCCGCCCCGGCGGCCATGAGCGAGGCCCAGCCGGCTGCGATCGCGCCCCAGAAATCGCCGGGGGCGCCCGGAGCGACGACCCCTTCAGCGGTCAGATCGAGGGTGATCGTCGAATACTCGATCTGGTCGGAGAGAAATGTGCGCTGGGAGGTGAGACCCTCCAGCTCGCTTTGCCGCTGGGCAAGTGCGCCTTCGATCGCGATGAGGTCAGTGGTGGTGGTCGCCTTCGACATCAGATCGAGCAGCCGGTCGACCGAGGTGTGAAGTGAGGTGATGCGGGCATCCAGATCGACGGTCTGCTGCGTGACATCCGCGCTGCTGAGCGACACGTAGTTCACGGTTCCGAGCTTCTTCAACTCGGCGAGCGTGTGATCGAGTGCACTCGTCGGGATGCGCAGGGTCAGGTTTGCGCTCGCCGGCTGGTTGTCGGTGCCCGGGTTCTCGGTGCGTGTGTCGATGCGGCCGTCGGCCTGTTCGGTGATTGTCACCGCGTCGTGGGCCGCGCGGATCGGATCCTCGACCGTGATCGATACGGACCCGGTGGTGATGACGTCACGTCCGCTCACCGAGGTGTCACCGGCAAAATTCGGAACTGTGGCCGGAGCCGCGCCATCGGCCATTCCGGCGGTGCCGGGCTGCACCGAGACCTCGCTACTGCCGACGCTCCCGCTCCCGCTCCCGCCGGTGCTGGTGCATCCGGCGAAGGCAATCGCCGTCAGCAGGGCAGCGGCGACAAGCGCGGTTCGTCTCATGGCCCCACACTAGGGGGCAGTCTGAGGCCGATGTCTGCGTGGCGTCTGGGAGTCCGATCACAATCAGGTCTCGGTGTCGCGGGGGCGACGGAGGTTGACGAGCTCAAAGCCGACGCCGAAGTGAAAATGGCGGAGGCAGGCGTGAAAAAGGCTGAGGCTGAACGCGATGCGACTCACGCCAAGAACGACCTGAAAGAAGATTTACACGGCGATAATTGAACTATGAGTGAGCTGGCGCGGCCGACGACGAAGACTGAACGTCGTCGTCGCCGACGCCAGCCGCCACTGCTTCACATCGCGCACGACGAGGGTGATGGCCCTGTCGTGATTCTGGTGCATGGGATTGCATCGTCGTCGGTCACCTTTCGACAACTCATTCCTCTGCTGCAGCCGCGGCACCGGGTGATCGCCATCGACATCCTCGGCTTCGGCCAATCTCCGGCACCTGTCGACAGCGAATACACGCTCGAAGAGCACGTGGCCGCGATCGATGCCACGATCCGCTCGCTGAAGCTCCGCGAGCCCTTCACCCTGGTCGGACACTCGCTCGGCAGTCTGATCGTGTCGCGACTCGCCGCGATCGAACAGGCTCGGGGAATCTCTTGGCTGCGGTGGATGCGCCCGGCCCGGCCGTCGCATGTGGTGCTCGTCGGGCCTCCGGTCTACGTTGCCCCGTCCGAAATCGGCGATCTTCGGGTGCGCGCCCGGGTCGACGCCTATCTCAAGGCCTACAACTTTCTGCGCGCCAACAAAGAATTCACCCTGCTCAACGCCTCGATCATTTCGAGGCTGCTGCCCAAGGGAATTTTCGAAGTCACCGAAGCGAACTGGACGCCGTTCGTGAAATCGCTCGAGAACTCCATCGAATCGCAAACGCTGGTCAGCGACATCGCCGCGCTGCGGGTGCCGGTCGACGTCGTCTACGGTTCGCTCGACGCGTTCATCGCGCCGGGCAGCATGACCGTCATTGAACGGATGCGCCATGTCACCATGCATCGCGTCGAGGCGAATGACCACATCATCCGCAAGCGTCTGGCGCGGGTCGTCGCCCGGGCGATCGACGGAGAGGCGGTGCCGGTCGAGCAGGCCGCCGTGGCAGAATCGGCCAGCTGAGTTGAGTCGATAGGGTGGGGCAATGCAGACACGCACTCTCGGACGTACCGGTCGAACCGTTTCAGTGATCGGCCTCGGCACGTGGCAGCTCGGCGCGGACTGGGGCGACGTCACCGAAGCCGACGCGCGGGCCGTGCTCGCGGCATCCGTCGACGCCGGCGTCACCTTCTTCGACACGGCCGACGTCTACGGCGACGGCCGCAGTGAGCAGATCATCGGCCGTTTTCTGGCCGACACGGATGCCGAGATCACCGTCGCGACGAAGATGGGTCGCCGCGTAGACCAGCTGGCCGAGAACTACGTGCTCGACAACTTTCGCGCCTGGACCGACCGGTCGCGCGCCAACCTCGGCGTGCAGACGCTGGATCTCGTGCAGTTGCACTGCCCGCCGAGTGCCGTGATCGACTCTGGTGAGGTCTACGACGCTCTCGACACCCTCGTGTCAGAGGGAGCGATTGCTCACTACGGGGTCAGCGTCGAAACCTGCGACCAGGCGCTGTCGGCGATTGCGCGGCCGAATCTGGCGACGGTGCAGATCATCCTCAACGCGTTCCGGCTCAAGCCGCTCGACGAAGTGCTTCCGGCTGCGCGTGCCGCCGGCGTCGGCATCATCGCTCGGGTTCCGCTGGCGAGCGGTCTGCTGACCGGAAAGTACACCAGGGAGACCGCGTTCGCCGCGAACGACCACCGCAACTTCAACCGCGACGGCAGCCACTTCGACGTCGGGGAAACCTTCTCCGGCGTTGACTATGAGGTTGGGCTGCAAGCAGCGGCGGAGTTCGCGGCGCTTGCCGCGGCGGTTTCCGGCGAGGTCACCCCTGCCCAGGCTGCGCTGGCCTGGGTTGCGCAGCTCGACGGCGTGAGCTCGGTGATCCCTGGTGCGCGCAGCGTGGCACAGGCCGAGGCGAATGCGGCGGCCGGAAACCTCGCTCCGCTCGGCGACGCGTTCACCGCCGGAGTGCGTGACATCTATGACCGCTTGCTCCGGGGGCAGATCCACCCGCGCTGGTAGCCGCGAGTCTTTTGTTCCTCGCCGCCGCATCCATCGCGAACTGTGTCAAATGACGGGTTTTGTGCGCGAAAAGTGGTGATTCGCCACAGTTCGGCGACCGGGGCGGTCATCTTCACGGGCGTGGCGCACGCGGTCACGCCTCTCACCTAGTCGATCGTGTCGGGGTCTTTTCCGGTGCGTTCGCCCACGTCAAGCAGCGCGATGGCCGCGTGATCGGCGGCATCCAGAGCGAAATCGAACACGTCGAGGTTCTCCCGGATGCGCGCGGGCGTCACCGACTTCGGAATGACGACGTTGCCGAGCTCGATGTGCCAGCGCAGCACGACCTGGGCGGGAGTCTTGCCGTAGCGGGCACCGATCGTCGCCAGTGACGCGTTGTCGAGAAGGCGACCCCGGGCCAGCGGTGACCAGGCTTCGGTCAGGATGCCGTGGGCCGCGTCGTACCGCCGCAGCTCGGTTTGCGCGAGTTCGGGGTGCAGCTCGATCTGATTGATCGCCGGAGTCACGCTTGTCTCGGCGAGCAGCCGATCGAGGTGGTGCGTGTGAAAGTTGGAGACGCCGATTGAGCGCGCCCGGCCGTCGGCCTTGAGGCTCTCGAGGGCGCGGTAGGTGTCGACGTAGCGGTCTTGGCGCGGCGCCGGCCAGTGGATGAGATACAGGTCGACGTAGTCGAGGCCGAGCTTGTCGAGGCTCTCGTCGAATGCGCGGAGTGTCTCGTCGTAGCCGTGCCGGTCGTTCCAGACCTTGGTCGCCACGAAGAGCTCGTCGCGTGGCACACCGGAGCGGGCGATTCCGGCGCCGACGCCACGCTCATTCTCGTAGAGCGCTGCGGTGTCGACATGACGATAGCCGGCTTCGAGCGCGACCTGAACGGTGTCGCTGGCGAGGTCATCCGCTACCTTGTAGACGCCCAACCCGAGCTGGGGGATGGAAAGTCCGTCGTTCATGAGCAGTTGGGGCACGGTAGTCATTCCTCTATTCTCCTTCGCCGAACTGTGGCAGATGACTACTTTGCGGGCGAAAAATGGTCATCTGCCACAGTTCGACGAGTCAGGATGTCGGATCCCAACCACGCTCGACGAGCGCGTTGTGGATGCGTTGGATCAGTTCCAGACCGCCGTTCTGCAGGTCGTCGTCGGTGACGCGGATGACCCGCCACTTCACATCCTCGAGCCGCTCTCGACGGGTGATGTCCGAACGAAATCGTCGGCGGTCGGTTCGATGCTCCTCGCCCTCGTATTCGGCACAGACTTTGAAGGCGGGCCACGACAGGTCGACGTGCGGATTGAAGGGGAGATTGACACCGAGAACTTCAAAGCCGACAACCGGCTCGGGCAGTCCGGCGTCGAGAATCAGGAGTCGGGTTTCTGTCTCTTTGGGGGAGTCGACCCGTGCGCGGGCGAGACTGGCGGCCTCGCGGAGGGCCCGCACTCCGCGGCGACCGGGCACGCGTTCGGCCGCCGCCACCAACTCCGACGGCTGGTATCGCGGATGCTTGCCGGCGCACAGAAAATCGGCGACCGCGACGAGGTCGTTGCGTTTCAGAACAGGTCCGAGATCGAGCCAGGTCTGCAGGGGAGCGGTCACGGGGAGCAGATCGGTGAACTCGACATCCCTCAGCTCGCGCCGAAGTTCGTGACCGACGATCCCCGTGCACTGCGGCGGTCGAAGTCCGGCTGGCACTGTCACGTGCAGTCGGCGATCGCGCTCCAGCCAGCCGGGAAGCGGCATGCCGTGCAGAATCGCGGCGGTCGCGTGGCTGAAGACACGGCCATTCGGCATCCGTGCGAGGTACGCGTGGCACCGGTCCCGCGTGGACTCGGGTGCGGAGCCGGCCTGGCGCACACCATAAAACGGTCGCGCGAGGTCACCGCGTCGCACACGCCCGGGTGGGAGACCCAGGTGACGCGCCTCGGCGACGTGAAACGCGCCATCCGTCAGCTCGAGCGGGAGCTCCCCAGATCGTGACATGACCCGATGATGGCGGATGCCGCGCGAACGCGTGCGTATCTGTCCACAGCCTGCGGTCTGCTGGCGCTCTCACGAGCCTTCGGGCGTCGCCGAACTGTGGCAGATGACCACTTTTCCGCCGCGGAATGGTCATCTGCCACAGTTCGGCGAAGAGCAAAAGGTCGCGAGGAGTAAAAGGTCGCGAGGAGAGGAAGGGAAGGGAGAGGGAGGCAAGGGTGAGGAAGGCAACGGAGAAGAGGGGCGGCCAGGGCGAGCGAGAGGGCGCTACGAAACCACCATCACCGGCTCGGTGTCCGGGATCGGACTCGCATCCCGACCACGGAGGTCGGGGTGCCAGCGCCGACCGAGCGTGGGAATGATGCAGCCGAGAAGCGCGAAGCCCGTCGCCGCAAGAATCGCCGACGTGGGGCCGTAGTGGTCAATGGAGAAGCCGGCGACGGCCGAGCCGAGCGCCGCCCCGATCAGCTGCCCGGTGCCGACCCAGCCATATGCCTCGGCGGTCTCGGAGAACCTCACGCTCGCCGAGACGATTCCGAACAGCACGGCCAAGGCCGGCGCAATGCCGACGCCCGCGAGAAACAGAGTGGCGGAGAGCCACCAGAAGTTGAGCGAGAGGCTGGCGAGCCCCATGCCGATCGTGACGATGAGCATGCGTCCGGCCAGCGCCCAGGGTCCGATCGGCACATGGCCGAGCGCGAGCCCTCCGACCAAAGACCCGACGGCAAAGATCGCGAGCACCCAGCCAGAGTCAGAGCTGCCGTGCCCGAACGCGGCGACGACGCCGGCCTCGACCGAGGCGCAGGCGGCCACGAGCATGAATCCGACGATGGTGCTGAGCAGAACGGCCGGCCGTTTGAGCACGGCTCCGATCTTGCGCTTGCTGCGCGGAATGCGCACTCGCCCGACCTCGGGCAACAACACGAACCAGATGCCACCGCCGACCAAGAACACGGCGGCGAGCAGGATGCCTGCAACGCTGCTGACCTGGATGGCCACGAAAGTCGCGACCACCGGGCCGACCACCCAGATGATCTCCTGGGCCGACGCATCGAGCGAGAAGAGAGGAGTGAGCTGCCTGGAGTTGACGAGCTTGGGGTAGATCGTGCGCACGGCCGGCTGGATCGGCGGCATCGACAGGCCGGCGATGAACCCGACAATGAGTAGCGCGACAATCGGAAGCGACACCAATGCCATCACGACGATGGCGAGTGCACAGATGCTCATGGTGATCGAGATCACCAGGCGCATTCCCCACCGGCCCATCAGGCGGCTGGTGAGCGGGCCGGCGATGGCCTGGCCGATGCTCATCGCGCCGAGTACGAGGCCGGCAGCGCCATAGGAACCGTAGGCATGCTCAATGTGGATCAGAAACGCCAGTGAGAGCATCCCGAACGGAAAACGGGCAGTGAGTTGGGCCGCAAGTATACGACCGACCCCCGGGGTCTTCAGGAGGTCCAAGTAGCTGCGCACGATCTGACAAGTCTATTGCCGCGGATGCACCGGATGAAAGCTCCGCGACAGGTCACCGACAAACCGATCAGGTGACGATTTTGTGACAACTCTGAATCGGAGGGTGCCATCGACCGCTCTTTGGGGGATAGTTGTGGGAATCTGCTCTTCACGGATTCGACGACGAATCAGAATTACCCGACACGAAGAAGGTTTAACAATGCGCGCTCGTTTCGCACTCCCCGCACTCGCCGCCGTCGCAGCCCTGCTGCTCAGCGGCTGTGTTGACAACACGACACCCGCAGACGGCGGCTCGTCTGCCCCGTCCGGCGGCAGCGGGATCACCAAGGATGACGCCGCTGCGGCACTGGTTCCCGCAGACGTTGCCAGCACAGGCAAGCTCGTCATCGGAACCGACGCGGCCTACCCGCCGAACGAGTACAAGGACCCGTCTGGCCAGCCGATCGGCTGGGGCATCGAGTTGTCAAACGGCATCGCCGCGAAGCTCGGCCTCAAGCCGGAGTACCAGATCGCTGATTTCGACAACATCATCCCGAGCATCACCGGCGGCAAGGTCGACATGGGCGAGTCCTCGTTCACCGACAACGCCGAGCGTGAGAAGCAGGTCGACTTCGTCAACTACTACAACGCCGGCATCCTCTGGGCCTCGCAGGTCGGCAAGACCGTCGACCCCGACAACGCCTGCGGCCTGACGGTGGCTGTGCAGTCGAACACGGTTGAAGACACCGATGAGCTGCCCGCGAAGATCAAGGCCTGCACCGACGCCGGCAAGGCGACGATTGAGGTGCTGCCGTACAGCTCGCAGGAAGAAGCGACCAACGCCGTCGTTCTCGGAAAGGCCGACGCGCTCAGCGCCGACTCCCCGGTCACCCTCTACGCCATCTCCAAGACGGACGGCAAGTTGCAGCCGGCCGGCAAGAGCTTCGACGTCGCGCCCTACGGCATGACGGTCAAGAAGGGCTCCGAACTGACCAAGGCCGTGCAGGCAGCGATGCAGTCCATGGTTGACGACGGCAGCTACGGCAAGATCCTGGAAGCATGGGGTGTCACCGACGGTGGCATCAAGACCATCACGATCAACGCTGCGACGAACGGCTAGTCAATGACGAATTCTGTTGTGAACCGTCCGGCGGGAGATCTCCCGCCGGACGGCGCCGGTTCACCGGCGGCCATCAAGGCGATCCGGTTGCGGCATCCGTGGCGCAACGTGTTCGCGGTGGTGTTGGTGCTCATCGTCGCTCTGTTCATCATCGATGCGGCCCAGCGGCCGGCCTTCGACTGGCCGGCGGTGGGCAAATACCTCTTCGATCGCCGCGTGACGCAGGCTGCATTCGTGACGCTTCAGCTCACGGTCTACTCGATGGTGATCGCGATCATCCTCGGCGTGACGCTGGCCGTGATGCGCTTGTCGCCGAACCCCGTCGTGAAGAGCATCGCCTGGGTCTACCTCTGGGTGTTCCGCGGTACTCCGGTCTACGTTCAGCTGGTGTTCTGGGGTCTTCTCTCGATCATCTACCAGTCGATCGACATCGGACTTCCGTTTCAAGAGCCGTGGGTCTCCTTCGAGACCAAGGTCGCGCTGAGCACCTTCGCCCTGGCGGTCATCGGACTCGCACTGAACGAAGCCGCGTACATGGCTGAGATCGTGCGCGCCGGGTTGCTGTCGGTCGATCGTGGTCAGGATGAAGCGGCAACGGCCCTCGGAATGAGCTGGCTGCAGACGATGGTGCGTGTCATCATCCCTCAGTCGATGCGCGTCATCATCCCGCCGACCGGCAACGAAGTCATTTCCATGCTGAAAACGACGTCGCTGGTTACGGCTGTGCCGTTCACCTTCGACTTGTACACACGCACGCGGGATATTTCGGCTGAGACCTTCAACCCGATTCCGCTGCTGATCGTCGCGTCCATCTGGTACCTGTTCTTCACCTCGATTCTGATGGTGGGCCAGTACTTCTTGGAGAAGCGCTTCGCCCGCGGAGTGGGTGACCGTCGCCCCGACCGCAAGGTCGGCGACCAGACCGGTTCGGTGACGGGCACGCTGCCCATCATCGGTGCCGGTCAGCCGACGGTCATCCTGCCGCCGAAGCACGACGACTCCACCAACGGTGACGGAGGCCTGCGATGACAGATCCACTGATTCGAGTTGCAGACACCGGCGTCGACACCCCCATGGTGCTCGCCGATTGTGTCTCGAAGAGCTTCGGCTCCAACGAGGTGCTCAAGAGCATCTCGCTGGAGGTCAAGCGCGGCGAGGTCATGTGCCTCGTCGGGCCGTCCGGCTCGGGCAAGTCGACGTTCCTGCGCTGCATCAACCACCTCGAGGTTCTCTCGGCCGGTCGGTTGAGCGTTGACGGCGATCTCGTCGGCTACCGCGAGACGAACGGAAAACTGTATGAACTGCACCCGAGGGAAGCGGCCAAGCAACGCCGTGACATCGGCATGGTGTTTCAGCGGTTCAATCTGTTCCCGCACATGACAGCGCTCGAGAATGTGATGGAAGCGCCGATCCGGGTCAAGCGGCAGTCCAAAGCCGTCGTGAAAGAACGAGCTCTCGCGCTGCTCGCCCGGGTGGGATTGGCCGATCGGGCCGACTACTACCCGGCGCACCTCTCCGGCGGCCAGCAGCAGCGCGTGGCGATCGCTCGTGCCCTCGCAATGGAACCGAAGCTGATGCTGTTCGATGAGCCGACCAGCGCACTCGACCCCGAACTCGTCGGCGAAGTGCTCGACGTGATGAAGGGGCTCGCCAAGGACGGCATGACCATGATCGTTGTCACCCACGAGATGGGCTTTGCCCGTGAGGTTGCCGACTCGCTGGTGTTCATGGATGGCGGCGTTGTCGTCGAGTCCGGCGACCCGCGTGAGGTGCTGAGCAACCCGCAGCACCAGCGCACGCAGGCGTTCTTGTCGAAGGTTCTGTAGAAGATCGTTGATCGAGCCTGTCGAGATCTTGTAACCGGGTCTCGACAGGCTCGACCAACGAAGCGGCGGGTTTTCTTAGCCCGCCAAGGCCTTCTGGATGCGCTGCAACGAGACCGACTCCGCCGCCTTCAGCTCCTGCGCGAAGAGACTGATCCGCAACTCCTCGATCATCCAGCGCGCACGCACCAGGTTGGCCGGGGCATCGGGCGCCAGGGGGATCGTGCCGCCGGCATCCGTGAACTTCGCCAGCGCCGTCTGTACCTCGTTCATCCAGACGCGGTCGCGGCCCGGGTTGTCGAGCAACTTCTGGATACGGGCGGTGATGCCGCCGAGATAGCGCGGCAGGTGCCGCAGCTGGGTGAGCCCGATGGCGCTGACGAAGCCAGGGTAGATGAGCCCGTCGAGTTGAGCCCTGGCATCGCCCAGCGGGGCGAGTAGGGCCATGCTGGTCGACGCCTTGAGCGCTTTCTCGGCCGCCCGCGACGCCGCGAGAATGCGGGCGACGAGTCCGACGGTCTCGAACATGGTGTCCATCACGACGCCGGAAACGCGGTCACGGATGGTGTCGAACTCGGCCTTCATGAACACCTGGCCGTCGGGGCGGATGCGGTAGAGCACGTCGTTCACCGCGGCGCTCAGGCAGTCGTCGAAGAGCGCAGGCGTGCTGCGATACGGGCTCGTCGCCAGAGACATCTTCTCGGTTCCGGTCAGGTGCTGCTGCACATAGGCGACCGGCGACGGCGTGGCGAGCAGGAGCAGACGGCGCACTCCACTCGGCAGGGTACGCGCCTGTTCGGCCTCGGTGCTCATCAAGCGGATGGCCACCGAATCGCCCTCGTCGATCAGTGTCGGGTAGGCACGAATCGTGTTGCCGCCCTGCTTGGTGTCGATAAAACGGGGAAGCTCGCCGAATGACCAGGCCGTCAGCCCCGACTTCTCGATCGCGTTCGGGGCCGCGGCAACGGATGCGGCGGCCACACTCTCGCGGGCCTTGCCGCCGAGTCGACGCTGCAGCTCCCGCAGATCCTTGCCGGAGTCGACCGTGCGACCGCGCTCGTCGACCACGCGGAACGTCATCTGGAGATGCTGCGGGATGCGGGACAGGTCGAAGTCGGAGGCCGTGACCGGCACGTGGGTGAGGCGCTTGATCTGGGCGGCGAGGAGTTCGGTGAACGGGGTCTCGACAGGCTCGACCACCGAATCGACCGACGAGGGCAGCTCCTTGTTGAGGCGCGCAGCCCAGTCGGCCGCCGGCACCACGTTGCGACGAATGGCCTTCGGCAGCGACTTGATCAGCGCCGTGATGAGGTCGACCCGAAAACCGGGCACCTGGCCGTCGAAGCCGGCGGGGGAGAGCCGCGCCAACAGCGCGAGCGGAACCTGAACCGTCACCCCGTCATCCGCTGACCCCGGCTCAAACCGATAGCTGAGCGCGAAACGCTGGTCGTCCTGTTGCCACACCGGCGGAAAGAGCGACTCGTCGATTTCGGGGGTGTCCTCGGCGACGAGCGTCTGGGCCGTCATCGTCAGCAGGTCAGGGGTCTCCTGGCGGGCGGTACGCCACCAGGCCTCGAAGGTGCGCGTCGAGCAGACATCCGCGGGGATTCGCTTGTCGTAGAACTCGAACACGGCCTCGTCGTCGAAGAGGATGTCCCGGCGGCGGGTGCGCTCCTCGAGCTCAGCCAGCTCAGCGCGGAGCTTCTTGTTCTCGCGGTCGAACGCAGACAGGCGCCGGTCGACGCGGTCGAGGTCCCACTCGCCCTCGACGAGGGCCTCGCGGATGAAGAGATCACGGGCATAGACCGGGTCGACACGGCTGAACTGGATGCGGCGCTTCTGAATGATCGGCACGCCGTAGAGGGTGACGCGTTCGTAGGCGACGACGGCGCCCTGCTTCTTCTCCCAGTGCGGCTCGGAGTAGTTGCGCTTGACCAGGTCGCCGGCCAGCGGCTCGGCCCAGGCCAGGTCGATCGCGGCGTTCATCCGGGCGAACAGCCGGCTGGTTTCGACGAGCTCGGCGCTCATCACCGCGGCGGGCTGCTTCTTGGCCAGCGCGGATCCGGGGAACAGCACGAAGCGCTGCTGACGCGCGCCGACGTAGTCCTTCTTCGCGGTGTCTTTCAAGCCGAGGTGCGAGAGCAGACCGGCCAGCAGTGAGCGGTGAATGCCGTCGGGATTGACGCTCGGGTCGCCCAGGTGCAAGCCGAGTGGCTTGGCGAGCTGGCGCAGCTGGCGGTAGACATCCTGCCACTCGCGCACCCGCAGGTAATTGAGGTACTCGGTCTTGCAGAGCCGGCGGAACGCGCTGGAGCCGAGCTCGCGCTGCTTGTCTTCGAGGTAGTTCCAGAGGTTGAGCAGGGTGAGAAAGTCGCTCGTGGGGTCGTTGAACTTGGCGTGATGCTCATCGGCCTGCTGGCGGCGTTCGAGCGGGCGCTCGCGCGGGTCCTGAATGGTCAGGCCGGCGACGATCGCGAGTACTTCGCGACTGGTGCCCTGCGTCTTCGACTCGACGACCATGCGACCGAAGCGGGGGTCGATCGGCAGCTTCGCGAGTTGGTGGCCGACGCGGGTGAGTTTCGAGGTCGTCGACGTCGCGTTGTCGATTGCGGCGTTGCCGGTTTTCGGGCCGCGCGCCTTCGCCGGCGGTTCGACCGCGCCGAGCTCGGTGAGCAGGTCGAGACCGTCTTTGATGCCGCGCGAATCGGGCGGGGTGAGAAACGGGAAGGCGGCGATGTCGCCCAGGCCCAGCGAGATCATCTGCAGGATGACCGCGGCCAGGTTGGTGCGCAGCACCTCTGGCTCGGTGAACTCGGGACGGCGGTTGAAGTCTTCCTCGGAGTACAACCGGATGGCGATGCCGTCGCTGGTGCGGCCGCTGCGGCCAGAGCGCTGGTTCGCCGACGCCTGCGAGATGGCCTCGATCGGCAGACGCTGCACCTTCGAGCGCACGCTGTAGCGGCTGATCCGGGCGGTGCCGGCGTCAATCACATAGCGGATGCCCGGCACGGTCAGGCTGGTCTCGGCCACGTTCGTCGCGAGCACGATGCGGCGGCGCACTCCGGCCACCGTCGACGGCTGGAAGACGCGGTGCTGCTCGGCAGAGGAGAGACGCCCGTAGAGCGGGAGCACCTCGGTCGGACTCGTGCGCGATGACGACGCGTACTTTCCTTGCAACGCGTCGGCGGCATCCCGGATCTCGTTCTCACCGGAGAGAAACACGAGAACGTCGCCGTTGGACTCGCGCTCAAGCTCGTCGAGGGCCGCGCTGATGCCTTCGATGTAATCGCGGTCGACGGCAGGGGCGGCATCCGTCGTGGCACCGTCGGTGGCGGAGTCATCGTCATCGAGCACGGCCTCGGCGACGAGCGGGCGGTAGCGAATTTCGACCGGATAGGTGCGGCCCGAGACCTCGACAATCGGCGCTGGGTTGCCGTCGGCATCGGCGAAATGCTCGGCAAAGCTCTGCGGATCGATGGTCGCCGAGGTGATGATGAGCTTCAGATCGGGGCGCTTGGGCAACAGTTGGCGCAGATAGCCAAGCAGAAAGTCGATGTTGAGGCTGCGCTCGTGGGCCTCGTCGATGATGATCGTGTCGTACTTGCGCAGCAGCTTGTCGCGGTGCATCTCGTTCAAGAGGATGCCGTCGGTCATCAGCTTGATCTTGGTGTTGGCGCCGACTTTGTCGGTGAAGCGCACCTGGTAGCCGACGAGTTCGCCGACTTCTTGGCCGAGTTCTTCGGCGATGCGTTCGGCGATGGTGCGGGCGGCGAGCCGGCGCGGCTGCGTGTGCCCGATCGACTCGCGGCCGATCTCCATGCAGATTTTCGGCAGCTGGGTGGTCTTGCCAGAGCCGGTGGCGCCGGCGACGATCACGACTTGGTTGTCGCGGATGGCGCGGCCGATGTCGTCCTTGCGCTGGCTGACCGGAAGTTCAGGGGGGAAGGTGATCTGCACGGGAATCATGAGCCTTCCATCGTATTGCCTGGCGGAGGCTCTCGTGGTCGAGCAATTTCGGCTTGCGGGATCTCGAGCTATGGGGCCGCTGCGCGGCATTGTGGTGAACGAATTTGACCATCTCGTTGGTCGAGGAGGCCGCCCGCGATCGGGTCGAGACCTCGCGAGTCGACTTTCAAACGCAACCCAAGTCCAAGGATTGGCTCGCGAGATCTCGAGACGCGGCCTCCTGCGTCGGCTGCTCCTCGATCAACGAAATGGTCATATGCCTAAGAGACGCGTGCTCGCAAGCTCGCGCGCTCCTCGATCACCGAGAGGGAGAGGAGGGGGGCCCGTTTTCCGTAATGAACTTCAGAGACGGCCTCCGTTCTCTCGAAAATGAGGTCGCTGGCCTGCGCGAGAAGTGGGAAGGACGCATCGGCTGGAATGGTGCCGGCGACCCGGCCAAGACGATGGTCGCGTTGAAGGGAACAGGTCGGCCTGGTCGACGCGGCAATCGCGGTCAGGGCTTCGCCGGGGACCCGTGGCGCAAATAAGCCGTGGCGCACGTAGACGGCGCGCTGTCGCCCCTCTCGGTGCGAATCTGAGAAGATTGTCCTACTTTGTCGGTTCGTTGAGTCAGTGGGGTCACAATGCGTATGCTCCCCACCGACGTGTCTGAACGCGCCGACAGCCCGGCGCTCCTCGACAGTTCAGAGCTCCTCGACAGTTCAGAGCGCACAGTTCTGCCGCTGCTGTCGATTCGCGGGCTCAGCAAGGTCTACGGTTCGGCCACTGTCGTCGACGATATTCATCTCAGCATTCCGCATGGCACGATCCACGCGCTGCTCGGCGAGAACGGTGCCGGCAAGTCGACGCTGATCCGGATGCTCGCCGGCGTGATCCCCGCCGATGCCGGTCACATCGAGGTTGACGGCGTGCGCCGCCGAGTGCGCACTATCAAAGATGCGCAGAAGCTCGGCATCGTCGCCCTCCCGCAGGAGCTGACGCTGGTTCCGACGCTGAGCGCCCCAGAGAACATTTTTCTTGGTCAGAAGCAGCCCGGCTCCTTCGGCCTCGTCAGCCGGCGCGGCCTCGAACAGGATGCCGCGGTGCAGCTGGCCCGGCTCGGCCAGCGGATTCCATTGCGCGTACCCGTCGGCGAGTTGTCGGCCGTGCAGCAGACAATGGTCGCGCTGGCGCGTGCGCTTGCCAGGGATGCCCGCCTGCTGATCCTCGACGAGCCGACAGCGGCGCTGACCGCCAGCGAAACCGAGCAGTTGTTCGCCGTGCTGCACTCCCTGCGCGCAACAGGCACCTCGATCATCTATGTCTCGCACCGCCTCGACGAGGTCTTCCGGCTCGCGGACACCGTGACAGTGCTGCGCAACGGCAGCCGCGTCTGGACGAAACCCGTGGGCGAGACACACACCGATGATGTCGTCGCCGCGATGATCGGTCGCGCCCAGAACGACGTTTTCCCCGCGCGGGCGACGCTGGTCGGCACCGGGGCCGCCGGTATCGTGTCGACAGGCGCCGAGAGCTCGAACCCTGGCCTCCCGAGTGCCGGGCTTCCGCGCGCGGGCCTTTCGGACTCTGCGATCTTGCGGGTGGACGCCCTGTGCGGGCACCGGCTGCAGGGCGTCAGCCTCACGGCATCCGCCGGCCGCATTCTCGGCATCGCCGGCCTGGCCGGGTCCGGCCGCAGCGAACTGCTCAGGTTGATCGCCGGCGACGAACGGATGCGCGGCGGCACGATCCTCCTCGACGGAAAACCGTTGGCGGGCGGATCGGTGACGCGGGCGATGGCATCCGGAATCTCGCTGGTTCCCGAAGAGCGTCGCCGACAGGGCCTCGTGATGACCGCGTCGATCAGAAGCAACATTGCCCTGGCGAACCTGACGGCGCTCAGCCGGTTCGGCATCGCGTCGCGCCAACGGGAACGGGTGATGGCCGAGCGTGGCGTCGCCCAGCTGCAGATCACTGCGGCGTCGCTCTCCCAAACCGTCGACGAGCTGTCCGGTGGCAACCAGCAGAAAGTCGTACTGGCCAAGTATTTGGAGCGCAAGCCGCGCGTGCTCCTGCTCGACGAGCCGACCCGCGGCATCGACGTCGGCACGAAAGCCGAGATCTACGCGGTGATTCGACGGCTGGCCGACGCGGGAGTCGCTGTGATTGTGGTGTCGTCGGAGATTCCCGAGCTGCTGGGTCTCGCCGATGAGATCGCCGTGCTGCGCGAGGGGCGGCTGAGCGCCGTGCTCCCGGCCGCCGACGCCGACGAGGCGACGATTCTTCACCACTGCTACCGAAAGGCCGATTGATGCCTCGCTCCACTCCCGCGCGAGCCGGCTCCCGGCCAGGGGCTCGTCGGCTCCCCGCCCGACTGGCCTCACTGGGCACCCTGCTCGGGCTGGTCGGACTGGTCGCCCTCTTCGGGCTGCTCAAGCCGCAGATCTTTCTCACCCCGCTGAACTTCAGCAACATCCTCGAACAGGTCGCCGTGCTTGCGATCGTCGCGTCGGTGCAGACCATCGTCATGGTGGTCGGCGACTTCGACCTCTCGGTCGGCGCACTGGCCAGCCTGATCGGAGTGATCGTCGCGCAACTGCTCGTGGGCGGCATGCATCCGGTGACGGCCATTCTGCTGGGCCTCGGCGCCGGGCTGGTCGCCGGGGCGATCAACGGTTTTCTCGTGGCCTACCTGGGCCTCTCTGCGTTCATCGCGACGCTCGCCACGATGACCTCGTTCACCGGACTCGCCCTGCTGCTCAGCAACGGAACCACGGTGTTCGGCCTGCCCGAATCGTTCATCTGGCTCGGTCAGGGCCGCATCGGGCCGGTTCCCGTGCCCGTGGTGATCGCCGTCGTGCTGATGCTCCTGGTCTGGTTTCTGCTCTCCAAGTCGGTGCTCGGCCGCAGCTGGTATGCCATCGGCGGCAATGCGGAGGCAGCCAAACTCTCGGGCGTCAACACCAAGTGGGTGCGATTCACCGCGTTCCTGTTCTCGGGCGGGGGCGCCGCGCTCGCCGGCATCATCCTGACCGCCCGTCTCGCCTCAGGGCATCCCTCGGCCGGCGACCCGATGATGCTCAGCTCGATCGCAGCCGTCTTTCTCGGCATCACGTTGTCCCGCACCGGTTCCCCGACCATCGGCGGCACAGCCGTCGGCCTCGGAATCGTCGGTGTGCTGAGCAACGGACTCAACCTGCTGCAGGTGAACAGCTATGTGCAGCAGGTGCTGACCGGAGTCATCATCCTTCTCGCGGTGAGCCTCAGCCGGCTGAGCCGCAAGCGGCGATGAGGCCGGGCGCCCCAGCCCACCGTGGTGCGGTGATCGCCGCCGTCGATCTCGGCACATCGGGTGTCAAGGTCGCCCTGATCGCGGTCTCCGGCGAGACGCTGGCCACTGGCCGCGCCGAGTATCCGACCAGCACCGGCCCGAACGGCGAGCGGGAGCAAGACCCGGCGGACTGGTGGAACGCGACGGTTGCCGCACTGGCCGAGGCGCTCGCTGCCGGCGCCCTCGCTGCCGACGTTCACCGCGACCACGTCGTAGCCCTCGCCGCGACCGGGCAGATGCAAGACCTGATCTGCACGGATGCCGCCGGCGCGCTGCGCCCCACACTTCTGTATTCAGACACCCGCGCCGACACCCAACACGACCGCCTGGCCGCCGCATTTCCCGGCTGGGCGCTGCGCACCGGCAATCAGCAGGACTCCTCGAATGTCGCGGCGAAACTGGCCTGGCTGGCCGAACACGAGCCTGACACCCTGCACTCGACAACGGCGCTGCTGTTCAGCGCAGCCGGCTACCTCCTCTGGCGAGCCGGGGGAGAGGCCGCCTGCGATCTGGTCACGGCATCGGTCACCGGACTGCTCGACGTCGACCGCCGTGAGTGGTTCGAGGATCTCGTTGCGGCAACCGGCGCACGGAGCGACCAGCTTCCCCGGCTGGTTCAGGGCCGCGCGAGCGCCGATTCGATCATCGGAACGCTGAGCGTCGACGCCGCAGACGACCTCGGGCTTCCGGCGGGCATCCCACTCGTTCTGGCAATGGGAGATGCGGCTGCAACCACCGACGGACTCGTCGGAACTGAGCCGGGAGACGCCTACCTCTACCTCGGCACGACCGGATGGTTCGCGCAGGTCGTCGGGGCGGGCTCCGCCGAGCAGCCCGACGAGCAGCCCGCCAAGCAGCCCGCCGAACACCGAGCCGAGCCGTCTGCCCAGCACGCGATCGTGCTGCCGGGTTGGCACCGAACTCTCCGGATCGGCGCCGTGCTGTCTGCCGGGGCCTCGGCGGCCTGGGCGCTCGCCACCTTCTTGCCCGGGCGTAGCTTCGCCGAGGCCGATGCGCTCGGCGGGGCACGACTCGACGCACGGCTGCCGAGCCGACTGCTCTGTCTGCCTGGCCTGAACGGTGAGCGCACGCCGGTGCGCGACAACACTGCTCGCGGAACCTTCGTCGGCGTGACCGACCAGACCGATGCCGTCGACCTCTACCTCGCCGTGCTCACCGGTGTGGCGATGGGACTGCGGCATGCTGCCGACGATATGAGGGAGGCCGAGATGAGGGATGCCGAGATGAGGGGGGCCGGCGCCGTCGCGGTTTCCGATCGCATCGCCGTCGTCGGCGGTGGGGCGGCCTCGCCTCTCTGGCAGCGCATCCTCGCTTCGGTCTTTGAGATGCCGATCGTCAGCCGTGCCGGTGCGAGCGATGAGTCGGCCACCGTGTCGGCCGCGATGCTCGCCGCGGATGCCCTCGGGCTCGACAACCGCATCCGCCCTCTGTTTGACCGGTCAGGTGACACCGAACTGGTCACCGAACTGGTCGCCGAACTGGGCAGCGCACTGGTCACCCAACCGGGCCAGGAAGCCGCCCTCTACCGGGAGCTGCTGCCCATCCACCGAGCGCTCTACGACGCGCTCGGCCCCAGTTTTCACGCACTCGCCCGACTGCAACCCTGCACCTGAACACCCCGCACCTGAACACAGATCATCACGAAAGGCTCCACCATGAAGATGTCCAGACGACTCACGGTTGCTGCAGCGCTGTCGCTGCCCCTCGTGCTCACCCTCTCCGCCTGCTCGGCGGCCACCACACCGGCGGGCGACGACGCCGTCAGTGTCGTTGTGCTCACCCCGTACCTCTCGAGCGCCGCCACCAAGGAATCGATCGACGAGCTCACCGCCCAAAGTGAGAAGCGGGGCTGGACCGTCAGCGTCGTCGACACAGCCGGCG
This sequence comes from Glaciibacter kafniensis, assembly GCF_039538945.1. Classification (NCBI taxonomy): domain Bacteria; kingdom Bacillati; phylum Actinomycetota; class Actinomycetes; order Micrococcales; family Microbacteriaceae; genus Glaciibacter; species Glaciibacter kafniensis. The sequence goes on along the minus strand of NZ_BAABCN010000012.1, from coordinate 89,797 downwards.
ACATGAACAAACTCAACAGCGCGTTCCAGGATGCCGTCGCCCAGCAGCCCGACGCCATCGTGCTCGGCAGTGGGGACCCGACCCAGATCTCGCTCGGCCTGAAGTCGGCCGATGCCGCCGGCATCCCGGTGTTCGCCATGGATGCCGCCGAGAACCCGCTGATTGCGGCCAACGTCACGAGCGACAACACCGACCTCGGCGAGCAGAGCGCGTCGGCGCTGATCGAGCTGATGGGCGGACAGGGCTCTGTGGTGATGATGACCCACGAACCGCACCCGGGCGTCAAGGCGCGTGCGGCGGGTGCACGGGCGACGTTCGAGGCTGCGGGAATCACGGTTCTTGAGGAGAAGCACGTCGACAACCCCGGCGCGGTCGACAGCGCCCGCACCTCGATGCAGGACATCATCTCAGCGCGCGGCGCCGAGGTCACCGGCGTCTGGGGCGGCTGGGATGAGCCGGCGCTCGGCGTCACCCAGGCGCTGAATGCGGCAGGCGTCACCGGCGTGCCCGTCGTCGGCGTCGACGGCCAGGACTTCGCGCTCGCCGAAATCGAGAAGGGTGGACCGTTCCAGGCCACCGTCAAACAGGATTGGGCCGCAATCGCCGGCCAGGTGGTCACCCTGATCGCCGACCTCGTCGACACGGAGACCGCGCCGGCCCAGGCGCAGTACGAACTACCGGGCACCCTTATCACGGGATCCTGATTGTGCGACCGGGCTGCGGGAGTGGCTATCCCTAAGCTGGACCGATGACAAACACCGTGCCCACGCTTACGCTCAACGACGGCCACACCATCCCGCAGCTCGGTTTCGGCGTCTTCAAGGTCGAACCGACCGAGACGACGCGCATCGTCACCGATGCGCTCGAGGTCGGATACCGTCACATCGACACGGCCGCGATCTATGGCAACGAAAAGGGTGTCGGCGACGCACTCGCCGCTTCGGGCGTCGACCGGTCAGACCTGTTCGTGACGACCAAGCTGTGGAACGACCGCCAGGGCACCCAGTCCGCGTTCGACGCCTTCGATGAGAGCCTGGAGAAGCTCGGCCTCGACTACGTCGACCTGTACCTGATCCACTGGCCGGCCCCGGCCAATGACCTGTACATCGAGAGCTGGAAGGCACTCGAGCAGATTCGCGACTCCGGTCGCGCACGCTCGATTGGTGTGTCGAACTTCCTGGTTCCGCACCTGAGTCGTTTGCTGGCTGAGACCGACGTGGTTCCGGCCGTCAACCAGATCGAGCTGCACCCCGCTCACCAGCAGCCGGAGGTGACCGAGTACGCACGTCGTCACGGGATCGCCATCGAAGCCTGGGGCCCGCTCGGCCAGGGCAAGTACCCATTGTTCGAGGAGACGGTCGTCGCGGTGGCGGCCGAGGCACACGGCAAGTCGCCGGCCCAGGTCATCATTCGCTGGCACCTGCAGGTGGGCAACATCGTGTTCCCGAAGTCGAACAACCGTGCGCGCATGGCCGAGAACTTTGATGTTCTCGATTTCTCGCTGACGAAGTCAGAGGTCGCAGCGATCTCGGCTCTCGAACGTGTCGGCCGGGTCAGCGCGCACCCGAACGAGGTCAACTAGCCTCTTTCGTTGGTCGAGGAGGCCGCCCGCGATCGGGTCGAAACCTCGCGAGCCGATCCTCAAACGCGACCCAAGTCCGGAGATCAGCTCGCCTGGTCTCGAGCTTCCGGGCCGCTGCGCGGCATGGTGGTGGACGAATATCACCATTCCGGTGGTCGAGGAGCGAGCGCCAGCGAGTGTCTCGAGACCTCGCGAGCCGATGTTCGAACTCAACCCGAGTTCAAGGATTGGCTCGCGAGATCTCGAGACGCGTGCTCGCAAGCTCGCGCGCTCCTCGATCAACGAAACGGTCATATACCTAATAGACGCGTGCTCGCTCGCGCTCGCGCGCTCCTCGACCACCGATGGCGACTCTCGACCACCGAAGACCACCGCCAACTTTTACGTCATGTTTCGACGCAGTCGGCGGCATCCGCCAGATAGTCGTACCGTCGAAACATGTCGTACACCTTGAACGTTGTCGCCGTCTCTGGCAGCCTGCACTCGCCGTCGAAGACCACTGCTCTCGTGCGCGAGATTCTCGACGTGCTCGGCAACGAGCTTGCGATCGACGTGCATTTGATCGAGCTGAGCGAGATCGGGCGTGAGTTCTCCGGTGCGCTGAACCGCGATGAGCTGTCGGATGCCGCCGAGCAAGAGCTGCGCAAGATCGAGAACGCCGACCTGCTTATCGTCGCCTCGCCGGTCTACCGCGCATCGTTCACCGGATTGTTCAAGCATGTTTTCGACTTCGTCGGGCAATACGCCCTGATCGACAAGCCGGTTCTGTTGGCGGCGACCGGGGGCAGCGACCGGCACGCGCTCATCCTGGAGCACCAGTTCCGCCCGCTGTTCAGCTTCTTTCAGGCGCTGACTCTTCCGTTGGGCGTGTACGCCAAGGATTCCGACTTCACCAACTACCGGGTCACGAGCGACGAGCTGCGCGAACGCATCCGTCAGTCGATCACCCGCGGCCTGCCACAGGTGCGGGCCAGCCTCCCGAGTGAGCTTTTCGCGGACTCCACCGCCATCGTCTGGTAGCTCACTGCAGCACGCGGAAAAAAGACAGGGCAACTGCTAGTAAGGTTTGCCTGAGTTTTGAGTTCTGCTGAGTCCGCTCGTTGCCGAAAGAAGAGCCTGTGTCTGCACCCGTATCAGAGTCCGTGGTCGTCAACGATGCGCCCGCCGCTCGGCCGACGCGAGGCCGTTGGCTGGCTGAGGTTCTGCGCACCGAACGGCTCACCCCGCATATGGTGCGAGTGGTGTTCGGCGGTGCCGGCCTCGCCGAGTTTGCGGTGGGGGACTCCACCGACAGTTACGTGAAACTGCATTTTGCACCACAGGATGCCCCGTACGGCGTTCCCTACGATGCCGACGAGGTGAAACGCGACCTGGCACCCGAGTGGTGGCCGGTCATGCGCACCTATACGGTGCGGTCATGGAACGCCGAAACCGGCGAGCTGGCGATCGACTTCGTCGTGCACGGCGACGAGGGCGTCGCCGCTCCGTGGGCGCTCAACGCGGTCGCCGGTGACCTGATCTACCTGGCCGGCCCCGGCGGCGCCTATGCGCCGAAGCCGACCGCCGACTGGCATCTGCTGGTGGGAGACGACTCGGCGCTGCCCGCCATCGCCGCAGCACTCGAATCGCTTGCGGCCGGGAGCCGCGCGCTGGCCGTGATCGAGGTGAGCTCTCCGGCCGACGAGCAGCAGATCGCATCCGCCGCCGACGTTCGGATCATCTGGCTGCACAGAGACAACCCGGCCGGCACCCCCGACATCGCGGCCACGGTGCAAGAGCTCGAATTCTTGGCCGGTCAGGTTCACGCATTCGTGCACGGGGATGCGGGCTTCGTGCGCGAGCTTCGCCGGTATCTGCGGGTGGAGAAAAGCGTTCCGCGGGAGTTTCTCTCGATCTCGGGCTACTGGAAACGCGGCTTGGCCGAAGACGGTTGGCGCACCGCCAAGCAGAGCTGGGCGCAGCCGGTCGACGACGCTGAGGCGCAGCTCGACCAATGAACCTGATCGAGTGGCTTTTCGACGCCCAGTTGCACATCGGCACCCAAGCCATCCTGTGGCGCGAAATCGTGGGCAATCTCTTCGGCCTCGCCAGTGCCCTCGGCGGGATGCGCCGCAAGGTGTGGGCCTGGCCGGTCGGAATCGCCGGCAACCTGCTGCTCTTCACCGTGTTTCTCGGTGCCGTCTTCGGCACCCCGAACCCGATCAACCTCTACGGGCAAGCCGGGCGGCAGATCATGTTCATCGTGGTGTCGATTTACGGCTGGATCCAATGGTCGCGGGCACGCAATTCACCGACCCGCGTCGCCGTGACCCCGCACTGGGCCGGCAATCGGGTACGCATCCTGCTCGGCGCCGGCATGATCGGCGGCACGCTCGTGTTGACCCCCATCTTCACCGCCCTCGGTTCGTTCGAACCGGTCTGGGCTGATGCCTGGATTTTCACGGGTTCGCTTCTGGCCACCTACGGAATGGCGAAGGGCTGGACCGAGTTCTGGCTGATCTGGGTGGCCGTCGACATCGTCGGCGTGCCGCTGCTCGTCAGCGCCGGCTACTACGCGTCGGCGGTGCTCTACGTGTTCTACGGCGTCTTCACCCTCATCGGCTTCTTCGTCTGGATGCGGGTGCAACGGCGCCAACGGGAGGCTCAGGCGCTTCTTTCCTGAGGTCGATCCGAGCGACATGCGGCGGGCACGAGCAGAATGGAAGCATGACCAACCGTCTCGCCGACGCGATCAGTCCCTACCTGCGCTCCCACGCCGACAACCCGGTCTACTGGTTCGCCTGGAGTGCCGACGCTTTCGCCGAGGCACGCGCCCGTGATGTTCCGGTGCTCGTGTCGATCGGCTACTCGACCTGCCACTGGTGTCATGTCATGGCGCGGGAGAGTTTCAGCGATCCAGCGCTCGCCGCCACCCTCAACGCCCGGTTCGTCAGCATCAAGGTCGATCGGGAAGAGAACCCCGATGTCGACGCCAGCTATCTCGCGGCGGCAAGCGCGTTCACCCAGAACCTGGGCTGGCCGCTCAACGTTTTCGTCACCCCCGACGGGCAGGCCTTCTTCGCCGGCACCTATTTTCCGCCGCGCCCGGCGCAGGGCCAACCGTCGTTCAGCCAGGTGCTTGATGCCGTGACGGATGCGTGGATCAACCGCCGTGATGCCGTTATCGCCGGGGCACAGCGCGTGGCTGACGCGGTGGCGGCCGTCACGCTTCCGGCGGCTGCGGCGCTGGCCGCGCGTGGCACAGGCGAGGCGGATGGCTCGGATGACCCGGACCACTCTCGCTCCGCTGGCGCGCCGGGCGCCGGGCTGACCGCAGACGCTGCGCACAGCATCGTGACGCAGCTGGCCGAGCAGGAGGACCAGCTCTTCGGTGGTTTCGGCGGCGCGCCGAAGTTTCCGATGGCGCCCACCCTCGGTTTTCTGCTCGAGCAGCCGGCCGTCGGTGAGGCCCTCGCACTGCACACACTCAAAGTGATGGGCGCGTCGCCGCTTCGCGATCCGATCGAGGGCGGGTTCTTTCGCTACGCCGTGCACCGCGACTGGTCAGAACCGCACTACGAGCGGATGCTCTACGACAACGCGCAACTGCTGCAACTCACCGCGCGAGCGCGTCAGCTGACCGACGAACCGTGGGCGCGCATCCTCGCCGACGGCGTTTCACAGTTTCTGCAGTCGGTGATGCAGCTACCCTCCGGGGGATTCGCCAGCGCACAGGATTCGGAGAGCACCGTCGACGGTGAGCGCGTCGAAGGCGGCTACTACACCCTCGACGAGAGGGCCAGGCGTCGGCAGACGCCGCCGGCGCTCGACGCGAAGGTGCTCACCGGCTGGAACGGCTTGGCAATCGGAGCGCTCGCCCGTGCCGGGTTCATCGCGGACAATCCACAGTCCATTGACTCGGCTCGGCGGGCCGCCGACTACCTCCTCGCCGCCCACGTCACAGCCGATCGCCTCGTGCGGGCTTCGGTGGACGGGCGGATCTCCCTGGCGCCGGCAACGCTGGAGGACTACGGGATGTGTGCACAGGGCCTCCTTGAACTCGCGCTTGTCACCGGCGAGGTCCGTTATGCCATTGCGGCTCGCCGTCTCATTGACAGCACGTTAGTGACGGCCACCGACACGACGGCCACCGACACGACGGCCACCGACACGACGGCCACCGACACGACGGCCACCGACACGTCGGCCGCTGACACATCGGCCACGGATACGACGGCCTCCGCCGCGACGACAGCGGTTGCGCCGTTGCCGTTCCGGGTTCCGACCGGGGGCGATCCGGTGCTCGTCGCCCAGGGACTTGCCGTGTCCCTTGACCCATCTGAGGGCGCCTATCCCTCCGGACTGACGGCAACCGCTGATGCGGCACGACTGCTGTACCAACTCACCGGGGATGCACGCTATCGGGAGGCGGGCGATGCGGCGCTCAGCGTCGTCGCACCCCTCGCTCTCGCCCAGCCGCTCGCGTTCGGCGCCACCGTGCGGGCGATGGCGCGGAGTGCCGCCCCCACGATTCAGCTTGTTGTCATTTCGCCCGACGCTTCGCCCGACGCACGGCCAGAGAGCGAGTCCCTTCTGGCCGTCGCCCGCCGTCACCCGACCGGCCTCGTCGCATCCGTCACCGCTCACCAGGCTGGGGCCTTCGCGGCGGCCGGATTCTCGCTCTTCGCCGATCGTGGGGTCGTCGCAAATCGGCCGACGGCGTATCTCTGCCGCGACTTCGTCTGCCGATTGCCGACCACTGACCCGGAGGCCCTGGCTGCCGAACTGGCCTCAGCCTCGACGGCGAGTCGCGCCGAGGGCACACTGGGCTCATGAGCGCTGAATCGAAGAAGACCGACCAGACGGGCGCCGATCCGACGGGCGCCGATCCGACGGGCGCCGATCAGACGGGCGCCGACCAGATGGGCGCCGACCCGACCGGTGCGCACGCACCCGCTGTGACCATTGTGATCAAGCGGGCCTACGACGATGCCAGCCCGAGCGATGGCGTGCGGGTGCTTGTCGATCGTCTGTGGCCCCGGGGAGTGACGACCGAGCACGCGCACCTCGATGCGTGGCTGAAGGACATCGCGCCGACGCCGGAGCTCCGCACCTGGTGGAACCACGATCCAGAGCGCCTCGATGACTTCGCAGCGCGCTACCGGGCCGAGCTTGACGGCAATCAGGCAACGCTCAAGGCCATCGACGAATTTTGGGCGCTGTCTGCCGCCGGCGGCACGACCACTCTCGTCTACGGGGCGAAAGACCCGGTGGTCAACCACGCCCGGGTTCTGGCCGAGTATCTGACCGGGTATCCGACTGGGAGCCACGCGTAGGCGTGGCAAAACGGTCAAACAGCTCAGATCAGCCGACCGACCGCTAGCATCGAGCCATCCGCTCCGTCGCCTCGACGGGCCAGGTGAAAGGACTCGATCATGGTTCCCGAAATCAATATCTGGGCGGTGCTGCTCGCGACGGTGTCGAGCATGGTCGTCGGCGCAATCTGGTATGCCAAAGGAGTCTTCGGCGCCTACTGGATGAAGGCCGTCGGTCACGACGAGGAGAGCATGAAAAAGGGTGCTGCGGCGCCCCTGATCGTCACGGTGATCGTCAGTTTCATCACCGCCTGGGTGCTTGCAGGGGCCGCGGCAATCGCACAGAACTTCTACCACGGCAGCTTTTTGGCCAACACACTGTTGACCGGCCTCATTCTCTGGGCCGGATTCACCGCCGCCCGCATGATCACCCACGATGCCTTCGACCGACGCCCAGGCGGCTTGACGGTGTTGAACATCGCCCATGAGTTGGTCACGATCATGATCATGGCCCTCATCATCGGGCTCTTCGGAATCAGCGCTCTCTAGCGATTCACAGGCACGAACCGACGTACACTGAGAGCAGCGCGACCGCTTGCCCGGCTGCTCAGCACACGGTCTCGACATCCCCGGCAGAGCCGCCGTTCGGCAGTGCCGAACGCATTCCTTCCAGCGATGCGTGTGGATGCCTCGTGAAAGTGTGTTCTATTGTCTCGAGGAGAACCATGGCCACTTTCGATCGATCCGGATCCCACGGCGAACGAGGCAGCAGTCACGTCAGTAGCCACGGTGCGTCGCACGGCAGCGCGCACAGTGGCGGCGCCAGTGGCGGACACGGTGGAGCTCATGTCGGAACCCACGCCGACGCGCTCGGATCGACCGCACCTGAGCCGCTCGGCACCAACACGGCCGCCATGCCGGTGCTCTCGCTGAGCGGCGAACCGGAGCTCGTTCTTGTCGCCCCCAACGCCCGCACTCGCCGGTTCGACCGTGACGATGTCGTCGTGCGAAAGGGAGAGATCGCGCTCGTCAACGGGCATTTCACACCTCACGAGTCGATGGTGACCGACGTGGTCGCCGTGCACGATGCCCTCGAAGCTGCGGGGATCGATTTTCTGCTGGTGCGTGGCGATCACAACCGGCTCGTCATCGCCGTCAACCGGGCCTCGCGCAAGAAGATTTCCCAGGCGCTCGCTGCCGCGTTCGCCGAGGAACCCTTCTACGCCAAGCCGCAAGACGGCGCCCAGACTCAGCCGGCGCTGATTGCCGACGGTGCTCTCGCCACGCTCAAGAAGTCGTCGGTGTTCAGGGTCTACCGCCCGCGCATTGAGCCGATCGGGCGGCTGCGCTATGGCGCGCAGACCGCGTTCCAGCTTGAATTCTGGCGCTTCGGTGAAGACGAGATCGTCGCCCCGGTCGAGAACGCGCTGATGCGCACCCGGCTTCCCCGTTCCGAGGTTCGTGAAACCACGATCGACCTCTACGACCGCCAATGGCGCACCCTGCCGAGCATGTTCGACGACCTGGCCAGCGATGTCAGCTTCGACATCGACATGGTCTTCTCCTGGGTCGACGGCTCCTCCTCCGACTTCCAGCGCGAGCGGGCGAAACGGATGCAGGGCTATGTCGTCGGGGAGGGTGACGAATCTGAGGCGCGGTTCCGACAGATTGACGAACTCAAGTACGCCCTGCGAAGTGTGTATTTGTTCGCGCCGTGGGTGCGCCGCATTTTTATTGCGACCGATTCGCCGGCACCCGTCTGGCTCGCTGAGCATCCGCGGGTCACGATCATGCGCAGCGAGGAGTTCTTCGCCGACCAGAGCGCGCTGCCCACCCACAACTCGCACGCTGTCGAAAGCCAGCTGCACAACATCCCCGGCCTGGCCGAACACTTCTTGTATTCCAATGACGACATGTTCTTCGGGCGTCCGGTGGGGCCCGAGCTGTTCTTCTCGCCCGGTGGAATCACCAAGTTCGTCGAAGCGGCGACCCGCATCGGTTTGGGTGAGAACGATCCCAGCCGCAGCGGATTCGAGAATGCCGCCCGCGTGAACCGGGCGCTGCTGCTCGGCCGGTTCGGCAAGGTCACCACCCGTCACCTCGAGCACACCGCTGCCCCCCTGGTGAAAAGCGTGATGCGTGAACTGGAGAACGAGTTTCCGGAGGACTTCGCGCGCACCGCGGCCAGTCAGTTCCGGTCGGCCACCGATATCTCAGTCACCAATTCGCTCTACCACTACTACGCACTGATGACCGGGCATGCAGTGGCGCAGACGCAGGTGCGCTCGATGTACATCGAGACGACACTGAAGCGGGCGCTGCAGCAGATGAAGCGCCTGCGCAAGCGCCGCGACCAAGACATGTTCTGCCTGAACGACGGGAGCTTTCCCGAGATTTCAGACGAGGTACGGCGCGCGGCAGTGACCGAGTTTCTTGAGCTGTACTTTCCGTTCCCGGCACCCTGGGAGAAGGAAGAAGCCCCGACCGAGGGCGCTGTCGACCCGGAGATCGATCCGTTGGTCGACCCGTGGGTGGGCGAAGCGGTGCGCCGGGCGTAGCCGCTTCGGCGGCGTCGCTCCGTGCGCTGAGTTTGACTCTTGCGGTCGAGTTTGCCCGGCGCAGCAGGGTACCTCGACCGCAAGTGTCAAGCTCGACGAAGCTGGCCGTCTCGACGTGCAGGTCAGGCGCCGGTCAGGCGCAGCTCGGCAGCACTTAGGCGCTCAGCACCGAGATCGGCGTCGTGCGCGGCGGCTCAGCTCGCAGGGTTCCAGTCGGCAGGATCTCGATCTCCGACGCGGCCAGGCGCCGGGCGCTCTCCGCCGCGTCGATGTACTCCAGCGCCGGATGGCTGCCGAGCGGCACCACCGAATGCACGACGGTGTCGGGGTAGACGTGCACGAGATTGAACGCGCGCGCGCCGTCCTGACCCCGAGTTCCGCCAACGGGAACGGTCAGATCCTGGGTGTAACAGGTGGCGGATGCGACGGACACCGGGATTCCGGCAAAGGTGGCGGTCGACGAATAGTGCAGATGACCGGCCAGGATGCTGCGCACATCGGATCCGCGCAACACCTGAGCCAGCGGGCCCTGGTCGCGCAACTCGACCGATACCGCGAGGTCGAGCACGCTCGGCACCGGCGGGTGATGCATGGCCAGGATCGTGCCGTCCGGGGCAGGGACCTGCAGCTGATCGGTCAGCCACTCCAACTGTTCGGGCCTGATCTCTCCGTAATGGTGGCCGGGAACCGAGGTGTCGAGCGTGATCACACGCAGCCCATTGATCTCGACCACGTCGTCGATCGGTGACGTGGTCGGCAGCTCGCCGAGCAGGCTCGTGCGAAAAACGGCCCGGTCGTCGTGGTTGCCCATCACCCAGATCACTCGGGCGCCGAGACGTTCGGCCGCCGGTTCGACGATGTCCCGTAGCCGGTCGTAGGCCTGAGGCTCACCGCGGTCGGCGAGATCGCCGGTGACGACGATGGCCTCTGGCCGCGCACCCGACTCTTCGACCTCGGCAAAGAGCTGGGTCAGATGCGCGGCGCTGTCGACCTGTCCGTACAGACGATGGTCACCGGCGAGCAGATGCGTGTCACTGAGATGAAGCAGGAAATGGTCCGGCCTGGGGTACTCGGCCGTTCGAATGCTCACAGAGCTTCCATTCGTTTGAAGCGCACACTCTCTAGCGCGCACGCAGACGGTTCACGCAATAGTCGACCAGACGATGATGAACATTTGGTGTACGCCACGCACAATCGCGAAGGCAAAAATCGGGGGGCGCGGCATTTGCCTCCTGTGCTTATGCTGTCGAGATGGCACGCTACGTACGCTTCGACGAGTTCGGCGGCCCTTCGATGCTGCATATCGAGCATGACGAACGGCCGCAGCCGTCCTCGGGAGAAGTGCGGGTGAGGGTGCATACGGCAGGGTTGAACCAGGTCGACCTGAAGATTCTTCGGGGTGGCCCGTCCGCTGCCAGCTACAACGCGATTCCGCCGTGCGGCAACGGCAACGACTTCGCAGGTGTCATCGACCAGATTGGCGGCGGGGTCACAGACTTCTCGCTCGGCGACGAGGTGCTGGGCGGAAAACGCATGTATGCGCAGGCCGACTATGTGATCATCGACGCGACCCGAATCATCCAGAAGCCCGATGCGCTCAGCTTCGAGGTGGCCGGCGCGCTTGATATCGCCGGCCGCACCGCGTGGGCGAGCGTGAATTCGCTGCACCTGACCGCCGACGACACTGTCTTGGTGAGCGCCGCCGCCGGGGGAGTCGGAGTGCTCGCCGTGCAGCTGGCCCGGCGCACCGGCGCCCGCGTGATCGGAACGGCCAGTGAGGCCAACCATGATTTCTTGCGCGGGCTGGACGTCATCCCGGTCGCGTATGGAGAAGGCCTGTTCGAGCGGGTGCGTGCGATAGCGCCGCGGCTGACGGCGGCCCTCGACAATCAGGGTCCGGCGACGATCGATATCGCGTTGAAGCTCGGGGCGCCCGGGTCGCGGATCAACACGATTGCGGCCCGCGGTCACCGGGCGGATGCCGGCATCACCGGAGTGGGCGGGCAAGCCGCGACCCTGACTGACCTCGCCGAGGTTGCCGAACTGATCGCCGCCGGCGATGTGGTCTTGCCGATCGATCACACCTTCCCGTTGGAGAAAGTGCGTGAGGCCTACGACTATCTGATGGGTGGGCATCTGCTCGGCAAGGTCGTACTCACGCTGGTCTGAGTCGGACGCGTGTCTGCCAGCCGTGTGTTTGGCTCGGCGCGCATGTCTGACCCGGTGCAGCGTGCGCGGTCATGGGTGCGTGAACCCAGAACTCGTTGCGGGCAGAACCGGGCCGTCCTGATCACCGTGCTCGTAGCGCCCGATCTTCTCGTGACTGGACTCCGCGGCCCGGCGCCGCTCGGCCTCGAAGTCGCCTTCGAGATCGGGGGAGCCCGCGATTTCTGCTGAGTGGATGTCCGTGGTGCGGAGCGCAGGGATTCCAAACGCTGATCTGCTGTGGTCCCGCTGGGCATGCCCATGATGTGAACTGAACATACCTGCGACGCTACGCCTCTCGGCTGTGAACGCAAGGCTCTTTCGTTGGTCGAGGAGGCCGCCCGCGATCGGGTCGAGACCTCGCGAGCCGATGTTCGAACTCAACCCGAGTTCAAGGATTGGCTGGCGAGATCTCGAGACGCGTGCTCGCAAGTTCGCGCGCTCCTCGATCAACGAAGTGGTCATCTGCCTAAGAGACGCGTGCTCCTCGACCAACGAGAAGGAGCGACCGTCAGTTGGCGAGCAACGTGACGGTGACCGGGGTCGGGTTGGCGAAGAGATCGAGCACCGGGCAGTGAGCGTCGACGGCAGCGTGAAGCTCGGCGTAGCGGTCATCGCTTTCCGGGCCGGTGACACGCACGGTGAGTCGCACCGCTGAGAAGCCGGGGCGCACCGTCTCGTCGATGGCGAACAGCCCGCGCACGTCGAGGTCGCCCTCGGCTTCGGCCGAGATGGAGTCCACCCGAATCCCGAGGTTGTGCGCGTAGAGACGGTAGACGACGATCTGGCAGGAGATCAACGCGCCGAGGGCGACCTCGACAGGGCTGGCCGCGATGTCATCGCCGGCGAGGGCGGCCGGCTCGTCGACGAAGAAGACCTGCTTGCCTGCGGTAATCCGGCTGGCCACCGCTCCCTCGCCCACGCCGGTCACGGTGTAGCTGAGCTTCGCGCTGTCGACGTTGGCGCTGATCCGATTCGACCAGGCGGTGCCGGCATCCGTCAGTCGCGCGGCGCGCTCGTCGGCGGAAACGGTGGGGGCGGTGTCGACGACGAGAGTCATGGGATTCCTTCACGGTGAGTGGATCACGGGGATCGAGCAGGGCTTCAGACTAGGAACGATCGCCGTCTCGGGCGAACGACTCGTTCATTCGCCGTAACATTTCACGGCGAAGGCGGAGGCTGGCCTGTGCAAGCTCTGAGGGTCGCTGTGGCACAGTTGAACAGGTGAGCGCTTCAACTTCGATCAGTCCGGCCCGATACCTGGTCGGCGCTGTTTGTGCCGCTCTGGCATTCGTTGCGCTCTACCTGTTTTTCGTACGGAGCTACAACGGTCAGATCGTCGACCAGCTCGCATTCGACGGCGCCGAGTTCGGGTCACGCAGCGTGACCCCGCTCACCATTCAGCTGCTCGATCTGGTGCCGCTCATCTCCGCACTGATCGGCCTGGTGCTCACCCTCGTGATCGCCGCTGTGCGCCGCAATTGGCCGACGTTACTCGTGGCGCTGGGCGCGGCGGGCGCGGCCGTCGCGACGACGCAGGTGCTGAAGTATGCAGTTCTGAGCCGCCCTGACCTCGGCGTCGCCGGCTACGCCGACAATTCATTCCCGTCGGGGCATACAACCGTCGCCGCGGCATCCGCCCTCGCCGTCTTTCTCGTTTCAAGCCCACGGATGCGGCCCATGGTTGCGGCCTGGGGGTCGGCGTTCGCCGTCGCCGCCGGTTTGTCGACCGTGGCCAACCACTGGCACCGACCGAGCGATGTCATCGCCGGGCTGCTCGTCGTCGCATTCTGGGGCTGCCTGGCTGGGGTCGTGCTGTCGAGCGTGCAGCCGGCCGGTGCGGCGGTGGCCCGACCGTGGCGGGCCGGGCGCCTCGCCTGGATCGTGGTGCCCTTTTCCGTCGTCACCGGCTTGGCGTTCGTGATCACCGTGCTGCGGGCATCCGGAGAGTCGACGGAGACGCTGATCGCATACGTCGGAGGCATGGCGGCCATCGTCGCCGCTGGCTTCGCCATTTCCTTGGTCGGAACGCGGCTGTTCGCCCGGCTGCCGTAGCCGTCGCGCGCTGCACGGCTCTCATCGCAGCGAATTCGGGTTCGCTCAAAGGGGTGCCGCTTCGAACACTCGCGTGGCACACTGAGCTATGGCCGTCACGTTGCGTTCGCTTCAGACTGCAGTACCCCCGACAATCCTGGTGCAGGAGCAAGTGCGGGATGTCTTCGCCGCCCAACCCGATCTGAGTCGGCTAGCCCAGAGGCTGGTCACGACGTCGTTCAATCTGTCGGGCATCGACACCCGGCGCACTGTCATCGAAGAACTGACGCTCGAATCGGATGCGGCGGATCCACAGTTCTTCGATCCGGTCGCCCAACGATTGCTGATGCCAGGCACGAAGGTGCGCAATGAGCTCTACATCGTCGAAGCCACCAAGCTCTTCGTCGAGGCGGGGCGCCGGGCGCTCGAGAACTGTCCTGGCGTGACGGCGGCCGACGTGACCCATGTCGTGACCGTCTCCTGCACCGGGTTCTTCGCACCAGGTCCCGACTACATGCTCGTGCGCGAGCTGGGGCTGAGCCCCGCCACGCAGCGCTATCACCTCGGATTCATGGGGTGCTATGCGGCGATGCCGGCCCTCCGCACGGCGAAGCAATTCGTCGAGGCCGATCCGGATGCCGTCGTGCTGGTGGTCAGCGCCGAGTTGTGTTCGCTGCACCTGCGCAGTTCAAACGACCCAGACACCATCGTTGCGTCCTCTCTCTTCGCGGATGGCGCGGCGGCCGGAATCGTCTCGGCTCGCGAGCCCTGGCCGGGTGAGACGGCCCTCACCCTCGACCAGTTCGAGACGGTGATCACGCCGGTCGGTGAGGGCGATATGGCCTGGAAGATCGGTGACGAAGGCTTCGAAATGGTGCTGAGCAGCTATGTGCCGCACATTATCGACGAGCACATTGAAAGCGCATTGGCGCCGCTGCTGGCGCGGGACCCGGTGCTGGCCGAGCTGGTTGGGGAGGACGGCTCGGTGTACACCGGGCTGGCGGTGGACCAGGGCGATCAGGTCGAGGCATTGCTCGACGGGACTCCGGCCGGCGCTGGCGGCAGCGACGGGGGAGCCTCTGCCGGGAGCGCGACGTTCGCGACGGGCTCCGATCCGACCACAGCGGTGCTGACCAAGCCGTTGAACGAGGCAATCACGCATTGGGCCATCCATCCGGGCGGGCGCAGCATCCTCGACAAAACCGAGGCGAAGCTCGCGCTGACTGAGGCCCAGCTTGAGCCGGCCAGGCAGACGCTGCGGGAGTTTGGAAACATGTCGAGTGCGACAGTGCTGTTCGTGCTCAAGGCGATTGTCGATTCGCCGACGATTGCCGATGGAGAGCGGGTCTGCGCGATGGCGTTCGGCCCGGGACTCACCGTCGAATCGAGTCTGATGACCGCGAGTCGCGGGTAGCCGGCCGATGGCCTTCCCGTCGCTCGGCGTTCGGGCGAGCGACGCCGTCGAGATCATGGACGGCCCGGATTGCGACCCGCAGCGGCTCGCCCGCACGTACGCCGAGTTCCGTTATGTCAACGCCGTGGTGTCGGGGTGGCGCACGATCTATCGCCGCGACATACGCCCGTTGCTCAGCCCGGCGAAGAACAGCACCCTGGTTGACATCGGAGCGGGTGGCGGCGATCTGGCGAGGGCGCTGGCGCGGTGGGCGGTGCGCGACAGGGTGAGGTTGAGTGTGACGGCGATCGATCCGGATGCGCGCGCTCACGCATATGCGGTCGGCCAGCCACCGCTGCCCGGGCTCGAGTTTCGGCGGGCGTTCAGTTCTGAGCTGGTACGCGAGGGGGCGCGGTTCGATTTCGTGGTGTCGAATCACGTGTTGCATCACCTGAGCGCCGAAGAACTCGGCGGGCTGCTGTTCGACTCGGAGCAGCTGTGTCGACGGCGGGTGTTGCACGCCGACATCGAACGGAGCGGGTGGGGTTACCTCGGTTTCGGTGTCGCCACCTTTCCATTCTTTCGAGACTCCTACATTCGCGAAGACGGTCTGACCTCGATCCGGCGCAGTTTCACGGCGCGGGAGTTGCGTGCGTCGCTGGACGCGGCCGGGCTGGCGGCCGCAACGTCGGTTGCCGCAGCCGGCTGGCGCGTCACCCGCGAGCTGCCGTCACGGCTGGTACTGCGTTGGATCGCGCCGCGCGCGACCCCGGTCGGAAACTCCCCGCTCGCGGACCCGACCGATGCCTGAAGTGCTCGTGGTCGGTGGGGGCCCGGTCGGGCTGGTGACCGCGTGCCTGCTCGCCCTGCGCGGCGTGGAAGTTGACGTGTTCGAGGCGCGCACCGAGCCGTCGCTGCGTTCCAGGGCCATCGGCATCCACCCACCTGGACTTGCCGCGCTTGAGCAGATCGGCGTTGCCGGAGAGTTAATCGCTCGGGCGGTGAAGATCCGTGACGGAGTCGTCGGCTGCGACGGTGTGGCTCTCGGCCGGCTCTCATTCGAACGCGCTGCCCCCGCCCACCCGTTCGTCGTCTCGCTGCCGCAGGCCGAGACCGAAGCGCTGCTGCGGGCGCGGTTCGCGCAACTCCGGCCGGGAGCCCTGCACGAGGGGGTTGCGGTGACGGATGCCCGTGACACCGGCGAACGGGTCGACGTCAGACTTGCAGACGGCACGGCTGTGAGCGCCCGATATCTTGTCGGCGCCGATGGGGCGCACAGCCGGGTGCGAGCGGCGGCCGGGATCGGCTGGCGCACCTCGGGGAGCAGCGAGACCTATCTGATGGCCGACTTTTGCGACCAGGGCGCGAACGGTTCGACGGCGGTGTTGTTCTTTGAGCGTGGGGGCGTCGTCGAATCCTTCCCGCTCCCGGGTGGGCGGCGCCGGTGGGTGGCGATGACCGACCGTCTCTCGCCCGGAGCGACGGCGGCCGACTTGGCCGACATCATCCGTCAGCGCACGGCGGTGAACCTGCCAGAGGCGTTGGCGGCTCCGAGTGCATTCGCTGTACAGCAGCGTCTGGCCGAACGGATGCGTGTTGGCCGGATTGCTCTCGTCGGGGATGCGGCCCACGAGATCAGCCCGATCGGCGGGCAGGGGATGAACCTCGGCTGGTTGGATGCCGTCGCCCTCGCACCCGCGTTGGAGCGGGCAGTCAGGGCGGATCGCACGGCGGAGCGCGCCTCGGATCGCGCCTCGGATCGCGCCTCGGATCGCGCCTCGGATCGCGCGGCCTGGGAAACCCGTCGGTTCGACAGCGTCGACAGTGCCAACCTGCGATGCGCGGTCGAGAACGCTCTCACCGCCTATGACCAACGTCGACGCCGCGCCGCTCGGATGGCCGTGCGCCAAGCGGGATTCAACATGGCGATGGGACGCCCCTACGACGGCGTGCGGCTCCGCGCCCGCAATGCGCTCGTGCGGCTCCTGTCCGTTCCGCCCGCCAACCAGGTGCTCGCCAGGGCATTCACAATGCGCTGGCTCTAGCGGTACCCCTCGCGGGTGCGCATGTGCCGGGGACGCAGAGTAGGGCCCCGCAGTGCAGTTGAATGGTTGAGTGACTTCTGCACTGATCGACCAGCTTCGTACCGACCTCGCCTCCGCCCACTTCAGCGTGAGCGCGCTCACCGGGTTGTGGGGGAGCGCAGCGGATGCGGCCCTGCACCGCAATCAGCGGGTTCCGGCCCTGCGGGCGCTCGCCGCGTTGCGCGAGAAACTGGGTCGCGAGGAGCGCTCGGCAACTCTTGCACGCCTCTTCGTGCTGGGGCTTCCGGTTCCGCTGAACGATCTGGATGCAGCGCTTCCGACCCTCGGGATTCGCGGAGCACTCGAACTCGGCTTGATCGGCTTCGTCGATCAGGCCGACAGCAGTGCCGTCAGCGACACGGGCGCCAGCACCGACGCAGTCAGCAGCAACCCAAGCACCTCGGCCACACTCGTGCGTCCGCTGCTCGACCTGCGCCCGTACAGCTTCATCGACGGCCACGGCGCCGGCAGCTGGTGGATCGCCTCCGACCTCGGGGAGCTTGCGCTCGGCCATGAGCTCGGTGAGAACCATGTGCTCGGCGTCGGCGGCGCATCGCTCACCTTGGCGGGCCTGATGATTCCGAACCCGGTCGACTCTGCGCTCGACCTGGGCACCGGATGCGGCATTCAAGCGATGCACGCCGCCCGTCATGCCACGCGCGTGGTGGCCACCGACATCTCCGAGCGGGCGCTGGAGCTTGCCGCCTTGAACGCCGAACTCAACGACATCCGCAATATCGAGTTTCGTCTGGGCAGCCTGTTCGAGCCGGTCGCCGGCGAACGCTTCGACCACATCATTTCGAATCCGCCGTTCGTGATCACGCCGCGCACCGAGGGCGTGCCGAGCTATGAGTACCGCGACGGCGGGCTGGTCGGCGACGCGATCGTCGAGGCGGTGGTGACGAGCGCCGCAGCACATCTGAACCCCGGCGGAATCGCCCAGTTGCTCGGCAACTGGGAGTACCGCACCGGTTCAGACACGGGCCGCACGGCGAGCGGCGCGACCAGCGGCACGAGTGGCGACGCCTTCGACCGATTGCGCTCATGGCTCGATGCTCCGCAGAGCGGCGATGGAGCCGAAGAGCTGCCGCTCGACGCCTGGTTCATTGAACGCGAAGCACAGGGCCCGACCGACTACGCCGAAACCTGGATTCGCGACGGGGGCACCCGCCCCGACTCCGCCGACTTCGACCGGCTCTACGGGGCCTGGCTCGACGACTTCGAGGCCCGCGGGGTGACCCAGGTCGGCTTCGGCTACATGCTGCTGCGCGCGCCGGTTGCCGCAGCCGCGACATCCGTCGCCAGCGATGCCGGGAGTGCGCTCGGGCGCCGCGCCGCTCCGCTTCGCCGGCTCGAACGTCTTCACGACGCCCTCGGCGCCAACGCCGCCGGAATCGGCAGCCACCTGGCGGCGTGCCTCCAGGCCCATGACTGGCAAGCGGCAACGGATGACGCCCAGCTCGCCGCCTCGCATCTTACCGTTGCCCCCGACGTGACAGAGGAGCGGCACTACTGGCCCGGCCAGGACGACCCCACGTTGATGACCCTGCACCAGGGCGGCGGGTTCGGGCGTTCCGTGCCGCTGGACACCGCGCTCGCCGCACTGATCGGCGCCTGCGACGGCGACCTCTCGGTGGGAGCGATCATCGCGGCTTTGGCGCAGTTGCTCGAGGCCGACGAGACAGACCTGCGCGTCGAATTGCTGCCGCGCGTGCGGGAGCTGCTCGACGACGGTTTTCTGCAGGTGCCGGCCTAGCGTCGGGTGCTCTCGCCCCTGATGGCGCGCCAGAGTGGCGGTACGGTCAGCGGGATGCGTTAGTTTGAGGGTATGAATGGCGAGGTTTCGAATGCGCGCAGGGCCATGGCGACACTCGAATCAGCACCCAGAGCGCGACATGTGCCGACTCCCGGAGCAGCACTCGGAGCGAGATCCCTGCCGTCACCCGGCGTGACACCCGCAACAACACGCGAGACGACGTGCCTGCCGTGATCGATCGTCGAACCTTCCTCCTCGTGTCGGCCTCTGGTCTCACCGTCGCGGCGCTCGCCGCGTGCACGCCCGAGACCCCCACGCCGACGAGATCCCCGACCACGACCGGTGGGCCCAGCCCGTCTCCGGTGCCGAAGCCCGCGGGGATGCAGCGCACGAACTGGTCGTCCGACCCGTTCGCCGGCGGATCCTTCAGCTATCAGGCCGTCGGCTCGACCCCGGCCCAGCGCGTCGACCTGGCCACGCCGGTGCTCGACCGCGTCTTTTTGGCCGGGGAGGCGCTCTCCGAGACCGAGCCGGGCACCGCACAGGGCGCTCAAGGTTCGGGCCGGGCCGTGGCGACAGCCGTCGCCGCAGCTGCGCCCGACGGGGAACGCATTGCAGTGATCGGCGCCGGCCTGGCCGGTCTCACCGCCGCTCGCCAGCTGAGCGACGCCGGCTACGCCGTGATCGTGGTCGAAGCCCGTGATCGCATCGGCGGACGCATCGACACCGTCACCGGGTCGGACTGGCCGTTCCCGATCGAGCTCGGCGCCTCGTTTGTGCGCTCGACAACTCCACTCGACAGCACCAGCCTCGACGAAGAACTCTCGGCGGCGGGCGTCGCGACGGCCCCCTTCAACACGCCCGCTGAAACCCGCGATCGTGCAGGCGAGATCGTGACGGTTCCCGACACGGGCGCCCGGCTGCTCACTGCCGGACTCGCCTGGGCGGCGACCCAACCTCACGACGTCTCGGTTGCCGATGCCCTCGTCGGGTCAGGCGCGCCCACCCCTCCGCCGACGGCACCGGCGGAGCCGAATGCGGCGACTGCGCCGATTGCGCTGACGGATGCCGACTGGCTGGGTCTCGCACTCGTGACCGACCTCGAGATGCCCACCGGGGCATCCGCGGCGCACGTCTCAGCCTGGTACGCACCCACCCCGAGCACTGTCGGCGCCGAAGAGGCCGACGAACGCATCGTGCTCGGCGGATATTCGACCCTGCTCACCTCGATGGCCGCCGACCTCGATGTGATGCTGTCGACCATCGTCACGAAGATCGCCTACACGGCCGAAACGGTGAGTTTGCGGATGGCGACCGGCGAATCGGTCAACGTCGACCGGGTGGTCGTGACGGTGCCGCTCGGAGTGTTGCAGGCCGGCGCCATTGAGTTCAGCCCGCCGTTGCCGTTCGCGCATCGCGGTGCGATCGCCGCGCTCGGCATGGGCGTTCTCGACAAAATCTGGTTGCGTTACGACACCCCGTTCTGGACGACGGATGCCGAACTCTGGAACGTCGTCGGCGACGGCGTCGACTTCCCGGTCTGGGTGAACCTGCAACCGCTCACCGGGCAGCCGGTGCTGATGGGGCTGACGGCTGCCGACAGCGCGCTTCGGCTCGCGAAGGAGAATGACGACGCGGTAGTGGCGGCAGCGCTCCGCAGTCTGGAACCGTTCGTCGGTCACTGACCGAGCGCGGCAACAGTCGGCGCGCGGTCACTGACCGGCGGCAACCTGATCATCGACGGGCTCTCTGTCTCTCTCCCCGACCGGCAGCGGCCGGCGGAGCGCAACCGGCGTCCACCACGGCGACAATCTGAGCCGCGACGTGCTCACCAGCAGCGCGGTCACCCCGGTGATGATCGCCAGGCAGAGCAGGCAATAGCCGACCGTTTCGGCGAGGCTGACCTGGCTGCCGTCGAGAAAGAAGTAGGGGTACCAGCCCACCTGGGCGCCTCGAACCAGCGTGAAGGCTCCCCAAACGAGCGGGTAGATCACGACCCAGCCGACCAGGTGCCAGCGCATCCGGTTCTTATGCGGATCGAACAGCCAGTCGAGCAGTGCGAATGCGGGAATCCAGAAGTGAAGCACCTGGTCTGACCAGGGCACGTCGATGCGATACGCCCGCGACGAAGACTCCACCACCATCAGCGCAAAAACGATTCCCGAGACAATGATGTACGTCGTCACCAGGGTGCGCAGCACGTCAAGCCACGGCGGGTCTTCCCTGCGGCGAAACGCAACGATGGCCGCGAGCACGAACATGACGACCGCCGCGATGGCACTTTGGATCGTGAAGTAGCTGAAGAAGTTGTTCGCACCGAACGTCTTGAAGCCGAGCACGTAGTCGAAGTTGCCGATCAGGCCGATAGCCCCCGCGCAGGCGAGAACGAGTCGGCCGATGCCGAACCCCTGCCGAACGCTCAGTCTCATCTGGAGAGACCCAGATGCCCGTGCGCTTGCATGCATCAACGCTACGCCAGTGGGGCCGAGCCTGTGGCCGGGCGGCGCGCGGACTACTCGGCGATCACGAATCCACTCGCGCCGATCGGTGTCAGTTCAAACACCTCGATGGTGTCGACGCGAGCCCCCGGTGGGCCACCGGCCAGCCACTCCAGCATGGCGTCGACGGATGCCGCTGAGCCTTCGATGACGACCTCGACAGAGCCGTCGTCGCGGTTGCGAGCCTGTCCGGCCACGCCGAGACGCGTGGCTGCGGTGCGGGCCGAATAGCGAAATCCGACGCCCTGCACCCGGCCTCGCACCACAATCCGTCGGCAGATCACAGCTCCATTGTGCTCCGTTCGCCGCACAGTGCGCACGGGCGCGACAGTGCGTGCACGAGTGCCCCTCCCTCAGCTGTCTATAATCGCTCGGGGGCTCGGCGCGCATCGCGCGACCGCCCCGTATCGTCGATGTTGACTCTCCGACGTGCCGTGGGCATGATCGCCCGCGACCGAAAGCAGCAGTATGACCGAGCACAACATTTCCGCGCATGACCACGGCGCCGCCGCGCTCGACACTGCCGCGCTCGACACTGCCGCGCTCGACACCGCCGCGCTGGACACCGCAACCCCCGCGCGCCGCTGGGTGATTCTGGTGATCGTCGGTCTCGTGGGCGGGGTGCTCTCCGGCCTCCTCGGCGTGGGCGGCGGCATCCTGATGGTTCCGCTTTTGGTGGGACTCGCCGGCATGGATCAGCGCCGCGCGGCGGCGACATCCTTGGCCGCAATCGTTCCCACCGCGATCGTCGGAAGTGCAAACTACCTGCTCAGCGGGCAGATCGACCTCGTGGCAGGAATGATCGTCGCGGTGGGTGCGGTCAGCGGCGCGATGATCGGCTCGGCCCTTCTGGCTCGCCTCTCCCTCGTCTGGCTGCGCTGGATGTTCATCGCTCTGATCGTGATCGTGGCGATCCGGATGCTGCTGGTCACCCCGATGCGCGGCGAGACGGTTGAGCTCACCCTCGGTGTCGTGCTGAGCATGCTGGCCGTCGGACTCGTGATGGGCATCGCATCCGGCCTCTTCGGCATCGGCGGCGGACTGATCGCCGTGCCGGCGCTGATCATCCTCTTCGGCGCCAGCGATCTGGTCGCCAAGGGCACATCGTTGCTCATCATGATTCCGACGGCAATCACCGGAACGTTGCGCAACCGAGCGAATACCTTGATCGATCTACCGAGCGCGCTGGTCGTCGGAACCGCCGCGACGGCGGCGTCGTTTGGGGGAGTGGCCCTGGCGCTGTGGTTGACGGCCGAGGTGTCGAATCTGCTCTTTGTCGGGCTGCTCGTGGTGGCAAGTGTGCAGCTTTCGGTGCAGGCAATTCGGAAGAAGCGGTAGCGCGTCGACTGCAGCGTCGGGCGCCGCCGCGCTACCCCCCGTTTGGGGCTACCCATTCAACCGACCGGCCCGCTAGATTCTATTCAGTCAAGAAGGAGATCCGTGGCCGAAACCCTGAGCATGCGGCAGCGCTGCGCGGGCCAGTCGGTCATTGAGAATCTGGTTCGACACCAGGCCGACATGCCGCGTCGCTCGTCGCTGGCCCGACTTCTCGGACGGTCGCCGCTGAATGCCGACGCCACCACCTGGTACCTCGACGCCCAGGGCGAAATCGCGATGGGCCGCATCCTTGACCTGCTCCCCTCCGACTGGACGGTGCTTCATGCCCTGCCGGCCGGAATGGGCGCTCTGGACATCGATCATCTCGTGATCGGCCCCTGCGGAATCTTCACCGTCAACACCAAACACCACCACGACAAAGATGTCTGGGTGGCGAAAAGCACGGTGGTGATCGACGGCGAAATGCACAACTACATTCCGGCGGCCGAAGTGGAGGCGCAGCGGGTGTCCGCCATCGTCGAAGAACGGATGCCGCTGCCCGCGCCTGTGCAACCGGTCATTGCGTTCATCGATCCCAAGCAGGTGACGATTCGGGAGCGACCGACGCAGGTGAAAGTCGTCGACGCGTGGCAATTGCGTCGTTGGCTGACCAACCTCGCTCCGGTGCTCAGCCACGCCGAACAGGATGAGATCGTCTCCCTGCTCGACAACCCAGTCACCTGGCATGCTACCGGCCCGGTACCGATCCTGACCGATGCGACCTCGTCGTCGCCGCAGTTCAGTTCGACGGTGGGCCTGCTCGCCGCGTTCGAGCTGATCGACGCGGAAGTGCGCTCGGCCCGGGTGCGGCGCGGCTTCTGGAAGCTCGTCGGCTACGGATCGCTCGTGGTCGGGCCGATTGTCGCCCTGCCGGTCGTGCTGAGCCTGGTCGGCTAGTTGCCGCAGCTCTGAGGCATATGACCGTTTCGTTGATCGAGGAGCGCGCGAGCTTGCGAGCACGCGTCTCGAGATCTCGCGAGCCAATCCTTGAACTCGGGTTGCGTTTGAACATCGGCTCACGAGGTCTCGAGACGGCCGCGGGCGGCCTCCTCGACCAACGAAATGGTCCAATTCGTCCACCACAATGCCGCGCAGCGGCCCTACAGCTCGAGACCCGGCGAGCTGATCCGTTGACGTGAGTTGCGTGTGAACGTCGGCTCACGGGGTGGTTCGCGCCGCGATCAGCGCCGCGGACGGGAGACGCGCCGCACCGCGGCATCCGCTGCCCACGTCAACCCGGTGCCGAGCGCGTAGGCAATGAGATCCACCGGGGCGAAGGTGGTTCCGAACACGAGCCGGGCGGGTGGGAAGACCTCGGAGAGAGCGCTCGGAACCCCGGTGAGCTGGAACAACTCGATGGCGACGCAGAACGCGAGCGCGATGCCCGCCACCGCCAGCGATGTCGAGCGGGGGAGCAGGAAGGCGACCAGAACGTAGATGAGCACCGCGTAGAGCGCGTCGGCCGTGAAATCGGCGACCGCGCCGCTGCCCAGGGCGTGAACGAGCAGGCCACCGGCGATAACGAGTACGGCGACTCCGAGCAGCCAGGCTCGGCGACGTCCGACGGCGGTGAGGATTGGTCGGGGAGTCATTGCTGCACTGTACCGGGTGACGTCGCGGGACGAGGTGAGAGCGGGAGCCGCTCGCGGATGCCCATAGCACGTGACCGCCTGGGCGGCTGAGCGCTGCGGCCAGGCAGCTCTGGCGGCTAGCGCTTGGGCTTGCTCGTGCTTGACGCGTTGTTGCCGTGCATCCACAGCACGTGCGCACGCACCGAGAGCGCACCGCCGATCACGAGCGACAGGACCGCGACCGGAATAATCTGAGTGACAGCGACGCTGCCGGTGAGGGCATTGACGATGATGAGCAGCACGGCGAAGCTGCTGCACGAGAATCCGGCGATTGCGCAGGTGTTGAACGACCAGCTCTTCATGGTGCGCAGCACGGGTATCCCATCGGGTTGAGGTTGGGCGGCCCGACCGGCCGACGAATTCAGCGGAGGGGACCGAGGTCAACGGTACCAGGGGGTGCTGTGCGGCGGATGTTCGTCGTCCGTTGGTCCGTCGCCGACCGGTGGTCTGCAGTGCCGAGCCTGCTGAGAGTCTGCGCCAGTCGCATCCCGAAATCACCGAACCGAACGTAGGCTGGAGCTCTACTACCGAGATTGAGGCAGGGCCATCGTGAGGGTGATTAGTTACAATCTCCGCAAGAACCGCGCGAGCGTTGAGCTTGAGGCGTTGGTGAACCGCTACGACCCCGACATGCTCTGTTTGCAAGAGGCCGACACCCAGGAGCTGCCCGCCGAAATCAGCACCCTGCACCTCGCCGACGCCACCTCACGCAACCGGCTCGGCCTCGCCCTGTACTACCGCAAGGACCGTTTCGCGGCAGTTGAAACGCGCACATTCGCGCTCAAGAAGTCTCTCCACGACCGGCTGCTGACCCCGGCACACGAGCGTCTGATCGGCACGCGACTGACGGATCACGCGGCGGAACGCGAGCTCGTCGTTGCCTCATTTCACGCGGCGCCGCTGACCGCGCGCAATTCGTTGAGGCGCAATCAGATTCGCTCGGCACATGAAGAATTGCACACGCTCGGGCCGGGACTGCCGACCCTCATGGTGGGCGACTACAACTACCCGCTGTTCAAAGAGAACCTGAGCGAGAAAGTGCAGTCCAGGGGCTACGACCTCACGCTCAGCGACAGCAGAACGTACACGCGCTACAAGGTTTTTCGTGGGCATTACGACTTGGCGACGTCAATCGGGCTCAATATCGGCAGCATCGAGACACTTCCACGCGGAACCTCAGACCACATGCCGATTCTGGTGACCGCCACGTACAGCGATGCGGTGGCCGATGTCTTCGAGCCTGAGGGTCTGAGCCCGGCGCCGGTGTCGGGGGACACCTTCTCGATCTGAGGTGTTGCTGGGGCTGGGGCTATTGCTGGGGCTATTGCTGTTGCTGTTGCTGTTGCTGTTGCTGTTGCTGTGGACGGGTGTCGTGGTGCGGCTGCTCAGGCCGAGTTTGTCGCGGGCCATCGGGGCGCGGATGCCGCCGCGCGGGTCGGGCGCCGTGGCGCGCGTTGGCGCCGGCTAGCGTCGCGGCGCCCGACCCGCGCGCAGCGCGGAGCTCCCCTACGCTGGAATGATCCGCCGCGTCGGCCCCAGCCCCGCCGGGGTGCCAGTGCCGTGCCGGCCGAAGTTTCGCACCGCCCAACCCGAAGGAGTCAGATGAGTGACCGACACGAGGAAGAGGCGGCCCTGGCTACTCTTCTCGAACAGGAGCGCGACATCCAATTCGCCGCATTCACCCATGCGGATGCCTGGACCGTCGGCACCCATCTCGTCGAACTCGCCAGCGAGCGACTTCACCCCGTGGCGATTGCGATCATGCTCGGTGACCAGCGGGTGTTCCACGCGGGCTTGCCCGGCGCATCCGCTGACAATGACGACTGGCTCGAGCGCAAATTTCGGGTGGTGCGTCGCTTCGGGCACTCGTCATTGGCCGTTGGCACCGACTTTCGGTCGCGCGGTGCGAACTTCGACGTGGATTCGCGCCTGAACGTCAGCGACTACGCGGCGCACGGCGGGGCGTTCCCGATTCGGGTGAATGGGATGCAGGTCGGCGTCGTCGGTGTCTCTGGCCTCCCTCAGCGGGAGGATCACGCTCTCGTGATCGAGGCGCTGATTGCGCACCGCGATCGCGAGGTCTAGACCGCGAGGTGAACCGCGAGGTGAACCGCGAGGTCTAAACCGCGATGTCTAAACCGCGAGGTGTACCGCGCCACCTCCGCTGAGAGCGCTTGCCGCGACTTCTCGCACCCTCTCGCACCCTCTCACCTGCTCTCTCGTCCGCTTTCTCCCGGTTCGACCAAGGGCGGCGGGTTGCCTTTTTTGCTAATGAACTTCAGGCTCAAATGACTCTGAAGTTCAATAGCGAAAACGCGTGCCCGTCCAGGGTCGGGTCGGTCAGCGACGGGTCGGTTCAGGTCGGCCTCGGTTCGGATCTGCGTCGGTTCGGGTCTGCGTCGGTTCAGCTCGGGTCGATACGACGGCACGGCACGCGCCCACATCCCCACCACACACGCGCGCACGCGATCCTGCGCCACCCGTCCGCGCCAGCTACTCCTTCTTGCTCCAACCGATCGCCGGCGCAATGTGACGCGCGATTGTGTCGAGCAGGTGCGCGTTGTAGTCCACGCCCAACTGGTTCGGGACCGTGAGGAGGATGGTGTCGGCGGCCTGCACCGCGGCATCCTGCACGAGCTCGGCCACAATCTGGTCTGGCTCCCCGACATAGCTCTTGCCGAAACGGGCGAGCCCGCCATCGAGGTAACCGACCTGGTCGCTACGCTCGCCGGCCGCCATCGAGCCGAAGTACTGGCGATCTTGAGCGGTGACGATCGGCAGGATGCTGCGGCTCACCGACACGCGCGGCTCACGCGGCCAACCGGCCTCAACCCACGCGGCGCGGTACAGCGCGATCTGCTCGGCCTGCAACTCGTCGAACGGCACTCCGGTGTCTTCGGTGAGCAGGGTGCTGCTCATCAGATTCATGCCTTGCTCGGCTGTCCAGACGGCGGTCTTGCGGGTGCCGGAACCCCACCAAATACGGTCGGGGAGTCCGGGGGACTGCGGTTGGATCGACAGCGGAGCCACCGATCTCGACATCTGCGGGTTCGGGAGAACGACACCGGCGCCGTCGATCGCCGCGCGGAACAGTTCGGTGTGCACCCGCGCTTCGTCGGCATCCGTTCGCCCTTCGGCCGGAACGTAGCCGAACGCCTCATAGCCGTGCAGGGCCGGCTCGGGTGAGCCGCGGCTGATGCCGAGCTGCAGACGTTGGTCGCTGATGAGGTCGGTCGCGGCGGCCTCTTCGGCCATATAGAGCGGGTTCTCGTAGCGCATGTCGATCACGCCGGTGCCGATCTCGATGCGGCTGGTGCGCGCCGCGATGGCGGCGAGCAGCGGGAACGGCGAGGCGAGCTGCTGCGCAAAGTGGTGCACACGAAAGTAGGCGCCGTCGATGCCGATCTCCTCGGCGGCGACCGCGAGCTCGACACTCTGCGTCAAAACGTCGCGGGCCGTGCGCACCTGCGAGCCAGGGATCGCCTGCCAGTGGCCGAAGGAGAGAAAGCCGATGCGTTTGTCCATACTCGGCTCAGCGCGCTGGCGCCGCGCACTATTCCCGCCGCTTCACTGTTGCTGGCACTCTCTCGTCGGCTGCATCGGAGGCTCACTCCTGCGATCCCCGGATGTCGGGTGGCCGGAGTTACCCACAGAAATAGGCGGGGAAGGGGAGAAATGTGCGTCACACACAGCTGATCCGGATGCCGCGGAACAGGAACACGGGGAGAATGGTTGTAGCAGGCGACCCGCCATCCAGGTCGCTACGAAAGGCAACCAGTGTCACAATCCGCCGCCGGCCTCACCACCGCACCGAACTCCGCAGCCACCGCGCCGACAATCGCGCCGAATGCCTCCGCGAGTTCCGCAGCGAGCACCTCCCCGCTGACCGAACAGGACATCCTGCGGATCAGGGCCGACTTTCCTGCGCTCGCCGAAACGGTCAACGGCGAACCGCTCGCCTACCTCGACTCCGGTGCCACCGCGCAGCGCCCGCTGGCCGTGCTCGACGCCGAACGCGAGTTTTTGATCCACAGCAACGCGGCAGTGCACCGCGGCGCCCACACCCTGGCCGGCCTGGCCACCGAAGCCTACGAAGACGCCCGCGCGACGGTCGCCACGTTCATCGGCGCGCAGCCCGATGAGGTCGTCTGGACCTCCAACGCCACCGACGCCCTCAACCTCGTCGCCTACGGGATGGCCAACGCCAGCCACGGCCGTGGCGGCGCATCCGCTCGCCGGTTCGCGCTCACCGAAGGCGACGAGATCGTCGTCACCGAGGCCGAACACCACGCCAACCTCGTGCCCTGGCAGGAGCTCGCCGCCACGACCGGTGCGAGCCTGCGATTCATTCCGGTCGACGACAACGGTATCTACACGGCCGCGGATGCCGCGGCGATCATCGGCGAGAAGACCCGCGTCGTCGCTTTTGCCCACGTCTCGAACGTGACCGGGTTCGTTGCCCCGGTCGCCGAGATCGTCGAGCTGGCGCACGCCGTCGGCGCGCTCGTCGTGCTCGACGCCTGCCAGTCGGCGCCGCACCGTCGCCTCGACGTCGTCGCACTCGACGTGGACTTCGCCGCCTTCTCCGGCCACAAGACGCTCGGCCCGACCGGAATCGGCGTGCTCTACGGCCGCCGCGAACTGCTGAACGCGCTGCCGCCGTTTCGCACCGGCGGTTCGATGATCAGTACCGTCACGATGGAAGGCTCCGACTTCCTCCCGGCTCCGCAACGCTTCGAGGCCGGCACTCAGCCGGTCTCCCAGGCGATCGCCCTCGCCGCCGCCGTGCGCTATCTCGACGCCGTGGGCCTCGACCGCATCGAAGCCCACGAAGAACACCTGGCCGAGCGGATGCTGGCCGGCCTGGCTCAGATCCCGGGCATCCGTATCGTGGGGCCCGGGCTCGGCGTTCCGCGCGCCGGACTCGCCAGCTTCGACGTCGCCGGCGTGCACGCGCACGACGTGGGCCAATACCTCGACGCACTCGGCATCGCGGTGCGGGTCGGGCACCACTGCGCCCAGCCGCTGCACCGCCGCCTCGGACTCACCGCCACCACCCGCGCCAGCGCCTACCTCTACACCACAGAGGCCGAGGTCGACCGCTTTCTCGCCGCCGTCGCGCAGGTGCGCCCCTACTTCGGAGAAACCTCATGAGCGACGCCCTCGCCGGCCTGTACCAGCAGGTCATCCTCGACCACTCGAAGCTCCGCACCGGTTTCGGCGAGCTGGAGCACGCGGATGCCGTGCGCTTCGAACGCAACCCGACCTGCGGTGACGAGATCACCCTGGAGATCGCCCTCGAGCCCGGAACCGACCGCATCGCCGCACTCGCGTGGCGTGGCGCGGGGTGCAGTATTTCGCAGGCGTCGGCATCCGTGTTGGCGGGGCTGGCCCCCGGACTGACCATGGCTGAACTGCAGTCCACGATTGATGCGTTCCGCGAGATGATGCGCTCGCGCGGCGTGGGGGAACCCGACGAAGACGTGCTCGGCGACGCCGTGGTCTTTCAGGGGGTCTCGAAGTTCGTCATGCGCGTGAAGTGCGCAATGCTCGGTTGGGTTGCGGCGGAGGGCTGCCTGGTCGACGTGGCCGCGGGGCGGCCGGACGCCGCGGTCTGACGCCGCGGTCTGACGGTTCTATCTGACGGCTCGGCCTGAACCTTCGGGGGCGGATTCGGGCATCGGAGCTGGATGCACAGGAGGAGATTCTGCGACACGCCGTGCTAACCAGGCGGTTTCAGGCGGCGAGTCGCAGAATCTCCTACTTTGCGTTGCACAAAAGCGAGCAGCGAGCAGCGAGCAGTGAGCAGTGAGCAGTGAGTAGTGAGCAGGGAGTAGTGAGCAGGGAGCAGAGCGAACCGCTCAGGCCGCCTCGACGGCGAGCGGCCACCCGTTCACAACATCGCCCCGGCCCGCAGCGCGGAACGCCAGAATCGACGCGCCGATCCGCCCGGCCTCACTCCCGAGCAGAGCCTGCACGACACGGGGGGCCTCCCGCCAGGCGAGCCCGGCGGTGAGCGCTTCACGCAGCGGAGTGAATAGCGCATCGCCGGCGTGCGCGAATCCGCCGCCGATCACAATCACGCGCGGGTCGAGCAACAGCGTCATGATCGCGAGCCCCTGACCCAGAACCTGCACGGCTTCGGTCCAGACCGCATCCGCAATCGGGTCGGTGCCGAGGCGTGCGACGATCTGCTTGGAGCTCAGCTCGGTACCCCCGCGCGCCAGGTAACGCCGAGCCAGGCCGGCTCCCGAGGCATACACCTCGAGGCAGCCGCGCTGACCGCACAGGCACAGTTCGCCGCCCGGCACCACAGGAATGTGCCCGAATTCTCCGGCCGCCCCGGTGGCTCCGGTGAGGGTCTCGCCCGAGGAGACGAGCGCAGCGGCAACGCCCGTGCCGATCGGAATCAGCACGAACTCCTCGGCCCCGCGTGCGGCACCGAGCAGCTGTTCGGCCAACCCGGCCGCGCGCACATCGTGCCCGATCGCCACCGGCATATCGAGTCGTGCCCGCAGCAGTTGCAGCAGTGGTTTGTTGAGCCAGCCGAGATTCGAGGCGTACTTGACGACCCCCGAATGCTCGTCAACGATGCCGGGGGTCACGACTCCGGCGGCGACGACCTGCATGCCCTGAGCGGATGCGTTCGCCTCCAAGGAGTGCAGAAGTTCGATGAGCGCATCCACGATGTCGTTCTCGGGTGTGACCCTGGTCTCCGTGGCGACGGTCGCGCCGTGTTCGGTGACGAGTGCACCCTTCATGGAGGTGCCGCCCAGATCGACGGCGAGCACGACGAGCTCAGACACGCGCTTCACCCTCAACCGCCCCGATCGGCAGCGGCAGCGCTGTCGCGAGCGGACCGATCGGCTTGCGCTTGCGAGTGGGCTTCTGCAGTCGTGACGCGAGCGCCGACAGGCTGCCGTTGAAGACGAGGTAGATCAGCGTGACGACGAGGAACGTCTGAATTAGCAAGTGGTTGAACGACGACAGCACCTGGCCGCGGTAGAGCAGCTCCGTGTAGGCGACGATGTAACCGAGCGAGGTGTCCTTCAGCAGGCTGACCAGCTGGCTGACCAGCGACGGCACGACGTTGCGGAGGGCCTGCGGCAGCACGACGAAGGCCATGGTCTGCCACTGCCGAAGTCCCAGGCTGAGTGCGGCCTCGGTCTGCCCACGCGGCAGGCTCAGGATGCCGGCTCGAATGATTTCTGCGAACACCGCCGAGTTGGCAATGGTCAGCGGGATGACCAGCTTCCACAGTGTCGGAAGGTTGATCCCGAGCTGGGGGAGACCGAACAGCATCAGGTAGATCAGCAGCAGCACCGGAACGGTGCGACCGACCTCAATGTAGCCGGTGGCCAGCCAGCGCAGAACGCGTACCTTGCTGACCCGGCCGAGGGCCAGGATGATGCCCAGCACGGAGCCGAGAACGGCGACGATTGCGGCCGCGGCGAGGGTGCCGAGGAACCCGACCAGCAGGAACTCCCAGATCGGCCACTGGGCGAAGGGGGCCCATTTGTCGTAGTCGAGCTGGCCGTGCGAACCGAACTGCCAGAGGCCGAGAGCGATCACACCCGCCAACACGATGATGCTGATGATCGAACCGACCAGAATCATCCGTCGGCCGCGGGGACCGGGTTCTTCGTAGAGAAAACTTGCGGCACTGTGTCGTGACTGGGTCATCGGACGATCGCCACCCTTCGTTCGATCCAGCCGGCTGCGAGTCCGATCACGAGTGCGATCGCCATGTAGACGATGCCCGCTCCGGTGAAGATTTGAATGGGTTGTGCAAAGACGAGGTTGAGCTTGTTGACCTCGCTGGTGAATTCGACGACGCCGACGACAGCCGCGAGTGCGGTGTTCATGGCGAGGGCGATCATCACGTTGCCGAGCGGCTGCACGACGGCGCGCAGCGACTGCGGAATGATGATGAAACGGAACGATTGAAGCAGCGAGAAGCCGAGGGCCCTGCCCGCTTCCACCTGCCCGACGCCGACGGTGTTCACACCACTGCGCACCGCCTCGGCCACATAGGCGGCCTCGTAGACGGTGAGCACGATGATGGCCGTCGGCGTCAGGGGCGCGATCAAACCGGCATCCGGCAGTGCGAACACCGCCAGGATGAGCAGCGCCAGCAGCGGCACGTTGATGAAGAACTGCACGTAGCACCAGGCGGCCCACCGCAGAATCGGGATGGGGCTCACCCGGGCCATCGTCACCAGCACCCCGAGAATCAGGGAGCCGATGCCGGCCACGACAGCCATCATGAGCGTCGTGCCGAGCGCCTGAAGCAGGAGCCCGATGGTTTCGGGAGTCAGAATGTTATTCATCACTTTGCCGTTCGCTGGCGCTGCCGCCGTTGATTAAGAGCCGGGAACCGAGCCGATGGCCGGGGGAGTCGGGATCTCGGAGTCGACAACGGTGCCGAGGGTGGTCTTCCAGGCCTGACCCCACTGGCCTTCCTCCTGGATGGTGGTCAGCCAGGTGTTGATGAAGCTCTTGAAGTCGGCGTCGCCGTGCTTCAGGCCGATGCCGTAAGGCTCGGCCGTGAACGGCTGGCCGACGACCTTGATGCCGCCATCAGCCTTCGCGTCGCTGGCCAGCAGCGTGTAGTCCTGCACGTACGCGTCGCCGCGACCCTGCGTGAGAGCCTTCACGGCCTGCGGGTCGGTGCCGAACGAGAGCAGCTTCGCGGTGGGCTGCTGCTTGGGCACCTCGGTCACGGCTGGCGTGTTCGCGCCGACGATGACGGTCTTGCCGCCGAGGTCTTCGATGCCCTTGATGTCGGTGTTGTCGGACTTGACCGCGACGGCCAGGCCTGAGCTGAAGTACGGGCCGGCGAAGTCGATCTGCGTGGCACGCTCTTCGGTGATCGTGTAGGTGTTGAACACGACGTCGACGGTGCCGTTGGCGAGAAGCGCTTCACGGGTTTCGGATGCCGGCGGCACGATTTCGACGTTCGGCTTGCCGAGGATGTAGATCGCGAGCAGCTTCGCCAGATCGGCGTCGAAGCCGGTGACGCTCGACGGGTCGGTCGGGTCCTGCTGCGAGAGCAGCGGGGCGTCGAGCGCCTCGCCGACGATGAGCTTTCCGCGTGCCTTGATCTTGGCCATCGTCGAGTCGGGGATGATCAGCGACGCGGCAGCGACCGGGGCGTCCTTGAAGACCGAGGACTCAGACGCGGCGCCGCTCGGGGCCGACGACGCACCGGGAACGCCGGTCGAACCGCCCGACGAGCAGGCGGTGAGAGCCAGGGCGGCGACGGCGAGAACGGCACCCGCAACCGGGAGCCTCCGACGCAGTGAGGAGGGCAATGACATGGTTTTTCCTATCTTCTTTGGTGAGGAACCGTCGCGACGTGAGGTCGCTGGCATCTTGGTGAGGGGGAGTCAGTGGGCAGTGCTGTTAGTGGGACAGCACGGAGGCCAGGAATGAGCGCGCACGCTCGGTCTGGGGGGACTCGAAGAAAGCGGCGGGGGTGTTCTGCTCCACGATCTGGCCGGCATCCATGAAGATGACGCGATCGGCGGCTTTGCGGGCAAAGCCCATCTCGTGGGTGACGACGACCATCGTCATGCCCTCCTGGGCGAGCGACACCATCACGTCGAGCACTTCGCTGACCATTTCAGGGTCGAGGGCGCTGGTCGGCTCATCGAAGAGCATGACCTTCGGATGCATCGCCAGGGCACGAGCGATCGCCGCGCGCTGCTGCTGGCCGCCTGACAACTCGGCCGGGTACATGTTCGCCTTCTCGGCGATACCGACGCGCTTGAGCAGGGCCATTGCCTCGGCCTCGGCGGCGGCCTTCTTCATCTTGCGCACCTTCATCGGCGCGAGGGTGACGTTGTCGAGAATGGTGCGGTGGGCGAAGAGGTTGAACGACTGAAAGACCATTCCGACGTCGGCGCGCAGGTCGGCCAGGGCCGCACCCTCACGCGGCAACGGTGTGCCGTCGATCAGGATGTCGCCGGAGTCGATCGGCTCGAGGCGGTTGATCGCCCGGCACAGCGTCGACTTGCCCGAACCGGACGGGCCGACGACCACGATGACTTCGCGGGGTTGCACGGTGAGGCTGATGTCTTTCAGCACGTGCAACGGTCCGAAGTGCTTGTTGACCGCAGCGAGGCTGACCATGGGGTGCCCAGCTGTGGTCGAGTCGGTGGGGCGTGCGTCGTGCCCGGGAGCCGCTGCCATGAAGTCCTCGTATCGTCGTCGATCAGCAATCACGTAATCGTAAGTGAAATCACGTCGTTTCTGCAATAGTGGATTTACTTACTCCAGAAATGTACAAAGTTGATACAGTAAAGTCAAATATTCGCTTCCCCCTCGGATTGGCTCAATGACGATGACCTCTGTTTCCCCTGCCGTCTTCAGCCATGACTCCTCGCCGGGCGGCATCCTCAATCTGGTGCGCAGCGGGGCGTCATCCTCACGGGCCGACATCGCCCGCTCAACCGGACTGTCGCCGTCGACGGCCACCGCCCGGGTCGAGGCATTGATTCAGGGCGGCTTGCTGCGAGAGGCCGGCCGCGGCGATTCCCGAGGCGGGCGCCGCCCCCGCCAACTTGAAGTGAATCCGGACACCGGAGCGGTGCTCGGCGTCGACCTCGGCGCCCGCCACGCGTCATTCGCCCTGTTCGACATGGCGGGAACGATGCTGGCCGAACGGCACCGTGACATGGACATCGCCGACGGGCCCGAACGCATCCTGAGCTGGATTGTGGCCGAGGCGCACGAGATGGTGGCCGAGTCGACGGTGGCCGGTCAACGGCTGCGCGGAATCGGTGTCGGACTGCCCGGCCCGGTGGAGACGAGCGTCGGGCAGTTGGTCTCGCCCTCGCGGATGCCCGGCTGGAACGGCGTCGACGCGGCCGGCTTGCTGCGCTCGCTCAGCGGAGTGCCCGCGCTCGTCGGCAACGACGCGAATCTGATGGCGCTCGGCGAACATGCCAGTCTCGCCGAACCGGTCGATCACCTGGTCTTCGTCAAGGCCGGCTCCAGCATCGGTTGCGGCGTGATCGCTGCCGGAACGCTGCATCGCGGACACCGCGGAATGGCCGGAGACATCAGCCATGTCGCGGTGCCGAATGCCCCGCAGACCCTCTGCACCTGTGGGCGCTGGGGCTGCCTGGACGCCGTCGCGGGTGGGGCGGCCATCGTCGACAGTCTGCGCCGGGCCGGAGTCGACGTGGCGGACACCGCAGCAGTGTTGCAGCTGGCGCAGCTCGGACATCCGCTCGCCACGCAGATGCTGCGGGAGGCGGGAACCCGCACCGGCGGCGTGCTTGCCACCATCGTGAACTTCTTCAACCCGCAGCGACTGGTGCTCGGCGGGCAGCTCAGTGAGGCAGAGGCCTTTGTGGCCGGACTCAGGTCGGCGATCTACACCGAATGCCTGCCGATGGCCACCGACTATCTGGAGATCGTGGTGAGCGAGACGAAACGGCGCGGGGGAGTGATCGGGGCCGGCCGGGTGATTCTCGACCACCTCTTCGACCCCGCGGTGATCAACGAGAGCCTGGTTTGAGTGATGAGTGACGCTGAGATGACGGATGCTGGCGCGACAGCGGTGACGGATGCCGTAGTGACGGGGATTGCAGTGACGGATGCCGACGCGACTGGGGCTGGCGTCGGCGCAACGCGCACGCATTCGATCGCGCTGATCGGCCAGGGCAAGATGGCGCAGGCGCACGCCGCGGCGTGGACCGCACTCGGGCTCGGCGATCAGATCCGCTACGTCTGCACGCCGCGGCCCGGCAGCCCTCTCGAGGACGCGCCGCAGGCCCGCTTCGTGACCGATCTCGACGAGGTGCTGAGCGACCCGGAGGTCGACATTATTTCGGTGTGCTCGCCGACCGCAACGCATGCCGATATCGCCATACGAGCGTTGCGGGCGGGTAAGAGTGTGCTGCTGGAGAAGCCGATCGCGCTCACCCCGGCCGAAGCAGAGCGGGTTGCCGCTGTCGCAGCGGAGAGCGAGGGCACGTTCATGGTCGCCCAGGTGGTTCGCTTCTTCGCCGGCTATCGGATGCTCCGCGAGAGTATGACCGACGGTCGCCTTGGCGAGGTGCGCGCGGTTCACGCCAGCCGCCTCTCCACTCCGCGGCTGGGAGAGACCTGGCTCACCGATGAATCGGCGTCGGGCGGCGTGCTGGTCGATTTTGCGATCCACGACTTCGACCAACTGAACTTGTTTCTCGGTACCCCGGTTACGGTCACGGCCGTGCGAGGCCGGCAGCCCGGCTTCATCGAGACGACCGTGACGTATGCCGATGGTGGCAGGGGCACTGTCACGACCTGTAATGCGATGCCGGTCGGCTATTCGTTCACGAGCGCGTTGGAGCTCACCGGAACGGCGGAGTCTGCGTCGTTTGCCTATTCGGCCGACACCCCTGACACCCCGTATGCCGCCCAGGCCGAGTACTTTCTCCACTGCGTCGAAACCGGCTCCTCCCCAGAACTGTGCCCGACAGAGTCGGCGGTTCTCGCCCTCTCGGTGTCACTCGCCGCGCGTGAATCGCTGGCCACCGGCAGAACAGTAGAACTTGCATGAACGCCCTTGCAGCTTTCTCACTCGACGGCAAAGTCGCCCTCGTCACCGGCGGTAGCCGGGGGCTCGGCCGGGCCATGGCCCAGGCGCTCGGCGAGGCCGGCGCAGCCGTCGCGGTGAGCGCACGCACACGTGAGGCGGCGGACGCGGCGGCGGCGGAACTGCGCGCTCTCGGCATCCGTTCGTATGGCGTGAAACTCGAAGTCACAGATGTCGACGATGTCGAGCGGGCGGTCGCCGCCGTCAGCGACGAGTTCGGCCCGATCGACGTGCTGCTGAACAATGCGGGAATCGGAGTGAGCGGGGCCGCGTTCGACCTGGCCGATTCCGAATGGCGCGACGTGATGGCCACCAACGTCGACGGGCTCTGGCACGTCAGCCGGGCGGTGGGCCGGCGGATGAAAGAGCGCGGCGGTGGAGCGATCGTGAACGTCGGGTCGATGTCGGCCGAGATCGTGAACCGGCCACGCTGGCAGGCGCCGTACCTGGCGTCGAAGGCCGCGGTGCATCAGTTGACCAAGGCGTTGGCCGCGGAGTGGGCGCCCCACGGCATCCGCGTCAATGCGATGGCGCCTGGCTACTTTCTGACCGAGATGTCACCGGTCGACCAGCCGGAGTACCGCGAGTGGTGCGTCGAACCGGCGGCGATGAAACGCTACGGGATGCCGGCCGAGCTCGGTCCGGTCGCGGTCTTCTTGGCGAGCGACGCCTCAAGCTTTATGACGGGTTCGATCGTGACGGTCGACGGCGGCTACACGCTGTTCTAGGCGTGGAAGCGACTGATTGAGAATCGCCATCTCGGTGGTCGAGGAGGCCGCCCGCGATCGGGTCGAGACCTCGTGAGCCGACGTTCAAACGCAACCCAAGTCAAGAGATCGGCTCGCCGGGTCTCGAGCTTCCGGGCCGCTGCGCGGCGTTGTGGTGGACGAATTTGACCATTTCGTTGGTCGAGGAGGCCGCCCGCGGCCGTCTCGAGACCCCGTGAGCCGATGTTCAAACGCAACCCAAGTGAAGAGATCGGCTCGCCGGGTCTCGAGCTTCCGGGCCGCTGCGCGGCATTGTGGTGGACGAATTTGACCATTTCGTTGGTCGAGGAGGCCGCCCGCGGCCGTCTCGAGACCCCGTGAGCCGACGTTCAAACGCAACTCGAGTTCAAGGATTGGCTCGCGAGATCTCGAGACGCGTGCTCGCAAGCTCGCGCGCTCCTCGATCAACGAGATGGTCATATCCCCAATAGACACGTGCTCGCCGGCGCTCGCGCGCTCCTCGACCACGGGTTCTGCCGAACGCCTAGTCGACCTTCGTCAGCGCCGTCATCGACATCGTCGAGGACTGCCCGTTCTGACAGGTCTGATAGAGCAAGTCATAACCGCGCGGAAGATCGGCGGTCGTCGCCGTCGATTGATCGAGCATCGCGACGATGCCCTCGACCCGGTAGGTTCCGGCGTTCAGCCCGGTCAACTCGATGAGTGTTCCGGCGTCATCGGGAAAGTCCCGGCCGCCGCAGCTCCAGTGCTCGGCGATGGTGGCAACCCCATAGCGTTTGGTCAGGTCGACCGGGCCGAGGCAGGCATCGAGCTCGGGATACCAGCCGGCCGCGTAGACATCCTTCGTGAAGCGGAGGCGTTTCTGCTCGGTCTCCCAGGCCGCGACGGCATCGGTGACGGCGCTCATCGGCGGGGCCAGGTTCGACTCGATCTCGGCGAGTTCGCCAGCGTCATTGAGGGCGAAGGCCTCGAGCGTGGAGACGCCGTGGCGCAGCGGAAACCCGGCGAGCAAGACACTCGCCTGCGGTTCGGCGGTCGCCGCCGTCACGGATGCTGCAATCTCTTTCTCGACAACGACCACACGTCGATCTGCCTCGGCAATCGCCGCGGCGAGCTGGGTGCGCGGCGTCTCGTCAAGCACATGTCCGTCGCTCTCGTCGAGGAGAGCCGTCGCGTCAGCAAGGGTGGAACGCGTCGCGTCGACCAGAGGCGCCACGGTTGATTGTTTGAACGCGAGTGACTTGCGGGCCGCGTCGTAGTCGCTCTGCGCGATGACATGCAGCACCGGAACGGCGATCGCCAGGGCAACGACGAGAGCGGCGCCGAGAACGAGCCCGAGGTGGAGGCGGTTCTTGTGGCGAGCGACCGCGGGGATGGCGTCGGTGGCGGCTGCAGTGCCCGGGGCGGCGGGGCCGCCCGATTCGCCTGTCGAATCGGAGGGCAGCGGTGTCGTCGACATCTCGCTCCTCCTCGATCGGACCCATCGGCCGCTTTCGGCACGAGACAACCGGCGTGCGCCTGGCCCGTGGTGGCGGAGATCGACCGAACTGCCGACTCCGCTGAATCGCTCACAACTCTACTGGCCGGGCGGCTGACGTCGGGCTGGCCTGCCCGGGTCGTGCCGATCGCCGTGGCGCTGCATCCGTGCCAGTGCCACCAGTGCCAGTGCCACCAGTGCCAGTGCCACCAGTGCCAGTGCCACCAGTGCCAGTGCCACCAGTGCCAGTGCCAGTGCCAGTGCCAGTGCCACCAGTACCACCAGTACCACCAGTACCACCAGTACCACCAGTACCACCAGTGCCAGTGTCGGCGCCGGCATCCGCTCGAGTGCGGCGCTACAGCCCGAACTCCGCGAGTGCCGCGGTCAGCTGATCGCGCATCTGGGCGCTGTCGAGAGAGGCGGTGCCGTCGCCCGGCTGCACGCCGTAGTCGCCGAAGCTGGCGTGGTTGGCGCCGACGATGACGTCGAAGACGGTGTCGTCGGGCAGCAGTTGCGCGGCAGCTTCGATCTTTTCGGGCGTGCTCAGGCCATCGTCACTGCCGCTGATGCTCAGCACCCGCAGCGTGGAGGCGCTGAGATCGTTGGCGCAGTAGCTTGCGAAGAGGATGAGCCCGGTCACCTCGGGGGAGTCGGCGAGCAGGCACGCGCGCACGCCGCCCAAAGAGTGGCCGCCGACGTACCAGTTGCTGATTCCGGCGACATCCTGAGTGAAGGTGTCGAGCGGCCGAGTGTCGAGCAGGGCCAGATTGAGCGTCGGTTTGGTGATTACGACGGTCGCGCCGGTTTCTTCGACGATGCCCGACAGCTTGTACATGTAGGCATACGGGTCGACGCGCGCGCCGGGGACGAAAACGAGCCCGGTGCCGGAGGGATTCTCGGTCGGAGACATGACGATTGAGTGATCAGTCGACGTGACCGAGATCGCCGGGTTGCGCCACACCTCAAGTGCTGCGGGCCGCTCGCCCTGCATCACTGAGTTCGCCCAGACGAGAAAAACTACGATCACGACGGCGAGCACACTCACGACTGCAGTAGAAATGCGCAGTACGCGTCGGCGGATGCGCGGACGGTTGGTCGTCACGCCGGCATCGTCTCAGAAGA
The DNA here is from genome assembly GCF_039538945.1 of Glaciibacter kafniensis. Taxonomy (NCBI): domain Bacteria; kingdom Bacillati; phylum Actinomycetota; class Actinomycetes; order Micrococcales; family Microbacteriaceae; genus Glaciibacter; species Glaciibacter kafniensis. The sequence goes on along the minus strand of NZ_BAABCN010000012.1, from coordinate 49,466 downwards.
AGGCGCTGGTGCGCCTGGCTGCTCTCGGGCCGTCGGCATTCGAGTCAGCCGATCAGGCCGAGTTCAGTCAGTTTGGCGTGCACCATGGCATCGCTCGGCTCGACGAGGTGGGTGGCATCGGGAAAAACGATGACCGGGATGTTGGTGCGCCCGCTGATCGCGTGGGCGCGGTCGGCACCGTCATCGACGACCATCAGGTCAACGTAGTCATAGTCGACGCCGAGACCGTCGAGCAGCTTCTTCGAGCGACGGCAGTCGCCGCACCATTCTGCACCGAACATGGTGACGCGCTGGGCCTCGTCGGCGGTCGAGTCGGCGGCGAGGGCGGAGGAATCGGAGGCCGCATCGTGTTCAGTCATGGCTTCAGCCTAAGCGAGTGCCCTACTCAGAGGCGATAAGCACCCGGACCGAAGCCAGCGAGCGGCATTCCGTGCTATTCACGGCAGTTCGCTGTGGCTAACTCCGGCAATCCGCCGGACGAGCTCCGCCTGAGCCTGAAATCACGCGGATCCGAATTCTGAATATCACCAATTGCCGGAGTTAACCACAGCGCGGCCCGGAGCGTTGGTACCCCGGGCCGCGCTGCAATCCGTCACTTCAGTCGATGCGAGGTGGCTACTCGGGCATGCCTCGACGGTGCACGACGACGAGACCAAGCCCGGCCGCGAGCAGGAGGAGAATCGCAATCACCGGTGCAGAGGCGTCAAGCCCCGTCGATGCGAGCTCGGCCGTTGACGAGACCGCGCCAGCCGTTGTCGTGCCGGTGCCGGATCCCGACGGATCGCCCGACGTCGACGCGGCCGTGATGGTGATGTCGGTCCAGCCGATGAGGGTACCGTCGGCAGCAACCACCGCGATGCGGTGCGCCCCGATCGGAGCGGATGCCGGCACCGTCACGTTCACCGTTCCGGCCGCGCTCACGACGGTGCGTGCGAGATGCACGGGCGTGGAATGCAGCCACACGTCGACTGTTGTGCCGGCGGATGGCGCACCGACTGTCACCGTGAGGGACTCGCCGGGGTGCGCCGTGGTGGGGGCGGCGACGGGGCCGCGCGCCGCATCGGTGAGCGAGTCGGTTGACACCGGAACGGCCGGGGTCGACGGGTCGGCCGGATCAACGGGAGTGACGGGAGTCGTCGGGTCGGTGGGGTCGACGGGGGTTGTCGGGGTCGTCGGGTCAGTCGGGGTCGTCGGGTCGGTCGGGTCAACGGGGGTCGTCGGGTCGACCGGGGTCGTCGGGTCGGTCGGGTCGGTCGGGTCGACGGGAGTCGTCGGGTCGGTCGGGTCGGTCGGGTCAGTCGGATCAGTCGGGTCGACCGTTGCCGGGGAGCACGCGATCGTTCCTGCACGCAGTGCGTGGGCATCCGTGTTGTTGTCGTCAGACCAGAAGACCGGCTTGACTCCGTCGACGCAGAGCTTCTGGGGAGCGAGAGTGAAGCCCTCATTGTTGACGTTCGGCATGCCCGTCGGGCGCTCGAAGACCGACGCGGCCTCAAAGCGACCGTCGCGTTCGCCGGCTTGCGCCACCGTGAGAAGGGCGCTGCGTCCGTCGCAGGTGTCGTCGCAGACGGCCCAGAGCGCTGAGCGTTCGGCGTCGAACTCGAGGTCCATCACACCGGTGAAGCCGCTGGAGATTGTCGCAATGCGGTGGTAGCCGCCGGTCACCTGGTCGAGGGCGTAGGCGTAGACCGTGCCGTTTGCCTCGAGGCCCACGAAGAAGAGTCCGTCGCCGTGGTTCGCGTAGTCAGCCGGGTTGTAGGCATTTGTGGTGATCTCATCGACGAATCCCTGGGCGACGAGAAAGCTGTCTGGCACCCAGGTGATGGCTTCGAGGCCGCTGTTCGGCGCGACAGTCGGCAGATCGGCGACCAGGTTCCACTCCATCGTCGCCGAGAGGGACGAACCTGAACCCGCGACGTCGTAGCGCAACACCGACGGGCGACTGACCTTGCTCGCATCGTTGTTGCGCTCGGAGGAGATGAAGACGCCGCCGGCCGGGCCGGCATCGGTCAGCGCAACGCCCTCGGCATCGACATCGCCGGTGCCGTCTGCGTAGTGAAGCGACTTGCCGGATGCCCAACCATCGTTCGTGACGGCGGCCCAGGTCGTGCCGTTCCAGGCGAGCTGGTACATCGTGCCGACGCCGTTCTTGGCCGCCCAGATCGTGCCGGGGGCCGAGGTGCCGGATGCCTGATAGGCCAGGCCGCTGAGATTGGTTCCGAAGAAGCCAGCCGAGTCAACGGTGCTGACGGTGGTGCCGCCGGGCCAGGACGCCGTGACAGGTCCGGTGCCCGGATCGGTGCCGGGATCCGTGCCGGGGTCGGTGCCCGGATCAGTTGCGCCGCAGTCGTTGGCGGCGCCCTTTGTTGAGGCGGCCGTGGTCACGAATTCGCCGGTGCCGTCGGGGCAGCGGCCGTAGGTGGTGGCGGCGGCGTGCGCGGTCCAGCTGTAGCTGTCGATGAGGGTCGTGGCGTCGGCGGCGAAGAGCCGGGCGGTGTCGGCGCTGCCGAGCCCGTAGGCGACGTCCACGTCGAGTGCGAGGAATCCGCCGGCGGGGATCGTGGTCGCTGCGGGGATCACGAAGCTGTGCGTGTCGTCGTTGTCCTTGAGAACCAGGCCAGAGACATCCGCCGACGCGGAGCCCGTGTTGATCAGTTCAATCCAGTCGCCGGGCGTTCCGCCGCTGGATTCAACCTCGTTGATGCGCACCCCACTCGGTGCGTCGGAAACCGCGGCGGCCGGGCTGAGCGCCGCGGCCAGAGGGAGGAGCACGACCAGAGAAGTCAGCAGAGCAGTCGTGGGACCGCGCCAAGTCGTTCGCATTCGGATGCCTTTCGTCGCATGTCGAGCGGCCGCGAGCGGGCCCGATCTCAGAGTGGCGGCCGCGCCGAAACGCTCGGTGAACGCGAGAGGAACAGTTGCGTTCGGGTTCGTGCGGCTGCTGCCGCTGCTGCTGCTGCCGCTGCTGCCGCTGCTGCTGCTGCCGCTGCTGCTGCTGCTGCCGCTGCTGCTGCCGCTGCTGCTGCTGGCGCTGCTGCTGGCGCCACTGCTGACGCCACGGATTCTGCGCCTGTCGACGCGCGTCCCGCCGGGTGTCGGTGGCTAACTCCGGTAATCCTCCGCAGCCGGTGCGACGACCCCCGCAATGACGGGGCTGCGGACGCCGCCGCCCGGGGATTGCCGGAGTTAGCCACACAGACGCGGGCACCAGGCAACAGGCCAAGGGGGTGACGGGTCCGCGCGCCACGGGTAGCGTGGCCGCATGGCCCGCGAAGAAGTGATGCTGACTGTGCCCGGCCGAATCGCCGGTGCAGCAGGTACTGCCGGACGAGCCGGCGCCGAAGCCGCAGCCGAAGCCGCAGCTTCAGCCGGCGACGGCGAGGCTCGCGAGGCAGGCGCCGCACGCGAGGTGCGCCTCTCCAGCCCGAGCCGCGTGCTCTGGCCCGAAGCCGGCTTCACCAAACTCGACCTCGCCCAGTACATCGTGGCCGTCGGCGCCGCGTTCGTCGCGGCCAACGGCGACCGGCCGATCTCGCTGCAGCGTTTCGCCGGGAACATCGACGGCGAGCAGTTCTTCTCCAAGAATCCGCCGAAGGGCACCCCCGACTTTGTGCGCTCGGTGATGGTGACCTACCCGAGTGGGCGCACGCATCCGCAGCTCGTCATCGACGAACCGGCCGCCGCCGTCTGGGCCGTGCAGATGAACACCATCGTCTTTCATCCGTGGCCGTCGCGCGCCGAGGATTCCGACCACCCCGACGAGCTGCGCATCGACCTCGACCCGCAGCCTGGCACCGACTTCGACGATGCGATTCCCGTCGCGTTCGAGATGCGCTCGGTGCTCGCCGAGGCCGGCCTGACCACGTTCATCAAGACGTCGGGCAACCGCGGGCTGCACCTCGCGTGCCCCATCGAACCGACCCATGAGTTTCTCGACGTGCGTCATGCGGTCATCGCGGCGGCCAGAGAACTTGAACGACGGATGCCCGATCAGGTCTCGACGTCGTGGTGGAAGGAACTACGCGGCACTCGCATCTTCGTCGACTTCAATCAGGCCAACCGCGATCGCACCATGGCTGGCGCCTACAGCCCGCGGGCTGTGGCACAGGCGACGGTCTCGTGCCCGATCGGATGGGACGAACTCGAGAACGTCAACCCGCGCGACTTCACGATCGCGACGGTGCCGGATCGGCTGGTGAAACTCGGTGATCCGTGGGCGAAACTGCACGCGCATCCGGGCAGCATCGGTGACCTGCTGCTCTGGTGGGAGCGTGACGTGCAAGACGGCCTCGGCGAGCTGCCCTTTCCACCCGATTTTCCGAAAATGCCGGGGGAGCCGCCGCGTGTGCAGCCGAGTCGGGCGCGCTCGGGCAGCTGACCAGCACGCTTCAGGTGCCGGCTCCGGCCATTTTCTACACGCAGAATCGTCGAATTTCAAGGTGTTGAATCCGGCCCAAACCTTGGCTATTTTCGTTTGCGATCGGAAGGAAACAATCGATGAAATTCACCGGACAGATGACGCACTTCCTCTCGGGTATGGAATACCCGGCTCGCCCGTCGGATCTCATCCGAGAGGCATTGAGAGAAGGGTTCACCGACGACGATGTGATCATCTTTGCGATGCTGGACGAGCGTTCCTACCACGGGGCGTTCGACGTGCGTCGGTCGATGTCTCGCGAAGGATCACTGATCTCGAGCGTGGCCTGACCGACAGCATGGCCCTCTTTCCTGTCGGATCGAGGGGCCGGCTCCTGAAGACACAGAGAACGGGCGGGGCGGATGTCGACGCATCCACCCCGCCCGTTGTGTCAGCCACTTCTCGGTGGTCGAGGAGTCCGACCATCTCGTTGGTCGAGGAGGCCGCCCGCGGCCGTCTCGAGACCCCATGAGCCGACATTTGAACGCAACCCGAGTTCAAGAATTGGCTCGCGAGATCTCGAGACGCGTGCTCGCAAGCTCGCGCGCTCCTCGATCAACGAAATGGCCAAATACCCAGTTGACGCGGCCTCCTGCGTCGGCTGCTCCTCGATCAACGAGAGGGTCAGCTGCCCGCTACTGCACCGACCAGCCGCCATCCGACGGCAGCACGACGCCGTTGATGTTCACTCCGTCATCGCTGAGCAAGAACGTGATCGACGCCGCGAGCTGCTCCGCGGTCGCCAGCGACGGAATCGCCGACTGGAACGGCTGCAGACGAGCCTGGCCGGCCGCCGAAACATTCGGAGGGAACGGGATGCCGGTGGCCACGCCGCCGGGGGCGACGGCGTTGACCCGGATGCCCTGGGGCCCGTACATGAAGGCCGCGCTGCGGGTGAGGCCGACGACGGCGTGCTTAGACGTCGTGTAGGCGTTGCCGGAGGCGTTGCCGCGAAGGCCGGCCTCGCTCGCGACGTTGACCACGGAGCCGGCGCCGGCCGCGATCATGGCGGGGAGCACGCCGCGGGTGAGCTTGAAGGTACCGGTCAGGTTGACGCCGATGACGCGGTCCCACATCGCGTCGCTGGTCTCGTGCAGCGGCGAGAAGTCGTCGTTGATGCCGGCCACATTGGCCAGACCGTCGATCCGGTCGCCGGCCGCGGCGATGATGGCGTCAACCGACTCCTGCTTGGTGATGTCGCCGGCAACGGTGACGATCTCGGCATCGGGAAGGGATGCCGCGAACTCGGCGAGCTTGTCGGCTGAAATGTCGACGGCAACCACACGGCCACCCTCGCGCGCAATGCGTGTGGCCGTCGCACGACCGATGCCGGAAGCGGCACCCGTCACGACCACGGTCTTTCCGGCAAAGCGACCGGTGCTGACCTTCTCCTGCCAGCCCGACGCTTCGCTCTCCGGAATCACGCCACCGTTGACCGACTTCACGAGCTCGTCGATGACGGACTGCGGCATCTGGCCCTGGCTGAGGGCGACGAGCTGCTGAAGCGGCAGGCCGAGCACGGGGGCGAGCGATGCCTCGTCGGCGCCCGATGCGGCGAGCAGACCGCGCACCGCGGCTCCGCCCTCCGGGTGGGCGAGCCATTCGCCGATGGTGCTGTTGCCGGTGAGCGGCTTCGGATCCGTTGCCATGTGAGTGTCCTTCCAGACGATGAGTCGCGCCAGACGATGAGTAGCGGTTGGCGAGTGATTTCAGGTTATCCAACGGATGTCGGAAAGCCAACAGATGTTGGAAAAGTACGGCGAGTCTGCAGAAACACTGAGAGAATTGACGAATGGATGTCCGAGTCGAACGCACCCGCCGCAGTCTGCAGCAGGCGCTCCTGGCGCTCGCGCACGAGCATCCGCTCGATGACATCACCATCGCCCGCATCGTCGAACACGCGGGCGTCAACCGCAGCAGTTTTTACCAGCACTACTCCGACAAAGACACGCTGCTCGCCGACGCGCTCGACGTCATCGAGTCGGAAGCCGGAGCGCGCGTGCCGGCATTCGACGGGCCGCTGCCCGAGCGGCCGCCGGCCGATCTGGTTGAGTACCTTCAGCATTTCGAAACGAATGCAGCGCTCTACCGGCTCGTTCTCTGTGAGGGAGGCTCCTCGGTGGCAGCCGGCCGGATTCGCGCTCGGCTGCAATCGGCGGCCAGCGCCGGCGTTGTGGCCTCGGGTTCAACCGCATTCGACGGCATTCCGCTCGACGTCGTCGGGGCCGGTATCGCCGGTTCGTCCCTCGGCGTGATCGAGTACTGGCTGTCCCGCGAGCCGCGCCCGCCCGTCGAAACCGCCGCCGACTGGGTTTGGCGGGTGCTCGTCGGGCCGGGGCGTCCGGGTGAGCGCGCGCTTCAGCCGATGACGGCGAGCCCTCTGACGGCGCTTCCTCAGGTCGACGGCCCCGACGGTAAGTAGGCTGGGGAGGGCGATGACGCGAGAGCGGATGCCGTCGGCCGCGTGGGTCACCACCGAACGTCGTCGGCAGCCACCCCGATGCTCTCGCTCAGCGCTGCCGAACTGCAGCACCACCCATAGCCGAACCGCAACAAACCGCAGCCGTCTTGCGTCACAAACGCGTCGAACTGCAGCCCGACCGCATCAGAACCGCATGACGCGGTAAACCGAAGCACAGAAAGTGAAGCCATGAGCGACCTCGAGATTTTCGACCGCATCGAGTCGGAGGTGCGCGGATACATCCGCTCCTTCCCCGTTGTCTTCGATTCCGCCCACGGAGCCACCCTCGTCACGAGTGACGGGCGCGAATACCTCGACTTCTTCGCCGGTGCCGGTGTGCTCAACTATGGTCACAACAACCCGCTCTTCACCCAGGCACTCATCGACTACCTGCAGCGCGACGGCATCATCCACGGCCTCGACATGGCCACCAGCGCCAAGCGTGCCTTTCTCGAGGCGTTCGAAGCGCTCATCCTCAAGCCGCGCGGCCTCGACTACAAGGTGCAGTTCACCGGCCCCACGGGCGCGAACGCCGTCGAAGCCGCACTCAAGGTGGCACGTCAGGCGACCGGGCGTTCGAACGTCGTCGCCTTCACGAACGGTTTTCACGGGCTGAGCCTCGGCGCCCTCGCCGCGACCGGCAACAAGAAGTACCGCGAGGCGGCCGGTTCGCCGCTCGACAACGTGACCCGCCTGCCCTACGACGGCTACCTCGGTGCGGATGTCGACACTCTCGATCTGTTCGAGAAGATGCTGGATGACTCGGGCAGCGGGCTCGATCTTCCCGCAGCCGTCATCGTCGAGGCGGTTCAGGGCGAGGGCGGCATCAACGTCGCGAGCTCAAGCTGGCTGCAGCGCCTGCGCGCGATCACGAGTGCGCGCGGCATTCTGCTCATTCTCGACGACATCCAGGCCGGCGTCGGTCGCACCGGTGCATTCTTCAGCTTCGAGGAGTCGGGCATCGTTCCCGACATCGTCACCGTCTCGAAGTCCATTTCGGCCTCTGGCCTGCCGATGGCCATCGTGCTGATGCGCCGCGAGGTCGACGTCTGGAAGCCAGGCGCCCACACCGGCACCTTCCGCGGCAACAACCTCGCCTTCGTCACCGCCCGTGTCGCCCTCGACGAGTACTGGGCCGACACGCGCTTCACCGACGAGATCGCCCGCAAGTCAGAACTGCTGAAGAACGCGCTGCTCGAGATCGCCGCCGCGAACCCCACCATCGGCTTCGAGGTGCGCGGTCGCGGTCTCATCTACGGCATCGCCTCGACCAGCCACCCCGACCTGGCCGGCGCCGTCTCGGCCGCCGCGTTCGAGCGCGGACTCGTCATCGAAACCTCCGGCGCCCGCGATGAGGTGCTCAAGTTTCTGCCGTCGCTCACCATCACCGATGCCGAGCTGCAGCGCGGTCTCGACATCGTGCGCGAGAGCTTGGCGGCGGTGCTCGCCGCCTAAGCGCGCTGGCTTCCTACCCTTCGTTGGTCGAGGAGGCCGCCCGCGGCCGTCTCGAGACCTCGCGAGCCGAAGTTTGAACGCAACCCGAGTTCAAGGATTGGCTCGCGAGATCTCGAGCGGTGAGGCCGCTGCGCGGCATAGTGGTGAACGAATCTGACCATTTCGGTGGTCGAGGAGGCCGCCCGCGGCCGTCTCGAGACCCCGTGAGTCGATGTTCGAACTCAACCCGAGTTCAAGGATTGGCTCGCGAGATCTCGAGACGCGGCCTCCTTCGTCGGCTGCTCCTCGATCAACGAAGTGGTCATTTACCTCATAGACGCGTGCTCGCAAGCTCGCGCGCTCCTCGATCAACGAAATGGCCAACGCCTCCTCTCCTCACGCAGGAGCGGAGGCGTTTTGCCTGTGTCTCGCGCAGCGAAAACCGCAAGATCTGACGAGTTGTCGCGATGCGCCGCACAAAACGTGCGGTCTTCGATGACAGTTGCGGTTTGCGCTCACGCACCCGCCCGCCCGCGCGCCCCGCCCCGCTGCATCCGTCGGCCGCGTCTGGAGCCCCGCGACGGTACCGAAATCAGGAGTGGAGGTGTGTCGCGCATTCCTCGCCGCGGATTCACGCGGCACCGGATGCGACACGCCGTGTGCGTTCCTGATTTCGGTCCCACCTGGCTTGAGCGAACGGCGCGGCGCGCACAATAAATTGTGCACAACTCAATTGCCTGTTACTTTTAATCCATGTCGACCACCAACCCGCTGGCCCTGGACGAACAAGTCTGCTTTGCCCTCTATTCGGGGAGCAAGACCGTCACCGGCGTCTACCGCGACCTGCTCGAGCCGCTCGGGCTGACGTATCCGCAGTACCTCGTCATGCTCGCGCTCTGGGAAGGCGACGATGTCACCGTGTCCTGGCTGGGTGGGCGCCTCGGACTCGACAGCGGAACCCTGTCGCCCCTGCTGAAACGACTGGAAGCATCAGGTCTCGTCGCTCGGCAGCGCAGCCTTGACGACGAGCGCGTCGTCAGAATTTCTCTGACTCCCGAGGGCGTGGCGCTTCGAGACCGAGCTCTCACCGTGCCCGCAGCGCTTTTCGCGCGGCTGGGACTCGAACCCGACGAGGCAATCCAACTCCGGAGCCTCCTCAACAAGATGTGCCTGGTCGAAGCGACTCGTTCCGAACAAGCAACCAACAAGAAAGAAGCCCGATGAACACGCTCTACACCGCAGAAGCCCTGGCGACCGGCGGGGGCCGCGATGGTCACGTCACCTCGACCGACAACCGCATCAATCTCGAACTCGCCGTTCCCCAAGCAATGGGCGGATCGGGCAACGGCTCGAACCCTGAGCAGCTTTTCGCGGCGGGTTATGCGGCATGCTTCCACAGCGCGCTGCAGATGGCTGCGCGCGAGCGCAAGGTGTCGATCGACGGTTCCAGTGTCGGCGCTCAGGTGCACTTCGGCCAGATCGAAGGCGGTTTCGGCCTCGCAGTAACCCTGGAGGTCGTGCTTCCCGATGTGGCAGCGGATGTCGCGGCGTCGCTCGCCGACCGGGCTCACGAGGTCTGCCCGTACTCCAACGCCACGCGCGGCAACATCACGGTGGACATCCTCGTTTCGGACGACTAGCCGACACAACCGGTGGTCGAGCTCGTCGAGACCCCGCGAGCCGATCTGACCCCCTCGTTGGTCGAGGAGGCCGCCCGCGGCCGTCTCGAGACCCGGTGAGCCAATGTTCACACGCAACCCACGTTCAAGGATTGGCTCGCGAGATCTCGACCTGCGAGGCCGCTGCGCGGCATTGCGGTGATCGAATTCGACTTTCTCGTTGGTCGAGGAGGCCGCCCGCGGCCGTCTCGAGACCCCGTGAGTCGACCTTCAAGCGCGACCCACGTCAAGAGATCGGCTCGCCGGGTCTCGAGACGCGCGCTCCTGCGTCGCGTGCTCCTCGACCAACGAAGCGGTAAGAGCGGCGGTCTCGAGACACCCGCTGGCGCTCGCTCCTCGACCAACGAGCGGGAGTGAGGCCGCTACCCCCGCAACCGCAACATGATCGGGCTCGACGGGCTCTCCTGCTCCAGCTCGACGACATTGTGACGGGATTTCAGAAAGTCCGAGAACTGGCGGTATCCCAGCGCCTGCTCCTGAAACGCAGGGTCCATCCGGCGCATCTGATTCTTCACCGCAGAGGCGTGCTGCCACTCGAGATCATTCTTGGCCAGCAATTCCATCGCCCGCAACAGAAGCGCGGTCGCCGCTTTGCGCTCCTTGGGGGTGGCGCGCTCCTCGTCGTCGCTGCCCTCGTGGTCGCTCTGCTTGTCGACCTGCTTGTCGGCCTCTTTTTCAGCCGAGCCTTTGGCTGCCCGGCCCTTCGCCGGTTCGGGTGCCGCGGCATCCGTCGTCATGATCGGCGCTGAGCCGGTCGAAGCCGCGGGTGCCACGAACTCGATTGTGTGCACAGAGCGGCTGCCTCCGGTGCCGGGTGAAGAGCGGTTGCCGGTGATGCCGGGCACTGAACGGCTGCTGCTGATGCCCGGCATGGTGTCGTAGTCGGCGAACTCGTCGCAGGCCGCGGCCAGCGAACTGCTGGTCGCGCCGGAGACGCCGATACCAACGACGTAGCGGCCGAGCCGCTTGCAGCGCTGGGCCAGCGGAATGTAGTCGGAATCCCCGGCCACGATCACGATGTGGGTGAGGTCGTCGAGCCGAAAGACGTCTTCAACCACGTCGACGGCGAGACGGATGTCCGCCCCATTTTTCAAGGATCTGACCGTCGGAAAGAGTTGAACCAGGTCGACGGCGCGGTCGATGAGCTGCTGCTGGTAGTCGGCGTTCACGGCGGCGGACCAGTCGGCGTAGGCCCGGCTGATCACGATCGACCCGAACGACGACGCGTATTCGAGGATCGCGGCGAGATCGATCGTCGCCTGTTTGATGCGCTCGGTGACCTGAGGGTCGGCATCCGGCTTCGACGAATCGTGCTGGCGCACGCGGTCTTTTGCCCAAGCGGTGCGCCCGTGCAACTGGCTGTACCGGGAGATGACGATGTTGTCGAAGTCGATGTAGACGCCAACTCGTTCGCGGGACTGCTCGGCCATGGTGCTCCTTGCTCATGTGCGTGAGGGGTGGCTGTCGGCCGCCCCCTGCGGCAAGTCTCGCGGGTCTGGAGCGGTCGGGCAAGCTCGGGCGAGTCGTCTGCGGCCCTGTTTGAGTGGCTAACTCCGGCAATCCACGGATGCGGTGCGGCCGAGCCCCGGAATCACGCGGCGGTTTCGTGGCCGTCGGCAGGATTGCAGGAGTTAGCCACAATCAAAGCCGGATGCCGGAGTGGTAGTCGCCACCCTCGCACTCACCGGGAGGTTCCCCTAGCCTGAAACCATGACCTTCGCAGACGCCCCCATCGCCGCCGATTCCTTCGGAAAACTGAACGCCGGCGGGCTGCGCCTCGGCCTCGTCGATACCTCAGACCGTGACGCCTTCGCGGCCTGGATTCAAGCCGACTCACGCGGATTCCACGAGGGCCGGGTCGCCGAGAAGCAGATCGACGAACAGCTGCAGGACGTCGCCTACCGCCGCACGACCGGTGTCTGGGACGACAGCATGACGGATGCCGCCACCCCGGTCGCCACGGTCAGCTCCTGGCCGACTCCGCTGACGCTGCCCGGCGAGACGAGTGTTTCGGCCTGGGCGATCAGCTCGGTCACCGTCGCGCCGACCCACCAGCGCCGCGGAATCGCCCGGGCGCTGCTCGAAGCCGAGCTGCGCACGGCACACAGCCTCGGGATTCCGCTGGCGATCCTCACGGTATCTGAGGCCACGATCTACTCGCGCTTCGGGTTCGCCCCGACGACGATGACGGCCGATCTCGAGATCGACACCCGCCGCGCCTCGTGGACCGGACCCGCCGCATCCGGTCGCGTACAGTTCATTTCGCTCGAGCAGCTGCAGAGCGTCGGTCGCGGCGTGGCCGAGCGGGCGCGACGGGGTGTGCCGGGCGAAATTGAGCTCGACGACTACCTCTGGGGGAGGCTGATCGGGCTGCTCGGCGACGCCAAAGACGAAGCGAAGAACCTGCGCGCGGTGATCTACCACGACGCGGCCGGGGCCCCGCAGGGCTTCGCGCTCTACCGGCTCGCGTCGCACGCCACCGACTTTGCGGCGCACACGGCCACGGTCGAGCACCTGTGCACGGTGACGGATGACGCGTACGCGGGGCTCTGGCGCTACCTGCTCGAGCTGCCCCTCGTGACCACGGTGTCGGCGCCACTGCGCTCGGTCGATGAACCGCTCATCTGGCAGGTCACCGATTCGCGGGCGGTGCGCACCACGCATCGCCGGGATCACCTCTGGGCGCGCATCCTCGACGTCACCGCGGCGCTCGAGGCTCGTCGCTACAGCGCGCCGGGCCGCATCGCGCTCGACGTCACCGATCGGCTCGGGTTCGCGCACGGTCGCGTGCTCATCGCGGTCGATGCGACCGGAACGGCACAAGTGTCGCCGCTCGACGGACTCGAACACAACGGGGAGGCGCCGGCCGATGCGGCATCACTCGCACTGACGGTGAACGACCTCGGCGCCCTCTACCTGGGTGGGGTCTCGGCGCGCACTCTGGTGCGGGCCGGCCGTATCACGGAGCTGCGGCCTGGGTCCGCGGATGCGGTGGACGCCACGTTCCACTCCCCGGCGACACCCTGGCTGAGCAGCTGGTTCTAGCAGGCGCTGTTCGTCGCAGATACCGCAAGCTTTGGCAGGTTGTCACCGGATACCGCACAGATCGTGAGGCATCCGGTGACCTTTGCGGTTTCTCGGTACAGGTACAGGTACAGGTACAGGTACAGGCGCACCACCAGCTCCCGCACCCGGCGCGACTCAGAACCCGACGCGGTCCAGCTCGTCGAGAAACCGGGGGCGGCGGCGGTTCGCTTCCCTCAGATCGGCGACGATGCCGGCGAAGTCCTCACCGTGTCCGGTCGCGACCAAGGCTTTCTTCAGCTGCTTCAACCGCTTCACCGCAACCTTGTAATTGCGCTGATTGGAGACCGTCAGATCGCCGTCGATCAGGATGAGCAACACCGGCACAACGGATGCCGGGTCTTTCTTCTCTCGTGCGGCAACCAACGAGGTCCACAGCGTCGGATCCGTCGTGAGCCGCAACGCATCCTGCCACGCCCGATCGGCCTGACCGCGCGCCAGCAGGGTGTTGATCAGTTCACGCGGGTGCGCTTTCTCCAGCTTCGTATAGGCCGCCTCCGCCCGCGCATCCCAGTCAGGGCCCGCCGAGGCCGCGAGCGTAAGCGCGTTGACCGATGTCGGCCAGCGATCGAAAATCCGCTGCCGGGCATCCACCTCGGCCTCGCGCGAGCGGTGCTCGTGGAGCAGCTCAGCCCAGTATTGGCCGCATCGCTCGGCCTGCTGGTTTCGAGAAAGGTGCCGCGTTCAGCGATGTCTACTGCCTGGTCGACGGCACCCACCTCGATCAGTGCCTTCGCCAGGTCGTGCATCCGATAGGAGCGCGTGAGATCACCGAAACTAGCGATGACGCCGGCCGGGTCGCCCATGGCGACGGCGAGGCGCTCGCGATTGCTCGCGATCGAGGAGCGAGTAGAACTCGAGGAGTCCCACTCGTCGGTGGGCGGCGGCAATTCCGCTTCGAGGGCGTCGAGCCGGTCGAGAAGGAGGTTGGCCCCGGTGACGCCGAGCGCATCCGTGTAGTCGGCGATGTCGGGGGTGAAGAAGTCCTGAGATCCGTCGAATTGAAAGTCGATCAGCCAGCCGACGAGTTTCTTCGGTGCAGGGGGAGCGAGCGCATACAGCTCGGCATGGAGGGCCAGAAGGTCGCCGACGAGGTCGCCGATCTCGCCGTTCGAATCATCTGCGCGCCCCACAACTTTCGCTACGACCGCGATGGCCTTCTCAGTGAGTGGGATGATCTTCGCCGGCCCCCAACTCAGGGCGGAAAGGCGCAACTCCTCAACACCGATGTACGCGAAACTGACGTATTCCGACACCGCATCCCAGCGGATGAGTTCTCGCCGGGTGCGGAACATGCCGAGAATGCGTTTGCGCGCATCGGGCAGAGTTTCGGTGACGTGGGTACGGTCAAGGCCGTCGTCGGCGTCGTTGATGGCCTCAGGGCCGGCGGATGCGCCGCCTGACGCTGGCGGGGCATCCGCCGGTTGCGCGTCGGCCACGACAGCGAGGGCCACGGCGACACAATGCTTGCAGAAGTCGCCGCGTGCGCCGACGGGGCAGCTGCAGCTCCAGGACCGGGCGCCGAGCTTGACGCGATAGGGGCGCTCGCCTTCGACGACCCTGTCGACGGTTCCGTTGGCCCGCGTCGTCGTGCTCAGCACGAGGTCCCGCTGAAAATAGTCGCGGCCGCGGGCCAGTGAGGCGGAATCGGCAAATTGTTCGATGTGAGTGAGGGTGAGCACCGCTTCATTCTCGCAAGTCTGCGTGTGAGCCCGTGACGGTCAGTAGTCGTGGCGGTCAGGAGTCGTGACGATCAGTAGTCGTGACGGTCAGTAGTGGTGCCGGGCTGCCACGATGACGATCTGATCGGCCTCGACGGCGTAGACCAATCGATGCTCGTCGGTGATGCGCCGTGACCAGTAGCCCGCGAGCTGATGCTTGAGCGCCTCTGGCTTGCCGATGCCGCTCGTCGGCGTGCGCCGAACATCATCGAGGAGCCGGTTGATTCGCTTCACTATTGCCCGGTCCGTCGCGACCCAGTACTGGTAGTCGTCCCAGCCGTTCTCGGTGAAGAGAAGGTTCACTCTGAGAGCTGACGCGCGGTCGCGGTTCCCGCGCGGTGCTGGGCAATGCTCTCGAGAAGGTGGGCGGCATTCGCCGGGGTGCGCAGGAGATAGGCCGTCTCTTCGAGCGCCTCGAAGTCGGCCAACGACATCAGCACGGCACTGCCGTTCTTCGAGACGATCTCGATCGGCACGTGATCCTCGTTGACTTTCGCAATCAAGGGGAACAGTTGCGCGCGTGCTTGCGAGGCAGTGATAGCCATGGTCAGCCTCCGAGTCTTCGATAGAAACTGGTACAGGATATTGTACTACTCGGGACTCGGAATCGTATCGTCGCCTGCATGCCCCTGGTTCTGAGCACGCTCACGATAGCGCTCCCGATTCCGCGTTAACATCTGTTCGTACTGCTCGCACGACAGGCAGCAGCAATCGAACTCGTGGGGTCCGGGTATGACTGCGGCACGAGGAAGATCGGAAAGCGACGGATAGTCGCGGAAGCTGTAGCGCGGAAGGCTGGAGAAGAATCCCTCGGGGTCTGAGACCACTCGCCCCAGCAGTCGGTAGCCGGCGAGCTCGGGCAGGTTTCGCAACTGTTCATCAGTGTCGTATAACCAACCGTCGCTGGGGGCACAGATATTCGGCATGGCGTGGCCGAGTACGTAATAGGTCACGGTTCGAAAATCAGATTCAAGCACCTTCAGGATGTCCGTCGAGTGCGATTCGAGTGGCTCGGTCACGACGTCGCACGCCCGGCGGATGCTGAGGTAGTGCAAATCCTGGTCCATACACATCACCCACAAGGCGCGACGGGAATCGTCGTCGCGATCGATCTCGTGGATCAGAAGTTCCAGGATGTCGTAGCCAGCTTCGATAATCATCTCTTGACCGTAGAGCTCGAGGTGCGCCAGCTACCGGCGTCAGAAGTGACTGTGCAAGTCTTCTCCACGAGCGCCCTGTGGAGGGCGGGCCGATTGCGCACTCGGCTGGGGGATCGTGTGTTCGATCAAGTCGCCGAGCAAGAGATCCAGCACCGACTCCTCCTCCACACGCAGACGCGTGTCAGTCAGGAGGTCGGAGAGTGCAGGGTCCCACGGCGTCTCGCCGACGGTTCCCATGAAGGGGGAGAGACCGGTCAAGGTTGCGCAGGCTGCGGCATAGTCGGCAGCGCTGAATCGCCAGGGATCCCAGGCCAGTTGTCGGCCCAGCGTGCGTGCGATCGCCATGCCTCCCGCATCAAAGTCGCCGTGGTAGCGCAGGCGCGCCCCGCCGTCAACGAGCTGCCTCAGCAACTGCAGCGCGGCCGCACCCGGCTGTCCATTCAGGCACACCATCGCGACGCGACTGCCCTGGTCCGCTGCGGCAGCGACCACCGCAGGGTTCTCGCAGACAAAAACAACTGGTGGCACGGCGCCGATGCCATCAGAAATCAGCTGTCTGAGCGTGAGAATCGCCGGCTGATCAGTCGGGGCAAGTACGTGCAGCGCGCGGGCGGTCGGAGAAACGTCGCCTCCCGGAAGCCCGAGTGTCAGAACCGTCGAGGAGAGTTCATCAACGATGACACCGACCGATTGCCAAGCGGCGCGGCGCCACGGCGCGGTTCCGGCCGAAAGCTCCGCCGTGAGTTGTGCGCGCCCGGCCGCCGCTGGGCCATCGGCGCTGGCCGCGCCCGTAGCGCCCAGCGCGGCAGCCAGCCCGGTCGCAAGCGAACCGAGAGTCGTCTTCGCATCGAGAGCGTGCGCATCACTGAACAAGCGTGCGGCGAGCACGCCAATTGCCTCACCGTTTGACGGGAGGGCTGCGGCTACCAACACGAGCTTCTCCGCGAGTGCCTGGGCCTCCGAAGCGGTTACGGTTGCGCGTTTCAGCTGGCCAGTGCGTGTGACCGTGCCGACCCAGAGTGCAAGCTCCGGCCGGCCGACGGCCACGATGCCGAGCACGTCGGTCGCCGCCCGCCAGGCGTCACTCTCGGCCCGGCGTGCAGCGGGGCCGACGACGTCACCGGTCAGCGCAATCACGGCGGAGACGAGGCCATCCGGCCACGTACCAGACTGGCGCAGCATGTCGTCGAGCGTCTCGAGCGAAACGGATGCCGTTTGTCCGGCTCGCACTGGTCGGCCGAACAATCGTGCGGTGGCCACTCGCTCGGCGGTCGTCGCTTTCGCATTGCTGACGGTGCCGCGGAGCTCACCCTGGCGTTCCAACCGGTTGCGGAGGCGCTGCAGCAGCCACGCGGTCTCTGCCGTGCCCAGTAGCCGTTGAAGGCGAGCGAGATCGCCGCCGTGCGGCATCACGGGAGCGTTCATCGGCGTGCTCACCACAGCGCTCCGGAGTCGTCGTCCACCGGGACATCCTGAACCGCGGTGCGCTGCGTACCGTCCCACTTCCACAACTGCACATGCACGGCCGGGGTGTCGTCGAACCGGGAGAGCTGGGCGATGGAAAGCCCGGGAACCTCGGCGTAGCACCCCCACTCCCGCTCGCTGGTCATGACCACGTCGAGGTCGAATTCGGTGAGCAGGCCGAGGCAGCTCGCACGGGCTGTGTCGTCAACTCCGGCGAATGCCTCGTCAAGCATGACCATGCGCGGTGCGTGAACATTTCCGGCCGTGCGATAGTGCGACGCGGCAGCCGCGAAGAGCGGAATGCTCGCGGCCAAAACACGCTCGCCGCCCGACGCCGGACCGGTGGCCGGCTTCCAGACTCCCGCTTGACGGCGTTCGACCGTGAACTGGTGCCAACGCCGATAGTCGAGTGCGTCGCCGAGATGGTCATACCAGTTGATTGATTCGTCTGCATCGCGCACCTCAGCAATGCGCGCCTGCAAAAACTCGCCGAGCGCCGTGCGATCGGCTTCGCTCCAAGCATCCGCGGTGGACCCGAGCACCCGGCGTGCCTCGGCCAGCCCCACCGGGCCGTCGGGGCGGGGCTTCCACAGCACGCGCAGGGTCATCCCGGTGCTCATCGGTCGGTCACGCAGCTCCACGTTCAGTTCGGCATTCTGCCGGTCGGCATCACCGATGAGCTCGGAGAGCTGGGCGCCCACCTCGGTCACCAGATGATCCTCAATGATCTGCCGCTCGCGCGCATTCAGCAGGGCGTTGCGGTCGACGAGCTGGGAGTTCAAATTGTCGCCCAGATCGACAAGCTCCACATCGCGCCCCTGAAAGAGAACGGTGACTTCATAGCCGTCATCGTGGCTGTAGGCCCCCGCATTGTGGCCGTGCCGATTGAGCGCCCTCTGCAGCACGGTGAATTCGTCTTGCACTTGCCGGGCGAGCCGATCAAATCGAGTGTCGGTCGCGTCAAGCTCGGCCAGCGCCTGCTCGATGGCCCGCGCAAACTGCACACCGCGGGTCACAGGCCACTCCTCGGCAGGCGACGGATGCTCCAAGTCTGGCAGGGCGACACGGGCCAACCCGAGCGCGGTTGTCGCCCGCAGCCGTTCGACGACGTGGGCGCGATTGCTCGCGACGCCCTCCTGCAGGGTGCGGATGCCACTGACTTTCTCGTCGAGCACAGCGCACCTCAGATCGGCGGCGTGCCGCCTCTCACCGGTCGCCTTGTGGTCGTGTGCGATCGTGTCGAGCGCTGATTCGACCTCAGCCAGCTGACGGCGATAGGTGACGATGTCGTCGCCGACCGAATCTCGCAACACCTCGAAGTAGCGCGTCTTCTCGCGCGCGTCGTCGTCGGCACGGGCCCGCACGGTGCGGGCATCCGTCAGCATGATGCGCGCGTCGGCGGTGCGCGTCTGAGCGGCGGAGAACACGCGCTCGGCGGTGATGGCGTGCTCGACAGCATTCCAGAAAGCCAGGGTGCACCGGTCGTAGTCGTCGAGCGCGAGACGCCGCACAGCAAGCAGCGCCGCATCCGTGGGCAGGCCGAGCAACTCTGCGTCGACGGCGAGTTCGGCGGCGCGCTCGTCGCGGGCGACGGATACCGTGCGTACGCCCGCGCGGGCATCGTCACGTTCTGCGGTGGTCGTGTCGACGGCTGCCGCCGCGATGTCGGCCCGGCGTTCGGCCTTCTCCAGTGCTGTCGGGAGGGGAACGGCGTTTTGTTCGGTCTGCACCGTGAGGAGCCGACGCCGCAGCTCAGCAACGCTGCTTTGCAAATCAGCAAGGTTCGCGTGCACCGCGTCGAGTTCGCGCTCGGCCTCGGCCAGACGTCGGATGCGCTGCGCTTCTCGAGCAGTGTGGCCGATGAAGCGCGCGGCATCCGTTGTCCACGCGCCGGAGGCGGCTCCGAGACGGAACTCGCCGGTCGCGCTCACCCACACTGCCGCGGAGTTCTCAGCAGCGTCGGAGAGCACAATGCTCTCGAGCACGCCCTGCACCGCAACAGCGCTCAGCCCGCTCGACTCGGGGAGTTCGACGTGCAACACCTGCGCCAGGGTTCGGGCTGCAGGAGCGGATGCGGACGAGGACGCGGACGCGGCCGTGGAGGTGTCGCCGCGCAGCAGCACCTCACCTGAGAATGCATCGCGCGCAACGCCGTCGGGGAGCAGCACTGCGGTAAGCAGACCGGACCCCTCAAGCGCGGCTTCGATGCCGGCGCGGTCGAGGGTGGACACCTCTTCGTTGAAACCGACTGCGCGCCAGAACGGAATTCCCTCAGAAGGGAGGCGTGTGTGCGATTGCTTCGGTTCGACAAAGTCGCCGCGGGTGAGGCTCGCGATCTCAGCGATCAGTAAATCAGCGCCGGCTTGGCCGTCGACCTGTCGCTGTTCGATCGTGGCCTTCTCGCCGTGCAGCGCCTGCATGATTGCCGAGGCAGTACGGCGAAGCGCGAGAGTCGCGGGGTTCTCGCCCTCTCTGGCCCGCACCCACTCGGTGAAGGCGGCGAATTCATCGTCGGAAACGGCGAGCTCGGTGAGTGTTGCCACGGCGATCTCGACGTCGCTGGTATAGGTCTCGATGGCGGTCTCGACGGCGTCATCCGCCTCAACGCGCACCACCACAGATTCGGCGAGTTTGGTCTCGGCCGCGGCTTCGCGGCGCTCGGCTTCGGCGACTTTCGACGCGGCGTTCACGACCGCATCGATCAGGTGTTGCACACGATTCAGCGCCGCGCGCGCGTCGGCGATGCGCGCGCGGGTCGACGCGCGATCGCGCTCAAGCCGCCCACGCGAGCCGGCCTCGGGGGAGGCGGAGCTCTCCAGGGCAGCGGATGTCGCGTCCGTCGCGTCCGTCGCTTCTGACGTATCGACACCATCCGTACTGGTCGCCGCCGATCGCGGTCCCGACGCCAGCTGACCGTGCTCGTGCGCGACCCCGGCCTCGGTCGCTTTCAGAGCAGCGTTGGCGAGAAGCCGGCTGACGGTCAGGCGCGCAGAACTGACCTCGTCGAGTTCCGCGGCGAGCTCAGTTTCGGCGCGTTCAGCCGCAACGCGGGCGCCGCGCTCACGTGTGGTCGCCCCGACCAGGCGACCGCCGGCATCCGTGGCAGCCGTCTCGGCCTTGGCCAGCTCACGTTCGGCCTCAATGTACTGGCTGTCCTGAAGCGCGCTGAGTTCGGCCTCGCGCTCAACCTGATGCATGCCCAGGCTCGCCAGCTCGGCGTCGGCAGCCGTTCGTTGCTCGCGGGACTGCTCGATCTGAGCCGAGAGCGCGATGGCCTCACGACCCAGGCGGTCGAATTCGGCTTGCTGGCTGCGGGGGCCCTCGGCCTGACGCTTCAACAGAACCTGGGCGTAGGCGCGGTAGTGCCCGAGAAAGCTGAGCACCGACTTGTGGGCATCGGTTAGCTGTTTGAGCTCGTCGCGCTCCTCATCGAGGCTGCGCAGGCCTTCGGCGACCGATCTGATGACACTTTCGCCGACGGGGGAGAGCGACTCGGTCAGCGCGTCGGAGAGCAACCGTTCGCTCGGCTTCTTCGACAGCTGAGGCGCTCGAATCTGCAGGAGCAGGTCAACGAGGGCGGTGTAACGGCGTTCGCCGAGACCGAAGAGGTGCTCGTCGAGAGCGATGCGGTAGCTGGTCTTGTTGTCGTAGACGCGCCCGTGCCCGCTGAGCGCTTCGATGAGCCGCTCGCGACCGAGAGCGGTTCGGTTGGCGTCAACGAGCTGCAGATCGCCGCCGACCCGCTGGGTGGTGATGAAGAACCAGTTCTTCGTCATTCCACGGCCCTTGGCCGCTTTCAGCCCGGCGCCGATCGTGAGAAAGTGTGCCACTCCGGCGTCGTCGAGACGTGCGAATTCCAGCCAGGTGTAGCCGAGGCGTTCGGAATTGGGGTGCTCGCCGCCGAGCAGCAGGTTCCAGTCCATGCGCTTGCCGGCGTCGCCGTCGGGCTCAACGCGTCGGGCGGAGAGATCGCCGTCGAGCAGAAACGGCAGCGTGAGCGCGAGAACCTTTGACTTGCCGGCGCCGTTGTTTCCGCGCAACAACAGTCGGCCATCCTCGAAGGGAAAGACCTCGTTCTCGTAATAGAAGAGGTCGACCAGACCGAGCCGCATCGGCTGCCAGCGTTCTTTCGTCGGCTGAGAAAGCTGCGAGTTCGATTCCGGCTCGGCGACGCCCTCGGCCGCCAACCCCACACCGTAATCGTTCGGTGAGGGCAGCTCGCTCGGGGAGAAGTCTTCCAGGGTCACGATCGGGGTCCTCCGAGGATGGTGGGTTCGGTCACGGTGAAACGGGCGAGCGCAGGAAGCACCCTCACCCGATCGCCGCGCAATTCAATGAGGTGCAGGCCCGCGAGCTTGGCGAGGGCGGTGCGAACCAGCGCCGCATCGGCACCGTCGTCGACTGCTCCCTTGCGCCAATAGCTGGTAAACGACGGCGCAATCGACCGGATGTGGGCGCGCAGGTCATCGACATCGTGCACGAAGGCATCGTGCTCGGGAAAATCGTGCTCGAAGGCATGGTGCCCGGGAACATCGTGCCCGGTGACATCGTGCTCGGGCGCCCCGGCCCCGGCCAAGTACTCGGCCAGGAGCAGGGCGACGTGCCCGTCGGTTCCCTTTTCGGGCATCCGCAGATCGGTCAGTTCGTCGTCGAGGTCGACCATGGCGAGGCCCTCGGCGCGGTATTCAGCGACGAGTCCGGTGAGCTCGGTGATGCGCTTGCAGATTGCGGATCGTTGGCCGCGGAGATAGCCGGCCTCGTCGTCGTCGAGGTCGGCGAAGTACACAACCGGATCGTCGAGCAGTCGCCGCGTCAGGCTGTGCCGCAGCTGCAGATTGCGCAACTCGTCGGAGGGGGCGATGCCGCGATCGCGCAGCGCCCGCAGCCGCTCGTCAAACGTGCTCGCACCGACCGTCGACGGCCCCCGTCGCGTCACGAGAAGTTGCGAGAGCACCCGGCGTGACACGTCGTAGAGGGCGTCTCCCGCGTGCTGCACGAACTCTGTTTCGTCACCGGCAACGCGAACCAGAACTCCCCAGTCGAGCAGAAGTTGCACCGCGGCCACCAGATCGCTCCGTTCGTCACGGGTCTGCAGGCTGAATGCGAAGCCGGAGCGCGCCAACTCGGGGTTGGTGGCGGTGACGACGACGAGCTCTGCGAGCCGTCCGAGGGCGATCTGCGCGTCGCCGCGTTCCAGCACGGCCAAGCAGAGCATGAGCAACACGTAGCGGCGCCGTGCGAACGGCACCTTTCCGGTGCGCGCCACGAACGGATGCGTCGAAACATCGAGCGTGGCCGGCTCACGGGCGAGACGCGCCACCTCCGAGTCGACGTGCAGGCCCCAGCCGGTGTTGATTTCGAACCATTCGCGGAGCTCGGCCTGGTGTCGTTTGACGAGCCGGAAGCGTTCTTCATCGGTCGATCGGATCAGCGGATGCCTCAGCAACGCCCGTGCGGCGCGCTGCGTGTCGTCGACACCGGAGGTGCTCATGAGATCTCCGCGAGGGCGCTGTCGAGAGTGGAACGGTCGGCGGGAGCGGCGGGCTCCGGCGTTGGCGCAGCGGTTTTCGCCGCATCCGCAGGATCCGCATCAGCGGCATCAGCCGCATCCGTCGAATCCGTCGAATCCGTCGCGCTCGCATCTGCAGCGGCCACGTTCGCCGTGAGCTCCGTTAGATCGCGGATGCGCACAAGGTGGTTGGGCCCCCACAATGTTCCGCGTTCGGTTTCGAGCGCCACAAATGCGTCGCCCGGCAGCGGCGTCAGATCGATCTGCATGGTTCCGTCGCTGGATGCCGTGCTCGTGCCGACGACGCCACCGGCTCCGCTGCCCGGCGCCCGGGAGACGAGCGCATCTCCAAGCAGGGTAAGAAATAGGCCGAAAGCCGTCGAATCCAGGCCGGCGAGCTCGCGCAGCTCGACCTCGTCGTTGGTGGCCAATCGGCGCCGGGCGGCCGCGATCTGCTCAGCCTGCTCCCGCACTTTCTGTGCCAAGATCGCGCGATCGACGGAGCGGTCGATCACCTGGCTGGGTCGTCCGGACCGCTCGTATCGGCCAGTGCGTCGCAGCTGCGGTGACACTTCGAGGGGAGGCGCGTCGGCCCACGGAATTCCGTCATGGCCACCGTGGTCGCTCCAGCGTTGCCAGGTTTCGGCGTCGAGGGTGAGATGCCGAGCCGAGTAGAGGCCGAAAGCAGCGCGGGCCAGGCGGTGCCGGTCGTCGTCACCGTCAGCCTCCTGAAACCACTGCGCGAGTCGCAGATAGTCGGCCGAGCGATCGGAGCGGCCGGAGCGGCGCGCGTTGATCGCGCGCACGGCGTCGAGCAAGGCCGGAACAGCGGCGAGGGCGCTCAGCCGCAGGAGTTTCGCCTGGCTGTCGCGTCCGCTCGCAGAGAGGAACCAGCCGCAGAGGCCCGCCCAACGGTTCTGCCAGAGCGAGTGCAGGCGGTCGCGCTCAACCCGCGCCTCCGGATCATCCGGATCTGGCGCGGCCTCGGCGGCGTCACGCTCGGCGATCGCCAGAAATGCACGATCAATGCGGTCGGCATCGGCGGAGAGGAGCAGCGTTGCGATCTGTGGGCCGCGCACGGCGAGATCACGGATGAACCGGTGGAGGTACTCGATGAGCCGATTCTTGTAGGCGATGAAGGTTTCTTCGTCGGTGTCGGTCAGATCGATCGTTCGCTGCAGCGACGCCATGAAGGCGCTGGCATTGTCGGCGAGATTGCCAAACCGTGTGGTGAGGTGGTCGAGGTTGGATTGCAGTTTTCCGAGGTCGAGTTCGTCGGCCTCGACCAGCGCGAGCAGCTCGCGCACCGCGACGGTGATATCGGCGAGGGCAACGGCTTGCAGCGCGCCGCGGCGGCCGAGCGCCTCGTCATACGCGGTCAATGCCTGCTCGACCGCTTCGCCTTCGCGGCTGAGCTGAAAAAGATGGCGCTTGCGATAGAAGTCTTCAACCTGCACCACGCGCCCGGTGTCGGGTGACGCTACGAGGTTGCCCCACGCGACGAGCGATTCGAGCGCTCCCGTCACCGCTTCGATTGTCAACGATTCGGCACCGGCTGGCGGAGTTCTGCTGGTGGTCGCCTCTCCCTGCAGCACAACGGCGAGCACGTCGTCAGGGCGCAGATGAACACGAAAGCTCTGCTTCGCGGTGACGAAGGCACCGAGCACCCGGCGATAGAGCGCAGCATTCTGCGCGTTCAGGTGGCTGAACACACTGAACGAATCGGAGGCTTCGCTGGTCGTCACTCTCCCTGTCTAGCAGGTGCTGCCGACATCCGGTTGCGCGTTGAAATGATCCAGTACGCATGTCAGCAGATTCATTATGCGGTATGACCTGAAAGCCTCTTGCAGATCATCCCGACGCTGGCTAGAGTCTGAAAGACGCTTTCAGAACTGACGGGAACGTGAAGCGACAGTGACAGTGAAACGTCAATGAAGACTCAGCGAGGAGCGACCAGTGAACGAGCAGCCCAGAGACGAACACCGCCCCAATCTCACCGACCCCGGTGTGCTCGACGCCCTCTCGCATCCGGTGCGTCTCGATGTGCTCGGATTTCTCATGTCGGCCGGGCCGGCAACCGCGTCGGAATGCGCCCGAGCGGTCGGCGACACCCCCTCCAACTGCAGCTACCACCTGCGCACTCTCGCACGCCACGGGCTCGTCGTCGCTGACGAGTCGACCGACGGCCGCACGAAGCCCTGGCGCGCCACCATCACCGGATTCACCACAGAGCTGCCCGACGGTTCCGACGGCTCGGCCGGGCACGCCGGCGTCGACGCCATGCTTGAGGCATCCCTGCAGCTTGACTATCAGTTGGCCCGCGAGCATGTGCGCACGCGCGACACCCTTCCCGAGGAGTGGCGCGAGGCCGAGATGCACGCCACCTATGGGCTGAAAGTCACACCCGACGAGCTCCGCATCATCACCGAACAGATCGACGCCGTGCTCCGGCCCTTCCTGGCTGCGACGCGCACCGACGCGCCAGACGGCGCCGGTCACGCGCACGTTTCACTGACCGCGTTTCCGCGGCCGCAGTTTGGCCGGCCATGACGGATGCGACACAGGGCGTGACACCGGGCGTGACACCGGGCGTGACACAGGGCGTGACACCGGGTGTGACACCGGGTGAGGCACCGGTTGAAGTGACAGGAGTGATGCCAGGTGTGACACCGGACCTGACACATGACGCGGCGGCAGACGCGGAACCGGGTGCGGCGTCAACACCGGTATTGTCGTCGGTCCCACCCGCCGCCACACCGTCACGCGGCGCCGGCGCCGGCTCCGCCTTCGCCAGCGCCCCGTTCCGTCGGCTCTGGGCGGCCGGCCTCATCTCGGATGCGGGGGACTGGCTCCTCTTCATCGCGCTGCCACTCGTCGTGCTGCAACTGAGCGGTTCGGCACTCGCCACCTCACTCGCGTTCCTGCTCGAGTTGGTACCGGCGGTCGTGCTGGCGCCCTTCGTGGCGCGCATCGTCGACCGCTTCGACCGCAAGATGCTGATGTGCGCGGTCAATGTGGGCCAGGCGCTCTCGCTGATCCCACTGATGTTCGTGCGCACCGAAGCCGATCTGCCGCTCGTCTACCTCGTCATCGTACTGCAAGCGATGTTCAGTGCGGCGTTCGAACCGGCGAAGAACGCCCTGCTGCCCGAACTCGTCGGCGCCGACCGCATCGTCTCCGCCAACGCGCTCGTCGGCTTGAACCAGAACCTGGGCCGTCTCGTCGGTGGCCCTCTGGGCGGGGTGCTGCTCGCCATCGGTGACCTCGGCTTGGTCGTTGCCGTCGACTTCGTCAGCTACGCGGCGTCGGCCGTGCTCGTCGCGACGCTCCCGCGTTCCCGGCCGCGGACATCCGCTGAGAGCCCGGTGAAATCGGGCATCTTTCGCGTGCTCAGAGACCACCGGCTGCGCGGGGCCTTCGTGGTGTTCTTCACCGCTTCGATCGCGCAGGGCCTCTTCGTGGTGCTCTTCGTCTTCTTCGTCACCGAGACGTTGGGTGGTTCCGACGCGGATGTCGGACTGCTGCGGGGCGTGCAAGCGATCGGCGCGATCGGGGCCGGCCTGCTGCTCGGTTTCGTCGCGGCGAAGGCCGACATGCGGCAGCTGAGCGTGTTCGGCGTGGCAGCCTTCGCGATCATTTCACTCGTGACCTGGAACCTGCCGTTCATCACCAACGAGCTCTGGCTCTACGTCGTGCTGTTCGTGATCGTCGGCGCCCCCGGCGTGTTCATGGGGGCCGGCCTGGTCAGCATCCTGCAGCTCGGCAGCGACGATGCCGAGCGGGGCAGCGTTTTCGCGGCGCTCGGGCTCATCATGTCGCTCGGTCAGGCGGCGGGGATGCTTGCGGCCGGGATGCTGCAGACCACGCTCGGCACAGTGCCGCTGCTCGAAGTGCAGGGCGCGGTGTATCTGGCGACGGCGATTCTGGCTGCGCTGCTGCTGCCGCGAAGTGCGCAGAAGGCGGCTGTCGCGTAGGGGAGTGAGCCCAATCCAGCGAGTCCAACCCAGCGAGCCCAACCCAGCGAGCCCAACCCAGCGAGCCCAACCCAGCGAGTCCAACCCAGCGAGTCCAACCCTTTGAGTCAAGCTCTGTGAGCCGAACCCGGTGAGCCTGCCCGCGTTTGCCCGCGACGGGCCTGTTACGCCACAGCACCCCCAATTCGGGGCATCCGCTCAGATCAATCGCTACTTTTTCATCGTCTCCCATAAATTGGGAGAATGCGTCTTGTCAGCTTCGCACCCGTCCGTCTGGCCGCTATGGCGCTCGTCGCCCTTCTCGCGTGTGCGGGTCTGTCGGCCGTCGGCGTCGCGCCGGCCAATGCCGCATCCGTCGCAGGGACGGTCGGCATCCCCGCGAACACCGCTGAGGAAGCATTCCTCGTGCCGATTTTCACCGATGATGGTCAGGTCGGCGACATTATCGGCACGACCTACCAGCTGCACTTTTCCAACAGCGGCAACATACCAACGGGCTTCGTGATTCCCCACGGCTTGTTTGTCGGCGACGACCTTGTCCCCACTCTTCACTACGACGATGGGTCGGCCGAATTTCCCCCCGTCCACAGCCTCATTTTTCGCACCGCCGGCAATGTTCCGTTCGCGCTGACCAGCTTCGAAATGGTAGACCCGATGGAATCAGGCGCGCTCTACACCGCTACGGGATATCTCAATGGGGTGCCGCTTGCGAACGCGGTGCAGCCTTTCTCACTCGTCAATTTCGGGTCAACCGTGACACTCAACAGCGCGTTCACAATGGTCGACGAAGTTCGCATCACGTCGAATGGCGGCAGCTATGCGGCCCTGCCTGACCACGGTGCGACGCTGTTCTACGAGGGCTTCAACAACTTCGTGGTCAACGACCCCACCCCGCCGCTCTCAACGAACGCTTCGCTCAGTGCGCTTGCGCTCAGCTCGGGCACCCTCGCCCCGGTGTTTGCCGGGGGCACGACGGGCTACACGGCATCGGTGGGTAACGCGACGACGTCGATCACGGTGACCCCGACCGTGGCGGATGCCGCGGCATCCGTCACCGTCAATGGTGTCAGTGTCGCAAGTGCAACAGCATCCGGTGCCATCGCCCTGAATGTGGGCAGCAACACGATCACCATGGTTGTGACGGCACAGGACGGGACGACCACGAAGACATACACAGTCACCGTGACGCGCGCGGCATCGTCAAATGCTGATCTGGCCGCGTTCGCTTTGTCGTCCGGGTCGCTCGCCCCCGCGTTCGCAGCCGGTACAACGAGCTACACAGCATCGGTGGGCAATGCGACGACAGCGGTCACGGTGACCTCGACGGTGGCGGCTGGCAGCGCCACCATTAGGGTCAACGGCGTCAGCACCGCAAGCGGAGCGGCATCTGGTGCTATCGCCCTGGCCGTCGGCAGCAACACCATCACCGTGGTTGTGACGGCGCAGGACGGGACGACCACGAAGACATACACAGTCACCGTGACGCGCGCGGCATCGTCAAATGCTGATCTGGCCGCGCTCGCTTTGTCGTCCGGGTCGCTCGCCCCCGCGTTCGCAGCCGGTACAACGAGCTACACAGCATCGGTGGGCAATGCGACGACAGCGGTCACGGTGACCTCGACGGTGGCGGCTGGCAGCGCCACCATTAGGGTCAACGGCGTCAGCACCGCAAGCGGAGCGGCATCTGGTGCTATCGCCCTGGCCGTCGGCAGCAACACCATCACCGTGGTTGTGACGGCACAGGATGGCACGACCACGAAGACGTACACGGTCACGGTGACGCGCGCGGCATCATCCAATGCCGACCTCTCGAATCTGACTCTCAGCGCCGGGACTGTGAGCCCCGTGTTTGCGTCAGGTACGACGAGTTACGCGGCATCGGTGGGCTTCACCACAACTTCACTCACGGTCACGCCAACCGTGGCGGCTGGCAGCGCCACCGTGACCGTGAACGGTGTTGCAACGACAAGCGGGAACGCGTCAGGAGCGATCGCGTTGAACGTCGGTGCGAACACCGTCACGGTCGTCGTCACGGCACAGAACGAGTCGACCAAGACCTACACGATTACCGTGACGCGAGCAGCCCCCTCAGGCAATGCTGATCTGACCGCGCTCGATTTGTCGGCTGGGTCGCTCGACCCGGCGTTCGTAGCCGGTACGACGAGCTATGCGGCGGCGGTGAACAACGCCGCTAGTTCTCTGACTGTCACTCCGACGGTCGCGGATGCGACGTCATCCGTCACGGTGAATGGCGCTGCGACGACAAGCGGGAACGCGTCAGCGGCGATCACGTTGAACGTCGGTGCGAACACCGTCACGGTCGTCGTCACAGCACAGAACGGGTCGATCAAGACCTACACGATTACCGTGACGCGTGCTGCTTCAGACAACGCCGATCTGGCTGCGCTGGCCTTGTCGGACGGGTCGCTCGACCCCGAGTTCGCTTCCGGTGCGACCGCGTACACGGCCGCGGTCGAGAACGCGATTGATTCTTTGACCGTCACCCCAGCTGTTGCGGATGCCACGGCATCCGTCACGGTGAACGGCTCGGTGACGACGAGCGGCAGCGCCTCGGCGCCCATCGCGTTGAGCGTCGGTGCGAACACCGTCACGGTCATCGTCACAGCACAGAATGGGTCGACCAAGACCTACACGATTGCCGTGATGCGTGCTGCGTCGGCCAATGCCGATCTGGCTGCGCTCGCCTTGTCGGCTGGGTCGCTCGACCCCGGGTTCGCTGGCGGTACGACCGCTTACACGGCAGTGGTTGAGAACGGTATTGATTCTTTGACCGTCACCCCATCTGTTGCGGATGCCACGGCATCCGTCACGGTGAATGGCACGGCGGTTGCGAGTGGGAGCGCCTCCTTGCCGGTCGCGCTGGATGTTGGCAGCAACACCGTCACGATCGTTGTCACCGCTCAGGACGAGTCGACCAACACCTACACGGTGACGGTGACGCGCGCTGCTTCAGAAAACGCCGATCTGGCTGCGCTCGCGTTGTCGGCTGGGTCGCTCGATCCGGCGTTCGCGGCCGGTACGACCGCGTACTCGGCAGCGGTCGAAAATGTCACGGACTCTTTGACCGTCACTCCATCTGTTGCGGATGCCACGGCATCCGTCACGGTGAATGGCACGGCGACGACGAGCGGCAGCGCCTCGGCGCCCGTCGCGTTGAACGTCGGTGCGAACACCGTCACGGTCGTCGTCACGGCTCAGGACGAGTCGACCAAGAGCTATACGATCACGGTCACGCGAGCCGCAGAGCCCCTCGTCGTCGTGCCGACATTTGATTTCGTCGCTGATTTCGTCGCGGGCACGCCCGTCGGCGGTGCAACAGGCGCCCTTTCGGCGAGCGGCTCGGAACCGGGATCACCGGTCATCGTCACCATGCACTCGACGCCGGTCGTGCTGCTCGATTCCGAAGCGGATGCGGATGGCACTCTCACGGCCACCGTTTCGTTGCCGGCCCACGTCGAGCCGGGGTCCCACCGATTGATTGCCGAGGCGACCGCTGCTGATGGCACGCCGCTCAGCAAGACCATCTGGTTCTCGGTGCTGGCCAACCAGACCATCGGGGCTGTCTCGACCACCGGCCCGATTCCGGACGTCACCACGCCCGTCACGCCGACACCGACACCGACACCGACACCGACACCTACTCCGACACCGACACCGACACCGACACCGACACCTACTCCGACACCGACACCGACACCTACTCCGGCACCGACCTCTACTCCAACGCCGGCGCCTTCAGCCTCGGCACAACCGGCGGCGCCGACGTCTCTGGCCTCGACCGGCGCCGACGTCTCCGCGCCGCTCATCGTCGGGGGCGTGCTCCTGGCGCTCGGAATCCTGGTGTTCCTCATCCGTCGCCGTCGCGCGAGCACGGCGGCGAGCACGGGCGCGGAACCGAGTAGCAGCGACGACAAGTAGCGGCGGTAGCGGCTGGAGCCGCCCGTGTTGGTGGCTAACTCCGGTAATTCGTCCGATTCGCGGGGGCCAGGCCCGGAAAGACGCGGGTCAGGATGCCGGGGTCGGGGGATTGCCGGAGTTAGCCACACAACGACCTGGTTTGATCTCCGGTTAATCGGCGTGGATGTCGACGGCGTGAGCGAGAGCGCATGCGGGGCTGAGTGCTACGCATTCCAGTGGAACTTGCCGTTTGCGTCGGCACCCTTTCCGCCGCAGGTGTAGGTGCGGCCGTTGTCGGCGACGCCCGTTTCGCCTGGATTGGAGCAGAATCCGCCGGGGTGCACGTTGACCGCGGGAGCGGGAGCGGGCGCCGGAGCAGGTTCGGGTGCAGGAGCGGGCGCCGGCTCGGGTGCCGGTGCGGGCGCAGGCTCGACGGGAACGGGAACTGGCACGACGACCGGCGCGGGATCAGCAGCAACCGGCTCAGGAACCGCAACCGGCACCGGCGCGACAGCCGCCCCGCCACATGCCCCGAGCACCCGTTCCATCGCATCGTGCTCGGCCGGGGCGATCCACAAACCGTAGGCGGCCTTGACCTCGATCTGTCGCGCCACATACGTGCAGCGGAACGACTTCTCCGGCGGCAACCACGTCGCCGCATCGCCCGCGCCCTTGGCCGAGTTCGTCGGTCCGTCGACCGCGAGCAGGTTGCGCGGGTCATTCGCGAGAGCCTCACGCGCATCCTGCGTGAGCTGCTGCGCGCCCGTGATCCAGGCGTTCTGCAGGGCGACGACGTGGTCGATCTGAACCTTGGTGGAAGTGGCGTTTCCGCGCACGAACGCGATCTGGGTGCCGGTGTAGGGATCGGCGAGGGTTCCGGTGAGCACACGGCACGAGCCGGACTTGGCAATCTCGGTCAGGTCGCGCGCGAGGATGTCGTTGCGGGTGTCGCATCCGTTTCTATCGACGTCGAGCCAGGCCGAGCCGAACATTCCCGTGCGGTCGTAGCCGGTCTTCGGCGCCTTGCCCTTGACCGGGAGGGTGGCGAGCTGGGCGAGTGCGGTCGAGGAGTCTGCCGCGGACACTGCCGAGGCAGGCGTGTCAGAAGGAGTCGCAATAGGAGTCGCAGTAGGTGTGGGAGTTGCGGTGCGCGTCGGGGAGGCAACCGGCGTCGGGGTGGGGTGGGCGACCGATGCGCCGAGCGCGCTGGAATCCGAGCCGCCGGTATCGGGCGCCAGCGACGTGCCGATTACGATCGAAACCAGGCTGGCGGCCAGAACCGCGGCAGCGAACTTGCGCGAGGGCAGACGCGCCCATGATGCGCGGCCGGTCACGAGCGCATACGCGCCGGTGATGAGGGCCAGAAGGCCGCCCATCATCAGGAGCCCCTGCATGCCCGTCGTCGACACCCCGATGATCAGCAGAACCAGCGCGAGCGCCCCGACGATCCAGGTGCTGCGCGGCAGTTTCGGTTTGCGAGGCGAGGGGCTCTGACGCTCAGCGGATGCGGGGTGGGCGGGGTGGGGCATGGAACTCCTGGTGGCGAACGGCACGAACTTTCGACCGTATCCCGAGGTGCGGGTGAGCCGGTGGTCATCGGTGCGTGTCGGCCGGGGTGGTGGGCCTTTGGGGGTGGCACCCGTGCTGTCGAGCCCGTTCTGGGGCTACGCCTGGCAGGGGCGCGCCAATTAGATTCGACATAGGCGACAGGGGACCAATGACGATCGAGATGCCACGCATGCGACAACAATTCGCCGCACAAGCCGTGATCGAAGAGTTGCTGCGGCAACAGAGCCGCACGCCGCCGCGAACCGGCTTCGGGCGATTCTTTGGGTACTCACCGCTGGGCGCCGACAGCCTCAGTTGGTATCAGGGCGCACAGGGCGAGATCGTCGTCGGCGCGATCCTCGACGGGATGCCGCCGGAGTGGATGGTCTTCCACGCCGTCCCCATCGGCACAAAAGGCGCCGATATTGATCACTTGATCATCGGCCCGGGCGGCGTCTTCACCATCAACACGAAGCACCACAGAGACAAGGCCGTCTGGGTGGCCGGGCGCACGCTGATGGTGTCCGGGCAGAAGCAGCCGCACATCCGCAACTCTGAATTCGAGGCGAAGCGGGTCACAAAAATGCTCGCCGAGCGGATGCCACAGCTCGCGCCCGCGCAGCCAGTACTCGCGTTGGTCAGTCCCAAGTCGCTGTCGATCAAGAAACCATCGGAGACGGTGAAAGTGCTCACCGCCGGCAGCCTGCGGCGCTGGCTTCTGGCGCGCCCCGCCGTGATGAGTGCCGCAGAGGCGCTTGAGCTCGCCGCGATCTTCGACGACCCGGCAACCTGGCCGCCCGCTACTCTTCCTCCGACCGAGAATGCGCAGGAGCGCTTCGACGCGCTCACGCGCGAGGTTCGCTCAGCGCGAGTGCGGCGCACCCTGTGGAAGTTGCTCGGCGTCGTGGCGGTGGCTGCTCTGCTCGTGCTCGTCGGCCCGCAGCTGATCGCCGCGCTGATGACGTACTTGTCGTCGCCGAGAGGTTGAACTCTCAGACGGGCGTAGTCGTCCAGAGTCCGGCCGGCTACGACGGCGAGGTCGAGGTTGCGAAGGTGCGGGCAAGACACAATCAAGAGGTACAGAACGCGGGTAGGGTCGGCTCATGACCTCAGTGCGCAACCCTTTCGGACCGCTTGGCATCTGGTTGTCGAGGAGCCTGCCTCTCGACGAGAGAGACGCTGTGGCCCAGACAGCGGAAACGCTGGGCTACGACACCATCTGGCTCGCGGGCGGCGCCGCCTCAGGCGTGTTCGATGAGGTGCGTGAGGTGCTCGCTGCCACGACAACCGCGAAGGTCGGCACCTCGATCGCCAACATGTGGGCCGAGTCTCCGACGGATGCGACTGCCGCCTTCCACGCGTTGGAAGCGGACTACCCGGGGCGGTTCTACCTCGGCGTGGGGCCGAGTCATGCGCCGCTGGTGGCCAAGAACGAGCTGGGAACGTGGCAGAAGCCGCTGGCGAAATCGCGCGGTTATCTGCTCGAGATGGATGCGCAGCCGGTGCCCGTGCCGGTCGATCGGCGAGTGCTTTCCGCGCTGGGCCCCCTCGCGCTGCGATTGGCCGGAGAGCGAACCCTGGGCAGCATTCCGTACCTGGTCCCTGTCGCGCACACGGCATCCGCTCGCCAGACGCTGGGTGCGGCACCGATTCTCGCCCCGGAGCTTGCCGTCGTGCTCGAGCCGGACCTCGAGCTCGCCCGGGCCAGGGCGCGCGAGTTTCTGGCCGGCTATCTGGGTTTCCCCAACTACACGGGCACGTTCTTACGTTTCGGCTTTGATGAGAGCGACCTGGAGAGTGGCGGCAGCGATCGTTTGGTCGACGCCGTGTTCGGTCTCGGCTCCGTGGAAGCGATCGGTGCCCGCATCGATGAGCACTATGCGGCAGGCGCGGACCACGTTGCGATTCAGGTTCTGCCGCTGACCGGTCAGAGCCGGGTCGAAGTACTCACGGCGATCGCGGTCGAACGCGGGCTCACCGCGCTTGGTCAGCAATAGGACAGCGTCAGCAATAGGACAGCATCAGCAAAAGGGCAGCACGGTCGGCACGCCTGCTGACTGGCCGCATGAACATCCACAGCAAAGAGGCCACCCCGAAGGGCGGCCTCTTCACAAGAACTAGTGCTTAGACGGCGGTATAGCCACCGTCAACGAGCACGTACGACCCGGTCATGAAGCTGGCCTTGTCGGAGAGCAGGAACGTGGTGAGGTTTGCGATCTCGTCCGGCTGTCCGAGGCGGCCGAGCGGATGCTTCGCCGCAAGCCCGTCGAGGATCTCCTTCGGTGCAGAGACCAGCAGCGGCGTTTCGATGTAGCCGGGGCCGACCGCGTTGACGCGCAAGCCCTGGGCTCCGTATTCGGCCGCAGCGTTCTTAGTGAGGCCCACCACGCCGTGCTTGGCGGCGGTGTAGGCGGCATTTCCGGGAGCCGCAACGGTGCCGTGGATCGACGCCATGTTCACGATGGCGCCTTCTGATGCACCAGCCGCGAGGATGGCCGGGATCTGATAGCGCATCCCGTAGAGCACGCCGCTCAGGTTAATTGCAATGACGCGGTCCCAATCCTCCAGATCGACGTCACCGACGGGAGCGTTGGCGCCACCGATGCCGGCGTTGTTGACCGCGTAGTTCAGAGCGCCATAGGTCTCGAGTGCAAAGTCAACGGCCTTCTTGCTGTCTTCGGCGACCGCGGTATTGGCCTGGAACGCAACGGCTGTGCCGCCCGCAGCCGTGATCTCGTCCACGACGCGCTTCGCCCCGTCGAGATTGAGATCGACGACAACGACGTTGACGCCGTTCTTCGCGAGGTCCTTGCTAATCGCTTCTCCGAGTCCGGAGCCGCCGCCCGTGACGAGTGCTGTCTTGCCTTCGAAGTTACCCATAATTTTGTCCTCCTCCGCGGGATACCGACCCGCGACTCTTGGTGGTGACCGGCTGGCCGATCTCTTGTAACAACCGCGTCTCGCGGCGAATAATTCCATACATATGCATGAATCTTTCGGTGCGCGTGCAGTTCTTCATG
This sequence comes from Glaciibacter kafniensis, assembly GCF_039538945.1. Lineage (NCBI taxonomy): Bacteria > Bacillati > Actinomycetota > Actinomycetes > Micrococcales > Microbacteriaceae > Glaciibacter > Glaciibacter kafniensis. Next base: position 14,077 of record NZ_BAABCN010000012.1, on the reverse strand, counting down.
CTGCTCCGGCGCTTCAGATACCGCAAGTGACAACGGATGCCGCACAAGCGGTGCGGTTTGCGCTGACCGTTCCGCAATCCAGGAGGTTTCTGCCGACACCCGAAGGTCGACAACCGGGCACCCGTCACCCCGGCCCTGCCGTCAAGCCTCACCCAGGCGTACGCTTCGGGGCATGACTGAGACATACCAGGTCGTCATTGTCGGTGGCGGGTTCGCCGGAGTCGCTGCAGCGCGCGACCTCGGCCGCAAGGGCATCGAAGTGCTGCTCATCGACAAGAACAACTATCACCAGTTCCAGCCGCTGCTCTATCAGGTCGCCACCTCGCAGATCGGGGTGTCCGAAGTCTCTAGGCCGTTGCGGGCGATCTTCCACCGTCGAAGGAGCGTGCGGGTGCTCACCGACGAGGTCACCGCGGTCGACGCCGCGGCTCATACGGTCACGACGGTCGACGGCACCACCTATCGGGGCGAGATCCTGGTGCTCGCCGCCGGCGCCGAGCCGAACTTTTTCAACACCCCGGGCGCCCAGGAACACGCCTATCCGCTCTACTCGCTCCTCGACGCGACTCGCCTCGGCGGAGCGATGGTGAACCTGCTCGACCGGTCCGACCGCGAGAGTGCCGGGGCCGGCAGCGTGAACATCGTGGTCGTCGGCGGCGGGCCGACCGGGGTGGAGACGGCGGGTGCGATCGCCGAGAACATCAAGTACGTCGTTCCCGGCTACTTCTCCACCGCGCTGGCCGCTCGCTGCCACGTGCACCTCGTCGACCTGGTGCCCTCCGTGCTCGGCGCGTTTTCGGTGAAGTCGCAGACCTACGCGCGCAAGCACCTCATCAAAGCCGGCGTCAGGCTGCACATGGGCACCGGCGTGACCGAGGTGCGTGACGACGGCGTGACTCTCGCCGACGGCACCACGATCCCCAGCAAGATCGTCGTGTGGGCGGGCGGACTGAAGGCGGGCGACATCCTGAGCGGCTCCGGCCTCCCGCAGGGCCGGGGCGGTCGCATCGACGTGCGGGCGGATCTGACCGCGCCGCATGTCGACGGCGTCTACGTGCTCGGCGATGCGGCGAACATCACGGATGCCCGTGGCGCGCACCTGCCGCAGCTCGGCTCGGTCGCCCAGCAGTCCGGGGCGTGGGCCGCGCGCAACATCCACGCCGACCTCACCGGTGGCACGCGCGAGCCGTTCCGCTACACGGATAAGGGCTACATGGCCATGGTGGGCCGGGGAGCCGCCGTCGCGGAGATCGGGCGCAAACGGGTGCAGATGCAGGGGCCGCTGGCGTTCATTGCCTGGTTGGGTGTGCACGTGGCGTTGCTCTCGGGAGCCAGGCAGAAGGCATCCGCCCTGCTGTCCTGGGCCGACGACTACCTCACCCACACGCGCTCTCATGTCGTGCTCGGCCACCCCGAGGTCGCACCGAAGGAGTGACGTCGGGGGTGCGCGCTGTCGCGTTGCCGAGCGACAACCGTGCCGTTGAGCGGCATCCCCATCTCATCAGATAGCGACGAAGGGGAGTCTGCACCTGATCATGGTCGTTGAGCGCGCTCCTTCCACAAGTCGCTCACGTCAGCTTCTGCGGCTTCCAGCAGTTCCGCGGCCTGCCTCACCACTTCGTCAAAGAAGACCGTCGTGGAGAACAACGCCGACTGGTAGCGCTTCCGCGCTTCTTCATCGGTCGCATCGTTGATTTCGGCGGTGTGTGTCATCGCCTTCTCGAGCGCGTCCTCTCGCGCGCGTTCAGCAGCTGCGACCAAGTCCGCCGCTTGGCGACCAGCCGCTGCAAACGCCCGTGAACGTGGGCCGGAGATCAGTTTGCTCACTTCAATCTTTGCGTTGATGAGATTGAGTTGCGTCCGGCGCACGTCCTGCTGCGAGGATGCTGCTTCTGCCATGAGCGCGGACCACTCCTCACTGACAATTCTGTATCCCTGCTTGCGGAGCAATGCGGCCTCCGTCTCGTTGGCCCTCGCCTCGGCCTCCGCTTCCGCCATGAGGCGCTGGAGCTTCTGTTGCATTCGTACTGATTCCTGGTTCACCGGATCCTCCGTCTTGAAATCTTGACGTGAAGCTGCATTGTGCGGCTTCCTCAGTTGCACGCGCGGCAATCTCGTTGAGTCGGTGCCTTCATCGTTGTGGGTGGCGGCACTGGGTGAGCATCACTCATGTTGTGCGCAACGCTAGCTGGGCCCACCGACACCCCGCGATCCAACGCTCGACCTGGTGGAGAAAGCACGGTAGCCGAATGCCCTGGCAATATCGGAATTTGATCGCACGACCCCTTGAATTAGCGATGAGTGTGAGGCGCCGTGATATGTACCTCGACCTCGCATCCGATGCAGGCTGGTATCGGTCCCTGGGCGGCACGCCGTGATGAGGTGTTGACAGCGCCGCGCTGCGTATGTCGCGAGGCCCGGACCTCCTGCGCTGGCTAGGCTGGCAATAGTCATCGGCGGCCAAGCATCGGAGTACAGACTTGAAGAAAAGAATCAACGTGGTCGGTGCTGTCCTCACTCGAGGAAAGACGATCCTTGCGGCTCAGCGCAGTTCGACCATGTCTCTGCCCGGCATGTGGGAATTCCCCGGAGGAAAGATTGAGCTAAACGAGACGCCAGAGCAGGCACTACTCCGCGAGCTCGAAGAGGAGTTGCTTTGCTCCGCTGAAATTGGTGAGTTCATCGAAACCACCGAGCACGAGTACGACTTCGGAATCGTCATCCTTACGACCTACTATTGCTCGCTCATCGGTGACGAGCCTCGCCTCACAGAGCATTCAGAAATCCGATGGGTAGATGCCGCCGAGCTGGATCAGCTTGAGTGGGCTCCCGCCGACATTCCTGCAGTTGAGCGGGTAATGAAAGACTTCCAGGGGTGAGCGAAACCCTTCGTCAGTTGACGCTCGACAACACGTTCGGGTTCCTAGACTCTCGGGTCGATGCTGGCCAGGTCTTCCACCCGACCCTTGTCTCGAATACAGGGCGCAACACGATGCTCAAAGCGATCCTCGATGAGCTCAAACGTTCGAACGGGTTCGTCTTCTCTGTCGCCTTCATCACGCCCAGCGCGATTGCCATGCTCAAACAGGCCCTCCTCGACTTTCGAGGCACCGGCACGATCATCACATCCACCTATCTTGGATTCAACTCGCCGGCAGCGTTCCGTGAACTCCTCAATCTCGTGGGTGTCGAGGTCTACGTGCACCCTGACTCCGGTGCCGGATTTCATGCGAAGGGCTACATATTCGAGCAAGACGCGAGTACAACTGCGATTATCGGCAGCTCAAACTTGACTGAGTCTGCGTTGTTGAGGAACCACGAATGGAACCTTCGCTTCTCAGCACTTCCTGATGGCGACATCGTGCAACAGCTGGGTCGCGCCGTTCAGACACACGTCGATGCCTCTGTTGCTCTCACACCAGCCTGGATCGACGAATATGCATCGACGTGGGTTCCGCAGCCTCGCGAGTCGAAGCGGGGGTCCGGCGTGGCTGAATCGTCCTCAGACGACTTCCTGCCTACCGGGGTCGTTGTCCCGAACACAATGCAGGTGGAAGCACTCTCTGAGATACAGAAGTTGCGCGATGCGGGGGAGAACCGCGCCGTGGTCATCTCCGCGACCGGCACCGGAAAGACAATCCTCTCGGCACTCGATGTACGTGCCTACGTGCCCAAACACATGTTGTTCGTCGTGCATCGGGAGCAGATCCTCGATCGCGCGATCGAGGAGTTCAAACGCGTGCTTCGTGCGCCTGACGAAGACTTCGGCAAGTTTGTGGGCACGAGAAAGGAGCTTGATCGCCGTTTCGTTTTCGCATCGATTCAGTCCCTATCTCGGCTGGAAAATCTTCATGCGATTGAGCCCGGGGCATTTGACTACGTGCTCATTGATGAGGTCCACCGGGCTGGGGCGGCAAGCTATCGACGGCTCATTGATTATCTAGAGCCCGACTTCTTGCTCGGGATGACTGCGACCCCGGAGCGCACTGACGACTTCAACGTGTTTGAGTTGTTTGGTTTCAACGTGCCATACGAGATCCGCTTGCAGAAGGCGCTCGAAGCAGACATGTTGGCGCCGTTTCACTACTATGGCGTCACTGACTTCGTACGAGACGGCGAAGTCATAGATCAGTTTTCAGATCTCGGTCGGCTGATAGCTGATGAAAGAGTAGACCACCTCGTCTCGGCAATTGAGACGTATGGGCACGCGGGAGTGCCTGTACGAGGGCTGATCTTCTGCAGCAGGAACGATGAGGCGGCGGAACTATCGACGCTTTTGAACCAACGCAGCGTTCATGGGGGACGGCTCCGAACACTCGCCCTGAGCGGGAAGAACTCTGTCGAAGAGCGCGAAGCTGCAGTGCAGATGCTGGAAGGTGGCGACCTCGACTACATCGCGACCGTCGACATCTTCAATGAGGGCATCGATATCCCGTCGGTAAATCAGGTAGTCATGCTCCGCCAGACGCTGTCGAGCATCGTGTTCACCCAGCAGCTAGGTCGAGGGCTGCGTAAGGCCGCGGGGAAGGATCACCTTGTGGTGATCGACTTCATCGGCAACTACGACAACAACTACTTGATTCCGATTGCCTTGTTCGGCGACAGCTCGCTGAGCAAAGATTCGATCCGCAAGAAGATCATCGATGCGCAGGAGGCCGGCGCAATTGCTGGTCTTTCAAGTGTGAACTTTGACGCAATCTCTCGAGAGCGAATATTTGCTTCTCTCGCGGCCACAAAGCTCGACAGTATGACGAACCTCAAAAAGTCATTCGTCGAGCTCAAGAACCGTTTGGGCCGACCGCCCCGACTCATTGACTTCGCTCGGTTCGATTTGGTCGATCCAAACGTGATCGCGACCAAGCAAAAGAATTACTGGCGGTTCTTGAACAAGGTAGGAGCGACCGACGCCCAACCAACTGAGTATGAAGGCCGGGTACTTACGTTCCTGTCCGGGGAACTGCTCAATGGCAAGCGACCCCATGAGTTGCTGCTTCTCAATCAACTCCTGTCGGATGGAGAAGTCACGACAGGCTTTTTCAAGAGTCTGCTCGAGTCGCACGGCCTTGCACACGATTCGGCAACTATTGAATCTGTGATGCGCGTATTGAGCTTGTCCTTCTACACGGTTCCGGAGATCGCCAAGTACGGGTCGGAGCCGATCGTTGCCCTCCACGACAGTACATACTCGCTCGGTGAGAAGCTTTCGACTGCGTGGAGAGCAAATTTTCTCCTTCAATCTCACGTGCGCGATGTGATTGAGACAGGCCTCTATCTTTCGCGTCATCGCTACAAATGGAGCGGCCAGCTTGAAGTGGGCCAACGATATTCTCGGAAGGATGTCTGTCGCCTGCTCAATTGGGAATCCAATCAGCAAGGCAATATTTTCGGGTACAAAGTCGACTTCTATTCGAACAGCTGCCCCATCTTCGTCACCTATCACAAGGGCGACGAGGTTTCCGAGAGCACAAAGTATGAAGACGCGTTTCTCGACCAGTCCTCCTTGACTTGGTTTACGCGAAGCAAACGCACCCTTGCAAGTGGTGAGGTGAAGGCGATCGTAGAGAATCGCATTCCGCTTCACCTGTTCGCGAAGAAGGACGACGCTGAAGGAACTGACTTCTACTATTTGGGCAAGGCCATCTCGCGAGATGCTCGCCAGACAAAAATGTCCGGGGACGGCGAAAAGGGGCTTGACGTTGTCACAATGCAACTCGGGCTGGAAAGTCCCATCGAACAAAGTCTTTACGAGTATTTCGCGACCCGAGCGCCTGTGTAGTGTGCCCGGGACCAGATCTGTGGGGCGCATACCGCCTCGACCAACGGCCGGGGTAACTTTCGGTACGGCCTACGCACTCTCCGGCTGATGGACAATCGCAATCGGTATGCGCTGACGCCCCTCTTCGTTCGTGGCAGAGATTGGGCGCGACCCCATTTGGCACCGTGCCTCTCAACAGGCAGCTCCCTAAGCTGACCCTATGACAACAACCGCTGCCATCCTCATCTGTATCATCCTGGGACTCCTCGCCATCTTCCAGCTGCTGCTGATCGCCGGACTGCCGCTCGGCCGGTTCGCCTGGGGCGGCCAGCACGAGGTGCTGCCGTCTCGCCTGCGCATCGGCAGCGCCGTGTCGATCGTGCTCTACGCGATGTTTGCATTCATCGTGCTCGAGGCGGCGCAGCTGACATCGGTCATCACGAGCGCCACCTTCGTCACCGTGGCGATGTGGGTGCTCACTGGCTACTTCGCGCTCGGCGTGCTCATGAACGGGATCTCCCGCAGCAAACCCGAGCGCAACCTGATGACGCCGGTGAGTCTGGTTCTGGCCGGGCTGTGTCTGATCGTGGCGATCGGGTAGGTACCGACGGGACGCTGCTGTCTCACGCGTCGACTGACGGATGTCTCGGGCCGCGTGATCGCACGGTCAGCGCGGCTGGTTCGCCGCCCATTCGACGAGCATTGAAACCAGCGGTGTGGCCAGCACGACGAAGACGACAACGTTGGCAACGACGCTCACCCAAAAGGCCCGGCGAAAGCTGACCTTCTGCGTCTTGTGTCGCAGCGTCTGCTGGGCGACGACGGCACCCGGCCAGCCACCGATCAGGCCGAGGAGCAGCAGGGTGCGTTCCGACACTCGCCGGCGCCCCGCACGCGCCGCGGACTTATCGACCGCGTAGACGATGAAGCACAGGATGCTGGCACCCAGGTAGAGTCCGGCGACCCAGAGGGGGAGGGGCCAGAGGCTGTTGATGATGAGGGCGGCGAGGAGGAAGGTGATGGGGGCGAGGTAGCTGGCGGGGCCGGAGCGGGTGCGAGTGCGAGTGCGGGGCGAGCGACTCTTAGTGGAAGGCATTGTTTCGAGCGTAGTGGGGGAGATCTCTGAACTGGGTTGCGTTTGGAGGTCGGCTCGCCGGGTCTCGAGACGCGCGCTCCTTCGTCGCGTGCTCCTCGACCAACGAAATGGCCCTCATACCTTCGAGACACGGCCGACTTCGTCGGGCGCTCCTCAACCAACGAAGTGGTAGTAAGAAACCCCTTGCCGCCCGGCCGCCACTCGGAATAGGGTTCCAGCGGCTACTTCCCGACGATTGGAGCCCCCATGCCCGCACACGCACTTCCCTCCAGCGGCGCCAACCCCGGCGACGACGCGAGCGACCCCAACCGGCACAGCGAGCCCGGCCGGCACAGCGCCCCCGGCGGCGTCAAGACCTGCGACGCGAGCGGCATGGCCGAGATCCACCGGATGTTTCGGGCCGGATTCGGCGAAGGTCCAACACTCGTGCGCGGGGTCGTCGCGGGCGATGCGGAGCACGCCGAGCACGTCGGCGACTACCTGGCGATGCTGTCGGTCGGCCTGCACGGGCATCACGAAGGCGAAGACACCATGCTCTGGGACCGACTTGAGAGCCAGGCTCCCTCGTGCGCCGCGCATGTCGGGCGCATGAAAGAGCAGCACGCCGAGATGCTCGTGCACCTGCGGGAGCTCGACGCGAGCCTGCCGGCCTGGCGCGCCAGCGGACGCGCCGAGGACGCCGCATCCGTCACCGCCGCGCTCACCGGCATCAACGCGGCGCTCGCCGTGCACCTGCCCGACGAAGAGACGAACATCGTGCCCGTGATGGAGACCGTGCTGACCCCGGCGGATGTCGACGCGCTCGCCGAGCATGGCCGCAAGTCCACTCCGAAGGGCAAGACGTTCATTCAGCTCGGGGCGATCCTGGCCGCGCAACCGGATGGTGGCGTCGAGTGGCAGCACAAGAACCTGCCGGCGCCGGTGCGGATGATCTGGCGGCTCGTCGGCAAGTCGAAGTATGAGCGGTATCGGGCGGCGCTGGTGAAGTAGGCGGATGTCGGCGGGAGAGGAACGTCACACTCACCCGTTTCTCTCCCGCCGGCCGTCGAATCGTGACCGCTTAGCCGTGACCGCTTAGCCGTGACCGTCAAGCCGTGACTGTCGAGCCGTGACCGCCATCATTCACTGAGCCACGGGGGCGGGGGATCGTGCCTCGGCCGGAGCGATCTGCGCGCCCGGAGTGATCGGCTCGGCAGGCGCGGCCGACGCTGTCACCGGAGTGGTCGCTTTCGACGCGGCGGGGAGCAGCAGCGCGAGAAGAAGCGGAATCGGGCTGAGCGCGAAGACCCACCAGAAGGTCGCAGTGAATGCGCCCAAGGCCTCCGGCGCGGTGGTCGCACCGGTGAGGTAGCTCTGGAGAATGACCGCGATCACGGTGACGCCGAACGGGGCGCCGACGCGTTGCACGACACTGAACGCCGCACTGCCTCGCGGCGTTTCGGCATGGCTGAGGCCGGCGAAGGCGAGCGTCATCACGGGCAGCGATACGGCGCCCATGCCAAAGCCTTGCAAGAACTGGCCGGCCAGAAGCAGCACATCTCCGCCGGTGGATGCGGCGAGTGCGAAGGGCAGGATGCCGATCATGGTCACGATGACGCCGCCGGCGATGACGAAGCGGGTGTCAATGCGGCCGGCAAGGCGACGGTTGAGCAGGATGAAGCACATCGTCCCGAGGCCTTGCGGAATGAGCAGAAGGCCGGTGGTGAACACCGATTCTCCGCGGATCTGCTGGTAGAACATCGGCAGCAGAAACATCAAGGCGTAGAGCGAGAATCCGCCGGCGAAAGTGATCACGCTGCTCAGGCCGAAGCTGCGGCGAGCGAAGAGTCGCACATCCAGCAGCGCGGGGCGTTTGGCGCGCAGGGAATGGAGGGCGAACGCGGCGATGAAAGCGGCGCCGATGATCAGGGGGAGCCAGGCTCCGACCGCAGCGAATCCGCCGACCCCGACCGCCTGGCTGATCCCGTACGCGACGGCAACGATCCCCGGAGTCAAGAGCACGACGCCGAGTGCATCGAGCGAGCGAGTGCGATCCGTCTCGCCCGTCGGCAGGAAGAAGGGTGCCAGCACGAGAGCGGCCAGACAGACCGGGAGGTTGACGTAGAACAGCCAGTGCCATCCGATCGAGTCGATGATCGAGCCACCGATGATCGGGCCGAGGATCGGACCGAGCTGGCCGATCAGGCCGATCGTCGCGATGGCGCGACCGATCCGCGCCTTGCCGGCGGCACGGGTGAGAATCGTGATCGTGACGGGCAGCACCATGCCGCCACCGATGCCCTGCAGCACCCGGAAGCCGATCAGCGCCGGCAGGTTCCACGCGAGGCCGCAGAGCAGCGACCCGACCAGGAAGGCGGTGACCGCAAACATCCACACTCGGCGTGCGCCGAACCGTTCGGATGCCCAGCCCGAGATGGGGATGACGGCGACGTAGGCGAGCAGGTAGGCGGTGACAACCCACTGGGTGTCGGCGACGGATGCGTTGAATGCGGTGTGCAGATGATCCAGCGCGATATTCACGATGGTGGTGTCAAGGATCGTGGTGATCAATCCGAGCACCAGCACCAGGCTGATCAGGTTCAGCCGGCGCTGCGAGACCGGCGGTGGGACAGGGGACGTGAGTGGGGGAGAAAGAGTCATGACTGTGACACTACACCGTGCAGTGTAGTTAGTACACCGGTCAGTGTAGAATCGTCGTCGGAGGTAACCGATGACCGCACCGAGCACGAAGAAGAGCTTGCGCGAAGGCTCCGCGACGAAGCGTGCCGCAATCCTCGCCGCGGCCCGCGAGCTGTTTCTACGCGACGGCTTCGAGCGCACCAGCATGGATGCCGTCGCCGCGCAGGCCACCGTCTCGAAGCGCACGGTGTATGACTATTACGGCGACAAGGTGCGCCTGCTGGCCGAGGTCGTCGAAGACGCGGGTGAGTCACTGTTGCGCGCGCTGTACACAGCCCTCGACGAGCACCTCGCTGACGATGTCGCCATCCGCACCATGCAGGATCTTGAGCAGGCGCTGGCCGCCTTCGTCATCGAGATCGGCACGACAGTCGTCGGTTCCGCCGACTACGCCGCGGCGCTCACCCTCACCAAGGAGCACCGTGCTTTACTGCCGGTAGCCCCAACGCTTTTGGACTCCGCGGCGCCCGAGGAAGCCATCGCGGAACGCCTGGCGCACTTCGCTGAGCGTGGCCTTCTGGACATCTCGGATCCGCGCCAAGCCGCCGATCATTTCACCGCTCTGACCGTGCTTCTCGCTTACAACAACCAGCCCGACCCCGCTCGCGCCGACCCCGATGAGGTCAGACGGAGCATGACCGCCGGTGTTGGCGTCTTCATGCGGGCGTATGCAGCCCGGCCGTAATCGGGATCGTTGATCCGGTTATTCGGATTATTGGGCCGACGGGACTACGGGCGGCGTCGCTCTGCCGCGTCTCTCGGCAGCGTCGCTCTGCCGCTCGAGAACGGCTGGTGGGATCGCCCGCGCGAATCCCTTACGTCGCCTGAGTCAACACCGTCTTGCCAAGTCCACGCACGCTCTGATTCGTGGATTCCGCCCAGATCTGGAGGGTTCCGGTGACCGCGAGAATGCTGCCGTTGAGGATTTCACCTGCGTTGTACCGACGATGCAGCGACCCGATGGAGTCAAACGCGCGGCCCTTGCTCGCCAGGGAGATGATGTCCGTTCCCGCAGCACGGGAACGGCTGGCCCAGCGCGGTGCACGAGCGCGCGCAAGCGTCTGAGTGAGATCCGGATCGTCGTGCCATAGGTCGAGAAGGCCCAAGCTGACCCCGATCATATGAGCGACAGACGGTTCGCCTGTCGTTGGTTCAGGGTTGATTTTGCGGATGATGGTCTCGGCAACCTGCGGGCTGCCCTCGTTGATCGCGTTCGACGTCGCTCGAAGCAGGGTCAAGGTGCGCGTGCGGGTGGCACCGACCGGTGCAAAACCTTCCAGATCTGTGTTCTCGACCGCGCGTCCGAGTGCAGCGTTCAGGGACTCCGTGTCGAACGTCGACGGGGCGTTCACATCGATGCCCTCTCCGGCGAGAAGCGGGCCATCTGCTGCAGGAGATCGTTGACCAGGCCGGGCTCGTGGGTCACTCCGGCTGCGCGAAAGGCGCCCCGGAGAGCGGGGTCATCGACGGGATCGGCCATCCGTCCAGCCTAGTTGGGGCAGCTGCGAAGCCGAGCGGGTGACGGAGATCGAGCGTGTCGGTGGTGCGCGCGAGCATGGGCGCATGAAAACTCTACGACCCACCATTGACCCCATCCTGCGGCAGTTCTTCGACAGGTCGATTGCCAACAAGACCGGCTTGGCTCGCTCGCGCATCGAGTTAGCCGAGCAACGGCTGCGGGAATGCCTGGAGACCGAGGGCGAGCGGATTCTCGTCAGCGCAGACCGAGAGATTCTGGCCGCGGAACGGCAATTTACCCGGGAGGGCGCCGTCGCCCGCACGATGCACGCCGACGACCTGATCTTCGTCTTGCTGCAGTTCGTGCGCGCTCCCTGGATACCCGACGATCTGGAGCAACGAACCACCCAGCTGCGCATGACGGAATACCTCGCTGGGTATCTGCTGGAGGAACGCCTCGTCGACGCGGAGCAGCTGAGGTGCCAGCTCATGGACCTCCGAGCATGGATCAACGACGAGAAGGCGGTGCTGCGGCGCATCCGTCGGGAGATGCGTCAAATGAACTCGACCTGAAGCGCCTGGTGGGCTGAGCGGCCGCCGGGGCAGCCCTGGGCGCCCCTGGACCAATTCCGTGCCGCGCCCGGTAATGCCGGGCCGCAGCGCATGGCGCACGCAATACTGAGCGCATGCCAACGACGCGGGGCCTTGACAGGGTCGTTTTCTTCACGGATGCCGTGACAGCCATCGCCATCACCTTGCTCATTCTGCCGCTGGTTGACTCTGTGGCGCAGTCCGCACAGCAGGGGCTCTCAATCGATCAGTTTCTGCGCGACAACGGTGACGGGCTCGCGGCATTCGCCTTGAGTTTTGCCGTGATCGCCCGCCTGTGGATGACCCACCACGCGATGTTCGAGCACGTCACGTCCTACACCCGTAGGCTCCTCGTGCTCAATCTGTTGTGGGCGTTCACCGTGGTGCTTCTGCCGTTGCCGACCGAGATCATCTCCCAATTTCCCACGACCGCCACCAGCATCGCCTTCTACATCGGCACGATGGCCGTCAGTAGCCTGCTGTTGACGTCGATGACTCTCCTGGTGCGCGGCCATCCGCAGCTGGAGCTCGACACGAATCCGATTGACGACCGCAAAGTCTTCGCCAGCATCGTCGCGACGACACTGTTTTTCGTGGCGTTGCTGATCGGTGTGCTGGTGCCGGCGATCAACTTCTTTGCGCTGCTCATCCTGCTGCTCGGCTGGCCGCTGCAGGCGCTCTACGATCGCAGAGCGGATGCCCGGGGCGCGCGCCGGGAGGGGCCTCCGTCGAACACCGGGTCGCGGTCCGATCCGAAGCCATAGCCGAAGCCCTAGCCGAAGCCATGGCCGGACGCGGATCGATCAGTGCCGACCGCTCCGCCGATCTCGAGGTCCGAAGATCACGAGGAGTGCGAGCGGGATGACGAGAAAGAAAACCCAACTCCAGACCCACCCGCCCAGAAACCCGAAAATCAGAAACAAGGCGAGGCAGGTGAGCGGCACGAGCGAGGCGACGGCGACTCCCGTGCGCCCTCCGAGCGGTCGGCCTCGTGTGAGCGGGTTGGATTCGTCATCGCTTCCTGGATCGGTTGAGGTCATGTCGATTCTCCCTTCGGCTCTGCATCGGTCGTTGCTGAACTGGACATAGCGGCACTGGTCATTGCGGCACTGGTCACGTTCACCGTGCCCCGATTCCGGCAGCAGCGGCGGAACGCCCTTGCTCACGCCGAGCGACGCGCCGGATGACGACCACTCCGGCAACGACGCCGAGCACGGCGACGAGGGCGATCACGAGCGGTGGAAGGTGCAGATCGATGGCTGTGACGATGCAGAAACCGTCGAACAGGCTAATCAGCACGAACCCGATGTGCCCCACGAAAGCGGTGCTCCATCCCGCCCGACGCTGCAGCAGCGATGCGCGCGCGCGATCTGTTCGCCACAGTAGATACAGCCCGAGTAGGGACAAGCCACCGAACGCGACACGTTTCACGAGTGGCAGCTGTGGCCAGTCGACCAAGACGGCTGCGACGAGAAAAGCTACGGCGGCCCAGACACAGCAGTAGTAGACGATAAACCGTCGCGAACGCGCCGACTCGGGGAGCACGGCCATCAAGGCGCAGCCGAGTCCGAACGCGACCGTCGCGAAGGCCGCGTGCAGAACAATCAGATCGATGTGCAGCACCATGTGGCTCTGGGCTTCTCAGGCATCCGTCTCGCGCCGTCGAGTGGCAACGCCACATTGTCGCTCCGGTGCGGCTTCACGAATGACGATTTCAGGCTACTCGTCTGCCTGGTGAGCAGCAACGGCAAGCGCACGTCCGAGCGTCGATGCCGAGCGTCGATGCCGAGCGTCGATGCCGAGCGCCGATGCCGAGCGTCGATGCCGCGCTCCGACACCGCGCTCCGACACCAAGCGCGGACGCCGAACGCCCCGGCGATCTCACGATCAACCGGGGCGTTCGGGGTGTGTCGATAAGTGCCTGCCCCGTTGCACACGTGTGCCATTACGTAAAGGAGGAGATTCTGCAAAACGCCGAGCAAACCTGGCTGGGCCGACCCAGGGATTCCGGTCAGTGTCCTGTGGATAGATTTTCTATGCTGCCATAGGTCGAAGCTCGGCGAGTTTCTCGGCCGGTGTCAGGTAGCCCAATGCTTGGTGCAGTCGGTTGTTGTTG
>NZ_BAABCN010000012.1:0-362 GCF_039538945.1 Glaciibacter kafniensis | reverse complement strand
CTTGACGATCAGGCCGCTCTTGCGGGCCGCGGTCATAGCCCGAACGATCAGCTTGGTGGTTTGTCGGTTGCTGGTCGCATGGCCGAGCACCTGGCGGGTGGCCAGATCGATCACTGTCGCGACATACAGCCAGCCCTGACGGGTCGCCACGTAGGTGATATCACCGACCAGGATCGATCCCGGAATCAATGAACCGAAGTCACGGTTGAGCAGGTCGACCGGGTCCTTCAGCCGGGCGGCACGGGCCTTGGCGCGTTTGAATGATCGCTCCGCCAGCGGGGACATCAAGCCGAGCTCAGCCATGATCCCCGCGACTGTTTTCCGGTTCACGATGATCCCGGTCTTGCGGATTGCAGCGGTCA
>NZ_BAABCN010000011.1:0-3526 GCF_039538945.1 Glaciibacter kafniensis | reverse complement strand
CATATTCGCAATCCAATCAGTAATAGCGGAGGACTACTGACCGGAATCCCTGGGTCGGCCCAGCCGGTTTCATGCGGCGTGTCGCAGAATCTCCTCCGAAGCGGCCTCTCCGGAGGTCTACGACTACTCGATCAGAGGATGCAGCCGTGTTTCGACTGGTCACAGACCGATTCATCCGACGAAATCGAGTCAGTCACCGCATCGTTCGGCTAGTGGGCTGCCACCGTCTCCCGCTCCCGGTCAGCGGTGGGGTTCGCCAGCGAGATGCCGTGGCCGATCCGGCGGAAGAGCAGCGCCGCGATCACCGCACCGACCGCGAAGAACCCGGCACCCCACCAATACGCGGTCGCGTAGCTGTGGATCGCTGCCTGTGCGGCGACGGCGGCAGTGGGGGGAACATGATCGGCCAGATAGCTGGCCGCTGCGGTTGCGGCCAGGGTGTTCAGCAGAGCGGTACCGATCGATCCGCCGACCTGCTGGCTTGTGTTGACCATGGCTGAGGCGACGCCGGCGAAGTGGCGGTCGACGCCGAGGGTGGCCGTTTGCATCGAGGCGGGCATGATGGAGCCCATTCCGAAGCCGAGAATCATCAGCGGCGGCAAGATGTCGGCAGCGTAGGTGCTGTCGAGGCCGAGGCGCGTCAGATAGACCATCCCGATCACGCCGAGCGCCATCCCAAACGGAACCATGACCTTGGGCCCGAACCGCGGAACGAAGATGTTCGTCGAGAGCTGTGCGGCGAGCACCAACATCGCGATCATTGGTAAGAACGCGAGGCCGGTCTGCATGGGCGTGTAGTGCAGGGACGTCTGCAGGTAGTAGGTCACGAACAGGAAGATTCCGAACATACCGGCGCCGGCGATCAGCACCGAGAGGTACGCCGCCCCGCGATTGCGATCAAGAACGATTCCGAGTGGCAGAAGCGGATGCTTCGCTCGACGCTGCCAGAGAACGAACGCGACCAACAGCACACCGGCGGCAGTCAGCATCCCCCAGCACAGCGGTGAATCCCAGCCGTCGGTCTCGGCGTTCGAGAACCCGAAGACCAATCCGAAGAGGGCGCCGGAGACGAGCAGAGTGCCGGGGATGTCGAGCTTCGGGCGCGGGCCGACGCGCTTCGCGTTGCTCACGAAGATCAGGGCGCCGATCACGGCGAAGATCGCGATGAAGACGTTGATGTAGAGGTTCCAGCGCCAGTTGAAATACTCGGTCAGGTAGCCGCCGAGGAGGAGTCCGACGGCGCCACCGGCGCCGGCAATCGCACCGAAGACTCCGAACGCGCGGGCGCGCTCTTTCGGAATGGTGAATGTCGTCGTCAGCACGGCTAGGGCTGTCGGGGCGAGAAGCGCACCGAATGCGCCCTGCAGGGCCCGAGCTCCGACGAGCACGCCGAAGCTCCCGGCCGCGCCACCGAGCGCTGAGGCGCCGGCGAAGCCGATCAGGCCGATGATGAACATGCGTTTGCGGCCGACCAGATCGGAGAGGCGACCGCCGAACAGCAGCAGGCTGCCGAAGGCGAGCGAATAGGCGGTCACGATCCATTGCCGCTCGCCGTTGGTGAAGCCGAGGTCGGCCTGGGCAGAAGGCAGCGCGATGTTGACGACCGTCGAGTCGAGCACCACCATCAGCTGAGCAAGGGCAACGACGGAAAGCGTCCACCAGCGCCGGGATGAGACCACCGGAGCGGCGGGAGCGCCCGAAGAAACTGTTGAAGTCTGAGGCATAAACCCGAGACTATACGATACTGTGGAGTTCCGGATCTTAATAGTTCCTGAATATTCGTACAGACAACACCGCACAATTCACGAAAAATGGAGATCGGCGCAATGACGCAACCGAACCTCACTGACGACAGCCTCGCCAGCCTCGCTGACGCCAGCCTCACTGACGAGGCTGCGGAGCAACCCGCGAAACTCGGCCGCAAACGCGACCACACCCGCGACCCAGAGATACTCGACGCCGCTCTCGAAGTGCTCGCCGAAGTTGGGTACGACGGCATGACAATTGACATGGTCGCGGCACGGGCCAAGGCGGGCAAGGCCACCGTGTACCGCCGCTGGGCGTCCAAGGCCGAACTCGTCATCGACGCCGTGGCCTGCATGAAAAAGGGCGACCTCGACCCCACGCATCTGCCCGACACCGGAACGCTCCGCGGCGACCTTGTCTCGATGATCAAGCCGCACTCGATCGAAGACGGCGAGAAGAAACTTCAGATCATGGGCGGGCTGATGTCGATGTTGTCGCGCGCACCTGAGCTTGCCGAGGCGGCCAATGCCGCAATCGTGGAGCCCCGCGCGGCGGCCAATCGCATTCTCATGCAGCGAGCCATCGACCGTGGCGAGATTTCTGCCGGCTGCGACATCGCCGCCCTCTCGCTGATCGCGCCGTCGATGGCGGCCTACCGCGTGCTGATCCTGCGCACGCCCGTCGATCGGCAGTTTCTCATTTCGCTCATCGATGGTGTCGTGCTGCCGGCGGTGGGGCTGGGCAACCAGCCGAAGGATGCCGCTTAGCTCACGTGTTCGACGGTACGCGGGTGCTGCATCCGTTGGCCGACCCTGGTGCCCTTGTGATCGCATCCGTCGACACGGATTGCACCCGAGAACGGCCGGCGGAGGTCTCGACCGGCTCGACCGAGTGGGGCACGGGTGCCAAAATCAGGAACGGAGTGCGTGTCGCGGATGCGCAGGCCCGCCGTTCCGCAGGCGGGCCTCGGCCGACACGCCTCCACTCCTGATTTCGGTACCCCGACGGAGCAGGGTGACACCCGAGGAGAGGTCTCCAGGAGACCCCGACTGAAAAGACGAATAGCCCCGGAATCACGGGGATTCACGAGGCTATTTCTACTGCGGGCAGTTCACGTAATTCTCACTTGCCCCATATCGCGGGGATCGCGACCCTCTCGCGCCATCACAATTCCATCACTTCCCGGATCTAATTCCATGCATGGTTTGTGACGGAAGCAAAGGTGCACCAGCTCGCCCCGCTACCGGGCCCGATTAATTCACCCTCCTCTTGCCCACTCTCCCCACCGAAAAAACGTCGGGTGTCGACAGGTCCGGGAACTTGTAGACAGCTTCCATGCCAAGCTCAGCGAGTTCGCGACCGATCGTAAAATGCAATGATGCGATCCGTGCATTCAGCTCCGGAAGGAATGACTTTGCGAGTCGCCGAAGCTCCATCGCGGTGTCGTCATCTAAAGGGTCCATTGACTGATGCATCTGCCCGACGCGGTTGACCCTCTTTGGCACTCTCGGCTCGTCGGTCACGTAGGCGATGATCGGTCACGTCCCGCTGAGTGGTGGAGTTTCTCAACACCGTGCGGGTCAGTGTTTTGATTATGCCGCAGCGAGTTCGGGGAGTGAAACCACCTCCTCGATCGGCTCGGCAACGGGCTCGTTCATCGTGCGCAGCGCGGCCATGGAGGCTTCGGAGAGGTAGCGGCGGTCGCCAGCTTCCCATTCGTCGTGTTGCTCGACGAGGACGGCGCCGGCCAGGCGCAGCAGGGCGGCCGGGTTGGGGAACA